>CANIBP010000005.1 GCA_947466075.1 Verrucomicrobiaceae bacterium
AGGTTTGAAGTGCCATGCGAATTGAACCCGCTGCACGGCACGCCGTTGTACCAAAGTTGAATTATCAATGCTCGCGATGAACGGTGCTTTTGGAGGTCCTCCCGAACATTCAAAATCCACGATGAATGGTCTTAACCGAGTGCCATTCGTGCCTGGCATCTTTTATATGAAGAAAGCCGGCGACAAAGTGAAGCTTGTTTACATCCGCAAGCTGAGCGCAAGGAAGCGGCCACCACGCTGGTTGACCATCAGATTGAATCCTCCGAACACTCTCCCAGCCCATGGACTCACATGACACCTGGGCACGCCGTCTGGATGCAGGAAGGAAACCACGAAATGAAAGAGCGTCAGGAGCAACTCAAAAAGACTCAAGAAAAGCCCCGCACCCCACAGTTACTTCCAGGCGCACCGCTGAATGTAAAACCGCAGGGCGCAAAAAACGAGTAATCACCGCAGAGAACGACTTCAGTTCTTCTTCAGAAAAGCCTGCTTGTCATACGAGCAGAGATAGGCCTTGCACATGCCATTTTCATGCTGGCTGTAATACAGGCACAGGACCTCATTCGGCGTCTCAACCAGGTGCGGGTAGGAACAGTCGCCCATGCTGTCCATGACAGCCCACTCGACGAGCTGCCGATCCGGCGTCCACCGGTAAATCGTGGAGTATGACTTCCGCTTGTCGAACACATCAGGGCCGGTGAGAACGCGTTCGTCCTTTCCTCGATAAGAGGCGCGTGATCCGACGAACGCTTGCCCGCCGATCTCGACGAAATGTTCTCCTTCGGCGATCACGGGAAGTTCGCGCAGTTTCCACTCCCGATAGGGAGGCTTGGCCACGGCGACGTTACAGGTCTTGCCATACTTGCGGCGGATGATAATCGACATCGTGCGATCCGGCTCAAACCGCAGGGTGGATTCACTGGCGTTTGTAAACGGTGCCACGAGCGAAACGAAATCCCAGTGAATCCCGTCCTTCGAGTTGATCAGGTGGATCTGACGTTCCTTTGAAGTGCCTTTATTAGGAATCGCATGCGGAGGGCACCAGAACATACCCGACACCGGATCATGCATCACACCCCAGAAATAGAACGGCGCCTTGTAGCAGTCCTGCGCTTCACTCCATGTCTCGCCATCGGTTGAGACTCGCACCTGCGTCTGCCGGCTGGCATTGAAGTCGTAGCAGAAAAGCTTGTCGCCAACCGCCAGAAACTCGGGCGTGCCTTGAAACTTGTTTGGATCGTTGGCAGGACAACTCGGGATCTCAGTCCAAGTTTTTCCTTCATCACGGCTGCGGTAGGTTTTCAGTCGGTCGGTTGACTCCAGTGTTTTATAGCGATGACCATCGCCATGGTAAAATGCAAGATAGATGTCTTTTTTGAAGCGAAAGAGACTCGGCCAGCCACCGAGGTCCGTCACAGCCCGAGTCCATGCAGGGCGCAGCACATCCGTCACACCATCCGACGTAATCACCGGCGCAGTGCGTTCAGGCTGGCGATGTTTTCCAATGGGCGGAAAGCCTGCGAACCGGTCTGCCTGTTCCGCATGAGAAATGCGCGACAAAGCAGGGCCGAAGAATGCCGCCCCCGCAAGAGCGCAACAAAGTGTGCGACGATGAATGAGAATCATATGAGTAAAGGGGGGGAATACCTGACTGCTAGGAAATTGCTTTTGAGGGGGCCGGGCCGGTTTTGAACCGACGTGAGATGGCTGAAGCGAGATTCATGACGAATTTGCAACGCTCATGACCATAGCTTTCCTGCACGCGGTGACATGATTTTTTGCAGCGGGCTTTTGTTGGTAGAATGAAGGCCGTTTTGACTCAGCGGGATTCAATCGGCATCGAGAATGAGGATGCGGCCCTCTTCGAGCGGGACTTTCAAGAGGATTCGTTGCTGTGGTGGGTGTCCCAGCCGGGGTCAATGCCCCCGGCTACAAACTCATCGTCATCGGCGGAGAGCCTCGTCGATCAAAACCTGCTTGCGATGCAGGCGCTCTTTCCAGCGGCCAAGCCCTGACTCTTTTCAGTCGGACGGCAAGTCAGGCGATGTGGCGGCGTAGGTTTGGGAGCAACTTCTCGCCACGCGCATGAATCCCACGACTGCATCCATCACTCAGGCCTTCAGTCCCGCTCGCGGAGATCTGCTGCGCGTCGGCTCCACACGGCGCGGTTTTCTTCAGACTGGCCTCGCTGGCTTGGCGGGTGTTTCGATGCCTTCCTTGCTCCAGCAGCAGGCGCTCGCGGCAGCGACAGGGCAGGCGAAGCGCAAGACGAACGTGATCCTCTTCTGGCTCTCCGGCGGGCCGAGCCACATCGACATGTGGGACCCGAAACCGGACGCGCCGAGCGAGATTCGCGGCCCCTTCGGCCATATTTCGACGAAAGTGCCTGGCATTCATGTCTGCGAGCATCTGCCGCTCACCGCAAAGATCATGGACAAGCTCACGCTGATCCGCTCGGTTGATTGCAGCGCCAGCAATCATACGCCGATCACCATGCAGGCCTGCAATCCGCTCGCCAAACGCACGAATGATGGTCGCGATGGCGGCGGCTGGCCGTCGATGGGTTCGATTGCGGCGAAGTTTCGCGGGGCGAATGCGCCGGGCATTCCCGGCTACGTCGCGTTGGCGGATTCGCTCGTTTCCGACATCTGGGGGGCGGGGCACATGGGTGGCGACTTTGAACCTGTCAGCGGCAAGGATTTGTCCGGAAGGCTCAAACTCTCCGAAGGCCTCACGGTTGATCGACTCGGCAATCGCCGGGATTTGCTGGCACAAATGGATGACTGGAAGCGCAGCGTCGATGGCAATGCTCAAATCGCCGCTGCGGACCGCTACACACAACAGGCCTACGAAGTGCTCATGACCGGCAACGCGCAACGCGCCTTCAATCTCGATGCCGAAACGCCCGCGATGCGCGACCGCTATGGCCGCGACAGCATTGGCGAAAAAGCGCTACTGGCACGTCGTCTCGTCGAAGCCGGCTCCACCTTTGTCACCGTGAGCGGCGCGTGGGGTTACTTTGATCACCATGGCGATGAAGTGAAGTGGGGAGGCATCAAAAAAGGCCTCACACCGTTGCTGCCCAGCGTGGACCGCACGCTGCATGCCATCGTCACCGATCTCGAAGATCGCGGCCTGCTCGACAGCACGCTGATCCTCATGATGGGCGAGTTTGGCCGCAGTCCAACGATCAACAAGAACGCGGGGCGCGATCACTGGCCGCGCGTGATGTCCATGGTCGTCGCCGGTGGCGGCATGAAGCACGGCCAGGTCATCGGCAGCACTGATCGACAAGGTGGTGACATCGACAGCCGCCGCGTCGCGCCGGGAGATCTCGCCGCGACGGTGTTTCATCATCTCGGCATCGAGCAGAACACCAACTGGATCGATCCGCAGGGTCGTCCTCGACCCATCGTAGCTGATGAAGGCAAGGTGATCAGCGAATTGGTTGGCTGAGTTCGGTGCGTGAGCGCATTCTACCGCACCTCATGAATGCACGCCTTATCCTCGCGATCCTTGCCACCGCGCTTCCACTTTCTGCGCATGACCTCGTCATCGCTAACGGTCATATCATGGATCCGGCGAGCGGTCTCGATGCCGTGAGGCACATCGGCATCACGGGCGGTAAAATCAGCGCGATCTCCGAGACACCGCTGAAAGGCGACAAAGTCCTCGATGTGGCCGGGCATGTCGTGTCACCCGGCTTCATCGACATCCATGCGCACGGCCAGACCACCGGCGACATGCAGATCCAGGCGCGTGATGGCGTGACGACGGCGCTCGACATGGAGGTCGGCGTTTATCCGGTGAGTGATTGGTATCGCTCCATGGAAGGCAAGGCACCGCTGAATTTCGGAGCCGCTGTCGGTCACATCACGGTGCGCTTTGCCGCGTTTCATCCGCAGCTTCGCATCGGTCACTGGGCGGTTAATCGCGCTCGTGTTTCCGGCCTCGGCGCATCGCCAGCGGGTGCCAACAAGATCGCGAGCGAGGCTGAATTGAAGCTCATGGACGAGGCGATTCGTCGTGGGCTGGATGAAGGCGCGCTGGGCATCGGCTTCGGCATCAATTACACGCCAGCGGCCGATCCGAGTGAGATCGAGGCCATGTTTCGCATTGCCGCAGAACGCAAGGTGCCCGCTTTTGTCCACACGCGCGCCTTTGGCATCGCCGCGATCCGCGAGGCTATCGATACGGCAAAGAAGACCGGCGCGGCGCTGCACATCGTGCATGTCGGCAGCAGCGGCATCACGGATGTGCCGGAAGTTTTGAAGCTGATCGACGCCAGCAAGGCCGCTGGCATGGATCTCACGACCGAAGTCTATCCCTACACCGCTGCATCCACCGCGCTGGAGTCCGCGATGTTCAACCCCGGCTGGCAGGACAACCTCAAAATCAGTTATGGCGATCTCGCCTGGGCTGCGACGGGTGAGCGGCTCTCAAAGGAGACCTTTGAGTCGTATCGCAAACAAGGCGGCTGGGTGATCATCTACATGATGAAGGACGAGAACGTCGAGAAGGCCATCGCGCATCCCGGCGTGATGATCGCCAGCGATGGCATCCCGTTCGTCGATGGTAAAGGTCATCCGCGCGGTGCAGGCACCTATGCGCGGGTGCTCGGCCATTACTCCCGCGAGAAGAAACTGCTGCCGCTCATGGACGCGCTGGCGAAGATGACCATCCTGCCCGCCAAGCGCCTCGAAGGCCATGTGCCGATGATGAAACACAAGGGCCGTATTGCCATCGGAGCCGATGCGGACATCACTGTCTTTGATCCGGACGCAGTGATCGACCGTGCCACCTTTGAAGCTCCCACCACGCCTTCGGCAGGCATTCCCCATGTCATCGTCGGCGGCGAGTTCGTCGTGCGCGACGGGCAATTGATCAAGGAAGCAAGGCCAGGGAAAGCAGTGCGGATCGCCTCGCCTGCCAACGCGGGCGGAAGCAAGTGATGAACGACGCAGGTTCCCCCTCGCCGGCTTGCCGCTCTCGACATTTCCGAAATCGCTCTCACTCGTTTGCCCAACCCATGATGAAACTTCCGACCATCCACCGAATCCACGCCAGACCGCTTTTCAGGTCGATGCGACGGTATGCGTCTCTCCTCCTCGCCGCTGTTGCGTTGTGCGGGTCTGGTGTGCCGCGCTTGTCCGCCGCCGAACGGGCGATCGGTCAGCTCCGGCCGCTGCTCGTGGACGAGTGCGGCGCGGCCATCACTTCCGCACCGGCGTGGATGCAGCGACGCGACGCCGTGCGCGCGGAATGGCAGGCCTTCCTCGGCGAGTTTCCCAAGGAACGCGCTCCATTGAAGGTGGAGGTGCAGGCCACCGAAACGCTCGCGGAGTTCACGCGCCAGCACGTGAAGTATCAGGTCGAGGAAGGGGTGTTCACGGATGCTTACGTGCTCACTCCCAAGAACGCCACGGGGAAGCTCCCCGGCGTCGTCGTGTTCCATCAGACCGTGAAGACGCAGGCGCAGCAGGCTGCGGGCGTGGATGCTTCGGTGCCCGAACTGATGCACGGTGTGCAGCTCGTGAAACGCGGCTACTTGGTGGTGTGCCCGCGGTGCTTCATCTTCGATGACGGAGCCGGTTACGCCGAGTGGGTGAAGCGCCTGCAACAACGCCACCCGGCGTGGACAGGCATGGCGCGCATGACGTGGGACGGCATCCGGGCGGCGGATTATCTGGAGTCGTTGCCACTGGTGGACCACGAGCGCATCGGGTGCCTGGGGCATTCGCTGGGGGCGAAGGAAGTGCTCTACGCCGCCGCATTCGACGAGCGGTTCAAGGTCGCCGTGTTCAGCGAAGGCGGCATCGGACTCACCTTCAGCAACTGGGATGCGCCTTGGTATCTCGGTCCGCGCAGCCGGCCGCCGGCCTTCACGCACGAACACCATGAACTCCTGGCACTGATCGCGCCCCGGCCATTTCTCCTGCTCGCCGGCGATTCGGCCGACAGCAATCAAAGCGCCGCCTTCATCGAGGCCGCCCGCCCGGTCTATGAACTGCTGGGCGCGCGGGATAACGTGCGTTTGCTCAATCACCACCAGGGACATCGCTACCCGGCGGAAGCCCAGGCTGCCGCCGAGGAACTGCTCGACCGGCATCTCAAAGCGAAATGAATATCCGCTGTGTGGCAGCTTGTTTTTCTCATTCAATGATTCGCCTCTTTATCCTCGCTATTCTCTTCACCACCAGCCTTCGCGCAGCCGATGCGATTGTGGTGCGCGGCACGGCAATCATCGACGGCGCGTTGGAAGAGTCGTTTTGGTCTCAGGCTTCCGTGCAGTCCGACTTCACGGTGTTCCAAACGGGCAGGCACGTCGCCGACACCACGTTCCGGCTCGCGCACGATGATGCCTGGCTTTACGTCGGCATCGATTGCCGGCACGAGTCGCTGAAGTTGTTGCAACCCACCGTGAAGGGACATGATCGTGGGGCGATGAAGGATGAGTCGATCGAGGTGTTCCTCGCCCCGCGAGTGACGGAGCCTGCCTACTTTTACCACTATGCGCTGAGCTTCGGTGGCGCATGGGACGAGCGGCTCATCACCGGTCCGAACGTGAAGGAATTCTGGGATGTGCCCTGGCGCTCGGCCACTCGACGCACGGATCATGATTGGACGGCGGAGATCGCGGTGCCGCTTTCTCTGCTGCGCTCCGGCGGCGGACTTCACGACCTGCGGCTCAACGTGGCGCGCAATCGACGCGTGCCGGTGATTGACTCACAGAACGTGGTCATCAGCGAGTCGCGCGAGAGCAGCAGTTGGTCGCCGGTGAAAAGCAGCTTTCACCAGCAGGCTGCGTTTCGTGCTGTCACTGGTTTTCCAGCCGCACTGGAGATCCGCGAGCCGCCGCTGGTTGGCATCAGCAAGGCGAGTGCTGAGCTGTCGGCAGCTCGTGTCAGCCTGCAAAATCATGGAGCCGCCGCAGCCAAGGTGCGTTTGGCCATCGGCTCAACTCGTGGAGAGGTGTTGCAGTTGGAGCCCAAACAGATTCTCGAAACGCAGCTCGCCTTGCAGGATCCCAGCCCGGAGCAGGCGGAGCTGAGTTTGCTCGATGCCGCCACGGATGAAGTGCTTGGCACCGAGGTCATCGAGGACACCAGCGTCTGGCGACCTCTCACGGCCTTCCTGGATCGCAACTACTACACCAGCGAAACCGAGGCGGTGATTCACTACCGGGTCAACCCGGGCCAGGGGCTGAAGCTGGTGGCGCGTTCGTCGGAGGGAAGCGAACTCGGAAGCGTCTCTCCCGTGCCCGTCAGCGGTCAGCTCAAGGTTCCGCTGAGCCAGTCCATCACGCTGCAGCTTCATCGTGACGAGCGGGTGGTCTTTGAACTCAAGCTTCCCATGCGGAGACTGCCGTCGCAGCCGGGAGCGGAGTGGAAGATCGATCAAGCCCGACGTCTGGTATTGAACAACGGCAAGCCGTTTGTGCCCTTTGGCATGATCATGTCCGGCGTGCGCGACGACGATGAAGCCGCGTTCAAGCAGCTTGCCGCTCATGGATTCAATACCTTCGTCGTTTGGAACAAGACCACTCCGCAGGGCATGGCGAACTACCAGCGGCTGGCGGCAAAACATCGTCTCGCCCTCGTCAGTTGCCCCGACGAATGCGCGGAACCGATCCTCTGGGACGCGCACGCTCGCTATGATGGTGAGCTTTTGAAAGAGGTGCGGCGCATCACGGATTTGCAAAACCTCACCCAGCTCAAGAATGTGCTGACGCTGCCGATCTCCCTTTCCGATCGCGAGGCGATCTACGGTGAGTTTTTTCACAAGAACCTCGATCGCATGATCGCCGGAGTCGAAGCCGTGAAACACGCTCCGAATCTCGCCGCGCACTTCATCATGGACGAGCCCCTGCCCAAGGAGGCGTTCAACCAGGTGAGGTTCGGCCAGGAATACTTTGTCCGAGTGCGACAAGCCGATGGCTACCATCCCGTCATCGTCAACTACTCCAGCCACATCCCCGCAGGCACGGACTACACGAATTGGTGCGACATCCTCGTCACCGATCCCTATTGGCATCCGCCCGCAGGAGACGAGGTGCGCAGCACTCCGAATCACGTTGCCAAGGTCGCGTGGATGACCCGGCAACGTGCCGAGACAGCACGACAGCCGGTTTGGCAAATCCTTGCCTGTCCGCGCTGGAGTCGTCTCTACAAGCGACCGCTGACGGCTGCCGAGATCCGCTGCCAGACCTGGCTCGCGCTCATCTATCGGGCCACTGGCATTTTCACCTTCGCCTACGGCAACATGCGCGAGACGGACTGGCAGACGTGCCAGCAACTCGGCAAGGAGATCAGCCTGCTCACACCCTTCATCGCCGGCCCGGAGCCATTGACGAGCATCCGCTACAACCGTGCTGTGCTGGACGTGGCGGAAAGCGTTCCCAGCTATGTTGAATCTCCCTTTGATCCTAAAGCCGAGCACTACCCGGATGTCCACGTCGGCATCTTCCAGAACGAGCAGGGGCAAGTCATCCTGCTGGCCGCCAACGTCCGTCATCACCCCGTGCGTTGCAGCTTTGCCGCCGATCAAATGACCGCCGCGCGGCAGGTGTTTGGCACGCAGAACATGGAAATCCACGACCATGGCTTCAACGACACTCTGGAGCCGTATGCCACTCGCGCCTGGTATTTGCAAAGCACGGGCGACAAGACACTGCGTGTGCAGCAAATCGTTTTGAAGCACGACCTCATGAGAATGGAACCCTTTCTCCCCGGCGGCTTGAGAAAAGGGCGCAAAAACCTGCTGCCCAATCCCAGCTTCGAAGACACCACCGCCGCAGGTTGCGCCGATTACTGCCTCATGACGACCGGTGCGACGATTCACGAGAACGGAGCCCGCTTTGGCAAACGCTGCATTCAACTCACGAAGACAACCACCAGCGGCTACGAGCAGCTGATGTTGCGCTGCGATCCCGTGAGCGATGCCGCCCGGACTTATACCCTCTCGGTTTATCTCAAAGCCGATCAAACCGGACGAGATGCTTGGCTGCGCGGCATGAAGATGAACGCCGAAAAAGAGCACGGCGAAGCCATTGCGCTCAAACTCAGCACCGAGTGGCAACGCTACTCCATCACCGGCGTGATTCCCGCCAACGTCAGCGAAGCCAGCTACGAAATCCGCCTCCGCGAGCCCGGAACCATCTGGGTGGATGGAGCGCAGCTCGAACTCGGCGCAACGGCGACTGAGTTTGAGGACTCTGCGGACCACTCCAACCCTCGTCGCCCATGAACACACGTCGCCAATTCATCACCACTGTTGCCGGTGTCGCTGCCGTCTCGTCGAAGGCGAGCGCTGCTGAGCCGAAGCCCGAGATTCGTTACTCGATGAGTCCGCCGCCGCCGAAGAACGGACCGCACACGGGGACGCTGGATGTCTTCATCCAGAAGCTCAAGCCACAGGGTGAGGTGCCGCTTTCGTTCCTCAAAGACGAGCATGGCGACCTCGCCGCCTGGAAGGCAAAAGCCAGGGCGAAGATGCTGGAGCTGCTGCATTACGCGCCGGAGAAGGTCGACCCGAATGCGGAGGTGGTTTCGCGGAAGGACTGCGGCAACTACATTCGCGAGGAGATTCGCTTCAACACGACGCCGGTGTTTCGTGTGCCGGCGACAGTTTTGATCCCGAAGGGGCTCACCAAGCCCGCGCCTGCGGTGGTGCTACTGCATTCGCATGGCGGCTATTACATGTGGGGACGGGAGCGGGAACTGGAGGGCGATGATGTGCATCCCACGCTCATCGAGATGCGCGACTACTACGGAAAGAAGGCCATCGGCACCGAGATGGTGCGGCGCGGCTATGTGGTGATCAGCATCGACATGTTCTTCTGGGGCGAGCGGCGCATGGTGCTCGATGATGATCCCGAGGAGTGGAAGGAGCGGCCCGCGACGATCAGCAGCGAATCGGTGACCAAGTTCAACCAGCGTAGCAGTGCCAGTGAGCAGCTCATGGGCCGCACCCTGCTCAGCGCAGGTGTGACGTGGGCGGGCATTATCGCCTGGGATGACATGCGCACGGTGGATTACCTCGTCACGCGGCCCGAGGTGGACCCACAGCGCATCGGCTGCGTGGGCCACAGCGTCGGCGGACTGCGCAGCGCATATCTGGCAGCGTTGGATGATCGCATCAAGGCGGCGGTCGTGTGCAGTTGGATGTGTTCGTTTCCCCATCAGCTCGCCAAGCATGTCCGCAGCACCATCGGCCACACGAAGCTCATCCCCGGCATCTACCGCCACCTGGATCATCCCGACATCGCCTCGCTCGCGATGCCAAGGCCGCTGATGGTCATCAATGGCATTCAGGACGCACTATTCGAGCCGGAGGGCGTTCGTGCGGCGCACGCGAAGCTGGCCAAATGCTATGCCAAAGCCGGAGTGCCGGATCACTTCAAGAGCATCATCGAAGAACGCCCGCACGAGTTCAACGCCGAGCGTCAGACGGATGCTTGGGCCTGGTTTCAAAAATGGCTATCATGAAGCTCCTGCTCCAAATTCTCCTGCTGTCAGGTTTCGCCCATGCCGGCGAGACGCTGCCCAATGGCATCGTCCTTCCCGATGAATGGCCGCCGCTGATCGGCGGATACGCTGGCAGACCGCCACTGGAGACCTTCTCGAACCCCGGCGATCCGCCGGAGCCGCCGTATTTGAAAACGAAGCCTGCGGTGATCGACATCGATGTGGGGCGGCAGTTGTTCGTCGATGATTTCCTCATCGCGGATACAAATCTGAAACGCGTGTGGCATCCGCCCGTGAAGCACGCCGGCAATCCCGTGCTCAAGCCGGACAAAACGTGGGAACTCGGCATCACGCGCACGCCCATGGCCGCGCCGTTCAGCGATGGCTGCTTCTACAATCCGCAGTCGAAGCGCTTCATGCTCTGGTATTCGTCCGGCTGGTATGATTCGACCGCGCTCGCGGTGAGTGGCGATGGTTTGCAGTGGGAGCGGCCCGCGTTCGATGTTTTTCCCGGCACCAACAAGGTCATGCTGCGCGATCACGATGACTGGCGGCGCGACTCGGTTTCCATCTGGCTCGATCACGAGGCGGCAAAGCCCGACGAGCGCTTCAAAGCCACGATGTTCTGCCGCAGCGGTGCGCTGGGCACGAAGCTGGACAACAACAACCCCGGCCTGCTCCTGCTCGCCTCGGCCGATGGCGTTCACTGGACGCTGCGCGGCCAGACGAAGCACTCGAAGGACAACACGACGATGTTTTACAACCCCTTCCGCAAGGTCTGGGTTTTCAGTCATCGCATCCACATCAAGCATCCAGACGGTCGCTATGAACGAGCGCGGGCGTATTGGGAGACGAAGGATTTCTTTTCCGCTGCTGATGAAGCGATGAAGGAGAAGCCGCCGGTTTACTGGATGAGCGAGCAACTGGACGATGTCCGAGAAACCACGAAACAAGCCTCCGCCGCCATCGAACTCGGCAACTCCACGCTGGCGCAGATCTACAAGATCGACGCCACGCCGTACGAAAGCCTCATGCTCGGCCTTTTCGAGATTTTGAGCGGCGCGACGAACGAGGAATGCGCCGCCGAAGGCAAACCGAAGCGCACTGATTTGCAGATCGCCTTCAGCCGCGATGGCTTTCACTGGAGCCGGCATCGCGAGACCTTCATCGGCGGCACGGGCAAGGCCGGTGATTGGGATCGCGGCTACATCTCGTCCGTCGGCGGTGGATGCCTCATCGTCGGCGACGAGCTGCTGTTTCCATATGGAGCCTTTGCCGGTGATCCGGCCAACACGGACAAATACTACGTCTGGGGCGGCCTCTACGCGAATGGAGCCACCGGCATCGCCAAACTGCGCCGCGATGGTTTTGCCTCCATGCGCGGCTCCGGCGTGCTCACGACCGAAAAACTGCGCTTCAGCGGCCAACACCTCTTTGTGAACGCCAAAGGCACGATCCGCGCCGAAGTGCTCGATGCCGATGGAAAGGCCGTAAAGGGTCTCACGCTCACCGATTGCACCGCTTTCACCGGAGACAGCACCCGCGCACGGCTGAGCTGGAAAGGCGACCTCGCCACGCTGCGTGGCAAACCCGTGCGCATCCGCTTTCACCTCACCGAAGGCGATCTTTACGCCTTCTGGATCAGCTCCGACGAACGTGGCAGCAGCGGCGGCTACGTGGCAGGCGGCGGACCCGAGTTTGACGGAAGCCAGGATCAACCACGCACCCACCGATGAGATCACTCACCCTTCTCCTTTTCACGTCACTGGCCGCGCCGCTCGTCGCCGCTGCCCAGGAGCCGGTCCGCATCGGCAAGGCGCACCAGCTTTTCCTGGATGACCATCTCATCGAGCACACCGAGCATCTCACCCGGCGCGTGCAGCAGGCACGCAAGAATGAGACGAATCCGCTCTTCGTGAAGGAGCATGACTGGGAGCCGGAGGGCTATGTGGTGCCGAGCGTGATCTATGATGATGACGAAAAGATCTTCAAAGCCTGGCTCGATGGCTACGGCATCGGCGTTTTCTACTTCACCAGCAAGGATGGCATCCGGTGGGAGCGGCCTTTGATGCGGCTCTTTCCGGAGTTCGACAAAGAGCCGACGAATCGCGTCGTTCTGAGCGCGTCCGAGATCGATGCCAAAGCCGCCCCGCCGGAGAAGCTGGACTACATGCGCTCTCGCGAGGCTGGATGGCGATACTTCGGGCACGCCAGCGGCGTGATCAAAGACAAGCGCGATCCCGATCCGCAGCGCCGCTACAAGATGGCCTATCTCTGGATCAACCGGCAGTATCAGCCGCCCGGTGCGAGTCGCGCAGGCAAGTTCATCGCCATGGGCGTGGCCTTCAGCCCGGATGGGATTCATTGGACGCCGGTCAATGAACCCGTGTGCCGTGCGACGGTGGATCTGCCCTTTCACATCAACTTCGACGAGCAGCGAAAACGCTGGGTGCTCTACGGTCGCGCCTTTGGCGTGGTCACCGATGAAAAGAAGGCCGCGCACGCTGCGGACCCAAATCTGCAATACAACAATGGCCGCGCCGTCATCCGCTGCGAGAGCGAGGACTTCATCCATTGGACGCCTGAGAAGGGCGAGCTGGTGCTGGCGAGCGATGCCCAGGACAGCACCATCACGGAGATCTACGACATGCGCCGCGTCCCTTACGAGGGCATCGACATCGGCCTCGTCCACATGTTTCACAATGAGCCGACCGGCGTCACCCTGCCCATCCAGCTCGGCGTCAGCCGCGACAACAAAACCTGGCATCGCCTCAGTGATCGCACACCCTTCCTCGCGATGGGAGGACTCGGCGAATGGGATCGCGGCGTGATCTCACCGCCCACCACCGACCCGATCCTCGTCGGCAATGAACTCCGCTTCTACTACACCGGCCGCAACCAGCTCCACAGCACACGCTGGAAGTTTGAGGACCAGCCAAAACTCCTGCCCGCGATGCCATCTCCTCGCGGTGCGCTCGGTCTCGCCACCATCAAGCGCGACCGCTTTGTCGCCATGGAGGCCAGCTACCGTCCTGGCATCCTGCGCACGAAGCCGTTCATTCACGCCGGCGGCATCCTGCATGTGAATGCCGCCATCAGTTTCGGCGCGCTCACCGTCAGCCTCCTGGATGAAAAAGGCGTGTCCATCCAGAAGGTCACCATCACCGGACGTGATGAAATCGATCTGCCCCTCCCTGAACTGACCAAGATCCCCGGCCGCCAAGGCCAGCCCATGCGCCTCGAGTTCAGCGTGCAAAACGGCCGCCTCTTTTCATTCTGGATTCAATGAACCGACTCTGTCTCATCGCCCTGCTACTTGCATCGCCTGCCGCGCTACGCGCCGCTGAACTCACCGTCGGCCCCGGTGGCTTCAAAACGATTGGCGAGGGCGTCGCGGCTCTCAAAGCGGGAGACACGCTCACGATCATGCCGGGGGAGTATCGGGAGGTGGTGTCGGGGACGCTGGTGGGGACGGCGGAGGCGCCGATCACGATTCGGGCGTGGCGGGCGGGGAGTGTGTTGATGCGGGGGGATGTGGAGTTGGGGGACTTCAAGGCCGCGCCGGGGCTACGGGATGTGTTTGTCACGGAGATGAAGCCGAAGGCGGAGTCGGTGTTTGAGCGCAGCACGTTTCGCACGCTGGAGCCGAAGATGAGCGCGGCGGAGGTGGAGACGACGTTGATGAGTTATCATCAGGATGAGAAGAACGGGCTGCTGTATGTGCACACGTCGGACTCGCTGCCGCCGGCATGTCATGCGATGGGCGCGTCGGTCACGAATGCGAATGGGCTGCTGCTCACGGGCTCAAAGCATGCGATCATCGACGGCCTGTCGTTCACCGGCTTCAGCCATCGCGACTACGATCCGCAGCACGGCTCACGCACGCGCTGGGGGCTGATGTTGAAGGATTGCGAGAGCTGCGTCGTGCGAAACTGCACGGCGTATCTGAATAGCGGCGGCCTTCATCTGCTCGGCAAAGGCCAGGGCTGCGTGGTGGAGGATTGCACGGCGTTTGGCAACTGGTCGCGCCATGTGGACATCGGGAATAACGTCGTCGGCTGGGGCGTGGCGGGCACGACGTTTCAGCGCAACCGCGTGGAGGGTCACATGCCGGATGCGAGCACGAGCCGTAACGACATCACGTTTTACAGCGGCGGCGATGGTTGCTCGATGATCGACAACCTCGCGATCAACGCGAGCATCATGATCAAAGGCGATCTCAAAGATGCCGTGCAGCGCGGCAATGTGTGCATCGGCCGCAAGTTTTACCGTCTGCCGGGCACGGAGAATATCGAACTGCCCGCTGGAGCCACGCCAGCGGATGCGGCGCGTTTTGCGGATGTGCTGAATCACGATTACCGCACGGAGAATGTGTTCTTCGTGTCGCCCGGCGGCGATGATGCGAATCCGGGCACGAAGGCGAAGCCGTGGAAAACGCTCGCGCATGCCGCGAAGGCCAGCGGCACCGTGTATCTCATGGCGGGCGAGTATGAGGAGACGCTCGTGGCGGGTGCGAAGGCGGATGTGCGTCGCCATGGGCATGATCGCGTCGTGGTAAAGGACGTGCTCATCAAAGACGCACCCGGTGTGCGGCTGCATGGACTGCATATTCGCGAGAAAGCGGCCATCTCGGGCTGCGAGGGCCTGCGCATCGAGTTTTGCACGCTGGGCAGCCTTTTCGTCCGCGAGTCGCCGAAGGTGCATGTGGCGCACAATTGGCTGCGAGGGCCGTTTCGTGTCGAAAACTCGCCGGGAGGCAGTTTTGTGTCGAACATCATCGCCGAGCGCCAGATGGATGCGGCGTCGCAAAACGGCCTGTGGGTGCATTCGAACGTCACCACGGCTCCGGAAAGCGATGTGTTGCGCGATGACTCGCCGCTCATCGGTCGCGGATTGCATGGCTCAACCATCGGACCGTTTTTGCGGCTCAATCGCACGCGACCGCTGCCGATCAGCAAGGTCGCGGTGCATGATGTAACGCCGACGACCGCCACGCTGGAGTGGTGCACGCCCACGCAGGCCGCGGAGACGACGCTCGAATGGGGCGACAGCAAAATCGAAACGCCACGCGGCAGCCAGCACAGCGTGAGTTTGAGCGGATTGCAGCCGGGCAAGGCCTACGAGTTCCGCGTCAGCTCGCGGCGCAAGGACGAGCAGCGCCTCTTTGCCACGCATCAGCCGCCCGCGGACAAGACGCAGGCCGTTTACGAAACGCAAACCGTCACCACCGCCACCGCCGCACCACCGTCACGCACGCTGCATGTGCCCGGCGATTTCCCCACGATCTCCGCCGCCGCCGATGCCGCGCGTGCGGGTGACACGGTGCTCATCCACGCCGGAGTGTATGAAGAAACCGTGCGCATCCGCAGCAGCGGCGATGCCGGTGCGCCAATCACCTTTGCCGCCGCGCCGGGCGAGACCGTGTGGATGGACGGCAGCGATCGTTTCCGCGCGACCGCCTTCATCCTCCCGCACAAGCATCACATCATCCTCGACGGCCTGCGCTTCCGCCATTTCCGCTTCGCACCGGAGCTGGGACCGATTATCCGCATCACCGGCGGCTCGCATCATGTCATCCGTCGCTGCTTTCACGATGGTCGCGAGCTGGAGGGCTATGTCGGCACGCTCATCGACGCGGCGCGGAGCGATCATCTGCTCATCGAAAACAGCGTCTTCATCGGCGGCATGAACGAGGCCATTAGCCTCAATGCCTGCCCGGAGGCCACCGTGCGGCACTGCGTCTTTTACAACAACTTCCTCCGCGCCCTCACCGCGCACATGGACACGCCCGACGTGCTGCTGCACTTCCATCACAACCTCGTCTGCGACAGCATCCCCGCCAAAGTGAAGAACGCCCTGCTCCGCGTGTGGCACGCCGACGCACTGCGCTCCGACCACAACGTCTTCTACACCCGCATCCCCGGCGTGGAACGTCACCTCGTCGAGACCGCCTTCATCCACGGCCAGCAAGTGGGCCACGCCGACCCCGCCATGTATCGCGGCGAAAACCTCCTGCTCACCGACCTGCAAACGAAGTTCCGCCAGGATCAAACCAGCCGCACCGGCAATCCCGCCCTCCCCGCCGCCCCGCAACTCGTCCCCCGCAACGACGGCGAAAACCCCGAGTGGCGAAAAATCGAAACCGCCTGGCGCGAAACCGAACTCCACCAAACCGGCAGCACCCTCACCCCGCTCGATTTCAAAGACTTCATCCCGGCTGCTGGCAATCCCTTGAGCCAAGCCAGCGATGGCAAACCGGTGGGCTTGGACGCATCGGCGTTCACCCGGCAACCGAAAAAACCATGAACACACGTCGCCAATTCATCACCACTGTTGCCGGTGTCGCTGCCGTCTCATCGAAGGCGAGCGCTGCTGAGCCGAAGCCCGAGTTCTACCAGCTTTCGCCGACAGGCAAGGCGTTCAACAAGGACTTCGAGATGATGACAAACATCACAACGAACAAACGATAGGGGCACAATACAGTGATATTCATTACCATGGAAACCACCCGCATCCTCACCACCCTGCTGCTAGCTCCACTCGCAGCCCTTCTGTGCCTCACGCCTTACGTCTCCGCTGAGGATCGCAAGCCTGTCCTCATCGAATCGAAGCGCATTTGGGACAAGGCCCAATACAACTCCTTCACCGACCTCACCCGCTTTCGGGACCAGTGGTTCTGCTGCTTCCGCGAAGGGATCGCTCACACGGCTGATATCGGGAAGGTGCGCGTCCTGCATTCGCCCGATGGCGTCGCGTGGACTTCGGTAGCGCTCATCGAGGAGGACGGCATCGATTTGCGCGACCCGAAGTTTTCGATCAAGCCGGATGGGCAGTTGATGATCATCGCGGGAGGTTTGACATACGACATGTCGATCAAACCCGCGCCGACCAAGACGAAGCAACCGCGTGTGATGTTCTCCACCGACGGCCTCACCTGGACCAAGCCGGCCAAAGTTCTCGAAGAAGGCCAGTGGCTCTGGCGCGTCGAATGGCATGAAGGCAAAGCCTATGGCATCAGCTATCCCTACAAGCGTGCCGAACACCCCGATCCCAAGGTGGCGGAAGCGGCGGAAACAAACGGCCCTGTGCCGCCCGGCCCCTATCCGTGGAAGGTGAAGCTGGTGACCAGCACGGACGGCATGAAGTGGGAGACGGTGACGCACCTCGACGTGCCGGGCCGCCCCAACGAAGCCACCGTGCGCATCCGCCCGGATGGTGAAATGATCGCGATGGTGCGGCGGGAACGCGGCAACTACTTTGGCTGGATCGGCAGCAGCCGGCCGCCCTATCGCGAGTGGACATGGCATGAGACGGAGCATCGTTTTGGCGGGCCGAACTTCATCGTGCTGCCCGACAACTCGCTCATCACGGCAGGCCGCAGCTACCGGCAGCCTTTTTCCACCGTCATCGCCACCATGGACCTCGAGCACTACGACATCGCGCTGAAACTCCCCAGCGGCGGCAGCGACACGGGTTATGCAGGCATGGTGTGGCACAACGATGAACTGTGGGTCAGCTACTATTCCAACCACGAAGACAAAGACGGCCATCCACCACCCAACCGTCACGTAGAACTTCCGACCGCCATTTATCTGGCGCGCATCCGTTTTGAAAAATGAAACACGCACTCACACTCTTCGCCACTCTGCTGCTGAGCCCACTGGCTGCGCTCCGTGCCGCTGACCTCCCGCTGTCCACGGCAGGCAAGACCGAGTTCCGCATCGTCAAGCCGGCGAATCCTTCGCCAGTGGATGACTACGCGGTGACCAAGCTATCGGAATACCTCAGGCAGATCACTGGCGCGGAGTTCCCGGTGTTGGATGCGGACAAGGCTACTGGTGACAGCCCTTGTCTTTATGTCGGCATCAGTGCGGCAGTGAGTGAAAAGTTGGGCGCTGAGCCGTTGAAGGAGTTGAAGGACCAGGAACATGTTTCCCGGAGCAAAGGCGGCGATATTTTTCTCTATGGCAAGGGCATGCACGGCAACCTTTACGCTGTAGTTGACTTCATGGAACATACGCTCGGGCGCCGTTGGTATTCGGGACGCCTGATCACGGAGACGCCGACCTGGCATAACACCGTGGGGACACCGGTGGTCACCGTCGCGCGCGACCTGGTCGTCAAGCCGTTTTCCCGCACCGGCGGATTCTCGTTCGCCTATCGCATACCGAGCTACGACTGGATGTTCGACTTCCACCTGCAGAACGGGATGAATCTGTTCTCCAATCCTGGGTTACAGCCGAACGTTTTTTCGCGCCATGTCATGCCGGTGAACTGCCATACGCTGTTTGGCTACATCCCACCGACGCCGGCCCTGCAAGCGTGGCTCAAGGTTTTCGATTGGGTGGCGAAGAAGGACTACTTTGCCACCCATCCAGAATACTTCAGCATGACCAAGGCCGGTCGGCGGGAGGCGCTCCGCCAACAACTGTGCTTCAGCAATCCCGGACTGCGCCAGGAACTCACCCGGAACGTTCTGGAACACATCCGGCGGCTCAAGGCGGACGGGCAGGCGCGGCTTATGATCGACGTCAGCGCGAACGACGACCCTTCCGAATTCTGCTTCTGTCCCGGTTGCCAGGCGTTGAAGGAAAAGTACCACTCCCCAGGCGGCCCTTTGTACGATTACCTGTTCGAGTTGTGCGCTTTGGTGAAGGACCGGCATCCAGACACGTTGCTACACACCCTGGCCTATCGGCTGAGCCAGTCCGAGAAGCCGCCCGTGATACCGGCCGGCATGGTCTTTCCCGAAAATCTCGTGGTCCAGTACGCCAATGTCGAGGACAACGTCGATGTGGACTGGACGCATCCGCTGAATCAGACCAGCTATCAGGACCTGCTGGCTTGGGGCAAGCTGACGCGGCACCTGTGGAGCTGGTATTACACTGCTGGCATGCTGGACCGGATGGTGAAGGACATCCGGCTGATGAAGGCCGCGGGCGTGGAGGGGGTGTTCGTGGAGTTTACCGGCTGGACCTATAATTCCGCGATCGATTTCAGTGAGCTGCAGATCTTCGTTTACAACAAGCTCCTGCAAGACGTGGACGCCGACGTGCCGGCGCTGGTTCGGGAGTTCACGGATTACCAGTATGGGCCGGCAGCGGAAGGGGCTCGCACCTATCTGCGGGAGATGGAAGCGGCCTGGCTCGCGTCGAGCACGAACAGGTCCTTGAGCGCTGGCCGGGGGATTGGCCGGCGACTGACCGGTGTGTCTCCCGAAACCATGTGTCGCTGGCAGGATGCCTTCGACCGGATGGAGACACTGGCGGCCGATAACACGCGTGTGCATCAGAACCTACGACGACTCCGGCGTGGGCTGGATTACCGGACTCTGGCTGAGTGGAACACTCTGGCCAAAGCCCGCCCGGCATATTTCAAGGATTACCTTCAGGTCCAGAAGCGTCTGGGCGCGCCACCGATTTTTATGGTCCAGCAACTCGCCGACTGGGAACTGGCGATCAAGACGGCCGGGATCGAGAAGCCGTTGCCGCCCCCCTTCGACGCCATGGATAACGCGCTGGTGCAGCGCTTCGTCCCTGTGCGCGGCCAGGGCAATCCCAAGATGGTGCTCGATCCCGATGCGGCCTTCGGCTACGGTGCCGTCGTGAACCTGCCCGACCGGCCGCTCACGTTCGGCTTCTACCAGGACGATACCCGGACGCACGGCGCCAAACGCGCCGTTGACGCATCCGACGTGCCGAGGGGTGAATATCGGCTGTATCCCCTGGGCGAGATCACGGTGACCCCGAACTGTCGCATCTGGTTATCCGGAAGTTGGGAAACCAAGCTCGAACTCGGCGAACGCCTGTACCGTCCGCCGAGCCCGGACAACGACAACCGCTACGAGGTCCACGTCTCCCTGAAATTCAACCCGCCGATCCCGCCCACGCCAGCCGAGATCGCGGCGAACGACCGCCGGAGCCTCGATACCAACGCCCCCTATTCGGTACTCTGCGACCAGATCATCTTCGTCAGGAAGCCGCCGGCCACCCGTTCCAGCGAAGCAACTCGCCGCGCGCCGGATTGAGGCTAGCCAAAACCCATGAAACCAACCTCTCCTCATCACTAAAAGATCACCAGCAAAAACATGAACACACCAATCCCATTTTTCTGCCGCCCATCTTTTTGCCGGCTCTTCATCGTCATCGCCGCGCTGCTTCTCCCTTACGCGCTCCATGGTGCCGACATCGCGTTGAGGACGGCAATCCACCACCCAACCGTCACGTAGAATTCCCGACCGCCATTTATCTGGCCCGCATCCGACTCACCAAATGAAACACATCCTATTCCTACTCACAGTCCTACTTCGCGCACCACTGGCCGCACTGCATGCCGCTGACAACATCGAGTGGCTCATCAACTACGACGGCAAAGCGCTCCCGGTCGCACCTTGGACTATCCTTGGCAAACCCGACACCAAACTCGAAGACGGTTCGCTTCATTTGAGCGATAACTCAAAAGCCGACCTAGCCGCCTTTGAAGCAGAGTGGACTGGCGATCTCGAGGGCAAGGAGATCGTCGTCGAGGCTCGCGTGAAACTGGTGAGCATGGTGGGGTATCGCGATTCGCTGCCGTGCGCACTCGGTGACATTTTACCTGACACGCCTCGTTACACGGTCTCGCCTCTGATGAACTCGGGCATGAGGCGCGTGGCATTTGCGGGGAGCGCGCCGGTTTCGGCGAGCTGACGGGCGGAGGTGGCGATGCGGCGGGCGTAGAGAGGGAGGTTGATGCTGTAGCGGGCGAACGTCGGTGTGGTGGATTCGAGGAAGAGTTCTTCGTCGCGGGAGATGAGCGCGATCTCGCGCGGGAGCGCATGGCCTCGGCGCATGAGGTGCATGGCGACGGTGAGGGCGTGGTTGGCGCGGGCGATGAGGAAGGCGGTGGGCGGGGTGGCGGTGCGCAGGGCTTTGTCGAGCAGGGCGCAGAGGTTCGCCTTGGTGCCGTCGTGGCGGATGATTTGCAAATGCACATCGGCTTTGCCGTGAAGGGCGGTGCGCAGGCCGTGCTCGCTGGCGGCATCGCCGTCGAAGGCGTCGTCCGGCAGCACGAGGGCGATGCGGCGGTGGCCTTTGCGCCAGAGGACGTTTCCGGCATGGTGGCAGGCGGCGCGATGATCGACGTCGATGGAGGGCAGGCCGATGTCAGGCCGGCAGGTGCCGATGATCAGGCAAAGGACGTGTTGCTCGATGAAGCAGCGTTGCATGGGTTCCTTTGAGCCGAAGACGATCCACACGAGGCCGGGATGATCGCGCCGGAGCTGGGTCAAGGCGCGGGCGGGATGCGCGGAGAAGCAGCGCGGGCGGACGTGCAACTCGGTGGTGCAGCCGGCCTTTGCCAGATGCTCCTGCACGGCCTGAATGACGAACATGCGCCGCACATGCAGGGTTTGCATCGGTGAGGCGATGAGGATGCCCACGGTGCGCTTCTGCGCCTTCGCACGGACCTTCCCCGCTGGCAGCAGGATGCGGCGACGCTGCCGGCTGCCGGTCTCGAAGGTGCCCTCGCTCTCCAGTTCCTTCAGCGCGGCACGCAGCGTCTTGCGGCCCACCTGGAGCTGCCGGGCCAGCTCGCGCTCGGCAGGCAGATGCTCCTTCCAATGTCCGGCCTTCATGCCATGGCGCAGGCTCTGCACCGTCTGGCTGACGAGTGAGAGACGCTGTGGCAGCGCGGGTGATGCGGGCGTGGTTTTGATGCGGTTTCCTCGGGGAACCAGGAGACTAGCGGTGCTCCCGACAACCCGCCACCGTAAGATGAAAGTGATGTCGGACGCACAGAGCTGCGCTCACCCGAAAAAATTCGCCACCCAGTCATGCAGTTCACCAAAATTCCGGACATGAAAAACCTCCTCGCTCTCTGCCTTCTCGTTGCTTCCGCCATTACCGCTGCGCCTGCGGCGGTGAGTGTGGAGAATGTCCGGCGGGTTTTTCACAATGGCGAACACAATGCCTTCACCGACCTCATCCGCTGGCGCGGCAAGTTCTGGCTGGCGTTCCGCAGTTGCCCGGATGGCCATGCGGTGAGTTCGACGGCGTCCGTCATCGTGCTGTCGAGCACGGACGCGAAGACCTGGACGCCTGCGCATCGCTTCTCCGTGCCTCAGCGTGACACGCGCGACCCGCACTTCCTTGTCTTCAAAGACCAGCTCTTCATCTACAGCGGCACTTGGTTCGCGGGCGACGGGCTGCTGCCGCGCGAGAAATACAGCATTGACCAGCATCTGGGCTACGCGGTGTGGACGGGCGACGGCACGACGTGGCAGGGCCCGCGCCATCTCGAAGGCACCTTTGGGCACTATGTGTGGCGCGCCGCTGCGCAGGGTGACAAGGCCTACCTCTGCGGCCGCCGTGTTCACACCGGCGCACAACAATCCGCGCTGCTGGAGAGCGATGATGGCCTCGTCTGGAAGTTCCGTTCGTTATTTCAGGAAGCGAAGGGTAATGAGACGGCCTTCATGTTCGATGCCGACGGCCAGCTCACCGCGCTCTGCCGCAAGACGGCCAACGAATCGGACCTAGTGCGCTCACGCCCGCCCTATGAGCAATGGACTCGACTCACGATACCGGAGTTCATCGGCGGCCCGTTGCTCGTGCATTGGGGCGACCGCGTGCTCGTCGGCGGTCGTCACGTGACGCCCGCCGGACCGCAGACGAGGCTTTCGTGGTTGATGGATGACAAGCTCGTGCCCTGCGCCGACCTCCCCAGCGGCGGTGACAACTCCTATCCCGGATTCGTCGCGCTCGACGACCGCCATGCCTTGGTCTCGTGGTATTCCAGCCACGAAAAATCCACCGACGGCAAACCCATCACCGCCATCTATCTGGCAGACTTGGTGCGGCAGGACTGACTGCACGCGCAAGACACGGCGCGGCCACCAAAGAACAAAGCGGCTGCTGTGAAGCCAACCTCAATGGAATCGGCCGAAAATTTCTTCCGCATCGGCAATTCTCGAAAATAGTTCGGCAAATGAGGCCGGCAGTCAGGAGGTGTAAGGTGCAGTCACCATGTCGCAGCCGCCCGACCACCCTTCACATGACCAGTTCCTCCGCCTCTATGCGGAGCATGAGGTGGCGTTACACACGTTTGTCCGCTCGATGCTGCCTACGCGGGAAGAGGCGTCGGAGGTGATGCAGGAGGTCATCGTGATTCTCTGGCAGAAGTTCAGCACCGTGGCGGAGTTTCGACCCTGGGCTTTCGGGGTGGCTCGAATTGCGGCCTTGCGACATCTGGAGCGCCGGGCGCGCGACCGGCATATCTTTGACAGTGAGTTGGTCGGCCAGTTGGCCGATGAATCTGCCGTGATGAGCGAGAGGCATTCGGATCAGCGTGAGGCGCTGGAGAGTTGCCTGCAAAAGCTTCCGGCCACGCAGCGCGAGCTGGTGCTCACCGCCTACACCAAGGGCACGCGTATGGTTGATCTGGCCACACGGCGCGGGCAGACGCCGATGGCTCTCTACAAACTGCTTCACCGCATCCGGCAGGCGCTGCTGGAGTGCATGCGGCGCACCCTGGCTCAGGAGGAAACGATATGAACCACGACTGGCATGACCTCATCCAGCGCTACATCGCTGGCACACTCGCGGATGATGATGCTCTGGCGCTTCAAAACGCCCTCAAATCCGACAAGGACCTCCGTGCGCTCTATCTCGACTACATAAATCTGGATGTGGCCTTGGAAGCCCACGCGGGCTCGCGGGAGGCGGTGAATGAAATGTTGGCGTCGCCTCGCACTGAACCCTCCCGTCCGCTTCGCTGGCTATCCTGGCGTCCGCTCACCGCGGCGGCGGTCGTGGCGTTGCTGGGAATTGCCTGGCTGTGGTTCCATCAAACGCGTGTGGTGGCGTTTGACATCGTGAGTGTGTCTTCGGATGCCGTGCCGGACTGGAAAAAGGAATGCCGCATGCGCACGAACGATCTGCGCATGACGCGCGGCACGATGCAGCTTCGTCTGTCGTCGGGCGTGACGATGGATGTGACTGCGCCGATTGAAGTGAAGCTCATCGACGCGATGCATGTGCGCGTGCTCTCCGGTCGTGTGACGGCGGATGTGGGCGAGCACGGCAAAGGCTTCGTGATTGAAACTCCGCAGACGCGCATCGTGGATCTCGGCACGCGCTTTGGCGTGGATGCTTCCGATTCGGCCCACACGGATGTGGTGGTGTTTGAAGGGCAGGTGGAGCTTTATGAAAAGGGTGTTGCCGAACGTGTGGCGCTGCTGAACAAAGGCGAGGGGCTGCGCGTGGGCAGCCATCGCCGCGCCTCGCGCATCGTGAGCGTGACGGGCTCGGATGAGTTGAACGCCTGGAGCACCCAGGCACGTCCGGCGGAGAGCGCGGTCATCGCGTTCGTGACCGACAGCATGGTGACGAATGACGAGGGCGCGAAGAAGTGGCCGTCGTTGCGCAATTTTTACCGGATCGTGCCCGGCGGGCTGCGTGATGGGGCGCTTGCTTTTGCGGAAGAGATCGATCAATGGCGGGATGTCCCGCCGTCGCTCTCGGGCTCGGACTTGGTGCGCACGTTTGCGGTGGATGGCTTCAACTGGTGGATGCAGATGAGCGTCACCGTGCAGCGGCCGTGCGACGTTTTTGTTTTCGTGGACATGCGCAACGAAGTGCCCGTGTGGCTGTCGCAGGAGTTCACGAACACGGGCGAGAAGGTCACCCTCGACCGAATCTCGCACAAAGCGCCGCAACGCGTTGCGAATCGTTTTGAGTTCGCGATATGGAAGAAAACCGTGACGCAGCCTGGCGAAGTGAAACTCGGCCCGCCTTACCCGAATCCGCCCGCAGACCGAAAGAGCTTCAATCCCAACCGCATGTTCGGCGTCGCCGCGAAGGCGCTGCCTTGATGTCAGACCTCCATCACTCCAACAATCCATGAACACACCACTCATCCGCCGAAGCTTCCTCCGCAGCAGCAGCGCGCTCATTGCGCTGCCGTTTCTTGAATCGCTCGGCTTTCGCCGCTTCGCCTCTGCCGCGCCGGTTCCTGCGCGACCGAAGCGCATGGTCTTCATCGGCATCGGCTGGGGCGTGACGCAGGAGACTTGGTATCCTGATGTGAAGCAGACCGGTGCAGAGTGGGCCTTGCCCGAAGGATTGAAGCCGCTCGCGAAACATCAGAAGGACATCACCGTCATCCAGAATTGCTTCCACAAGCACTCGATGGACCCGCATTCGTGCAGCACCTTCTGGCTCACTGGCGCGAACAAATACGGCGTGCCGGGCAAGAGCTTCAGCAACACGATTTCGGTGGACCAAGTCGCGGCGGAGCAGTTCGGCAAAGACACGCGGTTCACGTCGCTGGCGCTCAGCGGATCGGGCGAGAGTCACGGCCCGGGATTGTCGCTCGCTTGGAATCGCCAGGGCAAACCGGTCGCGGGTCTCGACAATCCAGTCGCGACTTTTCACAAGCTTTTCTCCGATGAAAACACGCCGCTCGCACAACGGCAGGCGGCGCTGAAAAGGCAGCAGAGCGTGCTCGACACCGTGCTCGTGGATGCGCGCGATCTCGCCCGAGGTCTTGGCAAGGAGGACAACGACAAGCTCGGTGAGTATCTCGAATCGATCCGCGACATCGAGATTCAGCTCTCCAAGGAAGGCCAGTGGCTCGATGTGCCGAAGGTGAAGCCGAGCGATCACATGGCCGAGCCCAAGCAAGGCATGAGCGGCGACAAGGAAATCCGCCTCATGTATGACTTGCTCGTCGCCGCACTGCAAACCGATGCGACGCGCGTGGTGACATATCGCCAGCCCGTGGACGTGTTGCTTAAAGGTCTCGGCCTGAAGTTCGCCGGTCACAACATCAGTCACTACACGCCCGGTCCGCGCATGGAAGCGAGTCAGACCCGCGATCGCGGACAATCGGAATTGCTCGCGCATCTCATCGAGAAGCTGAAGGCCACGAAGGAGCCGGATGGCTCTCGGCTATTCGATCACGTCAGCGTCGCACTCGGCACGAACGTGCGCAGCCAGCACTACCTCGACAACTGCCCTACGATCCTCACCGGCGGCGGCGCGGGCATCAAGCTGGGCCAGCATATCGTGATGCCGGATGCAAAGACTCCGCTCTGCAACGTCTGGCTCACCTTGCTCAACGGCGTGGGCGTGAATGTGAAGTCATTCGGCGACAGCACGGGCGTCATCGAACAGCTCCGCGCATAAGCAGAAGCGGCTTACCCATTCAACTTTGTGCCCTGCGTGAAATCGCTCTGTTTCTTGTTGCTGTTCGCATCTGTCGCCCACGCTGCCACCGAGGCCGTGATCCCGGACTCGCAGCGCGCCTTCTTCAAATCCTACTGCGTCTCGTGCCACAACGCCGAGAAGCACAAGGGCAAGGTGCGGCTCGACGACATTCCATTTCGCATCGCGGATGTGCCGACTGCCGAGCGATGGCAGAAAATCCTCGCTGCAATCAATTCCGGCGACATGCCGCCCGACGACGAGAAGCAGCCAAAGCCGGACGAGAAGGCCGCGTTCCTCGAAGTGCTCTCGAAGCAAATGGTCGTCGCGCGCAAGGCACTGTCGGACTCGGGCGGCTTGATCACGATGCGGCGGCTGAACCGTCGCGAATATGTGAACACGATTCGCGACCTGCTCGATGTCGAGGTGAGTCCCAAAGACCTGCCCGCGGATGATGACGGCGGTTCGTTCGACACCATCGGCTCCGGGCTGTTCTTCTCCAGCGACCAGTTTCAGCAGTATCTCAAACTCGCACGCGTCGCTCTCGATGAAGCCATCGTGAGCGGCTTGCAGCCGAAGGTGCAGAAGCAGCGACGCGACCCGGAGACGGAGGCGCTGAAGCATGTGCGGGGTCAGCACGACAAGCTCGCGGCGGACAAGGCGAGGTTCGAGGAGTGGCAGAAAAGCGGCAAGGCACCGACCGACTTCGGCTTTCAAGACGAGGCCGAGGCGAAAATCAAAATGCAACTCGTGCGCGGACAATTGCCCGGCTATCAGTCCTACCTCGCTGAGCCGCTGACTCAAACCGGCCTCGTGCTACAGCCTTTCACCGGACTGCTCGGGCAGGATCAAACCCGAATCCCCGGCAACATCGCTCCAGGCACCTATCGCGTGCGCATCCGTGCTGCCGCGATGGAGCCAGCCGAGCCGAGCTTCATGGAAATCGGCCTCATGGGAAATGGGGAGAGCGCGGGCGAGATGGACCTCTTGCGTTGCCTGAGAATCACCGCGCCTCTCGATCAGCCGCAGATCATCGAGCTGCCGGTCACACTCACCAAAGCAGGCAGCCACACGGTCGGCATACGCGAGCGGCGACCCAACACATCCGACGCTGCCTATTACATCGGCGGAACCCGCAGCAAGGAAGGCAATGGCAATGCCTACCGCCGGACGATGTGGGTGGACTGGATCGAATGGGAAGGCCCGTTCTTCGAGCAATGGCCGCCGCGTTCGCACGAGCTGGTCTTTGGCAAAGAGACGCTGCCCACGAATCCAGGCGAAGCAGATGCACGACGCATCATCGAGACCTTTGCAAAGCGCGCGTTCCGTGGACGCGCGGTGAAGCCGGAGTTCATGGAACGGCTCATGACGCACTTCAACGAGCGCATCGTTGCAGGCGAGAAATTCATCGAGGCCATCAAGACGCCGCTCAGCATCATGCTCGCCTCGCCGAGCTTTCTCTACATCGCCGAGCACGCTGCGGAGAAGCCGGGCAAAGCCAGACTCAGCGACATCGAACTCGCCAACCGGCTCTCGTATTTCCTCTGGAGCAGTCCACCCGACGACGCGCTCATGCAGCTCGCGCGCGATGGCAAACTCAGCGACGACGCCGTGCTGTCTCGCGAAGTGGATCGCATGCTGGCCGATGACAAGGTGATGCGCTTCATCTCGGGCTTCACGCATCAATGGCTGCACATGGTGCGGCTCGACTTCTTCCAGTTCAATCACCGCCTGTATCCGAAGTTCGACGGTAGCGTGAAGGAGTCCGCGCGCCGCGAAGTGTATGAAACGCTGCGCACCGTGCTCGCCGGCGACTTGCCGCTCGGCGCACTCTTGAAAAGCGACTTCGTCGTGGTGAACGACATTCTCGCTGACTACTACGGCATCGACGGCGTGGCGGGCACCGAGTTTCGCAAGGTGCCCGTGCCTTCGACGATGCCACGCGGAGGTCTTCCCGGCATGGCTGCCATTCTCGCGATGGGCAGCGATGGCGAGCGCAGTTCGCCCGTCGAGCGGGGTGCTTGGGTGCTGAGCAAACTCCTCAACGACGCGCCGCCACCCGCACCCGCGAACGTGCCCCAGCTCAGCCGCTTCTCCGGCAAACTCATGCCTGCACGCGAACTCATGCTCGCGCATCAGGAGCAGCCGCAGTGCGCGCAGTGCCATCGTCGCATTGACCCCATCGGCTTTGGCTTGGAAAACTTCGACGCCGTGGGCCGCTGGCGCGCGGAGGAATACACCGAGGTCGCGGTGTTGAACAAAGTCGTGAAACAGTCGAAGCTGTTCCCCATCGATGCCACCGGCACGCTGCCCGACGGCACCGCGTTCAACGGCTTCCACGAACTGCGAGATGCCCTCGCGAAGCGCGAAGCCGACTTTGCCAAAGGTCTCGTCGAGCACCTCATCGAGTTCGGTCTCGGTCGTCCGTGCGGCTTCTCTGATGACGACCTCGTTCAGTCCATTTTGCAAAACACAAAGCCGCAGAACTACACCCCTCGCGCGCTCATCCACGCGCTCGTGAGCAGCAAGGAATTCCGCACCAAATAGCGAATATGATCAAAACCCTCCCCCACCTTACTTCAGCCGTTCTTGGCTTGCTCTGCTGCGCGTCGTTGCACGCCGCAGAACAGTCCGCTCCCATCCCTGAAGCACTCCAATCCCTGGTCTGCTCCAAGCGCAATCACGAGGGGACTCCCGCGGTCCGCATCTTCACCAAGGATGGGCTTCCGGCGATCTCCCTCAACACTGGGGCCCCCCTTACAGATGCGCAGTGGGACGCCGTTGCTGCTCTGCATCCCAAGTGGTTTTCCTTCAACGATCTGGGACTGACCGACAAAGGCATGGGCCGCCTTGTCGCGCTCGATCCGGTATCTGTCACGCTCCGCATCACGCCGATCACGGGAGCTGGTGCCGCGAAGTTTGGGGCGATGAAGCACCTCAGAAGTCTCACCGCACATCATCTCACGCAACCCACGCCGGAAGCGAATGAAGCGCTGGCGAGTCATCCGACACTTGAAGATTTCCGCAGTGCAGGTGACTTCTGCATCGCGGCCCTGCGCGCACCGCACTTGAAGTCCGTGGAGTTGGCGCAGAATGCCGCCACGCCAGCGCGAGTTGAAGAACTCGCCGCACACTCGAAAATCGAATCGCTCAGCCTCTTCGCCCACAACGTCATCACCGTGGACGACGCCTGCATGGCGAGCGTGGCGAAGATCAAGACGCTCAAGGAACTCAAGCTCGCGTTTACCGTGCTCACCTTTGACCATGGCCTGAAACAACTGCTCACACTTCCTGATCTCAGCCAACTCAGCCTCTACATGGTGGATGTGTCCGAGGCGGACTTGCAGAAGTTCAAAGCCGCGATGCCGAAGGTGCAGGTGAAGCACACGCCGATGAAACCCGAGTATCGCAAGACCTGGGACGAAATGATCGCCGCAGCATCGAAGAAGGCAGACGCAAAGTGAACGATCCACGCCGATGCAAATCATGACACGCCTCCATTCTCCATTCGCCGCGATACTCGCGCTGCTTTCCAATTTCGGACTCGCAGTCGGCGCGCACGCATCTGACAAGCCCAATGTCATCATGATCCTCATGGACGACCTCGGCTGGCGCGATCTGCACTGCACGGGCAGCACGTTTTATGAAACGCCGAACATCGACGCACTTGCTCTTCGCGGCGTGCTTTTCAAGAATACCTATGCTGCCGCGCCCATCTGCTCGCCGACTCGCGCCAGCGTTCTCACCGGCTTGTATCCAGGCCGCATCGGCCTCACGCTGCCAGCGGGTGCGGATGACAGCGAGGTGCTCGACGCACGCGTGCAGTTGCGCGCCTACTCGTATGCTGAGTGGAAGTCGAAGCAGACGGACGAGAAGCCGGTGCGCGGTGGACCGCAGTTGCAGAAGGCGGTGCAGGTGGTGAGTGCGACACGCTTGACGACGAAATATCCGACCATCGCAAAGCTCTTCAAAGCCAACGGCTATCGCACCGGACACTTCGGCAAATGGCATCTCGGGCCGGAGCCTTTCACTGCGCTGGATCATGGCTTCGACATTGAAGTGCCGCACATCAACAGCGCTGGACCGCCACGTCCTGGACATCTCGGGCCATGGCCGGATTGGACCGGCGAAAGCGGTCCGGAGAACAAAGGCCGCCAGGTGGACGAGTGCCTCGCCGAGCACGCCATAAAGTTCATCCGCGAGAACAAAGACCGCCCGTTTTACCTCAACTTCTGGAGCTACGGCGTGCACATTCCTTTTCAGGCGAAGCTCGACATGATCAAGCATTTCGAAGCCAAGGCCGACCCCAACGCCGGTCAGCGCAATCCACTCTACGCCGCGATGATCAAACACGCGGACGATGCCATCGGCCGCGTGTGGGCTGCGGTCGAGGAAGCGGGGCTCGCGGACAAGACGGTCATCGTTTTCATGTCGGACAACGGCGGCGTCACCGCAGGCGGCGGACAGCCGCCGGGACCAAAGGACAAACGCATCACCGACAACGCACCTCTGCGCGGCGAGAAGGGCGACGTGTATGAAGGCGGTGTGCGCGTGCCAGGCTTCATCATCTGGCCCGGCGTGAGCAAGGCGGGCACGACGAGCGATGTCACTTTCACCTCGATGGATGTGCTGCCGACGCTCGCGGAGATTTGCGCATTGCGCGACGTGCCTAAAGTGGATGGCCGCAGCATCGCGCCCGCCGTCGCTGGCAAGCCGATGGCCTCGCGCCCGTTCTTCATGCACTACCCGCATTACGGAAACTGGGACAACGGCGGGCATCCCGCGACGAGTGTGGTCGCCGATGGCTGGAAGCTCATCCGCTTCTACTTCGACGGTCCCGAGCAGCAGCATCGCTACGAGCTTTATCATCTCGATGAGGACATCGGCGAATCCGTGAACCTCGCGGAGCAGCAGCCCGAGCGCGTGAAGGCGATGGACCTCATGATTGATGGCTTCCTCGCGGACACGAAGGCTGTGCAGCCGAAGCGCAATCCCGACTACCAACCGCCGCCAAGCGCCAAGCCAAATGTCATCTCTTCACCGAAGCTGCGCGTCGAGGTCTCGGAAAAAGACGGCGCGCTCACCATCACCGACCCGCGCAACAAACGCGTGTGGCAGCAGGTGCGAGTCGAGCCGGACGAGGCTTTGAAGCAACGCATCGTCGGCTTCGATGCCGAGCGCAACGAACTCACGCTCGAATGCGGACTCGCGGGCACGCGCGCCGACGGCAAGCGCGCTGTCGCGTCTGCACGCATCACGTTGCGCATCCCGCGCGCGAAGTCGGATGTCGAGATGACCATTCACCTCGATCCAAAGGAACAATGGCGGCAGGCCGCGTATCCCTATGTCTTCGCACGCGACGGCGAGCGCGTGAGCAATCTCTTCCCGCATTGCGAGGGCCTGCTCGTGCCCGTGCGAAAAAATGATCCCGACTGGCTCGCCTTGCCGGACGGTGACTTCTATGGCGGCGTGCATTCGTATTTGATGTGTCTCGGCCTCGTGGACGAAGCGAGCGGCGAGGGTTTGCTCACGCTGCTGCCGGACATTGAGTCCACGATGCTAAAATGGCGCGATGTGCCGGTGAATGAGCGAACGGTCGTCGCACCACAGTTCGTGTGTCGCGCGAACAAAGGCAGCTTTGACCGCCCGTGGCGCTTCACTTTCAGTTTCTCCGACAAAGGCGGCTACGTCGCGATGGCGGAGCGCTACCGCGAGTTCTTCGCCGCGCAGGGGCTGCACAAAACGCTCCGCGAGAAGGCCGTCGAAAATCCCGCCGTGAACGAAATCCTCGGTGCACCGATTTTCTGGGCGAACACACGCACACCGAAGCAAGCCGCCGACATGGCCGATTCATTCCGCGCCGCTGGCGTGGATCGCTGCCTCTTCGCCATGTGCAACGTGCCTTTGGACAAACCCGAAGTGCCCGACTACGAGCAACAGATGGCCGACTCCATCAAGCACGTGCGCTCGCTCGGCTATCACGTCTATCGCTACGACCAGTATCGCGACGCCTTCGAGCCGGACCCGAGCAAAGGCCACAGCCATCAAATCAACACCAACGCCTGGCCAGACAAGCTCGTGCACAAGCCCGACGGCACGAGCGTCGCCGCCTTCGGACCACAGAGCGGCATCGTGTGTGCGAAGTTCTTCATGCCGCTCGCGATGGAGACCTTCGACCGCGAGTTCCGCGACTTCGACTACAGCGCGCGCTTCGTGGATTGCCTCGGCTCTGTCGGATTCAACATGGAAGCCGAGTGCTTCGCCCCCGCGCATCCGTGCGACCGCTACTTCACGCGCCAGCAACGCAGCGCACTGCTCGCCGAAGTGTGCCGCCGCGGCAAACTCGCCGCCACCGAGTGCGGCATTGATTACCTCATCCCGCACACGCATTGGTTTGAAGGCACCAGCACGCTTGTGCGCTGGAAGGAGTTCTTCCCCACCAAACAAACCACCGAGAACACCGGCATCAACGACGCCAGCGGCGGCAAGTCCACCGACCGCATGGCCGTGCTCAACAAACTCGACCCCACCGCGAAAGCCGACTTCACTATCAGCATCAGCCCCCGCCATCGCATCCCGTTCTACTCGCTCTGCCATCACGACGAAGTCATCACCACCTGGCGCTGGGAAGACGGCATGGACGACCCGCCCGTGTATTGGCAGATGAAAAACCTCTGGTCCGTCCTCAGCGGCACCCCGCCCATGTATCGCACCACCGCCGACCACATCGCCAAGTATCGCGAGCAAATCACTCGCACGCAGCACTACGTCAGCGACTGGGTCCGCGAAGTCGCGCTCGACGCGATGACGAAGCACCGCTTCCTCACCGCAGACAGGACCGTGCAGGAGAGCGAGTTTTCATCCGGCAAAGGAGTCGTGGTGAACTTCGGCGACAAAGATTTCACCACGCCGGACGGACAGGTTGTGAAGGCGCGCGAATGCGCCGCATTTCAGACCCAAGGCACCATGCGCAAATGGATGACATCGCCGTGCGCCAATGTGTTCGCGGAGTGATGGTCGCCACGGATGATTTGTGCATGGCCAGTAAAGATGGTGATTCATTGGTAACACTCGTTGCCAGAACACTGCATGGCAAGAGGTCGCACACACTTGCGGCACGGGTGCGCGCTCTTCAGTTTGCCTCCACCATGAAACACCTCCTCGCTCTTTGCCTTCTCGCCTCGTCCGCCATCGCCGCTGATGTCGCCACAATCACAACCGAGGAACTGCCTTCCCTCGTGGCGCTTTACCAGGAGCTGCATGCTCATCCTGAACTCTCGCTGCACGAGGAGCAGACGGCGGCACGCATCGCGAAGGAACTGCGTGCGGCTGGGCTGGAAGTCACGGAGAAGGTCGGCGGGCATGGGGTGGTCGGCGTTTTGAAGAATGGCGATGGCCCCGTCATCCTCGTGCGCACGGACCTCGATGCCTTGCCCATCCGAGAGCAGACCGGCCTGCCCTACGCGAGCACCCGGACCGTGAAGGACGACCAGGGCCGCGATGTCCCCGTGATGCATGCCTGCGGGCACGACATCCACATGGCCTGCTTCGTCGGCACCGCGCGGGCGCTGGGTCGGCTGCGGGAGAAATGGAGCGGCACGCTCGTGATGATCGGCCAGCCGGCGGAGGAGCGAGTCATCGGCGCGCGGCTGATGCTGCGCGCGGGATTGTATGACCGTTTCCCCAGGCCCGACCAAGCCGTGGCGCTGCACTGCCAGCCCGACCTCGCGCATGGCCGCATCGGACTGCGTGAAGGGCACGCCAATGCGAACGTGGACACGCTGGAGATCCTCGTGCGCGGCGTCGGCGCGCACGGCTCGTAGCCACATACGGGAAAAGACCCCATCCTGCTCGCCTCGCAGATCGTCGTGGCCTTGCAAAGCATCGTCAGCCGCGAGGTAAAGCCCGGCGATCCCTCCGTGGTCACCGTGGGCAGCTTTCATGGCGGCACAAAGGCGAACATCATCCCGGATGAAGTGCGCATGCAGCTCACCCTGCGCTCCTACAAGACGGAGACGCGCGGGCAGCTCATCACCGCCATCCAGCGCATCACCCGCAGCCTCGCCAAAGCCGCCGGGATGCCTGCGGACAAGATGCCCGAGGTCGTCGTCACCTAGGAAAGCACCGCATCCCTCTACAACACGCCCGAACTCGTCAGCGAAGTGCGCCGCAGCCTGGAGTCCGTCGTCGGAGCCGCGAATCTCGTCACCGTGGACCCCACGATGGGCGGCGAGGACTTTGCCGAGTTTGGCATCACGAAAGAGAAAGTGCCGCTGTGCATGTTCCGCCTCGGCACCCAGTCGCCGGAGGACATCGCCAAGGCCCAGGCCGAAGGCAAGCCACGCCCCTCGCTGCATTCCCCCTTCTTCAAACCCGTGCCCGAACCCACGATCCACACCGGCGCGCAAGCGATGACCACCGTCCTGCTCGACCTCCTGCGGAAGCGGTGAACGGATCGGGTTCCCTCGGGGAACCAGGAGACGGGAAATGCATTTGCGGTGTGACGACGCATGATGAGGCGTATGAAACGACTCGCGTTTTTTCTGGCTTTGTTCTCCGCGTTTGGCGCGGCGCTTCCGTTGCTGGCGCAAGCGCCGGGGGCGAGTGTCGTGCCGGAGATTCCGCCGACGCTGGTGGATGTGGCTTATGGTTCGCATCCGAAACAGGTGCTGCATTTCTGGAAGGCGGAGTCCGTGCGGCCTGCGCCGTTGCTGTTTTTCATCCATGGCGGCGGATGGGTGGCGGGGCATCGACTGAGCACGCTGGAGGGGATGTTGCCGGAGATGCTGAAGGCGGGCATCTCGGTGGTGTCGGTGGAGTATCGCTTCGTGACGGAGGCGATGCTGGCGAAGGTGTCGCCGCCACTGCAATGGCCGATGGACGATGCGGCGCGGGCTTTGCAGTTCGTGCGCAGCAAGGCGGGAGAATGGAACATCGACAAGACACGCATCGCGGCCTCGGGCAGTTCGGCGGGCGGCTGCACGAGCCTGTGGCTGGCGTTTCACGATGACATGGCTGATCCCGCGAGCACTGACGTGGTGGCGCGGGAGTCCACGCGGCTGCTGTGTGCGGCGGTGGATCGTGCGCAGACGACGCTCGATCCGCAGCAGATGCGGGAGTGGACGCCCAATAGCGACTACGGCGGTCACGCGTTTGGCTTCATGCCTGATCCGCACGATTTGAAGACGCGCGACACGCAGTTCCCGCAGTTCCTCGCGGCTCGCGATTCGTTGCTGCCGTGGATTCAGCGTTACTCGCCCATCGCGCATGTAACGAAGGATGATCCGCCCGTGTATCTCCTTTACACCACACCGCCCGCGATGGGCAAAGACGATGCCGAGGCCCGGCACAGCGCAAACTTCGGCGTGCCGCTGCTGGAGAAGCTGCGCGGCCTGGGCGTGGAATGTGAGCTGGTCTATCCCGGTGCGCCGAAGGTGAAACACGCGACGATGACGGCCTATTTGATCGAACGACTCAAAGCGAACTGACCCTCATGCAACCTTCCCTCATCCTGCAAAAAATCGCCCGTGGTGAAACCGTCATCACGGCCAAGGCTGGCTACACGGACCCGGAGCTGCTCGAACTCATCGCCTCGTCGGGATTCGATGCGGTGTGGATTTGTCTGGAGCACAAACGCATGGACCCGTCCACCGTGTATGCCTTGATCCAGGCCTGTCGTCTCGGGGGCGCGGATGCGCTCATCCGGGTGAAGCCCACGAACTACACCGATGTGTTGCATCTCATCGAAGCGGGAGCGCGTGGCATCATGCTGCCGCGTGTCGTGCATCCTGATGAAGTGCGTGCGGTGGTGGAGGCGATGAAGTTTCCGCCGCTCGGGCGTCGCGGCTACGATGGCATTCATGCCGAGGCTGATTTTGGTCGAATCCCTGCGGCGGAGTATCTGGCGACGGCGAATGCGCAGAACTTTCTCGTGGTGCAAATCGAGGAGCCGGAAGTGGTGCCGCACCTCGATGCCATCGCGGCGATGCCGGGTGTGGACGTGCTCTTCGTCGGGCCGGGCGATCTCACGCTGGGGCTGGGAAAGTTTGGCCAGCTCGATGCGCCGGAGGTGCGTGCGGTCTTGCAAAAGGTCGTCGCTGCCTGCCAGCGCCACGGCAAGGTCGCGGCGATCCCCTGCGCGCCGGAGCAGGTGCATGCCTATCACGACATGGGATTCCGTTTCTTCAATGTGATCAGCGACTACCGCTGTGTCTTCCAAGGCATGAAGGCCGCGCGTGCGGCGGTGCCTAGCGAAAGATGAACGCCCGCTGCCAGCGATGACATCACCACAATCCATGCCCGACACCTCGCCACGCTCCACCGCGTGGCTGATCGTGGGCCTGCTGTGGGTGGTGGCATCACTGAAGTACCTGGACCGCATCATGGTCACCACGATGCGCGATTCATTGACGGCGGCGATCCCGATGACGGATGCGCAGTTTGGCCTGCTCACGTCGGTGTTCCTGTGGGTCTATGGCTTGCTCAGTCCGTTCGCGGGCTTTCTCGCGGACCGGTTCAATCGCAGCCGTCTGATCATCGGGAGCCTGTTCATCTGGTCGTTGCTGACGTGGCTCACGGGACATGCGCGGACCTTTGAACAATTGATCGTGGTGCGTGCTTTAATGGGCGTGAGTGAGGCGGCGTATCTTCCCTCCGCGCTGGCGCTCATCGCGGACTATCATCGCGGTCCCACGCGCTCACTTGCCACGGGCATTCACATGACGGGACTCAGCGTCGGCTCGGCGCTCGGGGGCGTTGGAGGCTGGCTGGCGGCGCGGCACGGATGGAGCGCGGCGTTCGATGTGTTCGGCCTGTTCGGCATCGGTTACGCGTTGGTGCTGGTGCTCATGCTCAAAGACGCACCGCGCGATGGCGCGGACGATTCGAGTGCCACCACACCACAGCAGGCCAGACTCGGCGAGGCGTTGCGGAGCTTGTTTGGCAGCGGCGCGTTTCTGCTGCTGCTTGCGTTCTGGAGTCTGCTCGGCGTGGCGGGATGGGCCGTGATTGGCTGGATGCCCACGTATTTCAAAGAGAACTTCCACCTCGACCAGGGAGCCGCAGGGATCTCCGCCACCGCGTATCTCTACACCGCCGCGATGCTCGGCAAACTCGTCGGCGGCGCATGGGCGGACCGCTGGAGCCGCACGCAGCCACGCGCCCGCATCCTCGTGCCCGCGCTGGGATTGTTCATCGCCGCGCCCGCTGTGCTGCTGGTGGCGCAGACGAGCCTGCTCGCGCTCGGCATCGCAGGCCTGTCAATCTATGGGCTGACGCGCGCGTTCTCCGAGGCGAACCTCATGCCCATCCTCTGCCAGATCAGCGACCCGCGCTACCGCGCCACCGGCTACGGCGTGCTCAACATGTTCGGCACCATCGTCGGCGGCCTCACCATCTACATCGGCGGCGCGATGCGCGATGCCCACGTCAATGTGAGCCTGCTGTTCACCATCGCCGCCGCAGGCCTGCTCGGCTGCGCGATGCTGCTGATGTGGGTGAAACCCAATGCACCGCGCAACGCAGGTGCCAACAGAGACTCCTGATGAAACGCGAACCACCAGCATCATCGGCGAACCATTTGGCAACGATCCTTGCCCTCACACTCATGAGCACAACCTGCCCGGCACCCGCAGCGGAATGGGAGAAACTCCCACCACTGCCGGAAGCCAACGGCGGCTTCATCGGCGGCGCGCTCGGGAATGACCTCATCATTGCCGGAGGCACGAACTGGAAGGATGGCACGAAGCACTGGCTCGACCGCATCTGGACTTTCGACACATCGCGCAAGGCCTGGCACGAAGCGGGCCGACTCCCTGCGCCCTGTGCCTATGCCGCGCATGGCACGAACGCGCAGGGATTCTTCTTCGCAGGCGGCAGCAGCGGTGCAAAGACCCACGCATCGCTCTGGCAGATCGACCCCGACTTCTCGGTGCGAACGATTGCCAGCGACACGCCGCGAGTCGTCTCCTGCGCCAGCGCCGTGCTCGGTTCCGAACTGTGGCTCATCGGTGGCTCACGCGAACAGGGCCAGGGCGCAACGATGACGAACGCCTGCCACGCCATCGACACACGCACCGGCAAGACACGTCGTCTCGCCGACCTGCCCGTGCCCAGCTTCAGTTCCGGCGCCGCCGCGGCGTGCGGCGGTCGCATCTTCATCTTCGGCGGAGCGCGCTGGGATGCCACGGCGAACGCCTTCGCCAATCTTCAGAGCACCTTCGCGTGGTCGGCCAAAGACGAGCATTGGGAAACTCTCGCGCCCTACCCCTTCGCCGTGCGCGGCTGCACCGCAGTCGCGCTCGACGAACGCCATCTCTACATCGCCGGAGGCTACAAGAACGACGCAGAGGAGTTCACCGCCGAAGCCTTCCTTTTCGACACGAAGACCGGTCATTTTCAAAAAGCCAAAGCACTGCCCCACCGCGCCATGACCAAGCTCATCCGCAGTGGCGACTTCATCTGCTGCCTCGGCGGCGAAGACCAGAAAAAGCACCGTACCGCCACCGTCTGGCGCATTCCTTGTCAGTCCGTGCTCGATGCCACAGGTCACTAAATCCCACCCACTCTAAATCATGAAAACCACACTCATCCTCGCCACATTCCTCTCCACGCTCGGCCAACTCCATGCGGCAGACGATGCCATTCACTGGCTCATCCAATACGACGGCAAATCCTTGCCCTCCGCGCCGTGGACGGCCATCGGCAATCCCAACGCCAAGCTCAAAGCCGATGGCTTGCGGCTGATTGATGGAGACAAGGAGTTCGCCCACTACCGCGCATCCTGGAAGGCGGGCGCGGATGACGAGATCATCGTCGAGGCGACAGTTAAAACGGGTGCCATCACCGGTTCGCAGCCGAAGAAGCCCGCGACATCCCTTTGGCCCTGGCGCGATGGCGCGCCGGCGATGGTGCAGGTCAGCGATGGACGGCATCAGGACGGACTCGTGTTGTTCCCCGCACAGGCCACGAGCTTCACCGACCGCTTCATCCCGATGGACACGTCGTCCAAGTCGCACACCTACCGTCTCATCATTCACGGCACCGACATGCAGATGTGGGTCGATGGCGTGAAGAAAGTCAACGGCCAGGGCGCGTTCTGGAAACCCGCCGATTCCCCCGAGCCCTTCATTCAGTTCGGTTCGTCTGCCAAGACCGCCACCGGCGACGCCCTATGGTCCAGTGTGAAACTCGGCGTGCGCAAAGCCACCGCTGCATCTGCCAAAGATCGGATCAAGCTTGCCGTCAGCGAACCGTTGCTCATTCCGCGGGAGGATGTGAAGCAAACACGTCCCTACCTCTACGACATGGACCAAGGTCTCCTGCTCATGAGCGTCGCGCAGGGACCGGATGCCCTGTATGAGCCTTACGGCCTGCTGAAATCCACCGACGCCGGAAAAACGTGGTCGCCGATTCCCGGCCTCGACCAAAGCGACACCACCCCGCTCCCCATGCTGCGCCGTCCCGACGGCAGTATCCTCGGGGTGTCACGTTGGACATGGTCTCAGCCGGATGGAACGCTGACGGCCAAGACCGTGCATCTCGATGCCGCCGCGACCCACTTCAGGTTGTCCGACAGTCGTATCGTGTTGCCGAAGCAGTTCATGCCCGAGAAACCTGGCGGCGATGTCGTCGTCTGCGAGCGCCATATTTGGAACGATACAGACGGCGGCATGACGATGGTCGTGTGGAGCCGCAAGCTCACTAACCGAATCGGTGGCGGTAACATTACCGAGCGCATGTCCCACCTCATGCGCAGCACCGACGAAGGCAAAACGTGGACCTATTTTTCCACCATCGGCCCCGGCGGCGAACCTGCCGTCTGCCGCCTCAGCGACACCGAACAAACCGCCGTCATCCGCGGCGACCGCGACTCACAGATGAAGCAAATGTTCTCCCACGACGCAGGCCAGACCTGGAGCCAGCCCATCCGCCTCGAAGTCGGCAAAGTCCTCCCCGACCTCGTGCTCATGAGCAACGGCATCCTCGCGTGCAGCTACGGTCGTCCCGCAAGCTGCCTCATGTTCAGCCTCGACGGCGGCAAGACCTGGCCCAGCCACCACGTCATCTCCGACAAGGTCGGCTTCAACTACACCAGCATCCGCGAGATCAGCCCCGGCAGGCTGCTCTACATCCACGACGCTCCGAAGCTGAACGCGGTCACCGTCGATGTGCAGCGCGTGAAGTAGCATTAACAACCATCTCAAAATCCAAGCGCATGAAATCCACCCTGGCTCTCCTCGCCACACTTCTTACCTTGCTTGGCCAACTCCATGCCGCCGCCGATGGCACCATCTGGCGCGTTCAATACGACAGCAAATCCTTGCCCGCCGCACCGTGGACCGCCATTGGCAAACCCAATGCCAAGATTGATGACGGCGCGCTGCATTTGAGCGATGACGCAAAAGACGACCACGGCGCGTTTGAGACGGAGTGGAATGGCGACCTCGGTGGCAAGGAGATCATCGTCGAAGCACGCGTGAAACTGGTGAGCATGGTGGGGCATCGCGAATCGGCGACGGCGACTTGGCCGCAGCGTGATGGGGCACCGATTTGCGTTCAAGTGAGCGATGGCAAACACGAGGAGGGCATCTTGCTCACGCCGCCACAGGACAAGCATCCCGAGGCCGCGAAAGGTTATGTGCGCACGCTGACAGATCGTTTCGCGCAGGCGGACACGATGGATGGCTTCCATACTTACCGGCTCATCATTCGAGGTGAAGACATGGCGATCGAGAGGGACGGCAAGCGCATCATCGAAGGCTGCGATGCTTTCTGGCGGCCTGCGACATCGCCGCGCAAGTTCATCCGTTTTGGCTCCACCTCAAAGCCCTTCACCGGCGAGGCGCGCTGGGAGTTTGTGCGGCTCGGATTGCGGCCTGCTTCGACTGCGGCGGTGGAGACATCGCCGCTGAGAATCACCATCAGTGAGCCATGGCCGCTCAATGTGGAAGAGAAGAACACTGAATCGCGGCCCTACCTCTACGACATGGGCGAGGGACTGCTATTGATGAGCAATGCGCAGGGCGCCGACTCATTGCTGGAGCCGTATGGCGTGCGGCGCAGCACGGATGCGGGCAAGACGTGGCAGGCCATCACGGGGCTTGTGCAAAATGTCAATTCCCCGCAGGAACTCGTGCGCCTCGCCGATGGCCGCATCCTCGGCCCGTCGCGTTGGACGCACCTACAGCCGGACGGCACGCTCACGGGCAAGACGTCGATCCTCGATTCGAAGGCGGAGACTTTCACCATGCACGATAGCACTATCACGATGCCTGCGGAGTTTAGGCCCGCGAGGGCCGGTGAGGTGCTCATCGTCGAGCGAAACATCTGGGCGGAGAAAGATGGCAGCATCACCGCTGCCGCCTGGAGCCGTCGATTCTCGCTCAAGCTGCCCAACGGTCGCAGCTTCCCCGAGCGACACACGCATTTGCTGCGCAGCACCGATCTCGGAAAAACGTGGACGCACCTCGCGCACGTTGGCCTCGGTGGCGAGCCCGCCGTCGTGCGTCTCAGCGACAGCGAGTGGCTCGCCGTCACGCGGCCCGACGCGCACATGTCGAACCTCCTCCAGCATCGCTCACTCGATGGCGGCAAGACCTGGAAGTTCGAGCGCACATTGGAAGAAGGCAGCGTCATGCCCGACGTCGTGCTCATGAGCAACGGCGTGCTCGCGTGCAGCTATGGTCGCCCCGTTTCCAATCTCATGCTCAGCCTCGATGGCGGGCGCACCTGGCGCGACCACCGGGTCATCTCCGACCGCGCCAACTTCAACTACACCGCCATCCGCGAGATCAGCCCCGGCCGCCTCCTCTACATGCACGACGGCCAGATCCCCGGCACCCAGGCGCGGATCAATTCGCTCTACATTGACGTATCGCTCACCAAATGACTCTCATGCGCCTGCTCTTTCTCACTCTTGTTCTCGGCACCTCACGTCACGCCGCCTTCACTGAAGACGTCTAGCCTCGCGCGGAGATCATCATCGCGGAGAAGCCGGCGCGGATGACGAAGCTGGCGGCAAAGGAGTTGCAGACTTACTTGGATAAGATCAGCGGGGCGAAACTGTGGGGCAAAGGATAGTATGGTGCCATGATTCACCTTCATTCCTTAGCGATGGATATGATGCGCTGAGGACGTAGCTAGACAAATGCTCATGCAACGCTTCCTCATTCTCCTTCCGCTCGCCGTCTTCGCTCAAAGCAGTCCACCGCCGAAAGCACCTGATGTGCCGAAGGAACTGACGCCGCAGATCGAAACGCTGCAACCCGGCGTGAAACTCACACTGCTGGCGGAGCATCCAGATCTAGTCACGCCCACGGGAATTGATGTCGATGAGCACGGAAACATCTACGCCATCTCGTGTCACACTCACTTCAGGCCTGAAGGCTATGCGGGGCCAGCGCATGATGAGGTCATTGTCTTCGACGCGAACGGCAAAAATCGTCGTGTCTTTTACAACAAGACCGATGCCACGATGCATGTCGAATGCGGTCCGGATGGCTGGATCTACCTGGCGGAGCGGGATCGCATCCTGCGGGTGAAGGACACGAATGGCGATGGTGTGGGTGACTTGGAAGAGAACCTCGCAACGATGGACACGCTTGCCGATTATCCGCACAACGGCCTCAGCGGCATGGCCTGGCATCCCGATGGTGGCTTGGTCTTTTCACTCGGCGAGAACTTCGGCAAAGACTGGACGATCACGGCGAAGGATGGCTCCAAAGTCAGCGGGCGTGGAGAAGGTGGTGTCTTCCGTTGCACCGCCGATGGGAAACAGATGCGCCGCATCGCCCGTGGATTTTGGAATCCATTTGGTTTGCTCGTGCGCCAAGACGGCGAAATCTTTGCCGCAGAAAACGATCCCGGCAGTCGCCCGCCGTGCCGTCTGCTGAACATCGTCGAAGGTGCGGACTACGGCTTTCAGTGGGTGTATGGCAGCGCACCCGTGCATCCCTTTGTCGCATGGAACGGCGAGCTGCGCGGCACGCTCGGCATGGTGCATCCGAGTGGTGAAGGGCCGTGCGCAGTCGTCGAACTCGGTGGCGGCGTCATGATCCCGAGCTGGAGCGATCACAGCATCGACTACTTTCCGCTCACTCGAAAAGGCGCGAGCCATTCCTCCGAACGCATCCCGCTCGTCAAAGGCAGCGACTTCTTTCGTCCCACCTGCATGGTGGCCGCTGGTAACAGCGTGTTTTATCTCAACGACTGGGTCTTCAGCTCCTACCCCATCCACAAACGCGGACGCCTTTGGAAACTGGAAATCAGCGATGCTCCATGGATTCAAAAACACAACGACCCAATCACACCCGAGGCCGAACTCGCCAAAAACCTCCGAGCAGGCACGGCCAAGCTCGAAACGGTAAAACTGCTCGAACTCGCTCGTAGTAAGGATTCCTTTCTTTCCGATGCGGCTCTAACAGCACTGTCACATGTCGGATTAAGCATCGAAGCGCTGAAATCACTTTCACCCCAAGATCGTGTCTGGGCCTTCGTGGCCATGCGACGTGTCGATTTGAATGACGAGCAGTGGGTGCGAGCCTTTATCGGCGATCCTGACCCTGAAATGCGGTTCGAGTGCCTCCGCTGGATCGCAGACGCTGTGCTGAAAAATTTTATGCCGCAGGTCGAGGCCATGCTTGCCGACTCCACGCTCGATTTTCATCTATTCGAGGCTGCTCTGGCCACTTGGAACACCCTGCGTGGCGATCCTGGCGCTGGCGTGACCAATCCCGAAGTGCTCGTGGAGCGCATCACCAACCCCAAGACGCCAGCACGCCTCAAAGGCTATGCCCTGCGCCTCACGCCGCCGACGCATAAAGCCCTCAGGCTCGATTTGCTACGCGACTTCGCGAATAGCGACGACGAAGTGCTCCAACTCGAAGCCGTGCGCACCCTAGCTGCCCGCAGCGCCAGTTCCGAGATCGCTGCTGATGACAAACGCAGCCCGCAACTCCGCGCTGAGGCCATCCTCGGCACCGACGACGCCGCATTGCTGCAAAAGCTCGTCGACAATGACAACGCCACGATCCGCGATGAAGCCAAACGCGCCCTCCGCTTCACCACAGGCTTCACTCCTGCCGCGAATCGCCCTCCTTTCGATCAAACCGATGCCTGGCTCAAACTCATCGATGACCTCCCTGGCAAACCCGACACCGAAAGTGGCCGTCGCCTCTTCTTCAACACCAAGATCGCTTTTTGCTCCACCTGCCATCGCCACAGCGGCCGTGGCAATGTGGTTGGCCCCGACCTCACCCTGATCGCGCAGCAGGGCGATCGCACGGCGATCCTTCGCTCGATTCTGGAACCACATCGCGAAGTCGCTCCGCAGTTTTATCCCTCGCAAGTTAAGCTCAAAGACGGCACCGAGTTCATTGGCATCCTGCTACGCTCCTCCAGCACTGAAGTCTTCCGCGATCTCACCGGCAAAGAACGCTCCTTTCCCGAAGCCGACGTCATCAGCCGCACCGAATTGAAAACCTCGCTCATGCCGATGGGACTCGTGATGTCGCTCACGGACGCCGAACTCCGTGATCTGCTGGCGTTTTTGACGACCTCGCGATAAAGCCATGTGAGTATTGAGAGTGGCGAAGCTCTTTGGTAGATGTCAGAATCGCGGCGGCATGATGACGCTGGCGTGGGCGTTTCGGAATCCCGACAAGGTGAAGGCTTGGGTGGGCATCTATCCAGTGTGCAATCTGGCGAGCTGGCCGTTGAAGAACTCGAAGAAGGACACGCTCGCCGACTTCGCGATGACCGAGCCCGAACTTGTCGCCAAGCGCAGCGAGTTCAATCCCATCGACAACTTGAAGGGCCTGCTGGCGAACAAAGTGCCGATGTTCTCCGTGCATGGTGATTCTGATGTTGTGGTGCCGTATGATTTGAACACCCAGCTCCTCAAAGAACGCTACGAAGCCGGCGGCGGTTCCTTCAGCGTCAAAGTCGTCCCAGGCGAAGGTCACAAGGTTGGCCCATCCTTCTTCGAGTGCCAGGAACTGGTCGATTTTGTCCTCAAACACGCCAAATAACTCCATCATGAAAACCCTACTCACCTCGCTCGCCCTCCTGTTCGTTGTACAACTCTTCGCGGAGGAAAATCCGAAGCTTGCCGCTGTTCAAGCGGCTGACAAAGCTCGTGTTGCCGCGATGAAGACACCGACGACCGAAGCATTGACCGCCATCTTCTCGAATGATCTGCGCTACGCACACTCAAATGGTATCGTGGATACAAAAGCCTCGTTCATCGACATCCTAACCGCTGGGAAGACTAAATATGCGGGCTACGACTACGAAGAGCAGAACTTCACCTTCCCCGCGCCTGGCATCGCGCTGATGACGGGTCGTGCGCATGTCAAAGCGTTGACGGCAACCGGTGAGATGGACAGCGTCTTGAGTTACCTGGCCGTGTGGCGTGAAGAAGGCGGCCAGTGGCGCTTCCTAGCCTGGCAGTCGTGTAAACTACCGCCGGTGACAAAGTAACTTCGATTGGCAATCGAAGTCTTTATGCCCATGATTCGATGACCAATCGAATCAACCATGAAACGCCTTTTCACACTCATCACCACTCTCCTCGCGCTGCCTTTGCTCGCGCAGGAGCCTTTGCCCAAGAAAGCCGAGATCTTCGAGATCGAAGGTCACAAAGCCGTGCTGTATGCCGCGCCCAAACCTGCTGAGGGTAAACCGTGGCTGTGGTATGCGCCGACGCTGAATGGCGGTGTGTCGCTGGCGGGACGCCCGGTGTATTTCGAGGCCTTCATGAAGGCGGGCATCAGCATCGCGGGCTTTGATCTCGGCGAGGTGCGCGGCTCTCCGGCCAGCTCGGCGAAGTTCACGCTCTTTTACGACGCCATGGTGAAGCGCGGCTTTTCCGCGAAGCCGATCCTGCTTGGTCAGAGTCGCGGCGGCATGATGACGCTGGCGTGGGCGTTTCGGAATCCCGACAAAGTGAAGGCATGGGTGGGCATCTATCCCGTGTGCAATCTCGCGAGTTGGCCGTTGAAGAACTCGAAGAAGGACACGCTCGCTGATTTCGCGATGACCGAGCCCGAACTCGTCGCGAAGCTGAGCGAGTTCAATCCCATCGACAACTTGAAGGGCCTGCTGGCCAACAAGGTGCCGATGTTCGCCGTGCATGGTGATTCCGATGTCGTGGTGCCGTATGATTTGAACACGCAGCTCCTCAAAGAACGTTACGAGGCCGCTGGTGGTTCCTTCAGTGTGAAGGTCGTCCCCGGCGAAGGCCACAAGGTCGGCCCGTCGTTCTTCGAGTGCCAGGAACTGGTCGATTTCGTCCTCAAACACGCCAAATAGACGCCACCATGAAAACCCTGCTCGCCTCACTCGCCCTCCTGTTTGTCGTCCAAGCTTTCGCAGAGGAGAATCCGAAGCTCGCTGCTGTTCAGGCAGCTGACAAAGCCCGCGTGGCCGCGATGCAGTCGCCGGACCGCGAGAAGCTCAGCGCCATCTTTTCCGATGAGCTGCGTTACGCGCACTCAAACGGCATCGTGGATACGAAAACGTCGTTCATCGACATCCTGACTGCCGGGAAGACGAAGTATGTGGGCTACAACTACGAAGAGCAAAACTTCACCTTCCCTGCGCCCGGCATCGCGCTCATGACAGGTCGCGCGCATGTCAAAGCGTTGACTGCGACTGGTGAAATGGACAGCGTGCTTGGCTTCCTGGCGGTGTGGCGTGAAGAAAACGGCCAGTGGCGCTTTTTGGCGTGGCAGTCGTGCAAGCTGCCGCCGGCAGCCAAATAGAACTCAAGTCATGCTGACAGCAATGTAGCGAGGCTCGTATTCCTGCTTCCACGCATAAAACTACAGGCCGCACTATGAAACGATTTCTTTTTCTGCTGGCCGCTGCTCCGCTGTTCGCTGCGGAACCGATGTTGAATCTGCCGGGCACGGAAGGCGATCCAGCGAAGATCGATTTCGCGAAACTGCCGGTGCTGAAAGGCACGCATGCGGTGGTGTGCCCGTATGAGGAGGCGTGGAAGTTTCAGCTTCACAACTACCTGCTGCATCATGAGGGCAAGTTCTGGTGCATGTGGAGCGCGGGACCGGTGGTGGAGGATGTGCCGACGCAGCATGTGCGTTATGCGACGAGTGCGGACGGTCTGACGTGGAGCACGCCGAAAAACCTGACTGGCATGCCTGCGGAGGGACGAGCTTACATCGCGCGTGGCTTTTGGGTGCGTGATGGCGAACTGCTGGCGCTGGCGGCGAGCTACCAAGGCAAAGGAGCCTTTGGCGTGGACAAGGATTTGAAACTGGTGGCTTTTGCCTGGGACAAGGCTGGCGACACTTGGAAGGAGAAGACGGTCGTGTTTGAAAACGCGATCAACAACTTCACACCGCAGAAGCTCTCGACCGGCGAATGGATGATGACGCGGCGGGATGCGCGCTTCAATGTCTCCGTGCTCATCGGTGGAGTGAAATCACTCACGGACTGGCTGGTGGTTCCCGTGGTGGACCGACTTGCGGCGGTGAAGGCATCCAAATTCAGCCCGGACGAGCCGGTGTGGTGGGAACTGGCCGACGGCACGCTGATTTCGGCGATTCGCGACAATGGCGGCTCGCAACGGCTGTTCCGCTCTGTTTCGACGGATCATGGGCGAACCTGGAGCGCGCCGGAGATCACGAATTATCCGAACTCGACGAGCAAGCTGTTCACCTTGCAGACGAGCCGTGGCTTCCGGGTGCTGGTTTCCAATGCGAACCCCACCGTGGGCCGCCGTGAGATGCATCTGGCGATCTCGGAGGATGGGAAGCAGTTCACGCGCATGGCACGGCTCGACATTCCATCGCCCAAGGTGACGACGTTTCAGTATCCGCACGTCATTGAGCATGACGGCAGCTTGCTCATCGCGTTCTCGAACAGGAAGAACGTGACCGAGGTGCTGAAGGTGCCGCTGGATGAAGTGGAGAAGCTCAGAAAGTGATCTGCTACTTCACGGAACTGGCAAAACCAGCTTCTGTGCGTTTGAGTTCGGCCTTCATCACCTCGCGCAGCTTCGTGATGCGTTCAGCATGCGTCGGTTCTCTGATCAAGTTTTTGAGTTCCTCGGGATCATTGGTGAGATCGTACAGTTCTTCGCCTGATTGACCGTCGAGGTAGTGAACGAGCTTGTAGTGATCTGCGACGACAGCGGAGTAAAGCGGCACGCCTTGGAAGTTGTCCTGCTTGCCTTGGGTGAGAATGGTTTGGCTGACTTTGGAGCCGTACTCGTTCCCCATGTGCTCGTAGAGGCAGGCGTGCGGCCACGCCGCATCTGGCTTCTCAAGCAAAGGCGTGAGATCGCGGCCATGTGTCTGCCACGGGACTTTCACGCCGGTCATGGCGAGAAAGGTCGCTGAGAGGTCGGTGGCGTTGACGGAAGCGTCGCAGACTTTGCCGGTCGGGAAACGAGCGGGCATGCTGACGATGAGCGGCGAGCGATAGTTCGCGTCATACGGCGCGAGTTTGGTGCGGAAACCGTGCTCGCCCATGCTGAAGCCCTGGTCAGCGGTGTAAATGATGAGCGTGTTGTCGTATTGACCGCTCTCCTTGAGTGCTGCGATGAGTTGACCGACACCTTCGTCGATGGCGGGGACGCATTCGTTCACCTGGCGCACCCATTCGTCGAAGCGCTTGCCGTTTTTGCTCTCGCCGAAAGCCTCGCCGCCTTTTTTCGCCATGGGATGGCCGTCCTCGCCCTTGGTCCAAGCCTGCATCTTGTTGAGGTAATCGGGCTTGCCTTCGCGTGGCGGAAAGATGTCGGCAGGTGTGGGCACTGCGCCGTCTTTGTAGCTGCCGAGGTGGCGCTTCGCGGGCTTCGACGGGCCATGCACGCTGCCGAAGCAGAGCCAGAGATACCAAGGCTTGGCGGCATCCCGATTTTTTCCACGGATGTAGTCGAGCGACCACTGGGTGTAGTTGTCGGCAGGATAGCCCTCCACGGTTTGCTCCTTGCCGTCGATGCTGAGGATCTGCTTCTCGTAATACGCACCGGCGTTCTCAGGATGCAGCGGGCGGTTCCACACGATCTGATGATCCCAGTCGCGGCCCCAGCCGGAATCCGTGCCGGTGTGCCACTTGCCGATCTGCGCGGTGTGATAGCCTTGCTGGCGCATTTGGGCTGGAATGAAAGGGCACTGCTTTGCATCGTAGGTGCTGCCGGGATATTTGCCTTCCATCGACATCGACTCGATGCCATGCGGATGACGTCCGGTGAGCAACGTGGCACGCGAAGGCATGCACCACGAACCTAGATAGGCTGCGTGGAAACGAACACCGTTTTTTGCCAATGCGTCGATGTTTGGCGTCTTCACCCAAGGCCACGAGCTGGGATAGCAGCCGACGGTTTTCGTCGATTGGTCATCAGCGTAGATGAACAGGATGTTCGGCCGCTTCGTCTCTGCCGCGAGGACATGAAAGGTAAAAGTGCAGAGAAGCAGTAGATAGGATTTCATGGTGGCGCGATAAACGTCACTTATCATGGCTTTGTAGCCAAGAAAGCATGACCTTTCTCAGGCGGCATTGCCCTGCGAAGGCGGCGGCAGCTTGCTCATCGGTGGACGCAGCATCCCCTGCGGCGGTTTTGCAACAGGAGCCCCAGGCGGTCTAGCGATGGGTTTTGCCACCGGTGGAGATGGGGGCCTTGCAACGGGCTTAGCGACAGCTGCGGCTGCCATCATGGTTGGTGGTGGAGGCGGCTTGGCACTAGGAACAGCGGGCGGTTTAGCAAGTGGCACGGTGGATGGCCTGACGATGGATGAAAGAACCGAGGCTTGAACCGGTGCCGACTGTTTCGGCGCATGCACTTTTTGAATCATCTCCCACAGACGGATGCCACGCAGCAGAGGATGATTGCGTAAAGCAGCGATCACGTTGTCTTTCGTCGCAGGCGGCTCGGTAGCGAGTTGGTCGTAGGAGCCTTCACGCTGGGCGGCAAGGATGCGACCAAGAGCAGAAAGTAGAGCAGTTTCGGTCGCGGGGATGTGATGAAAGGTATTTTTTGCCTTATATGCGTTCAGCAGTTCCATCGTGAGCTGGCCAGAAACGGGAGCGATGTCGTTGCGAAGTAGCAGTGTATCTCCACCGGCTTCCTTGATGCGCTCCAGGACGGCGATGAAACTGCCACGCATGGAATCACTGGTGACGATGCGCACTTTACCGCCACCCCACTCGAACCAACGATCGGCGCCATCGAAGTTCTCATAAGTTTTGCGGATGTCGCCTTCCGTGATCGTGACTGGCGGTGCGACCATGAGTTCAATGAGATCACGCGTACGTTCGCCGAGATCGATAGCACTGGGAGGCACCGTTTCCGATTTGGCCGCATCAACAGCCTGTTGGAACAAGGCATCCATCTTTTCAGCGAGGGATGTTTTGCTGGCAACCGGAGAAGGCGGAGGTGGAGGAAGTGCAGCAACGGGTATTTCACGAATTGATTCCACCACAGGCACGGGCACCGGAGCGGTCTCAGCAACCGGGGGTTGATAAACCGGAGGCGAAACAACGACAGTAGTCGGCTCAGTTGCTGCCGTCACAACAGCAACTACTTCTTGTGGCAGATGCACCTGAGCCGCCATGGTGCGCGTGGTGTACGCTTCCGCCGCCGCGGCCAGAAGATGGCGCGGAAAAATTGCGCCACCCGCAGTGAGTCGCGCGATGTCTTCCTCAAGCAGCGGATGGATCGCGGAGGTAATGCCGTCCTTTTTGCGCTGCGCCACGAGTTCGGGTATTTCGAGCCGGCAAGTTAGCAGCAGGCGTTTTTGCTCGTTCGCGATGGGCAGCATGTCCACCACCGGCAGGCGGAAACCAAGCGGCGCATTCGAATCCGGCACGCCGATGCGGCCGCGCAAGGCTTGAGTGAGGGCAGCATCCCAAGCAGCGAAGCGTTCTGCTACGAGGCCGATCAGAACGACCCAGTTTTCGCTCTGATCGATCAGCGAGAACAGCAGACGCTGCATCTCATCGAACTGCGGTTGAGTAATGATGAGATCAAGCTGATCGAGCACCAACACCGCCGGCGAACCCGCTTGCGCGGCAAGTTTGCCGAACAGTTGGATCACAACTCCCATGTCCGCGCGTGCCAGAGGCTCCGGGACGTTGAGATATTTCAGCTCGTTCTCCGTGAGATAAGCCGCGCCGGAGAGCCACTGGGCAGCCAAGTGCTCCTTATCATCACGCAGGACATTAAGCAGACAACGCAGCACGCTGCGCGGCACCATGGGGTGCTCGGCCTCAAGAAGTTGCACCGCCTGATGAATCAGTTCCTTGCGTGTTTCGATGCCGATGTCGGCCCAAGCTTCGTGCAACTCCGACAGGGTCACATCCTGCTCCACCACCGGCTTGAGCAAGGCATAGGCCAGCAGGCGCAGTTGGCTGTAAGGTGATTCATTGCCATCCGCACTACGTGCCGGATGACGCAGGCTGCTGACGAAACGGGTCAGGATAAAATTCTCCAACGCTTCCGGCTGTAGCGGCGGGTTCGGCGCATAGGTATAGAAAATCTTATCGGTACATTCACGCCGTAGCCGCGCAAAGAGATGCGACTTGCCGGAACCGCCCGCGCCACGAACAAAACGCACCTGACTGCGGTGCTGCGCCCGCACTTGGTCCACGGCGATTTTTAGTGCGCCGAACGAGACTGAGTGAATGTAGGGCACATCCAGAAAATTGGCAGCATTCCACACATCATTTTCCCCCACACTGGTGGAAACAAAGGGATTCATGGCAGCATAGTCAGACATGGTCTTTTGAGGAGGTTCAGGATTCAGGAGAAAGAGGACTGAGCATTAGGCGATCCAACACCAGGAGTAGCCGGGAGGACCGAGGGACATCGGAACAAGCATGGCACGTTCATGTTCGGGGAGGTCTTGCGGCCTTTCACAGGGTTCTAGCAGGAGACGGCCATTGTTGTAAAGTGTCTCAATCAAATTTCGTAAAACCTGACTATCAGCAGTCTGCCCACGTTCGGCCGCCCAGGCAGCGTAATGTGCAAAAGTCTGCGGCAATGGAATCATGACGGTGGAGGAGCGCACACGGTCCTGCTCATACCACCGTTGCAGTTCTGCTTCGCCCGGCACTGCGGCGGCGGCAGGTTCGGCATCCAGCCAGGCGATGAGGTCCGACAGCGTCACGCTCTGCGTTCGCACAGGGTTCACGCCATCGAGGATATTCTGCAAAGCACGGCGTTTCGCAGTATCGAGCAGTGCTGACGGCTTCGGTCGTCCGGCAAAAACGAGTCGTTTTGTGCCTGGCAGCACATACGCAGCGCCATTGGCTATGAGTTGTGCCAATGCATTCTCAAAGTGGGATTGCAGCGCTAACGGCAGCTTCAGTTTCAACTTGGCTGCAGGCTGCTCTTTCTTCGCCTGATGGATGCTATGCCGAAGCATCGAGGCAGCGGCAGATGCGAGATTTTGCGTGGTGTAAAGTGACTGTGGCTTGCCGGGAATGCAGTTCAGCGCAGCTGATGTTGAGAGTGCATCGAGCGCAGCAGCCACCGTTTTTGATGTAGCGACACGTCCGGCCAACGGTTTGACGAGTTTTGTGATCTCCGCTGCCTTCAAAGGCAGTGGTGCACGACTCAAAGCATCTAGGATAGCATGTTCGAGAGTCATCAGCGTTTACGGGGTTTGATCTGCCGTTCCAACCAGCGGGCAACATCGTTCACCACCTCCTCACGTTGCACATCATGCAGCAGTAGATGGTAGGAACGTGTGTACCAAAGCAGTTTCTTGTCACGACTACGCAGTTCCGCAAACAGCGACTGGATTTGATCAGCGGAGGACAGCACATCGTTCGGTGAGGCGACGAACAGCACCGGCATTTTCAAATGGTGTGCTGCTTTCGTGTTGTCATCCATCATTCCGCCAACGGTGGTGAGCAGCCGGAGCGAGAACGCACTGACGTGATGTGGCGTGACCGCCATCTGGCCGCCATGCGTGGAGGTTGAAGTGACTTTGATCTTCGATTCATCCACCCCAGCGAGTTCACCAAGCGTGTAGCGTGAACGAGGCGAAAGTTTGGCTGCCGTCTCCAGTAAGAAACGCTGGAAACCGGTCAACGTCATGCGTAAACCCGCCACAGGTGAGGCCAGAATGATACCAGCCGGGTCTTCACGATTTCCCAATAAGTCTGCCGCAGTGTGCATTGCGATGAGACTACCCAAGCTCTCGCCATACCAAAACACCGGCGTTTTTGAATGCCTGCGCTTCACCAAACCATGAAAGACGCCCAGATCGCGCTTCCAGGCTTTTTCTCCCGAGATGTCACCTCGTTCCGCGATCACAGGGTCGTTCCCCTGCCCTCGTAAATCGTACGCGTAAACCATGTAGCCGCGCTGCGGCAATTGCTCACCCAAATACCAGAAGTCCGATTTCGCACCGCTCAGACCATGCACAGCAATGACAACACCGCGCAGAGTCACTCCCGCAGGCACCGGCCAGACTTTAACTGGCATCGTTTTGCCATCGTAACTCGTCCATTCCGCTATGTTCAAGGCCGCATGACCGCTGAACGGTTTGATCGTTGAGCAAGCAACGAGCAGCAGCGCCAACATGCACGCGAACTGCTTCATACTAGCACCTCCATTGCAGTCTCGATGAATTTCACCTGTGCACGCACTCGCTTATCCAGATCAAATTCCGAGGGTGTTTCAAACGTCATCGTCAGCGGGCAGCTACGCACATGCAATTCGATCGCCTCCGGCATACCGGGAAGATGTGCGGGCAGTGTGCGACGGCGGATCACCCCGCTCTTAGCACGCTGACCATCGATGGTTTTGCGCGGATCAGGTGCGATCACACGCGCGCAGCGCTCAATGATGGCGTGGCCTGCCGTCTGGCGCGCCTGATTCAGCTCATAAAGATAAATCCCCTGAGCGTCATAGTCCTCGTGCAAGCAAAGGCCAAAGCGCATCGCCTTGCTGGTAATCCAGCGCTGCCACGGGCCGCAGATCACATCCGCCGCATCGTGAAAGCGACGATTGATGTCGATGCCACGATGATCCGCCCGCGTGTTGAGGGTCAAGCCGACCGGATTGAGGCACGGGGCGATGAGAAACGAGCCGCGTTCAATTTCATGAAGATTCTTTTCCGCCCACAGCAGCAATCCCCAGGCCGCGCCCGGTTCATCACCATGCACGCCGGAGGAAAGATAGGCCGCTGGTTGCCCTGCTTGTGCTGCGGTCGATTCTATCACGATCACCGGCAATTCATTGACTTTGCACAAGGTCTTCAGACCACAACCCGCCCTGCGCGCAAGCACGCGCCAACGCTGGATGAGGTGCTGCGCGTCATGCGCGCGGTGGTTGGGAAGCAACTTCACGCGCGGAGAATGGCGGGTTTACGCCAGCATGCAATCACGGCATCACTTGGCTTTCTTCTTCAGTTTCTTCTCTTTTGTCGGCCCCTTGGTGCTGCCTTCGTTCTTGGCCACTTCTTCTGGCTCAGGAATGCGTCCTTGATCGTTGGTCTGCTCGATCCATGTCTGTAAAACACCACTTAGACGCTCCAACGCGGCGCGATGCTCGGGCGCATTTGATTTCGCGAGGTTGTGAATCTCAAACGGATCCGTTTGTAAATCGTACAGCTCCTCCTCCGGCATCGTCGGTGCGGCAAGAACGGCCTGCTCAGGCGTCAGTTTGTCTTGATCTGCGAGTTCTTTGATCAAGTTCCACACGGGATACTGCTTCTCCTTGTAGGCGTTGAATTGCAAAAAAGGCCGATCCGGCGTGAAATTGCGGATGTAGCGATAGCGCACGTCACGGACGGTGCGGAAACGGAACACAGTCATGTCGCAGCGATCCCGTGCACCAAAAACATAGTCACGTGGCGCCTCCGCCTTATCGCCCAAGAATACCTGCCCCTGCATGCCATCTGGTTTCGCGATTCCTGCCCAAGAGAGCGATGTCGCAGTCAAATCAATGCTCATGAGCAAGCGGTCACTCACTTTGCCAGGCTCAAAGCCTGTTGGAGTCGCGATACCAGACGGCCAACTCATGATGAGCGGAACGTTGAGCCCTTCCTCGTAGCAGAACTGCTTCCCACGCACGTGGGCCTGGCCGTTGTCGCCGAAGAAACAGATAATCGTGTTTTCCAGCAAGCCATCGCGTTTCAGCAATGCCATGACCTTGCCGATCTTCTCATCGATCGCAGTTGCCGCGTCGAGATATTCCGCCCAGTCCTTCCGGGTGACCTCATGGTCGGGATAATACGGCGGGATCTGCACCTTCGCCGGATCGGCATGTGGTGCCGCATGAAAAGTGCGGTGCGTTTCCTGAAAATTGATCTGCGCGTAGAAGGGCTGGTGCGCCTTCAATTCATCCCAGTTGGCCGACTCGAAGGGCTTCTGCGGCGCGTTGAAGTTCCAGTCCGTCTTTCCCGCGCCTTTGAATCCCGCCTCTGCTGGCAACTCCTTCACATTCGCCGTAAAGTAGCCTGCCTCATGCATGCGCTCGCTGATCAGTTTCACACCCGCAGGCAACGCGTAGCCGTCATCGCGGTGCGAGCGATGATTATGCGCGCCAATGGTGGTCTGGTACATGCCCGTGTTGAAAGCGGAGCGGCTCGGCGAGCACACCGGTGCCGTTGTGAAGAACCGCGTGAAACGCATCCCCTTCGCCGCGATGCCGTCCAGCACCGGCGTGGACACCTCCTTCGTGCCATAGCAACCCAAATGCGGCCCAAAGTCCTCCGCGATGAGCCACAGGATGTTCGGGCGCTTCTGCTCGGCATGAAGCGTGATGGCAAAGACAAGGCAGCAGAACGTGAGCAGTCGGATCATACGCCCAGCATGCGCCAAACGACCACTTTCAGGCAAGCACAGAATGACGCTGAAGTGTCCACCGCGGTACACAGCCCTCATGCGCTTGTGAAACGGTGGCGGCAAAGTCGGCAAGATAGCCAAAGGGGTGTGTCACCACCGGGATGGTGCAGTCGCGGGCATCGAGATCGGCTTTGACCTCAATGGTGCCACCGAGGAGGTCGAATTCGATCTCATCATCATTCTGTACGCGTGCAATCGGGCCGCCGAGGACGGCCTCCGGGGTGCAATGCACACCCACCGCGCCGGCGGAGACGCCGGACACGCGGCCATCGGTGATGAGGGCGACTTTGCCGTAGAGCTCCGGAACTGCCAATGCGGCACTGGCGACGTGCATCTCCGGCATGCCAAGCGCCACCGGCCCGCTGCCGCGGATGATGACAATGTGGCCGGGTTTGATACGGCCTTCGGCGGCGGCATCGAACACACCTTTGCTGTTCTCGAAGCAGATCGTGCGGCCGCTGAATCGTGGTTCCTTGAGCGATGAGACTTTGAAGACCATCCCGTGAGGGGCGATGTTGCCAAAGCACACCTGAATGTCGGCGTAGTCTTTGAAGGGCTTGTCGTGCGGCGCGATGAGATCGTTCGGAAACGGCACCGCTTTGGCGCTGGCGAGATTTTCGGCCAAAGTTTGGCCGGTGACGGTCAGGCATGAGCCGTCGAGCAATCCCGCATCATAGATGTGCTTCAACAGCATCGTGGTGCCGCCGAGGCGATGCAGATCGACCATCGTGCCGCGGCCGCGTGGCGCAAAGCTGCACAGGACGGGCACTTTGCGGCAGATCGCCTGCACGTCGCGCAGCGTGAAGTCCACGCCGGCCTCGCGGGCGACGGCGAGGAGGTGGATGACGCCGTTCGTGCTGCCGCCGATGGCCGCGATGGCCGTCATGGCGTTCGTCAGCGACTGCTTGGTGATGATGTCGCGTGGACGGATGTTTTTTTCGAGCAAATTGCGCACAGCTTTGCCAACGCGGAGGCATTCTTCACGCTTTCCGGCCTCGATGGCGGGCATGGATGAAGTGTCCGGTAGGCTGAGGCCCATTGCCTCCAGTGTGATGCCCCAGGTATTGAACGAAGCCGCGATGCCACAGCCACCAGGGCCAGGGCAAGCGGTGCGGATGATCTGCTCGCTTTCTTCATAGCTCATAGTGCCCTGGCTTTCCTTCGCGGCAGCGTCATAGACATCGAGAATGCTAGTAGGCACGCCTTTGTGGCAGCCAGGCATGATGCTGCCACCGTTGACGATCAGACCGGGGAAATTCGTGCGGGCCAGCGCCATGGCAAAGGCGGGGCCGTTTTTATCGCAATGATGCAGGCCGATGATGGCGTCGTAGCTGTGCGCGGTACAGATCATCTCAGCGCCATTAGCCATGAGATTGCGGGAGCAGAGCGAGGCCGCGCCGCCAATGTTGCCCTGCGTGATGTTATCACTCGCCGGTGAGACACCGAAGGGAAAGCCGACCATTCCCGCCTCTGCACAGCCCTGGGCGAGGAGCTTGGCGAGTTCGTGTGCGTGGACGTTGCAGATGTTGCCGTCGAGGAGCGGAGTTCCGATGCCAATTTGTGCTTTATCGAAATCCTCTTCCTTAAAGCCAAGCCCCCAATAGAAGGCCGTGATACCGCGCTGCCAGCCACGGGTGACGTTGCGCGAGTTCCAGTTGAGCGATGATTGTGTGGACATGCGAGACAGATGCTACGCAGGATGCCGCTAGACGCCAAAAAAAAGCTCCCGGCCTGCGAGCAGACCGGGAGCTACCAACTAATCAGATTTGAATTTAGGGCATCAAGCCTCTGATGATTTAGAACGCGAAGCTAAGCTTCGTGCCCCAGAAGATTTCATTTTGCGTGGTGTTGAGGCTCGCACGCAGTTTTTCGGAGTGGTTCAGCGCTACATAGGAAGTCCATGTGACGGCCTTGGTGAGCTTGACTGGGACTGCCAGGGTATAGAGGACATGGGTGAAGCCCGTCGTCGAAGCGTTGGTCAGCGGCTGTGCTTTATTACCAAACAACATTGCGGGATTGGAACCATTGCCGGTGTAGTAATCAATGCCGTAGCCGGTGGCGACGGAAGGCACAATGCTCAGCCAATCATTGACTGCGAAGGTGTAGTCCGCAGCAAGCGAAAGGTACTGGCCGGAGATTCGGAAGTCGTAGTAGTAGCCGGCATAGAGGTTGAAGGCCTTGTAAGGCACCGCAACCGTAAATCCAAGCTCACCTGCACCCTTCAAACCGAATTCAGGGTCATTACCTGCATTTGGAGCACCAACCATGCTACCAGCATAAGCATCTGGATAGAAGTAATATTGATACTGCATGCCGAACTTGGCCCAACCGGCGTTGTAAGACAGGCTGGTTATGGCATCGATTTCCGAGTATTGGAAACCACTAGGGTTATGGCTAAGCCCGCCACCTGGATATGGAGTGCCGGCCGTGTTGATGTAGGCACCGCCGATGCCCCAGGTCAGCTTGTCTGTGATCGGCACGCTGATGTTGAGGGCGGACCACATGATGTTGTCAGCGAACCAGAGGCCGCGGAAGTAATAACGGCTGTCGTAGCCGGCGTCGAAGGTGGCTCCGATGGAGTCGAACAGGGCGCTTGGTTCCACTGGGGGAACCGGAGCTTTAGCTGGGGCGGTACCGGCGGTTGCGTTCAGCGCTGCACAAGCGGCGAGAACGGCCACAGACTTCGCGATGAGGGATGTCATGCTTTTTGGCTTCATGTGATGTGTTTGGTCGAGTTTCGTTTGTTGGTGTTGAGGCGCTGTTCTGACCGGGAAGTCAGTGCAGCTTTCAACTGAGGGTTAAGCAGTTGCCGTGCCATGTTATTACCGATCTTGGTATTGTAATTACAATAACTTCGATATCCATGAATAATTTGCATGTTTATGACGTGGAGAATTATGATTAAATGCCCCCCCCTGATGCCTGCGTTTGGTTCTACACGTGGCGATGGTGCGCTATCGCCCTTCTCGGTCAAAAGCAGCCACCAGGGGAAAATGAATGGCAGCACTCTAGAGAGAGCCAGTCCTCGGGTGTTTTCGGTCAAACAAGGCTGCTGAAAATTCCAATGGGCTGAATTGATTGCTCAGCCTGGACACAACCTTTTAGCCATCTAGCCCCAGCACACTCCAGCGCAAAGACGCTTTCGCGCTCTCGTGAACTCAACGGAATCGTTGCAGCTAAGTCAGCTGGCAGCGACTTGCACAGTCCTCATAGAATCAGCAACCGAACAAAATCTTGAATTTTGTCTATAAAAAAACCTCCCGGCTTTCGCCGGGAGGTTTAACCAATGAATTGGATTCGTTCTGAGAACGATTAGAAGCGCACGCTAAGAGTCACACCACCATAAACCAGAGTGCTGACATAATTGTCAGGGGTTCCGTTTTGTGGCAGATTCTGCATGCCGCTCAAAGGCGCATTGACTGCAATGTATGGAGTTAATGTCGCACGGCTGTTAAGCTTGATCGGGAACTGAAGGCCAGCAGTGACAGCCGTAAAGCTGGTCACATTATTGCGATTCCAAAGACCACCCGCAATACCAACGTTTTTGGCAAACTGCCAGTTCATGTTGTGGCCATAGCCAATCGTGGCATAGGGAACAACACTGATGGAGTCCGTGACTGCGATCGTAGAACTCGCCGTAAGGTCGAAGTAGTAGTAGCTGTTCACGAAGTCATAGTTGGCGCTGGATTTGATGTTGATCGGGCCGAGGGCCGTAACAAGACCAAGCTGCACTTCCTGACCGTCGTTCATCCCGCCAGTGGTGTTAAGCACACCCATGTTGCGATAATAACGATAGCCCAAGCTCAGAGTGGCCGGACCGAAATCACGGGCCAGAGCAGCACCGACTTCAGCGCGCTGGAAGGAGGCACCGCCAACGCCCAGAGGCATGAAGGTGTCCTGATCACTAGCAAGGGAACCATATTGAGCATCCCAGTTGAGAGTGGTTCCTTCGACAAGCAGAAGTGAACCATTAACTCCGGCACGGACCCAATGTTGGCCGAAGTTCATACCACGCCACACGTAGTTGGTGTCGTAGCCGATGGAGGCAGTGATACCGAGGTCATCGTTCACCGGAGCGGGAGCGATAGGGTTTTTAGGAGCGGGTGCGGTTCCGGCCACAACGGGAGTGGCGGCCAGTGCCAAGAACCCCAGCGTTTTCAGCAATGCATTCAATTTCATAGTCTGATTATGTTGGTATTAGGTTGGTTGGTTTGAGGTCGGACACTCGCATGTGATGGTTTGAAACTAGTCCAAACCAACGTACGTGAGCCGTTCAGATGCAGATGCTAGCAGGTAGCGTAGCTGCTGAAAAGAACTTTTTTGCTTTTTGGGACACTTTTTTCAAGGGGCGGCATGGATACAGCTACATTGTCAACTTTTGCTTAACAGGCCGTACACTCAGCAATCTTAATGAACCTCTATGATTGTATGGCCTAAAAGAAGCTGGTTTAAGTTCTCCAATGAGCCGCTTTTTGGTCCTGTGCCTATTTTATTCAATAGGGCTCTTGCCGCTTCATTCTGATAATGTTTTACCTCAGCTCACCTTGCGAGTCCGGGCGCATCTGATGCAGTCTGTCCTGCAACCTAGGCACCAGACATCATTGAATGCGGCCGCAGTAAGCTCCTTGTTTAACGAGGTAAATGCCATCTGGGCACCTGCGGGTATTCGTTTTCAGTTGGAGGCGGTCGATGCTGTGCAAGCCCTCGATATTGTACCCAAAAGGTGGTTTGAGAGAGATCGTAACTGGGTGAAATCTGCCATACCTACTCAACACTTCAGCCCCACTGCCATTGATGTGTGTTTTGTCAGAGAGATGGGGCCGAATGGCTTTTTTTATGGTGAACCAGTCGTGGTCTGCGAGGCACCTGAATTTACCAAGGTCCGCGGTGGAGCAAACGACCCCGTCGCCCGAGTAATCGCGCACGAGCTAGGCCATGTGCTGTTTCTGCAACATCGTCAGGATCACACCAATCTCATGGCCTCTGGGCGCGACGGTGTCTTCTTGAACGCAGAGGAGATCCGAGATGCACGGCAGCGTGCCTTGCAAATTCTTGAGCAAGCGCCCACGCCTTAGCTCTGAAGTGCCGACTGCAAAATCTGGCCCAGCGACTCGATCTGGCAGGCTGTATGCGAGGCGCTGACGGTGATACGCAGCCTAGCAGTGCCACGGGCGACGGTGGGATAACGAATGCAGGGAATGAGAAACCCGGCTTCTCGCAGCCTGTCGCTAGCCTGCATGGCTAATCGTTCATCACCTAAAATGACGGGCAGAATGGCCGCTGGCGTTGTTGGAAACTCAACGCCAGCCACAGAAAGCAGGCTTTTTGTTTGGGCAGCGTTGTCATGCAGCGCTTTCCTCAGAATGTCACCTTGCGCGCTGCGAACCAGTTTCACGACAACACCAAGCGCGTAAGCCTGATGGATCGGTGGAGCCGTCGAATAAATAAAACTGCGCGCACGGTTGACCAGCAGGTCGATGACCTGACGCGACGCGGCGAGATAGCCGCCACTTAGTCCTAAAGCCTTGCTCATCGTGCCCATGTGCAAATCCACCCGCTGAGCTACGTCGAGTTCGGCAGCGAGACCTCGACCCTGCGGCCCCAGCACACCCACCGCATGGGCTTCGTCTAATAGCAGCCAGGCTCCGTGTTTGTCTTTGAGTTCGACGATCTCCCGCAGCAGTGCCGCATCACCGTCCATGCTAAAAATTGACTCCGTGACGACCAACACACGCCCTTTGGCCATTTTCAGCAAACGTTCGAGTTTTTCGAGGTGATTGTGTGGGAAAACACGAATCGTCGCGCCACTCAAACGTGCGGCATCAACAAGACAGGCATGACACAATTTGTCCAGAATGATGGTGTCGCCTACGCCAACCAGTGCCGGAATCGTCCCCAGCGCCACCGCGAAGCCACTGCTGAAGCTTAGCGCCGCCTCGGTGCCCTTGAAATCGGCCAAGGCTTCTTCCAATTCGACATGCACACGATGCGTGCCGCACACCAGCCGCGAGGCACCCGAACCGCCGCCATATTTTGCCGTGCCTTCTTCGAGCGCAGTACAAATTTCCGACGAACCCGCGAGCCCAAGATAGTCGTTGGAAGAAAAATTGATCCACTCGCGGCCACCGGCTCGAACGATGACGCCATCCACCTCATCGAGTGGCCTCAACTCACGCCACAGCCCCTGCGCACGCAGTTCATCAAGCTGTGTTCCGATGTTCCATGCATCCATGCGTCAATCCTTCAGACGGCGCTCCACCACATCATCCTTTGCCACGCCGAGTGACAATGCCTTCTCATAATGCCGGCGCGATAATTCAATCGCCGGTGGGCGTCGTTCGAGCAGCATCAGCGCCATGTTGAAATGTGCGATGCCGTAGTCCGGCTTCATATCAATCGCCTTTCCCAGTTCTGCCTCTGCCGCATCGGTCCAGCCCAGTCCTTTGGCGGCAATCGCCAGATAATTGTGCGCACGCGCATCTTCCGGGTCTTCGTGAATCGCCCGGGCAAAGCAGGAGATCGCCCGATAGGTGTCGCCCTGCCCTTGCAGCAACAAACCCAGCGCCGTCCAAGATTGCGGGAGCTTTGAATTGAACTGCACGGAACGCTCAAAACATTCAATGGCTAGCTTAACATTGCCCGCCTGCTGTTCCACCGCGCCCAGATTCGCCCAAACGAGCGCATTGCCATCATCGAGTTCCAACATTTCCTCATACGCCTTGCGGGCCGATGCCCAGTCTTTCTTGCCAAACGCTGCCGCAGCTCGCTCTCCCAGCACTTTTGTGTGCGGTGGCAGCATGCCGGTCTTGTTCATGTTCGCTGGAGTGATCGGCGCCGCTTCCTGCGCTTGGCCTGAACACGCCAGCAGCCAGCACGCGGAAATTTTTAGCACATTGAGAGGCCTCATGGCCGCGACTATGCGCCAAATACGCCGCAGGAAAACCTCTTGCGCATGTCTTGTGAACAGGAATGTTCACCCGAACAGCCGAGACACCGCCATGTTTATTGACACTGACACCCGCCTCACCGCCCGCCAGCAGGAACTGCTCGACTACCTCCGCAGCTATCAGCGCAGCGAGGGCGTCATGCCCTCCACACGAGACATCCAGCGCCACTTCGGGTTTTCCAGCCAGACCGCTGCCATGAGTCACCTCCGCGCATTGGAGAAAAAGGGCGTCATTCAACGCCACGCCCACAAGGCCCGGGCCGTCGTCTTCCCCGAAGACCTCGACCGTGCCGAAATCATCGACATTCCCGTCTTCGGCCAAATCCCCGCCGGCATGTCTGCTGCAGACATGGTGCAGCATGCCGAGAAATGCATCTCTGTCGATGTGAACACCCTCGGCATCCCACGCACCGCGAAAAGCTTCGCGCTCAAAGTACGTGGCGAATCCATGATCGGCGCCCTCATCGGCGATGGCGACCTCGTCATCCTCGAAATCAAAGAGCCACGCTCGCGTGACATCGTTGCCGCGCTCATTGATGGCGAGACAACCTTGAAGCGTTACCTCATCAAAGATACACACCCCTTCCTCAAGGCCGAGAACCCAGAGTTTCCTGATCTTATCCCGGCCCAAGAACTAATGATTCAAGGCGTCATGATCGGCCTGATCCGCCATGTGCGGAGAGATTAGTTCACATACCGCTCCCGCAGATGCTGGATGTGCCACTTCGCATCCGTCGGCTTGCCGGTCGCTTTCGTGATGATCTCCTGCGGCAGCAGTGCTCCACCGTAGGAGTGCACATACACACGCAGCCACTTGAGCAACGACGCGTAATCGCATTTCTCCAGAGCAGCAGCGATTTTCTTCTGCTTTTTCGCCGTCGCGAACAACTGCGCCGCATTGAGGTTCCCCAGCGTGTAAGTCGCGAAGTAACCCAGCCCGCCCATGCTCCAGTGAATGTCTTGCAGACAGCCGCGCCGATCATCCGGTGGCGTCATGCCGAAAAGCTCGCGGTATTCTTCATTCCAGACCTTTGGCACGTCTTTGACGGCCAACTCGCCCTTCACCAGTCGGCGCTCGATGCCAAAGCGCAGCAGGATGTGCATGTCATACGTTGCCTCGTCGGCCTCCACGCGGATGAAGCTGAATTCACTGCGCAGCATCTCCTTCATGAACACGTCCAGCTTCACTTTGCGAAGATGCGGGAACAACTCCGCCGCGCGTGGTAGCCACTTTTGCCAAAACACACGACTGCGGCCCACATGGTTCTCCCACAGCCGACTTTGCGACTCGTGAATGCCCAACGAAGCCGCGCTGCCACTCGGCAGGCCGTAATCCAGCCCCGGCAGCCCTTGCTCATACAATCCGTGTCCCGCCTCATGCATCACACCAAAGAGCGACGACAAAAAATCCTTCTCATCATACCGCGTCGTCAGCCGCACATCGCCCGGCCCCAGCGTCGTGCAAAACGGATGCGCCGTCGTGTCTATTCGGCCCGCCTCAAAATCAAAACCAATACTCTCCGCGATCTCCCGATTCAAAATCTGCTGCTTCTCAATCGGATACTTCCCGCGCAACGCACCCGGCTTAACCTTCTTCGACTTCGCCACCGCAGCGCGGGCGATCTCGGCCAATTGTGGCTTCAGCTTCTCAAACAGCGCCGCCACCTCCCGCGTCTTCGCCCCGCGCTCATACAGATCCAGCAGCGCATCATAGGGCTCATCCTCGTAACCATACAAATCCGCCTTTTTCCGCGCGATGGTGAGCACCTTCTCCAAATGCGGCGCAAACATCGCGAAGTCTGATTGTCCCCGCGCCTCGACCCACGCCGCCTTGGCATGCGCGCAGACCTCACTTTCCTCCTGCACCAGTTTTTGCGGCAGTTTCGTCGCCCTATCGATGTCCCGGCGCAAACCGCGCACGTTCGCCGCTTGCGTCACATTCTCCGGCATCTCCGTCTCCGCACGCTCAAGCAGTTTCAGCGTTCGCTTGGACGTCAGTAACCCGTGCGCCTTGCCTGTGAGATAAGAAAGCTGCCGCGCCCGGTGATCCAACGCATGACCCGGCATATACGTCTCCTGATCCCACCCCAGCACCGATTCGGTCGAGGTGATCAGGGCGATTTCAGAAACAACTTCGCAAAGAGAATGATAGGCGGACATAGAGACGGACATTGAGGCCGCCATACTGACTCGCCATCGCTCGAGAGCAACCTCAAGCACCAATCGGATGCCACGTCGTCTTGAACTCGATCAGCGCGCGGATTTCCTCCACACCCTGCATCTTATAAGCGAACCAGTCGATGGGCTCCTCGGCCTTGAGCAGGCGTACACGCTTTACGCTTTCGGCAGCGCCGAGTCTTAGTTCCTGGCGTTCCGCTGCATTCACCGCACCGCTCAAGGCGCGCAGATGTTCATGCGTGGCAATGGTGGGCAACATCTCGCTGCGCTGGCCCGTGAGCAGATTCACCACGCCGCCGGGTAGATCGCTGGTGGCCAGCATTTCACCCAGCAAGATGCTCGGATAAGGCTGCGTCGTGCTCGCGACGGCCACGACACTGTTGCCACTCGTGATGGCCGGTAAAATCAGCGAAAGCAGCGCCAGCAGCGGCGCATCATCCGGCGCGATGATGCCGATGATGCCCATCGGCTCCGTCACGGTGAAATTAAAGTGCGCTGAGGCCACAGGATTTACACTGCCGAGGATCTGCTCGTATTTATCCGTCCAGCCCGCGTAATGCACCACGCGCTCGATGCTCGCAGCCACCTCGCGTGAAGCATCCGCTTTGGAACTGCCACCAAGCGCGATCGCCTCCGCCAATTCGACTCCACGCGCCTCCATCATCTCCGCCAACCGATACAAAATCTGCCCGCGATTGAAAGCCGTGCGCTTCGCCCAACCAGGCCCAGCCTTCGCCGCAGCCTCCACCGCATTGCGCAAGTCTTTGCGCGTGCATTGCGGGATATTGGCAAAGAATGCGCCAGAGGAGTCATGCAACTCAGCCACGCGCGCGCTCTCACTGCGGATGAAAGCACCGCCGACGTAGCATTTGGGGGTTTTGGTGATGTGAAGTCGTGACATGACGTTTTAAATCAGTTTGAGATAATCGAGAAGACCTTGCTTGCCGCCTTCGCGACCAAAGCCGGACTCTTTGTAGCCGCCGAAGGGGCTGGCGGGATCGAACTTGTTGTAGGTGTTGGCCCAGACGACGCCAGCCTTGAGTAGCGTGCTCATTTTCAGGATGCGGCTGCCTTTATCCGTCCAGACTCCAGCGCTGAGACCAAAGGCGGTGTTGTTGGCTTTCTCGACGGCTTCTTCGAGCGTGCGGAAGGTCAGGATGCTGAGCACGGGGCCAAAGATTTCCTCGCGGGCAATTCTATGGCTCATGCTGACGCCGGAGAACAGCGTTGGCTTAAAGTAGAAGCCCTTCGTCGGCAATCGGCAGGCGCTTTGATGCATCTCCGCACCTTCTGCGACGCCCGTCTTCACGAGTTCGGTGATCTTCGTGAGCTGCTCGCGACTGTTGATGGCACCGAGGTCGGTGTTCTTGTCCATCGGATCTCCCACACGCAACACAGCGATGCGACGCTTGAGTTTGGCCAGGACTTGCTCCGCCACGCTTTCCTGCACAAGCAATCGGGAACCCGCGCAGCACACATGACCTTGATTGAAAAAGATGCCGTTCACGATGCCCTCCACGGCCTGATCCAGCGACGCATCATCAAAGACGATGTTCGCCGCTTTGCCGCCGAGTTCGAGCGTCATCTTCTTCTCAGTGCCCGCCAAAGAACGCATGATAATCTTGCCGACATCCGTGCTGCCGGTGAAAGCCACTTTCGTCGTCAGCGGATGATTGATCACCGCCGCGCCGGTCTCACCGGCCCCGCTGACGATGTTCACCACACCATTTGGCAAGCCCGCTTCCTGACAAATCTCGCCAAACTTCAGCGCGGTGATGCTGGTGGTCTCCGCCGGCTTCAAGACGACGCAATTGCCCGCCGCGATTGCTGGCGCGATTTTCCACGCGAGCATGAGTAGCGGAAAATTCCACGGGATGACCTGCCCCACCACGCCATGCGGCGCGATCTGCCTTCCTGGAGCCAAGAACTCCAGTTTGTCCGCCCAGCCCGCATGGTAAAAGAAATGCGCCGCCGCCATTGGCACATCGAAGTCGCGCGATTCCTTGATTGGCTTGCCACCATCCATCGTCTCCGCCACCGCGAACTCACGCGCACGATCCTGCAACAGCCGCGCGATGCGATACAGATACTTCCCGCGTTCCTTCCCCGGCATCCGCCCCCAAGTGCTCACAAACGCCCGCTGCGCCGCCGCACAGGCCGAGTCCACATCCTGCGTATCCGCCAGCGCGATGTCGGCGATCTTCGTCTCATTCGCTGGATTGATCGTGGAAAAATACTTGCCGCTATGTGGCGCAACGAATGAGCCATTGATGAACAAGTCGTAACGCTTCTTCAACTTCGGATCCGCCGACTCCGGCGCGGGATCAAATTCCCACAGATCGCCGAAGACGAGTTCACGGGTGGGTTGGGTAAGTTTTTTGGCCATACGATAAATGAGTTAATAACCCTCCGTCGCGTCGCTGAAATTCCACGGGGCTTGATAAGTACCCGTGCGTTCTTTTTCGAGCTGACGGACGAGGTCGTTGAGCAAAGCAGAGGCACCGAAGCGATAGCGGCGGTTGTTGAGCCACTCGTCACCGAGCGTTTCTTTGACGGCAGTGAGAAAATGTAGCGCCTGCTTGGCGGTGCGGATGCCGCCGGCGGGTTTCATGGCGATGGGGACGCCGGTGGTGAGAAAATGATCGCGAATGGCCTCCAGCATGACCTGGTTGTTACCGAGCGTGGCGTTCGACGAAGTCTTGCCAGTGCTGGTCTTGATGAAGTCGTTCGGGCGGATCACGCGCATGGCCAGGAAGCTGGCGGCGCGTATGTTGTCGTAGGTTTCGAGTTCGCTGACTTCGAGAATGACCTTCAACGTCGCTTTGCCGCAGGCATCGACCACGGCGGCGATTTCATCCTGCATGCGGCCAAACTCACCCGCGAGAAAGGCACCGCGATTGATGACCATGTCGATTTCATCGGCTCCATCATTCACGGCGGCGTGAACCTCGGCGAGACGCGTCTTGAGCGGAGCCTGACCGCTCGGGAAAGCGGTGGCGACGGAGGCGATCTTCACTTTGGTGCCGCCGACGTGCTTCTTCGCGTGCTTCACCATCGCGGGATAAACGCAGACAGCGGCGGTGGAAGGAATGTCGCCGACATCGTGCGGTGTGAGGGCTTTTTGGCAGAGCGAGGCGACTTTGCCGGGGGTGTCCTTGCCTTCGAGCGTCGTGAGATCGACCATCGTCACCGCGAGTCGTAGGCCGAAGACCTTCGACTTCTTTTTGATGCTGCGAGTCGTGTATTTGGCCACGCGTTCCTCGATGCCGACATGATCGACGGTGCCGATCTCATCAAAGAGGCGTCGGAGGCTGGTGGGCGCTTTGGCGGCAGGCATGGTGTTATTCAGTCACGGACGAGAGGGAAAGACAATACGAAATCAGGCTGCACCGAGCTTCAGTTCGCGCAATGCCTTCGGCTCGTCGCCCACGGCCTTGAAGCGGAGGTGCAGCGCACCGTTCATGATGCTGACGAGCGTGAAGCCGGGTCTGAACTCGGGCGCGTTGTAGCCGGGAGCTTGCTGGGATTCGAGTTTGCGATCCTGGTTGTAGAGCGCGGAAGGGAAGCAGACTTCGTGCATGGGGGCATGATCGTTCCAGCCGCGCAGGCCGTTGTGAAAATGGCCGTGGAAGCTGGCGAGGATACGCGGCGCGTGCTTGCTCGTGATCGCATAAAACTCCGCCTGACCGCTGCCGGGCTTCACATACCAGCCACGGTCGGGATGGAGATTGTGATGCACGGGGACATGGCAGCAGAGTAGCAGTCGCAGATTTTTCGCCGCCGCATCATCGCACGTCCTGCCGAGCCACGCGATCTGCTCGCTGGTGAAGAAGCCTTCATGTGAATCGCGGTGCGCGTTGTTCATGAGCACGACGCGCAGCCATTGATGATCGAAAAACGTGTCCACTTCCTGCCGCAGATGCTGCTGGAAGCCTTCGACGGAATCGTGGTTGCCGGGAATTTCGTACACCGGTTTCGAGATGAGCTTCCGGCCTGCGAGATACACCGGATACTGCTCCACGCGGCCACCGTCGATGACATCGCCAAGATGCAGCACGAACGCACCCTCCGCAGCAGCGATTGCCGGCGCGGTTTTCAGCCACAGCTGGTGCGCCGAATCACTGTCCTTGTAGCCGAGATGCGTGTCAGTGACGACGATGAACGAGAGCGCCGCAGGAGGGGCGTTTTGAGCGCGGAGGCATTCAGGACGCAGCACGAGCGTGCCTGCACCGAGGGTGGCGATGAAATGGCGGCGGTTCATGCGGCGGAGTGTAATCAAAGAAGTTTCATGCTGGCAAGATTCATCTCCGCAGCGTATTTCCTCCCACCATGAGCAACATGATCCCCCAAGTCTATGACACGCCCGTTTTTCGCATGGCCTGCCAGCAGTTTGATCTGGTGGCCGACTTTTTGGAGATTCCTGAGAACTCGCGAGATCGTCTGAAATTGCCGAAGCGCAGTGTGAGCGTGGCGATGCCCGTGCGGCGCGATGATGGCAGCACGACGGTCTTCATGGGCTATCGAGTGCAGCATCACCTGACGCTCGGGCCGACGAAAGGTGGCGTGCGCTTTCATCCCGATGTCACGCTCGGCGAAGTGGCGGCTCTTGCGATGTGGATGAGCTGGAAATGTGCGCTGACCGGCCTGCCGTATGGTGGAGCCAAGGGCGGCGTGACCTGTGATCCGCGTGCGCTTTCCATCGGCGAACTCGAACGCGTGACGCGCCGCTACACGCAGGAGCTGATCCCCTTCATCGGCCCGCAGATTGACATTCCCGCGCCGGACATGGGCACGAATGAGCAGACGATGGCGTGGATGATGGACACCTACTCGCTGCAAACCGGCCACTGCGTACCGGCCGTCGTCACCGGCAAACCGGTGAGCATTGGCGGCTCGCTCGGACGACGTGAATCGACCGGACGTGGCGTGGCGTATCTCATTTCGCGTGCGATGGACACCCTCGGCATCACTGCGAGCGGTGCGACAGCCGTTGTGCAGGGCTATGGCAACGTCGGTGCTGTCGCAGCGTCATCACTGTCGCGCATGGGCCTCAAAATCATCGCCGTGAGCGATGCCTATGGCGGCTTGTTCCATGCCAATGGCATTGATCTCACCAAACTCGACGAACACGTTGCTAAAACACGCAGCATCGTCGGCTTCGACGGCGCTGAGGCGATCTCCAATGAGCAACTGCTCACCACACCGTGCGACATCCTCGTTCCTGCCGCGCTGGAACGTCAAATCACTGCAGACAATGCGGCGAAAATCCAGTGCCGCGTCCTCGCTGAAGGTGCGAACGGCCCCACGACTCCGGAAGCCGATGCGATCATCTCGCAGCGCGACATCTTCGTGATTCCCGACATTCTCTGCAACGCCGGCGGCGTGATTGTCTCCTACTTCGAGTGGGTGCAGGATCTACAAAGCTTCTTCTGGGACGAAGGCGAGGTGATGAGCAAGCTATACCGCATCCTCGAGCAAGCCTTTGTGCAAACGCTCACCATGAGCCGCAAACGCAACGTCAGCATGCGCTTTGCCGCGCTCAGCCTCGGCATCAAACGTGTGCATGAGGCGAAGCAGATTCGCGGATTGTTTCCGTGATTGGAAGTGCTTGAAGGAGGTCTTGACCATCTAGCCGTGGTTTCGTATTCTCTCACCATGCAGACTATCATCTCACCCCAAACCGCTGCCGACCTCGTGGGATCGTTCCGATCTTTTGGCGACTACGGACCGGTGTACCAGGTTGTAAGCACTGTGAACGGCAAGAATCTGCATGTGCGGGTGGTGCAGACAGGTGAGGAGCTCGACTACCCTGTTGATCAAGCACTCGAAGATCCCGAGGCGAAGTAAGCCATGTTTGCCATCGCCTTCGATCTCGTAGTTGCCGACGCAGCGGAGCATCATCCGCGTGGCGTAACCTCAGCCTACACCGACATCGGCACGACGTTGAAGCGGTTCGGTTTTGATCGAATTCAGGGCAGTGTTTACGTCAGCGAGAACAACGACATGGCAAACCTGTTCGCGGCCCTGCTTGCTCTGAAGGCATTGCCGTGGTTCGCCCGAGTCGTACGAGACATCCGTGGCTTCCGCATCGAAAATTGGAGCGACTTTACGCCGATCATCAAAGGCACGACACCGACTTGAGGCACCAGTTGCACAGCAACTGGCCTACTATTGCAAAATCTCCGTCGGACATTCCGGCAACGATGACAAGAAAGCGCGACCATACGGTTTCGTGAGGATGCGGTTATCCAGAATGGCGCAGATGCCTTTGTCGGTGGCGGTGCGGATGAGGCGGCCGACGCCTTGGCGGAGCTTGAGGATGGCTTCGGGGACGCTGTATTCGGTGAAGGCGTTGAGGCCCTGTTCTTCGAGATGCTCGATGCGTGAGGCGGTGAGCGGATGGTCGGGCACGGCGAAGGGCAGGCGCGTGATGATGACATTGCTCAGGGATTCACCAGGGACATCGACGCCGGTCCAGAAGCTGTCGGTGCCGCAAAGAACGCTGTGGGTGTCGTTCCTGAATTCGGCGAGCATTTGATGCCGAGGCATGCCGCGCCCTTGCACGAGCAAGCGCCAGCCGCGTTCTTTGCAATGCGCTTCGAGATTGTCGGCCAAGGACGTCATCTGGCTGTAGCTGGTGAACAAAATGAAGGCGCGACCGACACTGAGGTCGATGAAATGAGTGATCCAATGCTCAAGCTGGTCGAGATAGCCGGGCTCGCTGGGCTGTGGCATTTTTTTGAGCAGGTAGAGCTTCATCTGCTTCTTGAAGTCGAAGGGGCTTTCGATCAAGGCGGCGTGCGCGTCTTCGGCACCGACGCGGTTGCGGAAGTAACGGAGCTTGGGGTCATCGCCAATGCTGAGCGTGGCGCTGGTGAAGATGCAGGCCTTGTGGCTGGCAAAAAAGATCTGCCGCAGACGCGGTGCGACATCGACGGGGGCGGTATGGAAGGAGACGATGCGGTTGTCCATGCCGCCGCGCTCGACCCAGTGGACGTGGTCTTCGTTTTCTTGATCGAGGAAGGTCTTCAGGCCGACGCGGATGGCGCTGAGGCGTTTGGCGAGGTCGAGGAGTTCGAGCTTCGTGCCTTCTTTGCTGGCGGCGTCACCGGCTTTGATGGCTTTTTGGGCGAGACGTTGCAGAGGCAGCGCCAGCGTGTCTTCGACGAGGCCGGGTTCGCGCACGCGGAACTCGCGGCCCATGGCGTTGAATTTGCAACGGGCCTCGGCGGCGCGAAAAAACGTGTCCACGCTGTCCAAAGTCATCATGACCTCGCGCACGCCGTCTTTGTCACCGACGAGTTGGAAGAAGCCTTTGCGCGTCTTCGGATTGTGCAGGCGGCCAAGCTCGAATTTGATGTTCGATTCGCTGATGTGGAGGCCGAAAGCCTTGGCGGCGACGTTTTCGATCGTGTGCGCTTCATCAAGGATGACGAAATCGCGTGGGAAGAGGAAATTGCAGTCCTCGTTGGTGTTTTCGTCGGCAGAAGCGAGCAGCGTGAAGAACAGCGTGTGATTGAGCACGATGACATCCGCCTGCTCCATGCGCCTACGAGTGTCCTGATACCAGCAGCGGCTGCCGGGCGGGCAACGACGCGGCGTGCAGGCATGCGGCTCGCTGCACACGAGCGACCACACGCGTGCTGACGGTGTGAAATTGAGATCGCTGAGCGTGCCGTCTTCGGTTTCGGCGACCCAATCGAGCAGGAGACTCAATTCAGAGGCTTCGGAGCTCGAAAAAAGATCGCCAGACTCATTGAGCGCACGTTTGAGGCGTGTGGGGCACAGGTAATTGCCACGGCCTTTGAGAATCTCCGCGTGGAAATTGCCGACGAGCTGTTTGACGATGGGAATGTCCTTCGTGATGAGTTGCTCCTGCAAATTGATCGTGTGCGTGCAGATGATGGCCTTGCGCTTTTGCTCCAACGCAAACGTGACGGCCGGAACGAGGTAGGCGAGCGATTTGCCGACGCCGGTGGCGGCTTCGCAGACGAAAGCGTGATTGCCATCCAGGGCAGCACCGACGAGTTCCGCCATACGCTGCTGCTGTGCTCGATACTCAAACTGCGGCGACTCGGCCATCTTGCCCTCATTGGAGAAGGCGAAATGCATGCGCGGAGCCAGTGGCGGGCGCGAAATGCGGCCAGTAACTCCTTCTTCGTGGTCTTCAGCGACGTGAAACATGCGTGCCGGATAGCAGCGAGCAAAGAGCTGAGAGCAATGGCGTTTTGCGTGACGCGTTATTTGCTGCGCTCGAACCAGACAACTCGCAGACCGAGTTTTTCAGCGAGTGCGCGGCCCTTTTCGGGACCAAGGACGAGGAGGGCGGTGGCGTAGCCGTCAGCTTGAGCTGCGGAAGAATGAATGACGCTCACGGAAGCGAGATTGTGTTCGATGGGGCGCCCGCTGCGTGGGTCAAGGATATGGGAGCGCTGTATGCCGTCGGTGATGAAATTTTGGCGATAAACCCCGCTGGTGGCAATGGATTGGTCTTTGAGGAGGAGTGTCTGAGCGGCTGCGCCAAGCGGTGCGGCGGGTGTTTGGATGCCAACACGCCATTCACCGCGGGCGAGGACTTCGCCGCCGATTTCGAGGAGGAAATGGTTTCCGAGCTGCTGGGCGATTTTGTCCAAGGCCCAACCTTCGGCGACGGCGCTGACGTTGATACGGAGTTGCGGGATGTCTTTGCGCAATGCGGGAGGATCGCTGCGCACATGAAGATGCTGCCAACCGCAGTTGGCTTTGGCCGCAGCGATCTCGGCTTCGGCGGGCGGTGATTCGCGTTTCCCAGTGGCTCCGAAGCCCCAGAGATCGACCAGCGGTGCAATGGTGATGTCAAGTGCATGATCGGTGTCGTGGCCGATCTGTTGAGCGAGTTCGACGACTTCGATGAGTTCGGCGGGAACAGCGATCCAGTCGGTGCTCGGCGATGCATTGAAGCGCGAAAGCGCGGAATCAGGTCGCCAGTGGCTCAGGATGGCCCCCCAAGAGTCGAACTGCTGCTGGAGGTCGTTTTGACGAATCGATTTGCCGTCAGCATAAGCACGCAGGCTCCAGGTTGTGCCCATGGTGCGACCGCTCATTGTGATGAGACGGTCATCTCGCTTGCAGCCGCAGAGCAGCAGGATCAATAAGACAAAACGCATGGATGCGAGAAAGTGGCGAAGCCTTTCGTTTCAGCCATTACCATGATGCCTCCGCCTATCTCTCGCCGTCGCGCCATTCAAACGCTGTTTTGCTCATCGGCAGCTCTCGCTTTGAATTTGAGGCCAGATCGAGCGGAGGCGGAAATCGCCAAAGACGCGATGCATCTTCTGATGATCGGTGATTACGGCACAGGTGGAGCGGATCAGTTGAAGGTTTCTCAGGCAATGCAGAAGTTTGTGACGGAGAGTGGCGTGAAACCAGCGGGCTTGTGGATGCTGGGTGATAATTTTTACAGCGTTGATAAAGCTGGCTTCACTACGGAATCGACACGCTGGACGAAAGAAATCGAAGAGATGTATCCGGCGAGTGTGTTTCCAGGCCCAATGTGGGCGGCACTGGGGAATCACGATTACCATGACAATCCAGGTGGGGAAAAGGTGCAGATGGCCTATGCGCAGAAGCCAAGTGTGCGGTGGAAGATGCCGACGAAATGGTATCGCTTCGATCTGGGGCCGCAGGACAAGCCGCTGGTGACATTCATCTGCCTAGACAGCAATTTGCCGGCAGTTTCGGGTGCACCGGATAAAAAGACGAAGAAGTCCCGAGGTTCGCTGACAGCAGCAGAGGAGAAAGAGCAACTCGCGTGGTTAAAGGCCGAACTGGCGAAGCCGCGTGCGCCCTTCACGATCGCCGTGGCGCATCATCCGCTCTACTCGAATGGAGACCATGGCGACACGAAGGCACTGATCGCTCAGTGGGAACCGATTTTTCAAGAGCACAAAGTTCATGCCTATGTCTGTGGTCACGATCACGACCTTCAGCATTTGGAAATGAAGGGGCTGTTCACCACACATCTGCTCTCAGGCGGTGGCGGGGCAAAGACACGCAAGCTCGAAGGCAAGCAAGAGGTGCCGTTCGGTAAGGACGTTCACGGCTTCACTCATCTGCAAATCACGGCAGACACGCTGACCTTTACACATCACAGTGCCGATGGTGCGGCATTGCACACGGTCACCAAGAAACAGGATGGCAGTTTCCAGGTCGGTTGAGAATCACTTGTAGCCGGTGACGATGGCACAGGGCACGTCCTTGCGCTTTCCTTGATCCGTCTCGTGAATGGCGATCATGTAAACACCCGTTTTCTTCGGTTTATAAAACAGCACGAGGCCCCAACCGTCGAGCACGGGGAGAATTTCGCCCGCTGGCTTGCCTTCGAGATCGAGCACGGCGGCCGTGATGTGAACGCCTGATTTGCGTGGCACGGCGATGCAGAAGCAATACTCGTTCCCTTTATAAAGCTGCATGCGCAGGGCCTTGCCGACTTTGGGTTCGAGTTCCTTGAGCCACGTCTCAGCGCGAATGTTGAAGTCTTCCTTCTCCTGATCGTAAGCCAACGCCTGCGCAGCCTCTTCGGCGTCCTCCTTGTCGGCTGCAATAAGCCGCGGATTCGGCATAATCTGCGTCAAAGCAAGCAGTGCGGAGAAAAGGAGATTTGAAGCAGGTGGGCGCATGGCACGAGGGGCGGAGAAATTAACTCTCTCACGTGAACATACCCGTTGCATCAGGAAAATCCCAAGTTTCTGTTCCGCCATTCGTGGCTACTGTTGAGTGGCACGGAAAAATCCCCCCACTTCACCCCCGCAATCACATGGCCTCGGTAGTTTTTTACATGGAGGACGGCACTACGCTCGTCCACAAAATCGAGAACGATGTCAGCACTATCGGGCGACACCCAGAGAGCATCGTGGTGCTCACCTGTCCCTCATCTTCTGGACGTCATGCCGTCGTCAAAAAAGACGGCAGTTCGTATTACGTACAGGATCTCGGCTCCAGCAACGGCACCCGCATCAACGGCGCAGAAATCGAGGAAGCATTGCTAAAGGACGGCGACCGCGTCGGTTTCGGTGATGTACAGGCCGTCTTTTATGCGGGTGACCCGCCAAAGGTGCTGGAAGAAAAACCCGTTGCCGCCCCGCGCTCCTCAGCCAAATCCCTCCCCGCGCCCGCAGCCAATCTCAACGACGAGCCAAAGAAACCAAGTGATAAGCCAGCGAACCGGGCGCTGAGTCCGGTGCGGAGAGCGTATGGCAAAACTTCTTCCTCCAGCAGCTACCCGGACACGACCGAGTCTGGCTGTATGACCGGCATCATCGTCACCGGACTGTTTGTGATCGCATTCGTAGTAGGAATGGGCATGCGCCACTCGAAGGAAATGAATGGTAACATTCTCACTGATACCCTCGACAAAATCACTGGCGGCATGCCGAAGATCAAGATCGAGCGGAAAGAGGAGTAGTTCCCGTCAGAGGGATTTCTTATAGCCGTCGCACCTGCTTTGCCAGCCAGCCAGCCAGCGCTGCTCATTGCGCTCCGGCGGTGCATTTGCCACGCGACGGCTCAGCACGCGCTTTGCGGATTCAGCAAATTCTCCAGGATAATGCCAGACTGCCTTTTGTGGGGATATTCCTTCCAGGACTTGCAGCAAACCCCAGCCTTGGCCTTGATAACGCTCTTTCGCGCTGGTGCCCTCGCCTTTGAAGTTCACATAGTCGATCAGGCAGAACACGCCCTCGGGACTGGCCTTTAAAGCATCAAAGGCAGATCGCACATCCGAAGGGCTCTTCGCCTGTGCCAACATCTTCGGCAGCGCACGTTCCATCCTTACCATGATGAATTCAGTCTGTTGCCGCACCGTTTGGCTCAATAGCACGCGCAGCTCTTTCTGCCGCACGCCGTTTCTGTCAGCTTCGAAGGCCGCCTTAGTCGGCCATGGGCAGACACCCTTCATCCAAGCCGGAATTGGCACACTATTCGATCCCAAATAAGCCACCAATGGCGGAAAACTCTCCTCAAATGGCCCGCTTTGGCCCTTGGGATACCAGATGAAGTGGCCGATGCCCAGCGAGGCAAAAGCCTCCCCCGCGTTCCAACTCGTTAGCCCCGCCACCGTACCACTGCACTCGTTCTGCCAAATACGCTGCCCCACGCGGTCGATTTGAGCAGCAGAAAGCCGTACACCGCTACCGCCGACCGAGGATGGAGCGGCGGCGCAGATGCTCAAACTGTACAAAACCACTGCCGTCAGACTTAAATGTTTGAGGTAATGCCACGTTGCCATATTTTAAAAATCTTAAATGATGCTGTGCAATCAAACTGGTTTTTGAAAAAATAGACCAACTGTCCATCTTACCTCTCGTCAAATTTCATTAAGTTTGATTCACTGATTTTCCACCCTTATTCTTCCGGCCCTCCAGCCTATTTCTCTGCGCGTCCGGCATGCCATATCTGGCCTTCAATCTCAACGATGGTAATGAGTTCGTCTTCGACATCCTCGAAGAACGACTCTCCATAGGGCGTGATTCGAACAATGACATTGTCATCGACAACACCTTCATTTCCGGTTTCCACGCCGAATTCCTGCGTCAGGCGGACGGTGGTTACGAAATTGTCGATCTAAAGTCCTCCAACGGCACCTTCGTCAACGGCAAGCGAGTCGAGCGCGGCCGCGTGAAAGGCGGAGACCGCATCATGTTCGGCCAGCTTGAGAGCCGTTTCCGCGAGCGTGCTCCCAAGGGTCTCGCCCCTGACAGCGGGTCCAAGTCCGTTGCAGCCCCCAAAGGTCAGCCCACCCGCGAGGATGGTAAAAAAGGCGACACCGAAAGCATTCCTGCCCGGGATAAAGAGCAACCCCCGAAGCCAACGACCGAAACCGGCAAAATCGAGGTCACCAAGCCGGTAGTCCAGCGTGCCCCGACCGATCAGCCTCGATCTCCCGGTGGCACCCCGCCCATCTCACTCATTCCCAAACCCTTCGTTGCCCAGCCCCCAACGGCCCCTGCCCCTGCCCCTACAGCGCCAGCACCCGACCCCACCGCTGCCAAACAGGCCACGGAATTGCGCGATGAAATCGAGAAACTCGGCCAGCAACGCGATGCCTTACGCGCTGAGAACAACATCGAGCAAAAGCGCCGCGATGAAATCCGCTCCCTCGACGCTACGCTGGATGCACGCCGCAAGGAACTGGCCCAAACGCAGACTGAAATAACTGGATTCAAAGGCGAACTCGAAAAAGTCCGCAGCCAGGTGCAAAACGCCCGTGCCGAAGCCGAAAACGCCAAGACCGAGGCTGGCAAACTAGACGTCAAACGCCGCGACCTCGACAATATTGAGAGCAAGCTCGATTCCACCCGCGCCCTCGTCACTAAGACCGAGGCCGATCTCGCGACCGCGCAGCAGGGGTTGCAGATCCTGCACGCCGAGGCAGACAAACAGCGCAAGGATCGCGAGACCGCCTTGTCTCAGTTGCAGCAGCAAATCGCCGCTGCCGAAACCCGCACGAAGGATATCCATCAGACACTCGCTGGCTCCACGAAGTCCGAGGCCGATCTCAAATCGAAGCGCAGCGCCGAATTGCAGGTGCTCGATGCCGAAGTCATCGCCAAGCGTGCCGCGCTGGATTTGCTTGTCGTTTCCCTCGCTAAATCCAGCGACGAAGCCAAAACGCACGAAACCTCCGCCGCGAAGGCCGCAGTCGAAGTTTCGACCGCAAACGAGAAACACACGGCGCTGCAAAACCAGATCGCCACTGCCGAGGCGAAGCTCAAGGATGTCACGCAACTTCTATCAGACGCGCAAAAATCTGAAAGTGAACTCAAGTCAAAGCGCAGCGGTGAAATTCAGGCGCTGGATGCTCAGCTTGAAACGCGCCGTGCCGAGTTTGCCAAGGTGCAGGCCGATCTAACGAAAGTTCAGGGCGATCTCTCCACGCACCAAACGACGCTGACCAAAACCAGCGCGGAGACAAAGGTCCGCGAAGCCGCACTGGCCAAACTTACTGCGGACGAGGGCGTAATCGCCCAAAAACTTGCCACGCTGCAACAACAGGCCGCCGCGGCCGATGCGGACGTCAAGCGTCTCACCGCCTTGCAGACCGACGCGCAGAAGTCCGAGGCCGAACAGCGCACCAAACGGAGTTCCGAACTACAAGATCTCGATAAGCAACTCGAAACACGCCGTGCTGATCTCACGAAGACACAGACGGAACTGACGAAAGTTCTGAGTGATCTGGCTGCGCAGCAGGCTTCACTCAAAAAGACCACCGACGAGGTCAAAACCCGCGAAGCTGTCGTCACAAAGCTCACCGCCGAAGAAACCGCCACCTCACAAAAACTGGCCACGTTGCAGAAGCAGCTCAGCGATGCCGATGCGGAGGTCAAACGTCTCACCTCGTTACAGGCCGACGCGCAGAAATCCGAGGCAGAACAGCGCACCAAGCGCAGCGCGGATCTGCAAGACCTGGACAAAAAACTCGATGAGCGTCGTGCCGATCTCAAGCAGCTCGATACACAGCGCGAGACGAAGCAAAACGAGATTGAGGCCGTCAATGCCTCACTCGCGAAGGCGCAGGAGCAGGTCCAGCACGCGCAGACACAGATCGCGCAGCTTGGCGGCGAAGAGAAGGCCGTTGCCGCACGCGTCAACGAACTCCGAGGCAACGAGGACCGCCTCACCGCCTTGACGCAAACACTCGGCCAGATGGAAAGCCAACGCGGTTTGCTCGATGCCGCCATTGGTGCCTTAATGGGCAAACAGCAGTCCCACGAGGCCGAAACGAGTGCCGCCGATCAACGTTTGACCGCCACACGTTCCCAGCTTGCCGATTTGGAGCAGCAGCACCTCGCTGCCGAGCAGCATCTTTCGAATTTGAACACTCAAAAGGCGGATGCCGAGTCCGCTTTGGCACAGCAGCAGGCGGAAGCATTGGAAAAACTGGCTGCCATCGACAAGCAGGCCCGCGATGCGCGGCAGATGGACGATGCCGAGAGACAGCAGGCCGAAAAACGTCTGGCCGATCTACAGGTGCAAATTGCAGAACGCGGCACCCATCTCGCTGAAGTGCAAGCGCAGGCCAAGGCTCTCGAAGACAAAGTGGCCGATCTCAACAACAAACTCGACGATCTCGCCTCAACGGACACGAAGCTCAACGATGTCACCGAGGCGCTCAAAGCCGTCGAATCACACAAGGCCGAGGTCTTGGCCGCCGTCGCCGCGCTGGTGAAGGATCGCGATGAACGCACACGCGAACTGCTCGCCGCCACCGAGCATGGCCGCGCGCAGGCGCTGCTTACTCAGAGACTCACGCAGCGCCGCGAGACGGTGGAGAAGGAAGTGCGTGTTATTGAAGAGCAGCAGACCGAAGTTTCGCAGTCCATCGGCAAACTGCGCGAGCAATTGCGCCTCACTGAGAACGAACTCAAGGAGCGCGAGGAGCAGGTCGCCACCGCCACACAACGCACGAAAAACCTCGAAGGACTCGCCAGCACAGCAGACCAGCAGTTCAAGTCCGTGCAGTCCGAGCACAAGAAACTCAGCGACCAATTGGCACAGGCTAAAATTGATCTGGGGCAATCCACCAACGCCGCCATCGAGAAAAAGAAAGAGGCCGCGTCCGCTGCCGCTGTTGCAGAGAAAAGTTCACAGCAGTCACTCACACTGGCGGAAAAAATCAGCGGCCTGGAGATGGTCATCGCCACGCTCACGACGACGCATGCCAGCACGCAGCAAAAACTGTCCGCCGCGGAGTCGGATCATCAGAATTTGCAAGACCGCGTGGCGGATCGGCAGAAGGAAATCGCCACCCTCGAGGCTCGAGTGGCCGAACTCACGCAGCAGACTGCTGGACTCGAAGACCGCGTCAAAGAACTCGCACAGGCTAACCAGCGGTTTGCCGAAATCACCAGCGCCATCACCGCATCCACGCAGGAACGCGACAAGCTGCTGGCCGAAACTCAGCGTCTATCCAAAGAACGTGCCGAACTTGAGGCCGTGCTGCCTGATCTGCGGGGCAACGTAACGCAAACCCGCGCCGAGGCCGACAATTTGAAGGCCGAGCTGGCTGGCTTGATCAAAGATCGCGATGCCGCCGCCGCCACGCTCAAGCAATCCCTTGCTCAGCACAAGGAAACCGATGCCGCCGTCGAAGCATTGCGCATCGAGTCGGTCAATCTCGACAAAATCCTCGGCGACAAGCGCACCAATCTCGAAGCGGAGACCAAAGCGAAACTCGCGGAAGCCAACGCCGCCGAAACTCGGCTTAAGGGCGTGCAGGAACGCATCGCCGCCGCTGAAAAGCGCCTCGCGGAGCTGGCCGACATCGATGCCCGTCTTGCCACCGCCACGCAGACACTTAAGGACACCGAAAAGCAGCGCCAGACCGAAGACAAGGCGCTGGCAGAACTGTCTCGCAATCAGGACAAGCTGAAAAAAGAAATCGTCACACTCGAAGCCACGCTGAAAACCGAAACCGCGCAGCTCACCGACCTCACTAAGGCCGTCAAAACTGCCGAGACAAAGGCTGCCGACGCTGAGAAGCGTGTCGAGAAGGCGCTGGCTACGCAGCAGAGCGCCGAGCAAAAACGCACCGAAGCTGAAGCTACCGCCGAGAAAGCCCGCGCCGAAGAAAAGAATCTGCGGAAACAAATTCCAGCTCTAAACACCGAACTGGCAGGCATCCAAGCGATGCTGGTGAGTTTGACCAAGCAACGCGAAGAAGCGTCGCAGTTCGTCACACGCCTCAACGTCACGACCGACGGCCAGAACAAGAAGCTCAGCGAACTACAGCAGCAGATCACGCAGTTGGAGCAGGCGCACAAGCTGCGTGAGGAACGTGTGATGAAAGCGCAGGCGGATGTGGACAAGGAAACCGCACGTCTCAAGTCTGCACAGGATCTCGCACGGGCGGCGGAGGTGCAGCTCGCCGAACTCGACAAGAACGTCAAAGAAGCCAAGCTGAAGGCCGATGCGGCGAAAAAAGAGGCCGCCGCGCTCGAAGGAGAGCTGCGTCAGCGGCTTGATCGCGTGCAGAATCTCAAAGCCGACGAAGAACGCCTCACCAAGACCCTCGCCACGCAGCAGCAGGACATGCAAGGCGCGGATATGGCGCTCAAAGAGCTGCAAACAAAGATCGACGCACGTCAGCATGAACTGGGCGAATTCATCAATGTCGGCGGCAAAATTATCGGTCTGGGCCAGGCGCTTGCCGGTCTCGAATCACGCCAAGCGGAGGTGAACAAATCACTGCGTAAGGCCTCAGAGGAGGATCTGGCGATTCAGGTGAAGTTGAACGCGGCACAGGAGTCGCTGAACCGCGAATCGGCCCGCGTCGAGCAGGCACGCAAAGATCGAGAGGCAGCGGACGCCGAATTCAAGAAATTCAGCGCGGATATTCAAAAGCAAGCCGCTGCCTTGCAGAACTATGAGCTGGAGCAGAAGAAGCGTATCGCGGAGCTTGAAAAGCGCATCGCTGACTTGGGCACCACGCAGCAGCGCTCCTTGGGCCAGATTGACGAAACCAAGGCCGAGCTAGCACGTCTCGAAGGCCGCAAGCAGGAATTCGCGCAGGCGGAGGCGCAGCTGAAGCACTGGCAGGACATCGAAAAACGCCTGCGCGGCCAGCTTGAGGAGTTGGAGGAGAAGCACGAGATCATGCGCCGCAGCCTACCCACGGAGGAGAGCACGGTCGTCATGTTTGCGAGCGACATTATCAAGCGTATCGACCTCATTGATGCCCTCGTATCACGCTATGCAGGCGCAAATGGTAGCACTGATGTGCCGCACCAGCTCAAGACCCTGCGCGCCTCGTTTGAGGATATCCTGCATCAGCATGGCGTGACGGAGTTTGATGTGCCATCTGGCACGGAGGTCGATCTTGAGTTGCGTAAACGGATTACCGTGGTCGATTCACTGCCGGGCAAACTGAAGCCGCGGGTGACGGAAAGCTGCCGTTCCGGCTTTATCTTCTCGCCTGGCGAGGGCCACGAGATTATCCTGCGTAAAGTGGAGGTCCGCACCTCCAGTCAGTAGCACACACCCGGAGCATTTATTTTCACACACACTGTTATGGCTGAATACGTTGGAATCGACCTTGGCACCACCCTCTCCGGGCTGGCTTATCTCAAACCTGATGGCAACCCCGAAATCGTACCGAACGCCGATGGCGAGCGTCTCACGCACTCCGTGGTGTTCTTCGACGCGCATGAGGATGTGAAGCTTGTCGGCAGCGCTGCACGTGATGGTGGTGAACCCGACCGCACCATCTTCCAGATCAAGCGCTACATGGACGACCCGGAGCATCTGGTAGAGATCGACGGCAAGAAATGGACTCCGGCGGAAATTTCCGCGCTGATTCTCTCCAAGCTGAAGCGCGACTGCTCAAAGATCTGTGGCGACATTACCGAAGTCGTCATCACCGTGCCGGCCAACTTCAACGAACTCGCACGCAAGAGCACTATCGCCGCCGCAGAAATGGCTGGCATGAAGGTGAAGCGATTGGTGAATGAGCCGACAGCGGCGGCGGTTTACTATGCGCACTCGCAGGGCGTGAAGGGACGCATCTTGGTCTTCGATCTCGGTGGTGGCACGCTGGACACGACGATTCTCGAAGTCGAAGGCGACAACATCAAAATCCTCACCTCCGAAGGTGCACGTCATCTCGGCGGCAGCAATTTTGATGACATCCTGCTCGATGCCTATGCCGAGCAATACAAGAAGCAGACCGGCGCGGCGCTGTACACCGACGAGCGTCATCGCCGCCGCGTGCTGCAGGCCACGGAAGATTCCAAAAAGATGCTCTCGAAGCTCCAGCGCGTGAATGACACCGTAGCGAATGACCAGAACAGCGGCATCGCACGCATCGACCTCACGCGCGAAGGCTTTGAGACCTTGATCCGCCACATGCTCACGCGCACCGTGTTCCTCGTCGAGCAGGCACTGGATTCTGCTAAGCTGAAGCCCTCCGATATCGACCATGTCGTGCTCGTGGGTGGTTCGACGCGCATTCCGAAAGTGAAGACGATTTTGGAAAAGATGTTTGGCAAGACGCCGAAATCCTGCGGCAACGTCGATGAGTGCGTGGCACTTGGCGCTGCCTTGTTCGCGAAGAAGTCCGCGAAAATCCAGGAAGTCTGCAACGCGAGCTATGGCACGCTGGCGATGGTTTATAACGCTAAGACGCAGGAGGAGAAGCTGATGAACTCCATCGTCATTCCGAAAAATTCACCGATCCCGTGCTCTCGTTCTCAGGTTTATCAAACTTCCGAGGACAACGAACGCGTCATCGAAGTGGACATCACGCAAGGCGAGGATGAAGATGTTAAATTCGTTGATGTCATTGGCCGCCTCACCCTTGAAGTGCCACCGAACCGTCCGAAGGGCTGTGAGATCGCCGTGACATTTAGTTATGATGAAAACCAGCGCGTGCGTGCGCTGGTCGTCGATAAACAATCCGGCCGCAGCAAAGAAGTTGCCGTGAGCTACAAAGGCGCGGGCGTGCTGTCCGACGAAGAATTGAAACGCCGCAGCGCACACCTCCGCACCATGCGAATCGAGTAACCCCGCAGGAACCAACACCATGTTCAAGATCCTCAAGTCTCTATCCAAATCTCTCGGTGGTGGTAAGACCACCGAAGCGAAACCCGTCGCCAAAGCGGGCAGCCTGCTCGACAAGGTGAACAAAGGTGCGCCCTTGAAAAACGAGCCGCCGAAAAGCGTCGAGGAACTCTGCGGCATCACGCCGAAGATGGCCAAGGATGAAATCCGCGCGCAATTAAAACTGCTGTTCCGCCGCTACAACCGCAGTGCTTCCAGCCTGGACGCCAAAATCCGCGCCGAGGCCGACAAGATGCTCGACGCCATCGTGCAGGTGCGGGAGAAGCACTTCGGAGAGATTTAATCCATCCGGCAGACGGCTGGAACTGCTGCTGGCATGAAACTGGATCGTCTCATTGCCGCCTATCAGGCCATGGGCAGGCAGGCGGCACATCAGGCCATCGCAGCAAAACGTGTGCACGTGAACGGCTTGATCGTGACCGACAGTCATCATCCCGTCGATCGTTTCACTCAGGTCGGACTCGATGACACGCTGATCCAGCAGCCGGAGCGTGCGCTGTACCTCATGCTACACAAACCGGTTGGTATTCTCAGTGCCACCAAGGACGCTCAGCATCCCACAGTGATCGATTTGATCGACGATCCTGACAAACACACACTGCACATCGCCGGACGGCTGGATCGCAGCACCTCGGGAATGGTGTTGCTGACGAACGACGGACGCTGGTCCAAGCAAGTGATGGCTGCGGAACACAAGGTGCCTAAAGTTTACCACGTTGAGACGGCTGATCCCATTGCTGCTGACGCCGTGGAAGCCTTTGCCCGCGGATTCTATTTTCACACGGAAGACATCACGACATTGCCTGCCAAACTCGTCATCTTAACCAAACATACTGCCCGACTGACCCTGCATGAAGGCCGCTATCATCAGGTGAAGCGCATGTTTCATCGCATCAAGAACCGTGTGGTCAGCCTGCATCGTGAGAGCATCGGTTCAATCACGCTGCCACCCGATCTCTTGCCGGGACAGTGGCGGCCGTTGGGTCCCCCAGAAATTCAGACAGCCACCCTGAGAGCTTGAGTTCACTCTGGCGATTCTCCGTTTTTTCAGCAATTCCGGCTTTCGCAGATGAATTTCAACCGTTAGTCTGCCGTCTTGTGACCCCCCCGCGCATGTATCTCAGCATTTGGTTAGGCATCATGTTGGCAGCCGACACCGGCTGCACGACGCAAAAGGCCGCAAAAGCGGATAATCTAGCCATTGAGGAGGCGCGCAAGGCACTGCCGTTCAATGAAACGGAAAACCCGCTGGTGAAGCGGCTGAACAACCCTTCTTCCATGCCAGTCGTGCCACCCGCAGGTGCGCGCACGTCGTATTCTTCCGTCAAGATCACGCAGAAAACGCTCGCGATGACTTTTGACGACGGCCCGCATCCAAGCCTGACGCCGAAGTTGCTCGATCTCCTCAAGGAAAGGAACATCAAATGCACCTTCTTCCTCATTGGGCAGCAGGTGAAAATGTATCCCGCCATCGTGCGTCGCATCATCGCAGAAGGCCATGAGATCGGCAATCATACCTGGACGCATTGCAGTCTCACCAGCCGCTCTGATGAGCAGATTCGCAGCGAGCTTAAAAAATCCGAGGACGCCGTCTATGAAGTGGCCGGAGTGCGCCCGCATCTCGTGCGTCCGCCCTATGGCGCGATCAATTCGCGCATCAAAGACCTCATGTTCACCGAGTTCGGCTACTCCACGATCATGTGGTCGGTCGATCCGCAGGACTGGCGCCGCCCGGGCGTGGCCGCCGTGACCAGCCGCCTGGTCAATGGCGCGCATCCCGGTGCCATCATGCTCTCGCATGACATCCATCCGCCCACCATCACGGCCATGCCGGCCATGTTCGACCAGCTTCTGGCGAAGGGTTATCAATTCGTCACCGTCAGCCAGCTCCTAAACATGGAGAAGGCCTCAATGCCTGTCGGTGTCATCATTCGTCCCGCCGAACCCATCGGTGACAAAGATCCGAAGCCACTGCCGCAGACCAAGCCCAAGGCTTGATCTCAGCGCATGGCCAGAAAATAGAGAAAGCGCCCCGGGCGGAGCCGGGACGCTTTCAAACCCGCCTGTGCCGTCCGAATACAAAGGGCTCACGTATCCCATGAGACCAGGTGGGAACCCGCGTGATGAAGCTCTGTCTTCCAGTGAAGGCATGACATGTCACTTCAGCGCGTAGCCCCCGCAGCTAATGAATCGGGCCGGGCCACAAAGCTCGAAAACGAACACCGCAGGAAGTTGAGAAGCCGCACGAAGCGGCGGAAATTTCAAAGAGCAGGATGGATGCTAGGGCTTGAACTGACTCCGATCAACCTCCGGCTCTGCGGGAGTTAACATAACACACCGATTTACCGTTCTACCTCGCGAATTCGCATTCCAGTGACGTTCTCTCGCCACGCCATCATGAAACCAACGCTTTTATTCGTCCTTGCTGCTTCGCTCGCCTCCGCCCAGGACAAGGCGCTACTCGACCTCGCGCTCGAGCCGCCGGTGATCAACACCGCACCCGGTCCCGAATACGCCGACGCCGTGCGCCCTGGAAATATGATCATCGGTATCGACCGCACACCGAAAGGCCGCCTGTGGGCCGCGTGGGTGGGCAATGGTGATTCACCGAATGGCTTCTTCATGCTGGCCACGAGCGATGACGATGGCAAATCGTGGTCGAAGCCGCGTGTGGTGATTGATCCGCAGGATGGGACCTGTGAGTCGAATGGGACCCATACGACCTATACGAGGCGTGCATTGGTCGGGAACCTCTGGACCGATCCGCTGGGCCGCTTGTGGTGCTTCTTTGATCAAAGCCTCGGCTATTTCGACGGCCGCAATGGCGACTGGTATATCCGCTGCGACGATCCCGACGCTGCCGAGCCGAAATGGACCACGCCCGTGCGCTTTGCAGATGGCTGCACGCTTAACAAACCCACTGTGCTCAGCAACGGCGATTGGCTGCTACCGGTCGCGCTTTGGACGCGTGACCGCATGGGCGGCCCCGGCGTGGACAAAGAGGCGCACCAAGACCTCGACGCCATCCGCATGGCGAATGTCTTCGCCAGCACCGATCAGGGCAAAACGTGGAAACGCCGCAGCGGCGTGGCGTTTCCTGAGACAGACTTCGATGAGCACATGATCATCGAAAAGCACGATCACAGCCTCTGGATGCTCGCCCGAACGAAAAAGGGTATCAGCGAGAGTTTTTCCAACGACGCAGGCCAGACGTGGAGCACACCGCAGCCCAGCAGCATCCAGAATTGCAGCGCACGCTTCTTCATCCGCCGTCTCGCCAGCGGGAATCTACTCCTCGTCAAAAACGGCCCCATCGACGTTCGCCTGCCGCGTCGCAGCAGCATGACGGCCTTCCTCTCCGACGATGATGGCCGCACCTGGGGTAAAGGCTTGCTCATCGATGATCGCAGCGAGGTCTCGTATCCAGATGGTTTCCAGGCACCGAATGGCGACATCCACATCCTCTATGATTGGAACCGCCACACCGACGCCGAGATTCTGCACGTGAAGTTCACCGAAGCCGACTTTACTGCTCAAACCAAACTCAAGAGCAGTCTCGTCAACAAAGCCCTCGCCCCGCATTTGCCGAAAGCGATCGTGCCCGACCCAAAGTGGGCCGCGCAAGCCATCGAAGACGCCAAGCAGTACCGCAAAAGCATCCCCTATGATGGCATCACGCCCAACAAGATGGTCTGCGACACCACCCTGCGGCAGATGCCCGATGGCTCTTGGATCATCTCCATGCTCGCGGGCGATGACTTTGAGCCCTCGCCAAAAAACTACATCGGTATCACCCGCAGCACCGATGAAGGCAAAACGTGGTCGCCACTGGAGACGGTGGACACCACCTTTCCGCATAGCGGCATCACCAGTGGTCAAGGCGCGACGGAGATCATGACTTTGGGCCAGCGCACCACCATGTTCTTTAGCACGCACTCGCAGACCTGGGGCCGCGACTGGCAGTCGTGGATGATGCATAGCGACGACAACGCCAAGACCTGGAGCAAACCCGAGCCCATGCCCGGCCGTCTCGCGAAGTTCACTTTCATCCGCGGGCACATCATCACCCAAGACGGTCGCATCATGATTCCGTTCCAACATTACGAAGGCCCGCCTTCAGGCACTCCGCCACCAGAAGCCGAGGAGAAGCCCTGGCACAAAGCGCTCACGCATTACGTCAGCAATCCGCGCAACGGTGTCCTCATCAGCAACGATGGCGGCAGAACCTACACCGAGCACGGCGACATCCGTCTCACGCCTGATGATCGCTACCACGGCTGGGCCGAAAACAGCATTGTCGAACTCAGCGACGGCCGCATTCTCATGGTGCTGCGTGGCGACCGCCTCGGCGGCATGCTTTTCAAAGCGGAGAGCAAAGACGGCGGCAAAACCTGGCCCAACTACGCCAGCATCACGCCCATCCCGAATCCTGGCAGCAAAGCCATGCTCTACAGCCTCGGCGGTGACAACGTGGCGCTCCTTCACAACCCCAACAGCAAGCACCGCAGCCCCATGGCCCTCTGGATCAGCTTTGATGGCGGCAAATCCTGGCCCTATCAGCGCGTGCTTCAGCAAGAGTCCGTCGATGGCCCCAAAGGCCGCATGAACTACCCCGACGGCTTTGTCAGCAAAGACGGCCAGTGGCTCCACTTTGCCTTCGACGACAACCGCCACCGCTGCGTGCATTACTCAGCGAAGCTACCATCGCTGAAGTAATCACCGCAACACCGACGGCTGCCCAGTCGCTTGCAGCACACTGTGCCAGAGTTCCTGAGTGGGATCCACTTTGCGGCGACCGTGGATGACCATTTCGAGCGGTAGATGCACGAAGGAACCATGCCAGCGACCCACCAGCATGCCGGTCTTTCCAGCGATGGCGGCGTGCACGGCGGACTGCGCAAGGCGTGAGCAATAGACATTGTCCGCTGCATTCGCGTGCACACTGCGCACGATGTAACTCGGGTCGATGTATTTGAGGTTCACCTCGGTGCGTCGCTCTTTGAAGAAAGCGTTGATGCGGTCCTTCAAGAAGTGACCGATGTCGCCGTAGCGTTGATTGCCACTGGCATCCGTGGCATTGCCGGTTTGCATGAGATGCTGCCCCGCGCCTTCGGCCACAACGATGACCGAACTGCCACGCTTGTTAAGCCGGTAACGCAGGCTTTCCAGCAGCCCGCCTTCACCTTCCAACTCGAACGGCACTTCGGGAATGAGCACGAAATCGACATTGCTGCCCGCCAGCGCGGCGTAGCAGGCGATGAAACCCGAATCACGGCCCATGAGCTTCACCAAGCCCACGCCATTCACCGCACCGGTAGCTTCGGTATAAGCGCACTTCACGGCCTGCACCGCGGCAGCGAAGGCGGTCTCAAAGCCGAAGCTCTTGTCGAGAAAGCGAATGTCATTGTCGATGGTCTTCGGAATGCCGACCACCGCCTTCTTTAAACCGCGCTTCTCGATTTCCTTCACGATCTCCGCTGCGCCGCGCAGCGTGCCATCACCACCGATGACGAAGAGAATATCGACGTTCATCTCCTCCAGAGTGTCCACCATTTCGCCGATGTCCTGCTGGCCGCGCGAACTGCCGAGCATCGTACCGCCGAAGTTATGCGCCTGCTCGACGGAGCTTGGCCGCAAGACCACCGGCGTGTGCCCATAGCGCTGCACGAGACCCTCATAGCCATAGCGGAAGCCGTAGATGCGATTGATGCCGTATTGCAGCGAGCATTGGTTCACGATGCCGCGAATGATGTCGTTCAAACCCGGCGATAAACCGCCGCAGGTCACGATGCCGACCGTCGTTTTCGCTGGATCGAAGTAAACCATCTCCCGCGCACCTGCTTCCTCAAAGCTCGGCGTTGAAACATCACGTCCGTCTTCGATTAAATGGCTGTGATAAAGGATGCGGTCGCGTGCCTCGGTCTTGAACGGTGCCTCCACCGCGCCGATGGGATGCAAAGGCGAGTGAAACAGACACGGGCCGAGTGTCGGAATGGTGGTGTCGAGCGGAGCTGGAGTCATGGTCGGTCAGGCTGACCCGTTAATAGAGCAAGAGGGATGCCATTCATCACCTCCAAAGCAATGACCTGACACAAACAATTTTGGGCAGCGTTTATGGCCGCTCACCCACCATGAAGTCATTCCTCCTTGCCCTACTCTGCCTCACCAGCACCCTTCTCGCCGCCGATAAGCCGAACATCGTCATCATCTTCATCGACGATCTCGGCTACGGCGACATCGGTCCGTTTGGAGCCACGAAGCAAAAAACGCCGAACCTGGACAAGATGGCGAGGGTTGGCATGAAGCTCACCTCGTTTTACGCCGCACCGGTTTGCAGCGTTTCTCGGGCGCAAATGATGACCGGTTGCTATGGCGTGCGGGTGTCCGTGCCCGGCGTTTACTCACCAGGAAACAAGAACGGCCTCAATCCCGCCGAAACAACCATCGCCGAGCACTTGAAGCAGCAAGGCTACGCCACGCAGTGCATCGGCAAGTGGCACCTGGGTAATCAGCCGGAGTTTTTGCCGACCAAGCAAGGTTTCGATCACTACTTTGGCATTCCTTACTCCAACGACATGCAGAAGACCGCAAAGGAAACCGGCGCGAAAGTCGTGCCGCTCATGCGCGACGACAAAGTGGCCGAACTCCTCACAGACGAGGCCCAAAGCCGCATCGTCGAGCGCTACACCGATGAAGCACTCGGTTTCATCCGCACGAACCAAGAGAAACCCTTCTTCCTCTACTTCCCACACACCGCCGTGCACACGCCCATCCACCCAGGTGCGGCCTTCTCAGGAAAATCCGCCAACGGCCGCTTCGGCGACTGGGTGGAGGAGGTGGACTGGAGCGTCGGTCGCGTCCTCGACACGCTGCGCGAGCTGAAGCTCGATAAAAATACCCTTGTCGTCTTCACCAGCGACAACGGTCCATGGCTCATCAAAGGTGCAGACGGCGGCAGCGCGTTACCGCTTCGCGGTGGCAAAGGCAGCACTTGGGAGGGCGGCGTGCGCGTCCCCACCCTCGCTTGGTGGCCCGGAAAAATCGTCCCCGGCAGCGTGTGCGATGCCGTCGCTGGCACCATCGACATGCTCCCCACTTGCGTCTCGATTTCTGGCGGCAAAGTCCCTGCTGAGCCCGTCATTGATGGCCGCGACATCTCGCCGCTGCTCTTTGGCAAAACCAAAGAGTCACAGCGTGACGCCCACTACTACTTCGCCAGTTACAACCTCCAAGCCGTGCGCCAAGGCCCATGGAAGCTCGCCATTGCCACTCAAAACGAAACCATGGGCAAAGAAGCCGCCGCTGACGCGAAAGTGAATCCGCGCCTCTACAACCTCGACACCGAAATCAGCGAGCAAACCAACCTTGCCGCCCAACATCCTGACATCGTCGCCAAGCTCCAAGCCCTCGCCACCCAGATGGAATCTGAGATCGGTGGCAAAGATCCGAAAGCACGCCGTCCTGCCGGAGAAGCCGCAAATCCGCAGACACTTTATCCCACCAGCGACGCACCACGCGGTAAGAAAAAAGACGCACCGAAGAAGGCTAAAAAATAGCCCGTGCCATCACCGTGCAGATGATTCATTCTTTCCAGCCATGAACCTCCGCATCCTTACCACACTCCTGCTGCTCACCTCCTGCGGCCGCAGTGCCGATCCTGCTGCTCGTGAGAAAGAACTCACGTATCTCCGCAGCGTCATCCCAGACGATTTGCTAGAGTTCGCCCATGTCGAAGTCCCTGCCGTCGAAAACGTCGCCATCATGGGCGAAGGCGCGGCGCAGCACCTCGGTCTGCATGTGTTCCCCGGCCAGAAGAAGCTCAATGGCGGCATCCGCGCCGAGGTCAGCGTCGATTACCCCTGCAAGCAGGGCGACACCGTGCGCTACGCCTGGCGCTTCATGGTGCCAAAGGGTTTCGTGTCCGATGCACCAAAGAATCGCTGGTGGATCATCGGCCAGTGGCACGATCAGCCGGATCGCGCTCGTGGTGAAAGCTGGGACGGCTTTGCCTCCAAGAGTCCGCCCGTGCTCCTTGGTCTCGGTGAATTGCAGGGCAAGCTCGGCATCGGCATCGCCTACGGCCCCGATCAATCGCAAAAACACGGCCCCATCTTCATCGAGCCCGGCAAATGGCAAAGCATCGCCGTCGAGATCCACTGGTCGCAACAAGCCGACGGCAAAGCCACCTTCTTCCTCAACGACATGACCCAGCCCGTCGCCACCGCCACCGGCCCGAACATGCACAACGACTTCCAGCACTTCCTCAAGCTCGGCATGTACCGCCATCCCGAGATCGAGACCGACAACTGGATCTATGTGGATGATTTGAAGATCACGAAGTCGTGAGGCGGCACTCGTGTTGGCAGTCCGATGCAAATGCGTTAACGGCAATGCTGCGGAGATTGCGCAGACAACGTAACACTGGCGATTGCATCTGCATTTTTGGATGCCAGAAGTGGGATGAGTATCAATCTCAAACACCACTATGGAAACACTCGACATCAAGAAGCTGCCTCCAAACGAATTGGTGGCCTATTATGGAGCCATCTTCGCTGCTGCCGCCATTGATGGGCGGGTCGAGTCAACGGAACTCCTGACAATCTACGAGACGCTCGAAATCGATCACTTATCGCCAGAACTCCAAGCTACTGTCCGGGATTTCGCGCTTCATCCACCTGCATTGGATCACCAGCTCAGCGTGCTTTCAACTTGCTCGTCCGAGCTTCGCTTTTCAGTGATGCTGTCGATCATTGAGGTGATCTATTCCGACGAGGAGGTCACCGACTCCGAAAAAGCGCTTCTCAAAAAGGCGTGCGTCAGCCTTCGGATCAACGAGGACCAACTGAAAGCGATGATTCGTTTTGTTGAGGAAGCAGCACGAATATCCAAGAATGGAAAAGATGACGCTGCCGCTGCTGATGCACTGAAAAATGCAGTGCAAGGGTTGGGTGCAGTTGGTGTGCCAATCGCGGCGATTTATCTCAGTGGCAGCGTTATCGGCCTTGGCGCTGCTGGTATAACGTCGGGGCTGGCAGCCTTGGGTCTGGGACTCGGGATGGTGCCAGGAATCGGTGTCTGTATCTTGGCAGGAGTGGCCGTCTATTCGGCTCTAAAATGGGCCTTTGGCAGTTCCAAAGAAGAAAAACGCCGGGCATCAGAGGTGCAGACCCAACGCAAAGCTGCCCGAGTGATTCGAAATCTCCAAGACACGATCAATCATCTGCTGAAACGAATTGATGAGCTTAGTGCTGCGGCTCAGAAAGCAGACGCAAATCGAGAGTCAATTGATCGACTTCGTGAACGAATCACAAAACTTCAGGAGGCAATCAACAAAAAGCACGAAACTTATGCAATCTCCTGAGCACAAAGTTCAACACTTGGATCAGCTTCGCGTAGCCCTGATCGCCCAGAAGCAGTTCTTGAAAAGCCTGGAGGACAGGGTTTCCCTCATCAATGAATCACTGCAAAAGACCGATGGAGATGCTGAGGCTCTCATCGAATTGGATCAGATGCTTTCAAGCATCGAAGACAGAGCATCACTCTTGTCGAGTGAAGACCTGAGCGATTGGAGCGCTACGGACATTCAAAACATTTATGAGGCTGAGAGCCAAAACGTGTCATCCGCAACGAGGCACCTCGAGTTTTCTTCTTGGACTCAGTTCTGCACTGATTCTATGGCCTACTGCGAGGAAAGCCGCCTCGATGTTACGCTGCCTTATGATGCATTGCTTTCCGAGGCCGATCTCCAAGACATAAAAGAAGACGTTTATCAGGCTCAATTTCGCTGGGATAAATGGGACTATATTTTTGTTGGTTTTGCAGGCGTGGTTGCTGCGACGATCGATTGTTTGGTTGTTGGGATTCCGCAAGACATCACGTCAGGTCGCTATGAAGGGCAAAACGGCAGCGACCTGACCTCATGGCTAAAGAAATTCAAGCTCCCAGAGAACCTGCAAAAATGGCTCGAACTAAATTCTAAGGCACCCTTCGATCAAACTGGAGGATCGAATCATCGAATCGACACTCCTGGGCATGATCCGATTTTTGGTTTCATTTTTGGTGTGTTGGATATTTGTCGTGGCACTTCCACTACTTGGAAGGGTGGAAGCGCTGGCAGTGAAGCCAATCAACGGTTTCCCGGCGAAGCACTCACCGTAGCCCTGATCAAGCAATTGCTTCACCTCATGTCAGATGCATTCACAACGAAGGGTTTGCCGGTGCCGTTTGCATCAGTTTTCCGGCTTCTAAATGCAGGGCAATTCACAAGGAGTAACGGCAAAACAGCAACCATCAGTGACATTGCGCTTTGGATGTACCACCACGGCTACGATCTTCGTCATTTCCTCACAATGTCCACGGTTCCTGCCAGTATCGAAGTCATTTTGAGGGCTTACATCATGATCCGGCAATATGTCGAAGGTGAAGACCACAAGTTTCTTCTGGCCGGCAATCCCAAGTATCGATCCATGCTTTTGTCGGCCCATGCGATTGCTTGCGCCACGAACGCAGGCAAAATTTATCTATACGCGGGTAATCCGCTTGCGATCAACTACGCTGAATGGCTGGCATGCCTTCGCTACTTCATGCCTTCCATAAAGTACTGGTTGTTCGACAAGCGACGTTTAAGGCTGGAACACTTCGAAAAGATTGCGGATCGCGAATGGGACCGAGTTTTGCAGTCTAGCGAGGGGCTGCTGAGGGCGTCAATCCAGCGTCATCACAAAAACGTGGCACTGGGAATGCAGTGACATTGGCGGCCCCCACGCCATGAAACACTCCCAGCTCGACGATCCGCACATGCCAGTTGCAAAAGCACCGCTCCCGTCCTGCTTCAGGCAATGACCGAATCACTCACCCTCCACCTCCAAAAAACCGGCGTCATTGCCGTGCTCATGATCGACCGTGCTGACGATGCCGTGCCGATGGCGCGGGCCTTGCTCGCGGGCGGCGTGGATTGCATCGAACTCACACTGCGCACCGATGCCGCGCTCGAATCGCTGCGACGCATTCGCGCTGAGGTGCCGGAAATGACCGTCGGCGTGGGCACGATTTTGACTCCCAAACAAGTCAACGATGCCAAGGAAGCGGGGGCGAGCTTCGGTGTGGCTCCGGGGATGAATCCGCGTGTCGTCGCTGAAGCCAAACGCATCGGCCTGCCCTTCGCGCCAGGTGTTTGCACGCCGACGGACATCGAACTGGCCATCGAGGCCGGTTGCAAGCTGCTCAAGTTCTTCCCCAGCGAACCCTGCGGCGGCCTGGTCTATCTGCGCACTATCTCCGCGCCCTTCATGCACCTCGGCGTGCAGTTCATTCCGCTCGGCGGCGTGGGGCCAGCGAATGCGGCGCAGTATTTGAAGGAGCCTTCCGTGCTCGCGCTCGGCGGTTCATGGCTCGCGCCGAAGGATTTGATTGCCAAGTGCGACTGGGCGGCGATCACGAAGCTCGCACGCGAGGCCAGCGACATCGTCAAGCAAGTGCGCCCATGAGCCGCGTCGTAACGTTCGGCGAAATCATGGCCCGCATCGCCACGCCTGGCTTTGCGCGGTTTCAGCAGGCCATGCCAGGTAGCGTGAATGTCACCTTTGCGGTGCAGAAGCATCCATCGCAGCTTCGTTGGCCTATCTCGGCATCGACGCGGCTTTTGTGACCGCTTTGCCTGATCACGCCATTGCTGATGCCTGCATCGCTGATCTGCGCAGCCTCGGTGTGGAGACGAAACACATCCTGCGCTCCTCAGAAGGCCGCCTGGGCATCTACTTCCTCGAACACGGTGCCAATCAGCGCGGCGGCAACGTCATCTACGACCGCGACGGCTCTGCCGTGGCCATCACGCCCGCGTCGGCTTACGATTGGGATGCGATCTTCACCGGCTGCGAGTGCTTCGTCATCTCTGGCATCACGCCCGCCATCTCGCGCAATGCCGCCGAGGTCGCGCTCATCGCCGTACAGGAAGCCGCGCACCGAAAAATCAGAGTCGTGTGCGACATGAACTACCGCACCAAGCTCTGGCGCTGGGAGCCGCCGCTCTCCGCCCGCGAACTCGCCACGCGCACTATGAGAATGCTGCTGCCGCACGTCACCGTCTTCGTCGGCGGCATCAGCGATGCCACCGCGATGCTCGGCATCGAAACCACCAGCGATCACTGCGCTCTTGCCGCGGAGATCGTGCAGCAGTTCCCCAATCTCACACACGTGGCCATGACCGTGCGTGATGGTTCCAGCGCCACAATGCAATGTTTCGGCGGCACGCTTTACGAAGCCGCCACGCAGACACTCCACACCGCGCCACCGTATCCGATCACCCATGTCGTTGATCGCCTTGGTGCAGGCGATGCCTTTACAGCCGGCTTGGTCTACTCATTCCTCCAGAACTCCACACCTTCGACCACCATCGCCTTCGCCACCGCTACGGGTTGCCTAGCGCATTCCATCGAAGGCGATTACAACTACAGCACCCGCGAAGAAATCGAAGCCCTCATGTTGGGCGAAGGCGGTGGAAGAGTGAGCCGGTAGCACGAAGCACGGCAGGAAACACAAACTTGCCATGTTTAGCCTAGGGCTATACAATCTGGGCATGACCACAACACTGCAAGCATGGGGAAACAGCCAGGGAGTACGCCTGCCTAAGACGCTGCTCACGGCATTGGGCATCGAAACCGGGGCCAGTCTCGAAGTGGTGCTCTCTCCCAATAAGGACGCCATCATTGTGAAGCCTGCGGATGCGCCGTCGCGTGTTCGTGGCCGCCATCGCATCGAGGATCTGGCCGCCGCCATGCCGAAGGGGAGCAAGACTGCTGAATTCGACTGGGGAACGAGTGGGCGGGAGGTCTGGTGATGGCTGCTTACGTCCCACGTCAAGGTGATCTCGTGGCGCTGGATTTTGATCCTCAATCCGGCCACGAGCAGAAAGGCCGCCGCCCGGCGCTGGTGGTGAGCAAGGATGTCTTCAACAAGGCAACGGGCATGGTAATCTGCTGCCCGATCACCAACACCAACCGCCACATGCCTTTCCATGTGCCGATCAGCGGCCGCACCTCGCTGACCGGTTTTGTCATGTGCGAGCAGGTGAAGTCGCTCGATTTCCGAGCACGTGGGCTGAAGCTTATTGAACGCGCGCCGCAGGACGTACTGGAGGATGTGCTCGCCATCATCGACGCCTCGGTGTTTTAAGGCTGCTTGCGCGGTGCGCGCTTCCTCGTAACAAAGGAGCATGTCCACTTCTACCCCCGACCGCTGGTCCCTCGAATCCTGGTTCTCCAAATTTGGCGAATCCGACTACACCGATTTCAAATCTGCGCTCGTGCGCGATGTCGAGGCGCTCAAGACCCAAGCTGCCGCCTTGACCGGCGATACGGCTGAGATCGTGCGCGTGATCAATGCGCTGGAGTCACTTAGCGACCGCCTTGGTCATCTGTCAGCCTATCTCGGCTGCTTGTCCGCAGATGATGCGAATGATGAAGCCGTGAAGGCCGATGAAGCGTGGATTTCAACGCTGGAAGCCGAGAGCACCAAGCTCATGGCATCTTTGCGCTCAGCACTCGCTGCTTTGAGTGATGCTGCCTTCGCAACGCTGCTCAACGATGTCTCTTTGAAGAACGCCGAGCATGCGGTGAAGCGTATGCGCTACGAGGGACAGCATCAGATGAAGTCAGAGATGGAGGCGCTGGCGGCCGATCTCAATGTGAATGGCCTGCATGCCTGGGGACGGCTCTACGACACGCTCACCGGAAAGATGGAGTTCGAGATGACTTTCCCGGATGGTCACAATGAAACGGTGCCCATGTCACGCCGCCGCGCCCTGATGTCCGAGCCAGATCGCAAACTGCGCGAAGCCGCGTTTCATGCTGGGCAGAAGCCATGGAATGATCATGCTGTCACTCTCGCGGCCGGTTTGAATGGCATCGCTGGCACACGGCTGAGCTTGTATGGCAGTCGCGGCATTCCGCACTTTCTCGACACACCCTTGTTTGATGGCGCGATGAGTCGAAAGTCGCTCGATGCCATGATGGAGGCCATTCACGCGCACATCGAGCTGCCGCGTCGTGCACTGATAAAAACGGCGAAGCTGCAAGGCACGACCGCTTTGCACTACTTCGACCTCGAAGCACCGCAAATTGCTCCGCCGGAAGAAAAAGAACTAACTTGGGACGAGGCGTGCAAAACGGTCGATCAAGCCTTCAGCGCCGCGTATCCGAAGCTCGGCTCATATTTCCGTGAGATGCTCGCGCAACGCTGGATCGAGGCCCAACCGCGTGCTGGCAAGCGTCCAGGGGCCTTCTGCACCGGATCACAGCTCAAGCATGAGGAGCGCGTGTACATGACCTTCCACAGCGCCGTACATGACATGGTCACACTCGCGCATGAAGTCGGTCACGCGTGGCACTCGTGCGTGCTGCGACCTGCACGCTCGTTTGCGGCCAGCTACCCGATGACACTCGCTGAAACGGCGTCGAATTTCGGTGAGATGATCTTACTCGATGGTCTCATGAGCGATCCCGGTATCACGCCTGAGACCAAAGCCTATCTGCTCGACCAAGAGATGCTTCGCGCACATGCCTACCTGATCAACATCCCCATGCGCTACGAGTTTGAAAAGTCATTCTACACGGAGCGTGCCAGCGGAGAGGTCAGCGTGAGTCGTCTCCGCGAACTCATGACTAATGCGCAAAGAAAGCTCTACGGCGACACACTGCTGGACGACGGCACCGACCCAATGTTCTGGGCCTACAAAATGCATTTCTTCATCACTGGCGTCTCCTTCTACAACTTCCCTTATGTCTTCGGCTACCTGCTCAGCCAAGCGCTGTTTGCACGCTTCAAGGCCGAAGGCGCGAGCTTCCTGCCACGCTACGAGGCCTTCCTTTCCATGACCGGCAGCGCATCGTGCGAGGAAGTGGTGAAGCAAACGCTCGGCGAAGACCTCACCAGCCCCGACTTCTGGGCCACGGCCCTGAAGGCCATGGAGCCGTCGCTCATCGCCTACGAACAGCTCGCGTGATCATTGAAATCTTCTAGCACTACATAGCCGCTAGCGTCGCGGTGAGTAGCTTCCAGAACTTCTGCACGGAGGAAATGCTGCAGCACTCTTTCTCCGAGTGTGCTTCGTGGATGTTCGGACCGAAGGAGATCATGTCGAGGTCAGGATAAGCGATGCTGATGACGCCGCACTCGAGACCGGCGTGGCAGGCGCTGACCTTCACGTCGTGGCCGAAGAGGTCGCGATAGAGCGTCTTCATCTTTTCAAGGATGGGCGATTCGGCACTGGGGCTCCAGCCGGGATAGGGGTCGCCAGAGCGCACGTGGGCACCGATGAGTTCAAATGGCGCGCGGAAGGCACGGGCGACGTCGAGCTTGCTCGACTCCACGGAACTGCGCTGAAGGCTGCCCCACTCGGCCTTGCCGTTGCCGAGTGCGATGGTGGAAAAATTTGAAGATGCCTCTACCAATCCGGGCACGACTGGACTCATGCGATAGACTCCGTTCACAACGGCCTGCATGGCGAGGACGAGGGACTTCTGATGCTCTGCGCACATCGTTTGAACGTCGGCACTTGTGAGACTCACAGGCACTGTGGTGATGTTGAGCCCGGGTTCGATCAGGCTAAACTCTGCGCGGATGCCAGCGGCTTCGCGTTGGAAGCTTTCCTCAAATCGGGCTTGATCCAAAATCACCACCTGCGCCACGCATTGCGCCGGTATCGCGTTGCGCGCGCTGCCACCACGCATCATGCTGAGAGCAAGGACGTCCTCGCCACAGGCGCTAAGCAGTCGCGTCATGAGCTTGATCGCATTCGCACGTCCCTCGTGAATTTGCAGCCCGGAATGTCCGCCGCGCAGACCTCTGATCTGGATGGCAACCATGGGCGCGGTGGTTGCATGGTCTTTTTGTGTATATTCATAACATCCCGTCGTGTCGATGCCGCCCGCACAGCCGATAGTGAAGGTGTCGTCTTCCTCCGAATCGAGATTGAGCATCGTTTTGCCCGTCAACAGCCCGGGTTGCAACCCCAGCGCACCGCCCATGCCCTGCTCCTCATCGAGCGTGAAAACCGCCTCGATGGGCGGATGCGAAAGGTCTTTCGAAGCCAGCACCGCGAGGATCGCGGCCACGCCAAGGCCGTTATCAGCACCGAGCGTCGTGCCACGTGCCCGCACCCAATCGCCATCGACCCACATGTCGATGCCTTGCTTATCAAAGTCGAAGTTGAGTCCGTCAGCCGCCTTGTGAACCATGTCGAGATGCGCCTGCATGATGACCGCAGGCCTGTCCTGACGATCCGGCGTCGCAGGCTTCTTGATGATGACATTGCCAGCGCTATCGAGAATCGACGTCAACCCGTGGCGCTCAGCAAATGCCCGTACAAAAGCCACCACGCGGTCTTCTCGCTTCGAGGGTCGAGGCACGGCATTCAGATCGGCGAAGCAGTTCCAGAGAGCATTGGGTTCGAGTAAGCGGATGTCGGCAGACATAAGATGGGAAGGCTTAAACATAGCCTGGAATCAAAGCCAGCTAACATCTTCCATTTTGATGGGAAATCGCCAACTCGGGATCGTTGTCACGCCTCCGCGTAAGCCTCGCCCAACTTGGTGAGCGCACCGCTGGCATCGCACAAGGCGGAACATCCGGTGGGTGTGTTTCCTGCCGCGGTTCCGAACCACGCATAACGCTCCACGTCGTTGGACCTCTCGAGTCGCGGCAGCGCATCTTTGATGAAACGCAGCACGTCTTTCTCAGCGTGCTGATTCTTGCCCGTCTTCGTGGCGCTCCAGTCGGCAGGGCAGAACTCGGTGATCCACAGCGGCCGTTTATACAAGCGGGCGATCTTGTCCAGGTGGGACATGAACTGCGAGGCGTTCGGGTCGCCATACCAATGAATGGTGATGAAATCGATGCGGTATTTTCGCTTCAAAGCCTCCTTCATGAAGCTCTGCATCCACGGACTGTCTGCATGCACGCCAGCCGGGCTGCCCAGCGGCAATTTGAGCTCTTCCAGCTTCGGCCAAACGGCCAGCGCCTGTTCGACGGTCGTGTTTCCTTGGTCTTTGCCCTCAGGTTCGTTGAAGCCGAGAACTGCAGACGGTTTGTTTGGCAAATCCGCGCGGATTTCCTCCACTGCCTTCATCGCGAATTGATTCTCGTTGTCCTTGAAGACCATCGGCACCCACTCAACGCCTTCCGGAAGCCCCACAGGTCGCTTCGAGGTCCAGTTGTAGATCCATTGTACTTTCAAGTCTGTCACACAACGTGCCTGCTGCGGTGACTTCAGCCCCGTGGCATAGCCTTTCTTGATTTCTTTTTTGCCTGCAGACTGGGCTCGCAGAGCGTTCGGGACTAGCAGCGAGGAGAGGGACAAGCTGCTCTGAAGAAAATGTCGGCGCGATTTGAGTGTCATGATGGACGCGTTTCTATCACGTCACGGCGAAGCCGGTCAATGACCGTCTTTGCTCATGACCATCTTTGCTCGGGCTCACCCGTACACTCGGCCCATCCACCCACTGGGGCGGGATCATGATCTGGCGCGGCACTTCGGGCACGCCGTGTTCGTGCTGAGAAAGCTGCGTGACGACCAAATCAACTGCCGCAGCGGCGAGATGATCGCGCCGTTGATAGATGCCAGCGCACTCGGTCATCTTCGGCGTCCAGTCATGCACGACGAAGCCAATGTCTCTCGGCACTCGCAAACCAAGACGCTTCAACCAGCCGGGCACATGGGTATCGAAAGTGATGAGTGCGTCGGGTTGGTGCTCGCGCATCCATTTGGCAAAAGGATCGTAGCCTCGGCTGATATCATTGCTCGGGAAGAGCAGCAGCGGCACGCGATCATCTGGCGGCAGGCCGTGCTGCCAGTGAAACAAGCCACCGCTATAGCCGAACTGCGAGCGGTTCACGATCCACTTCGTCACCGCCACGCCGATGCGCTTGTAACCGCGCGCGGCGAGCTGTTCCGCTGCCATGTGAATGCCCAGGGTCATGTTTCCAGCGCACATGTGAAGTGCTGGCGAGTTCATCGCATTCCCAAAAGTCACTGCGGCGAAGGGCGAGAAGTCGAGCTTGCTGCATGGCAACTGCGTGCTTTGCGGCGAAACGATCACGCCCTCGATGCCGCGTGCGTGCATGACTTTTTGCAGCTTCTTCGGCGTCAGGCCATCCTTACCCAGCCAAAACTCCTCCACCGCGTATCCATGTCCATGCGCACGGCTGCGGATCGGCTCGATGGGCACATACTGGTATGAGGCGCTCAGCAGTCCATCCTGCGGCACATGCTCGCGAATCACCGCGATCACCGCCCGCACTCGCGTTTCCTTCTTTCCGCGCACCACCTGCATCATGCGCGCAAGGTGCGGGTCCGGCTGGTAGTTCAGTCGCTTTGCCTCCGTCTGCACCCGTGCCCGCGTCTCCGTCGAAACCTTCGGCGCTCCACGCAGCACCCGCGACACCGTCATCATCGACACGCCTGTGGCACGTGCGATGTCTTTGAGCGTGGCGGAGGTGGTTTCGGGCACGGTGTTAGCATAACATACGAAGAAGCATGTCCATCGGCGAAATGCTCGCGCACGCTGCCGTACTGGCATTCCCGAGTGGAGCTTGTGCTAACAGTGCTTTCCGCCATCATAAGGCTTTCCACCCAATGCCAAGGCCCCGCCACCTCCACTCCTTCAAGCTCGTTGAAAGCCGGTTCTTCGCCGGGCTTTCATGCTTTGCTGAGTTGGAGGACCGCATCAATGCACTGCTCACACCTCAGGAGCGTGGCGCGGCGTTTGAGGTCTTCGCAGAGGCCTACCTTGCGACTCAGCGGGTGCCTCAGGCAAAGGAGGTCTGGCCAATCGGGACAGAGTCTTTGGAACTTCGGCAGCGGCTGGTTCTACCAGCGACGGACAAGGGCATTGATGGGCTGATCCTTGCGGAGGATGATCAGTTCACAGCCTACCAAGTGAAGTTTCGCCAGGATCGACAGACCATTCTGTGGAATGACCTTGGGAACTTCTTCGGACTCGCTGACCGTGTGCCTCAGCGGCTTGTTTTCACCAATGCTTACGAGGTCGGCGAAACGGCGACAGAGCGGCTTGGCTTCATGGCTGTGCGAGGGGCTGATTTGGATGAATTGGATGAATTGGATGCGCAAGATTTTGCTGTCATCGAGGCTTGGCTCGCCGGAGAGCAGCGAACGCGAGAGCTTGCCTCGCCTGGAAAGCACCAGATGGAAGCAATCCTGAGCATCCGCCAAGGTTTGCAGAATGGTGATCGAGCTTTGGCACTCATGGCCTGCGGTTCAGGCAAGACACTCACGGCTTTGTGGGTGACGGACCAAATGGGGGTAAAGACCGTGCTCATTTTACTTCCCTCTCTTGCTCTTGTGCGGCAGACCTTGCACGAATGGCTGAGACATACCTCGTGGCCGCGAGGCGGGATGAGTTACATCTGTGTGTGCTCCGACACGACCGTGGACCGGGATTCAGACGAGATTCTGGTAAGGCCTGGGGACCTGGACTTTCCCGTCACCACTGACCCGTTGGTATTAAAGTCCTTCCTGTCCCGCGAGTATGACGGCGTTCGATTGGTTTTCAGCACCTACCAGCCCCTGAAGGTTGTTATCGAGGCATCTGCCGGAATGCCGCCGTTTGACTTGGGAATCTTCGATGAAGCGCACAAGACAGCAGGACGCCCAGGGTTACGATTTGGCCTCGCACTAGACGACAAAAATGTCGCTATACGAAAGCGTCTCTTCATGACGGCAACGCCGAGGCACTACACCATCGCTCAACGTGACAAGGAGGGAGATGCCAAACTGGTATTCTCGATGGATCTCCCAGAGGTGTATGGCCCGGTGGTCTATTCGCTTCCGTTTACGGAAGCGGTGAAGGCTGGTATCATTTGCGGCTACCGGATCGTCATCTCAGTGGTTACGTCCAAAATGGTGACGGATGAGGCCCTTCGGCGAAGCATCGTGATCGTCGATGGAGACGAGGTGAAGGCCCGTCAGGTGGCCAACCAGATCGCGCTCGCTTCTGTGGTGAAAAAATACGGTATCAAGAAGGCATTCACGTTCCATACCTCCGTCGCCTCGGCAAAATCCTTTGTGGTGGATGGGCCAGAGGGCATAGCCACTCATCTCCCGCAGTTCCAAGCGTTGCATGTCAACGGAAGCATGAACACGGCGGACCGTGAAAAGGTAATGAAAGCATTCCGACAGGCGTCTCAAGCCACTCTCTCGAATGCGCGATGCCTCACCGAGGGTGTTGATGTGCCTGCGGTTGATCTTGTCGCGTTCATGGCTCCTAAGCGCAGTTTGGTGGACATCGTCCAAGCGACAGGTCGGGCCATGCGCAAGTCAGAGGGCAAAGCAAAAGGCTACATTCTTGTGCCATTGTATGTCGAACAGGCTCGTGGTGAATCGGTTGAGCAAGCGGTGCTAAGAAGTGACTTCAGTGAGGTCTGGCGGGTGATCGACAATCTCAAACAGGTCGATGATGTTTTGGCTCAAGAGATCAGGGCCATGCGGCAGGACAAAGGCCGAACTGGCGGGTATGACGACAGTCGCTCCCGAGAACCATTCGACATCTTAGGGCCGGAGCTTTCACTCGATCAGCTCAGAGCCAGCATTACGGCCAAATGCCTGGAAGACGTGGGCGATCCTTGGGATGAGCGCTATGGCCAGATGCTGGCGTATTGGGAAGCCCATGGCACGACTGAGATTCCCTTCCGCTCACAAGACCATCCATTGCTCGCCAAGTGGATCGTCAATCAACGTGTCGCACGGCGCGCTGACAAATTGTCAGCCGAGCGAATCGCGCTCTTGGACAAGCTGGGTTTCAATTGGAACCCCAACCATGCTGAGTGGCGCACGCGTTATCTTGATCTAGTCGAATACAAGCAGATCAACGGTCACTGCAATGTCCCACAGACGCTATCGAAGGGTGGGCTGGCTCTGGCTAGCTGGCTGAGCAGTCAGCGCATGGAACGTCGTCGCGGTCTTCTAGATCCAGAACGAGAGAGGCTGCTCACAAACTTAGGAGTTGAGTGGAACCGTGCGCCCGGAACGTGGGAAATGCGTTTTCAGGAGCTACTGAAATACAAGGAGGAGCACGACCATTGCCGAGTGCCTGCTCGTTCGCCGCAAAATAAACTCTTGGCCGGATGGGTCGTGAAGCAGCGGGTGGAATGGCGCAAAGGAAAGATTTCCGCAGAGCGAAAGCGGCGCCTAGATGACATTGGCTTTCAATGGAAGGTGGTCAACGATGTGGATGAAACATGGGCAATTCGTTTGGCACAGCTCAAAGAGTTTCATGAGCAGCACGGCCATTCGCGGGTAACCAGGGAGAATGAAACCAGCAGCGGACTTGCCAATTGGGTCCAAGGAAAACGTTCCGCAAAGGGCACACGAGCTCTGACTGAGGAGCAAAAAGCGATTCTTTCGCAATTGGGGCTATGGCGCGAGGCACCTCGTGACAGCACCACCTGGGATTCAATGTTTGAAGCTTTACGGCAATACAAGCGGGAGTTAGGCGACACTTTGGTGCCGTTTGGGTGGGAAGTGAATCCTAGCCTTGCCACATGGGTTGGACGCAACCGAACCGCCAAGCGACGTGGAGAGTTGGAGCCAAAGAAAATCGCTCAGCTTGACGCTTTGGGATTCGACTGGGAGCCCAAGGTCGTCCGATGGTCTCGAATGATGGATGCGCTACGTGCGTTCGTGAAAGCAAACGGGCACTGCTCAGTTCCTTCGGCAGATCGGGCGCTCTCCAGTTGGCTATCAGGGCAAAGGGCAGCCCTCAAAAATGGCAGTCTAACTCAAGACCAGGCTAAAGCTCTGAATGAACTGGGGATTTTGGATTCCAGCTTCACCGAAAGGTGGGAGCATCACTTCCCAGTTCTACGGGAGTATTTTCGTCTGCATGGTCATTGTGACATCGCTAGAGGTCATCCGCAGATCGACGACTTCCCGGAATGGATGGCGGAGGTCAGGGCAGCACGAAAGGCTGGGAAGCTTGCTCAGCAGCAAGTTCTTCAGCTAGACGCCATCGGCTTCGACTGGAATGCAAAGGAGCCCGATTGGGAAACGCGCTTGGAGCAGTTGCGCGAATCACGCAGTTCGCCGACACACAAAAAAGCATCAGCGCTACTCCCTGGCCTAGACAAGTGGATTGCTCACATTCGGAATCGCAGACATGAAGGTTTGTTGGACGATGACCAGATCGAATCGCTAAACGCCGAAGGATTCGCTTGGGAGCCCGGAGCTTATTAGAAATGGGATGAACTTTATGAACGACTGCGCCACTACCATACACGGCATGGTCATAGCTCGGTTCCTATCGGGGACGAAGGAGATCCAGTCCTCGCACGGTGGGTCCAAACACAACGCCTCTTCTTCAAGAGGAAGAGCTTGGATGCTGACAAGGTGGCAAAACTCAATGCCCTGAACTTTGATTGGAGTCCTACGGAGACAAACTGGCAAAGGCGAAGAGCTCAGTTGAAATCATTCATCCAAAAGCACGGACATTGCGATGTGCCTGAGTCAGATGAGCATCTCAGTCTCTCTCGATGGACGGATTACGTCCGAAACAGACAACTCGAAGGATTGCTTGATGCTGATCGCAAGGCTGAACTCGACGCATTGGGATTCTCTTGGGAATCGCTGCGTCAGCCTGCGTGGGAGACCCAATTTGGCCGTCTCCTAGAGTATCGAGCGCAGCATGGCGATGTCCTTGTGCCCTTCGGGTATCCCGAAGACCCTGCCTTGGCTCGGTGGGTCCAGACTCAACGTATGGCGAACCGCCGTGGCGACCTTCCCCCAGATCGCAGGCAAAAGCTAATCGACGTAGGTTTTGATTGGAATCCACATGACACGAAATGGAACGGAAACTTTGCCAAACTCACGGCTTTCCATAAGTCGTGTGGTCATTGGGACCCCCCAGGCGACAGCTCAGAGATGTGCCGACTGGCCACATGGATCGACATTCAACGGAGTGCCCATCGTAAAGGGCAGCTGTCGCCCGACCGCGTGAAGGCGCTGAATGAGATCGGTTTTCCATGGTCCGTCAGTGAGCAGAAATGGGAGGAGTATGCTGCGCGGCTTCAGGGGTATATTCAGCGACACAACGAGTTCCCTGGTGGCAGCAAAGCGAAGAACGAAGGTGGCCTTCTGCGTTGGATTACGACGCAGCGCCGCGACAAGGAAGACGGCTTACTCAGCGAGGAGCGAGATCAGCGCCTGACTGCGATGGGTTTCCAATGGGAAAAGAGCAGTCAGCCCTGGGAGCAGATGTTTGAACAAGCGCGGTCGTTCCATGCCGAGCACGGCAACCTCGATGTGCCTCGGCGCGAGCACTGGAGAAAGCTCGCTGAATGGGTGTCTGGGCAACGAACGGCCAAAAGAAATGGGCTGCTTGCGGTGGAGATGCAGACTTTGTTGGAATCCATCAACATTGCCTGGGAGTTTGAGCCCAAAGGTTGGGACGTCAGGTATGGCGAGTTGCAAAAATACAAAGAAAGGTTTGGAGACTGTGATGTTCCTTACGAATGGCCCGAAGGCATCGAACTTTCCCGCTGGCTGACCAAGCAACGTCTAGCTCACACACGCGGCCAGCTTGAACCTGACAAGCTACAGAAACTCACTGTGCTCGGAGTCGATTGGAAGTCACGCCGCGATCAGTGGGATGGATGGTTCGACCAGCTTGTTGAGTTCAAGAATAAGCACGGGCATTTGATTCCCAGCTACTTTATCCCGGAAACCAAAAGGCTTTCCACTTGGTGCACAAGTCAACGAAAAGCTCAAAAAGAAGGACGGCTTCCGAAGGAGCGGGAAGAACGCCTGACTGAGTTAGGCTTCCAATGGGCGGAGAACCGCATCCGGGGTGATGGCTATTGGGATCTTCAATATCAAAGCATGGTCGAGTTCCAAAAAGAGCACGGTCACTGCAACGTCCCTGGTGGCTGGCGAGACAGAGAGCACCCAAATGACAAAGAGCGTCAGCTATCTAACTGGTGCTTTGTCCAAAATCGCACGTGGCGTGAGGGCAAATTGAAGCCTGAACGATATGAGAAACTCACGGATCTTGGCTTTGAATGGAAGCCAGCAACTACATCCACGAGTCCATCGACAGAGACGCCAGATTCTCAGGGTGGGCTTCAGCTTTAGTTCAGCATGTCCCGGCTCATTTCTAGACCCAGCGTTTCCCGCCTCTGGGTGGTGTTAGCATAACACGCCATGACGGTATTTAAGACGCGAAATACCTCCTCCACTGCCGTTCTCTCGAAGCATGTTTCTTCGATCCCTTTTCTGCCTTTTTGTTCTTGTTTCAGGGCAAGCGACTGCCGAGCGCACCACCGACCCTGACCGCACGTGGCAAGGCATCCCTGGCCTTGAACGCACGGCGAAAGGGCGCGTGTTTGCCTCCTGGTTCACCGGCGGACCCAAAGAGCCCGCGCCGGAGAACACGGTGCTGCTTTGCTACAGCGACGATCAGGCAAAGACCTTCACCGCGCCGCAGGCGATGGGATTGCTCAAGGATGGCACCCGCTGCTACGATCCTACGGTGTGGATCGATCCGAAGGGGCGGCTTTGGTATATCTTCAATCGCGGCAACAAAGACACCGCGCAGCACGATGTGTGGGCGCGAATTTGTGACGAGCCCGATTCCACGCCGCCGGTCTTTGGTGAGGAGTTCCGCGTCGGTTTCGAGGGACCGTACGCCTTCCGCATGAACAAGCCGACCGTGCTTTCTTCGGGCGAGTGGATCATGCCTGTGACGCATGCGACAGAGCGCATCCAAGGCTGGTTCGCCGGACCAAAGCAGCTTCAAGGTGCCGGCATTTCGACCGACGAAGGCAAGACGTGGAAACTCCACGGAGCGCTGAAGGCTCCTGATTGGGCGCTGGAATGCATGATTACCGAATTGAAGGACGGGCGCCTGTGGCTACTCACACGCACGGGCGGTGGCTACCTATGGGAAAGCCATTCCACTGACAAAGGCCGCACCTGGAGCGATGCGGTGCCGAGCACGATCAAGAATCCCGGCTCACGCTTCTTCATTCGCCGACTTGCGTCGGGCAATTTGCTGCTGGTAAACCACTTCAACTTCAAAGGTCGCAACAACCTCACCGCGCAAATCTCTACCGACGATGGCGCGACGTGGTGTGACGGCCTGCTGCTTGATGAGCGCAACAACGTCTCCTATCCCGACGGCGTGCAGGACAAGGACGGCCTCATCTGGATCACCTATGATCGCGACCGCCAAGGCGATGGCGAGATCTTACTGGCAAAATTCAAAGAGGAAGACATAGCCGCAGGCAAGAGCGTGTCCGGTGCGGTGTCTCTGAAGCAGACGATCAACAAGCTGCACAAGCCCTCGCTGCTGCCCTCTAACTGGGACCCCGCGCTCGCTGGCGACATCGTCATGCAGCGTCTCGTTCGCGTCACCGCGCCGCAGGTGAAAGGAGCGCATGATGCGGAGTTCGTCTGTGTCGGCGATCGGGCTTACATCGTCGAGCATGACAACGACGTGACCCCCGGCCATGGCGCGGGCGTGGCGATGTATTGCGTGCTGACGGTGGTGAACATGAAGACGCTCAAGGTCGAAAAAAAGCACCCGATGGCCAAAGCGGGCCAGGCATTCGCCAACATCACGCTGCCGGATGCGCAGGTCTTTGTGCCGCGCATCATCCGCAAGGAAGAGCACACGCTGCGCACCTACTTTTGCAGCCAGCCGGCCAAAGAACAGGCCGTGACATGGTATCGCGACTTTGATCTGCGCACGCAGACCTTCGAGGACAGCATCCACAAAGCCAGGCTCAAGACCGCCGCAGGCACCTTCGACATGGAGCCGCGTCATTTTCATGCGGACGCAGCCGCTTTGGGCTTCAAACGGCCCAGCATCAATCAGGGCCTCTACATCTTCGATTCGTTCAAGGAGTTCGATGGCCGACGCTACGTCGCGCTCAATAACTTCCCCGGCAAACAAAACGCCCTCGCCTTGCTGCACGATGACTTCGCCACCTTTGAAGTCATCGGCCACTACAACGAGCCGCAGTCGCAGCAGCTCAGCGAATCCGCCGTGAACCGCCTGCCCGACGGCACCTGGATGGCCATCGTGCGCAACGACGCAGGCAACTACCACTTCACCACCAGTCAGGACGGCAAAACATGGACCGCCGCCGGGCCGGAACCCTTCGTGCCGAACGGTCTGAACTCCAAACCGACCTTCGATAAGTTCGCCGGCATCTATTACCTCGGCTGGCAGGAGAACACCAAGATCCAGAACTGCAATCGCAGCGTCTTCAACGTGGACATCTCCCGCGATGGCAAAACCTGGCAGCGCAAATACCGCTTCGAGTCGCCGCATTCGTTTCAATACCCGACCTTCCATGAACACGAAGGCACCCTCTGGCTCACCGTCACCCAAAGCGACCACGGCGGCAGCACCGACCGCATCATGTTCGGCAAACTGGAAGCCGTGGGCCAGTTCGAGCCTCAAACCGGCCAAAAACGCATCGCCTGGCCCGCACCACCGCCACCCGAGCCCGCCTTCATGAAACCCGGCGTGAAGCTCTTCACGGATCGCGACTACGTCATCGACGAAATGCCCGAAGCGGTCAAAGACATGCCGTTTCTACGCACCAGCATCGAAAAGCTCGACGCGGAGGTTATCAAGCCCGGCACGCTTTACGCGCTGACTCCGACGATTCGTCCGAATGCTGCCAGCCAGGAGGATGCGTTACTCAAAGCAGGCTTTGTGAAAGTCGATGTGCCTGAGGTGCAGCTTTTCCCCGGCGAGATCAATCGTGTGAGCCTGTATCGCAAAGCGGTGAAGGCTGGTGAGCGGATCCAGTTCAAGAAGCTGGTGCTCATGATTGAAAGCAACGGTACCGCAATTCGTGAAATCAAACCTTGATCACGAACTCCATTACTTGGTATCACCATTCATGACTCGCTTCCTCAATTGGTTCAATAATCTCTACCCCGTGTGGCTCGTCACGCTGGCGGTGATCGCCTTTTTCAAACCGCAGACCATGCTGTGGTTCGATAAGCCGTGGATCTTCTGGTCGCTGGCGGCTTCCATGCTCGGCATGGGGCTGACGCTGAGCATTGATGACTTCAAAGCCATCTGGAAAATGCCTGGAAGCGTGGCGCTCGGCTTCGTGGCGCAATATACGATCATGCCGTTGTCTGGCTGGCTCGTTGCCACGGCGCTGAAACTCGAGCCAGGCCTTGCCGTGGGCATCATCCTCGTTGCGAGTTGCCCCGGCGGCATGGCGTCGAACATGATCAGCTACCTCGCGAAGGCGAACGTGGCACTGTCCGTCGTGCTCACGCTGGCGTCCACGATGCTGGCTTTCTTCTTCACGCCGATGTGGACGAGTACGCTTGCTGGAAAATATGTGCCCGTGGATGCGTGGGGGCTGTGTTTATCCGCCCTACAACTCACCATCGCGCCCGTGGTGCTTGGTGTGCTCATCCGGTGGAAACTGCCACGCACGGCAGACCAGATCGGGGCCTGTGGTCCCACGGTCGCCGTTCTGGCTTTCACGCTGGTGAGCGGCGGCATCGTGGCTGCGAGCGCAGACGCCATCGCATCGAATTTTGGTCGGTTAGCTCTCGCCGCATTCACGCTTCACGTCCTCGGCTTCGGTGTCGGCTATGTCGTGTCCAAAGTGCTGCGCTATCCTGAATCCGTCGCCCGCACGGTGAGCATCGAAGTCGGCATGCAAAACGGCGGCATGGCGGCGTCGCTGGCGCGTGAGCATTTCGCCGCCATGCCGCTCGCTGCGGCAGCAGGTGTCTTCAGCGGCGTGATGCAAAACATCATCGGCGGCCTCCTCGCCTCCTGGTGGAAGCGCCGCACGCCGGATGCCTGACCATGAGCCGTCGAGACATCTACTACTGGAAGTGTGATCGACCAGCGGCGTTTCACGGAACGCAGGCGCATGGCGAAGCTGATTCGAAGATCGAACCGCAGCTTCGCGAGGAATTGCATCGTCACTTCGACGCCAAGAAAGTCGATTTGAAGCCAGGAGCCGGCCAGGGCAATCATCTCACATGGAATACCGAGGTGGATGGCGCGGCAATGTTTGTGCGAGCCGAGAATGGACCCGAGAAAGACGGTCATCTCGCCATCGAGTCCGCTGTGCTGAATCAAGTGCGTGACGCAGGAGTCGTCACACCAAAGGTTTTTGGCTGCGATGCCACCCGGAGCCGCGTTTCCTTTGCGTGGCAGGCACTGGAGCGGATTGCAGCGCCTGATTTGAATCAATGGTTCAAGCAAGGCACGCTTATTGTGCCGAGCATTGCGTTTGAGATAGGGAAGGCCGTGGCGAAGTGGCAAGGCATCGCGTTTGATGGCTTCGGCATCTTAGAGTGGTCCGCACAGTCCTCTGTGCGGCTCGAAGGTCTAGCGACGCCCGAACCGCACAGGGGACTGTGCGGACCACATTCCGGCTACGCCGACTACTTCCACCTGCGGCTCGACGAGCATCTGCGTTTTTTGACTCAGCGCGGCTTTTTGACAAATGCCGAAGAAATCCTCGCCGAGATCGAAAACCACCAGGCCTTGCTCGATCTCGCTCCAGGCTGTCTCGTCCACAAAGACCTCGCGCTCTGGAACATCCTCGGCACTCGCGACGAAATCGCCGCGTTCATTGACTTCGACGACGCCATCAGCGGCGATCCGATGGATGATCTCTCGCTGCTGGCATGCTTTCATGATGCGGCGTTCTTGCAGCGCGCTTTCGAGGGCTATCAAAGCGTTCGCACCTTACCGGAGCATCACTTGCGTCGCTTCTGGCTACACCTGCTGCGCAACATGATCGTGAAGGCCGTCATTCGTGTCGGCGCGGGTTACTTTGATCGCGACGATGGCTTCTTCCTGATAGGCAGCGGTTCTTCCGGCTCAAATCTCCGTGAAATGACACTCTCACGGCTCGCCTTAGCTTTGCGCGGCTTGCGTGAGGGCAGCGGACTCGACATTCTCTCACCATGAAAACTCACATCGGCACCTTTCTCTCCATCGGATCACCTGCGGTCGCGGAACTCGCGGCGGAATGCGGTTTTGACTGGGTTTTGATCGATCTGGAGCACGGCTGCGAATCCGAAGCGGCTTTGCCAAATCAACTGCGTGCTCTGCGGGGCAGCCAGACGCTGGCGATTGTGCGCGTGAGTGCTCCGCATCCCGATTTGATCAGCCGCGTGCTCGATTGGGGGGCGGACGGCATCATGGTGCCACATGTGGACACCGTCGCACAGGCGCAGCACTGCGTGGATGCGGCGTATTATCCGCCGAGAGGCCATCGTGGTGTGTCGCGCACAGTGCGGGCTTATGGCTATGGCATGCGGCTTCCAGGAGACACGCCGCCGAAGCCGATCATTCTCGCGCAGATCGAAACCGCAGATGCGGTGGTGAATGCGGATCAAATCGCGGCGATGGAAGGCATTGATGCGCTGTTCATCGGCCCGGCAGATTTGAGCTTCGATTTGAAGGCACGGAATTCACCTCGCAGCTACGACGATTGTCTGAATGCCATCGCGAAAGCGGCCAAAGATCACGGCAAAGGCTGCGGCATCCTCGTGCGGCATGCGGATGATCAAGCAAAGCTGCTAAGCATGGGCTTCACGTGGCTAGCCATGGATTCCGATCTCTCGCTGGTGCGGGAGGGGTTTCGGCGGAATTTGGCGGCAGCCCGGAAATAGTCGGACTTTTTTCTGCGCACGGAGCTTTTTTGCCTACTCTCGCGGCCCCATGACCGCATCCCCCCAAATCAAATCCAAGATCGTCGAACTGTGCGAAACCCTTGTGGCTGACACTGAAGTTCAAAGTGCCCGCGAGAAGGCTGAGGCCTTCCTTGCGAATGAAGAAGCCGTGTCGCTCTATCGTGAGATGGCGACGATGGGCCGCGCAATGCACCAGAAGCAGCACAATGGTGAAGAACCCTCTGGCGATGAAATTGGCCGCTTCACTGAGTTGCAGGACAGTTGCGATGCAAATCCGGCCATTCTGAGCTTCATCGAAGCCCAGGACGTACTGCGCGGCATCGCCGAAGTGGTGACGAGTTTCGTCGGCAAGAGCCTGGAGCGCGGTCAGGTGCCTTCCGAAGCGGAAGTGTTCTCCAAAGGCTGCGGCGAAGGTTGCGGCTGCCATTAAACCATTTCGCGTGATGAAAGCGCTCGTTCTGCTCTCTGCGCTGCTGTTTTGGTCCTCGTCTTTTGCAGGCGAGGCCAAAACGGTGCGGTTACTGACGATCGGGAACAGCTTTTCGGCCAATGCCACGCATTATCTCGGCGATCTAGCGAAAGCGGGCGGTCATACGCTGATCCATCGGCCATTGGTGGTCGGTGGGGCTTCGTTTCAAGTGCATGCCGAGAAGGCGCAGAAGCATGAATCCGACGCTACGGACAAGGCTGGTCTTTACACGAGTGGCCTTGGATTGAGGGAAAGCTTGGCTGCGGATACTTGGGACTTTGTGACGATCCAACAGTCGAGCATCAAGAGCCACGACTTCATTACTTATCAGCCGCATGCAGGTTGGTTGCACGAGTACATTCTGAAGCATGCACCAAAGGCCAAGTTACTGGTGCATCAGACATGGCCGTATCGTAAGGATGATGTGCGCTTTGCAAATCCGTCTGGTAAAGCGGGTGAGCCGAAGACGCAGGAGGCGATGTATCGTGGTTTAACGGCTGCGCATGATCGAATCGCTGCCGAATTGGACGGTCGTGTGATTCCAGTCGGCGATGCCTTTTTCATGGCCGACACAGATTCGAAGTGGGGTTATCAAACAGACACTGCTTTTGATTTTAAGACTATCAGCATGCCGACGTTGCCGAAACAGATGCATTCTTTGCACATGGGGTGGCAGTGGAAGAAACAGCCGGACGGTTTGATGAAGCTCAGCATGGATGGACATCATGCAAGCATCTTGGGTGAGTATCTCGGTGCCTGCGTGTGGTATGAGGTGCTATTTGGAGAGAGTGTGGTGGGTAACTCTTTTGTGCTCAATGGCATCGAAGAAGACGATACCCGTTTCCTGCAGGAAGTGGCGCACAAGGCTGTGCAGGCGAGGGCGAAGTGATGATCAGGCGGGGGAACCTGCTTCAAGGAGTCGGGTGCGTTTTCAACAAGCAGTAGCCAAAGGCTGACGCGGGTGCCTTTGCCTTCGCGGGATTTGATGTCGATCTCGCCGCCGTGCTCACGGATGATGCGACGGACGATGAGGAGGCCAAGGCCAGTGCCGGTGCTGCGCGTGGTGGCAAAGGGTTGGACGAGTTTGCCCATTTGATCGGAGCTGATGCCTTTGCCAGTGTCGGCAAAGCTAATGCGCACTTCAAAGTCGGTGAAGGTGCCGCTGACTGTTAGCGTGCCGCCATCTGGCATGGCCTGACAAGCATTGCGGATGAGATTGTAGAAGGCTTGTTTGATCTGGTTGGCGTCCAGCGGCATGGCTGGCATGTCAGTGCGGAGGTCAAGCTTCACGGTGACCTTGGCGCGGTCGGTTTCGGGCTTGAGGAAGCGCAGGGATTCATCCAGCAGTTCATGGATCTGAGTTCGCTGAAGTTGCGGTTGGGTGGGGCGGATAGCGGAGAGAAATTGCTCGATGATGGTGTCGAGCCGACGGATCTCACCGGTGGCGACGTCGAGATGCTCGCGCATCGCATCACCTTTCGTGCCCATTTTTTTGGGCTATGGCCTAGATGGGGAGTCTCTTGCCTCGCTCACAAAAACCGCTGCAAAATTGGCAGCAAGTTTTCCACCGTCTGCTCAGGCCACAATTTGCGGTCGGTCATGAGTGCGGCGTCGAGAGAGTGATGTTCCGGCCAGTTCGGTTCGGCGGGAATTTGTGGAATAATCTGCGCGAGAATAGCTTTAGCGGCGGCAACGTTCGCGTGTAGGTGGCCGATGACGGATTCGGCGGTCACAGCTTCTTCTTCGACTTTCCAACAGTCGTAATCCGTGATCATCGCCAGTGTCGCGAGGGCGATCTCAGCCTCGCGGGCGAGTTTGGCCTCGGGCAGGTTGGTCATGCCGATGACATCAAAACCAAGCTGGCGGTGTGCATTGGACTCAGCCCGCGTGGAGAAGGCGGGACCATCCATGCAAACGTAGGTGCCGCCGTTGTGAACGCGGCGGCCTTGTGCCACGGCGGCGTCATGCAGCAGTGCCCGCAGTTTGTCGGAAATGGGGTCGCCAAAAGACACGTGGCCGACAATACCCTGGCCAAAGAAGGTGTGCTGATCACGGCGGCTGGTGCGGTCGAAGAACTGGTCTGGCAGCAGAATGTCTCGCGGACTGTACTGCTCCTGCAAACTACCCACAGCAGTGACGGCAATGATCCAACGGACGTTCAAGCTGCGCAGCGCCCAGATGTTGGCGCGATGATTCAGCTCTGTGGGTAGAATACGGTGGCCTTTGGCGTGGCGCGGTAAAAAATACACCCTGCGACCGGCCAGCGTGCCTGTCACGAGTGCATCCGAAGGACTGCCAAAGGGCGTTTCGACGGAGACTTCCTCGCGGCTTTCCAAGCCTTCAAGGTCGTATAAGCCGGAACCGCCGATAATGCCAATGGCTGGGGGAAGAGTTTCGCTCATGCCGACAGGTTAAAAGGCACGGAGAATGCTTCAACCAGCATCATTCCAATGCTTGAAATTGCCACGATAATAAAGGATGAACGGAAACCTCGAAAAACACGTCTGAATATAGCGTTTGAGTCAAAGTCTTTTGTTATGAACGTCCCACGTCTTCCCCTGCTACTCCTGCCCGCTGTCGTGCTTGTCTCCTGCTCCATGCCCGACATGTTCGCATCCAGCACACCACACACGATCCAGCTCAAGAATGGGCAAGAGGTGCCCTGCCAAGGAGCGCCGCAGTACCAGGAAAAAACCGGTTACTACCGCTACCGCACACCGCAAAAGCGTGATGGACTGATCCGCGCAGACGAAGTGGCAAAGATCGTGGAGCAACGCGCGTGAGCCAGCACGGCACCTACCCTCCGCTGGTGCTCGCTTCTGCATCACCACGTCGGGTCGAACTGCTGCGCGGAGCAGGCTATGAATTTGAGATCATCGTGCCCCAAGTCGAGGAAGTACACGATGCTGCGCTGACGCCAGCAGCGCTCACCATCGAAAACGCAAGGCGCAAGGCACTCGCTGGCTCGGCTCTGCGTTCTGTAGCACTGGTCATCGGGGCCGATACGCTGGTTTATGTGGATGGCGACCCTTTGGGTAAGCCTGCTGACTTGGCAGAAGCACTCAGCATGGTGAAACGGCTCTCAGGCCGCACCCATGAGGTGTGTACGGGTGTAGTATTTGCCAGCGATGGAGTAGTGCGACACGAATTGCATGTCATCACTCATGTGACCTTCAAATCACTGACCGACGAACTCATCCGCGACTACCACACACGCGTGAACCCACTCGACAAAGCGGGAGCCTATGGCATTCAGGCCTATACCGAGATGTTGTTAGAGCGCATGGAAGGATCATTCACGAATGTCGTAGGTCTGCCAGTGGATGAAGTGAAGGAAGCACTCGAAGCGCTTTCATGAGTAGCACTACTTCATTTTGAAGAAGTCTTCGCCCTTGATGACTTTGCCCTCGCCCATCACCACGGTGAACCTGCCATTGTTGCGTTTTGCCAAGGTATCCAGCTCACGTGCGGCGTCTGGTTGCTGCATGGCACTGGTGTAAATAGCTGTCATGGGCAACCGGCGTTTGTTTTCGGCCGTGACGATGTCTATCCAACCCATCTCGTCAGACCGGTTGCCGTCGGTCATGAAAAAGATCACATCAGGCTTCGGGCTGGCGTTCAATGCCATGAGCAGTCCCGACCCCCAATTGGTGCCCCCCGGATTGTCCGAACGCTCGATGATCTCCCGACTGTCCTGGAGCGTGAAAGGACTGGCTTGCAAGAATTTGAAGGCAGGGATTTTCACGGACTTGTAATCCTTCGGATCGATCTCCCAGCGGTACTTCATGAGTGCACTGTTGTTCCTGCTGTCCACCTCATTGTGCGGCCAGGCAAAGTCAGAGAAAAACAGAATCTGGTAGGATGTCCCCATTGGCACCTGGGTGATGCTTTTGACCAGCTCCTTCTTCAGTAAATCAAAGCGCGAGATTTTTTCGCCCTGACCGATGGCGGACATCGAGCCCGAGACATCCACGACAAAAACTACACGCCGCCCGATGGCGGTCTGGCCGACAAAGCTAAACTTGCCGCCGCGTCCGATCCCGGCACCGAAACCGCCACCCGCACCACCTGCACCGATGCCCATCGGCTTGCTGGCACCCAGCGCGCCCGCCTTGCTGATGTCCATGCGATTGGTAATTTTCGAAAAATCCATCAAATCCATCGGCGGCATCTCTGGTAGCACGATGTTTGTGTTCAGTGACTGCACCGCGAGCTTACGCATCTGCGGCTTTGTCTTGAGCCATGGGTTTTTCTTCTGCTGAATCTTTTGTGTCAACGCTTCAGCAGCAGCCTGTGACTGCGGCGAACTACCGCCAGGAATAAAATCTACCTGCCGTTCCATCACTTGGGTGACTCCCACAAAAGCGCCGATCAGGAGCAGAAAAAGATGCACGCCCACGCTAAGGCCAAGCGAACTAACGCCGACTTTCTCAGCCAGTTTCCGCCAACGTGTTTTTTTGATCGTGTCCGGGTCTTCGGGCTCTTCCGGCTTGGGTTTTGGTGCGATGAAAGGTTTCGGATTCGCAGAGTTTGCAGCAATGCCTGTCTTGTCTTTTGCCCGGCTCAAGGACTCCGCTTGAGCTTTTCCTGTCGGCATCGGTGGGGGTGTCACCGGACTAACCGCCTTTTCCACCGCACGCCTACCACTCAAAGAGACTGCGGGTGTCTCCACTGGGCCACGCCTTTTTTCATCGCTCAACCTTACGGCCTCGGGAGCACGTGGTATGGGTAACGGAGCCTCATCAGCAGCTTTCGGTGCCGCGACCGATTGTCGTGTTGGCGCAGATTCTTTATTAACATCCGTTGGCGAAACTGGGATGGAAACTGGCGGTGATGATGTGATCGCCGGTTGCTCATCCATTGGTTCATCGAACCCTGGGCCAGTTTGGTGGCGTGCATCCTCGATTTCAATAATTTCATCGTCCGTCGAATCGACGGTCGGCAGGAAACTAAAATCGTCGTGGACGTGCCTAGGCATGGCGTGGGGATAGTCGTGGTAAACGCCGCCAGTTCAAGGAAGTTCCGCCCAAGTTCCTCGGGTCACACCGAGCTGGCTCTGCGCCTTCAAATCGCGCCAGATCTCGTCGCCATCGCGCTGACCGGCCAAAAGCTCCTGATAGGTGCGCAGTACAATCATGGCTTCATCCGCATCCTCTTCGAGCAGCTCGACACGGAAGCAGCGCAGGCCGTGCTCACGCAATTCGTCGAAGAATTGCGCGCCGGTTTGGGCGACGGCATTGAACAGCGTGTTGCGGCACCCAACGTCGGCTTTCAGCGGATGATTCATGCCGACGCGGTCGCGCAGGTGGACGCGGTGTTTGTCGCAGGGGCGGCCACAGTTCGTGAAATCAGTGCCCTTGCTCAGGAAGGCGGCGAATGCGCAGTGCTCCATGTGAAACATGGGCATGTGCTGATGCAGTGTGAGCTCGAACCATGACGGCGGTGCGGCGGCGAGCAAATCGACAACCTGCTCGATGTTGAGGTCGTAGCTGATGGTAAGGCGCTCCAGACCGGTCTTTTTCAAGATCTCCGCTGTGAGCGGATTCGCCACGTTGAGCGAAAAATCGCCCGTCATCGGGATTTTCGCGTCTTGGAAGAACGAAATGGCCCCCAGATTGCGAATGAGCACGCCATGCGGCTCCGCACGTTCGATGAGCTTAAAGAAGCCGACTTCGCCAGATTTTTGAATGCGTGGCGTCGCCAGCCAGATCTGAGTGGTGTCACTTGCGGCCTTGATGTGCTTCACCGCATCCGCATAACGACGGATGTCTTCAAAATCGAGGTAGAGACGCGAGATGCCGAGGACCAGTGCCGCGTCGATGTGCGCAGGCGTTCGGCATAGCGCATGGATATGGAGCGCCGACGAGTCGTCGGCATTCCGTGTCGAAGGCATGAGTGATGCGAGTGTCACCATGCTCGTCGGAGTTTGTTTTGCCGACGAGTCGTCGGCACTCCATAAGGCCAGCAATTCGCGTCGCATGCGATTGAGTTCACTGATCGGCAGCATGACCTCGCCTTCGACATCGAATTGCACACTGCCAAGTTCGAACTCAGTGCCGCCGAGGCGGCTGAATTGCTCGATGAAGGCACTGGGCGTGAGCGGACGCTTCATCGCAGCCTGCAACGCCATGGTTGATGCGATGCTGTGGGCACCACTGCGCACGACGAGTGGCTCGCCGGCTTTGCCAATGACATGGAGATCGAGCTGGCGCTGCTTCCGAATCGGGATGTCACCCTCAAAGGACTGTCTCAAGGAACGATTGAGCGCCGGATCACTCGTTTTGAAAACGCGCATGCCGATCTGCACATCTTCCATGCGCAGATGACCGTGACGGAAGCTCAGGGCACTGCCGCGCATCTCATAGACGCTGCCGCCTTGCTCGTAGTTCGTGTCAGCGAGGTTTTCGAAGACGACACCGTCGCCAGGCTTCATGGCGATGTGCAATTCATCGAGTTCGAGTGTGTCCGCACCAAGAATGCGCGTCACTTGGCCAACATACGGGCCGCGTTTCTTGCCGTAGTAGGCCCCGACAAGTTCCTGATGATTCACGCCGTGCATCCAGCCGGGATAAAGGCCGCGCGAGAAGGTCATTTCGAGCGCATAGCGGTCTGCATCGCTCGCAGGCTCGGGTTTTCCGGCCAGCGCCCGATCAATCGCCGCCCGATAGACCTGCGTGACTCCGGCGACGTATTCGGGCGTTTTGAGACGGCCTTCGATTTTGAAACTGCGGATACCAAGTTCGATCAAGCGCGGAATTTCATCGACGGCGGCGAGATCTTGCGGTGAAAGGAGGTAGCGCTTGTCACCCAGGTCATGCTGCACGCCATCAACGATCATTTCATACGGCATGCGGCAGGCCTGCGCGCATTCGCCACGATTCGCACTGCGCCGGCCAAGGGACTCGCTGGTGAGACACTGCCCCGAGTAAGCAACGCACAGCGCGCCATGCACAAACACTTCGAGCGGAACATGCGCGTCTTTGAAGCGTTCCAGCTCGCGCATGGAAAGCTCACGCGCGAGCACGGCCTGGTCGATGTTGAGTTGCTTCGCGAATTCGAGGCCTTCAGGCGAAGTAATCGTCATCTGCGTGCTTGCATGCAGCCGCAGCTTCGGCGTGAGCGCCTTGACCATGCGGGCGAGACCAAGATCCTGCACAATCACGGCATCCACACCGCTGTCTTCGAGCAACCGGAGCTGTGTTTCGGCATCCGGCAGCTCCTTGGTGAAGATGAGCGTGTTGAAGGCCACATAACCCTTCACGCCATGCTCGTGGAGGAACTTCATCAACTCCGGCAGGTCTTCCTCCGTAAAGTTGTCCGCTCTCAACCGTGCATTGAAGCGCGGCATGCCGAAATAGATCGCATCCGCACCATTCGCGACGGCGGCACGCGCACAGTCCCAATTACCGGCAGGAGAGAGAAGTTTGGGACGTGGCAGAATGGAGGACGGCATGCGGCCTATGACTACAGGCTCACGGCCTCACACTCAACCGACGATGATGCCCTTCGATTTGCGCTCTTTCTCGCGCTCGAGAAGCGGGATCTTCTCAGCGGTTTCGAGCACTTGAACGCCCTGGTCACCGATCTTGGAGAAGGTGAGGCCATTCAAGGCGCTCACTTCAGTAGTGAGGCGTTTGAAGACGTCTTCGACGGTGTGGATGCCGTTGGAGCCGCCGAGGGCGACGATGAGGTCGCGGAGGATTTCCCAAGTGTCGTGGGCGTTGCCGGGGGCTTTGACGGCCTTGTTGAGGCGCTGGAGACGGCCGGTGACGTTGATCATGCTGCCGCGCTTCTCGGCGTAGGCGGTGCCAGGGAGGACGACGTCGCTGAGTTCAGCGCTGGCGTTGGCGAGGATGTGCAGGGAAGCGATGAAAGGCACTTTTTCGAGATCGCGTTGAGCGAAACCGACTTTGAGCAGGTTTTCGCCAAGAGCCAAGACAGCGCGGAGGCGGCCACGGCTCATCATTTCGGCGATTTCGGCGATCTTGGCTCCGGGTTCGATGCCGAGGATGAGTTTGGCACCGTTGGAGTTCGGATTGAGGTCGTCGGCACGGAGGTAATTGTCGGAGCCGCCGCTGCGGGGGATGACATCGACGTTGGTGGTGCCGAGTTGCGCGGCGAGGTGCTTCACGAAGAACAATTCTTCGTTCGTCATGCGGGCGCTGGCGATAATAGCGATTTCTTCGCCTTTCTTGCCAGCCAAAGCGGTGGCGATGTTGCTGAGCGCGGCCTTCCAGGTGGCGATGTTGTGTTTGCCGCCGGTCTTGATCATCGGATCGGTGAGGCGGAACTCGCTGTTCACGAAATGGAAGTCGAGACGGCCTTGGTCGCACATCCAGGAGGAATTCACATCGTTGTTATCGCGAGGCGTCTGGCGATAAACGGTCTCGCCGCGTGCACCGATCTCCATATTGCAGCCACGGCCGCAGCCGGTGCAGATGCTGTTCGTCTCGGTGAGGAACCACACGCGCTGCTGGAAGCGGAAGTCGTTGCTGGTAAGAGCGCCGACGGGGCAGATGTCCACCGTGTTGAGCGAGTAATTGTTTTCGAGACGCTTGCCAGGATGCACGGCGAGCGTGGTGTGGCTGCCGCGTTCGGTGAAGCCGAGCACGGGATCATCTGCGATCTCTGCGGTGAAACGAATGCAGCGGCTGCACATGATGCAGCGCTCGTCATCAAGGCGGACACGCGGTCCGATATCGACGTTCTTGGGCTTCTTGACCTTGTCTTCGCGGAAGCGGCTTTCGCCTTTGCCGTGTTCGACGCTGAACTCTTGAAGGCGGCATTCGCCGGCCTGATCGCAAATCGGGCAGTCGAGCGGGTGATTGATGAGGAGAAACTCCATCACGCCTTTGCGGCATTCCTGCGTGAGCAGCGAATCGGTGCGGATGCCCATGCCTTCGGCGACGGTGTTGGCACAAGCGATGACGGCACGTGGCATCCAGCCGATCTTTGGCATGCCGTGTTCGTCTTTCTCCGGCTCGGTGCCGGGAGCCGGGCGCGGCGGCATGCCCATCTCGACGAGGCACATGCGGCAGTTGCCGGGGGAGGAGAGCTTCGGGTGGTAGCAGTAGTGCGGGACGTCCTTCTTGGCCTGCTTGCACGCTTCGATCATTCGCGTGCCTTTGGGGAATTTGAGCCAGACGCCATCAATCTGCACGTTCACGAGATCGGCAGGCGGTGGAGCGGCAACAGGGGCGGGAGCTTCGGCGGGGGCAGGCATGAGCGAAGAGGAAAAGGGGGCTTGGGGCGATTATCGGAGCCGCATGGGGAGGGGCAACCCGATTTTGTGAAAAGTTTCACAAGCGCGCCGCCATGAGGCTTTGCCAATCGGCGGTGGCGTGCCATGAATGCGCCCCGCCATGCCCATCCCTGTCATTTTGAACCCGGCCGCACGCAGCACCAAAGCTGCGGCACTGGAACAAGCCATCCGCTCGCTCTCACCAGCGCCGGAAGTGCATCTGACCACCGCACCGGGCGATGCCGCCGTGATCGCTGAACGTCTGGCGACCGAGGGCCACGAACTCGTCGTGGCTGCTGGTGGCGATGGTACGATGAACGAAGTCTTGCAGGGTATCTGCCGTGCAAACGCGCGCCGCAAACCGGGCGAAAAGCACACGGCGCTCGGTGTGCTGCCACTGGGCACGATGAACGTGTTCTCGGTGGAACTAAAGCTGCCGGGCAAGGACATCGTCGCCTGCTGGAAGGCGATCAGTTCCGGCCAGCGCCGCGAGATCGACCTATGGATGGCGAACGAGCATTATTTTGTCCAACTCGGCGGCGTCGGCCTCGATGCGCAGATCGTGAAGGAGACTTCTTGGGAGCAGAAGAAAAAATACGGGCCACTCAGCTATGTGATCAGCGCCGTGAACGTGCTGATGCGCACGCCGCCCACGCTGAGCATCCAGATTGACGGCAAAGCGCCATTGCTCGGCACCGTGGCGCTGATCGGCAACGGCAAGCATTATGGCGGGCCGTTTCCCGTGTTTCGTGATGCTTCAAACAGCGACGGCATGCTCGATGTGATCATCTTCCGCGGGTTGGGTGGCTTGGAATTCCTACATTTGCTGCGTGGCATGCTGCTCGATGGCTATCACGCCAGCGAACACCTGGACTACATCCAGGCGCGTGAATTTACCGTGACGACGGACCGCGGCGAGGCCCCCGTGGAACTGGACGGCGAGTTGGCCGCGCTGACGGGCCCCGTGATTTTTCGCCACGCCCCGTTTCGCCTGAGCGTGATCGCGGGCTGAAGGAATCGCGCTTCGGCTTAAAGCGGGAAGGTTTGTCTTCGGCAGCACCACGACGCGGTGGGCCGCTCTTTTTGCCACGAGTGGGTTTGAAGCTGCGTGGTTCACGCGCTTCAGGTTCGCGAGTGGATGAACGGGCCGGACGGCGATCTTCGTCGCCTTCCTTCTCCGCAGCGGGCTTGCGCTCAAGACGCGGCTTGGCGGGTTCTTCTTTGAAGAAGCGCTCAACCTCAGTGGGCGTGAGTTCTTTGTAGGCACCTTTGGCTAGGCCATGCAGCTTCATCCAGCCGATGCGGATGCGCGTAAGCCGCGTGACCTCATAGCCGAGGTAGTAAAGCATCATGCGTATCTGTCGCTTGAGGCCCATCTTTAAAACAATGTGAGCCCGGTAGGCGGTGTCCACCCACGCACGCTCAGCGCGGGCGAAACCTTCCTCGGTCATCATGCCTTTGACGAGCTTGGCCATCACTTCCGCATTCAGCGGCTGATCGACGACGACCTCGTATTCCTTTTCGGCTCCCTGGCTCGGATGAATGATCCGGTGGGAAAGATCACCACGATTGGTGAGGAGAATGAGGCCTTCGCTTTCTTTGTCGAGGCGGCCGACGTGATGCAGATTCTGATACTTCAGCGGCAGCAGATCGTAGATCGTCATGCGCTCATGCGTGTCACCACGTGAGCAAAGATAGCCCTTCGGTTTGTTCAGGGCGAGGACGACCGGCGTCTCGGTGCGCACGGGAGAGCCATCAACAACGACCTTGTCCTCAGGCTGCACCTGCGTGGCGAGTTCCTTTATGATGTGGCCGTTGATCGACACACGCCCACCGAGGATGATTTCCTCTGCGCCACGCCGTGAAGCTACGCCGCACTGGCTGAGATAACGATTGAGGCGCACGGGAAAGCCTTATTCGGGCTTAGTCTTGGGCAGATTCGTCGGGAGACGGCCTTCTTTCCAAAGTCCACGGGATTTAAGCAGTTTGACGCGTTCGCCGCGCTTCAAAACACTGCGCTTGGTGCCGACGGAGCCGGAAGTCTTGAGGCTGCTATGTTGGGACATGGTGAGTAAAGGGGCTGGGGGTAGTCTGAAAAAGGGCGCGGAGAATAGCCGCCCGCTCCCAAGGTGCAAGGGGTTTGTGGGGCTCCAAAGAGGCGGGATTCAACCCAGCACCTTCTTACGCACGATCTCGGTGACCATTTTCGGGTTCGCTTTGCCTTGGCTGGCTTTCATGGCCTGGCCGGTGAACCAGTTCATGGCCTTCTCGTTGCCAGCCTGGACTTCGGCGACTTTGTCGGGGTTGGCGGCGAGGATTTGCTCAACGATGGCCTCCAGGGCACCTGTGTCGCTGACCTGCTCGAAGCCTTTGGCCTTGATGATGTCGGCGGCGGGTTTGCCGGTCTCGAACATCTCGGTGAAGACTTCCTTGGCCTGGTTGTTGGAGATTTTTCCGGCTTCGACAGTGGCGACGAGCGCGCTGAGCGCCTCGGACTTCACGGGGCATTCGGCGAGAGTGAGCGAGCGGTCGTTGAGAGCGCCAAGGAGGTCGTTGATGACCCAGTTAGCGATTTTTTTGGCCGGAACGCCTTTGTCGGCAGAAACAGCGGCTTCATACCACGCAGCGAGTTCCTTCTCGCTCGCGAGCACTCCGGCATCGTAGGCGCTGCAACCATAATCCTGTTCGAAACGCGCGCGTTTCTCATGCGGCAGCTCGGGAACCTGCGGTTTGACCTTGGCGATCAGATTCGCCGTGCGCACGGGCAGCAGATCGGGGTCGGGGAAGTAGCGGTAGTCGTGCGCATCTTCCTTGGTGCGCATCAGCGTGGTCTCGCCGCGATCATCATCCCAGCGGCGGGTGCTTTGGATGAGTTTTTCGCCGCGATCGAGGGCTTCAGCCTGCCGTTCGGTCTCAAACTTGATCGCACGACGCACCGCAGACATCGAATTGAGGTTCTTGAGTTCGATCTTCGCTCCCAGCTCTTTCTGGCCTTCGGGGCGCAGGGAAATGTTCACATCGCAACGCAGATTGCCCTTTTCCATGTCGGCATCGCTGACACCGCCGTAGATCAGTATTTGCCGCAGGCTGGTCAGGTAGGCGAAGGCCTCCTCGGCGCTGTCGATGTCGGGATCACTCACAATTTCCATCAGTGGCGTGCCCGCACGATTGAAGTCAATGGTGGTGAATTTTTCGTGGTGCGTGGACTTGCCAACGTCCTCCTCCAAATGAATGCGCGTGAGCTTCACCACCTTGCCGGGATTGGCGATGCTCTTTTGCGCATCTTTTGGATATGCGAGATCATACAGCGGCACGCCACCGCCAAGGCAGAGAGGCACGTCGAACTGTGTGATCTGGTAGTTCTTCGGCATGTCCGGGTAGAAGTAGTTTTTGCGGTCCCACTTCACCACCGGCGGCATCTCGCAGCCCAACATCATTCCAGTGAGGATCGTCTTCTCAATCGCGGCCGCATTCAATACCGGCAGCGCTCCTGGCAGACCAAGACAGGTCGGACAGGTCAGCGTGTTCGGCTCGGCACCATACTCGACCGGGCAGGCGCAGAACATCTTGCTGCGCGTCGTGAGCTGCGCGTGAACTTCGAGGCCGATGGTGAGGATGTACTTGGGCATGATCTGGTGCGAAATGAATGCGCCAGGCATCAATTCAAAAGCACCGGCTGCGGGCGGCCATATACAACGGAATCCATCGCTTGTTCAAGCGCCAGTCCGCTCAGGACCGGCTGTAGATCGGGATGATGTGCGGCTGCTTCGACATTTTTCATCTGCATCAGGCCGGCAAAGTCCTGTTTCTCGATGGCTTTGCGCACCTCGGGATCGTTGCCGAGGGCTGCGATGAGCGGATGATTGAGTGCATTGGCTGTCGCGGGGCTTTGAGCAGCGAGGCGCTGCCACATGCTGCCTTCAGGCCACAGGATGAGTAGCCGCGCGAGGTTGGCAGTGGCCTTGAGGTCATAAGGATCAAATTTCGAGGAGAGTTTGCCGAAGGGCGTGCCATCCATGCGTTGACTGAGACTGTGCAGGAAGGATTTGGCCTGGCTCTCCAGTGCGCCGCCCTTTTTCATCATCTCGGCGGCGCTTTCCATGCCCTCGAGATTGCCGAGCAGCCGCAGCACCAGGCTACCGATCCAGAGCAGTGCGCCAGAGGGCAGGAAGCTCATGAGCATGCCCTTCCAGCCATTCATACCGCCAGCGAGTTTTAGAAAGCCAAACCCAGCGAGGAGCAGCAGGCCTTTTCGGCATACAAAGTAAGTCAGCAGTCCTGCACCAACGCAGAGTATCAAGAGATGGTCCGTACTGATGCCAGAAGTACCAAAGATCGGCCCCCGATGCCGAAACACATAATAACCCGCTCCCACCGAGATAGCGAAAGTCAGCACGGTCATGATCTGCTGCATCACGCCCTTCACAAAAGCGATGCCAGCCGCAAAGCACATGATGCCGATGGTGCCCCACGTCACCAAGGTGCTGGAGGGCAGCTTTTGGAAAGTGTCGATCACTTCGCTGGTCGAGGGCAGTGGCACGGTAGAATAATTGCGCGCACCGTAACACCTCCCGCCGCGCTGTCTCGCACGAAAATCTCAGCACAAGTCCTGCATCGCCCGCAGCTTCGCGTGCGCCGCGCCGCGATTGACCAGTTCTTCTGCAAATTTTTTCCCTGCGGCCAAATCGGCCGCTTTGCCCGTGATCACAAATCCGGCCGCTGCATTCAGCACTGCGATGTCACGCTTCGCCCCCTTGATGGTTCCCGCCAGGACGCCTTCGAGAATGATGGCATTCTCTGCCGCATCTCCGCCAACAAGGTCTTCAAGCTTCGCCTTGCTAAAGCCGAGCGACTTCGGATCAACCTTCATCTCGTTGAGCTTCCCATCCGCAAGCTGGCAGACCTCGTTCACCCCCAGCGTGGACAGTTCATCCATCCCCTGTCCTGGACCTGCGCTGCCATGCACCACCCAAGCGCCTTTGCGGCCCAGTTTGACGAGAATCTCGCCAAACACCCGCGTCAGCTTTGGATCAAACACGCCGATGAGTTGATGGTCTGGCCTTCCTGGATTGAGCAAAGGGCCGAGCACATTGAAAATGGAGCGCTGCCCCTCCGCTGCGAGCAGCTTTCGCGCTTCCGCCACCGCCTTGAACGCTGGATGATATAGCGGCGCAAAAAAGAACCCGAGGCCGATCCTCTCAATGCCTGCGACGACTTTTTCCTTCGGCAGATCGATCTTGATACCCAGTGCCTCCAACACATCGGCACCGCCCGCCTTCGAGGTGATCCCACGGTTGCCATGCTTCGTCACACACACACCGCCGGCAGCCAGAATGAACATCGTCGTGCTCGACACATTGAAGAGGTGCAGTTTGTCCCCGCCCGTGCCGACCACATCCAGCATCGGCCCCGGCAGCTTCGCGCGATCCAGCTTCGGATCGACCGCCAGCTTCAAAAACTCCTGCACAAACGCCGCGATCTCCGTCGGCGTCTCGCCCTTCTTCGCCAAGGCGCGTAGAAAATCAGCCTTAACACCTGAAGCCAAGGACGGATCAACTAAACCCGCCGCCGCTTCCGCGATCTGGGTATTGTTGAGGTTCGTTTTGGAGTGAAGCTGGTTGGTGAGCAATTCCATGATTTGATTTTGAATGCCGTCCCGTGTTTAAGCAACCCTCGAACTTGAAACCTGAAACTTTGAACTCAGAACCGATTCTCGGCATCGACCTCGGCACCACAAACTCGCTCGTTGGCGTGGTCGATAGTGGCTTCCCCATCCTGCTGGCCGATGAAACCGGCAGCCGCAGCACGCCGAGTGCCGTCGGCATCGCTGAAGATGGGCAAATCAGTGTCGGCGCTGTGGCCTTGCGGCAACGAGCCCTGCATCCCACACGCACCATCACCTCGGTGAAACGTCTCATCGGTCGCAGACCAGGAGAAGCCGGATGGACGCCGCCTTATGCTCTAGGCGATTTAAAAACATCTCCCGTTGAAGTTTCAGCGGAGATTTTGAAACATCTCAAGAGCGTCGCTGAGCGTGCTTTGGAGCAGCCGGTGTCACGAGCGGTCATCACCGTGCCTGCTTACTTCAATGATGCGCAACGCAACGCCACCAAGCGTGCAGGCGAACTCGCTGGACTCGAGGTTCTTCGCATCCTCAGCGAACCGACCGCCGCCGCACTTGCCTACGGTCTCGACAAACTAGGTGAGCATCAAAAAGTGGCCGTCTTTGACCTCGGTGGCGGCACGTTTGACATTTCCGTGCTCGAAATGCGCGAGGGCACCTTCCAAGTACTCTCCACCGCGGGTGACACCCAGCTCGGTGGCGACGACATCGACCGCCTTTTGGCTCAATTCATCGCCGATCGCCTCAAATTGCCTCCCAATGACATCCGCGTGCTCGAAGGAGCCGAATTAGTCAAAAAGCGGCTCTCCAACGATGAAACGGCCTCTTTCAATGGTCTGGACATCACGCGTGCCGATCTCGAAAAAATCGCCCGCCCGTGGATCGAACGCACGCGCCTGCACTGTCTGCGTGCGTTGAGTGATGCGGGCCTCAAGCCTGTGCAACTTGATGAAGTCATTCTCGTGGGTGGCAGCACACGCATGCCGCTGGTGCGTGATTACGTGCGCGAACTCTTCCAGCGTGAGCCCAACACCTCCCAAAATCCCGACGAAGCCATCGCGCTCGGCGCCACCATTCAAGCTGGCATTTTGGGTGGCAGTTTGCGCCAGGTCTTGCTGCTGGATGTCACGCCGCTCTCGCTCGGCATCGAAACGTTCGGCGGTTTGATGAACATCATCATCCCGCGCAACACGACGATTCCCGCCAAGGCCGGCGAGATGTTCACCAACGCCGTCGCCAATCAGGACAACATGCTCATTCGCATTCTTCAGGGCGAACGTGAGCTGGCAAAAGACAACTGGGAGCTCGGCCGCATCGAGGTTCCCTTCCCTGCCGGACCCAAAGGCAGCGCACGCGTCGGAGTACAGTTCAGTTTGGACGCCAATGGCATTTTGAATGTCCTCGCTCGTGATACTGCGACGAATACTGACTCCACCCTCGAAATCAGTGGCACCGCCGTTGATGTCGAAGACGAACGCGTGGAGCAGATGATCGCTGAGAGCGTCGAACACGCCTTCGAGGACATGCACGAACGCATCTGGACCGAAGCGAAGCTCAAAGCCGAGGAATTGCTACCCGCCGTTGATGCCGCGCTCGCCCAACTCGGTGAATCCGCCGAAGTTCGTGAGTGCGCCGCTGAAGTGCGCCGCCTGCTCGATTCCCCCGAACACAATGCCGCAGCACTCAAAGCGGCGAATCAAAAGCTGGATGATGCCACGCAGTCTCTCGCGGTGATGCTGATCGAGCGTGCCATGGAGGAATCGCTGGTCCGGCGCGGACTGGTGTGATTAACGCACTGCGCCGGTGCCGTTCTGCTTGAAGTAATCGTCGCGCATGCGGCGGAGTTCTTCGAGGCGTGAGGAAATCGCGGTGTGCTCTTTGGCGGCTTCGATCTTCTGATTGCGGACGAAGTGGTTGTTGTCTCCCAAACTGCGCCAAGGGCCAGCGGGGACCTCGGTTACATCCACAAAACGCCAGTCGCAGCGGCCACTGCTGGACATGCCGAGGTAATCACGCACTGACGGCGAGATGTCGAGACCGGCACCGCGGTTGCTGGTGTTTTTCGGGCGGGAATTACCGAAGACATACTCATGATCATCCGTCTCAAAGGGCCCGCAGTCCTCCCATTGCGCATAGCAGACGCGGTTACCGTAGCGAATGGCGATCCACTGCCCCTTGAGCACCGTTTTACCGGAGCGGACGAAGCGCTGCTTGAACCACGGGATAACCTTCGAGGCCTCCGGCTTATGCGAGTTGTAATCAACGCAATCGTTGTAGGGCAGCGCCACATAGAACGGGTTTTGTCGAGGTGTGAAACTGATCGGTGTAAAGTTGTCGGTGCGTTTGGTGGGATCAGGATCGTCGTAACCGCCGAAGTTCTGCATCCACTGGGTGTCCCATGAGCTCTTGTCGTTGGGCGTCGGGTTGTTTTCCGTCGGCTGCTCACCCACCCAGAACACGGTGGCCATGATGTCGAGCTTCCAAGGATACCGAGCGTAACCTGTCTGCGGCATCGCGGGAGAACTGAAATTAGGGAGAGATGAGGCGATGCTACGGGGCTGTGGTTCAGGCTTGGTCGATGGAGGCGCTTCGCGCTTGGTTACGGCCGCAGCAGATGATTTGCTTTTCGACACCACCGGTTCTGCTTCGCGCTTTTTTAATGCCGCAACGGCTCCCGTCGCTGAAACCGAAGACACCCCCTGACCCAACGCCGAACTCGCCGTCGCGAGACACGCGGCGACGATCAAAGAACTGAAAAAACGTTCGGGATTCATGGGGTTGGGTCCGATTGGACAGAATTGTAGCAGCTTCACAGGGCGAACCGCAATCTGTAATTCACCGTGGAAGACACCGTTTCTCTGCAAACCTGATGGTTTTGATTTGTGAAGCAATGGCGCAAATGCATCGACAAAACGGACCTAAGGCTGTTCAAAACCCTGCAGTATGAGGCTGTCGCCCTCACTTGGAAGCTGTGGCAATAATCTCAATAGCGACGCAGGGTGGAATCCTGCGGTGCATGCCCCTTATCGGTCTCGGGATAATCCAGCGTGTAGTGCAATCCACGGCTTTCGTGACGGCGAATGGCGCACTCGACAATCAAGGAGGCGGTTTCGACGAGGTTGCGCAGTTCGAGGATTTCGCTGGTGACGTGGTTGTTCCAGTAAAACTCCTGTACCTCGCGCTTGAGATTGCGCAGGCGGGCAGCGGCACGTTGCAGGCGCTTGTTGGTGCGCACGATGGACACGTAGTCCCACATCAAGCGGCGGATTTCGTCCCAGTTGTGGTAGATGACGACGAGTTCGTCATTTTCCACGTCGCCGCTGGTCTCCCATGGTCGCAGTTCGTAGCTTTGCTCGGCGATTTTTCCCTGCGGCATCTTTTTGAGCAAATGCGCCACCGCACGCTGTGCAGTGACACAGCATTCGAGCAACGAATTGCTGGCAAGACGGTTGGCGCCATGCAAGCCAGTGCAGCCGACCTCTCCCACCGCGCAAAGGCCGCGAATGCTCGTAGCGCCATTCACATCAGTAAGTACACCGCCACATTGGTAATGTGCGGCAGGTACGACGGGAATCGGCTCTTTCGTGATGTCGATGCCAACTTCGAGACAGGCCTTCTGGATGTTCGGGAAATGACTCGCGATGAATTCGGCTGGCCGGTGGCTGATGTCGAGATACACGCACGGGCCGCCGGTGCGTTTGATTTCGTGATCGATGGCACGGGAAACGATGTCACGCGGTGCCAACGAGCCACGCTTGTCATAACGATGCATGAATTCCTGACCGTCTTTGCCGATTAAACGCGCGCCTTCACCACGCATCGCTTCGGTGATGAGAAACGACCGCTTCTGCGGATGATAAAGGCAGGTCGGATGGAACTGGATGAACTCCATGTTCGAGATCGTCGCTCCGGCACGCCAGGCCATCGCCACACCGTCCCCCGTCGCAACGCGAGGGTTCGTGGTGTACAAATAGACACGCCCGCAACCGCCGGTGGCAAGGATCACACGATCAGAGCGGAAGGTATGCACGTCTCCGCTGGTTTCATCGAGCACATAGAGCCCAAGCACACGATCCTCGGAAACGAGGCCGAGTTTGGCGGTCGTGATGATGTCGATGGCGTAATGATTCTCGTAAATTTTGATGTTTGGCTTCGCACGCACGGCAGCCAGCAGCTTTTCCGTGATCTCACGTCCCGTGGCGTCTGCGGCGTGCAACACGCGTCGCGCCGTGTGGCCGCCTTCCTTGGTCAGATCAAACTCCAGATGCCCGCCAGGAGACTCGCGCTGATCAAAATGCACGCCCCATTTCACGAGGTCGGCGATGCGAGCCGGCCCCTCGCTCACAATCGTGCGCACTGCCTGTTCTTTGCACAAACCGGCTCCGGCTATAAGCGTGTCGCTCACATGTTTCTCGATCGAATCCGTTTCAGCCGTGACACAGGCGATGCCGCCCTGCGCCCAGTTTGAATTCGAGTCCAAAGCACCGCGCTTCGTGACCATCACGACGTTGCCATGCTCTGAGGCATGCAAGGCGGCCACCAAGCCGCCTGCACCGGTTCCGACGATGATAAAATCCGCCTCGATCATGGGTGATGTCTGTCGGCGCGGATGATCTCACATGCAAGGTGCTACCACGCCGTGCCCAAACTCCAGCGTGTCGCGAGATCGAGCAGATCAGGACGCAGTGGCCATTCATCGGCACGCGGTTCCTGACCTTCGTGGCGTTTGCTAGCACCTTTTAGAGCCATGCAGCCCGTGTTATCGCCGATCTGTCGGATCGCTTCGACATCCTCGGCCGTCAAACGCTGCTCTGGCAGGGCCGCGAGATCGTCGAGCTTGCTCTCAATGGTGCGCGCGCCTTCGCCATGCTCTTGAATCATGGTGGGTACCACGCTTTTCACGCCTTTGTTCCCCAGCGTCCACTGGCAGGCCAGTTGGAGCATGGTCAGGCCGTATTTTTCGGCAAAGGGACGCACTTTTTCGAGTTTTTCGACGCCGTGCTCGATCCAGTCGCCCGGACGATGCGTGCGGTGGTCGCCATCGCGGAATTTGTGACCGGGCTTCACGTCATCGTGGAACAGGCCGCCGTAATCGACGACACGAGCCAGAATATCGACACCGTTCTTCTCCGCCGCGCCGAGCACATGCTGGCCGGGCCATGGCTCGAACGGATTCAAGATGATCATCGCCCAGTCCATGCGGTCACCGAAACGCTCGAAGCACTCGATCATGTCGAGCGTGAAACCGTTCGCAGGTCCAGGAGCGATGCCAAGGCGGTCGGTCAGCCCCTCTGTCTTCAGTGCGGTGAAGGCGTCCCACACTTTTTCGCTCGTATAGGCAATGCTGTCGGGATTGTGCAGCATGAGCAGGTCAAACTTCGATGTCTGGCAGCGCTCCAAGCTCTTTTCCGCTGCCATTTTGAGGTAATCGTAATACTTGTCCGGCCCACGCAGCGCCGGATCGGTGAAGCGCGGATAGCCTTTCGATCCCTGGCGGATGCCTTCGTAAATATCGTGTCCGATGATCCCCGCGAGGCAGTACTCCTCACGCGGAATGCCTTTGAGTGCCTCGCCCAACAGCGCGTCGGCACGACCCACGCCATACACGTCCGCCGTGACGAAGGTGCGCACACCTTTCTCGAACGAATCGCGCATGAGCTGCATGTAATGCTCCTCGGAGAGCTGTTCTCCATAATGCATGAAGCGTCCGCCGCTCCAGGTGCCGTAGGCTGTTCGTGTCAGGTTCATAAAGTGTCGGGTTGGGTTTTGAGGGGCAGATACATACCGAGTCCGCTCTGCGTTTCAAACAAGGATCGCAGGCACCAAGGAACGTGCGCAGAAATTGGCAAAATTGGCGGAGCCAATGGACTGAATCTACTTCCCGGCCTCTTTGACCAACAACTCGGCGATTTTCTCCGCAGAGTTCTTCACCGCGAGCTTCTGCGCAGCTTTTTTCATTTCGCCCGCTTTGCGCGGATCGTTGAAGACGCTGCGCACGGCATCGGCAAGCGTGTCGGCGCTGATATCCTTCTCCCGCATCAGACGAGCGGCGCCAGCTTTGTCAAAAATCTCAGCGTTTCGGGTCTGATGATCTTCGGCGGCGAAGGGATACGGCACGAGCAAGCTCGGCACACCAAAGTAGGCGAGTTCCGCCATCGACGAGGCACCTGACCGTGCAATGGCAAAATCAGCGGCGCGATAGGCCAGATCCATGCGATGGCAGAACGCGGCGACGTGTTGCTTGAGCAGCGGAACCTTCGCGTAAACATCTCGCACCTCTTCGTAATCGGTCGGACCGGCGATGTGCAGCACTTGGATGCCCATGGCTTCAAACTGATCAAGCGCCTGGCCCACGGCGCGATTCACGCCACGGGCGCCCTGGCTGCCGCCCATGATCAGGAGCGTGCGCTTGTCCTTGTCGAGTTTGAAGAAAGCACGAGGATCGTCGCCGTTGTGCTGGCGTATGCTGCTGCGAATCGGCGTGCCGACGACGCGCACGTCCTCGTGCTTTGGGAAGTGAGCTTTGCAAGCTTCGAGGCCGCACAAGACGATGTCGCTGTAACGGGCGTTGAGCTTGTTGGCCTTGCCGGGAATGGCGTTGCTTTCGTGAATGAGAGTGGTGCAGCCTTCTTTGCGTCCGGCATACAAAGGTGCGAAGGAGGTGAAACCACCCATGCCGAGCACGACATCGACTTCGCGGTCGCGAATCAGCTTTCGGCAGGCCTTTGTGCCCTGCCAGAGTCCTTTGAGAAAGCCAATCATTTTAAGCGACCACGGTTTCGGCATGGCCAGAAACGGCATTTTCTCAAACCGCAGCTCCTTGTGCCCGGAGGCGGCCAGGGAGTCGATTTTCTTTTCGCTGATCAGGAGGGTGACGTCGTGACCACGGGAGGCCAAAACCTCACCGACGGCAATGCCAGGGAACAAATGCCCCCCGGTGCCACCGCATGCGATAAGCACATGGATGGACTTCGAATTTTTCTGTTTCACTGAGGTTCAAAAGGCTAAAGCTGTGGAGTCCAACGGCGCTTTCTGCGGATCACGGGTAGTTGATCCCAGGTCAGATGGACGCCCTGGCGATGGATGTTGATCAGGATGCCCACTGCGACCATCGCAGCAACGAGACTGGACCCTCCGTAACTTACGAAAGGCAGCGGCAACCCCTTATTGGGCAGCAAAGCAGTGGTCACGCCCATGTTCAAGAGCGCTTCCATTCCGAGCAAAAATGTCAATCCAGCGCCTAGAAGCTTGCCAAACCGATTCGGCGCATACGACGAGACCACCATCCCGGCCATCACCAACACCGCAAAGGCCAGAACAACCGCCGCCGTGCCGCGCAGGCCCAGTTCCTCACCGACCATGGGGAAAATGAAGTCCGTGTGCGCCTCGGGCAGGTAGGACAGCTTCATGCGGCCTTCGCCAAGACCACGGCCCTCGACACCGCCGGAGCCGAAGGCCAGTTTGGACACCCACTGCTGCAATCCGAGGTCTTCTTTGTGCTTTTCGAGGTCAAACACGACCATCACACGCTCAAGCCGGTTAGGCAGATACTTGATCCCAGCCCACAAGCCGCCCCCGCAGAGCACCACGATGATGGCGAGGTAGCGCATCTTGGTGCCGGCCACAAACATGACGCCAAGACCGACGGCCGAGGCCAGCATGGCGCTGCCAAGGTCAAACTCACAGCCGATCAACGCCACGATGCCCGCCAATAGCAGTCCTGGTAGCAAGAAGCCGCGCAAGAACGTGCGGGTCATCGCCTCATGCGTCGCGTACCAACCCGCCAGTGCCATGATGAGCGCGATCTTCGCAAACTCCGACGGCTGCACACGCAATGAGGACAACCCGATCCAGCGTTTTGAACCATTAATCTTCACGCCAATCATCGGCACATAACACAACGCCAGTAGCACCGCCGCAGTGATGAGAATGCGCCAACGCCAACGCAGCCAGACATTGTAATCCAACAGTGCCGCGATCACACAGGCGACGACCGAAACACCCAGCCACACCAACTGCCGCCACAAAGTCACGTAATCCTCCGCACCCTCCTGCGCGATCTCAAACGTTGTGCTCGCGAGCATCGTGATGCCCAAGGCGATCAACGACAGCACCGCTAGGATGAGTAGGATGATGGAGTGTTTGGCCATGGAGCCTGAAGCAAAAAATTACTTGGCAGGAATGACTAGCTTCATGCCATCACGCATGGAGTTGGGGTTCTTAATGTTGTTCGCCTTCTGGATGGCCTCCACGCTGACACCAAATTTCGTTGCCAGGCGGTAGAGCGTCTCGCCGGACTTGAGGGTGTGTGAACGGACCGGAGCCGCTTTCGCGACGCTTTTCGGCGGCGCATCAGCCGTGACTTTTTTCGCTGGCTCGATTTTTTTCGTGGCTGGAGGCGCGTCAGCAATCTTTTTCAGCATCTGCGACGGTGGTGGCACCGGGCTTGGTTTTACCAATGCTTTAGGCTCGGCTTTGGTAACCTTCTTTGGCTCATCTTTGGGCTTTGAGACCACGGCCTTGTTCGTGCTGCTGGCAACCGGCGCATTTTCTTGCAGCAATGAAACCGCATGTGGATTGGCGGGTGGTGGCAACGCGGCCACATTCGCCACAAGCGGGGAGGCGGTGGCAGGCGTGTCGGCGGCGGCGGCGAGTGACGACGTCGATGGTGGTTCCTCATGCGGTGCCATCAGAGACATCGGTATCATGGCTGCAGCAGACAAGCTGGCCGGTGCATCGGCGGGCTTCACGGCCTCGCTCGGCACCTTCGTTATCGGTCGCTGATGATTCACTGGCAGCGCCTTGTGCACGTCGTCGCTAACCACCATTGGTTTCAAGGTCTTCGGATCGACCGGAATGGCGTTCGGCACCGGTTGCTTTGGCACGCGAAGCATCGTGCCTGGACCGATCTGAAGTCCTTTGTCGATCATGTTCATCTTGGAGATTTCCGCCTCAGTCGCGCCGAACTTGGCCGCGATACTCTTGATGGAATCACCGGAGCGCATCTCATAGTTATCAAACTGCTGCGTGTCAGCTGCCGCTTGCGCCTGAGCGTTGACGATTTCGGGAGAAGTCTGGGGCAGCCCAGATGGAGTGCTCATGGCACGCGCGGCCTGCGTCACGGTCTGCTGTGGGGAATCCTCGTCACCCATGAAATCGTAGATGATGATGCCGCCAATGAGGACGACGTGAATCAGGAGCATGACGACAAACATGCGCGCCATACCGGAGTTTGGCTCATGCTGGTTCCATTCGCCTTCTTCCGTGACGAGCGCAACGCGGTGACGCTGGCGCTCGCCTGACATAAGGTTTAGCAGCAGTTTTTTTTCTTTAGGCTGTGGTTTCGTCTTCATAAGGACTCGGAACATAGGATTGTCGGACTTTGGGGATTTAAAATTCATTTTATGACCTCCACGGCGGCTCGAAACACGTCACCGCGCTGGGCGTAGCCGTTGTACATGTCGAAGGATGAGGTGCCGGGACTGAGAATGATGGCATCACCTGCCTGCGAGGCAGCGGTGGCTAAACGCACGGCATCTGCCATGTCGGCAGCACGCTGGCAGGGCAGCAATTCGCCAAAAGTCTGCTCAAGTTGGCCAGCGATCTCGCCGATGAGCACCATGGCACGCACCTGGCCGTTCAATTCAGTCCGCAGCGGCGTGTAATCTAGCTCCTTGTCCTTGCCACCGGCGATCAACACAATCGGACGCTCCTGCGACTTCAAACACGCCTCCAGCGCATGCAGATTCGTCGCCTTGGAGTCATTGATGTACTCGCGGTCATGCAAGGTTCGCACCAGTTCACAACGATGCCGCGGCGGCTCATAGCTTTCGAGCGCCTTAAGCATGGCAGAGAACTCCAAGCCGAACACTTGACCTGTCATCAGCGCTGCGAGCACGTTTTCCATGTTGTGCTTGCCGCGCAGCTTCAAACCTGCGGCGCTGCCGATTTCCTGACCTTGGCAGTAAAACTTGCCAGCGCTGTAAGTGTAACCAGCTTCGGCTCCATAAGCGGAAAAGGTCCTGCGCTGTGCTTTGCCGCTGGAGACGGTTTCACCCGCACGGACGATGGCGACATCGTCAGAAGTGACGTTTTCAAAGATGCGGGCCTTCGCGGCGAAATACGCCTCCATGTTCGGATAACGATCCAAGTGATCCGGAGCGAAATTGAGCCATAGGCTAGCTTTAGCGCGAAAATTCTTGATCGTTTCAAGCTGGAAGCTGCTGATCTCAAGCGCCAGCACATCATAGCGCACGCCGCTGGCAACGACTTCGCTCAAGGACATGCCGTGATTGCCACAGGGCACTGATTTCATGCCGCAACCGTTGAACAGCGCCGCAATCAGTTCGGTGCAGGTGCTCTTGCCGTTGGTGCCGGTGATCGCCGCCATCGGCATGTCAGTCAGGTTGAAGGCAAATTCGGTTTCACCGACGAGCGGCGTGCCAGCATCCGTAAATTTCTTTGGCAATGGCCAGTGTTCGTCCAAACCCGGACTGATGATGACGAGATCGAAATCACCGGGTTTGACGACAAGATCACGTGCTGACTGCCCGAGCACGCATTTGAAGTCCTCGACCTGCTTCGCCTTGTCACCTTCGTCAAAAATCGTCACATCCGCGCCATGCATCCGCGCCAGACGCGCGGCACCGAGGCCGCTGCGTCCAGCACCGAGAATGGCGAAACGTTGTGAAGCGAATTTCATGAATTAACGAAGCTTGAGCGTGGCGAGACCGAGCATGGCAAAGAGCAACGAGAGCACCCAGAAGCGCACGATGACCTGGTTCTCGTGCCAGCCGCCGAGTTCAAAGTGGTGATGGATCGGCGCCATGCGGAAGATGCGCTTGCCGCGTTTCTTGAAACTCCAGACCTGGAGGATGACGCTCATCGCCTCCATCACGAACACACCACCTACGAGCGCGAGCACGATCTCCTGTTTGCAGCCAATCGCGAGAGTCGCAATGCAGCCGCCGAGTGCGAGCGATCCCGTATCCCCCATGAACATCTTGGCCGGATGCGCATTGAACCAAAGAAAGCCGAGGCAGGCACCGGCCATCGCCATCGCCACGATGGGCAGCTCGTTGGCGAGGCTGTTATGCGCCACGCCGAGGTAGTCGGAGTAACGCGCATTGCCGCAAATGTAGCCGAAAGCGGCATACGCGAGCGCCGTGGTGACAGAGCAGCCAGTTGCGAGTCCATCGAGGCCGTCCGTGAGGTTCACCGCATTCGAGGCACCGACGATGATGATGGCAAACATCACGACGGCAAAGATATGCATGTCAGCAATCACCGAATTCTTCACGAACGGAATGTATAAAGCACGCAGCGTGATGCCGTTATCGCCCGGCACAGCATAGGCGAATAGAAAACCAGCCAATACCGCCACAGTAGTCTGCCAAACGAGCTTGGTGCGCGCGCTGACGCCTTTGGAGTTCTTTTTGCTGATCTTGAGGTAATCATCACGAAAACCGAGCGCACCAAGGCCGATGGTCGTGAACAACACGATCCACACCATGATGTTGTCCCACTTTGCCCACATGAGCGTTGCAATGACGATGGCACCAAGAATCAGAATGCCGCCCATCGTTGGCGTGCCGGCCTTTTTGCCATGCAACTCATGCAATTTGTGCACTTCCTCGGCAGAGCGGATGGGCTGGCCGATCTTGAGTGAGATCAGTTTGCGGATCAACCGGTCGCCATACATGAGCGAGAGCGCGAATGCCGTCACGGCGGCACCGCCGGCACGGAACGTGTGGTAGCGGAACAGATTGAGGATTTTATACAGAGCGGCGTCCTCGCTGATCCAATGATGAGCGGTGAGCCATTCCCTGAATTCGTAAAGCCAGTACATCATGAGGCGGAGAAGTGCGTGAGAATCTGTTCCATGCGCGCGGAGCGGCTGCCTTTGAGCAGCACCACGTCTCCCTCACGCAACCATTCGCGCAGACGTGCGGCGCATGAAGCATGATCGGGAAAATGGCGGGCTTGCAGCGTGCTGTTCGTGCGTGCGGCGGCATCGCTGATGAGCGCGGCATAATCGCCACCCACGGTGAAGACAGCAGTAAGATCGAGTGAGGCAGCAAACTCGCCAACACGACGATGTTCAGCTTGTGCAATGTCTCCCAGCTCACCCATCCGGCCCAACACAGCCACACGACGTGCTGTGCCCAAAGTGCTGAGCATGCGCAGCCCAGCGATCATGCTGTCGGGATTCGCGTTGTAGGAATCGTCGATGAATTGGATCCCATCGACGATCTTTGGCTCCACACGGCCACCCGTGAGTTTCGCTTGGTTCAATGCATCCGCGATGTCCGCCGGTGCAATGCCTTGCCGCCAACCCATGCATGCGGCAAGCGCGGCATTGCCGACCATGTGCTCACCGAGAATGGGCAACCTTGTTTCGACTTTTTCACCACCAAAATCGAGCGTGAAAGTCGTCCCGGTCGCGTCAGCTCGCAAATCGGAGGCGGAAACATCGCCACATCCCACCCCAGCCGTCGAAACAGTGGCCTGACAGTGACGGGCGATGACTTCGCTGTATTTGTCGTTCGCATTGAGCACGACAACACCACCGGCGCTCACATTGGCGGCTAAAGTGGCTTTTTCCCAGGCAATCGCATCCTGCGTGCCTAAGTGTTCAATATGAGCCATGCCAATATTGGTGATGATACCGGCATCTGGCTGCGCGATATCGGTGAGCACTTTGATTTCACCCGCGTGATTCATGCCCATCTCGGTGACGCAGCATTGATCGCCATCACGCATCGATAGTAGCGTGAGCGGCACACCGATGTGATTGTTTAAATTGCCGAATGTGGCGCGGGTCTGGCATTTGCGAGCCATGACGACGGCCGCGAGGTCTTTGGTCGATGTTTTGCCATTGCTGCCGGTCAAACCAATGATCAGTGCTGCGTGATGCTGGCGATAGCCTCGCGCCATAAGTTGCAAAGCCAGCAAAGTGTCGCCCACCTCGATCATAGCACACGGCAGGGCTCCCCAATTCGGATTGATCTTGCTGACAACGACGGCTGCGGCACCAGCGGCGGCGACTTGCGGAATGAAATCGTGTGCGTCGAACTTATCACCAACCAGTGCGACGAAAACCTCGCCAGCGGTGATCTTGCGCGAATCCGTGTTCACGTTTGTGACCAGACGCGATCCTTCACCACGCAGAGTACCTTCGGTGAAAGTGGTTAGAGTCTGGAGTGGCACGGGAATCATCGATCAAAACGGTCTGGGCGGTCAAAGCCGCCACGCATGGCTTCGCGTTCAGCGGCTTTTTCTTCGCGCTCTTGGGCGCGGGTGGCTTTGAGTTCGTGCAGGAAGTGGCGGGCGATCTTGCGGTCGTCGAATGGGTATTTCTTGCCCTGAATGTCCTGATAATCTTCGTGCCCTTTGCCGGCGATGAGCACGAGATCGCCCTCCCAGGCGTTTTCGAGCGCGGTATGAATCGCGGTGCGACGGTCGGCGATGATGGCGTGTTTTTGCGGGCTTTTGAAACCAGCTTTTGCGTCATTCAAGATCTGCTCAGGATCTTCAGTGCGCGGATTGTCAGAGGTGAGCACGCAGATGTCGCTGCCAGCTTCGGCGGCAGCGGCCATCTTGGAGCGCTTGGTGCGATCACGGTCACCCCCACAGCCAAAAACGGTGATGAGACGCCGGGGGCGCAACGCGCGAGCAGTGCGCAACGCATTCTCGAGACCGTCGGGCGTGTGTGCGTAATCGACGAAGACCTGGAAGCGTGAATTTTCGGAGACACGCTCCATGCGTCCCGGCACCTGCGGGGCATTTTGCAGATGCTTGATGGCCTCACGCAGATTCAAGCCGACGCCATGAGCAGCAGCGAGCGCCCCGAGGGCATTGTATACGTTGAAATCACCGATGAGAGGCAAGCGCACTAGGAAACTGCGGCCTTTGGCTTCGAGTTCGAAGGTGGTGCCGGTGAGGTCGTAGCGTACGTTGATGGCGCGGAATTCACAGCCGACACCGAAACCGAAACGTGTGACGCGTTCGGTGTGTTCGAAGCGCTGCGCTAGTTTGCGGCCCCAGGAGTCGTCGCCATTGATGATCAAAGCCGAGCGTTTTGATTCAGCGGCCATTTCAAACAGCCGCACTTTGGCCTCGAAGTAGTTCTCCATCGTGCCGTGGTAATCGAGATGATCCTGCGTGAGATTGGTGAACACGGCAGCGGCGAAAGGCAGACCGAAGACGCGATCCTGATCGAGGGCATGCGAGGAAACCTCCATGGCGCAGGCACGGCAACCGTTGTCACGCATGTTGGCGAGCAGGCCCTGAATCTCGAGCGACTCAGGCGTGGTGTGCGTCGCAGGCAATTGCTCGCCGTTGCCCAGATCATAAAATACGGTGCCGAGCAAACCACTGCGCATCTGGGCAGTGTTGAACAGATGATGCATGAGGAAGGCCGTGGTAGTCTTCCCGTTCGTGCCGGTGACGCCAGCGATGATGATGTCTTTGGCCGGAAAATCCTTCAGAGCCGCCGCCGCTTGCGCCAAAGCGATGCGCGAATGACGCACATGCACCCACGGCACGGTCACATCATCGGGCGGAGCTTGTTCAGCGATGATCGCGGCTGCACCGAGTTCGATGGCTTTGGGAATGAAGTCGTGTCCATCTGCATGCGTGCCACGCAACGCGACAAAGGCGATGCCGGGGCCGACTTTGCGTGAATCAAAAGCAAGACCAGTGATGTCAGTGTCGAGGCTGCCAGAGACGGCTGGTTTGCCAAAATTCGGAATGAGATCGCGTAAGGTCATTGGGCGTCTCCTTTCGCTGCGACCTTGATCGGACGTTCGTGACGAATGGCTAGATGATCGAGCGTCTCATGCACGACTTCAGCAAAGATTGGCGCGGCGACACGACCGCCACGGATCATTTTTTCGCTCTCAGCCTTCGGATCATCAAGCATGACGAGGCAGGCAACCTGTGGTTTTTCTACCGGCGCAAAGCCGACGAACGAAGTGAGGTAGGAACCTTCGATATAACGCCTTTTTTCGGGGTCGTAGCGACGCGAGGTACCAGTTTTTCCAGCAACACGCACATCGGGCAAGACAGCGCGGCTGCCGGTGCCTTCGAGCACGACGCCTTCGAGGAAATCACGCAGCGAAGCGGCCGTCTTCGCGGTGCAAACCTGCCACACGGGCTGCGGCGGCGTCATTTCGACATCGCCGTTCGGTTTCACGACGCGGTCAATGAGGCGTGGCTTCATGAGCACGCCGCCATTCGCGATGGCGCCGTAGGCCAGGCACATTTGCAGTGGCGTGACCGAGACCTCATAGCCGATGGGCATGCGCGAGAAGGTTGTATTGCTCCACTTGCCAGTGTTCAAGTAACCGGCTTTTTCTCCGAGGAGACCGAGTCCAGTAACGCTGCCAAAACCGAAGCGTGAAGCATAGTCGAGCATCATGTCCTGACCGACGTGCTTGCTGATTTTGTACATGCCGATGTTACTGGAATGCACGAGCACGCCCTTGACGGTCTGCATTCCGAGGGGTTCGTCATCGCTGAGTTTTACTTTCCGCACGGGGTCTTCATAGAACATGTTACCGCAGTCGATCTTGTCGGTGGGCGTGACCTTGTGGTTGTCGAGCGCGGCAGCGAGCGTAACCACTTTGAAGATAGAACCGGGCTCATACGGATCGGCGATGACGTGATTGGTCCAAGTGCTGACATCAGGGCTGTTCACATCGAGGTGTGGACGTGCGGCCATCGCCAAGATGGTGCCGGTGGCGGGTTCGGTGACGACGATGACGACGCGTCGAGCCTTGTTGGCTTTCCAGGCACGCTCGCAGATGGCTTCCACATTGTCCTGAAGCTGCATGTCGATGGTGAGATGCACGTCACTGCCATGTTTGGGCTCGACGACTAGACCACGGTAGGCTGGCAGTTCGTGACCTGATTTGTCGCGCTCAATAAACTGCTCACCAGGGGTGCCGGTGAGTTCGGGATCCTTGAGACGCTCAACACCCCAGCGGCCTTTGTTGCTGGTATCCGTATCTCCAAGCACAAGCGAGAGACGATCACGTGCAGGAAATCGACGCGCGATCGTAGGTCGCAGATGAAGACCGACGATGTGCTCGGCTTTAAACAAAATATCCCACTGCTTTGCTTGCTCCTCTTCGATTTGTTTGACCAGCACGATCTCCGACGTGTCGGATGCGATTTGTTGGCGAATTTCGTTCTCTGGCAGCGGCAGGATGCCCGCGAGCACTTTGGCGACGTGATCGTGATAAGCAGCAATTGTTTCAGCCTCGCTGAGTTGCGCACGTAAATCGACGGGCCGCATGCCACGCAGGGCGGCGAGATGATAACGCACTGTGATGATCTCACGCAAATGCGTACGGTCTGTGTAAAGCTCGCTCACGTATTCGTCATGCGCGAGGTATTCGCCGTTGAAGTCCTTGATGGCACCACGATGTGCAGGCAACACGATATGGCGCTGGTACTTTTTAGCGGCAAGAGCCGTAAGACGCGGCGATTCTTTGATTTGAATCACCGCAAGTCGCCATGTCACGAGCGAGAAGCCCGCAAGCAGTACAAACAGCAGCAGTAGCATGCGACGGCACACCGGGCGGTCACGGCGAATCTGGGTTTGGTTTGGCAAAGGCTGGCTCACGGATGCTGAGGCGTGGTTTGTGCGATGGAAGGATCAGATGTGATCGAAGCGGTGACCTGCGGAAGTGGTTTGAGCATGAGCAGGCTGTGTTTGGTGATCGGACGCAGCAGTGTGCCAGAACTGGTCAGGCGCGGCTGCACTCGATCACGAGTGAGCATCGTTTCGATGCGATTGTTCAAGGCAACGATTTCGGCCTGTAGCAGGCGTGCCTCGGATTCGACCTTACGTTGCTCTTCACCAAGGGCGCGCACGCGGTTTTTGCTCACGACAATGCCGAGGCCGGCAAGTGCCAGCGATGCAACGACAAGCAGGATCGCCGTGATCATCGGCAGTCCAAGGCTGTTGCGGTAGCGATTGCGTTGACTTGGTTTCATGTAGGAAGGCGCTCGGCCACGCGCAGCACAGCGCTGCGAGCTCGAGGGTTGCGTTCGATTTCTTGGGCCGACGCTTGAACCGGCTTGCGAGTGATGAGCTTAAGTAAGCAATCGGGGTTTTTGCGTGCCTCGGGCCATTCTGGGCGATCGATAAACGGTGCCGAGAGATGCTGGAGCGTTTGTTTAACGATGCGGTCCTCCAGCGAGTGGAAGGAGATCACCGCCAGCCTGCCGCCAGGTTTCAGCCAACGTGGTGCGGCGGCAAGAAAATCGTGTAGCGCGGCCAGTTCGTCATTCACCGCGATGCGCAGCGCCTGAAACACAAGCGTGGCGGGGTGGCGCTTGCCGCGCTTTGGCGATGCAGCGACAACGATGTCAGCGAACTGCAAGGTCGTTTGAATGCGATGTGCGGTGCGGGCTTTGATGATCGCACGTGCAATGCGGCGTGCGTTTGGCTCCTCGCCATAGTCAAAGAAGATGCGCATGAGTTCCGCCTCATCTGCGGTATTCACCAAATCCGCAGCTGTGCGTGGTGAATCCGTGTCCATGCGCAGATCGAGCGGGCCGTCCCGCATGAACGAGAAACCACGTGCGGCGTCATCAAGCTGATGACTCGAGACACCTATGTCCACCAGCATGCCATCGAAACCTGACACACCTGTTTCTTCAACGATCTGCGGGAAGTGGCGGAAATTACCGCGCAGCGCACAGAATTGAGCCGCGTATGGCTTGAGACGCTCTTTAGCATGCCTGAGCGCATTCACATCCTGATCCATCGCGACGACACGTGCACCATGTTGCAGCAGTGCTTCAGAATGCCCGCCGCCACCCAGCGTACCATCAAACATCAGCTTGCCGGGAGCGGGCTGGAGCAACTCGATAACCTCCGCGAGCAACACCGGCGCATGATAAAAAGGCATATTTCGCGAAAAATGTTCGGGAGGGTTAGGCTCGAGAGAGTCCCCTCCTCCCCCTGTGCCCGGTCGAGTCACCAAGGTGCCACGTCCCCAGGGCATGAGATCGTCCATCGCGTCAGCAGTGCCAAACCAAGGCCAGCCACCCACTTGAGAAAATCCAATCAGTGTGGAAATCTCACCCAGCCATGATCGCACAAACAACCGCCCCTTCCGACTTGGCCGGTTAAAGAGGCGCGGCAGGGAGAATCCAACTGCGGGAAGCGCGTTCATGGGAGTAGCAGAAAACGAATCGGTCATCCAAGCAAAAAAGGGTGACAGACAGCGTGCGGACTAAAAACTTAACTAATCCTTATAATCTAGGGGGCGCTGCCTTGGCAATCGTCTATTTTCAGAATTTTTGCTTCCAAATAGAATTACTCTAAAACTGTTCATTCGACCAATTGGAGGTTTTAGATTTACCCTAAAACTAAGTTTCATGGTCTGCCTTCTAACAATGCCACGGAGGAGTCTAACTACTTTCGATGAACCGCTGCAACACAGTCTGAGAGCGCCCAATCACCATCAATTGTCCCGGTGCCCTCACAATAATTAACGACACCATACCAAGAGGAATCTCGACAGATGGCAGGGGATATTGCTAGCCTCGCGGAAATTGAAACAATTCCGACCCACCAACCACCATGGCCAAAAAACCTGCTACAAAAAAGGCACCCGCGAAAAAGAAGCCTGCTTCAGCCAAGAAGCCAACCCCTGCTAAAAAGAAACCGTTGCCGGTAAAGAAAGCAGTCGCTTCCAAGAAAAAAGCAATTCCTGAGAAGAAGCCGATGGCTGTGAAAGCAAAAGCGCCATCCAAGCCCAAGCCAGTTGCCCCAGCCAAAATGCCCGAGCCAGTACCCGTGCTGAAGCCCGTCTTTGAAACACCGGCACCCAAGCCAGCGCCCGTGCCGCCCTCTCCCGCAGCGCCCAAACTTGTGATGAAAACCGGCGCTGGAGGTGCCACATCTCTCACTGTAGCCGCCCAGGCCTCAGCTGGGGCCGCAGCCAATGGCAGCACGCATCCCGCCAACATTCTCGTGCTCGTCAGTAGCGGCGGTTGGCCCGTGACTGACCTGACCAAGGACCACTTCACGCTGATGGAATATTTCGAAGTTCCAGGCCAACAAGCTCCTTTCAGCAATAACGTCACCTCTTTCCGTAACGTCGGCACGGGAGCCTACCTGCTTCAGGTGAAACCCATCAACGGCGCACCGTGGCGGACTGGCCATCACTTAGCGCAAATTCTCGTCTCCTCCGCTGATGATCGTCAAGGCCAAGCCGCAGTGAAGCTGATCATTCGCTGATTGATCACCCTATGATTCGCTATCGACAGGACCACTGGCACCGCTAGCATACTTGTCATGAATCGTCGTTCCTTCCTCGCGCACTCGTTTGCTGCCGCCGCGACTCCCTCGTTCTCACGAGCCGCCATTCAGGGCGGAAAACTCGACATCGGCCTCGATCATTTCTCTGTTCGCGCCACAGGCTGGAAGGCCGCACAGTTCATTGAGTATGCCGTGTCATTGAAGCTCGACACCATGTTCATCTCCGAACTGCATGTGTTTGAAAACTTCGAGGAGACCTACCTGAAAAGCCTCAAAAAGCAGGCCGACCGCGCCGGATTGAAGCTCTACGTCGGCACCGGCAGTGTGTGCAAAACTTCCAACACTTGGAAGGACACTTACGGCACGCCCGAGGAACACCTCGCCCTCACCATTCGCATCGCCAAGACCCTTGGCTCGCCCGTGGCACGCTGCTATCTCGGCAATCAAAAGGACCGTAGCACTGACGGCGGCATCCAGAAGCACATCGAGGAAGTCATCAAGACCATCCAAGCCTGCCAGTCCAAAGCCGAGGGTGAAGGCATCAAGATCGCCATCGAAAACCACGCAGGCGACATGCAGTCGCACGAGCTCAAGGCACTCATCGAAGCCGCCGGCAAAGGCTATGTCGGAGCCAACATCGACCCCGGCAATGCTGTCTGGGCGCTCGAAGAGCCCATGAAACATCTCGAAATACTCGGTCCTCTCACCGTCTGCAGCAGCGTGCGGGACAGCATGCTCTGGGAGGATGAAAAAGGCGCGGCTGTCGTCCAATGGACCGCCATCGGGGAAGGCCTCGTCGATTACAAAGCCTACGCCAAGCGCTTTGCTGAACTCGCCCCCGGTGTGCCGCTGCAAGTCGAAACCATATCCGGCTTCGCACGTCCATTTGAATACCAGAAGGACGAATTTTGGAAGATTTTCCCCAATCACCGCGACACCCCCATGTTCAAAGCCTGGCTCGACATGGCGAAGCGTGGCAAAAAAATCGATAGCTTCAAAGCCCCCGACGGCCCGGGCAAAAAAGACGCCGAAATCGCCTACCAAAAAGGTGAAGCCGAGCGCAGTTTTGACTGGCTGCGCGCAAATGCGTGATTGCACATCGCCCATCTTCGCGATACATCGCCGCACGTCCGATGCGTGGATAGCTCAGTGGTAGAGCGGCTCGTTTACACCGTGAAAAGGTTGATTTGCCCCATTTTGCCTCACCTGTTCTCTCTTCGTTTCCCCTTCGTAAAGGCACGAAAACGGGTGATCCCAAAGGACCTCAATTAGCCCCATTTTGCACCCCCGAGTATACAAAACAGTATCAGCAAGTTGATCGTTGTGACGCGAATGCATGCCGTCTGTTATGATACATAAATTTGACCATTTTGGCCAACGATAATGCCATGGAACGCACTTGATTCAGTGCTTCAAATCAGCGGGCAATATTTTTTAAAGAACGACTTGTGTCCCGCTCCGGTTTGGTAAATCATCCTCGTGCGCTGGTTTCAATGCCAGTTATGCAGAGACTTCGATTAATTAGTGAGTCTGCGTGAGCGCTGGAGTGATTTTGTTAATCACGCTTCATTCAAATCCAACTGAATCGAAGCAAGTGAAACAAACTATAATCTCCAGCACCAAAGAAAATAAACCCCCTACCATTGATGGGCGGTTAGCACTTCGCATCCCCGAGGTGGCCCAGGCTCTCGGCATCTCAAAAACGAGCGTTAGAAGGCTAATCAAGCGCGGTCACCTGAAGCCACTCCGTATCCTGCGACATGTGCTCGTGCCAGTGGAGCAACTTTCCAAATTGGTAAATGGCGAATGCTCATAGGGTCGAGCGATTCGCAAGGCCAACACGACAACCGCGAAGCAGCCCGCATGAACGATCAATCGCTGGCCAGCGCTCAGATGGCGCTGTCGCTATTCCCTCACCCGAACAGTCACGAGTCTTTGGTTTATGAACAATAGTAACGCAAGTGCGCAAGACTGTGCATCGCAGGCTCCTCATGAATGGGCAGATCCACCCTCGATTCCGGGAGTCGATCCGAACACCGTAAAAGCGGCAGGCATCAGGCGCATCAGTGCCGAAGAGGCTTTGAAAAAGTTTGATCTCTACGCACCTGGGATCGTGTTCCCCTATTTTGATCTAGACGGGCAACCAATCCTAGATCGTGACGAGCCATTTTCCCGTCTTCGAACTGATGATATTTGTGACGGGAAATTGTATCACCGACGCAACGATGCTCCGGCTTTTCCATACTTACCACCGCATCTTCGAAATGGCAGCACACGGGCCGGTCAGCCGATTGTGGTGGTAGAGAGGGAGGAGCAGGCCTTGGCGCTTGGTGACAGCGGTCACTTTCAAGCGCTGGGGCTCAATGATGTCGATGCCTATGGCCTTCCAGATTCGGAGTTCCCCTTTCCCGTTGGTCAGCAGCTAGAAAAGGCCCTGGATCGCAACCCTTCAGCGTCCATCTACTTTGGCGGAGACAAGGACACCTTGTTCAACGCATTTTTTTACTCCGCTGCACTGAATTTTCGCGTCGTCTTCAAAAGACGAGTTAGCCTCATGCAGGTGCCTCTCGACGCTCCAGGCAACGGCTTTGACGAGTGCCGCTCAGTCATGAGCGCTGAAGATTTCGCCAAATTCGCCAGTGATCTTGCTAAACCACCTAACGCGATAGAGGTCAGCGAGAAGACGTCCGCAGGCAGGCTTGCGATGGCTTCTGTTCGAAGGCAGCAACAGGCCATCAAACGCGCCTGTGAGGATGACGATGGAAGGCACACCATCATGGAGGGCTTTATCAGGCTATGTGCGGGCCTCCGCATTCTGCGCGACCAGCTGTCCGAAGAGGATCTGGTTAAATTCGCCGAGGACCATCTCGGCGCAAAACGTCGCGCACTCAAGAATGCAATCAAAGATAAGGTGATTGAAATGCAGGCGGACCTGCCATCCCAGACGCCCGCTGACACGAGCGACACAACGATCCATAAAGATGCCCCAACCGGCGTGTGGACGAAGCAGGTGGTCGAGGTTCTAGGACCAGTCACCTACTTTCGTGCAGGCCATTTTTGTGATGTGACGGGAGATAGTGTTGAAAGCTACGATGCCGCCCGCCTGGCCTGCTTCACTGATCTGCCCGAGCGTTGTCAATTCGTCCGCAAGGGCAAGAACGGACTGTCACCGTCACCGCTCACTGAGAGCGAGGCAAAACTCGTTATCGGGGCAGCCTGGCTTTATCCGGACCTAATCCGCCCTATCAAAGTGCTCGCCAAGGTTCCGGCGCTGGTATGGGATGGAACGGAAGCACGCGTAGTGTCGGGCTACGACAGACGCCTGGAGATTCATGCGGAGGGAACAATTGCCGAATTACCCACTGTCCCTGAGGCTGCCGCACTAGTGCTGGAACTCCTGCAGGACTTCCAATTCCCAACACCCTTCGATAAAGCACGAGCTGTCGCATTTTTGCTCGCTCCATGCCTGGCTAGATCCGGGATCTTGGGCGAAGGAGGACGGGTTCCATTCTTCTTCGTCACGAAGGATCAGCGAGCTGCAGGGGCAGGTTTTCTCGCTAAGGTAGTCGCTGCGGTTTACGGCATGAAGCCGAAGGCAGTGTCCCTGCTAAAATCGAATCCTGAGCGATGTAAAGAGGGGATCTCCAAGGCGCTCTGTGGCGGAAACGCACTCATCTACTTGGACAACGTCACGAAAAATGATCTGCGTGACCTGAGCTTTCTCGAATCTTTGCTTACTGAACCCATTTTTGAAGCACGTGCTCCATACGTTCAGGCTGAACTGGACGTTACGTCCGAGGTCTTCGCAGGAACCTCTAACGGCGCGGTGTTGTCAGACGACCTCGCTTCGAGAACCTGTCTGATTCGCATTTGCAAGCGCCCAGATAGCTACTCATTCCGGACATGGGAAGAGGGAGGACTCATCGACCACATCGTCGCTGCTCGTCCACAGATTCTAGCCGCTGTTTACAGCCTCGTGATTGAGTATGCACAAAAAGGACATTCCACTGGTGGTCGGGTGACCGGATTCCGCTTTCCTGCTTGGGAGCGAGCGACATCTTGGATTCTTGAGCACTGCTTCGCACTGAGGCTGTTCGAGGACGACTACAAAATGATGCAGGACTCGATGAGCGATCCGAACTATGATCTCCTTATCAGCCTTTTGCGCGCTGTCGCCAAACGTCGTCCTGGTGAAGAGGTCACTGCTCGGGACATCGCAGAGATTGGAAGTGCGGAAGGTGTGTTCAATGAGGAACAAGACTCTGGGCCATTGTTCATTGGAAAGCTCCTGAAACGCCACTTTGATTCGGACGGTGTGCGGGTGCTCGGTGGCATATTCAAAATTACCCGAGAAAGCAAAAAGTCTGTTTCATCGAACTACGAAGCACTAAAGTGTTATAGGGTTGAAATTATTGGGTCCGCAACGGCAGAGGGCCACACTACGGCTCAGACGACTTGAGAATGACTGAGCCTGAGGCCACGCTTGGGACATAGGCGGATGGCACGAGTTCTGGCGCTGGTGGTCCATCTTGGTTGGGAAAAGTGAGCGCTTTTCACCGGGGTGAATGAGCCCCCGCAGACCCGGCTGAAAGTCCGATGTTTCGTGTCTTCGGGAAAATTATTTCTATTTTTGTCATTCTACCTTTGAAATATATTTTCTCACAGTGGAGATATTAATAGATTTCAACCGGGATAGCCGGGATAGCCGGGATGGCGGCGTATAGTTTGTTTGAAATGTCATGGCTAATGGCCGTGACATGTCGATTGAGGATTTGTATGGCAGAAAACACCCCTTCTGCCCCAAAGGCAGAAGGGGTGTTTTGCTGATCTCCACGTTGGCAATCGTCGCTCTTCGAACCCTGTTTTAGAAAGCTAAAGAAAATCGGGTCTTTTTGGGTCAAAATTGGGCTAGATTAGCAGAGAATTTATTCCCTATCGACTTAGTAGTCTTTGCTTTCGGTGATGAAACTTAACGATGCCCGCCTTCTTATTGAGGCTCACGCCTTCGATACAGGAGGTGAGCACCTTGGCTTTTCGAAAACGGACATGATCGATTGTCCGCTGATGAGGTGAAGAAAAATGCGCCTGAACGGCCTTGCAGGAAGGAGGAGTATGAGCAGAGGAATGTTTCATTCACCCCGGTGCAGGAAATGGCATCTGAGTTTTGAAAATGCGTTCCTCATTTTGAAATGTTGGGGTGATTTCAATCGTGGAGGAGCCTTTTGAAAATGAAGTCCTATTTTTATGAGGGATGACCTCTGGCGGCAATTGTTGGTGCAGGGCCGGGCACCGAGTTAGCAAGCGTATCGTAGTGGAGGAGTATCAGCCTGCCTTGACCTCTATCTGGCGTCAGTGGTAAGAATTAATTATTCATGAACACCACTGACACTGACTTTCAAATCATCGAAGATCGGCAGGATGACAATATCGGCACTGTGCTCTTGGCAGAAGGCTACACACCGGGGAAAGGAGCGCTGGTCTTTCTCGGGAAGATCAGCGGATCATTCAAGGTGCTGGCCCAGAATGCGCGCAGGAGGTTTGAATATCGTGCGTCAGTGAAGCCGCCTACTGGTTGGAAAATGGCATTTGCCTTGCCACGTGGATTTGAACTTGGATTCGGAGATCCTGCATCGGGTGAGGAGGCATCGGTCTCCCTCATCGAGTTTGGTGTTGAGTTACGTGGTATTCCCGGAAGCGATCCCACCGTATTGATAAATGTAGGCATTAAAGACCTCAAATCTGAGCGGAAGTGGTATGCTGCCTGTGGGTATGATGTCCTTTGGTTCGGTGAGACATCAGGCTCCTCAGTGTCTTGAGCGTGGTTCGTCCGAGGGTGGCTTGGTTGCATCATATTCCATTCTTGGGGCTGTCCTCATCAGTGTCCCTTATAATCGCTCATTTTCGATTGAGCCGGAAGATCGTCTTGAAAGCGGCTCACTCCCACGGTGGCACGAATGGAGTCTGCCCGCTCTCGACGGAGATTGTTTTGAGCCGATCACGGACGGAGGCCGCGACGTTGGTGAGTTTGTCCTTTTTGTTAAGGCCACGATGCTTTCAAAATAGGGGCGCATGATGTTCGTCATCCGACAGAGCCGGGCGATCTTCGAAAGCTCATCGGCACTGGCCTTCTTCTTTCGCCAGGCATCCCGCAGGGCTTCGACGGCCAGGTTGATGCCGACCTTGCTGCGGTATTTGAAACAATCGACCACGGTCTTGGCCGGACTTGTGATCCTGACCTTCACTCCGGAGATAAGGTGTTCTTGGATGCCAGCACGATACGCATTGGGAGAGGCCCAAGAGACCTCAAGCTGGGGATTCGACATCCGAGGCCGCTGGACACCCACGGGCAGCATGACATACACATTGGAGGGGTTCTCCGTGGTGAGTTCATGGAAACGGAGGGCCGAGAGCAGGCAGATCACCGCCTTGGGCGAGCGGGCGGCCACCTCAGCCAGGGAAACATGGGCATCCACATGCGCATTCGGAGCTGTGTAGAGTCCACGCTGTGCTTTTTGAAGCACTCCTTGATCCACAAGCTTCCGTAGCTGCATTCGCGACAACCCACGAGCTTCCAGCTCCCTTGTGCGGACAAGGCGCTTTTGCACCAGATTCAGCACTTCGCGCTTTTTGGTTTCTGGCAGCATGGCAATATTTACATCATCACTCAACAAACTGTTAAGTTGAGTGATATTGTAAATAAGGCTGAGATCAGTTGGCAATCTTCCACAGATCAACAATCGGCGCTTTGCCGTAAACACGACTGGTCCACTTACCGTCACGCTCGTCGTGCGATTTGTTCAGAAACTGCCAGCACCCCACCAATCCCGTCGAGGCTGTGAGGCGGTTCATCATGCAGTCTCGAACTTCGCGCGCGGACAGCGCCCGCTTCCAGACACGCACATCCGTCAGGCGTCCCCGGAACTGCTCGTCCCAAAGGCCGCCGTTGTGAACTCCACGCGCCAACGTAATGCGCGATACGGACTGCGACTTGATAACCTTGTGCTCCTTCCGGGTGTCCAAGCACCCGTTGATGTAAAGACAGACATCGTTTTCAGAAATCACCAGAGCCACATGGGACCAAGCGTCCGGGGGCACAGCCAGACGACCAACGATGTTGGCAAGACCGATGTTGGTGAGGCTGACGGTGATTTTCTTGTCTTTCCAAATGATCAGGCGTTCCCAGCCGATCACATCATTACCATCGTAAATGATCCTGCCGTCGTTTCCATTCTTGAACGGATGGACCCACAGGCAGTAGGTCGCGTGGTTTCCGTCCATATTCTTCGACGGGACGCCAAGTGAAACCGCGCCTTCGGAGGCAACTTCAATGGCAGATCCGCTCCATGAAACAAATCCTGATGGCGGAGACATTCCTTTGAATATCTGAGCCTCCACCTCATCCACCATTCGTTGGGCTTCAACCGCCTCCTGATCTCGATGTTGAAGAAGAGCGGACTTGATATACTCGCGCAGGCGGACCGCATACTGTTCGCGAATCCCCACCAGTCGCTCTTCCTGCTGAAAAGACCGCTGGATTGCCGTTGCATGAAAACGCTGGCGTAGGGAAGTGATGGCTGGCAAAGCCGCCTCTCCTTTGGGCACGTTCAAGGAATTCTGCAGCAGCTTCAGCTCGTCCGAGTAGGCCAACGCATCGGCAACTTCTCCGGCAGACCGTGCGGCGTTCGAGGCTTTGGTGATGGCGCTCCGATAGTTTTCGATGGAGATGCCATCCGCAGGACCTGATGCCCTAGCCTGCTCAAGTGAGCGTGCATACGCATCACGAATTGCCTCCAAAGTCGCCGGACCTTCGGCGGCCAATGGCATTTGGGAAAGCGCCAGCATGAGAATGCATCCGGCTAATTTGAGTGAGTTCATGGAAATTAAAATCGAAGGACTGGGCGATCATTCGCAAACTGCCGGAATGACAGCTCGCCATGTCTGCTTTCTAAATGCGCAAGGCACCGTGTCCTAATACGGACATCCTTCATTTGGATTTCAAGCCCTAGTTTTGCAGCTTGAGCCAGAATGACGCCGAACGATTTGCCGAAGCTCTCGCCGCTGTATTTACAGAGGCGAGGGAGCAGGCTGGCCTTTCGCAGAAGAAACTCGCTGACATAAGCGGCGTTGGACGCACAGGCATCGTCACTTTTGAAGCGGGTGACCGCAACATCTCGATGCTGCTCTGTAAAATGCTCGCCGACGGTATTGGGCAGCCTCTGGCAGACTTGGTCGAAAAGGCAGAGCAACGAGCTAAGAAGAGAGACAAGTGAACCGCCCTCGCAGGCGGCTCACTTGCCCCAGCAAACGAGGCCAAAGCCTCGTTGCGCCCATTTGGAGCGAGAGAACGTGGACCATGGGATTTCCTTCTTCCCGGTGAGGTGGCTGATCAATGGTAGCCCCTCGCCGGCGATGAACACGCGGTTGGGTTTCTTTCCGTATCCGTAAATCACTACCCAGTGGTCCTCGTCGGCACGCGGTGTTCGGGTGAGGGTGATGATGGGATAGCCCTGGTCGAGGGTGCTGACGATTTTCTCGAAGTCGAGGTTGTGGCGCTGGCTGACACCAATGCCGTTGGTGCGCAGACAGCGGATGAGGGGCTTGGTATCGAGTCCGTGCTCGTAGTCAGGGCAGCACTGCGCGAAGAACTTCTTCAAGGAGGCACCAGGACGGAAGGTGTGGAGGACCATGGCACCAGCCACAAAGCCGCAGGTGTAGGATTCGAGCTGGCGGTAACCCGGCAGGTCGAGCGTGCATACATCTTCTCCTCCTGGATGCTTGAGCGGATCGGGGAAGAGCCGCAGGCCGGTGGCGCTGGCGAAGACATCCAGCGCTTTCTTGGCGGATTCGGTGAAGTTGAACATGATGATGTTTACCCTCTACAGGTAGGTGAGTGAGTATTTGAAAAGATAAAATGAACCCACAACAGCACCAGCAGACTCGCGCCTGCCAGTGCTGATGCGGACGGTATCAGGCGGAGAGCCCGACATAGGTGTCCATCAGGCCGTGGAGTGCCTGCGTTCGTTTCGGCAGTTCGGCCAGATTACCCTCCTTGAGCGATTCCGTGAACGCGTTGAACAAGCTCCAGATACTCCGGCCCTCGAAGGCCGTATGCCTGGGTTCACGCCATTCCTGGAGGATGGAGGGAATAATGCGGTTGCTGCACACTCCGACATCGGTCGCACGGATGATGAGATCGTGGGCGTTGGTGTCCGTGATCTCGGCATCCTTGTAAGCGGCAATTCGTTTGTCCTGATGATGCCACTTGGCCAGCAGCAGGCCGATGGAACGGCTGACGAGCTGGGGCAGGTCGCGCAGGATATAGCGGGTGTGCTTACGGGCGAACTGGATCTCGCCTGAGAACGACAAGTTGTCACACACGAAGACCTGAGCACCGGCGACGATGCCAGCAGGGAAGGTCTTGTCGTGTGAGTTCCGAATGCCGAGAACCCATGCGTAATCCGTGCTCGCCCGCGTGGCATGCACTTCCATCAATCCAAAGTAGCGATGGCCCTCATGCGACAATGAATGTGCCTGAGAGCCGATGCGCAGGTTGGTGGTTTGAAGCGCCTGCTGAACGGTATGGATGAGCTGATCATGCGGGATGGGGCACCAGGTGTCGGTGGGATCGGGAGTGGGAATGCGCCGCACTTCGGGCAGTTCCACATGGGAGGCTCCACAGTGGAGCACGAGGTTGGGCTTCCGCCGCGTGATGGCGGCAGGAGCAGGGTGATCGAGGTCTGCAATCATGATGAATAGGTGAGTTGAAGGTTAGGGTCTCCCCCAAAACAAGGCGGGCCTGGACATCGCGAGGATGCGCCAGGCCCGTGCCTTGAATGGAGGTGATATTGAGTGGTGATTAGATGCGCACGCTCTGGAGGGTGCGCAGGGTCTGACGAATGCCCTGGATTTCCTTCTCGCCGGACTTCTGCTCGCGCATGGCCTGACGGATGTGGTCGCCGACTTTCGTGAGTCCGTTGATGGCCTCGCGGAAGCCGGTCTTGATGCCTTCGATCTGAAGCAAAGCGGCTTCGAGCGATGGCTTGGTGTCCACCTTATCCACGGGGGATGCAGCAGAGGTGGTGGTGCCGTTGGTGGCGGGATGATGTTTGCCGTTAGAGGATGGATGCGTTTGCATGGGTGGGGTTGGGGTGGGTTGTTCCGCCTTGGGCGGAGGTTGAGGTGAGGATGCTGCCGTGACGACAGCCGGTGGTGGTGCAGGCTTGGATGGAGCGGATGCAGGTTCCGCATCATTGGCACGAACGGGCATGACGATGAGTTGCCTCCCACCGCTGTGCAGACGGATGGGAGCAACCGCGCTGATGAGGCTGATGGTATTCAAACCATAGCCAAACCCCTTGGCGAGGTAGTTGCGGTCGAGGAACACCGTCACGTCGGGGCCGCGTCCCTGGATGTCAGGCACGGGCACCCGGAGCCAGTCTTCCTCCGGCTTGTCCTTGCCCATGAGCATGAACTGTCCGCCTTTCCACTCCAGGCCGAGGGTGTGGTAACGATCATTATGACAAGGCATGCGCTGGATGAGCTTGATGAGCGTCTCCAGTTTCGCGGGGTCGAGTGTGATGGCCGTTTTCGCGTCGGCAGGGTTGGGAATCGGCGCACGCCAGTCAGGGTAATTGCCCTCGATGGTCTTCGTGATGAAGCGCCAGCGTCGGGAACTCAGTTGCAGGTGCTTCTCGCCCACGCGCATCTGCCATTCGCCATCCGAGCCGAACTCCTTCCACTCCAGGAACTTGTGCGTCGGAATGATGACGGATTCCTTGAGCGGGAGGGTGAACGAGTTGGCGGAATACAGATGCTTACCATCGGTGGCGACGACGTAGTTGGCCTTGCTGTCCCTGGCGTCAATGAAGGTGCCGTTGAGGACATAACGCGTGCTGTCCACGCTCGCGCAGTCCATCGCCTCCAGGAGGGATTCCCGAAGGGTGGACGACAAGGGGATGGACTCGTTCCTTAGCCGGGGTGTCGCCGGAAATTCATCCGGGGACACGAACGGCATCTTGGATTCACCGAGGGTGTCACCTAGCGGGAAGTGAATGAGCGTGTGATCGCCGGAGGACATCACCTCGATGCTCTCGCCTTTGCCGCAGCTCTTCACGAGCTGCGAAAGCTGGTCGAAGGGAAGGAGCACAGTAGCGGGAGGTCCCTCGGCGGGATGCTCAAGACGGACGGTGGCCCAGCGGTCGAGATCGGTGCTGGTGAGCGCGATCCAGCCGTCGTGTGTGCGCTCGACTTTGATGTTGCTGAGGATGGCGAGGGCGGAGCGTCCATTGAGGACTTTGCCCAGGCCGGTGAGGGCGGGTTTGAGTTCCGCCACGGGGAGCTTGATGGGTTTCATGATGTTGTGGAATGGATGGGTTGAATGAAGAAACCCCTGGCGGTGAGGCACAGGGGCTTCGTGTGTTTGGGTGGCTGCTCAAATCAGGCGGCGAGCTTCATCGGCTCGGTCTTGTATTTGAGCTGGGAGGTGGTGCACTCCTCGTGGAAGATGTCGTCACGCCTGCCGAGAAAGACCGGCTGGTAGATCGAGCCGGATTCCTTGAAGGCGTAAAGATACCGGCACTCCACGACCTCGCCGGGTTTGGGAATGTCGTGGTTCGGCGGGATGGTGACATTGCCCGCAGGCCGCACCTTGCCGCTCTCCCACAGCATGAGGGACACGCTGCGTTTGTCATTGAGCTTGGTGACGATGAAGGAGGCCGTCTCGTGGAACTTGTGCTTGAGCTGCGTGCCACCCGTGCTCGGGCGTCCAGGGGTATAGGGTGCTTCCACATGCTTGAAGACCACGCCTTCCCTGCCTGCCTCCTTGAACCGGTGGAACCATTCCTTCTTTTCAGGGAAGCAGTAGCTCGGCACAAGGTGGAGATGCGGATGCTCGAAGGCATCGAGCATGTCACGCAGGCGGAAGTAACGGGTGGCAAAGGCACGCGTGCGCATGTCCTCCCCACTGATGAACAGCAGATCGAACACATGCAGCATGTCGCCCACAGCCTCGCCGTCGATGAGAAAGTCATGCCGGTAACGCGAGGCGCTGTCGGCGATGGTCTTTGGAATAGAGACACCAAGACCGAGCCGGTTGATGCCGCTGATGAGGCTGCCTTCCTTTTGCAGCAGCAGACGACGGCCGTCCATTTTCTCCTGCATCCAGTGCTCGCGGTCGTGGATGAGATCCTCGACGCGTTCTTCGATCACAGGATTGAGGAGTTGGCACTGAATACCGGTGGCTTTCGCTGCCTTCTCGCTGTGCTGGTAGCGCGTGCCGTCTTCTCCAGGCGTGTAGCCTTTGGCGGTCTTTTCGCGCACGAGCTTATCGAAGATGCTCTTGGCGGTCTGATAATCCACGGGTGAGGTGGTCTTCGTGCCGGTGGTGAGTGTGGAGCCGCGACGGCCATACGCAAAGTGAACCATGTGGCCGCCGCCTTGGGGCTGAATGCTGGCCTGATAAACCTTGTCGGATGATCCCTCGCGGAAATAGAGGGTGATGGATTCCATGGTGATGATGTTTGGAAATGCAAGGAGCCGGACCACCTCGCGGTGATCCGGCTCCAAGCGGTTGAGGTGGATGATTGGCCCTTACTTCATCAGGCATTGCGCGATACGAGCGATGACGGCGCAAATGACATAGATAGTAGTGCCGAGGATGTCGAAGAGGGTGGTAAGGATGGATTGCAACATTATGGTAGGAAGTGGTGAAGGGTTGAGGTGGGTCAGTGCCATTTGCGGCACTCGTTGAAGAACTCGCAGCTCGCGCAGTGCATCCCCGGTGAGGGGACGAACTGACCGTGCTGAAGTCCGTTGAGGTAGGACTCCATTTGCCGATACAGCCGGGATTCCTGCTGCTGGCTCATGGGTGGCATGGTGGTGATGACGACCTTGGGGTTCTTGAGCTTGACCAGGTGATGGAGCTGCATGCCGTTTTCCTGCTGGCCGGTGTTGTGCCGGTAGAGGATGGCGTAAGCACTGGTCTGGATTTCGGTCGTGTGGATGACCTTATCGCTGTTGGGGGTAGTGGAGGCTGTTTTGTAGTCGATGATCTCCCCGCGCTGAACGAGGTCGAGGATACCGATGAGTTTAGGCAGACCATGCATGCGCAGGTCCGCCTCCACCGACACCTCGACGGCATCAGGCTTCAACTCGGCGGGAACGTGGGATTCCCGCAGGTAAGTATCGACCAGACGCCAGCCGGTTGTTTTTTCATCGTCCTCCTCGCCAGGCTCCCAAGTAACAGAACCTTCCGAGGTGTCCGCCCACGCGTTCGTGTAGGCGTCATGCGCCTGCTTGAGCGTGAGCGGCTTTTGCAGCCAACGTGCCTTGTTCCAGGACTTCAGCACGGCATGAACCGAGCTGCCGAGATGGAGCGAGGGTGTCTTGGGCTTGGTAAGGCGGAGCACATAGCGGAAGTAGAACTTCAGACGACACTGCAAAAACAGCCCCAGCCGCGAGGCCGAGACGGTTCGTTGCAGGTCGCTGAGGATGTCCCTTCCGCCTGGCTCCTTGGGTATGGAGCTGGCTTCGGGGTTCATGCGGCTTGGGCGGTGGGACGTTGCTGCCAGCGGGTCTGGCGTGGAGCCGACTTGCCAACCTTCGTGAGAAGATCCTCGATGAGCTGGCTCGCCTGCATCTTGTTCAGCTCCTTGACGCCGGTGCCAAAGAGCTGCTGGGACATATCTTCGACTTCCTGCTTCGGGAGTTGGTTCTCGTTGATGATGCGCAGGAGGTAGCCGCGCTGTCCCTCCGTGCAGTTCCAGTGATCAACCGCAGGTTTGGCTGGAGCACGATGACCATTGCCGTTGATCGGGTAGGTGCGTCCGTTCTGCGGCGCATGATTGCCGTTGGAGCCGTTCGATCCGCTGCCTTCCGGCACAAAGCCGGGATGCTGGATTTCCTGGTCAACAGACTGCTGGAGCAGGCCGTAAAGCCTGGCGATCTCCGCCTCCGCCTGCGTGATGTCGGAGAGTTCCGTCTCGATGGAGGCGGAGAAGCTGTGGCTGCTGTATTGAGGCAGGCCGAGCTTCTTGCTGTAATTGGCGCTGAGTTTGATAGCCATGATGATGGTGGTGTTGGGTTGTGGGTATGGACACGAAAAAGCCCATGCACCGGCGAGGGCACATGGGCTTCCTGTGATGAGGGCGGTGGAGTGCCCCTAAGCCGCTTGCGCGATCCCAGGAGCCGGAGTGTTGGAGGCGGAATCGTCGGTGATTCGCAGGCTGGTGGCCGTCTGCCATCCGGGTGTGCCACGAAGCGCCTGGAGCAACAGTTCATCCGTGAGACGAGTCATCGGAATCCTGCGGTGCCTGGCCTCATGGTAGAGGACGGAGACGACGAACCTGGAGATCACGGGCGAATAGTGGGTGGGCCGTGACATGGTTGAGGTTGATCGTTTGCGGAGGTCTGGCGGCACGTTGGTTTGAACAACGAACCGCCAGCCCATCGAATGTTTATGACACAAAAGGAACGGTCATTGCACTGAGGCCCTCCACGGCATTATGGACACTCACGTCGGCCTGACCGAGTGAAAGGGAGGGGATTCGATTTATCCGGGTCCCTTTTCTTTAGCTGCGGGTCACTGTGATCGAAGCCACAGTTCAAGGCGCTTCTGACATTCACCAGACGGCAGGAATGCCCCTTGCTCCATCATCGCTTGCAGCTTTTCCACTGCCGCCTGCTGCGTGATGATGGATTGCGCCAGAAGCTCATCCAAGATTCCCAGAATACCCATCACCCTCACTTTGGCGGCGGATGCTTGCGCACGAAGCTTCTTGTCGCTCGTGAGCAGAACGGCCTTGAGTTCATTGGCGAGAAAAAGCACGGATTGATCCTCGATCCCCAAACTCGCAGCATACTGAAAATCACGGACTTTCTTTAGTTCGGCATCATCGAAGGACTTCACCTTGATGACACCTGTAGCTTGCAATGCCTCGACCACAGGCCACTGGCTTTCCTTTCTTACTTGTCGGATCACAAGATCTGTCGTCCATGTCTCAATGCCAAGCTTAAACCAGGCACCAATGAGACCCCCGTTGATCAGGTCGATCAAAACACAGGCGTCTTTGACTGCAATCTTCATTGCCGTCAGGAAAACACCTCCCGGAACTCTTTTCGGAACTCACCAATGGTCTGCCCGAGCAAGCTGGATGCCTTTGATGCGCTAATGCATTCCTCGGCGACCGCACGATGAACTAGTTGTTTGAATCGGGAGTGGCTCTCGTTTCCACGATACAGGTCATCACCAGGTTCACGTTTTTGAGCACGCCAAGCATTCGCCTCCCGGCAGAAGCGCAAAAACACCTGTTCGCCGATGAGTCCTAGCTGTCGTGCTCTCATCATGATGGCCCAGATGGAGGCACCAAAATTAGCCTTCATCTCGATCAGCTCCCCCAGGCTCAAACTGGTCCGGTGCTTTCCAAAAGTTTGCTCAAAGCTCTCCTTTGGCAGCAGCAATGCCCCAGCGAACCGTTTCACAATGTCTTCCTCCTCCTTCTCGGAAAGGTTCTTGGCGAGAGGCAGGACAAGATGCGCCAGCTCATGAACGGCAGTCATGCGCTTCCTGAGCAGGTTCACATTCAGCCAGTCAGCCAGCACGATGACAGGGCCAGCCTCAGTCTCAGCAGAGAATCCGTCAAAATCCTGGTCAGCATTTGCTAGTTCAAACACCTTAATGCCATGTGACTCGATCAGTTCGATCACATTCGGCAGCGGATCTCTTCCCAGCTTCCATTCCTTGCGCAGTTCATCCGCCATCTTTTCAGCAGCTTCTGGAGTCTTGATGCTAGGCCCTGCTAGCCGGCCAGGGAACTTGCTGGGAGCATCCACGATTTGTTCGATCTCATGGTAGCGCTCGAAATACTCCATGGCTCGCTCACGAACCGCCTGCTCAGCCTTCACGCCTAGTGAAGCCTTTTTCCTGAATCGAACGTCCTGAAGAGTGATGGTGAATGGGCGGAAGAAATAATCAGGCACCTGATCCAGTGCGTCACAGAGCTTGATCAAAACAGTGGAGTCTGGCTGCATCTGACCTGCCTCATATTTGGCAAGGGCAGTGTGAGAGACCGCTCCGCCAATCGCATCTGCCAATCCTCTCAGGGCTAAACCCTTCATCGCTCGCGCCTGACGAAGCCGTTTGGAAAAGATGTCGGGGGCTTCGGTGGTCATGGTTTACATAAATATATCCTTGACCATCTTTTGTAAACATCCATTTTGGAGCAATGGGAAGTCGAATTCCAAAACAGAGAAGCCGATTCCGGGTGCAACCGGAACCGGCTCCTTTGCTTCAGATGGTGTCCCTTGCTGGAGACACCCTCCTGGTAGCAGGCTTGGTTCAAAGCGCGCCGATTCTGCAAGATCAGCCAGTGGGGGTCAAGCCCAAATCGAGGCTTTATAAAGGGATTGCAAACAGGAGACCAAGAAGATGGCTAAAAACTATCATGTGACTCGCCGGGAGACCGGCTACGCAGTGGTGGGCGCTGGTAATCAGCGCGCTTCGTCCGTTCATCGGACGCAGGGCGAGGCCATTGCCGCTGGTCGTCCGCTAGCTCAAAAGGCTGGCGGCGAACTGAGGATTCACGGCGCGGACAATAAAATCCGCGAATCGTGGAGCTACGGCAGTGATCCATTCCCACCCAAAGGCTAAAGGTCCACTCATGGGTTAACGGTGCGCCGAGTGCCCTCGGTCTGAGCTTGCCTTTTGGTTTCGACAACTATGCCGCTTTCCGCTGACCGTCGATCCGCCGGGTCTTGGCCCAGCCTTCGGGAGTCACGTCCTTGATCTGCCGGTTGGTCAGCGTCGGCAGGCG
>CANIBP010000006.1 GCA_947466075.1 Verrucomicrobiaceae bacterium
CCGCTCCGCTCCAGCCTCCTCTCAGGATCGAGGCAGGCACGAAGCTCATCACAGCCTTGACGAACATGCCCAACACCTGTTCAATCGCTTAGAGGTGACTCACTTTTGATCCGCGATCCGCTACACTTTTGATCCGCGTTTTATACCAGACGCCACTTAGGATGGCTAGCAGCTGTTACCGTCATCAGGTAGGCCACGAAGCACGCCAGCAAAATCGCCCCATCCTCGCGCGCATACACTTCCACCGGCGAAACCCACGCCCGCCAGCCAAAGTAACCTGCCAGAGCCAGCACTGTGAGCAAACACCAGTCACTCGGCTGAAAACTCACGCGCAGCTTCCAGCGCAAAACTGCAATTAGCCCCGCGAGCCCGATCAGCGCGCATCCAGGCCAGAAAAACAGCAACCGCGTCTCCGTGCCGAGCAAACCGGTCACAAAGATGCCAAGGAGGAAGAGAATGAGGGCGAGTTTCTGCATCAAGCGGAAAGCTCACCGCTTGCGCGTGAAAGCGCAAGCTTGGAGCGCATGCATCCCGCAATCACAGCGGCAGCGGTTGATCCTCGCCAATGACCTTGACCTCCATCTCCAAGGCCACGCCGCGTTCCTGCATCGCGGTTTCTTTGATCTGAGCCACCAAATCGAGCACTTCACGGGCTGTGGCACCACCTTGGTTGACGATGAAATTTCCGTGCACACCGCTCACGATCATTTTGCCAACACTGCGTCCTTTGAGGCCAAGTTCATCGATGAGTTTGCCCGCACCTCCGACTTCTGGGTTCTTGAAGGTGCAACCGGCACTGGCTCCAATCGGCTGGCTCGTGCGGCGTTTGTGGTGTGAGGCGGCGAGTTTGGTGTCGATCTCGGCTTGCGGTGCTGGTGAGCCCTTTAGCACGGCGGAAACGATGTAGCGCTCCTCAAACTCCGGCACACTGCGGTAGTGATGCGTGATTTCAGCGAGCGGCTTCTCTTTGATCGTGCCGTCGGTGTCGATGAAGCGCACGCTGACGATTTGATCGAAGGTTTCCGTGCCCATCGCGCCCGCGTTCATGCGAATGGCACCGCCGAGATTGCCGGGGATGCCTTCCATCCACTCGAAGCCGCCGATGCCGGCATTGCGGGCCGTGCTGGCGATCTTTTTGAGCCGCGCACCAGCTCCAGCCGTGATCAAGCCGCCATTCACCGTGACAGCTTCGAAGTCGCCCTTGGCCGGATGAATCACCGCACCGCGAATGCCGCCGTCTTTGACGAGCAGGTTCGAGCCGCGGCCGATGACACGAATCGGAATCGATGCCGAACGCAAATAGCGCACGACTTCAGCAAAAGCTGCTTCGTTGCGCGGTTCGATCCAATACTGCGCAGGACCGCCGATAAGCCAGGTCGTGTGGCGGCTCATCGGCTCGTAAAGCCGTGCTACACCGCCACCATTCGCGTCGAGGATGCTGCACAGCTTTTCGAGCACCGGAAGATCACGCGCAATGCAGCGGCCGACTTCATGCACGTTGCCAGCGCCGAGTGTGATGAGCAAATCGCCTGGGCGAAGTGCATTGCCAACCTTGTCGCGAGCAATCGGCATCGTGGGCGTGCTGGCGGTCTTGGTGTGGTCGTTTTGCAGCTTCACCTCTTCGAGGATCGTCTCGCCGCTCACACCGGGCAGCGGCTTTTCGCTCGCTGGATAGACGTCGGTGACGAACAGTTCGTCCACGTCGCCAAAACTGGCGCCAAACTCCTTTTTCAAAAGCTGTGTGCGGCTAAAGCGATGCGGCTGGAAGAGGCAGACAATGCGTTTCGCATTCAAACCTTTCGCGGTGGCCAGTGTGGCGGCGATTTCGCTTGGATGATGGCCATAATCGTCCACCACGGTGAAATGCTCGCCGCTGTGGCGGATTTCAAAGCGGCGCTTTGCTCCACGGAAGGTGCGCAACGCATGCTGGATCGCCTCAAACGTCACGCCACAACGAGTGGCGAGCGCGATGGCCGCGAGCGCGTTGCTGACGTTGTGTTTGCCCGGAATGCCGAGTGTGGCGGTGCCGAGCAGCATGCCGCGCTGATAAACATCAAAGACGGAGTGATCCGGCTTCATGGAATGTATGTGCGCCGAAAAATCGTGATCGCGGTCCCAGCCGTAGCTCACGCCTTGTGATCCGGCACACACTTCGCTGGCGACGGGATCTTCGGCGCAATAGACCCAATGCCCTCGCGTCTGGCTGAGCACCTGGCGAAACACAGCCTTGATGGCCTCGATGCCGTCGTAGAAGTCGAGATGTTCGGGTTCGATGTTGAGCACAATGGCATGCTCGGGATGGAAATTCACCAGCGTGCCGTCGCTTTCATCGCCCTCGGCCACAAACAGCTCACCTTCGGGATCCCAATGCGCGTTCGAGCCGAGAATCGGGATCTCCGCGCCGACGTAGTGGCTTGGCTTGAGGCCGCCTTGACGAAGCACATGCGCCGTGAGCGCGGAGGTCGTCGTTTTGCCATGCGTGCCACAGACGACGACACCTTTCTTATTTGCCATCACCGCTGCTAGAGCCTCGGCACGACGCACCAGCGGAATGCCCTGCTTGTAAGCGGCCTCATAGGCGGTGTTTCCCGGCTTGATGGCGCTGGAGTAGATGACCATGTCACAGTCCTCGACCTCTTTCTCCGTGTGGCCGTGGAAGAACTGCAATCCGAGCTTCTGCAGCCGTTCGGTTTCCAGCGTGGTGGCCTTGTCCGAGCCGCTGACCTTGTGTCCAAGTCCAATGAGCAGCAGCGCCAGTCCGCTCATGCCCGAGCCCGCGACCCCGATGAGGTCGATGCGCATGGGGTGACGGCTTTCTTTGAGAAGACTGAGGACGGCGTGAGTCATGGGGCATGAAAGCTAGGCCGTGAATCGCTACTGGGCAAGAATGTGAAGAACAAACCGGCAAAGTTCGGCCTACATGACGACTCAAATTCTGAGACGTGGCGAAATCGCAACTCGGATGTCTCGATTCCTGCCAGTCGTCGGATCGAAAAGGTCGATTCCACGCCCGAGATCAAAGTCGAACGCATTGGTGAGCAGGTAACGTTCATGAGGCAAGTGATCATGTTGCTTCACTAAAGGAGAAATGCAGGTTCCTTCACAAAGACTGTTCAGGCGTTGTTGGATGGCATGAGTTTGATTGCCTTCGGTATGAATGACGAATTCAATCTGCTCCTCCGCCTCGGAGAGAAAGCCGACCCACCACTTGAGGCAGTGATAGTAGTTCTCGCCAAACTGCTGGCCGATCATGTAATCCCACACTTCAAACTTGGTGGTGACGAGATGAAGCCGAGACAAGTACCGTTTGAAAAATCCTGCCGCATCCATCTGCCCTTCATTCAGAATTACTCCACAGGCCATACGCTGACGATTGGCGGCAAAGTCGCTGCTGTGAAACGCTTCGATTGCAGTCAATTCCGCAGTGCCTGTCGAGTACGGCATTGGTATCTCCGTGACGATCACATCCAGGTCAGGGTGATTGCGATTGGCAAGCGCGACCTGTGCGGGACTTGCATCAATCGACGCCTCGGACGTATCGAGGATCGGCGCGAAGCGATCTCTTCTCCAGAGGCTCTCCAGCAGAGCTGCGGCCTTCATCCGTGCAGTTTGCTCAGGAATGGCCTGCACTGCGGCCTTGAGTTCAGGTCCGGTTTGCCAGTCAGTCGTTTCCGCGAGGAGACAGTTCTCCAAAAGTGCCCGGAGAATTCCAATGAGCGAATCCATACCAAGCACCCCCATTCCACTGAGCTTGCGCACAGATTCAGGATCGAGGAAGGCGCAGAAAATCATGGCTCAAAACATTTCATCTAGCCTCTCCTCGAAGAACCCTTGTGGCCAGTTGTCCAGGAACCGACCTTGATCGTCGATCCGCAGCTCTTGCACTGTCGAACCATTCTCACCCGGTTGAACATACAGTACGGCCACATCTTCGGGCTTGATCGGGTGTGCTCCATTCGGGAGTGAATTTCGCGTCGTTTCACGAATCCGGCGCATCACTCTCAGGATCAAATGCTCGCTGTGCGTCTCGAGGAGGAAGCGGTTTCCGCGTTCTTTGGCAGATTGGATGAAGAGATCGGCCACCTCGGTTTGCAGGGCCGGGTGCAAATGCAATTCCGGCTGCTCAATAGCGATCAGCTGGTTCTCACACGCAAAGGCAGAGATGACCAAAGGAAGCATCTGGCTGAATCCAAGTCCGAGATTGGACGCCTGCACTGCTTTCTTCGTTCTTTTATCGACAAACAGCACCTTGTGGAGATCTGCCGCTTGGTGGGGATCTTCAAGTTGGTTCAACTTGGCTGAAAGAAGATCGTTCATTCCTTTGAGTAGAAAGTCTTCGACGCGTCTCATTTCTCCACGGCCCGCCAACAAGGCGTGGAATTCACGTGCCGCTTTCGATTTTTGTTCTTTGCCAAGCTGGATGCATTCATCGAATTCATCAAACACATTGGGATTTTGATGCCTCAGATTAGGCGGAAATGCGGACATGTCGGCGGCGTAGTTACCATCTTGGTCTTTCGAATAGTGTGACGGCAGATCGAGCCCCAACTGAATGGCAACTTCGGCCGAATCAGCACTGATAGTCACGTCGTGAACCAACTTATCTGCTATAAAGTCACGCAAAATTTGATTCAGACCCTCCTGATTTTCTGTGCTAAATGTCTTTTTCTCCTTTATAGCCTTAGATAAGTTAAAGAACTTAACATTTGTCATGTATCGATCAAAAATGTAACTGGAATATGCTCGGCTGTAGATGTCGTCCAAAGTAACGTTATCACACATGACGTTTCTAAGGTCGTGAACCGTCACTACCCGGGAAACTACCACCTGCATGCTTTGGTTGCCAGCAGTGGAAGCCAGCCAATGGTTTACTTTTTCGCAGAGATCACTATCTTCCGCCAATTTCAACCATTCACCCGACTGGGAGTCGGACGTGTCAGTTGCCTTGATTTCATCATACACCGGCCTGATGGGGCCATGGTAAACCAAGGATTCAAGTTCACCTTTCAGACTGTCATAGAAATCCGAGAGGGTTACCATGATTTTGAACGTGCACCGATCACAAGACTCCTCAATACGCTTGATTAGCTTAGGAAGCTGCCGACGGCTGGAAACATAGTCACTCAAATTCGACCGAAGCTTGTCTGCCAAGCCTTCATCGAAATAGAAAGCTTTGAAGTCTGGATCTGATCCTGGAAAAAGCACATCCTCGTCGTCTACCTTAAGCTCCTCCAATAGGGATTCTTTAATCTTGTTGATGATGGCGGGACGATCGTCGGACTTGCAGGTCAAATTGCTCACTACCTCCACGATGGTCGCATTTAATTTACCATCTAAGAGCGGCCCAAATTCCTTTTCACTAACAAAAAGTTGATTATCACGATAAAGAGCGAGTGCGGTTGTATGATAACAGCCACTTGTGATTTCACTCCATTCAAGATCCAAACGATCGATGCCGTTGGTGTCGCTATCGTCATTCCGTACATTCCTTAGCGACCAACCGAACTGCATCGTCGGGGGGTCTTCCGTGACGAGCTTGTTGCGGTGCATTGCCTTGAATGTGCCAGGATGCCGATCCGCTGCGCCTTTGGACTTGTATAATGTACCTTCTGCAACGGCATGGCGCGATGCCAGTAGGGATTTCAGAAGCGCGGACTTGCCCGCTCCATTGGGACCAAAAATGAGCGTGATTGGCTTGATCGGCACCCGCTGCGGTGTGCCAAAGGCCTGATAGTTTCCAACTGAGAATTCAACGAGCATCTTGAGAGTGACTGTGGGGTGTTATAGAGCAATGTCGAAGACTTGCAAACGGCTCGGTTCCATGTAGCATGATTCCATAGTCATGTTCAAGCATCTCGCCAATCAATCCGGCATCTCACTCGAACGTCTCGCCTCGCTCTGCGAGGTGGCGGAGGCAGGAAGCATTGGGCAGGCTTCGCGTGGGGATGCGAACCGGCAGAGCCAGCTCAGTCGGCAGATCGCGGAGCTGGAGGAGGTGTTTGGCGTGGCGCTGCTGGCGCGACAGAGCCGTCCATTCCGGCTGACGACGCAGGGAAAGGAGCTGGCGCAGGCAGCGCGGCAGTTTTTCCAGGCGGTGGATGATTTGCAACGGCGCGCCGGTGATGCAGCGCAGCGGGTCGTGATCGGTGCCGGAGAGGCGTTGATTCAATGGCTGTTGTTTCCGGCAACTGAGGCGATGGAGCGACATGGAGCGGTCTTTGCCTTCAAGAATCTGGACACACCGCGACTGATTGAGGGGCTGCTGCGCGGTGAGATCGACCTGGCACTGATCCGGCAGGAAGAAGTAACGCCGAGCCTGAGGCACGCGGGCAACTGGCGCTATGCCCAGATGCCCTTTGTGCCCAAGACGTTGTCACGCAGCACGAGCGCATTGAAAATCGCCGAGCTGGCTTCGCTGCCATGGGCAGTGCTGGAAGGGCAGGGCCATTTTCGTCAGTTCCTGGAAACCAAGGCGCGTGAGCATGGCGTCACTCTGCACACCGCGCTGGAATGCTCCTCCTACACGCAGGTGGCGATGGCGATCCAGACCGGGCGCTATGCGGGCTTCCTGCCGGAGTTTGCGAAGGGTACGGCCTTTGCTGGAAGCCCGTCGATCATCCAACGTCCGATTGAAGAGACACTGCATTATGAGCGCTCGCTGACACTGGCATGGCGCGAAGCGACGGTGAGATCGCGGCCAGTGGTGGAAAGCGTTATCGCAACGATGAAGGCGCGAATTGCAGCGAGCTTCAAGCGCTAATAGGTTTTACTGTGCGCTCTTGTTGGCCGCCTCGACGTAGTAGGCCATGGCGTTGAGATTCTTGGTGAACTCGCTGCTGTCGATCTCGTCGCCTTTGAGCCAGCGGCCTTCGCTGTCGAGGGAGTCGGCGGCTTTGCGGGCTTTATCGGCGGCACCTTTGGCGCGACTGGCCCATTCTTTGGGTGTAGCGGGGCCGAGACGCTTACGGCGGAGTTCTTCAAGAGGTGTTTCGAGGCTGGCCTTGAGCTTTTGCACTTTGCTCATCGGATCTACTTTGAAGCCGTAGTGCGTGGGCACGTTGCTGTCGTCATAAGTCAGCACGTAGGTGTCTTTAACGAAGTAGAGTGGCTTGTTGGTCTGCAGCTCATAGAAACGCGCGTGCTGGCCGTCGGGCAATTGGGAGCGCTCGAACCAGGCGAACGCGGCGGGCAGTGGTTTGAGGTATTTGTCGTCGCCTGTCAGCACCCAAAGCTCGTGGAGGGTTTCCATGGCACCGAGGCTCTCGTTGCCGGTGACGGACGGTGGCTCAAATTTGCGTGCCCAGACGGGGTGCATGTCGTTGTCATACTGCTGCGCCCACACCGGCTGCGGCTCGGGCATTTGCGCGAGGATGAAGAACTCACCGAGTTTTTTCAGCGCGGCGAGGTAGCGCTCGTCTTTTTCGAGTTCATAAGCACGGAACAACACCTTGGCGATCTGCTGCAGGTTGTCGTCGTTGAGCGTGTAGAAGCCGGTGTATTTCACCGCCGGGAAGGTGCGCGACCATTCGGCGGGATAGCTGGCTTTCAGGATGGGTGCCGTGGCATCGGCAGGACCGCTGAACTGCTGCGGCCAGGCACCAATGGGTGCTTGCGCGGTGAGCAGGGCATCAAAGGCGAACTTGGTGCAGCGCTTCAGCTCCGCATCGTCTTTGCAGGCAGGTTCGTGGGTCATTTCGAGCAAAAAGAGCAGCGCGGACTCGGTCTTGTTGTCGTCGAGCGTGGTGGAGTTGCGGCGTTTGCCGGGCTCTTTGTCGCCAGCATCAAGATCGCTGCGGAGATGGTATTTTTTAGCCTTCTCGGGATCGAAATCGAAGTCGCTGTCCCATCCGCCGGTGGCGAGTTGGCATTTGAGCAGCGCTTTGACCGCGTCTTTGGCCGCAGTGAGGAAAACGTCATCGCCAGTGGCCTGATAGGCCTTCAGCATTGCCAAACCCATCGTCGTCGTGCCCGGTGGTTGGATGGAAATGATCGTGGGCGACTTGCCGTGCTCGACTTCGCCGATCTTGCCTTCCTTGTCATAGGAGGACGCATAGCCGCCTTCACGAGCGAGATGCGTGTGGGCGTAAACGGCCGCTTTTTTCATGGCGGCGGTGATGATCGCCGGATCAGGCAGATCAGCCGCAAAAATGAGCGAGGAAGAGAGAAGAAGAGCGATAAGAGTGCGCATGCCGTTTGAACGGATGATTTAACTCCACTCCTTCAATCTTTCCGGGAACGGGCAGTTCGCGCAGGCGGAGTCGTCTTCGAGGCAGAAGTCCTCATAAATTTGCAGCAGGCCCTGCTGGTGATGCAGCTTCTTGGTGAAGTCTTTGCCGCGTGGATCGTCGCCAAAGAGACGCTGCACGGCGCGGCGGACTTTTTGATTGTCGAGCAGGGCGGGGAGTTCGAGGTATTCGGCCCACAGTCGCGTGCGCTCGGGCACAAGCAGCGGGTAGGCGACATTGGCGAGCATTTCCTGTACGCGAGTTTCGCCAATCAGCGCGATTGGCTTCGCCGACGCATTGGCCAGCAGGGTGTAATGCGTGCTCCAAAAATCATGCGAGAGAGATAGCAGCGTCTCGCGCCATGCAGCCTGACTCCAGCGAGTGGCATCGGCCAGCGGGGCGACGATTTGCGACCATGCGTTCAGCATCGTGCCCAGCGCGCCTAGACGGCGCTGCGGATGATTGCCGGGGCGGATGGTTTTGAGTCTCCAACGCGGAAGCTGGCGTTCATCGAGCCAGCGCAGGCAGTCGTTGCGTGCCTTCCACCACTCGCTCCACAGCTTTCGCAGGTAGGCACGAGTTTCGGGCTTCGTGTCCGACTCCTGCATGACTTCGAGAAAGCCGGCGACACCAAAGAGCAGCGCTTCGCGCTTCGAGGCATCGAGTTTCAGCAGACGCTTCAGCGGAAGGCGCTGACTGATGAGCACGAAGGGCTGCTGGTTGCTGCTGTAGCCGAGAGCGCGTGCGAGCGCCTGATAAACGGCCTCCTCACGTCCATGCGCGGCCACGCAGCGATGCAGACGTTTCGATTTAAGCTCCAGCCGGTATTGTGCGGCAGATTCGATGATGGACTGCACACGCGCGGCCTCCATCTCATGCAAGGGCGTGGCGCAGCGGCCCAGACGTGCGGCAGCGAGGCCACGATTGGGCTTCGCATCATGCGCGAGCATCGCGGCATTCAACACGACCTGCGTGATCTCGCGATGCTGGCTGGTGCGTGTGTAAAAGCGCTCCTGTGGTGCATCAAAGAAGAGATGTAGCACGACACGGTCGTAATCCGCATTCGCACCATGCTGGTGGCGTTCCCAGTCGCGGGCATCAGGATCGAGTTCGATGTCGCCGTGCAGCGTTTGACCCTCAATGCTGACCGCACAGCCGGTGAAGTCGGGGCCTGGGCCGGAGTTCCAGGTGCCGAAGTCGGTGATGCGCACCGCTTTGCCATCGGTGCTGGTAAATTCACTGCCGAAGGCTCCCGCGAACCACAGGCTTTGCAGATCGAGTTCAGTAAATGGCTCCGCAAAGCCCGGCAGCCGTGTCTCCTCGATGCCAGAAAACACCGCATCGCGAAAGCGTGCGTAGCGATCAGCGAGCGGGAGCGGCGTCATGGGATCACTCTGCCTTCAAGGGCGTGAGAATGTAGGCGTGCGCATCCGCCGTAAGCTGGTGCCCGCTGAGTTCGGCGATGTAGGAGATAGCGTGCGAGAAAGGAATGTTCCGCAGATCGAGGGCGATTTCGACAGACGGCCCGCCGGGTTTGACGACGATGTTCACGCCTTCTTTGTTAGGATCGAGGTCGCGGGATTTGGCACGAAGGTATTCAGCGGCTTCGGCGATGGTTGCACCTGCAAACTGCACCGTGGGGAAGATGATCTGATCGGCATTTCCAACCACCGGCGGCGGTGTGGCCGCTGGCGGGATCGGCTTTTCTACAAACTCAGATGCTATCATGACAGCATGTGCCTCAACCCGATACTTCATCCCCGCTAGTTCCGTGCAGTAGCGCAGGGCGGCGATCAGTGGCACGTTTTTGAGATCAAGGCTGATCGGGACAGGTGTCGCGCCGTCCATTTTGACGACAAACGACACACCTTTCTGCGCGGGAGCCTCGCTGATCGTGTCGAGATCGCGGCTTTTGACGCGGAGGTATTCAAGAGCTTGCTGAATCGTGGCGTTTTGAAAACTCACCGTGGGAAAGATGATCTTTTCGAGCTTCTGCTGGACCGTTGGGGCCTCAGCAGATGATTGGGCAAACAGAACGCCGGAGAATGCGAGGGCGAGGGTGGCAAGGATGCGTGTTTTCATGATGTGGGTTGGCGGATGCTATGAACAAGAAGCGCGGAGTGGAAGCTGAATCTCAAGCTGCACAAGTGTCCATGCGGACTCAATCCTTGCTCAATGGTGTTAGCAAAAAATCTTGCCCAACCACCTCCACCTTGTAGCCGGCAAGCCAGGCGGAGTACATCAGTGCCTCTGGCAGTGGGGTCTGTCTAACATCCAGCGTGATCACTGGCTTGGTGGAAATACCTGATTTGATGCGGATTTCGACTCCTGCTTGTTTTGGATCGTGAAATCTGGACTTCACGCGAAAGTACTCTACGGCCTCCTCCAAAGTGGCTTTTTGAAATTGAACGACGGGAAAAATGATCTCGTCGGCATTTAGTCCAGGGATGGGTTTCCATGATGGCAGCTTTACCTCAATGGCACTGAGGATCACGGCAGATGGATGAACAGTTAGTTTTTTGCCTGCCATGGCTGCGATTTTGCGTAGCACATCGCCCATGGTCACATCTCTCAGGTCCAATGAGATCGAAGCCTTTGTTTCGCTGTCTTCGGGGATGACGATTGTATTCACGGTGCGTGGTCCGTCATCGGGAGAATCGATGCACACTCCTCTGTAGTGAAGGTATTCCACGGCTTCTTCGAGGGTGGCATCCTCGAAGGAGACCTGCGGGATGATGATGCGCTTGAGCTGTTCTTCGATGCTAAGGACGGGAGGCCTTTGTTCGAGAATCCCGATCTTCCATGGGATGCTGCCATATTTTTTGGCCTTGTAACCCTCGTCATCGACGCCCTGGAAAACAAATCGCAACTTTGCGGGGTCAATTTCGAGGGTTTCGCCGTTGGAGCTGCGAATCAGCTCACCGTGGCTGATGCTGTTGGTCCAGTCGAATGGCGTGAGTTGATTCGCGGCAGCGAAAGGTTTGTCGCGGGTCGCTGCGAGTGGCTTCCACGGGCCTTCGATCTTGTCGGCGAGCCAGGCTTTGTAGTAGCGATGTCCTGACCCGAGTGCTTCGATGATGGTGAGGAATTGGTCGCGACCTTTGAGCTTGTAGGTGCAGGAGGCTTCAAAGAGCGCCTCCTTGGTGTCTTGAAGGAGGAGTTCGGGTTTGGACCAGCCAAGAGGGAAATTTTGCTTCTGCGTCTCACGTCGCCAGAAATGGCCGTCGTCGCTGGTGTAGAGCAGATGGGCCTTCGTGGCATCGCAGATGACCCAGAAGTCGATCCATTTCGTTTTCGTGCCACCTTCGGGGAGCGTTTCGATCATAGGCTGCGGTTTGGTCCATGACTTCGGATCGGCAATGTTCGTCGTGGTCGAGAAATAAGGGCCAAACTTCAGCGGGCGCTTCTCATCGGCGAGCTGGTAGATGAGATACCACCGCTGATGCGGCGTGAAGAAGAAGACCTGTGGGGCGCAGTGGTATTGATCGTGGAAGTCGAGGGTGTGCCGCGTGGCTTTGTCGGCGTCTTTCCAGTCGGCGAAACTCAGGTATTGCATGTCCACCTTGCCGGAGGCGCGGCGATGCGTGGCAAAGAGATGCCATGTCCCCTCATGAAACACCATCGTTGGGTCTTTGAGGGCCACATCGGGGTCTGCGGCGGTTTCGTCAGGTCCAATGAGCGGTGGGGAGCATTTCCAATGAAACTCGCCCGTCTTGAGCCATGCGGGATCGGCGGCGTGAAGGGTGCCGATGAGGCCGAAGACGAGCATGGCGAGGTGTTTCATGACATGAGGTCTTTGAGTGTGACGTGTGCGAGAGACTCAACGCGCTTCCATGCGCCGGTGAAGTCGAGATGCCGCGTCATCGGGCCGGGAGCAACGACGCAGCGGATGCCGGCAGCCATGGCGGCGCGGAGGCCATTGAGCGAGTCTTCAAAGATGACGGCTTCTTCGGGCTGCACGCCGAGTTTTTCGGCAGCGTGAAGGAAGAGACTCGGATCGGGCTTCACTTTGCCGGTATCATCGACGGTGGAGATGTGGTGGAAGTGATCGTGTAGGCCGAGTTGGTCCATCCATGAATCAATCCAAGTACGCGGACTGCTCGAGGCGATGGCGATGCGCAGACCAAGCGAATCGGCCTCTTGCAATAGGGCTGCCACGCCAGGGAGAAGCTGCAGGTGCTTGCGCAGTTCATTCTCGTGAGTCTTGCGTGCGACCTCGACGGCGTCCCAGTCAAAGTCGAGACCCGTGAGCTGTTCGAGATCGCGACGCGGATCATAGCTGGTGTTGAAATCAGTGCCCACGACCTGCGCGTAGCGCTCCACGGGCAGTTCGTGGCCGTGCTGCTCGAAGATTTCTCTCCAAGTGTGATAACCGGTGCTTTCAGTATCAACGATGAGGCCGTCGAAGTCGAAAATGACAGCGCGAATGGGTGGGGACATGCGCATGAATGGCCGAAAGAACCGAAAGAAGCAAAAGATTCGAAAACTATGAAACCTGATCGGTGATTTTTTGCCCCTTTTTGTTTCTTTAGACCCACATGCTATGGCAACATGCCTCTCGATGCTCTGTCTGCGAAAACCAACTCCCGAACGTCTGCGCTGGCTGCTAGAATCATGGAAAGAGGAGCCACTGAGCTACACACCGCCGTTGAATGATGGATTCATTGCTGACGAGCATGCCGTGAAGCTGGGAAGCGGTGAACAGACGTGGCAGAGAGCCTGCGAGGCTTTGGACACGTGGGTGATGTTTCCAGCGTGGGCGGAGGTCAGCCGTCACGCAGTCAAAGGTCAAGAGGTGGGACAGATTGTGGCGATGATGGTGCGCATCTGCGGTCTGTGGTGGGTGAATCCATGCCGAATTCTGTGGCGCTGCGATTCGGCGCACACGCATGGCTTCGTCTATGGCACGCTCCCAGAGCATGCGGAATGTGGTGAGGAGCAGTTTGTGATCGAGAAACGGCCGGACGGCAGCGTGTGGTATGTGATTCGTGCCTTTTCACATCCACGGCACTGGATGGCTTGGCTCGGCTTTCCGCTGGCGCGGTGGTGGCAGTGCCGATTTGTGCGGGATTCGCAGCGAGGCATGAAAAGAGCCGTGCAGCCATGAACAAACTGGACCCAAAAACCTGGATCAAGCCGCTGGTTTGGCTCGCAATGGTCGCGATGCTGAAGGAGCGAGCCGTGGAGACATCGTGGGTGGTGATCCTCCTGCTGTTCTCGCCGTTGGTGCTGATGCCGTTGTGGTTTGGGGAATCGGCAAAACTATGGCGGCAAAAGTGCGATGATGCGGCGCCGATTGTGCTGGCCGGGTCGTTTCTGCGTGAGCCAGGATGGGAGGCCGCGCTTTTTGCTCTGCCGTGGCTGGTCGTGCGTCTGCTGGCAGCGTGGGATGTGGCGATGGAGTGGCGCAAGAATGGCCTGCCGACGCTGACAGAGGGCTGCATTCATTCGGCGACCGTTTTCCCCGCCATCGGGGCCGCGTGGCTCGTGGCGAACCGGGCGTACTGGACGCCCTGGAACTTCGACCCGCTCATCGTGTTGCTAACAGCCTCGCATTTTCATCATGCGGGTTTCACGCTACCGCTAATGGCGGGTCTGAATGCAAAGACGAGACCGGGATGCTGGACGCGATTTTCATGCGTAGCGATTTTACTCGGCGTGCCGCTGGTGGCGGTGGGCATCACATGCACGCATTTTGGTGTGCTGCATTTTGTAGAGCCGTTTGGCGTGACGGTTTTGGTGCTTGGGGCCGTTGGAGTGGCCGTGTCGCAGATTCGACTTGGTTTGGAGAAGGAACGTGGCGCTTGGGTAAGACTGGGGTTTGTCGTCTCGGGTGTTTCACTGCTCGCAGCCATGCTTTTGGCGCTCGGATTCGGCCTGCGGTATGTGTTTCCCTATCTGGCGCTGACGATGCCGCAGATGTGGGCGATCCACGGGACTCTGAACGCGTTTGGCTTTGGCTTGTGCGGAATTTTGGCGTGGCGTTCGCGAAGCAAATCGGCCATAAGCGCCTGATTTCACCTGTGAGCCTCAACGGCTAAACTTGGCAGTAGCCGGTCATCTCATGACTCTTCAGCCCACAAAACCTTGCTGTGCATAGCGTCGCAGCGTTTCTGGTGCGATGTCGTAGCCATTTGGCCACGAAAGGATGCCGTAGGAGATGAAGGCGTCGGCGAATGCATCTGGATCACTCAAACTCCGACGAAGCGGGCCACCCTCCAAGCCGTACTCCGCGAAATCGATCTCGCTCGTATAGCCGTCACGAAAACACAGGCTCAATCGGTGCGGCCCCGTGAGCTGTAAGGATGCCAGCTCGCAGGCTTCAAGGGAGAGATTGGGTGTGGCAGCGATCATGGTGAGGTTTAGGTGAGTGGTGGGATACGTTTAAGCGGAAGATGTTGTTGAGCCAACTCCCAGTTTTCAGCCAGAGCGCCCTCATGCTGAGAGACCCATTCTCGGACGAGTCGGTGGGCCTGGCCCGAAAACGAACCATCCATCAAATCGCCGTTCAACATGAAAGCCGCCCTTTGCCCCTCATAACGGGCATGAAAGTGGGGTGGGATGTGATCGTCGTAGAACATCTCAACCCGAATTCCAAAGAAGCGGCTGATTTCAGGCATACTTCATTATGCCTGTCCACCGTGCTTTGAGCAACAGGCTTGAAATGCCTGGATGTCGGCCAGCGTTTGAGACACCCTCTTATCCACCATGAAGCTCCTGCTTTCCCTCCTCGTCCTCGTTTCCATCACCAGCTCTGCCTTCGCGGCGGACAAGAAATCTATCGTCATGATCGCCGGGAAGCCGTCGCATGGACCGGGACAGCACGAACACAATGCGGGGATTCAATTGCTGAAAAAATGCCTGGAGCAGGGCGCGGCGGATCAGGTAGATATCAAATTCCATCTGAATGGCGAATGGCCTGCGGCGGATGAGTTAGCGAAGGCTGATACGGTGGTGATCTACTCCGATGGTGGCGGCGGACATCCTGCACTGCAGGAGGATCGCCTCGCGCAGCTCGATAAGGAGATGAAGCGTGGTTGCGGCTTCCTGACGCTGCATTACGCGGTGGAGCCGACGATCCCGAAGGGCAACAAGGAATTCATCGACTGGATGGGCGGTGCGTTTGAGATCAACTGGAGCGTGAATCCGCATTGGGACGCGAATTTCAAAGAATTCCCTGTGCATCCGATCAGCGAGGGTGTGAAGCCCTTCGCCACAAATGACGAATGGTACTTCTACATGCGCTTCCGCAAGGGGATGGAAGGCGTGACGCCGATCCTGAGCGATGTGGCTCCTGACTCGACCATGAGTCGCCCAGACGGTGACCACAGCGGCAACCCTGCGGTGCGTGAGTCGGTGAAGAATCATGAGAAACAGCATGTCGCATGGGCTTGTGAGCGTGCGGACGGTGGACGTGGCTTCGGTTTCACGGGTGGGCATTACCATCAAGGCTGGGCAAACAACGACCAACGCAAACTGGTACTCAATGCGATCCTGTGGACGGCGAAGGCGAAGATTCCGGCAGATGGCGTTGCCTCAACCGTGACGGAAGAAGACATGAAGGCAAATCTGGATCTGAAGCCGGGTCAGGGACTGCCGGAGAAGCCGAAGAAGGCGAAGTAAGCTCAAACGAGCATCGCTATGAACCGCCGTCGTTTCATTCAACAAACCACGGCGGGTCTGATGGCTGCCAATGTCGCCGCAGCTCAATCGGCAGGTGGTTTGGTCGCATCCATCGAGAAGATAACGCTCAAGAAGGGCCGCGATGGCAGCGGGCCGTCGTGGTTTCATCCGCGGCCTTGTTTGGTGCCGTCGAAGGACGGACCCGTGGTGTTCATGACGATGCAGGAGATTCGTGGTTCCGACTTTTTCCTGCCGGTGCATTGGATGGAGTCGCGTGATCTGGGCAAAACATGGACAGAGCCGCAGCCCGTGCCGTCCTTGGGTCGCAATCCGGCCACGGATGATCGCGGCGATGAAAGCGTGTGCGATGTGGTGCCGCAGTTTCATTCGCCAAGCGGCAGCGTGTTAGCACTGGGGCACAATGTGTTTTACAAGGGCAAGAGCTTTGACCGCAAGCAACCGCCGCGCTGCCCGGTGTATGCGGTTTATAAAGACGGCAAGTGGTCGGAGCGGAAGCACCTGCTCTGGGATGATCCGCGTGGCGCAACGATTTACACCAACAACTGCGGCCAGCGCGAGGTGCTGGAAGATGGCAGCATCGCGTTGGTGATGTCCTTTGGTGCGAAGCAAACGAGCCGCTCAGCGGCGGGTGTGCGTTGCTCGTTCGATGGCGAAACGCTGTCGATTCAGAAAGTCGGACGCGAGATCAAGCATGACGCCGGTCGTGGTCTGCTGGAGCCGTCGCTGGTTCGGTATCGCGGTAAGTTTTATGCGACGCTGCGTGCTGAGGACAATCGCGGCTACGTCGCAGCAAGCGATGACGGACTCGATTTCGAGGAAATGCAGCCGTGGTGCTGGGATGACGGCACGCCGCTGGATATGAGCACCACGCAGCAACACTGGCTGCCGCACAGCGAGGCGCTGTACCTTGTTTACACGCGCAAGGACGCCACCAACGAGAAAGTCATCCGCTGGCGCTCACCGCTGTTCATGGCTCAGGTAGATCTGAAGACGTTGCGCCTCATTCGCGAGACCGAGCGCGTGGTGTTGCCATTGATTGGTGATGGATTGAATGCAGCGGATGAAGTGCCGCTGATGGGGAATTTTCAGACCCTCAACGTCACAGCCAACGAATCGTGGGTCACCGATGGTGAGATGCTGCCCAAGGCTGGCTTCAAGGGCGATCTCGTGCTGGGCAAGATCCGTTGGAGCAGACCGAATGCCTTGGTGGCGTAGGTTGGGTGTGGCGACAGCCCGCCCGACTTTTGGAGCGTGAAGCAGCCTTCTCGCTCCCGCCAGGCAAACGGGCGGGCTATCGCCACACCCGTTCTACGATCTGAAGCGAATCACCACTGCGGCGATGGCCGTGCCGACGAGATTCGCCACGAGATCCCAACCGGTGTTTTCGTAGCCGCCGACGTTGGTGTTCGGAATGGTCAGCACGGCGATGAACTCAATCACTTCGTTCAATGCACCGAAGCCCATGCCCGCAGCGGCGCAGAGTGTGAGCATGCCGAAAGTGGGCTTCAAGGCAGTGCCATCGTTTTGACGCACTGCATTGTGTAAAATGTGCCAGCACAGCCAGGTGGTGACGCCGAAGCCGTAGGCGTGGACGATTTGATCGTATTTCAGCTTCTGCGGAATGATCCACCAACTGTAGAGCACGGCTTGATCGCCATTGTAAGGCCAACCCGCAGGCAGTGGGCACAAGCCGCCGGCCATGTGTGCCAAACCCCACACGGAAAAGGCCCAGAGCAGAGCAGTCGTGAGTTTCACACGGCTGTGAACGAGGCTCATGACACCAATCAGCACGATCATGACAACGATGTAGAAGATGAACTCGCGGTTTCCCTGCACGATGGAACCAGTGACCGCCGCAGCCATGTAGGCAGCATTGAACAAGATAATCGCGAGGAGGAGAGGTGGGGCCGTGGCAGAAGACATGCGCGAATGATGCAACAAGGCGAGGGCCGCTAGCAAGAGCTTCCTGCCAAGCTGGGTTGACTGGCATGCCCTGTGCTGCATCCTAGCACCCTCCCATACGCATGAAATTTCTTCTCCCGTTTTCGCTCCTGACGTTGCTCGCCACCCCATGCTTAGCCCAGGTGGCGCTCGATTCAGTCAAAGGCTTTGCCGATTTGGAGAAAGTGGCCGCACAACTTGCCCTGCAGCCTTACCAAGCACCGACACAGCAGCTTGATCCGTTTTTTGAGGGACTGAAATACGACGGACATCGGCAGATTCGCTACCTGCGTGACAAGGCGCTATTTGCTGATTTGGGCGACACCTATCGCATCGAGTTCTTCCACCCTGGCTGGATGTTCAAGAAGCCAGTCATGTTTTATGACATGAAAGGACCGCAAACGGTGGATGTGCCGTTTGATCGCAAAAACTTCGAATATGGCGAACTGAAAGTGCCTGCGGACGCGAAGAACCCGCAGGGCTACGCAGGTTTCCGCGTACTGGCACCGGACTCGCTCGTGAAGCGGCCGTTTGAGTTCATGGTGTTCATGGGCGCGAGTTATTTCCGCGCGGTGACGACGCAGCTTGGCTACGGCATCTCGGCGCGTGCGGTGGCGGTGAATACGATCGGCGGTGAGCCGGAGGAATTTCCCGACTTCACGCACTTCTGGTTCCAGCAGCCCAAGGTGGGCGATAAATCCTTTAAACTGCTGGCGCTGCTCAATGGCCCGAGCATCACCGGCGCGTATGAGTTTGAATCGACTCCTGGTGAGAGCACCGAGATGAGGATCAAAGCCACGCTACATTTACGCAAGGCAGTGAAGATGCTCGGTATCGCGCCCTTCTCGAGCATGTTCTGGTTTGGCGAGAACTCGAACCCGAAGCCTTACGATTTCCGGCCCGAGGTGCATGATTCGGACGGTTTGCAGGTCGAGATCGCAGGCGGGCCAACGATCTGGCGGCCGTTGGATGTGAGTCGTGACCTTCGCTTGAGCATTTTCGAAACGGCCAACCTCAAAGGCTTCGGCCTCGCGGAGCGTGATCGCGACTTCAACAACTTCCAGGACCTCGAAGCCAACTATCATCGTCGTCCCGCAGTTTGGGTGGAGCCCGTGAGCGGCTTTGGCAAAGGTGCCGTCACGCTGGTCGAGCTTTCCACCGGTGAGGAGACTTGGGATAACATCGTCGCGATGTGGAAGCCGGATCAACTGCCCGCCACGCCTGCGGAACCGCTGAAGGTCGAGTACAAGCTGAACTGGCTCGACCAGCATGAGCCTGGCACGCTCTGCAAAGTGATCGGCTCACGCCGTGGTTTTGTGATGGACTCTGACGATCACCTTTACGTCATCGACTTCGGCAAAGGTGCCGAGGATGGCTCCACCAAACCGAAGGACTGGACGCCGGACATCGACGTGGTGCTCAGCGGCGGCGAGGGCAAGGTGCTGGACAAGCGCGTCATGAAAAATAACGAGACCGGCGGCTGGCGTGCTTTCTTCAAGCTCTACGTGCCTGAGAAGACCAACCTGCTGGAGATCATGATGGAACTGAAAGACGCGAAGAAAGTGATCTCCGAACGCTGGATGTATCAGTGGCGCCGATGAACCTCATCGACCTCGGCTGGAATGATTTTTTCGCGAAGCACTTTGAGCCGTATCGCGAGCAGGGTTGGAAGCCAGCACGGTTGATCCGCGACAACAAGATCAGTTACGGCGCGCTGTTGGACGATGGCGCGAAAGGCTTCGACGAGTTCGAGGTCATCCTGAGCGGTAAAGTATATCACGATGCCGAGACCGACGCTGAACTGCCCGCTGTCGGTGATTGGGTGGCGTTGGAAGTCGGCGGCGAGAATGGCGACAACATCATCCGCGCTCGTTTGCCACGGCAGACCTGCTTTTCACGCAAAGCCGCAGGCGACAGCGCCGAAGAACAGGTGATCGCCGCGAATGTGAACGCGGTCGTCGTCGTCACTGATGCCGGGCCTGATTACAGTCTGCGCCGCATGGAACGCTACTTCACGGTCATCGGTCGCAGCGGGGCCAAAGCGGTCGTGTTGATCAACAAGAGCGATCTTTACCCCGAAGCGCAGAGTCAGGAGGCAGCGGAGGCCATTCGCGCCTTGAACGCCGATGCGGACGTGCATGTGACCAGCGTGAAGAAGCGCAAGGGCCTCAAGGTGCTCAAGGATTACCTCAAGCGCGGCCAGAGCGTGGCCTTCATCGGCTCCAGCGGCGTCGGCAAGTCGGCGATGATCAATCTGCTGCTCGGCGACGACTGGCAGTGGGTGGATGAAGTGAACGAAGTCACCGGCAAAGGCCGCCATACCACCACCGCCCGCGAACTGCTCGTCCTGCCGAAGGGCGGCATCCTCATCGACAATCCCGGCATCAAAGAGGTGCAGATGTGGACAAACGAAACCACGCTGCGCGAACGCTTTGCCGACATCGAAGAACTCGCGCAGCAGTGCAAATTTAACGACTGCAAACACGGCACCGATGCCGGTTGTGCCATTCGCACGGCGGCAGAGGCCGGAAAGCTCGATGTCGAGCGCTACGAAGGCTATTTGAAGCTCGAAGACGAGATCGCCAAGCTCCGCAAACAGCGCAAGAAGCGCCAAATGACCGTCGAGCGCCGGAATAAACGCGATCACAAAATCAAAGCGCGTAATCGCGTCGATCGTGAGGACATTGAGCGTGATCTGAAGCCGCGAGCGTGAGGCTCACTCTTTTTTCACGCTCACCGGCGTGCCGTTGATCACCCACTCGTAGAAAAACTTGGCTGGGTTGCCTTCGTTCAGCGGCACGCGGATGCAGCCATGTGAAGCAGGATAATTCGGCACACTGGTGAAACCATGGATGAAGATATTGCCGTTAAGCTGCACACTCCAAGGCATGGGTGCATTGTGATAAAGCTTTGAGCGGTGCATAATCGCACGAAACGGCCCAGCGCGAAATTCGCCTGCCGGCGTGCCGCCTTTGCGCCCGGAACTGATGCGCGTTTTCAGCACGAGGCGGTCTCCTTGCCAGGCTTGCAGTTGCTGCTTCGCCAGATTGATCTCCACATACTGCGGCGACACCACCAAGGTGAACCCATGGATAAAATGCCCCACTTTGACACTGCCTTCCACATTCGGCGTAGATACCGCCGCGCCGGCTTGCGCTAGCTGCTCGGTATTCACCAGCGAGGTGCCATCGACCAATGTGCGCAGCGTGCCCTCCCGCACCTCCCAGCTATTGAGCTCGACGATCTTGCCCTTCGGATCGCGTTTGATCGACCATTTGAGCTCAGCCACAGCTTCATCCACCGGCAGAAACAGCTTTCCCGGCTCTGCGGCGAAGACCACGGCTTCAATGGGAGCTCTAAGCGACGAAGCTGCATGCAACGCGGCGGCAAAAACCACCCAACTGAAGAAAAGCGAGCGAATGCGAAGACGCGAAGTCATTTCAAATGAGGGCAACTGTTTGGAATGAGCCGATCCATGCATGCATTCGTCCACTTTGCATGTCAGATCTCATGCCACGCGCTAAATTCCCTCTGCACATCGCATGTACCTGCGCTAACGCTGATCCATGTCTCAACCTCCGCCCACCCGCACCGGACTCGCCCGCGCCATGTCCAAACTCGGCTTCTGCTCGCGCAGCCGTGCCACGGAGCTGATCCGCATGGGCAAGGTGAAGGTCAATCTCACCGTGCGGAAAAATCCCGAGTTCCCCGTGGTGCTCAAAAAGGATGTCATCATCATGGATGACATCAGCATCAATCAAGCCCCGCGCATGTACGTCATGCTCAACAAACCGCGCGGTCTCGTCACCAGCGCTTCGGACGAACTCGGCCGCGAAACCGTCTTCTCCTGCTTTGAAAACTCGAAACTGCCGCATCTCTCCCCGGTCGGCCGACTCGACAAGGCCAGCGAGGGCATGCTGCTGTTCACCAACGACAATGTCTGGGCCGACACCATCACCAATCCCGACACGCACCTCGACAAAACCTACCACGTTCAAATCAGCGGCACCGTCGATGAGAAGCGCCTCGCGCAGATCCGTGAGGGAGTCGTTGACGAGGAGCAAGGCGACCATCTCTCCGCCAAAGTCATTAAAATCCTCCGCACCGGCGAAAAGAATATCTGGCTCGAAGTCGTCCTCGATGAAGGCCGCAACCGCCACATCCGCCGCCTGCTCGAAGCCTTCAACATCGAAGTCCTGCGCCTCGTGCGCGTGAAGATCGGCATGCTCGTGCTCGGCAACCTCGTGAAGGGCCAGTGGCGGGAGTTGACCAAGTATGAAGTCTTGAAATCGCGTGAGCCGCAGGTGGTGAGGCCTATTTCATAGCTACAGCATCTTGATTCGCTTCCCGTGAATCCCAAAGTGCGTGGACTAAATTTTATTTCAGAAGTTCCAGACGATGAACGCGACTTCATCTCCGTCATGCAACTCCAAGTTGCGGAACGCGCTGTCTTTCATTTTCTCTAAAGACGAAGTCGCTCTGTATTTTTTGCCCGCGGTGCGCACCTGACACGGAACAGGTTTCCCAACCACTCCATCCCGCAAATCTTTGGCGGTGGGCGATACTTTGGCGGCATCCACCAGCAACCCGAGCCGGGTCCCTTTCGGAAGATGGTAAGTGCCAGGGAAAATAAATCCGTTACCGACTGTCACGGCTATAGTGCTTGGCGCAGGATCACCATAGACTGGCTTGTGATAAGTTCGTGATGGCGTGCTTGAACACGCCACCACGAAGAAAACCAACAAAAGCCAGCTAAGTTGTTTCATCACACATGAATGGGATGCCCCTTGGCGACTTCGGTGGCCTCTTTGACCATCTCGGACAGCGTCGGATGGGCGTGGATGGTGGCTTCGATTTCGTCCCAGGTGGCTTCGAGATTCATGGCGAGGCCGATCTCGGCGATCATCTCGGTGCTTTCGCTGCCGATGATGTGTGCGCCGATGATTTCGCCGTGGGGCTCGCCGTAGAGGATTTTGACGAAGCCTTCGGGCTCTCCGGCGGCGAGGGCCTTGCCGCTGGCGGCGTAGGGGAACTTGCCGATCTTGAACTTGAGGCCCTTCTCCTTCGCGGCGCGCTCGGTGAGACCGATGCTGGCGACTTGCGGATGGCAATAGGTGCAGCCGGGGAAGACGGTGACTTTCTTCGGCTTGTGCTTGGTGAACATGCCTTCCACACATTGCACAGCTTCATAGCTGGCCACGTGGGCGAGCCAAGGTGGTCCGATGATGTCTCCAGCTCCGTAGATGCCTTTGACGCTGGTTTGATAGCGGTCGTCGGTTTGAAGCCAACCGCGATCGGAGAGCTTGAGCTCAATGCCGCCTGGCAGCACGGGCTTCACGCCGATGGCCACGAGGCACACATCAGCCTCCAGGGTTTCATTGGCGGCGCCTTCGACGGTGATCTTCACGCCCTTGCCGTCCTCGGAAGTGCCGGCGACTTTCGTGTTCGTGAGGATGCGGATGCCGGATTTGGTGAGGCTTTTTTCCAGCGTCTTGCTGACTTCGGTGTCCTCCACGGGGAGGATGTCAGGCAGCATTTCGACCACGGTAACCTTGGTTCCGTAGGCGTTGAAAAAGTAAGCAAACTCAATGCCAATGGCACCTGCACCGACGACGATGATGCTCTTCGGCTGGGTTTCCATCGTCATGGCTTCCTTGCTGCCGATGACGGTCTTGCCGTTGAAGGGAAAGCCGGGCATGTCGCGAGTCTTCGCGCCGGTAGCGATGAGGATGTTCGCTGCGTCATGGATCTCCTTTTTGCCGTCGGCAGCGGTGACTTCGACTTTGCCAGCGGCAGGGATGCTGGCGGTGCCACGGAGGTAATCGATCTTATTCTTCTTGAAGAGGAATTCGATGCCCTTGTTGAGCTTGTCGCTCACGCCACGGCTGCGGCCGATCACTTTGGACCAGTCATACTCGATGCTGCCGATTTTGAGGCCAAACTCCTCCGCGCGGTGCGTGAGGGTGTGATAAAGCTCAGCGTTCTTGAGCAACGCCTTCGTCGGGATACAACCCCAGTTCAAGCAGGTGCCACCAGCGCGGTCATTTTCGACGCAGGCCACTTTTTTACCGAGTTGCGCTGCGCGGATGGCTCCGACGTAGCCCGCAGGCCCGCCGCCGATAACAATGAGGTCGTAGTTCATGTAAGGAGTATGTTTTGGGGGTGAATGAGCCGAGAGAAGCGCAGGCCAGCACCGTATTCAACCGCAGATTCCCCCTTCGTATGCCTGTTTGACCTGCGGAGCACGGGGAAGTAGTTTCTACCACGCGCATGCTCTCTCTCTGCATCTCTTTGCCTCGCAGAGCCGCCACGATCCTCGTGGTGCTGAAAATCATTGCCGCGTCAGCTCTCGCGGCCAGTGGTTCGGACAAAAGTGCCGCGCCCAAGACCGACATCGCCTCTCTCCTCCAGGTGCAAAGCGACGTGCAGAAACTTCTGCCCCAGGTGCGCCTGGCGCTCGTCGCCATTCAAACCGGCGGTGGCACGGCCAGTGGCGTGATCATTTCGCCCGACGGCCTGCTGCTAACCGCCGCCCACGTCCCCGGCGGCCCCGGCAAGGACATGCGGATCATTTTGGAAGACGGCAGTATGACTACGGCAAAATCGCTCGGATTGGACAAGACGACCGACGCCGCATTGGCCCAACTCAAGAAGCGTGACAAGCCGTGGCCCTTTGTGAATCTCAGCCGTGAGGTTATCAAAGCGCAGCCCGGTGAGTGGTGCTTCGCGCTCGGTCATCCCGGTGGCTTCGATAAATCACGCGGTCCAGTGCTGCGTGTGGGCAAGATCGTCAAACAAACCGCCAATAGCCTGCATACCGACTGCGTACTGATGGGCGGCGACTCCGGTGGCCCGCTGTTCAATTTCCAAGGCGAGGTCATCGGCATCCACAGTCAGATTTGGGAGAACCGCGATCAGAACGTCCACGTCTCGATGGCTCCCTTTCTCCGCTCGTGGGAGGCGATGCAGAAATCGCAGGTCATCAAAACCTGGGGCATCGGTGCCGGCGGCTATCTCGGTGTCGCCACGCGCATGAGCGATGATGCAGAGCTCGAAGTGGCCGATGTCATCGACGGTTCGCCTGCGCAAAAAGCTGGCATCCATGCCGGTGATGTCATCGTCGGCCTCAATGGCAGCGCCATGACCGACCAACCGCAGTTCACCGCCACCGTGCGTGCCCGGGCTGCCGGTGACACCATCTTGCTGAAACTTCGCAGCAGTGGCAAAGAGCGGATCGTATCCGTCAAATTGGCCCAGAAACCGCAGGAGGAAGGGCAATGACGCGTTTGAAAGAAGTGCGGAAACCCCTGTCCGCAATTCTGCTCTTGAGCCTGAGCTTCCTTCACGCTGAAGGCCCACGCCCTACGCTGCCGCCGGATCAGCGCACGAACGGCAAGCACACCCTCACCGCCGTCGAAAAACTCAAGCCGCTGACGATTGCATGCAGCGCCCGCATTGAGAGCCTGCTCGGTCGTGCGATTTGTGCCGCTACCATCGTCGGTGAAGACGGTTATGTCTTGATCAAGGCCAGCGAGGTGCCCGATCTCGGCAAAGTCCACATCAAGTTCGGCGATGGCCGCATCACCGATTTGCGCGAGGTGCATCGTGAGACACGCCTCGATCTCGTTCTCGCCCAAGCCGTCGGTGCCACCGGCCTGCGTGCCGTTTCCTTCGGCGCGGCTCGATCACTCACCATGGGCCAGTGGCTGTGCAGTGTTGCCGAGACGGGCAAAGAGCCGCGCATCGGCACTGTGAGCGCCCGCATCCGCCGCATTCCCGGCACTGGAGCCGCGTTGGGCATACGCATGGCCGAAAAGTCAGCGGTGGGAGACAAAGGTGTTCGCATCATCGGCATCGCAAGCGAAAGCCCTGCCGAAGCCGCCGGCTTACAGGAAAACGACGTGCTCCTCTCTATCGCCAGCGAAACCGTCGGTCAGTTCCGGCAGGTGCATGACATCGTCAACAAGCGCCAGCCCGGTGATGTCATCGAGGTGCGTTACCTGCGCAAAGACAAGGAAGAAACCTGCCGCGTACGCCTCGCCAGCCGCACGAAGGTGCTGCAAAACTGGGAAGGCGAAGACTTCGCCAACGGCGGCATCTCCCTGCGCACCGACAACTTCCCCGAAGTCCTCCAGCACGACATCCCATTGCTTCCCACTGACATGGGCGGCCCCGTCGCCACGCTCGAAGGTAAGGTTGTCGGCATCAACATCGCTCGCGTCGATCGCGTCACCACTTTCGCATTGCCCGTGGAAGCTTTCTGGACGGAAGCCCAGCAATGGATTCAGGCCGATCGCCATCCGCCAAAGGCGGTGTTGGCGCAATAAAGTGGTGCAAGCCTCCGGCTTGCATGCAATTTCGCGCCACCTGCAAGCGAGACGCTCGCACAACTCTATGCGCTACCAACCACTCCCCGCCGAGCTTTTCATCTCCAACCGCCAGCATCTCTACGCCAAGCTGCCGCCGCAGTCTGTTGTCATCCTGCATGCCAATGACGTGCTGCCCACGAATGCGGACGGCTCGCTGCCCTTCATTCAAAACAGCGACCAGTTCTATCTCAGCGGCATCGATCAGGAGGAGACCATTCTCGTGCTTTATCCCGATGCCGCCGATCCGAAGCAGCGTGAGATGCTCTTCGTGCGCGAGACGAACGAAACCATCGCCGTGTGGGAAGGTGAAAAACTCAGCAAGCCGCAGGCCACCGAGCGCAGCGGCATTGAGCGCATCCACTGGCTCACCGACTTCGAGACGCAGTTCCGCTCCGTCATGTGCCAGGCCGATCATGTGTTCCTCAATTCCAACGAGCACATCCGCGCCACCATTCCCACCGAAACGCGTGAAACACGCTTCACCCACCGCTGCAAACAAGAATACCCGCTGCACGACTACCGCCGCCTCGCCCAGCTCATGCACGAGCTGCGTGTCATCAAAAGCCCGCACGAAATCACCGCGCTCAACGAAGCCATTCGCATCACTGGCGACGGCTTCGACCGCCTGCTGAAGTTCGTGAAGCCCGGCGTGCATGAGTTCGAGATCGAGGCCGAGCTTTCCCATGAGTTCATCCGTCAGCGGGGCCGTGGCTTTGCCTACACGCCGATCATCGCCACCGGGGCAAACGCCTGCGTGCTGCACTACATCACCAATCACTGCCAGTGTCAGGATGGCGAGCTAGTCCTCCTCGATGTCGCCGCGAACTACGGCAACTACAACGCCGACCTCACGCGCACCATCCCTGTGAACGGCAAATACACACCGCGTCAGCGCCAGGTCTATGACGCCGTACTTCGTGTCTTCAAAAAGTGCTGCCAGATGCTCCGCCCCGGCGTCATCATCCGCGAATATCAGGAACAAGTCGGCCTGCTCATGCAGGAAGAACTCCTCGGTCTCGGCTTGATCACGCAAGAAGACATCGCCAAACAAGACCCCGAGAAGCCCGCGTATAAAAAATACTTCCCACATGGCACCTCGCACCCGCTCGGCATCGACGTTCATGATGTCGGCCACATGTGGAAGCCCGTGCAGCCCGGCATGGTCTTTACCGTCGAACCCGGCATCTACATCCGTGAGGAAAACCTCGGCGTCCGCCTCGAAAACAACATCTTCATCGGCGAACACGAAAACATCGACCTTATGGCGCATATCCCGATCGAGGCGGATGAGATCGAGGCGCTGATGAAACGCTGACATGTCGCTGCCGAGATTCTATCTGCCCGCCGCAGCATGGAGCGGTGCAGCGCTCACGCTCAGCGGCGATGAAGCGCAGCATTGCAGCCGAGTCATGCGCAAGCAGCCCGGCGACACGATCGAAATCTTTGATGGCGCAGGGCGCGTGGCCGTTTGCGAGATCACGCACGTCTCCAAATCGGAAGTGCAGGCCCGTATAGGCTCCGAAACGCGCATGGAGCCGTTTCAGACCGCGATTCATCTCCTCCCCGCCCTCATCAAAGCCGAGCCCTTCGAGTGGCTGCTTGAAAAAGCCGTCGAACTCGGTGCCACCAGCATCCAACCCGTCATCACCGAGCGCACCGTCATCCATCTCGATGCCGCGCAGACCGAGAAGAAGCTCGCTAAATGGCGCAGGCATATGATCGAGAGCGCCAAGCAGTGCCACACACCCTTCTTGCCCGAATTGAAGGTTCCCATCAGTTTCGCGGCCAGCTTGAGCACCTCAGCCGAACTAAAGCTCATCCCCTCACTCAGCGAGCATTCGCGCACGCTGAAGCAAATCACGCCAGCATCATCCGTCGCCGTCCTCATCGGCCCCGAAGGCGATTTCACACCCGAAGAGGAAGTACTGGCCCAACAAGCTGGCTTCATACGCATCACCCTCGGCAACCTCGTCCTCCGTGCTGAAACCGCAGCCATCGCAACACTCGCGATTTTGGGGCATGAGCTGCGCTGAAGGTGGTCCGCACAGTCCTCTGTGCGGTTTTTCGCAAATCCAAGGGCTCCGATCGCACGTAAACCGCACAGGGACTGTGCGGACCACTTTGCAAAGCCTCACTTCAAGTCGTCCGGCGTGTTCGCGTTGCGGAAAAAGGCGATTTGATCCGGTCCCAACACACAAGTCGTCGCCAATCCCAATTTTACGCTCGCTTCGATAACAGGTTGCAGCGCGAGATGCTTTTCACGGAGCGCGGCCTGCATGAGGGGCAGCATGGCGGGGACGTAGAGACCGGCGAGGACTTCATCGCCATGCGGACCGCGATAGAACTGGCCGCACACAGGTTCAGCAGTCGGAGCGAGATGTTCGCGCAGAAACGCGGCGGTCATCCAGGGCATATCGACGGCGAGGACGAGCAGCGGCATCTGCACGCACTCCAAGCAGCGGGTGATGGCACCCAGCGGGCCGTCATCAATGCCTTCGGGATCATGAATGACCTCCACGGAGTCACCAGGAAAGAGTGGCTGCTCACGGCGGCAGGAGAGCAGCACGCGCGATGCACCGATGGATTGCAGTTTGTGCAACTGCGCCTGCCACAGATCCTGCCCATGCCAGTGCAGTAAAGCCTTGTCTTGTTTCATCCGGGTGGAGCGGCCACCGGCGAGGAGAACCGTTGCGAAGGGTGTGCTCATGACTTGCGCAGGATGCCATCACTCAAAATCTTCGCACGCAGGCCGCCATGATCTTTGAGTGCTGCTTCCGCACCCTCTGCGAAAGCCTGATTTATCCAATGGCAGGGGCTGCATTCTTGAGTGCCGAGGAACCGCACGCCCTGCACTTCGAACTCGACACCGATGAGCGTGTTGAGGTCCACGCCTTTGGTGATGATATTGCGGCGAAAAGCGGAGGGTGGCACGCCCATGAAGTTGAATTTTTCGCAAAGCCGCTCATACTGCTCGTGCTCGAAAAAAGTGACCTGCCCTTTGTAGTCTTCCTTCCAGCCAAAGAAGCGATCACCCACGAGACCTTTGCCGATCACACATTCGACTTCAGGCACTTCGATAACCGGTGCCTCACCAGCTGGTTGACCGTGGTGACCGAAGAAGTTGTGCTCGGGAGAGATGAAGATGTGCAGGATTTGCATGCGGGGCTTGGATGTTGGCGCAAACGTGTCACGATTCATACGTCTATGAATTCAACTGAGCAACCCATCCGCATCGGCATCATTGGAGCCGGCGGCATCGTCAAATCACGCCACATCCCCGGTCTGCGGGCGATTCCGGGAGTGCAGATCACGCAGGTGACGAACCGCTCTCTGGCGAGCGCCGAGGCTTTTTGCCGCGAGTTTGCGCCTGAAGCGACAGCAGTGGAGCGCTGGGAGGAGCTAGCCTCGTCCCCTGAGGTAGATGTGGTGTGGATCGGCACGCATCCTTACATGCATGCGGAGATGACGTGCTACGCCCTCCAGCATGGGAAGCATGTGTTCACCCAGGCCCGCATGGCGGCCTCACTGCCAGAAGCGAACCAAATGTGGGAGGCGTCGATGCGATACCCCGAACTCGTCACAGCGATCTGCCCGGCACCGCATGGCATGAAGGGCGGTGAACTCGTGAAGCAAATGCTCGCTGAAGGTGCCATCGGCACGCCGTATCAGGTGATGCTGCACAGTTTTAACGACGGCTGGCTCGACCCTCAGGCCCCCGCTCACTGGCGGCAGCAATCCGAGCTGAGCGGCATCCAAATCCTCACATTAGGCATCTTCACCGAGGTTTTGCAACGCTGGCTCGGCCATATCGTCGAAGTCGAAGCACGCGGCAGTGTGGTGATCCCTGAGCGCAATGGCATCGAGGTCGATATTCCTGATTTCGTGAACGTGATGGCCAAGTTCCGCAGCGGCATCGAAGCAACGATGCTCTTCAGCGGCGTGGCGGCCCATGCGCCGACGGACAAGCTGTGGATTTTCGGCTCCGAAGGCACGCTGAGCTACGATTTCAACACGGATGACCTCCAACTCGGCAAACGTGGCGGTAAACTGGAGTCGGTGCCGATTCCTACCGAGATGCAGCGAAGCTGGACAGTGGAACACGATTTCATCGCCGCTGTGCGTGATCCATCTGCGCCGAGGCCAAAGCCTGATTTCAATGAAGGCATGAACTACATGCGCGTGGTGCATGCCGTGTGGCAGGCCATGGAGGCCCAGGCTGCGGTGCGTGTGATGTGAGCCTCAGTCCAGCGCATGTGGGTCTGCGATGAGTTTTTGCAGCGCCATGACATCGAGTCGGTCTTTTTCCCGCACGGAACCGGACTTTAATCGAATGAGCGTGGCTTTGGAGGCAAAGAGCACGTCTTTCCCGGCCACTTGCACATGCCCTGCATCAGAGACAAAGTCTTCGTAATGGAGACCCGACATGCGTGTGAAGACATCAATCTGGCATTGCTCAGTCTCTTCGACGATCCGAATCGCACCCTCGTCGTCGTTGAAATCCTCCATCGATAGCTCACTAGCAAACCCTTCACCATAATCAGACAGCGCGACGAGCAGCGCCTCAATATTCGAATGTGAGGCTTCGATGAGCACATCCACATCCTCAGTGAGGCGGGCATAGCCGTTCAAAGTGACGGCGACACCGCCGACTACAATGAAGTGCACCCGCGCATCAGCGAGTTTTGCCAACAGTTTTTCGAACGAGGGTTCCATCGTCTTGAGGAGGTTGCCAGACACCACCGCGGAGCATGAGGACATTGCGGCGCAGCATTTCGAGCCGCTTCAGCGGGTGAATGTTCGTCAAGGAACCTCCAACGCGCTTGCGCACGGGTTCCTGGAGATCGCTGGAAGTGGCTTTTTCCATGATTAAGCAGCTTGTCTGCGACCCACAGCGAGTGCGCTGTTGACGATTTGCAGTAGTCCTTCGACCTGATACGGCTTCGGCAACGCAGCGGCAAAGCCATAAGCGGCACAGTCCTTCATCACGGGATCATCGCGATAGCCAGAGGAGACGATGGCCAATATCTGCGGGTCGATACGGCGCAGGTGCAGCATGGTTTCACGACCGCACATGCCATCGGGAATGGTGAGATCGAGGATGACGAGATCATAGGGCCGGCCCTGCTGCATCGCTTCCTGATAAAGACGCAACGTATCCTTGCCATCCGCAGTTTCGATGACTTCGAAGCGGGCTTTTTCCAACGCACGGCGCAGGAGGTCGCGCACCATGGAATCGTCTTCTAGCAGCAGAATGCGCACAGACGTCAATGGTGCGGCAGTGGCATGGAACGGCTTACTCGGCGTTTGCACCGGGGCCACTGACGGCAGCAAGGCAGCTTCGATGGCACGACGCATGTCGCCGACGGATTGGTAACGCTGCTGGCGATCCGGCATTAAGGCGCGAACGATGACGCCATCGAGGCGCGGATCGAGTCCCGGCCGCAAGGCAGATGGAGGCTGCCAAGAGCCACGCGGCAGCACTCCAGTGAGCATCTGATACATCAGCACACCCAGCGCATAAATGTCAGCGCGGTGATCGACATCACGGTGCGCGTTGAATTGTTCCGGCGCGGCGTAATCCGGCGTGCCCATGACCATATGCGTCTCCGTAACGATCGACGCAGAGCGCATGACATCCTTGGCGAGGCCAAAGTCGGCGATCTTCACCTCGCCCTCACGGGTCAGCATGATGTTCGCGGGCTTGATGTCGCGATGGACGATGCCTTTCGAATGCGCGTATTCGAGACCACCGCAGATTTGTGGAAGAAGTTGCAGCGCGAGTTCAGGCGTCATACGACCCAAACGCATGATTTCACCGAGATCGGTGCCATCGACGAATTCCATCACGAAGAAGAGGAAATCCGTACCCAGATGACCATAGTCATAGATGGCAACGATGTTCGGATGATTCAGGGTCGCCATGGCACGCGCCTCACGACGAAAGCGGTCTTCAAAGGCGAAGTCGTAGCCATCACTCACACGCAACACTTTGACGGCGACCGGTCGCCCCAAGCTCAGTTGCGTGCCGCGATAGACCGTGCCCATGCCGCCGATGCCGACCTGTGCCTGCACCGAGTAACGCCCAAATGGCATCATGGCCGAAAGCTCCGGAGCTGTGGGCGGCGCGGAGCGGGTCACGACGGGAGTGGCGGTGCTAGAACTGCTGGTGAGTCGCATCAGGTGAGTACTGTGACACACCCGGCGATGGGAGCAACTGCGGCGAGCTTTTGTTTGCCGCCAGAAGGCGCATTGGTCAAAAATTAGCTCAAGCAGCGGCAGCAGCAGGTTTGCTGGCTGCCGCGAGCTTGCGCATGTAGATGAAACTGCCGACGGCAAGCGCCAAGATCACGATACCCAGCAGCGGGCGCACGAAAATCCATGCGATCGCGATCACGAGCAGCGAGATTGTTCCAGCGAGGGCGAACGAGATTAGTCCGGTGCCCATGCCGATGATGTTGCCGATGAAGGGAATCACGCTGCCCAGCACACTGAGCGGTTTCATGATGGCCATGAAGCCAAAGGCCATGAACAGGAAGCCTAGGAAGCGCAGTAGCCAGGTTATGATCGTATTCGCGCTGGCAGCGTTCTTGAACATCGTTTCGGCGCTCACGGTGCCCGCTTCGATGAAGTCGATCGCATCACCGGCCTTGGTTTGATACGGTTCAAAGGTGTCGCCAAGCTGGGCTGCCATGATACTGAAAACGCCGGGCTTCACGATCTCAAAAGACGTGCGCAGATCACCCACCGCTGGAGCGTCTGGTTTTGCACCAAAGTAGAAAGCACCTGCCTGAATTTGAGTGCCCTCTTTGAGATCGGCAGGCAGTTTGGCAAGATCGTCATCCGTGACGGCATACTTAGTTGGGCTGCCCATGCGGCTCACAAAACCTTCTGGCACCTTGAAAGCACCCAAGGTGACGTTCTCGGCGCTGATGTTCTTATTCCCAGCGATCAGCTCGCCCTCATTGGTGTGGCCGTCTGGCTTTTTGAATTCAGCAGAGTTCACGGGGGCATCCACCCATTTTTTGTCGTAGGTGTAGGTCGTCGTCGTTTCTTCGCCACCACCGACTTTTTGCTTGGTCTCAGATTTCTGGTTCTCCACCCACTGATAAATCTCCTCGCTGCGCACCAAACGCAGAGCCGGGGCACTGACGCCGTAATCAGGATCGACCACCGCCTCGGCGGCCTTGGCATCACCCGTCAGGTGGACGAGTTTCTTGTCGTTGGCAGCATCGACTTTGTCAGCGGCCACATGCACGACAGCAGCAGCGCCTTCCTTGAGGCTATTGGCAGTGGTGACAGCGCGGGCCTTCATTCCACCAGAGCAGTATAATCGTCACCGGAATGATGATGATGCCGAACAGGATGCCTTTGATCGATTCGCCGATGCGGCTGAACCAGTTTTGTGAAGTTACTTCGGTATAGGAGTCAGCCATGGTGCGCGTGGGTTACTGAAGGTGATGAAACGGAAATCGGCATGAGTGTCAATCTTTTCGTCCCCACGAAAATACCGCAAGCCGTGATAAGTAAGCAAGAAATGGTCTCGTTGAGCAGGTTTGTTTCTACCAATATGAAATCGCGTCTTCTCCTTCTCGCGCTCGGCACCTCTGCCTTCGCCGCTGATCCTAACGTCAAACCCGACGACGTCGCCGGCAATGACGCCGTGAAAAAAATCATGGAGACACGCCCAGGCCGCGGCGTGATGCGCGATGACACGCCGCCCACGCCCGCTGCGGAGGCCGTGAAGCAATTCAAAACGCGCAGCGACGTCGTCATCGACCTCATGGCTTCCGAGCCAGATGTGGAGCAGCCACTTTATGTGAGCTGGGACAGCAAAGGCCGCATGTGGGTCACCATGTATCGCCAATACCAGTTCCCCGCCGGATTGAAAATCGTCAGCTACGACCAGCACTTGCGTGCGAAGTTCGACAAAGTCCCGCTTCCGCCGCCGCGTGGTGAAAAAGGCGCGGACAAGATCACCGTCTTCGAAGACACCGATGGCGACGGCTTTTTCGACAAGCACGAAGACGTCATCACCGGCCTCAACATCGCAAGCGCCGCGCTGCACGGTATGGGCCGCATCTGGGTGCTGAATCCGCCTTACCTCCTAAGCTATCCCGATGCTGATTTTGATACCAAGCCGGATGGCGATCCCGAGGTCGAACTCAGTGGCTTCGGTCTCGAAGACACCCACAGCGTCGCCACCAGCCTGCAATGGGGCATGGACGGCTGGCTTTACGGAGCCAACGGCAGCACCACCACCGGCAACGTCAGCAGCGCCAACACCAAGAACGTGAAATGGGAAGGCCAGTGCATCTGGCGCTACCATCCGAAAAAGAAGACCTTTGAAATCTACGCCGAAGGCGGCGGCAACACCTTCAGTCTCGACTTCGACAGCAAGGGCCGCCTCTTTTCAGGCACGAACGGAGCCACACGCGGCATGCACTACGAGCAAGGCAGCTACGGCATCAAAGGTTGGGGCAAACACGGCCCGCTCACCAATCCGTATGCCTTCGGCTGGTTCGAGCACATGCGGCACGAGGGCGACAACAAACGCTTCCCCCAAGCCTTCACCATTTATGAAGGCGGCCTGCTCGGCAGCGCCTACGAGGGCAAAATCATCGCGCCAAACGCCCTGCACAACCTCGTCTATGTCAGCGAGCGCCTCCCCGACGGCTCCACCCTCCGCACGAAGGATGAAGAGCAACTCATCACCACCCCCGACCGCTGGTTCCGCCCCGTCTGGGCCGGTGTCGGCCCTGATGGCGGCTTCTACATGGCCGACTGGTATGACACCCGCCTCAGCCACGTCAGTCCCGTCGATGACTGGCACAAAACCAGCGGAAGAATCTATCGCGTCCGCCCCGCCAGCGGTGCGCCGAAGTTGAAGGCGTTTGATTTGAGCAAGGCGAGCGGTGAGGAACTGCTGGGCTATTTGAGCCATCAAAACGAGTGGTTTCGCAAACAGGCCGTGCTGGAGATTGGATGGCGTGGAAAAACAGATTTGATTCCTCAACTCGCGGACATGATACGAGACAACAAGAATGCTCATGTTCTCGAAGCGATTTGGGCCATGGACTTGCTTGCTCAGGGAGTCAGCGGTAAGCCGTGGGAGCCGGATAAATTCAATCAAAAGCGCAACCTGCTTCAGGATCGGGATCCTTACGTCCGCCGCTGGTGCATCAAACTCATCGGCGAGCGTGGTGATGCAGGTGACGCCAGCAGCACTCTCATTGATCTCGCCACGACAGAGAAAAGCCTAGAGGTCAGGGCGCAACTGCTGGCAACAGCGAAACGGCTGCCAGTTCAGACCGCACTAGTGCTGCTGAGAACGGCCAATGTGGACGATCCCAGCGGCCATCTTGCGCTCCTCGCGTGGTGGGCACTCGAATCAAAAGCGGAAAAGGACCGGAATATTGTCATGGCCTTTCTCAAGGCGGATCGCGACTTCCTTCAAACCAAGCTGTTCCACGATGACCTCGCCGAAAAACTCGCGAAACGTTATGCGCTGGCCGGTGGCGAGGAAAACTTCCAATCCTGTGCCGATCTGCTCGCGCTAACGAACGATGAAGTTCTGCGCGGCAAATTCATCGCGGGCATCGCCTCGGCATTTGAAGGAGCGGAGATGCCGAAGCTGCCGAATTCGCTCACCAAGGCCCTCAACGACTACATGGCGAAGCAATCCGGCGGCGATCTCACGCTAGCGTTGCGCAGCGGCAGCAAGGACGCACTTAAAGACGCCTTGAAGCTGCTCGATGACAAGAAGGCTAGCAACACCGCACGCATTGCCATCGCGAAGACGTTGGCCGAACTCGGCAAGCAAGACGCGGTGATGCCTATGGTGAATATTTTGAAGGCCACAAATCCTGCGAGCCTCAAGCGCGGCATGTTGCAGGCCGCTGCCAAGTTTGACGACAAACGCATCCCCGAAGCCCTGCTGCTCGGCTGGGAAGGCCAGATCGCTGGTGACAAAGCCCTGCGCGAAGATGCATTGCGTGTCATGGCAGGCCGCAAAGAGTGGGCGCAGATCCTCGTGAGCTTTGTGAACGACTGGAAGGTGCCCGTGAAGCATTTCACCATCGACATCGTGCGTCAGCTCAGTCTGCACAAGGACGCGGACATCGACGACGCCATCGACAAGCATTGGAAGGGCCTGCTTGTCACCGGTCCGACTGAAGCGAAGAAGAATGAGGCCGAACGCATCAAGGCTGTACTCAAAACCGGCCTCGGCGATGCCGACAAAGGCAAACTGCAGTTCGCAGCCCGCTGCGCCATCTGCCACACGCTCTTTGGGGAAGGTGGGAAGATCAGTCCCGACCTCACCGGCTACGACCGCAGCAATGCCGACTTCTGGCTCGACAACATCTTCAACCCCAGCCTCGAAATCCGCGAAGGTTTTGGGGCCTATGTCGTGAAAACCAAAAGCGGCCAACTCCTCACCGGCCTCATCGACGCCCAAGACACCAACGGCATCACCCTCAAAGACATGGCCAACAACAAAACCGCCCTCAAACACACCGACATCGAAAAGATGGAAGCGTCACCTGTTTCGCTGATGCCCGAAGGATTACTGACTGGAATGAGCGATGCTGACTTGAAGGACTTTTTTGCGTATCTGATGAAGCCACTCTGAGGCGCATTTCACATCTGCCGGCGATACGACTCGACCTTGGCGATGAAGGCTTGCCATTTCGCACCGAGCTTGCCGCGATCGAGGAGAAAATGCGGGCAGAGCTTGTGGCCGAGGTCACGATGGTCGTCGTGGCGGATCATGCGCCAGTGCATGTGCGGCACGATGTGAGAGATGGGAATGCCGTGCTCTTTCATGAGCCAGGCGGTCAAGCGGGCGGTCTTGTCGATGGTGCGGGCGCGGTCATTGCCGCGATTTTCGCACATTTCGATGCCGATGGAGCTGCGGTTGCCCTGGCCGTCGTAGTCGGCGTGCTCACCGCGCTCGTTGGTGGGCAGGCTTTGGTAGATGGAGTGGTCATCCACGGTGAAATGCCAGCCGACATAGCCAATAGCGTTGTGGCGTCCTTTGAGAGCTCCGGTTTTGAGCATCTGAGCATGCGCATAGGCATTGCCGCCACGAGAGCGGTTTTCCGTGGCGTGAATGGTGACGTACTGCGGCGACATCGACCGGGAATAAGTGCGCGAGTAGCGGCCACGTGGCACCAGATCCACCGTGACACCGGGCGGAGTGCGTTGTGGAACCATGACCGCACAGGAGCTAAGCAGAGAGGCGACGAGCAAGCCGCGGATGATTTGTTGGAATTTCATGAAATGGGTCAGAGCAGGTTGAGTGACAAGATTAGGCAGCAGGCTGAAAGAGTAGCCGGGATTTTGTCCTTTTTTGGCCGAGCATTGGTTTTCAATGAGCTGTGTCGGCGCTGCAAAGATTCTCACTTTCGGTCGTCAGGGCCGCGATTTTGACGCGTGAAAAATTTTTTCGCCGTGGAACCCTTGAAACTGCGATGAGAAACGCTTTTTAGCACAATGGCTGGGAAAAAATTCTCGCCAGAATACCATATCTTGTGCATGATCAACCTCGGCACCCACACCATATGGTATTTATAGTGTTGGCTGACTCCTCTCCCGTTTTCCCGAAATCTCGACAAATCACCTCTCACTCTGCAACGAAATCGTCATGGAAAAGACCTACAAGATCGGCAATCGCGAGTTCCCACTCGATCAAGACAAAGCTGAAGCCGCCTTCGCCGCGAAGAAAGTCATCAATGGCCGCAAGAGCATGTGTTTTAACCTGCTCCCGCTGAAGTTTCAGTGGGCCTACGATCTTTATCGCAAGATGAAGGCCAATCACTGGGAGCCGGAAGACATCCAGATGCAGAAGGATGTGGAACAATGGCGCTCTAATGAGATTTCGCAGAACGAGCGCTGGATCATCATGATGGGGATCGGCTACTTCAGCGCTGCGGAAGGCATCGTGGGTGACAATGTGCAGCATGTCGTGCGTGAACTGGTGACCGCGCCGGAATTGAAGCTAGTGCTCGGCCGTCATGCGCATGAAGAAAACATCCACGCCGACTCGCTGCTGTACATGATTTCCAGTCTTGGGATCAATCCACATGAGTGCGAGGCGATGTTCGAGCAAATTCCGACGATCGTGCGGAAGAACGAGTTCGTCACCAAGCACTCCAACAACCTGCGCCGTGACCTTGATCTGACCAAGCTCGCGAATCAGCAGCTTCTGGCCAAAAACATCTTTGTCTTCGGCCAATGCATGGAAGGCACGCAGTTCTATGGCCTGTTCGGCATGATCCTGGCGCTCTACCGCCAGAACAAGTTCCCCGGCATCGGTCAGATGTTCCGTTACACGCTGCGTGACGAGTCGAACCACATCGAAGTCTTCCGCAATCTGTTCATGGACCTCGTTGAAGAGAATCCCGACCTCTGGACCGCTGAGTTCCGCGAAGACCTCGTCAACACCATGCGCGAGGCCGTTGCGCTGGAGAAAGAATTCATCCGCGACTGCCTGCCCGTGAACGCCGTCGGCCTCAGCGCCGATGAGTTTGAGCTCTACATCGATTTCATCGCCGACCGCCGCCTCTCCGATTGCGGTCTGCCTGTGCTGAACCCTGGTGCCACCAATCCGCTCCCATGGCTGGCGGAGATGATGGATGTCCGGAAAGAGCAGAACTTCTTTGAAGGCAAGGTCACGGACTACCAGAAGTCTTCCGCTCTTGCCGTTTGTTCCGACGACGACCTGTAAAAGTTCCCCGCCCCGCATTTTTCGCTGGAGTGATCCGGCGGAGATTTTTTATCCTCTCAAATACCTCGCTGCTCCTAAGTAAACTCAACACGCTCCTCCCGCCATGATCACCAGTCTGCTCCACGAAGACAAAGCCCTCAAGAGAGTCGCCCATACCCCCAAGGACCAAAAGCCGCGCTTCGAGTGGAGTGCGTGGACCGTGGGAGCTACCGATGCCAAGGCGAATCCCATCAAGGTGAAAGTCGGCGGTGGTGAGCGTGACTTCGACATGGGTGAGATCGCCGACACCGTGGGCAGCGCCCTGGCGGATCTGTTCATGGCGCGTGAGAAGGAAAGCGACATCTACAATGAGCAGAACCAGCAGCTGGTGCAGACGATTTCACGTGCCGTGGCCGATGAGATCCAGCAGCGCACTGCCCAGCTTGCCGAGGGAGCCGGCAGCCTGAGCGGAAAAGATATCTACCATTGCATCGAGCGCGCACTGGTGCGGCACAATGCCCATGACGTGGCACGCAGCTTGGCTGAGCGTCGTAAGCGCACCGAGTATGACAGCATTGCAGACAACAACCTGCCGCAGCCGCTCATCGTCTCCACCAAAGTGATTCGCCGCAGCGGCCAGCTTGTGCCGTGGAACCACAACAAGATCGAGATCGCCGTGCGCAAGGCCTTCCTCTCCATGGAACTCGACTCCACGCCCGCCGTGCAGGTCGCCGAGGCCGTCAGCCGTGCTGCGGCAGAGGAAAACAAACAGTTCATGCACATCGAAGACGTGCAGAATCTCGTTGAGGAAGAACTCATGAAGCAGGGCTTCTTCAAAGTCGCCCGCGCTTACATCCAGTACCGTGCGTTGCGCGGCACCATGCGCGAAGCTGAGCAGGAAACCGCCGCCGTCGCCAACGAGCAGGACAGCGAGCAGCAGCAGGCGCTCCTCGTCGTCAAAGTCAGCCCCACCGAGACCTTCCTCTGGGACGGTGCGGATCTGAAGAAGCGCATCGACTTCGCCATGCTCGGCCTCGACCTCTGCATCACTCGCAACGAGATCGAGATGGAGCTGCGTCGCTCCTTGAACTCCGACATCACGCTCGAGGGTCTCAAGCAGACCATCACGCTCAATGCGAAAACGCTGATGCAAAAAGACGCCGACTTCGCCAAGTTCGCCGCCCGCATCCTGCTGAGCTACATCTATGAAGAAGTCCTCGGCTGGGACATCGTTCGTGACGGCATCGAATCCCTGCGCGACTTCCACCGCCGCGCCTTCCGCCGCAATCTCGCCCGTGGCATCGAGATCGACCGCATCAGCCCGCGCCTGCTCGAGTTCGACCTCGACAAGCTCGCCGACGCTCTCGACCCCGCCGCCGACATGGACTTCGACTTCCTCGGCATCCAGACCCTCTACGACCGCTACTTGATCATCGATAAAAAGGTGAAGCCCAGCAAGCGCCTCGAAGCACCGCAGCTCTTCTGGATGCGCGTCGCCATGGGCCTCTGCATTCAGGAAGAGAACCCCGAAGAGAAGATCATCGCCCTCTACAAGCTCTACAAGGGCCGCCGCTTCTGCTCCAGCACCCCCACGCTCTTCAACAGCGGCACCCTCCACAGCCAGCTCAGCTCCTGCTATCTCTACAAGGTGGATGACAGCATCGAGTCCATCATGTACCGCGGCATCGCAGAGAACGCCTTCCTTTCCAAATGGGCTGGCGGCCTCGGTGGTTCCTGGACGGCCGTGCGCGGCACCGGCGGCCACATCAAAGGCACCAATGGCGAAAGCCAGGGCGTCATTCCCTTCCTCAAGCTGCACAACGACCAGCTCATCGCCGTCAATCAGGGTGGCAAACGTCGTGGCTCCGGCTGCGCCTACCTTGAAGTCTGGCACAACGACATTGAGGACTTCCTCCAGCTCCGTGTGAACACCGGCGACGAACGCCGCCGCACCCACGACCTCAACACCGCCAACTGGATCCCCGATCTCTTCATGAAGCGCATGGAGTCCCGTGAAAACTGGACCCTCTTCCGCGCCAACGAAGTCCCCGATCTCCACGACCTCTTCGGTTCCGCCTTTGAAAAGCGCTACTGCGAATACGAAGCCCTCGCCAAGACCGGCAAGATCTTCGGCCGCGAAGTCGAAGCCCTCGACCTCTGGAAGAAGATGCTCAAATCCATCTTCGAAACCGGCCATCCGTGGATCACGTTTAAAGATCCCTGCAACGTCCGCAGCCCGCAGGACCACGTCGGCGTCATCCACAGCTCCAATCTCTGCACCGAGATCACGCTGAACACCTCTGCGGATGAAACCGCCGTCTGCAACCTCGGCTCCGTCCTCATCGACAACCACCTCGACGACGCCGGCGCCCTCGATCACACCAAGCTGCGCGAGACCATCCGCACCGCCGTGCGCATGCTCGACAACGTCATCGACATCAACTTCTACCCCACCGAAGCCGCCCGCACTTCCAACACCCGCCACCGCCCCATCGGCCTCGGCGTCATGGGCCTGCAGTACGCGCTCTATCGCAAAGGCATCCCCTTCGCCTCCAAGGAAGCCGTCGAGTTCAACGACGAGTTCATGGAAGCCGTCGCCTACTACGCCTATGACGCCAGCAGCGACCTCGCTGCGGAAAAAGGCACCTACTCCACCTACAAAGGCAGCAAATGGGATCGCGGCCTCCTCCCGCAGGACACCGTCGATCTCCTCGCGCAGGAGCGCGGCATGGAGATCGATGTCCCACGCGGCGGCAAGATGGACTGGAGCGGCCTCCGCGCCAAGATCGCCAAGCACGGCATGCGCAACAGCAACGTCATCGCCATCGCCCCCACCGCCACCATCTCCAACATCATGGGCAGCAGCCCCTGCATCGAGCCGTTGATGAGCAACATGCTCGTGAAGAGCAATCTCTCCGGCGACTTCATGCTGCTCAATCCCTACATCATCCGCGACCTCAAAAAACGCGGCCTCTGGACCACCGACATCCAGAACAAGCTCAAGTACATGGACGGCGAGATCGAAGGCATCGAGGAAATTCCCGTGGACCTCAAGCGCCGCTACGCCACCGCCTTCAGCATCGACTGGAGCTGGCTCATCGACGCCGCCGCCCGCCGTCAGAAGTGGATTGATCAGAGCCAGTCCCTGAACTTGTTCTGCGGCGACAGCGACATGCGCATCATGTCCCACATGTATCGCGGCGCGTGGAAAAAAGGCCTCAAGACCACCTACTACCTCCGCACCCGCAGCGCCTCCAACATCGAGAAAGCCGACGTCGAAGTGCAGAAGGAAATGCGCAGCAGCGTCATCGCCGGCACCGTCAGCGCCGCCGCCGCCGCCAAACGCGAGTACACCGAAGAACAAATCCAAGCCTGCTCCATCGAAGCCATGCGCAACGGTGGGACGTGCGAAGCTTGTCAGTAGGCTCCCACAGGCTCTTCCTCGAGAAAACCCCATAGAAATTGTGGGCGAATCTGATTCGTCCACAGTTTAGTGCGGCGAACAACGTTCGCCCAACTAACTGAACCCATCGCTAAGTGACAGATTCCGAACGAGTCTCCGAGTTGAAGAAGCTGCATGAGCGCATTCAGGATGGCGGCTTGCGCCCGATGGATGAGAGGCTTGAGATTCTCGGGCGCGTCTGTGGGCTGCTTGCATTCAGTCCTATGCACCAAGCGAACGCCATGCAGTCCGCTGACGTTCTCTCTCAGCCAGGATTCTCCTCGTCGACGTATCAGCGCATGGAGGGGAGGCTTATCACTATTCTGGGGCACGCTATCACCGAGCTTGAGCATCCACTGCCAGAACCCCCTATACCTGAGTCGAGCGAGACGATTAAGCTGCCATTGAGTGGCGAACAGACTTTGCTTTGGTTTTGGCATCATTGTCATTACTCCGTTCGTTGGATTGCGATTGGTTTGTTGTCTTCTTCAGCGTTGGCTCTTGTGGGTTTTGGATTTTGGCTTGGGCAGCACCGCATTCCCGCGCAGATACACGACATTTTCACGGACAGCCATCCAGCCGCCTTGCCAACGACGGCCCCGAAAGCAACTGAGGCCACGATTGACACCAACAAGTAACCGACCAGAAAGACGTTCGGGAAAACGGGGAAAGGCTGCAACTGCACGACAGAACAATCTGACTCCATTGTGACTTTCGTTTTGTCAGCCAGTTGCACACTGACCACGTTTCCGTTTCCCAAATGGGCTTTAACACTACTGAGCCCATCTTGCTCGGTTGGACGCCATGATAGTGTTTCGACTGCTGCGCTAGAGGGTGGCAATTCGGAATCCGTGGTTGTGAAGCATTACTTGAAAGTGACGAAGAGGCGGAAGGCCGTGGCGCAGGAGTTCTGGAACATCACACCACCCAAGGCTAAGAAGACCCTCCCGATCACCGGCACCGTCAGCAGCACGCATACGAAACGAAAGACGGTATGATCTTGATGATGGATAATGCGTGTCTTTTGTGATTTTATGCCTCGTGAGATGGCCCCCTAGAGACTACAAAACTGAAGCGGACAAGCTTGCTGCCGCGAATCGGGGCACCTGTCTAAGTCCTACCGTCCCCACTACGGATTCTCGAGTCTGGTGGAAGTGCGCCAATCCTGAGCATCCCGCGTGGGAATCCTACTTTTTCAGCGTGCGTCCGAGTGCCAAGAAAAAAGGGGCGTGGTGCCGTTTGTGCGGAATCGAGAACGATCGTCATTCGCTGGATCATGTTCGCAAGGTCCTCGACGCAAAACAAATCGTGCTTTGTGAGGAGAGTTACACTTCGTCAGATAAACCGCTGAAGGTCGAGTGCCGCGTCTGCGGGAACAAGTGGCAGGCTCGTTTTGCCGATCTCAAACTGGATCATGGGTGTCGGAAATGCGCGACGATCAGGAACACAGCCAAAAGACGCTTCGATTGGGCCTTCGTGCGCCGATTTCTAGCTGATAAGAAAATCACACTGCTTTCCACGACTTATCGAAACGCAGCGGAGAAACTAGAGTGCAAGTGCGATGTCTGCGGATGGCTATGGCACCCCGCCTTCGCTAACATCAAGAATAGCGGGCATGGCTGTCCCCGTTGCGGGTGGGAACGAACCAACGCACCCCGGCGATTCACACAGGATTTTGTGCGAGACTTCATGAAGGCGCGGTCGATCGAGCTCCTTTCGGCCTACACGGGTTCGATGAAGATCATTCAATGCCGATGTGAAATCTGCGGTCATCGATGGCCGACGACCTTTGGCAATATCCGAGGAGGGGCGGGTTGTGCATCCTGTGCGGGCAATCTGAAGAAGACCTTGAGCGACTTCGAGGCACTCGCCCACAAGTATGGGGGGCGCATTCTCAAGATGGGCAAAGGAACTGAGGATAATTCTAAGTGGCAGTGTCGACGAGCGCATGCTTTTGACCGCTCTTATTCCAGCGTTCGGAGTTGCGACAACTTTTGTCCAGTCTGTTCAGCATCACTAGCGGAGCGCATCTGCGGGGAGGTGCTCAAGCAGTTGTTCGAGAAGCCTTTCAAGAAGGTCAAAATTCGTGACTTGAGAGGAGTCGGTGGCGGATACCTGGAGTTCGACTTCTATAACAAGGAGCTGAAAATCGCCCTAGAACACAACGGGTCGCAACATTACCGCGCCATTCGCCCTTGGGGAGGTGACAAGCAGTTGGTGAAAACACGGCGGCACGACGAGCTGCGAAGAGAATATTGCAAGCAGCATGGCATACTCCTGATTGAAATTCGCGAGCTGGGTGACAAGACAAAGGTGGCTGATCTCGCACCCGAAATTCAAAGGCAGTGCGCTCGCGCAGGCATCGTTACCAGAGATGTGTCAGTATCCCATGAATCGTTCACAGCGATGTCATTAAAGACACGGGAGGAACTGAAATACGACGGCATGAAGGCACGAGCGACAGCATTAGGTTTTGAACTGCTCACGCCAACCTACCTTGGAGTAAATGCGCACCACTCGTTTCGGTGTGGTGCAGGACATGCTTTCCTGAAGTCATTCAAGGGTCTATCTAAATCCAAGCATTGCCCGGTCTGCCTGAATCTAAAACTTTTAAAACCCGTGCTTTTCTCAGACGGCAGAATGTTTGAGTCCCTCAAAGGTGCGGCACGGGTATTGGGTTCTCAGGGTGGGAATATCAAAAGGGTAGCTGCCCGTGGGGGTATGTCTTGCGGCATGCATTGTGTCTTGATCACGAGGCAGCAGTATGAAGAATTCGACAAACACCCAAAAGTGTTGGCTGAATTTTGCCGTCGTCACTTCAAGCCTCTGGATAGGGCGGAAACAACGTCAGGGGGCCAAAATCAACAACCCCGCCTTCAAGTCTGATCCGTCGCACTCAGGCAAAGGCCCAACAGGCTTTCGTCAGGCAACCCAGGAGGGCCGAGCGCCAGCGAGCGCTCTCCTGGGAACCTGGCCCCCAAGCACCCCGCCGGATCATGAACCTCAACGAGGTTCCGTCACCCGCACGTCCCAGCGGCATCACAGCGCCCATGACGGCACCGCATTGATTTTCAACACGATGTGAAACGACGCCAAGGGGCCGAAACTCAGCCGCTGCCGCCGGAACCACGGCTGTTTCCGCTGGTAGCACACGATTTCCCTCCGGTGGCGCGCACGCTTCTGCCGGTAGCACGCAATCTTCTGCCGGTAGCACGCACATATTCGCCGGTGGAACGCGATTTCCTGCCGGTAGCGCGCACACATTCACCGGTGGCACGCGATTTCCTGCCGGTAGCACGCACACATTCGCCGGTGGAACGCGATTTCCTGCCGGTAGCGCGCACACTTCTGCCGGTGGCACGCGATTTCCTGGCAGTAGCACGCACACTTCCGCCGGTGGCACGCGATTTCCTGCCGGTAGCACGCGCACTTCCGCCGGTGGCACGCGATTTCCTGCCGGTAGCGCGCACACATTCGCCGGTGGCACGCGATTTCCTGCCGGTAGCACGCGCACTTCCGCCGGTAGCACGCGCACTTCCGCCGGTGGCACGCGATTTCCTGCCGGTAGCACGCACACTTCCGCCGCTGGAACGCGATTTCCTGCCGGTAGCACGCACACTTCCGCCGGTGGCACGCGCAGTTCCTGCCGAACCACGCATGATTCCGGGCGAATCTCGTGCCGTTCGTCCCGAACCACGTCTGGTTCCTGCCGAACCGTGTTCAGTTCCTCCCCGACCGAGCAAAGTTCCTGACCGATCACGTCAAGTTCGTCCCGATCCGCACCGAGTTCCTGCCCGATCACTCCAGATCCCCGCGCACCGTCCTCGGTTCCAGCCGAGCCACGTGCCATTCGTCCCCGCCCAAGCCCTGCTCCGGTCCGACCACACGCCGTTCCTCCCGAACCTCCTCTGCTTCCGGCCCAACTCCTCACCGTTCGTCCCCGAATGAATCAAATTCCTGCCCGATCACACGCAGTTCGTCCCCGAATGAACCAAGTTCTTGCCCGATCACACGCAGTTCCTGCCGCACCTCATCGGCTTCCGGCCCAACTCCTCGCCGTTCGTTCCCGGATGGCTGGCTCCCTTGATCGTCATTTCACGCCCTCGCTTTGGTCCGCAAGCATCCGCGAACGCCATGCCATGAAGAACCGTTCCAATGCCGGTCCGATGAACACCAGCAGGCCAAGCACGATGACAAACGCGGTGCCAGCGCGGAGAAACGCGTGCTCTGGCGGCGCTTGCACGCCCATCAGCAGGCCCAGGCCATGATGCACCAGCAGCAGCAGCGGCAGGTGGAGGATGTAGCACGGGTAGCTGAACTGCGAGAGCCAGCGGCACACTGGCGCGGCCGCCGCCCGCGAGGCGAGTCCGAGATGCCGCCCACCCGCCATCAGGATGGCCAGCCCGGGCAGGGAACACCATGAGGCCATGTCCATGCGGAAGCCTTCCGCATGGTGGTATTTAAGTAGGGTGGAGAGCACCACGCCCGCAGCCCACAGGAACAGGCCGATCAGCCACACCCGGCGTGTGATGAGCGCGGTGAAGGCCTCCCAGCGGCTGCTCATCCACGCGCCCGTGACCCACAGCGGAAACAGCGCCACCGTGGTCCATAAGCCCTGCAGAAAGGCGCTGCTGCTGCGCTCCGGCTTAAGCTGCCACAGAATGACGATGCCCAGCAGGATCGCGGCCGAGCCCACCATGGCCATGCGGGCGGCCCGGTCAGCCCTTCCCTTCATCATCAGCAGAAGCGCCGGCCACGCGGCGTAATACAGCACCTCGCAGCTCAGGCTCCATGAAGGACCGAAGGCTGGAAACGGCGTCGTGAAAATCTGGAGGTTCACCAACGTCGCGCCGAGTTCAAGCCAGGGCCGGTCCTTCACCTTTGCCACGGCAAAATCCAGCCCGAGGCTCCACGCGATCACGGCAAGGCACAAACCGGTCAAAAACAGCGGGTACAGCCGCGTCACGCGTGCCAAGGCATAGCGGCTCCAGTGGAAGCGACCCGCCCCAACACCACGCGCGATCGAACGGTGAATGCAGATGCCCGAGATGACGAAAAAGCACCACACGCACCAGTCCGCATTGCCCAAAATGGCCCTGGCCCAGCGCCAGCCCTCGGAATTCTCGTGTGCCGCCCACCCGAACGCTGAACCTGCCGCCAGCTCAAACCCGTGCGAAAACAACACGACAAACGCCGCCAGCCCACGCAGCGCGTCGAGCAGCAACTCCGAGTCTTTGTCGAGCCTTGGGTCCATGACAGTGTCAGGTACCATCACGCACCCCCAAGGACGGCGGCAACTGCTTTCGCACGCTGTGGCAGCTTAACTCATCCGCCACTCTAGGCGCATTCCACACCGCCACCCGTACGACACGTGGAGGGATAGATATCCGTCTAGCGGCGGAACCAAGCCGTGATGAGAAACGGGGTCATTCATTTTGAGGCAACGATCCGCCAACACCTCACTCGTTCACGCTCCCCCGGTGTGATTCTTTTTGAGGCAACTCGCAGCGCGTCCGATGACTGAGTTCCGACTTGCCTACCATAACGTGCCCCGTTATCATACAGTTAACCCAATGCATGATCCGTTCCTTTGCCTGCGACGACACCGCCAGCCTATTTCGGCTCGAGAAAGTACGCGCCTTCCCGCCGGACATCCAGCGTACCGCACTACGGAAGCTAGCCCAGCTTCATGCCGTCACGGAATTGTTGCAGCTCCGCGTTCCACCCGGCAACCGGCTGGAAGCGCTCAAAGGCAACCGCAAAGGCCAATATTCCATCCGCATCAACGATCAATGGCGCATCTGCTTCCGCTGGGAGTCTGACGGGCCGCATGAAGTCGAAATGGTCGATTACCATTCTTAACCCTCTCACGTCATGAAAAAACACGCCCCCATCCATCCCGGTGAAGTTCTCCGTGAAGATTTCCTCCTGCCGCTGGGCCTGACTGAATACCGCCTTGCGAACGATATCGGCGTACCTCCGCGGCGCATCAATGAGATCGTGAAGGGCAAGCGCTCCATCACCGCAGACACCGCGTTGCGCCTCGCCCGCTACTTCGCATGGCCTGCGGAAGTCTGGCTGAACCTGCAAACGCACTTTGACCGTCAAGTGACGGAAGCCACGATGCGACCAGTGCTGGCACGCATCAAACCCTGTGTGTTGGCAGCGTGAAATGAGCCTAGCCACACTGAGTTAACAAGGTGCCCCACATCTAAAGTTGCTTGAGCTGAATCTAACCGCTGATCAGGCGCTGACTTGAAGCTCATTCATGCGTCCGGTCATCAGCGTTTTGTCAGCGTCCCATCAGCGGTCAAACAAAGTGTCCATCTAACTCCAACGTCATCCCATGCGTGAAGTCCCCAACTACATTTCCGGACATGAGCGAGTGGTGGAGGCTTACAGCTACTGGCCCAGCTTCCATGATTCCCCCGTGCTGGCATTCACACGGACACCGGAATGCATCGAACTACACGTCGAGGCCTGGGAGATGACTCGGGAGGTGGATGCCCGTGGCTACTTCGTCCTCACCAAGAAGCACGAAATCGGGTTTCGCTTTTCGGGCATTACCTCAGCCGAGCTGGACGACTTCATTCCAAACAACATTCTCTTTGAGTTAGCCTTCTCACCCGTCGCGCACCAGCAAACCACCGGACAGTTCCACGTGAACTTGGATTCCGCCATGGGCGGTGACATGTGCGGCAGGTTTACCGCCACAAACGGAGAGGTGCTCTACATCCGCCCTTCACCGATGAAGCCGCCTTCCCAAACGACCGCGTGATTCAAGGCCATTAAAGACTGTGAAAGCCTATCGTAGAGGAAGGGGCTTTTGACGCCCCCTTTACAAACACGAGCCGTTACAAGCCCCAAGGATCACCGGTTGCAATCCGTGATCCTGATCACGACACTTACCCCGCTCTCATGAAACTGACGCCCATTCTCCTCCTGCTCGCTCTCGCCCCGGCCTGTTTCCTGCACGCGGCCGATCCCGCGCCCGCCAAAGCCAAGGAGCCGAAGCCGCTGCGCAGCTACCGCGACTTCCTCGCCGTCATCCCGCAGGACATGGAGCCGGAGAACGCCCGCAAATGGTCCGACGCGCAGAAGGAAGTGGCCAACGGCCTCCTCAAAAAGAAGCTCGTGGAGACGAAGCGCCCGGCGCAAATGCGCTTCAAGGTGCGCGGCGTGGACCACTGGGGCCGCTTCGTCGTGTGGTCCTATCTTCCTGCCGACGAAGGCTACTACATCCGCGTCTTCGCCAGCCAATGGAAGCATGACAACATCCTGCCCAAACTCGCCACGCTCCGCGAAGGCGATCTCATCGAGATGACCGGCGTGTGCGACCTCGCCAAGTTCGAGAACCTCTGGAACACGCCCTCGCTCTCCCTCGGCATCGGCGACGCCAGCTTCATCAAGCTCCTGCCCAACGGCAAACCCGCGCCCGTACCCGAGCGTGTGCCCGTGCATCTCATCTCCGCCGTCTATGGCTCCGGCACCACCTTCACCGATGTCACTGACCGCGTGAAAGCCCTGCTCGACGAACCCGGTGCCATCTTCCAAGCCAATCCAAACTGGCTTGGCGCTGATCCGACGCCCGGCTGGAACAAGGCGCTCATCATTGTCCACGAAGTCGGCGGCAAACGCCGCACCTTCACCGTCGGCGAAAACGGCGAGGTGAGCGCCGAGCTGTTGGTGAAGTAACACGAAAGCTGGAGTGCTCTGCCTGCGGCCAGGAAACACGGGTGGACAAAATCCGCCGACTCGCCTAATCCGACGAGCATGAAGCGTCTTTTTCTCTCCACTCTTTGCCTCCTCCTTTCCATCACCTTGCTGCCGGCTCAAAACGAAGCCGAGGAAGCCACCGGCGAACGCACGCGACGCTTTGAAGGCACGCTGGGGAAAGATCTCGGCATCACCATGCTCATCACAGAGCCCTCCGCCTATGACGAGAGCTTCACCTACAGCGTCGAGTACTTTTACCACAAGACCGGCCTGCCCATCACGCTCGTGCAGGATGAGAAGGCGGAAAACCTCGCCTTCCGCGAGATCGGCAGTTACACTGCCGATGGCGAGGAAGTCGTCACCGGACGCTGGAGCATCGTGTGGGAGGAGGACAAGATCAGCGGCACCTGGACCTCCCCCGATGGCAAAAAGAAGCTCCCCGTGAAGCTTCAGGAAAGCTATCCCGCAGGCAGCGTGCCGCTGGAGCGTGTGATCATCTCCTCCTCGATCGTGCAGCAGCTCGGTTCACGCCGCAGCGGCAGTGAAAAGAAGGTGGCCTTTCTCCGCGTGCCTGCAGAAGGCTCCGACGCGCTCAACAAGCGCCTCGCCACGCTCGCCCGCGATGCCGCGGACTCCGAGCACCACGTGGCCGCCACCCTTGAGGCTATTTCAAAGCACCTGCGCACCCAGGTCAGCGAGGAGAGCAAGACCGACGAGGGCTTCCTCTTCACCACCGAGGAGGATTTCCGCGTGCGGATGAACGACAGCGGCTTTCTCACGCTGGAGCAGTGGAGCTACCAATTCGCCGGCGGTGCCCATGGCAACCACGCGAGCACCTTTCACGTGCTCGAAACCGCCACCGGCCGTGCGCTGAAGCTGGAAGAGCTGGTGAAGCCCGGTTTCGAGAAAAAGTGGGCGTCCCTCGGTGCTGCCGAGCTGCGCATGAGCAGCGGCCTCAAGCCCGATGCCCCGCTCACCGATGCCGGACTCTTCGAGGACAAGCTGGAGCTCACCAAGAACTGGTTTCTCGTGCCCGGCGGCATCGGCTTCAACTACCCGCCCTACGAGATCGCATCGTATGCAACAGGTCCGGTGGAGTTCATCCTGCCCTGGAAGGAAATCATCGGTGATCTGAAGCCCGGCACGAAGGTGCATGCCATCGCCTCGAAGCTTGTACCTGCGGCCAAGCAGTGACCTCTGCCTGACCGTCTATATCGTTCACCTCTGCGTCTTATCTAAGCGCACCCAACTCCTCCACCCGCACGATACGCAGAAGGCGAGAGACCGGTGTGACGGCGGAACCAGGCGGTGAAGTGCGAGGCATGACGGAAGCCGAGCGTGTGGGCGAGTTCTTTGAACGTGCAAGCATCCACAAGAATGCGTTCACGCACTGCGGTCAGTCGGCGCCGCTCCAAGAACGCCCGCAGGCCGATGCCGAGGTGTTGCTGGAGCAATTGATCGGCACGCCGCACGCCCAGCGCGAAATCCGGCGGCAATGTGGGTGTGATTTGATCGAGCGGTCGCGCATTCAACCACGCGATGAGCTGATCCACGCGCCGTCGGCTCTTGTCAGCACGTGGTTCCGGCTGCACACCGAGTTTGGAGAGTGTGTCGATGAAAACAACGAGCCAGGCATGAAAAGCGGCATCATGCCGCGCCCAATCAGCCACACCTTGAGCAGCAGCACTCGTCGCTTCGAGATAAGCGACTGTCTTTTGTGTGCCGTGGATGCGGCGGAACAGTTCGAGCGTTGCGAGGCGCAGTTTGGGTAGTCGGGCCACACAATTGAGGCCCGTGCGAAACAACGGCGCACCGTCCGGCCACACACTGCGAAAGCCGACGGAGAGAAGCTGCGTGCCCTTCGCAAACCAATGCTGCCGCAAACCGGGTGCGGTGAGAAAAGCCTGCCCACGCGGCACGATGATCTCCTTGCCATCCGCACGGATGCGCACCTTGCCACGTTCGACGAAGAAGACACCCGGCGGCACCGAAATCTCCGGCGACCACACGCACGGCGTCGGCACCGGGCTGCGATACACCCACAGCCACTCATGGCGGAGGCCGAGCCAGACTTCGGCGGTGAATTCGGGTGGTCGGGGCATGTGTAAGCGATTTCTGTTTAGCATAACACACGACGGTTGTCTGCCCCGCCGACTCTGCTTTGCTGCCCGGATGAAGCCCAACCTTCTGCTTTCCGTGTTATCTGCGTGTTCCGTAGGCCTTTTATGCGCTGAGGAACCGCGCAATATCAGCGGCATCTACCCATCGCTCGCCATGTTCAACAACGAGGGCGAGTGCGGCACCGGCGCGGTGGTGCCGTGGGCGGACCGGTTGTGGGTCATCACGTATGGACCGCATCTACCGTTCGGATCAAGCGACAAACTCTACGAGATCACGCCGGACCTGAAGCAGATCGTGCGCCCCGAAAGCGTCGGCGGCACGCCGGCGAATCGCATGATTCACGATGAAACGCAGCAGCTTTTCATCGGGCCGTATGTCATCGACACAGAGCGCAAAGTGCGAGTGATTCCGCCCTACATCATGCCAGGCCGTCTCACCGGCAATGCGCGGCACCTCACGGATCCCGCAGGCAAGATCTACTACGCCACGATGGAGGAAGGCCTCTACGAGGTCGATGTGAAGTCGCTCGCCGTGAAAAACTTCATCCGCGACGGCAACGGCATCAAAAAGGACTTCAAGGTCGAGACACCGCTGTCAAAGCTCGACTCCCAACTGCCCGGCTACCACGGCAAAGGCCTGTATTCGTCCCAAGGCCGCGTCATCTACGCCAACAACGGCGACCGCGACAAACGCGTGCTCACCGATCCCACCACGCCCAGCGGTGCGCTCGGTGAATGGACCGGCAGCGGCGACTGGCAGCTCGTGCGCCGCAATCAATTCACCGAGGTCACCGGCCCCGGCGGCATCCACGGCAGCGACACGAACGCACCCGTGTGGAGCATCGGCTGGGATGCGAAATCGCTCATCCTCATGCTGCTCGATGGCGGCAAATGGCAGTCGTTTCGTCTGCCGAAAGTCAGCCACAGCTACGATGGCGCGCACGGATGGAACACCGAATGGCCGCGCATCCGCGACATCGGCGAGGAGAACTTGCTCATGACCATGCACGGTGCCTTTTGGAGCTTCCCGAAGACCTTTTCCGCATCGAGCACGAACGGCATCCGCGCCCGCAGCGCCTACTTGAAGGTCATCGGCGACTTCACGCGCTGGAACGACCGCCTCGTCTTCGGCTGCGATGACTCGGCGAAGTCGGAGTTCCTCAACAAACGCAAAGTCAAAGGCGGCATCGACAGCGTGGGCCAGTCGCAGAGCAATCTATGGTTCACAAGCCCGGAGACACCGGGCAAGCTCGGCCCTGCGCACGCCAGTGGCGCGGTGTGGCTGCACGATAGTGTGAAGGCGGGAGAGGTGGCAGATCGTTTTCTCGTCGCCGGATGGAAACATCATCGCGTGCATGCCATCAATCACGCAACCGGCGGCGCGGGAAAAGTCAGCCACACGGTGCTTGGCGACTGGCTTAAGGTGACGGCCAACGAGGACTGCAAAGACCTCAGCCTCATCATCACGCTCACCAACGGCGACGCGCGCGGCACCGAGGCCGACCCCATCTTCGACGGCGTGTCACGCATCGGTGATGCCGTGTCACAGAAGGGTGTTTTCCGCCCGCGTGGTGAAAACAAACGCACGCTGAGTTTCGCGACGAAAGATGGCTACTACGAGATGGGTGCTGATTTGAAGCTGCAACGCGTCGAGGAGGCCAAAGCGAAGGCCTTTGTCGAAAAAGCCGTCGCCATTCCGAAGAACGTCATCACGCTCGATGAGGCCAGTGTGCTCGTCGTCGATGATCGCGGCCGTCGCTGGCGTCTCCCGCGTGCATCGAAGGCCTACGATGCCGCCACCAACGCTGGCGAACTGCGCATCTGCCGCGAGGTCGCCACGGAGCGCGACATGCTCAGCGCCTGCGGCACCTTTTATGAGCTGCCTGCGGAGAATGCGGATGGTTTTGCGAAAATCCGCCCGATTTGCTCACACAATCTGCGCGTCACCGACTTCGGCGGCTATCGCGGCCTGTTCTTGATGAGCGGCATCCAACCAGACGCCAAAGCGGGAGATCACATCATCCGCAGTGATGATGGCAAAGCCGCCCTTTGGGCCGGAGCGATCGACGATCTCTGGAAACTTGGCAAACCACGCGGTGAAGGTGGCCCGTGGAAAAACACCGTCGTGAAAGCGAGCGAGAAGAGTGATTCCTACCTTATGTGGGGCTACGACCAGCGCACATTGACGCTCAGCCACGACCAAAACGAACCCGTGAGCTTCCACATCGAGCTCGACCTCACCGGCACCGGTATCTGGGTGACATATCAAAGCCGGGAGGTGTCTCCAGGCGAAGCAACGAGTTTGACATTCGAGCCTGCGATTCAGGCACGTTGGCTACGAGTGACGGCAGATGCTGCCTGCAAAGCGACTGCGCAGTTGAAGTATGAGTAATTATTTCTTCCGCCGAAACGGATAAAGAAACTGCTGCCAGTAGCCTTTTGGCACCGGATGACCGCCGATGCCGTAGCCTTCGGGCCAACGGCCATTTTCGGGCATGTGATGTGTGCCGAAGAGTTTATCGAACAGCGGAAAGTGAATCGAGAAATTCACATCAATGGCTTCTTTCTCGATGCCGTGATGCCAGTGGTGAAAGCGCGGCGTGACGAAGAACTTTTCCATGAAGCCCAACTTCCAGCCGAGGTTTGAGTGCGCGAAGGTGGCGAACAAATACACGACCAAGACATACGCATTCACCGCACCCTGGCTGAAACCCAGCAGAATCATCGGGAAGACCGTGGTGCCGCGCAGAATGAGGATTTCGAGGAAATGCATCCGTGCTCCGGCCATCCAGTCCATGTGCTGCGCCGAATGATGCACCGCATGGAAACGCCACAGCGCCGGGATGCGATGAAACAGGCGATGCACCCAGTACTGCACCAGATCGGTGAGGAACATGATCGAGATGAGCTGCACCAAGAAAGGCAGCGCGGCCACCCAGGCACGAAACTCCGTCCATGAAGTCAGCACGAACAGCGTGCGCGCAGGCATGAAGCTCAGCCACGTCAGCACCTGCACCAGCATGCTGCTGATGAGGTAGTAGAACAGATCCTCGCGCCATTCGTAACGGAAGATGCCTTGATCCGCACGATTCGGGAAGAGCGTCTCCATCGGGATGAAGAGGAAGCCAGTGAACAGCAGCCGCAGCACAAAGAAATCGAGGCCGAAGTAGATCGGCGTGAGATCGGGCGCCACGGCAGAAGCGGAGGTGCCGCCGAAGGTCGCGGCCAGCAGCGTTGCTACCATGCCGGTGATGCCCAGCACTTTGCTTGGTCGCAGCACGAGATTGAGCAGCGAAAAAACGAACGCCAGCACCATCAGCACGAACATCCCGGTGCGAAACGCCGGATGTCCGATCAGTCCCGCATTCTCCTTCATCGTGAAAACACCGGGAAAGCGCATCATGATCACGCACCCCAGAGACGCGAGACCGAACATCATGCCGAGCACCCCACTGATCCAACCACTGCCAAACTTGCGTAACGCGGGCGGCGCTTCGAGTTCACGACGAATTTTCAAACGGGTATCGTGCAGAGGATTCATTACGAGATTCTAGAATTGCTTGGTTTAATTACAAGAAAACTGCGGTTCTCATTCCACCAGATGTGATTTTTCAACCCTGCGGAAGGTGAAAAAACTCATCGCATCCGGGATGGGAAGTGTCACACTTGCCACACCCCAACCCACCCATGACAGCCACCCTTGGACAGAGACTCAAAACCGCGCGCGAACTACGCGGTCTGTCACTGGAAGACGCCGCCCATGAAACACGCATTCCCGTGCAGCGATTGATGCATCTAGAGTCCGGCAACATCGCCGCTTTTGGCAGCATGACGTATGCACGTTCCTTCATTCGTGGGTATAGCGACTTCCTTGCCGTGGATGCCAATGAAGTGCTCGAAGAGTTGCCCGAAGGCGCACTCGGTGGCGAGCGTGATTACCGCTACCTCACGCAATCCCACGGCACATGGCTGCGCGACCGTGAAGCAAGTCCAGACCGCATCACTGCTCCCGCGAGCAATCGCGTGAAGTCCATCAAGTCACCATTGCCAACAGCCATCGCGGTCTTTGTGGTCATCCTCGCTGGCGCTGCGATGTGGGGTAAGCATGTGGCCGAATTGCACCGTCAGGTGGAGCCTGCGGCGATGAAAGCGCTGCCAGTCGAGGATGACGAGCCTGCCACTCCGACGGCGCCCAGCCCCATCAATACTGTCACTGCGACAAAGCTGACGACCAAGCATGTGGACTTCCCGGTCTCTGTCCGCAAAGCAACCCCTGTCGATTGATCTGCCTAATGCCTGCGCTTGAAACATCTCCTGCAAAGTCACGCTGGTGGCTGGAACCCCTCATCTGGACGGTTTGCTTTGCCATTGCAATCAGCGTGGCCGCCTACGTGAACGAAACCGCGCGTGAAATCGTGATGCAGGGCCTAGCCTACATGTTCACCTTCCTCTCAACACCATTCGTGCTTGAGGCCACGTCCGCATTCATCGGCCTGTGCATCGTCTTCATCATTAATACGCGCCGCATCGAGCGCGAAGGGGATGGCTGGGTGGAAATGGAAGTGAAGCAGGCTGCGCCTGCGGCAGATCAGGATGCAACGAAGCAAGAAACCGTCATCTGAGCGGGTCGGAAGCTGAATCCGGCTGGCCTTGAGCGCGTCTGTGTTTCATCTTCGCGTCCTCATGCCTTTCGCCCCACCGTCTTCCAACACTTCTTCCGTGATCCACGGGATGCGTGTGCAGACGGCGGGGAAATTTCTGCAAGTGGCCGATGGCACGCCATTTTTCATGCGCGGTGTCAGCTATGGCCCGTTCAAGCCCAATGGGCGCGGTGAACCCTTCCCCGAAGACGAAAGCCTGACCTCTGATCTGCGCCACATCGCCTCCCTCGGTTTCAACACCATCCGCCTTTATGAACTGCCCACGCCCGCCGTGCTGCGTGAAGTCACCGCACTCGGTCTGCGGCTGATTGTTGGCATTCCGTGGAGCGAGCATGTCGATTTCCTCTCGGATCGCGCCCTCTGCCGCGAAATCGAAAAACACATCGCTGAAACAACCACAGCGCTTCGTGAGCACGCCTGCATCGCGGCGTTTCTCGTCGGCAACGAAATCGAAAAGACCCTGGTGCGCTGGATGCAGCCGGAGCGTGTGCGTGATTCCATCGAGAAGCTGATCGACATCGCGCACCGTCATGCGCCGCAGACGCTCGTCAGCTATGCCACCTATCCGTCCACGGAATATCTGGTGCCACGCAATGCCGACTTCCTCGCGGTGAACGTTTATCTTGAATCACGCGAGGCTTTCACCGCATGCCTAGCGCGTTTGCAGAATCTTGCCGGCAACAAGCCGCTGCTCATCTCGGAGTTCGGTCTCGATGTCACCACGCACGGCCCTGAAAAGCAGGCTGAAGTCATGCGCTGGCAGCATGACTGCCTGCTGCGCAGCGGCACGGCAGGAGGCGTCTGGTTCGCCTACACGGACGAATGGCATCGCGGTGGACGCGAGATCACGGACTGGCGCTTTGGCATTGTCGATCGTGAGCGAAATGAGCTGCCTGTCTGCGCCAGCATCCGTGCTTTGACGTCACAACTGCCTGCGCCAGCGCCTGCACCGCGCATCTCCGTGATTGTTTGTACGCACAATGGTTCTGCCACGCTTCGTGCCTGCCTTGCATCGCTGATGGCGCTGAGTTATCCCGATTTTGAAATCCTCGTGATTGATGATGGTTCGAGAGACGCCACGGCGAAGATCGCCAAAGGCTTTGAGGAGGTGCGCTATCATTTTCAAGATCACGTAGGACTCAGTGTGGCACGAAATCTCGGCGCACAGCTCGCCACCGGCACCATCCTCGCTTACACCGATGATGATTGCATCGCGCATCCCGACTGGCTGAATCATCTGAGCCACGCATTCAGCGATGCAGGTGTCGTAGCCGCCGGTGGGCCAAACATCCCGCCGCCACCGCGCAATCACATTGAGCGCGTCGTTGCCGCCGCGCCAGGAGCACCGGCACATGTGCTGCTCAATGACACCGAAGCCGAGCACCTGCCCGGTTGCAATCTCGCCATCCGCAAAAACATCCTTGAACGCATCGGAGGCTTCCGTGCCGTCTTCATGGCCGCCGGGGATGACGTCGATATATGCTGGCGGCTGCGCGAGCACGGCGTCCTGCGTTTCGTTGCGGGCGCGATGGTCTGGCATCATCGTCGCTTCACGGTGAAAGCGTATTTGCGGCAACAGCGCGGTTACGGCCATGCCGAGGCATTGTTGATGAAGGAACATCCCATGCGCTTCGGACCCCTTGGCGGTGCACGTTGGCGCGGTGGTATTTATGGCGATCAACTTCCAGCCGATCACCCCGTCGAAGGCAGTATTTTTCACGGCCCATTCGGTCTCGGTGCATTCCAAGTAATCTACGCGACATCGAGTTTTCGCTGGTGGGATTGGTTCACTGGCGTGCTGTGGATCGCGGTCATGTTAATGGCTCTCCTTTGCCATATGCCCTGGCTTGCCGCAGGCGTGCTGCTATTTGCCATGGGGTCCGCCTGGCGTGTCAGTGCATGCCATGCCGCCTCGGCCAATTTGAGCGGCGCGTGGAATCGCCTGCTGCTCTGGTGGTTGAGTTTGCTGCAACCCGTGGCGCGTGAATGGGCACGACTTAATGGCATGCTGAGACTCGGCGCACGCCCAAGCCGACATCCCATGCTGCCGGAGATCATGCCACCGGTGAAACCCCATAAATTCGCGCTCAACCTGGGCACGCTGCGCTTTTGGAGTGAAACCGGCATCACACGTGAAGCTTGGCTGCAAGAATTACGCAAAGCGCTCAAGTCCGCGCATATCATCTATCGCGAAGATGATGGCTGGCGCTGGTTTGACATTGAAGCATGGCCATGGGCAGAGCTATCCCGTGCATTCTTGAGCGTGACCGAATACCACGGCGATCAACGTTGTCTGACGCGGGTGAGATTGATCCTCCGCGTCCGCCGCAGTGTGGGATGGAACCTGCTGCTGTGGTTTGTCATCGCCTCGATCTTGATGGCCGCAGGTTTGCACACACTGGTACTGCTTGGAGTGGCATCCATGATCACGCTGACCTTACTCCTGCCACTCGGAATGTGGATCATCCGTCGTGAGATGCTGCACTCCGCACGCGCCGCCGCGACACAGGCCGGTTTGACCGAAATGCCTTAACGCTTGAGCATGCGCACCGCGCCCAGCCAGAGCAAGACCGGAACAATGCAGCTCAAAGCAATTGCCCATCCGGGTTCGCTTTGACCCACGTGACCAATCGTCGCGAACGCAAACCCCGTGGGCACCGAACCACAGGCCAGCGCAGGCAAAAACACGCGCCAGCGCATGTTGGAAAGCCCCGCAAGACACGCCACCGCCTCCGGCAGCACCGGCATCCAGCGTGACAGCGCCACCAGCCAACCGCCGCGCTTCTCAAAAATTTCTTCGCCTTTGCGCAAACCTTCCTCACCTGCAATCCAACGCGCCGCGCCACGACCGAGCCAGCGACATGATGCATAAGCGATGATGCCAGAGAGCATCGAGCCTGCGGCACAGATCAATCCACCGATCCACCAGCCATACATCCACCCCAGTGCCGACATCACCACTGTCGAAGGCACCGGCAACACGATGTCCGCAATCAAGAGCACGATTCCAGCCGCCCATGCCCACGCACCGTAACTTTCCATCCACTTGCGCGCGCCCTCGAGACTCAGCGCTGCATCAAAATGTGCACCCCAGATCACAAACGGCGCGATGATTCCCGTGAGCACGACGAAAATCAAAATGCTGAGAGAACGGCTACCGCGAGTCATATCCACAACACAGCAGGCAATACGTCTCACGGCAAGAGCGGCACTGCTTTCACGGCAGATTCGATTGCCAATCGAATCTGGCACGATCAAATGTGGTGCATGTCCGCCAAACCTAACCCCGCCACACAGCCTTGCAGTCCTCTCGATGAAACCGCCGGTTTGAAATACTTCCCGCGCATGCTGGGCAAGATCCGCCTGCATGCGGCTGGGAAGCTATGGGAAGACCTGCACGCGAACCTCGGAAAAGGCAGCGACGGTGCGCTGTTGGACTTTTTGCATGTGAACTATGACGACCTGAAGGCTCGGGTGCTCCAGGGCGGCAGTGATGAGGAAATTCTGCTATGGTCCCAAGAGCGGAGCAGAACGCTGAACGATAATGAAAAGCTGATCTGGAATCATTATGTCAAAACGCTCGGCTGGAATGACCACATCACCGCCATTTTGGCGAAACGGAAGGCGGACGGCGGTTTGGGCGATCGCGATGATATCCAGACCATTGCACATTACATTGATGTTGATGAGGGTAGGTTGCCGTAATGGAGACTGCGGCATAAAAATCAAAGATTGTCATCCTTCTGCCAAAGGTGCGCATCTGCCCTATGTTTGTGACTCGTGCTAGCGGTCTATGAATCTCACAGCTATGGTGCCTTTCATGCCCTCCAAATCCAAAATCGTTCAGCTCGTTGCCAGTGGTGATCTGCGTCTGTCCGCCAACCAAACGTGCTGGCCTGCTCAACTGGCGATGGAGACGGCTCTGGAAGTGGCGCTCAAAGCGGAAGGCTGGCAGGTCAAACGTGCGCACTTGGTCGAACCGACGAAGAAGCATGGCTTCATTGATTCGCAGAAGATGGGAATCGAAGTGTTTCGCGGCATTGATCCCGAGGAGCCGCTGATCGTGGCGGAAGCGGTGTGGCAGTATTCACATCATGTGCTGGCCGGTTTGACCACGCATCGAGGCCCGATTTTAACAGTGGCAAACTGGAGCGGCCAGTGGCCTGGACTCGTGGGTATGCTGAATCTGAATGGCTCTCTCACCAAGGCGGGTGTGAAATACTCGACGCTGTGGAGCGAGCACTTCACCGACACCTTTTTCAAGACCAAGCTGAAACAGTGGCTGAAGTCGGGCAGCATCACGCATGATCTCAGTCATGTGACCAAGCTGGAGAAAGTGAAGGTGCCGGCGAAAGCGGCAGCGCTGGGCAAAGAACTAGCGACACAACTTGTCACCAACAAGGCCATCATGGGCATCTTTGATGAAGGCTGCATGGGCATGTTCAATGCGATCATCCCTGATCATGCGCTGCACGCCTGCGGGGTGTTCAAGGAGCGGCTCAGCCAGTCGGCGCTGTATCATGAAGCGATGCAGGTGAGCGATTCGGACGCGCTGGCGATTCACACCTGGCTGGTGAAGCACGGCATGACCTTCCAGCTTGGCGACAATCATGCGATGCAGCTCACACGCGACCAGGTGCGGCTCCAGTGCAAGATGTACGCCGCCGCGCTGCGCATCGCGGATGATTTTGGCTGCGACGCCATCGGCATCCAATATCAGCAGGGTTTGAAGGATCTGCTGCCTGCCAGTGATCTTGCCGAAGGCATGCTCAACAACGCGGACCGCCCGCCAGTGAAGTCACGCGACCGCAAACGCACGCTGTTTGAAGGCCTGCCGATGCTGCACTTCAACGAGGTCGATGAATGCGCCGGTCTCGACGGGATGCTCACGCAACGCGTGCATCGCGCTTTGCAGCAGCCGGTTGAGACGACGCTGCATGACGTGCGCTGGGGCGAAAAATTTGGCAAAGACTACGTCTGGGTCTTCCTCATCAGCGGTGCGGCGCCACCGGCGCATTTCGTCGAGGGCTGGAAGAGCGCCGAGGGCTTCCGGCAGCCGCCGATGTATTTCCCGAGCGGTGGTTCCACGTTGCGCGGCATTTCGAAGCCGGGCGAGATCGTCTGGTCGCGCATCTACGTGCAGGATGAAGCGCTGCACATGGACATCGGCCGCGGTTGTGTCGTTGATCTGCCGCGTGAGGAAACCGAGCGCCGCTGGCAGCTCACCACTCCGCAATGGCCGATCATGAGCGCTGTGACCTATGGCGTGAGCCGCGACCAACTCATGGCGAAGCATCAGGCCAATCACATCCAGGTTGCTTACGCCTTGGATGCCAAGGCGGCGGATGAATGCATGTTTGCCAAGGCGTCCATGGCGCGTGGACTCGGCATGCAGGTGAATGTGTGCGGCACGCTGTCGCGTTGATCCTTCTCTGAGGTCAGAGATTGTCACAGAGAGGGCAAGAAAACGCCGCCATGCGTCGAAGCATCCATGTCCACCACGCGTTAACTCAATCGTCCATCATGAAGCTCTCCAACCTCCTCCTGTTTGCGTGTTCTGCGTCTTTTTGCGGCCAACTCATCGCCGCCGAAGGTCTGCATCCGATCAAGTACAACAACCCCGGCCTCGTCGTGGATCTCGAGGTCGGTCTGTGGGCCTGGCCGGTGCCGTGTGATGCGGATGGCGACGGCGACTTCGATTTGATCGTCTCCTGCCCCGACAAGCCTCACAACGGCATCTATCTCTTTGAAAACACCACCGGCGACACCGCGAAGAACGCGATGCCGGTGTTCAAACCGGGCAAGTTCATCAGCAAGACGGCACCCTATGTCATGCCGAGTTATGTGAATGGCCAGATGCGCGTGCTGACACCCGGCGCTGAATATCTGAACTTCACCAAGACCGGTCTCGATGAAAAGGTCAAGCTGCCCATCGACAGCAAATGGTTCAAACCACAGGGCAAACAACCCAAAGGTCCGAAGGTGCGGCACAACCAGTTGCGCTACGTTGATTACGATGGCGACGGCAAGACCGACCTCGTCAACGCCATTGAAGACTGGAGCTACTACGGCTGGGACGATGCCTGGAACGAGAAGGGCGAGTGGATGAACGGCCCACTGCACGGCTTCGTCTTTATCTTCCGGAACACCGGCACCGACGCTGAACCAAAGTATGAAAAAGAGTTCCGCGTACAGCCCGTGGACACCTTTGGCTGTCCTTCGCCGAACTTCGAGGACTTCGACAAAGATGGCGATCTCGACCTGCTCTGCGGCGAGTTCCTCGACAAGTTCACCTACTTTGAAAACATCGGCACGCGCACCGAGCCGAAGTATGCCAAGGGTCGCCGCGTGTTCGATCCAGCCGGGAAGTTCCTGCATATGGATCTCGAAATGATCGACCCCATCGCCTTCGATTGGGACAAGGATGGCGACTTCGATCTCATCTGCGGCGACGAAGACGGTCGCGTCGCTTTCATCAAGAACACTGGCAAACTCGGCATCGACAAAACGCCCGTGTTTGAAAAGCCGCGCTACTTCCAGCAGGAGGCCGACGAGATCAATTTCGGCGCGCTCGTCACGCTCTACGGCTGCGACTGGGATGGCGACAAAGACACCGATGTCATCGCAGGCAACACCGCCGGTTACATCGCCTTCATCGAGAACCTCAGCGGTCCCGGCGTCGCTGAACCGAAGTTTGCCGCGCCTGCGAAGCTCAAGGCCGGTGGCAAAACGCTGCGCATCATGGCCGGCAAGAACGGCAGCATCCAAGGCCCCGCCGAGGCGAAGTGGGGCTACACCACGCAAACCGTTGCCGATTGGGATGGCGATGGCGATCTCGACCTCATCGCCAACAGCATTCTTGGCAAAGTCGTGTGGTTTGAAAACACCGGCAGCAAGACCAAGCCCGAACTCGCCGCAGCGCAGCCGGTGGAAGTCGAATGGAACGGTGAGCAGCCCAAACTCGCCTGGGGTTGGCTGCGGCCCGAAGGCAAAGCGTTGCTCACGCAATGGCGCACCACGCCTGTGGCGATTGATTGGAACAAAGACGGCCTCACCGATCTCGTCATGCTCGACCACGAAGGCTACCTCAGCTTCTTCCAGCGCACGAAAACCGGCCTACAACCTCCGCAACGCATCTTCGCCGACGCGAATGGCAAACTCCTTCAACTCAACGCTGGCATCGCCGGTAAGAGCGGCCGCCGCAAACTCTGCCTCATGGACTGGGACGGCGACGGCAAGCTCGACATCCTCCTCAACAGCCAAAACGCCCAGTTTCTCCGCCAATCCGGTGAAAAAGACGGCCTCATCCTCTTCACCGACGGTGGCAACGTCAGCGACCGCAACATCGAAGGCCACGACACAAGTCCGACCCCCGTCGATTGGGACTCCAACGGCCTGCCAGATTTGCTGATCGGAGCAGAGGATGGACGGCTGTATTTTCTGAAGAATCCGCAGGCGAAGTAGCCCAGTTGCTGTGCAACTGGAGTCACAAGCCTGTTGCACAGTAACAGGACTACTTTAGTGGCAGATTATGACCACTCTCGAAATCCTCTCCCTCATCGCCGCGGGATGCGCTGCGGGTGCAGTGAATGCTGTGGCGGGTGGTGGGACGATGTTGACGTTTCCCGTGCTGCTGATGTGCGGCACGTCGCCGGTGATGGCGAATGCGACGAGCACAGTAGGACTCGTGATTGGCACGGCGGGGAGCATTGTGAGCTTTCGCGGGCATTTGAAGGCGATCCGCGAATTGCTGTGGCGATTCATTCCTATCTGTCTCGTTGGCGCAGCATTGGGTAGCTGGCTGCTGACGCAGACGAGTGATGATCATTTTTCAAATCTCATTCCCTTCCTCGTGCTATTCGCAACCGGGCTTTTTTTCGTTCAAGGATTCCTGAAAAAGCCGCAAACTGGCTCGAAATCGAAAGCGCTATGGTTCTCCCTCCTGCTGCAACTGCCGGTGGCGATCTACGGTGCATTCTTTGGTGCAGGGATCGGCATCCTGATGCTGGCCTCGTTCGGCTTCATGGGCATGACGCACATTCATGAGATGAATGCGCTGAAGAACCTGCTCGGCTCGCTCATCAACGTCGTCGCGGCCACATGGTTCATCGCCGCAGGCATGGTGAACTGGCCGCAGACGCTGGCGCTGACGGCGGGGGCTTTGATCGGCTACTACTTCGGAGCGCAGTACTCCCAGCGCATCGAGCCAAAGCGTGTGCGGCAGCTCATCACGGCGATTGGCCTGATCATTTCCATGGTGATGTTCTGGCGGCAGTTTGGATGACAAAGCGCCTGTTCGAGGCTAAGTCGCTCCACATGCGTCTCCTTCTCGTCGCCATCATGTTGTCTTTCAGCCTCACCGGCTGTTCGTTGATCACAGTTCCATTGAGTGCGGCAGGCACGGTGGCAGGTGCCACCATCAAGGCCACGGGAGGAGTTGCCAAAGCAGGCGTGCAAGCCATGGGCAGTCATCAGCAGCCTGCGCCGCAGCCCCAGCAGCCGTATTATCCGTCTCAAGGTTACCCACAGCAGCCTTACCCAGCGCAGTATCCGCCGCAGCAGGCTTATCCTCAGCAGCAATACGCTCCGCAGTATCCGCAACAGCAACAGGCCTATCCGTATCCACCTCAGCAGCCACAGGGTCAGTGGTATCAAGGCCGCTGGTATCCTTACCCACCGCAGCCGGTGCGTTGAGTAACCGCGCGACCTGCGGCAGCAGGCCACGTTCGCTCTTGCGCATTCAATGCGCGCACGCTCATTGCAGCGCCGGGTGTCACCACCCGGCACTTTTGTTTTGGACCCCGTCAAGCGCGCCCCCAAACCTCGCGGCGTGAAGAAGGCTGCGACTCGAAAACCACCACTCCCTTCAGGACGTGCGCGGGGGGATGCGCTTGGTCTTGTGGATATGACGCTGACTGCGGTGGAGTTTCAGCGGCGGCTGAATGAACAGGACATCGTGCTCGATCATGTGACGCCGCAGGCCTTTGGTTTTGCGGCGGCGTTGATGGTGCGGCATGCGGAGAAAGCGATGGCGGGGCGCCGTGTGTGGATTCTCTGCTCGGATGTGAAGACGCAGGATCATGTGCATGCTGAACTGGGCGTGTGGCAGTGTCCGGCGCTTTATTTTCCGCGTCTCGGGCAGGTGGTGAATGATGCGCTGATCGATCCTGAACTGCTGGCGGAACGTGCCGGAGTGCTCGGCCGCATGATGGCGGGCGAAGCGCCGGTGATGGTGCTGTGCGCGGACAGTTTGGATGAACCTGCGCCGGCACTGGCGGAGATCACAAGCCAGCGCAAGACGCTGGCTGTCGGCGCAAAGCTGGATGTCGAAGCGCTGCTGCGTGATCTGGGCGAGGCAGGCTTCGAGCGCGTGCCCGTGGTCACGGAGCGCGGTCAATTCGCGCGGCGAGGAGGCATCGTGGATTTTTTCACCTGGCAGGCGGAAGAACCGCTGCGGCTGGAGTTTTTCGATGCCGAGATCGAATCCATCCGCGCCTTCGATCTGCATAATCAATCGTCCATCAAGCGCCTGGATCATGTGGGAGTGATCCTGCGCATGAATGAGAACGCGGAGGATGCAGCGCTCGTGCGCGAGCATCTGCGGCAGGATGATTTCATCGTCACCATTGATTGCGAAGCAAAAGCGCATGCGCGCATCATGAGCGGTGCCGCGCCAGTCGAAGGCATGGAGGATTTCTCGGCGGCGATTCACGAAAATCCGCTCGGCGTCTTCGATGCGTCCGATTTCGTGCTGCATGAAGCGCGGCGCGCACACTTCGCCCGACAGATTCGCGAATGGCATGAGGCTGGTTGGCGCACGATCATCTTTTTTCACAACGAGGCGGAACGTGAGCGCTTCGGCGAACTCCAAAGCGGGTTGCCGTCGTCATTGGAGACAAAGCTGGGCCTGCTGTATCGCGGCTTCACGGTTCCTGCGGCCAAACTGGCCGTTTTGACGGGGGCGGAAATCTTTGGGCGGCATCAGCAGATTCGCCGCGTGCGCGGCTCGAAGCTCGATGAGGCCGAGGTGCTGCGCAAAGCGCGGGATGTGATGCGCGATCTGCGCGAAGGCGACACCGTGGTGCATTCCGAGCACGGCGTGGCACGCTATGGCGGCATCGAAGTGCGTGATTCAGGCAAGCGAGAGGAAGTGCTCGTGCTGCATTATGCGGAGAGCGCGAAGCTGTTTGTGCCGGTGGCGCATGCGCACATGGTCACACGCTATGTCGGTGTCGGCGGCAAAGCGCCCGCCTTGAGCAAGCTCAGTGAGGCGCGCTGGCAGAAGACACGCAAGAGCGCGGAGAAAAGCGTGGAGGACTTTGCCGTGCGCATGCTCAGCGTGGCGGCAGAACGGCAGACGCTGAAGGCGTATTCACATCCGCCGGACACAAAATGGCAGGTCGAGTTCGAGGAATCTTTTTTGTATCGCGAAACACCGGATCAACTCCGCTGTACGGAAGAGATCAAACGCGACATGGAGGCCGAGAAACCGATGGATCGCCTGCTGTGCGCCGACGTTGGCTTTGGCAAGACGGAGGTGGCGATTCGCGCGGCTTTCAAAACCGTGATGGGAGGAAGGCAGGTGGCGATTCTGGTGCCCACGACCGTGCTGGCACGTCAGCACACCGAAAACATCCGCCAGCGTATGAGCGAGTTCCCCGTGACCGTGGAAATGCTCTGCCGCCTCACTCCCGCGCATCGCGAACGCGAGATTGTGCGAGGCATCGCTGAAGGCACGGTCGATGTCGTTATCGGCACGCATCGTGTCATTTCCAAAGACGTGCGTTTCAAGAATCTCGGCCTCGCCGTGATTGATGAGGAGCAGCGTTTCGGTGTGAAGCACAAGGAACGCTTCAAAGACCTGTTCCGCCTCGTCGATGTGCTCACGCTCAGCGCCACACCGATTCCACGCACGCTGTATCTCGCGCTCATGGGCATGCGCGACATGAGCACCATCGAAACACCGCCGCCGAACAAGCAGGCGGTGCAGACGATGATCTGTCCGTATGACGAGCGCACGATCAAAGAGGCCGTTGAAGCAGAGATTGAGCGCGGTGGACAGGTGTTCTTCCTCCACAACCGCGTGATGACCATCGAGAAGACGGCGCAGCGCATTCGCGACCTGTGTCCGCGTGCGCGGGTGATCGTCGGCCACGGGCAGATGGATGAAGTCATGCTCGAAGACGTGATGCACACCTTTGTCGATGGCGATGCCGATGTGCTCGTCTGCACCACCATCATCGAAAGCGGCGTCGATATTCCGAACGCGAACACCATCATCATCGACCGCGCAGACCGCTTCGGTCTCGCTGATTTGTATCAACTTCGAGGTCGTGTGGGCCGTGGCGGCGTTCAAGCGCATGCGTATTTGCTCCTGCCACGCGATGCCGTGACCGCCGGCGATGCCCGTAAGCGGGTGAACGCCATCAAGCAATACGCCGGTCTCGGCAGCGGCTTCAAAATTGCCCTGCGCGACCTGGAGATTCGCGGTGCGGGCAATCTGCTCGGCACCGAGCAGAGCGGACACATCGCAGCGGTGGGATTCGATTTGTACTGCCAGATGCTTAAACAAAGCGTCGCCCGCATGCAGGGCCGTCGTGTGGCGCGTCCCGTCGAGGTCGGACTGCGCGCCGATTTCCTCGTGATGAGCGAATCCATGATGCTGCAGGCCGATAAAACAGCCACACCGGCCTTCTTGCCTGCGCCCTTCATCGAAGATCCCAAACTGCGCATCACCGCGTATCGTCAGCTTGGCGAGATCATGACGCGCAAGGAGCTGGAAGACCTCGAAGCGCAATGGCGCGATCAGTTTGGCGAAAAACTGCCGCACTCCGTGCAGAACATGCTCACCTGCGCCGCCATCCGTCTCGCCGCCGCGCATGCGGGCATCAGCGATGTCGAAATCAAAGAACGCAAACTCATGCTGACGCGCAACGGCAAGCTGGTGATGCTCAACGGCAAATTTCCGCGTCTCACCGCCAAAGAAGGCCATAAGCAGCTCGCTGAGACGCTGGCGATGCTGCGGACGCTGTGAGTCACTTGATCGGCGCGGACCAAACTTGAGGCGAACGCACGCCCGGACGTGCTTCACCGCCGGGGACGATGATCTGATCTCTCCAGAACACAGAATTCGTCGTGACGAGTGAAAACGGCACATCCCCTGCCCTGCTCCATGTTTGTGATTTCAGATCGTAAGCCAGGATCGAACGTGGAAAGCCGGGATGTTTGCTTTTCGGCTCGAAGTTCACCAGCGCACTGTCGTCACCACCGAGGATGAGAATCTTCGAATCGATCACCGGAGCTGGATTCGGCGCTGCCACGGCCACACGCGGCATGTCGGGCAGTTTTTCCCAGCCAGAGGCCGGTTTGAAACGCCATGCGTCATTCAGCCATTCACGCTCAGGTTTCCCATCCTTGCCTGCGTGCAGCGCCGCTCCGCTGAACACATGCACCGCGCCATCTGCGGCGGCCATGCAGGCTAGTATGCGCGGTTTGCCGGGACATGGCGGCAGTTCTTGCCATTGCGCGCTGGGTTGTTTTAGATCGAACGACCAGAAAGTATTCATCGCGTTGGTCGCTGTGGGCGTTTCTATGCCACCGGCGATGTATATGACGTCATCGAGCAGGCAGCCACTCATGAAGGCGCATGGTTTGGGCAAAGGTGGAAGTTTTGCGTCTTTACCGACCCAAAACACATCGGAAAAATGCTCTGTCGCATTGCCGCCGCCGATGATGATGAGTCCTTCCGGTGTCGTGATGCTCACGCCGTAGCCATTTGGTTTCGTCAGCTTGCCAATGATGCGCCACTGGCCGTCCGGTTTGTCGAGCGTATAGACCGTGTCATACCAGAGCTTCGTCCCGCCCTCCCACGGCATCTTGTCGATGAAATGTGTGCCGCCAGCGACAATAAGCGAGCCATTACTCACACCCGCGAACGAACCGGCGAAGCCTCTTGCATCAGGCAGCGACGGAAGCTGCGACCATTTCAAATCGGCGGCGGAGACGGTAAGTGTAAGGGATATGAAGCTGAGAAGCGTGCGGCGCATGACCGGCACATAACGTGGTTTTGATGATAGTTCCGGCACGTTGAGTGCTTATTTTGACGCTCAAATGCTCACCCTCTCCGGCAAATCCCACGGCAAACTCTGCGACGGCGTCTCGCGTCGCGATTTCCTGCGCATTGGTGGTCTCGCCATGGGCGGGTTATCGTTGCCGGAGCTGTTGAAAGCCGAGGCAGAGGCCAGGACGGGCCGCAGCTTCAAGTCGGTGATCATGATTTACATGTGTGGCGCTCCGCCGCATCAGGACATGTATGATTTGAAGATGGACGCGCCGCTGGAGATCCGCGGCCCCTACAAACCCATCAAGACTGCCGTCCCCGGCATCCACATCTCCGAGCACGCGCCGCGTCTCGCCAAGATCATGGACAAGCTGGTGCCCATCCGCAGCATGTGGGGCTCGCCCAATGGCGCTCACGACAGTTTCATCTGCTACACCGGCAAAGCACCGCCTCCGAACGGCGGCGGTGCGCCCACCGGCCGCCTTTCTGACCCGCCTTCCTTGGGTTCTGTCATCTCCAAGCTCAAGGGTCAGGCTGATCCCGCCATTCCATCCTTCGTTGGACTCGCTCCAAAGGCCGGTCATCCGCCTTACGGTTCGCCAGGACATCCAGGCTACTGCGGCAATACCCACGCAGCTTTCCGTCCGAATGGCGCGGGCATGGATGACCTCCAACTCAACGGCATCACCCTCGATCGTCTCGAAGACCGTCGCTCACTACTCACTGGTTTCGACAAATTTCGCCGCGAACTCGACTCCAGCGGTCTCGTCGGTAGCATGGATGCCTTTAACCAGCAGGCGCTGAACGTTCTCACCAGCAGCAAGTTACTGACCGCGCTCGATTTGAGCAAGGAGACCGTCAAAACGCGCGAGCGCTACGGCAAAGGCGATCCGAAGAACTACGGCGATGGTGCGCCGATGAACCTTGAGCACTTCCTACTCGCACGTCGTCTTGTCGAAGCTGGCGCGCGCGTTGTAACGCTGAATTTTGGCCGCTGGGACTTCCACGACAACAATTACCCGCAACTCCTCCGCCATCTGCCGCTATTCGATCAAGGCATGAGCGCTCTCGTCGAGGATCTGCACGAGCGCGGACTCGACAAAGACGTCGCCGTCGTCGCCTGGGGAGAATTTGGCCGCACGCCGATCGTGAACAAGGATGGCGGTCGTGACCACTGGCCGCGTGTTGGTGGAGCCTTGCTCGCCGGCGGTAGTTTGAGAACTGGTCAGGTCATCGGTGCCACCGACAAGCTCGGCGGCGAACCCACCGAGCGTCCCGTGCATTTCGGCGAGGTCTTTGCCACGCTCTACAAGCACATGGGCATCGATACCGTAAAGACTACGCTCAACGACCTCACCGGTCGTCCGCAGTATCTCGCCGATTCATGGCAGCCGATGCCGGAGCTGATTTGAGACGGAGACGTGGCTTGCCTCGACTCAATTTAGAGCGTAGTCACTTCCATGGCCCCGATTAAGACCACATTACCCGAGGGCCTGACTCTCAAAGAAGGCGACGAAGCAGATCTCCGTGTGGTCATGCAGTCAGGCGCACTGGTGGTGACCAAAGTGCTGCGGCAAACCGCAGCGGGAGCCAATCCTGCCGACTTCAAAGCCAAGCTGGGTGCCTGGAACCGGAAGTAGGTGTTCGGAAAGGCTTGGCGACAGCGGGGCGTAATTCAACGCGCATGTCATTCCCGCATCCAGCACATCCCTACAGCCGCCGTGAAGTGATTCAGGCGGGTGCGGTGGGTTTGTTGGGGCTGGGAATGAATCACCTCAGCGCACTGCAGGCGATGACGGCAGCCACGCAGCCAGCACGTGCGAAGTCGGTGATCTACATCTTCCTTTCCGGCGGACTGGCACAGCATGAGAGCTTCGACATGAAGCCGGACGCGCCGATGGAATATCGCGGTGAGTTCAAACCCATTCGCACGCGCACACCGGGACTGCACATCTGCGAGCATCTGCCTAATCTCGCGCGCATCTCGCAGAAGTGGTCCCTGGTGCGTTCGCTCACGCATGGCAGCAGCGATCACTCGCTGGGGCATCACATCATGCTCACAGGGCGCACGGACGCGCCGTTGGGCTTCAGTCCTGCCAAGCCGCAAAAATCGGATTACCCGAGCATGGCTGCGCTCACGACGGCGCTGCTGCCGAAACGCAAAGACAACCTTCCGCCTGCCATCGTGCTTCCAGACAAGCTCGTGCATCGCGAGGGCCGCACCCTCGCGGGTCAGTTCAGCGGCATGCTTGGATCGCAGCATGATCCGTGGTTTCTGGAGATGTCTCCTTACCACCCGAAGCATTACGGGGCCTATCCGGGCTACCTGTTTCACCACGAGCGCGGCTTTGAAACGGACGACAAGCTCCGTTTTCAGGCGCCGCATCTCTCGCTGCCGCAGGGCTTGACGCTCGACCGCGTGATGGATCGCGTCTCGCTGCGTGATTCACTCGAAAAACAGACGAATAACCTAACCGCGCTCGCAGGCGATGAGGCCTTCGATTCCACGCGCAATGCCGCCATCGGCCTGCTGAGCAATCGCAAGGTGCATGACGCGTTCAGTTTGGAGAAAGTCGATCCCAAGCTGCTCGACCGCTATGGCCGCCACAGCTACGGCTGGTCGCTGCTCATGGCCAAAAATCTCGTGCAAAGTGGTGTGCGCATGGTGCAGGTCAACTTGGGCAACAACGAGACCTGGGACACGCATCAGGCGGCGTGGCCGAATTTGAAGAACTTCCTCCTGCCGCCGATGGATCAGGCCGTGAGCGCCTTGATCGAGGATCTCGACGCCAGCGGCCAGCTTGATGAGACACTCATCGTCATGGGTGGCGAATTTGGCCGCACGCCGAAAATCAAGAGCATCACCGCCACTGCATTGCCCGGTCGCGATCACTGGGGCCACGCCCAGAGCATCTTGCTCGCGGGTGGTGGCATCAAAGGCGGTCGCGTCATCGGCGAGACCGACAAAATCGGTGGCTATCCCATCAGCGATGCGCAAACGCCGGAAAACTTCGCCGCCACGATCTACGAAGCGCTCGGTCTGCCCCGCGAAACGATCTGGAAAGACTTCACCGGCCGGCCGCACACGCTCTACATGGGTTCGCCAATCAATGGGCTGACGTAAGTCGCTATTTGCCTTTTCGCTCCGTCTTTGCCGTCACATCAACGCCATCGGAGGTGATCTCGATGTTGCCATGCCATGCGGTCACAAAGACCTGCGTGCCCAGCGGCTCGAACTGCTTGGTGAGCTTCTCGCCGGGTGATGGGACTTCGCTTCCGGCATAAAAGTCGAGGCATGAAGCGATGGCGAACTTCGGCTTTGTAGCTGCGGCGAACTCGGAGTGCGTGTTGAAGCCGTGGTGTGGTGCGGTGACGACCGCCGCTTTCAATCTCTCAGCTGACGTTTTCTCCAAAACATAACGCTGGCCTGTGCCGTAGGCGTCGCCGGGGAAGAAGATGACGTTTTGACCATGCTGCATGCGCAGGAAGAGCGAGTTCGTGTTCAGCAGGCCGTGCTCGCTGATCTTGGCGGGATCGGTGTCGGTGTTGTGCATCGCTTTCGGCGGCGAGAGCACTTCCACTATTAATGCGGGATCAAAGTCGAGTTTGTCGCCCTCGGTTGCGGCGATGTATTGTGCGCCGCGTTCCTGCGCGTGCTGGCGGACGCGGTTGTAGGCCAGCGAGAAGCCGCGCGCGGCATAACCGGTGTCCACGAAGGTTTTCACCGGCATGTGGTCGAGCAACCACAGCGCGCCGCCATAATGATCGCCATGAGGATGACTGATGGCAATGCCGTCGAGCTGCGTGATGCCGCGTGCTTTCAGAAAGGGCTCGATGGTGTCGCGTCCGGCATCGTATTTGTCGGACTGATGACCGGTGTCGATCATCCAGGTCTTTCCTGACGGCGTTTGCACCACCACGGCGAGTCCGTGCTCCGGCATGTTCAAGTAGGTGATGATGAGTTTGCCATCCGCTGCGTGAAGCGATGCAGTGATCAGCAGGAAGAGAGTGATGAGATGTTTCATGGGCGTTTGAGTTGGTTCCAGCCTTGCGAGGAGAGTCGAGGTAAAACACGCCACTGCGGCACTTGCGCGATGGTTTGCTCCATCAAATCGGCGCATTGCTCGGCGATGGTTACTAAAGTGCCGCGCATGTCAGCGCTCTCGGCCATTTGGATCATCGCGTCGAATTCGAGGCCACCGCTGACGCGCTTGGCTTCCTCGCTGTCACGCTGCACGACACGCAGCACGTCCTCGGTGTGATGCGGGAGCCAGCGGCGGTTCTCAGCGAGCACGGCGGCCAGTAGCGACTGCAATTTGGGCTTCCAGCCGTCATCGAAGAGTTGCGCGAGATCACCACGCTTCTCGCCGATGCGCATGTAGTGCGGCTGAATCGTCTCTACCGGAGTCGCGGCCATGTCTCGGAAGGTTTTGACCCAATCGATGCCCAATTCGCCGCCAATGGTGTGAAACGTGAATTGATCCTGTACGATGCGGTTTCGCGGTGTGTAAACGCCGTCGAGCAAATGCATGCGAATGCCGGGCTGGATCGATTTGATCAGCGAATCGCCGACGATGTGCACCATCCAGCCCAAAGCATACGCGAGGCCGCGCTCAGAGGTCATGTCATCGCGAATCGCCCGCGCACAGTAGTCCGCCAAATGATCCCAGGGCACGCGCAAGTTCACATCCGGCTTTGCCCAGCCAAAGACGAGATACGCACGGCCATAAAACAGCTCGTGAATCTCTTTGGGTCGATATTTTCGCCCCTCGTGCTCCAACGACCACGGTTTCACCGCACCGCCGGTGAGCGGGCTTTTTTCCAACGGCACCGTGCCGAAGCCAACCTCGCGACCCGTATCCACGCACACGGCCTCGGGCATCACCTGAATGTCGCAGCCCAGATAGGCACCGCATAGAAAGCTTGGCAGATGCCGCTCAATGATCGGCGTGATCGGCAAGCCGCGCCCTTTCGCCGCTTTCGCCGCGAGGATGCCATACATCGTGTGTCCGATCAGTCCGCTCATGTGTTGAAGCAAACGCCAGACATGCAGCCGGTCTGGCAAGAGTCGCATTTGTCACCCCGTAGGTTTGTGCATGCTCAACATCTACTCACAACCCAGCGGCGGCTTTTGCGATGGAGTATCGCGCCGCAACTTCCTCAAGATTGGCGGCCTCGCCATGGGCGGCATTTCGTTGAATGACGTGCTGCGTGCCGAGTCGGCGCAGAAAGTCGGCAAGTCGCACAAGGCAGTGATCATGATCTTCCTTCCGGGTGGCCCAAGCCATCAGGACATGTTCGACATGAAGCCCGATGCACCCAGCGAAATCCGTGGCGAGTTCAAACCGATCTCCACCAACGTCTCTGGCATTCAAATTTGTGAGCACCTGCCACGTCTCGCCAAGATGATGGACAAATGCACCATCATCCGCTCCATGGCCGACTGCGATGGCAGGCACGATGCGTTTCAATGTCTCACGGGCCGCAATTCGAAGCAGCAGCCTCCCGGTGGCTGGCCATCGCTCGGCTCTGTCGTTTCCAAATTACAGGGCAGTGCCAATCCTGCGATGCCATCCTTCGTGGGCCTCGCGCCGAAGATGGGCCACATGGAATGGGCACGCACCGGCGAGCCCGGCTTCCTCGGTGTGCCGCATGCTCCGTTCCAAGCCAACCGCGGCGCAGGCACCGAGGACATGTCATTGAATGGCATCACACTAGACCGTTTGCGTGATCGCAAGACGCTGCTCTCCAGCTTTGATCTGCTGCGCCGCGATCTTGATGCCACCGGCCTGATGGGCGGTGTGGATGTCTTCAATGAGCAAGCGCTCAACGTGCTCACCAGTCCCAAATTGATTCACGCCCTCGACTTGAGCCGCGAAGACCCACGCATCGTCGAGCGCTATGGCAAAGGCGAGAACCGCAACCGCGATGATGGCGGCCCGCGTCTCCCCGAGCACTTCCTCGCCGCACGCAGACTCGTCGAAGCCGGTGCGCGAGTCGTCACGCTCGCCTTCAGCCGCTGGGACTATCATTCCAATAACTTTGGTCAACTCCGCGAGGATCTGCCACTGCTCGACAGCGGCCTCACTGCTCTCATCACCGATCTGCACGAGCGTGGTCTCGATAAAGACGTGTCCGTCGTCGTCTGGGGCGAATTTGGCCGCACGCCATTGATCAATCCCAAAGGCGGCCGCGATCACTGGCCGCGCGTCGCCTCAGCGCTGCTCGCCTGTGGCGGTATGCGTCACGGTCAAGTCATCGGTGCCACCGACAAACAAGCCGGCGAACCCACCGACCGCCCCGTCGCCTTCGGTGAAGTCTTTGCCACGCTGTATAAACAAATGGGCATCGATGTGACGAAAGCCACACTCACCGATCTCACCGGCAGACCGCAGTATTTGGTCGATGGGCACCTGCCAATGGCGGAGCTGGTTTGAACAAGATGTCGTGAACGCGACTTCCGCAGACAAGATTCCCATTCTCAGCCCGTAGGTTCATGCTGTTATGAACCTTCCACGCCTCACTATCCTTGCCGCCCTGTCTGCTGCCGCGCCTTGCTTCGCTGCTGAAGCGCTGCGCCCATTGAACTTTGCGAATGACATCGTGCCCATCCTCACAAAAGGCGGATGCAACTCGGGCGGTTGCCACGGCAAATCGGGCGGGCAGAACGGCTTCAAGCTCTCACTGCTTGGCTTTGAGCCGCAGGAAGACTATGAGCACATCGTGAAGGAAGCGCGTGGTCGTCGTGTCTTCCCTGCATCACCTGAGCAAAGTCTGTTTCTCACCAAAGGCACCGCACAGCTCCCGCATGGCGGCGGCAAGAAGCTCGATCCGAATTCCGAGGACTACGCCGACCTCGTGCGTTGGATTCGCGAAGGCATGCCCTATGGCAAGGACACCGACCCGAAGATGGCCAGCATCAGCGTCGAGCCCTCGAAGCTCACGATGCCTCTTAAAGCCTCGCAGCAGCTCAAAGTCACCGCGCACTACACCGACGGCAGCACACGTGATGTCACGAAGCGTGCCTTATATGAGCCGAATGAAAAAAGCATGGCCGAAACCACTGAGGTCGGCATCGTGAAGCTCTTTGATTATCCCGGCGATGTCGCCGTGATGGTGCGCTACCAGGGCAAAGTCAGCACCTTCCGCGCTACGGTGCCTCTGGGTGCTCCCGTGGAAAAATTACCACCTGTGCGCAACTACATCGACGATCTCGTCATCGCAAAATTGAAGACCATCGGCATGCCGCCCTCCGAAATGGCCGACGACGGCACCTTCGTGCGCCGCGTCACGCTCGACATCACCGGCCGCCTGCCCACCGCAGCGGAGATGAAGGACTTCATGGCCTCTCAAGACGCCAACAAGCGCGCCGTGCTCATCGACCGCCTGCTCGACAGCCCTGAATACGCCGAATACTTCGCCAACAAATGGAGCGCTCTGCTGCGCAACCAGCGCACGCAGCCCACCTTCGCCCGTGGCAGCTATTTGTTCTACTCTTGGATTCGCGACAGCATCGCTGACAACAAACCTTACGACCAGTTTGTGCATGAAGTCGTCGCTGCATCAGGCGAGATCGACCAACAGCCACCCGTCGCTTGGTATCGTCAGGTCAAAGAGATGAAGCAGCAGATGGAAGACGTCGCACAGCTCTTCCTCGGCACCCGCATGCAGTGCGCGCAATGCCATCATCATCCCTTCGAGAAATGGAGCCAGCAGGACTACTACGGTTTCGCCGCCTTCTTTAGCAACGTCAGCCGCAAACCTTCCACCTTCGTCGGCGAAGAAATGATCTTCCACAAACGTGGCGTCGCTCAGACCACCAACATCCGCACCAAGCAAGCCGTCACGCCCACCAGCCTCGGCGCATCCGCCTTGAAGCTCAAACCCGAGCAAGATCCACGTCAGGCACTCGCCGAGTGGATGAGCCAGAAGGACAATCCCTTCTTCGCCCACACACTGGTGAATCGTTACTGGAAACACTTCTTCAATCGCGGCCTCGTCGAGCCCGAAGACGACATGCGCGAAACCAACCCGCCCGTGAACCCCGAACTCCTCAGCGCACTCGCCGCCGACTTCATCAAAGGCGGCTACGACATGAAGAAACTCATCCGTACCATCACCAACTCCAGCACCTACCAGCTCAGCGCCATTCCAAACGCGCACAACGCCAAGGACCGCCAAAACTTCAGCCGCTACTATCCAAAGCGCCTCAACGCCGAAGTACTCTACGACTCCGTCAACACGCTGCTCGATGTTGAGACCAATTTCGCCGGCCAAGCTCCTGGCACACGCGCCGTCGCCCTCCCCGACAACAGCTACAACCAGAGCAACTACTTCCTCAGCGTCTTCGGCCGCCCTGATTCCTCCAGCGCCTGCGAATGTGAGCGTACCCAAGAAGCCAGCCTCGCTCAAAGCCTGCACCTCCTGAACGCCGCCGAGATTCAAACCCAACTCTCACGCGGAAACGGTCGCGCCGATGCCCTCACCAAGGACAATCGCCCCGACGACGACAAAATCACCGATCTCTACCACATCGCCCTCAGCCGCGATCCAAATGCCGCTGAAGTCAAATTCGCCCACACGCACCTTGATAAGAAAACCACCGGCAAAACCGGTGACGAAGCCTTTAAAGGCAAAAAAGAAGCCTATGAAGACATCTTGTGGGCTCTGCTGAACACGAAGGAATTTTTGTTCAATCATTGATCGGAGCGTGTCGCCGCCAGCAAAGCTCACAGCCATTGAAACTAGCGAAATGAACACCCGTGCCATGCCCCGACCCAATTTGTATTCTGCATTTTGTTGTTTGCAGTTTGCACTCATCCTCGCCACCACCGCCTTCTCGCAGGCCACTTTCCCCACTCCCGCGCTCACTGGCATCTCACCACTCGGGTCCAAAGCTAGCACAACACTCGATCTCACGCTCCGTGGCACGGATCTCGATGCGCCCACCGCCATCCTGCTCAATGAGCGCTCGATTCCTGCCAAGAGCACCAAGCCGAATGTCCTGAGCATCACGCTGCCCACCGATCTCAAGCCCGCGCTTTACGATCTCCGCTTCGTTGGCCGTTACGGCGTCTCCAATCCGCGTGCCTTTGAAATCAGCACGCTCGACACCGTCGAATCGCCCGGCACCAACACCAAGGCAGACAAAGCACTCAAAGTCGCTCTCAACACCGCTATCCAAGGCACCTTCAAGTCTGGCTCACCTCATTGGTTCACCATCGACGCTAAGAGCGGCCAAACGATCACCGCCAGCTTCAGCGGTCGTCGATTCGACACGCGCACCGAACTCCTTGCGACACTCAGCGCTCTCACAGGCCGCGAACTCGCCCGCATGCGCGGCGGAGTGCTCACCTTCACCGCCAAAGCCGACGCCACCTACCGCCTCCGCTTGAACGATCTCATGTTCCGCTCTGGCGAAGACTACGCCTACCGCGTCACTGTCACCGACAAACCAGTTCCACCTCGTCCGCCAAGCCCAACCACTCCGACGAGCCTGACCATCCCCGCAACCATTCAAAGCTCGTTCCTGCCTCAAGGAGCACCTTCCATCTTCGATCTCCCCTTCAAAGCCAACGACAAGTTCATCCTCGAAGTCCACTCCCATCAACTCGGCTATGCCACTGACCCTCAGCTCATCATCGAAAACGTCAAAAAAGACGCTGCTGGCAAAGAAACTGTGAGCGCGCAGGCTGAGATCGCCGATGCACCCGCCATTTCACCCGCTCCGAGCATCAACATCGCCAATCGCGATCCCTCGTATGCATTCGAAGCCAAAGCCGATGGCGTCTTCCGCCTCTCCCTCAGTGACGCCTTCAATTCCACCAATCCCTTTGAACTTTGCATCCTCAAAGAAGCGCCCAAGCCCGCGACTGTCATCGCCATCAACGCAACACTACCGAAAGCCGCCAACGCCAAAACCGGCGACCTCGGTAGCGCCAATGTTCCGCGCAACGGCATCGCTGCTTTTGAAGTCATCGCCCCCAATCGCAACGCACTTAGCGAACCCATTGAACTGAAAGCCGAAAACCTTCCCGCCGGCGTCACCTGCCTCGGCGGCTTTATCGGCAAAGGTCAATCGCTCGGCTACATCGCCTTCCAAGCCACCGCCGATGCTCCCGCAGGCGGCACCATCCTCAGCGGCATTCCAAAGAGCCAGTTCGTCAGCTTCCCCGTCGCCGATGCCACCAAGGACAACGTCCTCTACCGCAGCACAGGCGCACCCGCCCTTGGTGTCAGCACCCAAACAGCCCCCGCACTCATTCAAACCGAGAAGACGGACCTCCTCGAAGTTGCTGCCGATGCCAAACTCGACATCCCGCTCAAAGTCACGCGTCACGCCGATTTTGCCGACGCCCTCAAGCTCAAAGCCCTCGGCCTCATCGACGCCGCCAAAGCCCCGGAGGCTGATATCGCCGCCAAAGCCAACACAGGCAAATTCACGCTCGATGTGAAGACACTCAAGCTCGCCCCCGGCGACTACGGCTTCATCCTCCAAGGCCCCGCCAAGATGAAAATCCGCCGCAACGTTGAAGAACTCACCGCCGCCGAGTCCGACGCCAAAAAAGCCATCGAAGCTCAAGCCGCCGCCAAAAAGCAACTCGAAGCTGCCACCGCCGATGCCACGCCCAAAAAAGCCGATCTCGTCAAAGCCGCCACCGCCGCCCAGAAGCTCGCAGACACTGCTAAAACAGACGCCGACAAACTCGTCAAAGACCTCACCGCTAAAGCCGTGGCCAAAGAAGCCACCTTCATCGTGTACTCCAATCCCATCCGCATTCGCGTAAAGGAAGTGGCGAAGAAATGAGGTCAAGGAGTGCCGTCTTGACCTCCTTGACCAAGCGCAGCGCTTAACCGGCGAAGCCGTTACTTCATCGGATGCAGCTTGAGCAGCTCATCCGTCGTGAAAAGCATCATGCGGCCGGGGTTGGCGGCGCGGACGGCTTTGACTTCGGCGGGAGTGATGGGGTCGGCTTTGTTGCCGAAGTTGTTGCGGACGAAGGTGAGGACGTTGGCGATTTCTTCGTCTTTGAGCATGCCGCCGAAGGGTGTCATGGGGACCTGGCCGTTGTATTCTTTGTCGCCGACTTTGATGGGGCCCATGAGGCCGTACATGGCGATCTTGATGAGGCGGTCGCGGTCGGTGGTGACCCAGGGGCTGTTGACGATGCTGGGGAAGGCGGGATCGAGTCCGGCGCCATTTGATTGATGGCAGGTGACGCAGTGGCCTTCGCGAAAATAGACTTCCTGACCGGCGGTGAACTGGCCTTTGGCGACCGCGCTGAGATGCGCGGGTGGTGGCACGACTTTGTACTCGGGGCGCACGACTTCGATGACGCCAGCGAGGCGATCTGCGGCGGTTTTGGCGGCGGCTTTGTTCCAATCGTCGAGCGGGAGCTTTGAGGCGATGGCGACGATGTTTTTCGCGGCGGGAATGTTCGGCAACCAACTTGCGGCAACGATGGCTTCGAGTCGCACGCGACCGTGTTCGTCCGCAGCGGCTTTCTCGAGCAAAGCGACGTGGTCGGCGATGCGGTGCGTGTTGTAGCGCAGCACGCGAACAGCAGCGGCGCGGGCGTGGAAGTCGCTGGAGGCGAGAAGTTCGCGCAGCAGGCCTTCATCGGCCTGATTAAGGCCCCAGGTGGTCCAGAGAGCTTCGAGCTTGGCGTGCGTGTCCTTTTGCTCAGCAGCCCAGGCTTTGACAGCAGGTAGCACTTCGCTGGCTGGACGACCGCGCAGCTCGCGGCGGGTGCGGTAGCGCTCACGCAGCTCAGGGGCTTTCAAATTTTCCAACAGCGCAGCGATGGGTGCTCCAGCGACGGGCGCGGCCTTTACCAGCGGACGGCTCGGATAGGTGATGCGGTAGATGCGGCCATGCACATGATCGCGCAGCGGATCGCGAGCGTTGTGCTGCATGTGGCCGATGAGCACGTTGTGCCAGTCGATGACGTAGAGGCTGCCATCGGGTGCGAATTCGAGATCGACGGGACGGAAGTTGCCGTCGGTGCTCTTCAGCAAGTCGTGGCGATGCGCGGTCTTCCAACCGGTGCCGTCGTCTTCGATTTTCACCTGCTTCACGCCGAGGAAACCGATGGCGTTGCCATAGATGAGGTCGCCCTGCACTTCGTCGGGGAAATGGCGGCTGCTGACGACTTCGAGGCCGCTGGTCGGACGCACTTTATGATCAGGCGGCACGAGATCGGCGGTGGATGGCGTCTTGCTGCCAAAGGCAGGCTTCACTTCGACAGGCAGCGCCCAGTTCATCGTGGTGCCGGAAGTGTGGAGCAGGAAATCCTGGCCCCATTGATCAAACGTGAAGCCCCATGGATTTGGGATGCTCATCTGAATGGTGCGCTCCAGCATGCCACGCTGCGGGCTGTAGCGGAAGAAGCCGCCATCGACGCAGCGGACGGGGCCGTAGGGCGTTTCGATGTTCGAGTGGAGGAAGACGCCCTCGCAAAGCATGAAGGCACCGCTCGGGTCGGCGCTGAAGGCGCTGATGGCGTGATGCGTGTCATGCGTATCGAAGCCTCCGAGCACGATCTCCACGCTGTCGGCCTTGTCGTCGCCGTTGGTGTCGCGGATGAGCACGAGGTTCGGCTCCTGCGTCACATACACGCCTTCCGGTGCGAACTCGAAGCCGATGGGCAAATGCAGTTTGTCAGCGAAGACGGTTTCTTTGTCCGCTTTGCCGTCGCCGTTGATGTCTTCATAAATGAGCAGCTTGTCGTCCGGCATGGCATCACCAGCGCGATAATGCGGATAGGTCGGCATCGTGGCGACCCACAGGCGGCCTTTGTTGTCGAAGCTCATCTGCATCGGGTTGGCGAGATTCGGGAACTCTTTTTCGGAGGCGAAAAGCTCGACCTTGTAGCCCTCCGGCACGGTGAGGGACTTCACAGCCTCCTCGCCATAAAGATACTTCTCGCTGCCGTTCTTCGCGCTCGGTGCGTAGTTCGTCGGCACGGGTGGGAGCACGTGAGTCTTGCTTTCATCGACTTTGATCTCGGTCGTTTTGCTGCTGGCGACGTTGTGGATCAAATCATCGCGCAGCGCGGTCATCTCGCGGGTCTTCTTGATCTCATCGGGATAGTTTTGCGGGCCATACGGGCTGTAGCGGCGGCCATGGGCATGCACGCCGTTGAGGATGTTGTAGTCGCTGTTCCAGAACCAATCCTTCTCCTTCACCGCCGCGAGCACTTTGGCCGGATCAGCCTTCGATTCGCGGCTCTGGTGGCCGTAGATGCCGGTGGCGAGCAGTTCGGCGACTTGCTCGTAACCTTTCTCCGTCGGCACAAAGCCGCCGGAGGTGAAGGACTCGCCGCCTTTGGAGTAAATCGACTTCGCGGGCGAGAAGAGATCGATGTAGGTGAGCTTGTGCTTCTTCGCGACGTTCTCGATCGCGGCGGCGTAGAGCAGCAGGTTGGAGTTCTCCACATCGCCCTTTGGCAGATCGCGTTTCGCGCTTTGATCTTCATACGCGATGGGGCTGACGAGCACGATACGCGGCGCGGTCTTGCCGTTGTAGGCTTTGCTCAATGTGTGGACGACCCAGGCGTCGAGTTCCGCTTCGAAGTTGCCCACTTTGCTCGGGCCATCGAACGACTCGTTGTAGCCGAAGAAGCCAACCACTGTGTCCGCCTTCAGATGCGTGAGCCATTGATCCGGCGTGGCGTAAAAGCCCTGGCCGTTGTGGATCGGCTTGTCAGGATGAAATTTCTCCGCGCCGGGAAATGCCCACTGCGATGCACGCGACGGATGCGGACGGAAGCCCGGTGTGTCGCCGACGTGGCCCATGTTGCGGAAGAAGAGGTCGCGGTCGGGGTAACGAAGCTGCAGCTCCGTCTCGATGCGGCTGTACCAGGTGTCACGCTCGGCGAGGCCATTGCCCACCAGCACGATGTGCTCGCCATTCACCGGTGGTGCGACGTTTTGATCGCGAGCCGTCGTGGCAGCCGCAGGCTCTGTGCTGGGCTGATGCGGAGCCGCTGCGGGCTTCTCTTCCTTCTTCCTATCCTTTTTACCGTCGCCTTTCTTGGCGGCCTCTTGCTTGGTTTTGTCCTCAGGAAGGCCCATGGATGGGCTGCTACCCGTTGCAAAGTCACCGGGCTTCAAATTGCGCTGCTTGTAGTAGTCGCTTTTGACTGCGGAGTAAAAAGTCGGGTTAAACGGATCGATGAAGGCCACATCTGCCTTGGCAGGCACTTCAAGAGCGAGCAAATGATGCGCCGCGTTCACGATAAGGCGACGCAGGTTTTCATCCGCAAAATCGACTGAGGCACCCATGGTCGTGCAGAAGGATTTACCCTTCGTCTGGCCATCCGGCGCGGTGTAGCTATGCAGCCATGCCAGCGGCATCATGGGCTCGTTCTTTGTGCCTGCGACTGCCTTCGACTTCGGATCAAGTGACTCCGTGACCTGACCACGCAGCAGAATGGTGTCATTCTCCGGTTTCAGATTCACCACGCCATAGACATCGGTGGTGCCAAAAATCTCGCCCACGCCACGCAACACGGCATTCGAGCCATTCGCAGATTCCACGACACTGCGCGTTCCTTCTTTTTTGTGTGAACCATGATGATTCACCCATTTCTCGCCGAGGATTTTCAGCCCGAACTCACTCCATTTGAAGTCGCCCGTCTTCGCGCCGCCGCTGAAGGCATGCGTCGCCGTGCGGAAGCCGATCACCGGCTTCCCCGCATTGAGGAATTTCGCGAAGTTCGCCAAATGCTCATCTGGCAACTGACGAAAACGCGTGCCGATGATCAAGAGGTCCGCATCCGCCAGCATTTCGGTGCCACGGATGTTCTTCTGGTTGTTCGGGTCGATGTAACCCGCCTTGTCGTCCGTGGAGAAAAGCACGATGCAGTTGAAGCCATGCTTCTTGGCCAAAATCTTCGCCAGCATCGGCATCGACTCCTCCGTGCGGTATTCCTCATCGCCCGCCACCAGCACGATTTTCTTCCCACCACCAGCTCCGCCCGGATTCGCAGCGATTTCGAGATATTCCTGCGCGGACGCGAACGAGCCAAGCAGAGCGAGTGATAAGAGGAGGTACTTCATGGTTGGGAAAAAACTGCGGGGAGCCGATATACCGCATCAGGCGGCAAAACCGGACAAGAAAAATGCCGGACGGGAGAATTTTTGACTCCTTTGGGCTGCTACTCGGTCATCACGCCACAATCTCCTTCAGCACGCCCGAGCTGTCGCCATGACGCTCGGCATTCACGCCGATGCCATGCAGCATCGTGAGCCAGGTGTTGCAAAGTGGCGTGTCCTTCGGCGCGACGATGTTGTGGCCGAGCTTGATGCCAGCGCCGCCGCCGGTGAGGATGGTGGGGCAGTTGCTAAGTTCGTGACCGGTGCGGATGTTGCTGCCGTAGGCGAGGGCGATGTTGTCAAAAAGACGCGTGCCGTCGGATTCCTTGGTGGCCTTGAGTTGGTCGAGGAAGCCGGCCAGAAGTTCGCTTTGCGCGATGTCGCGGCGCTGGGAGGCGTCGAGCTTCTCGCCGAGGGTGGTGTGGTAGTGGCTCATGTCGTGCGGATGCACTTTGATGTCCATGGCGGTGAGCAGCGTGGCCACGGGCTGGCGGAAGGTCATCACGCGCGTGCTGTCGGTCTGCATGGCGGCGATCATGATGTCGTAGATGAGCTTGATCTCCTCTCGTCCGTTCACGCCGGGCTGTGGTTCGGTGATGGGGGCCTTCGGGTGCGGGACTTCCATCCATTGTTCTTCTTTGGAGAGGCGCGTCTCGATGTCGCGGATGCCCTGGAAGTATTCATCGAGCTTGGCATTGTCGTTCTTCGCAAGGCCGCGCTGAAGGGACTTGGCGTTGTCGAGCACGGCGTCGAGCACGCTGCGTTTCTGGGCGAGCATAGCTTGCTGTTGAGAGAGCGGTGTGGTGTCCTTGGCAAAGAGCCGGTGAAAGGCGGAGACGGGGCCATTTTGACCGCCGACGGGTTTGCCACTCACGTCCCAGGCCATCGAGAGGCCAGGCCCATGTCCGCTCATGTCGCCGCTTTCACTGCTGTTGAACTGCAGGGAGGCAAAGCGAGTGTGCATGCCGAGCTGCGCGGCGGCGACTTGGTCTGCGCTGATGCTGTTGTGAAAGCTTTGTCCCGCCTGCGCATAACGGTTCGCGCCCGTGAGCCACATGGTGCTGCCCCAGTGGCCTTCGTTGCTGTATTTGTTCCAAAGTCCCTGCACGACGCTGAAGTCCTTCTGGTGCCGCGCGAGCGGTGCGAGGCCGACGGGCAAGGTGTAGTCAGTGCCAGGCGTTTTGATGTCAGGATACCAAGTCGGCTCCGTGATGCCCCAGCCGAAGCCGAGGAAGATGAGGCGCTTCGGCGGTGTCGCAGCCGCGGCGGAGGCGAAACGTCGGAAGCCGAGTGATGCGAGCGCGGGCAGTGCGATGAGCGCGGTGCTGGATTGGAGAAAGTGACGACGTGTTTTCATGGAGTGGTGAATTTGTGATGCTTCAAAGTAGGGTCGCGGGAGTGCTCATCGAACCCGAAGGGTTCCAAGCGATTAGCCGGTGGTTGAGCAAATCACCATCCGGTGGTGTCGCTTCGCTCAACCGCCGGCTAATGGCTGGGATGCCTTCGGCATCGGTGCTGAAGAAGCTCATGGACTTGGAAATGGATGATTGAATTGGGGTCAACGTCTTCATTTCGTGTGGAACTCTTTGCTGGCGACCAGCGAGTGAACAAACGCTCGCAGGCCGAGCTTTTCCTTCTTCGCGGCGGCGAGCATATCCGCGATCAGCGGCTCGTCGCGGAAACCGGTGGGCCGGCCGAGGGCGTATTCGATGAGCGCTTCGCTAAAGCCGCGTGCGAAGTTGTCAGCGCGTGAGGCGATGATGTTGCGCAGCTCGAAGTAGTCTTTGAAAGCGGGGCCTCGGTGCAATTGGGCGCTGGCTTCGATGCTCCACGTCTTGCTTGCGCCTTTCACGGGTTTGCCCTTTTCGTCCATGACTTGATAGGTGTCTTCGGTGCGCCACTGACCGACGGCGTCGAAATTCTCCAGGCCGAAGCCGACGGGATCGATCTTGCGGTGGCAGCTCGCGCACTGCGCGTCTTCCTGATGCATTTGCAGGCGCTCACGCGTGGTGAGCACTTTGCCGGCGAGGCGGGCGATTTGCGGCACGTTTGCGGGTGCGGGCGGCGGCGGATCGTTCATGAGCTTGCGCAGCACCCACGCACCGCGTTCGACGGGGCTGGTGCGCTCGCCGTTGCCGCCCATGAAGTGAATCGCCGCCATGCCGAGCAGGCCGCCGCGCGGTGAGTCAGCCGGCAGGCTGATTTTTTGGAACGCATCGCCCTGCACGCCTTCGATGCCGTAGAAGTCGGCCAGCAGGTGGTTCACGATGATGTAGTCGGCTTTCAGCAGATCGGAGAGCGGCACGTTGTGCTGCAACAGATGCGCAAAGGTGGCGAAGACTTCGTTTCGCGCGTTCAGCTTCGTGCTGTCGTCGAAGCGCGGATACATGGAACGATTGACCTGGAAGAAATCGATGCGGTCCATGCCCAGCCATTGATGCACGAAGCCCTGGACGAAATCCTGCGAGCGTTCGTCATCGAGCAGTCGCGTGGTCTGCGTGGCGAGGATGTCGGGTTTGGAGAGATCAGCGGCGAGCAGTTCCGCGTCCGGCGGGGCGCTCCAGAGGAAGTAGGAGAGGCGGTTGGCCAGTTCAGAATTCGACAAAAGAATGGGGACAGAAGAATGGTTTTTAGAATTCTTATTCTTCTGTCCTAATTCTCCTGTCGATTGTTCCGGCGGGTGTCCCTGAGCGGTGATTTCCGCGAGATACAGAAACATCGGCGAGGCGAGCACGACGGAGAGCGTCTCCTTCAGCGCCGCGCTGTGCTTCGTCCCTGCTTTCCGCTGCGTGTCGTAAAGCGCGGCCAGCTTGTCCACGAAGCTCGCGGGCGGCTCCATGCCACGAAATGCGGCGGCGCAAAAGCGCTGTAGCGCCGGTTTGATCTCGGTGACGGCACCCGTGTCATCCAGCGGAATGCCCAGCGCGACGAGACCGGGCGCGGAGCCGACGGGAGCGCTCACGCGCTCGATTTCCATGTAGTCGATCCACAGCACAGCCTCGGGGCCGATGCCGTTGCGCTTCACAGCCTCGCTGCGTTTGCGTCCGCCTTCGTCGTTGTTGTCCCACGCGCCTTTTTCGCGAATGAAAAGCGTGCGGTCGCCGCCGTCGGTGATCGCCTTGGTCAGCGTGAAGGGCATCTCGACGATCTGCGGCTTCTCCATCGTGCCGGTGATTTCAAAAGTGGCGCGCACCATGCCATTGCGCGGATGCATGCCCATTTCGAGGAACTTCTGCTCTGGTCGCGCCTCCTTCGCGGCGGCGATGCGAACACGGAGGACAAACTCACCGCTCGTCCACTCGCCCGGCACCGGAAGTTGCATGAAGCCCAACGCCATCACCGCGGGATGTTTCGTCGGCGTGCCGAGATAAGCACCACGGTCGAGATGTGGTCGGCTCAGGTAGTATTCGTGATACTTCTGCCAGCCTTCGCCGAGCGCGTCGTTCGCCTTGTCCGCGTTATTCTCCAAGGTCTTGAAGCCAAAACTCTCCGGCGAGGGTGCACCTGGGATCTTGTCCCACGAGCGGCGGAAAATGGCGTCGGTTTTCAAGTTCTTGCGCAGCTCCGCGACCACCGTTGCATTCTCCGGCCTCGCCGCAGCATCGTTCACGGCTTTGACCCACGCATTGGCATTCGCTCGCGCGTCGATCTGCTCCTTCACATACTTGCTGACCTTCTCGTTCGCCGTCTCGCATTCAAAGCGCACCTTGCTCACGCCCTTCGCCGTCACGCTGCCGACCTGGCGATTGTCGCCGATGCCAAACTTAACCAACTCCTCCGTCTTCGGCTTCTTGTTCGCCGTCTTGCGCTCGATCTCGATCCAATCCACCCAAATCGCCAACTCGGGGCCGATGCCGTTCTTGGTCTTGCCCGCGCCAAAAATCTCGCGCGTCCGCAGGTAGTGATCGTTCGTACCTTTCTCGCGGATGAAGATCGTGCGGTCATTGCGCTCGGCGTGCTCCTTCGTGAGCGTGAAGGGGATTTCGATGACTTCCGGCTGCTCGATCGTGCCGCTCACTGCGTGCGTGCTCAGCGGCTGCCCATTGCGTGGATTTGTGCCGAACTCGATGTAGCGCCGCTCCGGCGTCGATTGTGGTGTGTGGCCCAGGCGCACGCGCACGGTGTAATCGCCAATCGGCCAGTTGTAAGGCACGAGGATCGGGAAATTGTCATTGCCGAGATCGCTGGCGCTGATGGTCAAATATGCGCCGGTGTCGAGATGCGGCTGCTTCAGGTAACGCTCGTGATAAGGACGCATGTAGCCCGTCCCCACCTTGGTGCCATAGCCCAGCGCGCGGTTCGCCTTGTCCGCGTTGTTCTCCACCGTCTTGAAGCCAAACTCCTCCGGCGCAGGCGCACCTTTGATTTTCACCCACTCGCGACGGAAAAAATCATCGCTCTTCACCCGTCCACGAATCTCCGCCACGACCGCGGAATTCTCCGGTTTCGCCGCAGCATCCTCGACCGCCTTCGCCCACTTCGTCGCGCGGTCCAGCGCATCGAGCTGCTCCTGGTAGTTCTTGCGGATGCGCCCATTGTTTTCCTCCGTCTCGACATGCAGGCTGCGTTCCTCATTCGCCACGGCGGAGCGCGTGAACGCCTCCTCCAGCGCCTGAAGCCCGAGCGATTGATACTGCTCAAACTGGTTGGCCGACATGAAGAGGTTCTGTCCCGCCGTGTCGAAGCCACCCGTGCCCGTATCACTCGGCAACTCCGCCACATTGATCTCCACCCCGAGCAACTCGCGTAGCGTGTTCTTGTACTCTCGCCGGTTCAGCCGCCGCATGGTGATGACACCCTGCTGGTCATTCAGCGAGCGCCGCGCCGCGACCATGACATTCGACAGATCATCCAAGAAGTCCGCCTTGGCATCCTTGGATGGTTGCTTCTCATCCTCAGGCGGCATCTCACCGGAATTCATCTGATTGAGCACCTTCTGCCATTTCTCGGCCGTTTCGACGTTCGTGATGGTGAACGGCAAATCGTCCACTCGAAACTTACCCTTTTGCTTCTCCGGGCCGTGGCAGGAGACGCAGTGCTCCTTGAACAAAGCACGATGTTTTTCCTGCATGACGACGCGTGGCTCGCTTTCGGCCGCATGGGCGGTCAGTTGTGCGATGAGCAGGGCTGTGAAAATATGGGTGACGCGCATGAGTGAAGGCAACATGAGGTGAGGTCTAGAAACGCCCACCGTCCACCATGAACTGCTGTGCGGTGCAGGCGGCGCCATCATCGGCGGCGAGGAAGAGGACCATTTGAGCAAATTCATCCGGCATGATGCGGCGTTTGAGGGCCTGATCACGCATGGTGCCCGCTTCGCCTTCGGGCGACCACCATTTTGTGAGCTGGCGCTCCGTGGGCACCCAGCCGGGGAGCACGGTATTCACTCGCACTCCATGGGGGCCAAAGGTGCGGGCCATGGTGCGCGTGATGCCTTCCACAGCCGATTTGGCGATGGCGTAGCCGGGAAAGAAGTCCTCCTGCATCATGTAACTGCTGGAGCCGATGTTGATCACCGATCCGTGCTCAGCAGCGATCATCTGCGGTGCCAGCGCCTGGATGGCGAAGAAGTAATGCCGCAGGTTGGTGTTGATGCGGTTGTCGAAATACTCCGGCGTCATGTCCTGCCAGTCGTGGCGATCATCGTTGGCGGCGTTATTGACCAAAACGGTGACGCTGCCGAGATCGCGCACCGCCGCAGCACAGGCCGCCTTCAGTGCTTCGATGTCGAGCAGATCGACCTCGTAAAACAAAGGTGTGTGTACCGAACCCGCGTCGATACAGCGCTGAATCGTAGCCTTGGCATACGCGACGTTTTTATCCACAAAGGCCACGCGGCTGCCCTGGCGGGCGAATTGCTCCACCATGGCACTGCCGATGCCATCCGCACCTCCCGTGATGAAAACAGTGCGATCAACGAGTGATGGATAACGGGCGTATTTCGGAATCATGTGAAAGGCTCAATTGAGCAATAGATGGAAAACACGCAGTGCGGTGCCCGAGCCTTTCGCATCGTGATCGGTGGCGAGGCAGACTTTGGCAGTGTGAGGGCCGGGTTTGAGGCTTTCGTCCAGGATCAAAGCCCACGGCAGATGCAGTCCTGCGCTCCAGTGCGTGAAGGTTTCGAGCTTGCGATACTCGCCGCCGTCGATGCTGAATTCGATCCGACCCGCATCGGGGCCTGCGGCGATGAAAAGACCGCAGCCGGTGCCGGTGAAACTGAACTCAAACTCGGCTCCAGGCTCCGTGCCGACGAGCGCGGGCACGTTCACAAAGCCAGCTCGTGTGCCTTTGCCGTCCACAGGCTTCCACGCCTGCTCCAGTGTGAAGCCTTTGATGATCTTCGCATCGGCGATGCTGCCGAGGCGGCCTTTGGCATAGCTTTGCGCATCGACCATCGAGGGAAGAGCATGAGGTTTCGCGGCATCGGCCAGAGGTTTGGCAAAAGCGGTGTCCAACATGCGGGCGATGCTGTTGGCGTAAAGCTGATGAACGAAATCAGACGGATGCAGTCCTTGGAAATCCTTGTCCCACGTGAATTCGCCTGCATCGATGCGGTCGGTGACTTCGAGCGCGAGATTCAGCGACGCATTGCCATACGCGGCCGCCACTTTCTCGTGCTGCGCGATGGAGGCGGGCACTTTACCCTTGTGGTAGTCATCCATGTGAGGCGGCATGACGAAGTGCATGTGAATGATGTCCGTGAGCGAATTCGCTTCGCGAGCATGACGCACCACGCCCTCCATGCCACGCAGCATCTGCTCGGGATGATCGGGGATGTTCGAGCTGTCATTCACCGCCGCTTCGGCAAAGAGCAAATCAACCGGCCCTTTCGACAACACATCGCGCTCCAAGCGGAATGCATGAGGCACGGAACCCATCGAACCGATACCCGCCGCGATGAACTCGAACTTCGTCTGTGGAAACTTCGCCTGGAAATACTTCATCACATGATCCCGCCAGCCACCACCGGCGGTGATGGAGCCACCGAGGAAGGCGACACGCCCCGTCTTCTCCCGCTCAAACTTGATCTGCGCGTTCGCTAGGCCGTCACGCAGTTCGAAGTAGTCGTGCCCTTTCAGAAGCACCTTCGGATCGTATTTCGTCTGCGCGGAAAGCGATGATGCAAACAGCAGCAGCGCGACGAGAGGCCGGTGGAGTGGTGGAGTCATGGACGTAGCATAGGCTTTCTAGCCTGTGTTTTGGAGCTGTTATGAAGAGAATGCACACAGCCTAGAAAGGCCATGCTACGAGGTCACTTCACATGCAGCACTCCACGCATGATGATCGAGTGGCCTGGGAAGGAGCACATCAGAGGGTAGTCGCCGGGCGCGGTGGGCGTGGTGAACTCGATGACTTCTTCTTTGCCGGCGTCGAGCAGCTTGCTGTGCCAGATGATGTTTTTGTTCTCGGGGATGAAGCCGGTTTCGAAGCCTTTCGCGCCCATGATGAGGGCTTGGTTGGCGATCTCGTCGATCTTGCCGGGCTGCACGAGCAGGAGGTTGTGCGGCATGAAGTCTTCATTCACAAAGGTGAGCTTCACTTTCTTGTTAGGCTTCACGGTGAGGTCCTTGACGTCATACATCATGCGCTCCTTAACGGTGGCGATGCGGATGGTGGTCAGCTCGGGTGTGTCACTGAGGATGCCGGACTTCTGGGTCTTCTCTTCCACATCACCGGCGATGACACCGCCATGGAACGAGGCTTCGACGTTATACCATAGGTGCTGAATGACCTGCGCGGCATTGCGCGCATGAGGCTCGGGCGACTTCATGAGCTGGCCGAGGAGTTCGACGTTGCGGATGTTGTGCTGCGACGAGAGCCAGAGGGCTTCGAGCAAAGGATGCGCGTCCTCTTTCTTGGTGGCGTCGAACTGCTTCACCCACGCTTTCGTGGCGGCGATGACCTCTTTGGAATCACGTGAGCTGAGTTCGATGCGGGCACGCTGGCGGATGCTGTCGGTGGGGTGTTTTAACACATCGAGCAGCGCGGGGATGGGCTGGCCGGAGATGGCGACAGGCTTCTGCAATTCGCGGCCGGTGGCGGTGATGCGGTAGATGCGGCCATGCGCGTGGTCGCGGTTTGGGTCGCGCACGTTGTGCTGCATGTGGCCGATGATGACGTTGTGCCAGTCGGCCAAATACAGCGAGCCATCGGGCGCGAAGACGGCGTCGGAGGGACGGAAATTCTTGTCGCCACTCATGAGGAAGCCGCGCGACGTTTCTTCCGTGATGGTGCCGTCGGCTTGCGTGACTTTGACGCTGAGTTCGTCGCCATTGGGCTCGCCCCAGACGGTGGCTTTGTCGCCATCGCGCTCCAGATGATACTCCTTCACACCGAGGAAACCGATGACGTTGCAGATCAAGAAGTCGCCCTGCATGTCGGCGGGGAAGTGCGTGCTGCTGACGATCTCGCTCGCGGTGACGGGACGCACTTCCTTCTTGAGCAGTTCATACATTTTGAAGCTACTACCCTCTGGCCGCACTTGATAGGCGCGACCGCCTGTGCCGTCGGTGGCGTAGTGATAGCCCCAGGAATCAAACGAGATGCCGTGTGGGTTTGGCGAGTTGTCAGCGTGCTTTGAAATGGTGAAGCGGCGCGGATCAAAGCGATACATGGCGCTCGATGTGGCCTGAAGCGCAGGGCCCCACGGGTGCTCGTGGTTGTGCTGCATGAAGACTCCGCTCTGCCAGTAGATGCCGCCATCGGGGCCGTAGATGAGGTTGTTCGCGCCGTGATGTGTGTCGGACGAATCGAGACCCTGGAGCATGATGATGCTCACGTCGGCTTTGTCGTCGCCGTCGGTGTCTTTGAGGAAGAGGATCTCGCTCTGGCGAGTGACGAGCACGCCGCCGTTCCAGAACTCAAAGCCCAGCGGGTTGTTCACCTTGGCGAACTCGGTGACGCGGTCAGCTTTGCCGTCGTTGTTGTCATCGTGGACGATGAGCAGCGCGTCTTTGCTTTCCTTTAATGGCTCCCACTTCGGATAGTCGGCCCACGCAGCGACCCAGAGGCGGCCTTTGACATCGAACTGAATCTGAACGGGATTCGCGATCTGCGGGAACATCACTTCGTCGGCAAAGAGATGCACTTCGAAGCCCTTCTTCACGGCCATGTGCTTGATCGCTTCTTCGCCACTGACGTAAGTGAGCAAGCCTTCCTTCACCGCGCTGCTGCTCTTGCTGCCGCCGCCGACATTCGACTTCACGGGGATGGGCTTGGGCACGTTGCTGTCGTCGATCTTCTTGTCGCCACCGTTGATGCGCGCCCACACGCGCTCATCGCGATTCGCGGTCATCACGTCGAGCATCGACAGCTCATGCTGCAACACGACGCCATTGGTCTGGCCATCGCTGAAGCTCAGTGTCGAGCGACTGCCCCACACGTCATTGCCGTCCGAGGCATGGTAGCGATGATACCAATGCGTGCTCTTATCGACCACGGCCTCACGCAGTGGCTCCATCGAAGCCGAGGCCGTCACTTGCTTGCCGAGTAACCCCTTCGCGATCACTTCCGCTAGCTGGCGCTCACCCTCATCGGTGAGATGCACGCCATTGATCGTGAGCGGTTCCTTCGAAGCTTTAAACATCTCAAGCGACGGATGATACAGATCCACAAACGCCACACCCGCTTCCTTCGCCGCTGCTTCCGTGGCTTTGGTGTAAGCCTCAAGCTGCGCGTTATGCGCCTTGCCGTCGGGGACGTTGGCGTTGCGCGTGTCTTCATGCGCGATGGGGCTGAAGAGAACGATGCGCGGGAACGATTTGCCATTCGGCTTCGTGCCGCGCGTCTTCTTCACGAACTCAATGAGCTGCGCTTTGTATTCTTCCGGCTTGTTGTCATACGACTCGTTATAACCAAAGAAGCCGAACACGACATCCGCCTTCACATGCTGCAAGTAAGTCACCATCGAGATCTGACCTGGACTGCGCGGATACGAATTCGGGCGGTCGCCGCTGGTGCTCATGTTGCGGAAGCGCACGTTCTGCTCAGGTAGCGCGCTTTGAAGAACTGTCTCCATCCAGCCATCGTGCTGCATGCGCTCTGGCAAACCGTTGCCGAGGATCGCCACGGTATCGCCTTTGCTGAACGCGAAGGGCATCGGGTCCTTGTAGCCCACAGGCACATCGGCGAGCGGTGGCTCTGGCGGGCCGGAGGGAGCGGACCTCTTGCCACCGCCAGATGATCCCTTCTCAGCCGGTTTGCCGGGCTTACCGTCAAAGGAGAGGTAGGCGAGCTTGCCGCCACCTTTGACATCAATCGTGAGCGAATCGCCAGCGGCCACATTCTTCAGCTCGAACACCGCTTTGCGTCCTTCATCGAGCAATTGCAGCGTGAAGTCACCGAGACGATCTGAGAAGCCCCGACGGCTCCACAGGCTGATTGCATCCACTTGTTGTGCAGAACCAAGATCGACCTCCCACCAGGGATTCGGTTGGTTCTCCTGCGTGTGCGTCATGCCATTCCCATAGTTCGGGTTTTTGTCGCCATCCATCGCACGATTTGCGTCGCCACCATTCCGCGTCGTCGATTGCGTGGCCTTGCCGCCCTTCGCGATGTTCTTGCCACCGCTCATGATTTCGATCTCAGCGATTTGCAGGCACTCCTTTTCGCCGGGAATCTCGATGCGGACAAAACGGGCTGGCTTGCTTGTTGCGAGTGATGGTTTGGCCGATTCGTCGGTTTTAGCAGCCTGTTTCTCGGCCTTTTTCTCCGTCCTCTCTTCCTTCTTCGACTTCGCGGGTCCCTGCGTGTTGTTATTCGCCGGGATCGGACTTTCAAAGCCTGCATACATCTCCGGCTTGATGCCACGTGCATAAGCACCGCCACCAAAGGTGTTCGGTTTCGCCGCACCGACAAATGCGACGTTTAGATCCGTTTTGATCGCGTCTTCCAGACCCACGGCCCAGAAACAACTGTTCACCATCATGCGTCGATAGCCTTCGTTCGTGATGTCCTCTGATGTTCCGTAAAGGGAGGTTAAAACGCGGCCTACTTTGCCCGAAGCGCTTTTATAAGAGCGTGTCCACTCGCTTGGCTGCGGCGGCTGTGTCTTTGATGCAGGTGAATCCTGTGTCATGCCATCCAGCGGCTGCGCCATCGTCAAAATATCGCCATCGGTCGGTTTGCCGACGTAACCACCTGCCTGCACCCAAATGTCCTTCACGCCGCGAAGGATCGGATGCGCCGCTTTGTCAGGTATAATGGCGATGCTTGTGCTCTGAACATGATTTTTGCCGTAATGGCCAACCCAAGTCTGCCCGAGCACCTGATGACCGAAACCGGACTCGTAACCCGCGACTTTGGAATTGTAGTCATACTTGGCATAAGGCTCTGGCGTGCCTTTGAAGGCATGTGTGGCCGTGCGCATACCGATGACTGGCCCACCGCGATTGAGATAAGCATCGAGGTGCTTCATCTGCTCAGGCGGTAGGCCCTGAAAGCGCAGAAAGACGACGGCGAGATCCGCGGAGTCGAGCGCCTCCATGCCAGGAATGTTCTGCGGCTCACCCGCAGCGATGTTGCCCTCCGGGTCGATGTCAAAAAGCACCGTGCATTTAAAACCATGATGCTTTGCCAAAATACGTGCGATAGCAGGCAGCGTTTCTTCGGAGCGATACTCATGATCCCCGGCCAAAAAGACGATGTGTTTGCCTTTGCCTGGCCCTTCCGTGCCTTCATAAACGAGTGGTGCAGCACTCGCGAAGGTAGCGAGGGAGATTAGGGTGGGGAGGATGTGTTTCATTGAGTTGGGTGTTGGAAAGGGGTGATTGGTGTTCTGGAAATGGCTGAATAGCACTTCAGGCGAGGACGGCTTTCACGACCTTGGCGGGATCGACGCCAGTTAGCTTAAAGTCGAGACCTTGCGCTCGGAAAGTGAAGCGCTCGTGATCGATGCCAAGCAGGTGCATGATGGTGGCGTGGAAGTCGCGCACGTGGACAGGGTCTTTGACGATGTTGTAGCTGAAATCGTCGGTTTCACCGTAAATGGTGCCACCTTTGACGCCGCCACCCGCCATCCACATGGTGAAGCATCGCGGATGGTGATCGCGGCCGTAGTTCTCTTTCGAGAGTCCGCCTTGAGAGTAGATCGTGCGGCCAAACTCACCACCCCAGATGATGAGCGTGTCTTCAAAGAGGCCGCGCTGCTTGAGATCCTCGATCAAACCGTGAGTGGCTTGATCGATGTCGAGACATTGCGTCGGTAGCTTGCCGCCGACATTGCCGTGCTGATCCCAGCCATTGAGATAAATCTGCACGAAGCGCACACCGCGCTCGGTGAGTCGGCGGGCCATGAGCGCGCTGTTGGCAAAGCTGCCGGGCTTGCGTGCGGTCTCGCCGTAGAGCTTGAAGGTGTGATCGGGTTCCTTGCTGATATCGGTCAAATCGGGCACGCTGGCTTGCATGCGGAAGGCCATCTCGTATTGCTGGATGCGCACGTTGGTGTCTGGATCGCCCAGACTTTGATACGCCATCTGATTGAGCTGATTGATGCCATCGAGCTGCTTGCGGCGCATCTGCGGCGTGACGCCGTCGGGATTGTTGATGTAGAGAATGGGATCACCTGCACTGCGGAAGCTCACGCCTGCATGCTCGCCCGGCAGAAAGCCGCTGGACCATAGCTTTCCTGAGATGGCCTGAATGGCACCGCCTTGTGAGGGCTCGGCAATGAGCACAACGAAAGCCGGGAGATTCTGATTCACGGATCCGAGGCCATAGCTGAGCCAAGAGCCGATGCAGGCACGTCCGGCGACCTGCGAGCCAGTCTGCATGGCGGTGATCGCGGGCTCGTGATTGATCGCCTCTGTGTTCATTGAGCGGATGAAGGCCATGTCATCGACGGACTTCGCCGTATAAGGCAGCAACTCCTGATTCATCCACAGGCCGCACTTGCCCGCCTGACTGAACTTCCATTTAGATGGGGCTACAGGAAAGCGCGCCTGTCCGCTGGTCATGCCAGTGAGACGCTGGCCATTGCGGATGCTGTCTGGCAGATCCTTGTCATACATCTCGACCATCTTTGGTTTATGATCGTAGAGATCGATCTGCGAAGGGCCGCCAACCATGTGCAGGTAGATGATGTTCTTCGCCTTTGCTGGCCAATGCGGCAGCGCAGGCTTGCTCGAGCTCGCGAAACTCTCGCCCATGAGAGAACTGAGTGCTGCGGCACCGACAACACTGCCACCACGGCCAAAGAGCTGGCGGCGCGTGAGTTCCAGACGTGTCTCGTGCGGCAGATGATCAAAGAGATGGGAGTTGCAGGTCATGGCGTGTTATTTGTTCAGCGCTTCGTCCAGGTTGAGCAGTTGGCTGGCGATCATGCCGTAGGCGGCGAGTTTGGGAGCAGGAAGGCTGGCATCGGCCTTGGTCTCGCCGATGTTGAGGAATGCGGTGGCACGCTCGGGATGCGCGGTGAATTCGGTCTCGAGATCCGCGAGCGTAGCATTCACGACTTTCGTTTCGGCATCGCTCAGCGGACGCAAGAGCACGCGTGAGGCGAGTTCGGTGATGATTGCGGGCGCGTCCTTCTTTTGTTTCATCACGGCTTCAGCCAAACGACGTGCCGCTTCAACAAATTGTGGGTCATTCAGCGTCACGAGAGCCTGAAGCGGTGTGTTGGTGCGTTCACGGCGCACGGTGCAAACTTCACGCGTTGGGGCGTTGAAGACTTCCATGTTTGGCGATGGAGCCTGACGCTTCCAGAAGTTGTAAATCGTGCGGCGATAGAGGTTCTCGCCTTTGTCCTGCGTGTAGCGTGAGCCGTGAAGGCCGACGACTTCCCAGATGTTGCTCGGTTGATATGGCTTGGTGCCGGGACCGCCCATTTTGGGCAGCAGCGTGCCACCCACTGCCAGCGCATAATCGCGGATCATCTCCGCATCCATGCGGAAGCGTGGTCCACGCGAAAGCAGTCGGTTTTGTGGATCGCGCGCGAGTTTTTCGGGTGTGATCTTGCTGGCCTGACGATACGTCGAGGAAGTGACCATCAGCGTGAAGAGTTTCTTCACATCCCAGCCGGACTCACGAAACTCCACCGCCAGCCAATCGAGCAGTTCAGGGTTTGACGGAAGCTCGCCCTGCGAACCAAAGTCCTCCGCCGTGCGCACGAGCCCTGTGCCGAAAAGCTCCTGCCAGAAGCGATTAACCGTCACTCGCGCGGATAGCGGGTTCTGCGGCGACACAAGCCAATGCGCGAGGCCGAGGCGATTCTTCGGCGCATCCTTCGGCATCTCGTGCAGCGCACTGAAGCCTGTTGGCGTGACTTTTTCGCCCACTTTGTCATAAGCGCCGCGCATGAGGATGTTGGCCATCGCCTCACCCTGTTTTTCTTCCTGAATGTGTGTCAGCGTTGATCTCGATCGGATCGCCGCGTCTTCCGCAGTCAGTGCATCGATCTGCACTACGAGTTCCATGGATGGCTCATCCACGCTGCGGAAGTAGAAGTCGGTAAGTTCGGTCTTCTGCTTTGGATTTCGCTTATCGAGTGCGATGGCGACTGTTTTGCGCAAGCGAGCCTCATCATTCAACGAGAGCGCGTCGGCTTTGCTGAGCGTGCGAGTGTAGATCTTTAAATCGGTTGCTCCTTCGAGTGGCTCTTTGGCCGTCATCTTGCCCTTGCGGTCGGATTCGGCCTCTTTGCCGTCGAGGTAGAGCACGATGCCATTTTTTCCGTCAAAGCTGGCCATGAGGTGCTGCTCTTTGCCGGGTGTGATGACATCGCGCTTCGAGATGGCGATCAGCTTGCCTGCTTGCAGTCCAAACTTTTTGCCTTGCACAAACAATTGGCCAGCGATGACTCCGTCTTTGCTCGTCTTCACGCGTGCGGCCACCGAGAAAGGCTTCGCGGCATCGACCTTGTCCACCAGCGCTTCTGCGCTGATGCCGAACTTCTCTGGAGTGACAATGCCGGCCCACGTTTCAGCATCCTTAGCGGCATCACGGCGGCGTTGGGTCAATGCGGCGTTGGCATTGGCGATGAGCTTTGGCAATTCAGCGAAGCGCTTCTCGTCCTTCGAATCCGGCAGGTAGATAATCGGCTTCGTGTCCTTCACATTACCATCCATGGCACCCTGCGTGGTGTTTCGGAAGTAGGCGGCCATCGAATAGAAGTCCTTTTGCGTGATCGGGTCAAACTTGTGGTCGTGGCAGGCGGCGCAGTTCGCCGTGAGGCCCAGCCAGACCCAGGAAGTCGTCGTCACGCGGTCATTGGCATACATCGCCAGATTTTCGTCAGCGATGGTGCCACCCTCGGCGGTGGTGATGTTGCAGCGATGGAAGCCCGTGGCGATCAATTGCTCGCGCGTTGGGTTTGGCAGCAGATCGCCCGCGATTTGCTCCACCGTGAAAGCATCAAAGCGCATGTTCTTATTGAAGGCACTGATCACCCAATCGCGATACGGCCACATCTCGCGGTATGCGTCATGATGAATCCCATGCGTGTCGCCATAGCGTGCCGCATCCAGCCAGTAGCGTCCACGGTGCTCGCCCCACTGCTGTGAGTCCATGAGCCGCTTCACCAGCTTTTCATAAGCATCCGGCGACTTGTCCTTCACAAAGGCCTCCACCTCTTCGGGCTTCGGTGGCAACCCGGTCATATCCAGCGACAAGCGCCGCGCCAAAGTCCGACGGTCAGCCTCCGCCGCTGGCTGCAGGTCCACTTCTTCCAGTCCGGCGAGAACAAACGCATCAATCGGGTTCCGCACCCAGCCCGCTGTCTTTACCGCTGGCAAAGTCGCGCGCTGTGGCGGCTCAAACGCCCAATGTTTCTCATACACCGCACCCTCAGCCACCCAGCGCTTCAAGATCACCTTCTGAGCCTCACTGATCTTCTTGTGCGACTTCGTTGGCGGCATGATCTCGTCTTCATCATTGCTCAAAATGCGGGCCACGAGCGCGCTCTCGTCAACCTTGCCCGGCACAATGGCTGTATCGCCCGATTTTGCCGGTTTGATCGCCGCCTCACGCAAATCGAGCCGCAATTCGGCTTTGCGATTGCCTTTGTCAGGCCCATGGCAGGCAAAACAGTTATCCGACAGGATCGGTCGGATGTCGCGATTGTAGCGCAGCGAGTCAGCCGCAGATGCCGCACGCAGCGACATCAAAAAGCAGACGATGTAAATGAACTTCATGATTGAGAGAGGTGAGCCTCAGGTTTGAGGGGCAAATAGAACGCACATCGGACGCTCAATCATGCTGCGGAACACCTGCGGCGATGTTACCCTCTGGGTCGATGTCAAAGAGCTTACCCTTGCTAGGCCCTTCCGCGCTTTCCAAGACAAGCGGCGCGGCAGACGCGAACGAAACGAGGGCGAACGGGGCAAGGTGGATGCGCTTCATGCAGTTGGGGAATAGGGTAGATCTAAAATGGGAGGCGGTTCTTGCGGTCAAAGGCTCTTCAAGTAAGCCACGATGTCCGCGATGCTCTGCTCGGTGAGGCCTAGCAATGTTGGCTCATACATGAGGCTGCGACCTTTGATCTTCTTGGTGCCGGCGATGCGCTTCTTCGGCACGGTTTGAACGATGCCACCCATGCACTTGATCAAAACGGGGTCGCCATTGGTGAGGACCATGCCGGTGATGACGAGGCCATCGGTGGTAGTGATCTCAGTGCCTTCAAAACCATGGGAGATGCCTTTGCTCGGCTCGGCGATGGACTGGATGAGCACGTCAGCGGTTTGTTGTTTGCCAAAGGTGGTGAGGTCGGGACCGAAGTCGATGCCCTGCGTGCCGATGCGGTGGCAGGTGTAGCACGTGGCAATCGCGGTGGCACCGCGTTTGGCATCGCCTTGCAGCTTGGCGATGGCTTTGAGGTCGAAGGCTTTCGCATTCGCCGGAAGTGGCGGCAGCGGACTGGCGGTGAGCTTCACCTTGTCGGGATCGTAGATGCCGAGTGCTTTGAGGCTCTGCTCGATGCCGTAGGCCTTCCAATCATTGTTCTTGCGATTCATGAGCCACCACTTGGCCATCTCTTGCAGCGGAAAATCCTTCTTCTGGGCAAGTTCGATCACCACACCGGCAGCCTCGGGGCTTTGCGTGAAGGCGAGCGCCGTGAGCATGAGCTGACGCTGGTCTTTGCTGAGCTTGTCATCCAGCACGCGGGTCTTGAAGCCCTCCACAGCCTCCGGTGGATGCAAACGCCAGGCGATGCGTGCAAAGGCGTCGTCCCACGCGGGCTTTAACGCGGCAAAGACCTGCGATTCCTTACCCTCGCTGCCGAGGCCGAGTGCGTCGAGATAGCTGCGGTCATTGCCATCAAATTGCTGCGCAATCTTTACCAGAATAGGCACGCTCTTCTCAGCAGGCACATCGCGCAACGTGAGCGCCACTTCGCGACGCACGGCTGCATCCGAATCGGCAGCCATTTTTGTCGCCATCGCGAGCACATCGTGATTCGCACGACGCAGCGCGCGATAAGCGACGAGTCGCTGCGTAGCATCCTTCGACTGCAACCACGGTTTCACCTTCGCGATGCCTTCATCGCCGAGTTGAGCGAGCAGCCAAGCGCCGCGTGCGGCGATGAATGAATCGCTGTCTTCGAGCAAAGCGGCCACCGCAGGCACTGATTTGGCTCCAGCGGCTTTCAGGCGGGTGAAGCCGCTGTTGCGCACGTTCACGGCGGGGCTCTTCAGCGCGGCGATCTGGCCTTCGAAGGTGTTCAGATCGAGTTTGGGCACGACGCTCCTAAATCCCTTTGGCGCGATGCGGTAGATGGCTCCGGTAAAGCCATCATCTCGCGTGCCGTGACCACCGACGCGGGCATCAAACCAGTCGGCGACATACAAAGCGCCATCAGGGCCCACGCACACATCGCTGGGGCGGAATTTCGTCTTCAGTTCGTTGGTTTCCTTGCCACCGAGGAAATCACTGCCAGCCCATTGCTTCTCCTTGTTCGAAGTCATGAAGTCCATGCGCTCCAGTTTGAAGCCCGCGCCGTCAGCTTTTGGCAAGTAGCCGAAAATGACGTTCTTGCCCGCCTCGCACGCGAGCAACAAGCCGCGCCATTTTTCGCCGAGAACGCCATTCTCATAAAAGGCCACGCCGGTAGGCGATCCGCCGCCATAGACATCGCCTGCGGGCATCGTGCCGGGGTCTTCCTGACGCCATTCGGCGGTCGGCGTATCCTGGCCGGGCCGTTTGTCCGCGCCCCAGGCACGCTGGCCGTCGGCACTGGCGAATCCGGCGTTGCCGCCCTCCAACACATGACTCACACGGCAGGCGGGCGGATCGTCGTTGTCGCTTTGGAAAAGATCGCCGTAGCTCGTAAGCGCCTGCTCGTAGCTGTTGCGGTAGTTGTGCCCGATGATGTTCACGTTCGAGCCATCGGAATTCATGCGTGCGCTGAAGCCGCCGATCCACACATGGCCGTCGTCGCTCTTCATGCCGGCGATGTTTTGCAGCTGATATGGACTGCCCATGCGGAAGGTTTTGCCGCTGCGGTCCGTGAACTCGGCACCGGTGTTGCCTTGATTGAAATACCACTGCCCATCCGGCCCGGCGGTGACGCTGTGCAGGCTGTGATCATGCTGGCGACCATTGAAGCCAGTGAGCAAGACCTCGCGCTTCTCCGGCTTCAAATCGCCATCGGCATCCGAATATACGAGCAAGTCCGGCGGCTGCGACACGACGACCTTTCCGTCGAGCACAGCGACTCCGAGTGGCGCTGCCAGCCCTGGCTCTTGCACAAACACGCTGCTCTTGTCCGCCTTGCCGTCGTGATCCGTGTCTTCGAGCACGACAATGCGGTCGCCCTCTTTGCGCCGACTGCCTTCTCTGCGATAATTCACACCTTCCGCGACATACAAGCGACCCTGCGCGTCGAAGTCGATGTTCGTGGGATTGTAGAGCATCGGTGAGTTGGCCCACAGCGTCACTTCGAGGCCCTCCGGCACCGTGAGAAGCTCTGCGGGCACTAGCTGCGGCCCTTCGCTGAAGTTCGGCGGATTCGCGGCGGCCTTCGCCTCACGCGTGGCAGGCGCAGCGGTATAGACGAGGAACTTCACCTGCGCATCACTCGGCTTGCCACCGCGCGCCATGCCGCCATCATCAATCGCCACCTTCGCGGTGAAGCGCACCACGCCCGCAGGCAAATCATACGCGATGGCCGACGGCGCATGCGTGCCGATGCCGTTCGTGTAGGTCTGCTTATCCACGAGCATCGGCTTGCCGGTGTGATTCGTGCCGATGCGAGTGCGGCCAAAGCCCGCGTCATCGCCCTTCCATTTCAGCGTGGCGAGATCGACCGCTTTGCCATCGGCCATGATGAGCTTGGGTTCGATCCAGTTTGACCAATCGCAACTCTTCGAGCCTTCATCCGAAACGACGAGATACAACTCCTTCGCGTCCTTCACCGGCACATCGATGGAAACAAGGCGCGGCTTGCTCGTGGAGGTCAGCGCGGGCGTTTCAAAGACCGGTTTCGCCGTGCCAACGGACTTCGCGACCTTCGGGCCGTGCGCTTCGGCCATCAGCGCATCGAGCTCGGCCCGCGTCGGTGTTTTCGAGGCAATCCCGCCAGCAGGAATCTCCAAACCAGCCACCCAGGCCACGCCATTCAGCATCGTCGTGCGGAAGCTGTCGTTCGTCATGTTCGCGAAGAAGTGAAAGCCCGTGAAGCCGAAGCCGCGACCACCTTTCGGCCGATCAAACGTCCACGCGAGATGCTGCGGCTTGCCCGCAGTTACATCGGCCAACACGTCAGGATTACCGCCGTGTGGACTCGGCTTGTCGCCTTCTTTGAAATGCACCGTGTTCAGCGGCGCGATGGCGCTGAGCACCGGCGTCACGCCCTTCATCTCCGGCACGAAGCGCATGTGGTAATACCATTCATCCTTCGCCGAGAAGGCCTTCACGCCGTTCGACACCGGATGCTGGCCCGGCTGCACGCTCGCCTCCCACGTCGGGTTCACGGAATAAAACGTCTCAAAGAAGCCGCCCATCCAATCGAGGAAGTTTTTGCCCTGCGAGCCGATCCTGGCCTCCACCCCATAATGAATCGCCGCGAAGCCCGCCCCGCGATCGCAAGCCGCCTTGATGTTCACATCATCCGCCGCACGACCGCCGTGATTCAGCAGCACGATGATCGCATCCGCTTTCGTGAGGTCCTTCGGCCAATTGTTCTCCGGATACACCACCGCAAAGGCCTGCGGATAGGTCTCATTGATGCGCCGCGCCAGATATGTGGCCCCCGCGAAGAACTCATGCTGCCCGCCGCCCCCATGCGTGCCCTTGGCCGCGATGAACACGAGCCGCTTCGTGCCCGCCGGTGCGTTGTTCTGGCCGGCGTAGTCGAGGATGTCGCGTGACTGACTGAATGCGGTCGTGGTGAGGAGTAGAAAGGTGAGAAAATGTCTCATGCGGTTGGATATCTAAAAGTCGGGTGTGAGTATTCGTGCAGCGAGGCTATTTCTTGCTCTTCTTTTCGCCTGAGCCCTTCACGGGCGGACTCCACTCAGCAGTCGCTGGAGTGGCGACTTTCAGAGCGCTGTTATCGCCGCTTTGCTGCATTTCTTTTTCGAGGGCGGCGGTGAGTTCGGCGACTTTGGCGGCGTGTTCGGGCTTGTCGGCGAGGTTGGTGACTTCAAAGGGGTCGGCTTGCAAATCGAAGAGCTGCGTACGGTCCACCTGCGGATAGCGGATGAGCTTCCAGCGGCCGTCGGTGAAGGCGCGTTGCACGTTTCTGTAGGCGAACATCAATTGGCTGCGGGCAGGCTTTGTGGAGTCGTTGAGCGTGGCGCTGAAGTCGATGCCTTCGCTGGTTTTGGGGCCTGTGACGCCACAGAGTTTACCGAGCGTGGGCAGCACATCGAAGAGGTAGCACAGGGCTTCGGTGCGTTTGTTTTCCGCGATGCCTGGACCAGCGATGATGAGCGGAACACGCATGGAGTGCTCATAGACGTTTTGTTTGCCGATCAGTCCGTGGCTGCCGCGGGCGACGCCGCTGTCGGCGGAGAAAACGATGATCGTGTTCTTCGCATGAGGCGAAGCTTCCAGCGCGGCGAGCACGCGACCGATCTGCACATCGAGAAAGGAGATGTAGCGGTAGTACTCGGCAAGGAAGTTGCGCACGTTTTCCTCTGTGCGTGGCCAGGGTAGGAGTTGCTCGTCGCGGATGGCCATCTCGCCATTGTTGAAGGGATGCTGCGGCAGAAAGTTCGGCGGCAGCGGGATTTGGTCCGCCGTGTACTTGATGGGGAAATCGTCGGGCACGATGTGCGGATCGTGCGGGCCGTCAAAAGGCACGTAGGCGAAGAAGGGGCCGTTCGATTGCTGCTGGATGAAGCGGATCGCTTCGTCGGCGAAGACTTCACAGGCGTGCTTGGCGCTGGGTTTGGCCGGGGCGACCTTGCCATCCACCACGTCGCTCAATTTGGCCTGCATGGGGTTTGTCATGCCACCGGTGAACATGGAGCGTGCGATCTGAAACACGCGTGGCAGCGAGGTGTTGCCGTTGTGCCATTTGCCGCTGGCAAAAGTGGTGTAGCCAGCTTTCGCGAAAGATTCAGGCCACGTTTCATTGCGCATCAGCTTCTCGTCGATGTGAAACAGGTTCTGCCCCGAAAGCAGCATCGCCCGTGATGGCACGCAGGTGGCTCCGCCCATGCCGCCCTGCATGTAGGCCCGGCTGAAAGCGACGCCGCGATGCGCGAGGCGATCGAGATTCGGCGTCTTGATCACCGGATTGCCCAGCGCGGCGATGGTGTCCGCGCGTTGATCATCGGCGAAGAAGAAGAGGATGTTGGGCTTGGTGGCCGCGTTCGCAAGCGACGTGACTGAGAGGAGTGTGAGGAGAAGGCGCTTCATGAGAGATCATTATTGTCTATTGCCAGTGCCCAGCCAGCGTGCGGCGTTTTCGATGACTTTGAGCGGTTCGGCTTGTTTGAAGACGGGGAAGGTCTCGTGGCCAGGACGGAAATAGAAGACGCGGCCTTTGCCCACGGTCCAAACGCAACCACTACGGAAGTGCTCGCCCTTGTCCCACTTCTCTTCGAACACGACCTCATCGGGTGGTGGCACGTGGAAGGGCTCTCCATACATCTCGGTCTGCGGGATGTCCCATTTCGCAGGCAGGCCAGCGGCGATGGGATGATCGGTAAGGAGTGTGGTGACGTGCGAGGGCGCTCCATCGGCACGATAAGCCGGAAAGACGCACTGCGGCAGCGTGAGCTTCCACACGCCGCTTTCGCCTTTCTCGATGTAGGGCGTGGTGCGGGCCACTTTGGGGCGGACGATGCCATAGGGCTTGTCGTTGGTGTATTCCCACGGCACGCCGGGCATTTCCTTCATCGCATCGGCTTTCGAGCGCTCCTGCATGAGTCGCACAAAGGGCTTGGACCAATGCGCGGAGTGCAGGGCGATGAGGCTGAGCTTGCCATCCATCACGCGCTTCACCACAGCCTCGACTCGCGCATCATCCTGATCCTTCTGCCGCGCATGGCTCCAAAAGACGAGCACATCGGTCGTATCAAGTGTGGCATCATCAAGACCCTGCTCTGGCGCATGGATATTCGTCGATTTCACGGACAAACCCGACAGCGTGGTGAGATGCGCGGCAATGGTGTCGCCGAGGAATTTGTCACCGTAGGCCTTCTTTTGCGCAGGCTGTTGCTCATCCCAAACGAGCACACGAATTGGATCAGCCGCGTGAAGCGCAGCGGTGAATAGGAGGGAAATGAAGAGGTGGCGTTTCATGTGGAGGGGTTATTTGGCGTTTGAGGTCTTCTTGCCGATGCAGACGACTTCCTTCAAGCTGCGATGGTAGATGCGGCCCGCGTCATAGCTGATGGAATTCAGGCTCCAAGTCTCGCCGGATGGACCCAGGTCATTCACGGCGAGCAGTGCGCTCGCATCAAGCACCGGAGCCTTGGAATCGATGACGTAGGTGATGCCGATCATCGTGGTGACATAGATTTTGTCATTGATGGCGACGGGACTGCCCCAGAAGGCGGGGATTTCCCAACCATCGGTGCGTGAGCGATCCTCGGCGGCAACGTCCTGGCCTGCGGAGTTCAGTGTGGTGGTGTGTTGAGCGATGCCATAGACAAGTTCATCGGGTGTGCCCGGTTTACGGATGACAGTGACGGGCACTTCGAAATACTCGACCTTACCAGTCGCAATGTTCACGCGTGCGATGCAGTGCGACGGGCCACCACGGCCTTTGGGCGGGTGCGAATTGCGGCGATGCGCGGTGCTGGTGAGGAAGTAGTGATAGCCGTTGAGCACGATGTTGGCGTGCCAGGCTGGAAGCACGCGAATGACTTCCTGGGGTTTGAGAACATTGCGCGGTGCGAGCTCACGCATGTCACGAAGATTGACGTTGGTGTGAACGATGTGCTGCTTTGTCGCCGGATCCCACTGCCGGTAATCCACACCGCGAATGAGCGACTGCTCGGACAAGAGTTTGCCCGTGCTGCTGTCGAAGATGAGGTGCGACTCTTCGGGGTTGAGCTTGAACCAAAACGCATGTTTCGCATCCCAATGCAGTGTCCACAGGGCCTGCCACGTCGGTGCGGCAAGCGAACCGGGTTCTGCGAGCGATTGGCCGTTGTTGTCGGTATCAGCAACGAAACGCCAGAGCGTTTTGCCCTCGCTGCCCGGCGCGAGCGAGATGAGAGACAGGCCCACCGGGCGCTCCGGCACGTCGTGGTGTCCACCGCGTCCCGTCAGCACCGCAGGCTCGCCCTTGGCCGTGTGTCCGAAAACAGAGGTGCAATAGGTCGTGGTGCCGTCATCGGCGATCCAGCGAGTCTTGCCGGTGTTCTTGTCGATGCCACGTTGGTAGTTCCAACCGGATTTCTCCGGCGGTGTTTCATCTGCGGGCTCGACATTGATGATCGTGTCGCCGACCAACATCGGCTCGTGCTGCTTGTTAAACGGATAAGGCTTGCCCCAGGGCATGAAACTGCGCCGCCAGACTTCTTTGCCAGCGAAATCCCAGCAACCCATCTCGCCACTGTTGTTGGTGAACCACACATGCTTGCCATCGGTCACTGGGGTCGGTGAAGTCGAGTCACTGTAAGCATAGAGCATGGGACTCTCTGTCGGTCCATGGAGCTTCACGGACCACAGGAGCTTGCCCGTGCGTGCGTCGAGGCAGTGGCCAAGGATGGTGCTGGAAAAAAGGGAATCACCGGCCTTGAAGACATCGAACGTCGTCAGAAAAAGCCGATCACCCCAGACGGCGATGCCGCTTTGACCACCATTGGGTAGCGCTGTGCGCCAGAGGATGTTTTGATCACGAGCGACACTCCATTGCACCGCCGCATCGGGTCCGTGGATTTGCCAATTGCCATCAGGGCCCGCTGCTTGAGGCCATTCAGCAAAGATAGGGGCTACGAGCAGACAGAGAGTCACGGTGAGGCTGAGTTTCATGGATCGAAGATAAACAGAGTTTATCGCTCACTTATTCGCCAAGCGCGGAAATCTCTGCATCGCTCAGCGCACGATCCCACAACGCGAACTCGTCCATCGCGCCGCTCAGGTGGCGGATGGCAACGCCGCCTTGGTGACGGCGATCGTTCCAGTTACCGAGTTCGGCGATGCCGAGTTTGAGCGGCGAGGCGTCTTTGAGCGGCAGGCGGGCCAGCAGGTCGCCATTGGCGTAGTGGCGGATTTCTTTGGCGGCGGGATCAAAGACGACGGCGAGATGCATCCAGCGGCCGAAGCGCTCGGGGGTAAAGAAAACCGGCGTGTCGTAGTCCACATGATGAGCATTCCCTTTCCCGGCCACGCCGAGGCGGATTTTGCCTTCGCGGGTGATCTGCCAGTGGACTTTGCGGTCGCTCCAGCCCTCGGACATGAAGATGGAGTTCAAGGAGCGGTCGAGGCCGTTCACACGCATCCATACGCCCATCGTGAGCGCTTTCGTTTCGCCTGCAATGCCAAGGCGCACGCGGTCGCTGACGTTGCGAAACTCCAATGCGCGCTTCTCCGGCCAGCGGCCAGCGGTCCATGAGGCACCGACGATGCTGCCGTCCTCGCCTGCATGAGCGTGATTGCGCAAGGAGCGAGCCGATTCGTCGTCTTGAAAGTCGAAATGGATCTTCAAACTCGGATCGGCATTCAGTTTGGCGCATTGCACCTGCCAGCGCTCAAACTGCGAGCGATCCGACAAAGCCGTGCGCGCATTGATTTCGTTGAGTGAGGCAAAGCTCGAGGCATTCGAGGCGAGAAGCTTCGAATCGGCCGCAAAAGACATCGCTTGGCCTTCTTTGAGCGATTTCATCGACTCGGCGGCCTTGTGCAACTCTACCTCGCCTTTGAACACATGGACCTCTGAACTCGCGTCGCTCACATCGAGGCCAAACTCGGTACCGAGATCGACGATGGTGCCTTTCGGCGTGTTGATGCGAAAACCTTTGGCCTGCGGCGGCACATTGGCGCTGAGCTTGCCACGCGTGCAGCTGGCCTCGCCGCTGGAGATGAGCTGGAATTCGGCGGGGCCTTCGATCAAAACGCGGGCACCTTGATAAAACTCGATCTGCGCGATGCCTGACTTCAGTTTGATCAGTCCAGGTGAAAGCGGTGTGCCAGGCGTGATGGCGACGGATTCCCATTCGAGGTTCACGCCACGCGTAAGCACCGCAACGGAAGCCGTGGTCTCTTCAACATCGGATTTCAGCCATGACATAGCCATCCAAGCACTCATGAGCGCGATGCACGCCGCCATCGCGGCGACGCTCGTGACAGTGGCGAAGGTGAAACGGCGCTTTGGCAACAGAGCGGGCCGAATGATGTGGTTCGCCGCCAGCGGTTTCGTGGCGTGCAGCATCGCGTCCATCTCGAAGTGCTGGATCAGATTTTCACCCAGTTCTGGCTGCACTTTGAGCAACTCATGCAACTGCTCCGCCTCGGCATCGCTGAGTGTGCCTTCGAGGTAATGCTGGATCAATGTGTCGACCTCAAGCATGAGCGTGCCCTCCCTGCTTAATGGATTGCTCGATGCACTCACGCAGTTTTTCACGCACCCGTGAAAGCGCCCGGCAGACGGTGTCCGCCTTCATGTTGATCTGCTCCGCGATCTCCGGCGTGGCGATGTCATTGTAATAATAGAGCTCCACCAGTTCGCGGCTCTTCTCCGGCAGCTTTTGCAGGCAGGAACGCAGCACGCCGATCTCCTCCTCATAGCGCGGCGGCTTCTCACGCTCCTCCGCCAGCAGGCGAATGTGATCCGCCAGCTTTTGCACCACCTCCGGCTGCTGCCGCGTGCGCTCACGCCACAGCCGCATGGCCACGTGCCGGGTCATCGTCGCCAGCAGAGGGCGTGCGTCCTTGCTCAGATCCCACTTCGACTCCTTCGCCATGAACTCCAAAAACACCTGCTGAGCGATGTCCTCCATCAGCCCCGGCCAGGGGGCGTATTTGAGCGCCACGCCCTTCACAAAGTCGTGATGGGCGAGGAAAACCTGCGCGGCGTGGGTTTCGGCGATGTTCATGCGTTGCCGGTAACCCAAGCGAGGAAGGAAAACCGGACAAGAATTCGTCCAAAAAACAAGAAGCCGGCTCTTTGACCACACCGCATGCGTAATTGTCGCCTTTGGCTGCGTACTTTGCCATCATGATCCGCCGCAGCCTCTCCTCACTTGTCATTGCTTCGCTTCGCTCACCCCTTCGGGGCAACCCTTGGCTGGCTGTCTCGCTTTGCTCGGCTCTGCTTCCGTCATTCGCAAATGCGGCGAATGCCGCGCCCCTCGACTATGACCGCGACATCCGTCCTTTCCTCAAAGACAACTGCATCGCCTGTCACAATAAGACTACGACCAAGGGCGGCCTCAACATGGAGACGCCGGAACTCATGGCGAAGGGCGGCGAGACTGACAAGGGCATCGTCCCCGGCAAAGGCGCTGACAGCATCATGTTTCAGGCTGCCGCACACACCTGGGATTCTGAAATGCCGCCGAAGGGCAATAAAGTCGGCGCGGTAAACCTCACCACCGAGCAGCTTGCGCTTTTCAAGGCCTGGATTGATCAAGGCGCGAAAGCCTCAGCCAAACAAGAAGTCATCATCGCCTGGCAGCCGCTGCCAGCGGGCCTGCAAACGATCTACGCCATCGCCGCCACGCCGCAGGGCGACTTTGCTGCTGCGGCACGGGCGAATCAGATCAGCATCTACCATCTGCCCACGCAAAGCCTCGTCACCAAGCTCACCGACGAAACGCTGCTCAAGTCCGGCCTCTACAAACAACCCGGCGTCGCGCATCGCGATGTCGTGCAATCCCTCGCCTTCAGCCCAGATGGCACACGCCTCGCCACCGGCAGCTTCCGCGAAGTGAAGCTGTGGAAACGGATTGCGCCAGCCGCGCCAGCCTTCGCGCCTTCCACCAAGTTCACCGCCACGCAGGAGGCCGATAACAGCATCAAGCTCACTGAAACCACCGGCAGCAAACTCATCGCTCAAATCAAAACGGATCTCGCCACCGAGCAAACGCTTGCACAGCGCAGCCTTGGCGCTGTGCGTGCCACGCTTGAAGTCACTTATCAAAACGAAGCCATCAAGAAGGCCGACACCGATGCCACCGAACAGACGAACCGCTTGAAGAAAGCCAACGAGCTCGCTGATCTCGCCAAGAAGGCGCTCGAAGAGAAAAAGAAAGACATCAAGCCCAAGGAAGACGCCAAAGTCGCCGCCGAGAAAGCGGCGAAGGAGATCGGTGTTCAATTCGCCATGGCATCGTCAGGCAAGCCGGATGAAGCGCTGGCCAAGAAGCACACCGAAGCTCAAGCCCTGGCTGCCAAAACCGCCGCCGATCTCAAGCTTGCCCAGGAAGCTCTCACACGTGCCGAGGCTACCATCGCCACCGCCACCAACGAAATCAAACTCGCTGCTGGTGATGCAAAAAAGGCCGCCGATTTGGCCGCGATCATTGAACTCGCGAAGCCGGCTCTCGAAGACAAAAAGAAGGCTATCAAACCCAAGGAAGATGCCAAAACCGCCGCCGACAAAGCTGCGAAGGAGATCGCTGATCAAGTCGCCAAAGCATCGACAGGTAAGCCTGATGAAGCCTTGGTCAAAAAGAACACGGATGCACAAGCCCTGGCCACCAAGGCGGCCAGCGACCTCAAACTCGCTCAAGAAGCCCTCACACGTGCCGAAGCGGCGATCACCGACACCGCCAACGAAATCAAACTCGTCACCGAAAACGAGAAGAAGGCCAAACAGACCGTCATTGATGCCAAAGCACGTCTCGAAGTCGTGAAAAAGGAATCCGAGAAGGCCAATGCGGATCGTGACCTCATTGCCAAAACACTCACGACCGGCCTCAAGAAAGCTAAAGCGCTCCAATTCTCCACCAATGGACTCGAACTCATCGCCACCTTCGATGCGGGTCCTCCGCTCGCGTGGAGCACCGTGAACGGCAAGCCCATCGCTCCTGGCAGCAGCACGACCTCCTGGGTTCTTGAGCGCAGTTTCGGCACAGGCGATGGCAAGTCTCTTATCACCGATCGCGCCAACAGCATCGCCTTCAGCCCTGATGGCAAAATAATCGCCATCGGCAGCGGCGAGCCTTCCCGCAGCGGCGACATCACCTTGTGGGACGTCTCCACCGGCACGCTCACCAAGGCTTATGCCGAGCGTCATCTCGACAGCATCTTTGCCCTCGATTTCTCCCCCGATGGCAAGCTCCTCGCCTCCGGAGGTGCCGATAAAGCCGTGCGCATCACCGATTTGAGCACCGGCAAAGTCGTGAAGGTCTTCGAAGGCCACACGCATCACGTGCTTGGTGTCACCTGGCGTGCCGATGGCCGCCTGCTGGCCAGTTCCGGTGCCGACAACGTCGTCAAAATTTGGGATTGGACCACGGGCGACCGCCGCAAGAACGTCGATGGCTGGGACAAAGAAGTCACCGGCATCCGCTACCTCGGCGCAGGCGATAGCATGATCACCAGCGCTGGCGACAACAAGATGCGCCTCATCAACAGCGACGGCGGCGAGCTCAAACAATTCGCCGGTGCCACCGCCTTCCTCCAAGCCCTCGCCACCAACCAAGCCGGGGATCTCATCCTCGGCGGCGATCAAGACGGCAACGTGAGAGCATGGGATGTGGCCACGGCCAAAGAAGTCGCTCTCTTCAAGCCTTGAAGCCAGTCAAGCAGAGCGCGAATGAGTGGATCCGTCGATTCGAGATAGGATGCTCGCAACGATTCGTTTGCTTGCAGTCTCCATGATTAAACACTCCACCACCATGAACTTCATCTCACGCCGACTCCTTCCCATCCTCGCTGCTGCTACAGTGGGCACAGCCAACTTTGCCACCGCTGAAATCGCCGTGAAGAGCGGTGAAAAGATTGCCTTTCTCGGAGACTCAATCACCCAAGGAGGTTGGAGTAACCCAGTAGGCTATGTGCGCCTCGTTATCGCAGGTTTGGAAGCGAATGGGATCAAAGCCGAGCCTATTCCAGCCGGCATTAGCGGTCACAAGTCAGATCAAATGCTCGCCCGACTCGACAAAGACGTGCTGAGCAAGAAACCGCAGTGGATGACTCTGAGCTGCGGCGTGAACGATGTCTGGCACGGCCCACGCGGCGTGCCGCTGGATGACGCGATGGCGAAAAGCGCCACCTACGACGACAAAGTGGCCTCACGTGGCACCTACCAGAAAAACATCACCGCAATTCTCGATCAAGCAACGACCGCAGGCGTGAAGCCCGTGATGCTGACGGCGACGGTGATTCAGGAAAACCTCGCCAGCAAAGAGAACGGCCTGCTCGCGCCCTACAACAACTTCCTACGCCAACTTGCCAAAGAGAAAAATGTGCCGATGGCCGATCTGTTTGCGATGTTTGAGGAGCGCCTCAAGGCAGAGAACAAACCGAAGGAGAAAGTGCTCACCAGCGACGGCGTGCACATGAATACCGAGGGCAACAAACTCATGGCCATCGGCGTGCTTCAAGCCTTTGGCCTCAACGCTACCGAACTCGACAAAGCCAAAGCGTCCTGGCCAGCGCTCGAAGCAGCGGCTGTCGAGCAGGCAAAAAAGCAGGCCGAAGCCAGAGCCAAAGCGGCTGCTGAAAAAGCCAAGGGAACTCCCGAGCCGAAGAAGAAGTGAGCCGCGCTCACTCAACAGGAAGTTGAACTTTCATTCATGAGCCACGCCTTCAAGTCATGATATGAAAACCACATTTCAATACAGAAGGCGCTGCGCAAGACTTTGCGTGGCGGCCTTCTGTCTTGGATCGTTTTCCAGAGCGCTGGCCCTGGAGCCTTTTTTTGAGAAGCACTGTGTTGAATGTCACGACGCTGAGTCAAAGAAGGGAGGGCTCGATTTGAGCGGATTAAAGCAGCAACTCGAGGACAGGGACAACTTCTCACATTGGGAAAAAGTTCACGACGTTATCGCGAATGGCGAGATGCCGCCAAAAAAGAAGGCAAGGCCTGATGCCTTAGCGATGCAGGCAGTATTGGAAGACTTGAATGCCAAGCTCAGCTTATCCGATCAAGCCCGACAGGAGCGCGAAGGGCGCACGGGCGTTCGCAGGCTGAGTCGGGTCGAGTTTGAGAACACGCTGCGTGATCTTCTCGAGTTGCCCTGGTTGCGGGTGGCCCATGAGTTGCCGGCAGATGGGAAAGCGTATGGATTTGATCGCTCGCCAGCGGCGTTGGACTTTTCATTCGTGCATTTGGCGAAACATATCGCAGCAGCGGATGCGGCACTGAACGCGGCGACGCCAGCATTTGTTGAGAAGCCTCCAGCGTTCACGTTTCGCTGGTATCCCTGGAGCACAACAGTGATCGGCACGCTTACCGGCTTCAAGGAGGCCATTGGCTTAATTGGCATGAAGCGGGATGAAACTTTCTTCGCCAAGTCATCACGCATTGCTGACAACGAGCCGAAGGCGACGGCGATCGGGTTATTTCGGCTGGGCGATGAGTCGGCACGGTATCGTGTGAGTCCGTTCACGCCAGTGCTCGATGGCGTGCATCGTATTAGGGTCAGTGGTTACAGCTTTGCATGGGACGGAAAGCTGGTGGTGCCGACGCAGGCACATGGTGCCGTGAGTTTTGGCATTATGGCGAAGGGGCTGAACTACGGCACGGCGGACCTGCCGCCGAACAAGGCTGGTGTGATGGAGATGACGGCATGGCTGGAGCGCGGCGGTGGCATGACCCCAGGTGTGGCGGATGAATTGATGTTCACGCCAGAGACCTGTGAGCGACTGCCGCACTATGCGCAGGCGAAGAATGGAGTTCGCGATGACATGCACGGCCCGCCGCACCCGGCACCGGGCGTGGCCATCGAGTGGATCGAGATTGAAGGGCCGATTCACGAGACGTGGCCGCCCACCAGTCAGCGAGCGTTGTTTGGCGACCTGCCGGTGAGCGAGTGGAAACCTGACAGCGGCGTGCCGAAGCCAGTGCAGCAATTGTGGACTCGTGGCCGCAGCCCTGGTTCGCAGCCAAAGGACAACACCTATGGCACGCGCAATGAGAAGCGACTCATCGTGCAGGTGGTGAGCAGTGATCCGGCGAATGATGCGCGGCGGTTGCTCGCGAGTTTTCTGCGAAATGCGTTTCGGCGTCCTGTGAAAGAGGCAGAACTCACAAGCTACGTGGACGTTTTCGCCATTCGCCTCAAGGCGGGTGATCATTTCCAGGATGCGCTGAAGGATGCGTATCGCATGGCACTCACATCCCCGGAATTCATGCTACTGGGCTCTGATTTGGCATCGCGGTTGAGTTACTTCTTGTGGGCGGGGCCACCGGACGAGGAACTCATCGCCTTGGCCGAGCGCGGGGAGTTGAATCAGCCCAATCTGCTACGTTCACAGTCCGAAAGGATGTTGCGCGATGCAAGGGTGCAGCGCTTCATCGAGAACTTCACCGGCCAATGGCTGCGTCTGCGCGAGATCGATGTCACGCAGCCTGACAAGGCGCTTTACCCGGAGTTCACCGGCCTGCTGCAAGAGTCGATGGTCGCGGAGACGCGTGCGTACTTCGCCGAGTTGCTCAACAAAGACCTCGGTGCAGCACACTTCGTGAAGTCTGACTTCGCCATGCTGAATCAAACGCTTGCAAGGCACTACGGCATCAGTGGCGTGACCGGGCATGAGCTAAGGCGAGTGAGTTTGCCAACTGATGCACTACGAGGGCCGTTTCTCGCACAGGCGAGCATTCACAAAATCACCGCGAACGGCACCACCACCTCGCCCGTGCGACGCGGCGCGTTCGTGCTGGAGCAACTCCTCGGCATCGTCCCAAAGCCGCCACCACCGAGCGCAGGCAGCATCGAGCCGGACACGCGCGGCACTACAACCGTACGTGAGCAACTCGCCAAACACAAAACGTTAGCCACCTGCGCGGGCTGCCATACGAAGCTCGACCCCTATGGCTTCGCCATGGAGCGCTTCGATGTCACTGGCGCGTGGCGTGATCAATATCGCGCCAGTCATGCGCGCGAGGACTTCAGCCGCATCGTCGATGGTCGCGGCGTGTGGTATCACTATGAAAAGCCTGTCGATGCCAGCGGAGAACTCGCGGATGGTCGTGCATTCAGCGATTACACTGCCCTGCGCGATATGCTCGCTGTGGACGAGCGAGGTCTCGCACGTGCCTTTGTGCAGCATCTCATCACCTATGCGACAGGTGCGCCGGTGAGCTTCGCTGATCGCCGCGAGGTGGAGCGCATTCTCGATCACGCCAAGGCCACGCACTACGGCGTGCGCACTCTGTTGATGGAAGTCATCCTCAGCCCGCTCTTTGCCAAGCCATGAACATCGCCCTTCGCACACCGATGAACCGCCGCACATTGCTGCGCGGCGCTGGAGCCACTCTGACGCTGCCGTTCCTTGAATGCATGATGCCGCGTCTCGGTCATGCCGTATCGCCGCAGCCGGTGAAGCGTTTTGTCGGCATGATGACCAACATGGGCATCCTGCCGGAATTCTTCTTTCCCACAAAGGCTGGCCACCAATACGAGGCGACACCGTATCTCGATCTTTTGAAGGCGCATCGCGAACGCATGACCGTCTTCTCCGGTGTGTCGCTACCCGGAGTCGATGGCGGACATGAGGCGGAGAAATGTTTCCTCACCGGCGCACCGGGCGCTAGCCGTGGCTCGTTTCGCAACAGCGTCTCGCTGGATCAGGTCATGGCAGAGAAGCTCGGTAGCGCCACACGCTTCCCTTCGCTGCCAATCATGATCGGCATGGGCAACCTGAGCCTCTCATGGACACGTAGCGGCTCAATGATCCCGCCGATCACCAGCCCCGTGACGCTTTATCAGCAGCTCTTTGTCGAAAACACGGTCGAGGGCAAAGCCGAGTCACTGCGCCGCCTCCAGCGCGACCGCAGCCTGCTCGATGGCATGCGCGAGCAGTTCAAAAGCCTGCAACATCGCGTCGGCGCAAAGGACCGTGAGCGACTCGATCAATTTGCCACGGCAATCCGTGACCTCGAAACCAGCCTAGCCGCGAACGAGAGCTGGGTGAACCGCCCAAAGCCCAAGACCACCGCCGCGCTGCCGAAAGAAATCACCGACGTGAATGACTTCAAGGTCAATGCCAGTGCCATGCTTGATCTCGTGCGACTCGCGTTGGAAACCGACTCGACGCGCATCGTCACGGTTTGCCTTTGCACCGGCAATCTCGCACCGAAAGGCATCGCAGGCGTCAGCAGCGGCACGCACCCACTTACGCACCACGGACGGCAGCCCGAGAAGATCGCCGAGTTGCGCCGAATCGAGGAGGCGCATTTCCAATCACTCGCCGCCTTCTTCGACGGTCTCAGCGCAACGAAAGAACAGGACGAACCGCTACTCGATCACACCGCCTGTCTCTACGGCGCCAACATGGGCAGCGCCAATGCCCACTCGAATGATAACCTTCCCGCGTTGCTAGTCGGAGGTGGCTTCAAACATGCCGGTCACCTCGCCTTTGACCCCAAGAGCAATTACCCGCTTTCCAATCTTCACGTTTCATTGCTGCAAAGAATGGGATTGGAGATGGATGCGTTTTCTTCCGGTAAAAGCACGATGTCCGGGCTGGAATTCGGGTGAAGTATCCACGAACAACAACGATGAAGAAATTCCTTTCGACCACTATCCTCAGCCTCTCTTTGGCAACCACCTGGTACTCATCAGCAGCTCAACCGGTGCCCGACAAACTCATTGTGCTGACGTTTGACGACTCCGTGGCGAGTCACGCTACGTTTGTGGCACCCTTGCTGAAAAAGCATGGCTTTGGAGCTACCTTCTTCATCACGGAGGGTTTTGAGTTCCTCGTGGACAAGCAGAATTACATGACCTGGGAGCAGATTCAGGCGCTGCATGCAGACGGATTCGAAATCGGCAATCATACTCGAAAACATGCGGGTGTGGCGAAGCAGAAGCCCGAGCAACTGTCGTCAGATGTGGAGTTCATCGAGCAACAATGCGTGAAATTTGGCATTCCGAAACCGGTGAGCTTCTGCTATCCCGGTTACGCGACAAGTGAGGCTGCTGTGAAGTTGCTACGCGAGCATGGCTATCAATTCGCCCGCGCTGGCGGATCGAAGGCCTTCGATCCAAAGACAGATGATCCGCTGACGATGCCGCAGGCCTTTGATGGCAAACCGGACAGCAATTTGGAGCAATTCAAAGCAGCCGTGGCACAAGCGCGGGATGGAAAGGTCGCAGTGATGACCTTCCACGGTGTGCCAGACATCAAGCATCCATGGGTGAACACCGATCCGGCGAAGTTTGAGGCCTACATGCAGTATTTGAAAGATGAAGGCTGCACCGTCATCGCCATGCGCGATCTGGCGAAGTATGTGACGGCGAGGAAGTAAGGCGGTTTTCGAGCGTATTTGCTAGCGTCATGAAATTCATCCTCCTCGCCAGTCTCGCTTTCGCCACCAGCGCGTTTGCTCAAAGTTTAAAATCAAACATCCCCTATGTCGAAAACGGGCATGCTCGACATGTGCTCGATATCTATGCGCCTGCAAATGCCAAGAACCTTCCAGTAGTATTCTGGATTCACGGGGGTGGCTGGCTGGCGGGTGACAAGACGGATGTGAAATCGAAGCCACAGTGGTTCATGGACAAAGGCTTTGTCTTTGTGTCCACCAACTACCGCCTGCTACCCGAGGTGGACATGGGCACGCTCATTCGCGATGTCGCCAAAGCTTATGGCTGGATGCACAAGCACATCGCCGAATATGGCGGCGACCCGAAACGCGTACTTGTTGGCGGACACTCGGCTGGCGCTCAACTTGCGGCGATCATCTGCACGGATGACCGTTACTTGAAAGCAGAGGGCGATTCATTGGATGACCTTATCGGCTGCGTGCCGGTGGATGGCGACACTTATGATGTGCCGGCCATTATCGAGACCGCCGAGACACGCCTCCGCGTGCATCATCTGCCACCACGAGTGAATGGGCATCGTGAAAAATTTGGCAGCACACCTGAAAATCACCTCAATTTCTCCGCCGTCACGCATGTGGCTATGGACAAAGGCATTCCGCCCTTTCTGATCCTACACGTCGCCAGTCATCCCGACACCAGCGCTCAAGCGCAGCGTCTTGGGGCCGTGCTGAAAGAATCTGGCGTCCCGACAACGGTCTTCGGTGCCAAGGACACCAGTCATGTGAAACTCAACGACGACCTCGGCCTGCCCGATGATCCAGCAACGAAAGCGCTGAGTGAATTTGTGTCGAAGGTGCTGAAGAAGTGAGGGTCAAACACCCGCGATGATCTTGTTCAGCCGGTCGGTGAACTCAGGCAGCGGCAGGCCGTTGTCCTCGACCGTTATCCAGCCGTTGTAGCCCACGTCGTCGAGCGCCTGGCGCATTTTCGGCCAGTCGATGCTGCCATCACGTGGATGCACAAACTTGCCGCTGTGGTTGTCCGGCGCGAGTGCGTAGTCCTTGATGTGGATCTTCTTGATGAGGCCGCCGAGTGTGTGAATCCAGTCATGCACGGGCACCAGATACTTCACATGATTGCCCACGTCGTAGTAGGCCTGCACAAACGGGTGGTTGAAGGACGCGACGAAGTTCTTGTAGAGGTCCGGGCGCACCCAGAGGTTGTTCCAGACGTTCTCGAGGCCGATGATGACGTTCAGCTTCTCCGCCAGCGGGATGAGTTTGGTCACCTGCTCCTTCGATCCATCGGTCGATTTGTTCTGCAGCGCGATGTAGCGTTCGAACGGCGTGTTGTCGCCCTTCACCACGCGGCTGACGTGGCCGGTCTTCTCGTCGAACTCGATGTCAAAGTCCCACGGGTCGGGCATCTTCACCGTTGGACCACCGACGCGACACGGCACTAGCAGAATCGTCTCAGCGCCGAGCCAGTTTGCGGTCCGCAATGCCTTCTCCGTCACCGCATAACTCGCCGCCACTTGCCCGGGATCATCGCTGTTGAACTCTGCCCAACCACGCAGAACCGAGTGCACCTTCAATCCGATGTCTTCGACAAGTTCGCGCGCTTTCCTGGCCTCCGTCTCGTCATCAAAGAGATGCGAAACCTCGACTCCGTCGAATCCGGCGTCCTTGAGATCACGCAGCGCTTTCTCTTCCGGCTTGCCGATGATCTTGGCTTTCTTGATCACTGTTTTGAACGATGCTGCGTTCGACGGCGACAGGAATGACAGCGACGCAGCACCAGCGGTGGCGAGAAATTGCCGACGGGACGAAGAGAAAGCGGTTGTTTTCATCGAGAAAACCAAACGAGCTAAAGAGTCGGCTTGTTGCTCGGTTGTTCCTTTTACTGGAATGAGGCTGTGCGTTCTTTTTATTGGAAGCACTGATTAGCTACAAAAACGCGCCGCCAGCAGCACCGCTTCGACCAGACTGTTGCCATTCGCTTTGCCTTGCCAGGCGATGTCACATGCGGTGCCGTGATCGACACTGGTGCGCGGCACGGGTAGGCCGAGAGTGGTGTTCACGGCTGAATCAAAGGCGATCATCTTGAGTGGGATCAGTGCCTGATCGTGATACATGCAGATGTAGGCGTCCACTTGGCGGCGCTTCGCAGGAATGAAGGCGGTGTCAGGAGGCAGCGGGCCTTCGATTTGGATGCCTTTTGCGCGTGCTGCAGCGATGGCTGGCATGATGATGTTTCCCTCTTCTCCACGGCCAAACAAGCCGTGCTCGCCAGCGTGCGGATTGAGACCAAGCACGGCGATTTTGGGCTTCTTGCCACGCACACGTTGCACGGCCTCATCCGTCAGTTCGATGACATCCAAAATGCGCGCGGTCGTCAATGCAGGCACCACATCTAAATAACCGATGTGCACGGTGACGAGGCTACAGATCATCTCCTCGGAGAAAAACGTCATGCAGGAACGCGCAGCGGCCATTTTCTCCGCAAACATCTCCGTGTGGCCGGGATAGGTGATGCCAGCGGCATGCAGGGCTTCTTTGTTCAGCGGTGCCGTTGCCACGGCGGCGACTTGCTTGGCTAAAGCAGCCTCAATGCTCTTTTCGACATAACGAAAGCCGGCCGCACCGGTTCTGGCACTCACCTTGCCTGGCGTGAAATCTTCCGCAACAAAGCCGAACAGATCGAGCACCGCCGGTCCGTCGATGGAACTGCATTTCTCTGCCCATTCGATCTCTGAGATGATGCGCTTCGGTGCTGGGAGATTCGTCTGACGTGCGCAGCGAGAAAGCAACCTCGCATCGCCAAAGATCACCGGTGTAGCGACTTCGCACAAGGTTTCATTGGCGAGCAGTTGCAGACAGATTTCAGGACCGACCCCGGCAGGGTCGCCCATGGTGACGGCGATGATTGGTTTGGGCATGAACCTGCGAGTTTGGCTCAACGCAACGCCTTGTCGAGAAACTTGGCAATGATGGCGGTACGCTCGTCATCATAGAACTCCGCACCACCGTGCTTGCTGCCAGGCATCAGGATGAACTGCACAGGCAGTTTGGTGGCCTCATAAGCCTTTGTGAACTCCTGCGACTGCGCTGGTGGCATCTGCGGATCAGCATCGCCGTGGATCAAGAGCAGCGGTGGGTCATTGTTGTCGAGGTGCGCAACAGGGCTGCCGAGTCTGGCCAGATCAGGCTTTTCGGTCGGCTGACCGCCAAGCAGCAGTTGCAGCGCAGGCACGCGCATCTTCAGGCCAAACTCGGCGCTCTGCATCAGAATCGTCTGCAAGTTTGAGGCGCCGTAAAGACTCACGATACACTGCACATCGCTGCTTTGACTCAAAGACTCACCGACATTGCCTTCCAGTTCTTTGTGGCCATTCGTCACACCCACCAGCGCCGCTAGGTGTCCACCGGCTGAAGAACCAATGATGCCGATGCGGGATGTGTTGAGGTGATACAACTCAGACTTCGCACGCAGAAAACGAATGACTGCCTTGATGTCGTGAATCTGTGCAGGAAACATCGCTTGGGTCGAAAGCCGATAGTCCACGCTCGCAATCGCGAAACCATGATCCAGCAGCTTCGAGATCGGCACATCCGACTTCGATCCTGCACGCCAAGCACCACCGTGAACATAGACGAGCAACGGCGCATGGGAGGCCTTGGGTGTATGCAGGTCCAGTTTGAGTGAGTGATCACCGACGCGCGCGTATTCGATGTCTGTCTGTGTGTCAGCGAAGGCGCAGCAGCTGATCAGGTGGAGGATGCAGACGATTGTTCTCATGATTCGATCCTCATCTGCTCCGCAGGCACTTCCAGCCGTATTTTCGTGCCATAGGCCAAACCTTCCGTCCACGGCAACAGCAGTTCGAGCACATCCGGCTTCTGGAAATGCTCGGGCTTCGTGTCTGGATGCGGAAAGTAGATCAAGCCACTCACGGGAGTCGCATCATCGCGATGAACGATCACATCGAAGAACGAAAAATCCTCCGCTGGCTCCGTGGTATGCCATTTCAAGGCGCGAAAGGTCCATTTCGGTTTCACCACGCAATAACTCATCGGCGCGATGCTCACATTTAATGTGCCGAGATGGTAGCCGCTCAAATCAAGGCCCAACTCGCGAAAGAATGGCAACTGCATCCGCATCGTGCCGCCCGGAAATCGCGGATTGCCATTGAGACCCGAAGCGACGCGATGGCCTTGAACGATGGTGGCTGGGATCATGCCAAAATCTTCTTCACCACCTTGCACGGCTCCACGCCGGTGAGTTTGAAATCCAGCCCGGCGCTGCGGAATGTGAGATGCTCATGGTCGATGCCCAGGCAGTGCAAGATGGTGGCTTGAAGGTCGGGCACGTGGACTTCGTCTTCGATGATGTTGAAGCCCATGTCGTCTGTGGCACCGACGGTGACGCCCCCTTTGATGCCGCCACCGGCCATCCACATGCTAAAAGCCTGGGGATGATGATCACGACCCATGCTGCGGCCCAGTGACACACTGGCTTCGACCATTGGTGTGCGACCAAACTCACCACCCCAGACGACGAGCGTATCATCGAGCATGCCGCGCTGTTTGAGATCCTTGATGAGCGCTGCGCTGGCCTGATCAGTGATGCCGCAGTTCTTCGTCACATTGCCCGCCACATCGCTGTGTGCATCCCAGCCTTCGTTGTAGATATTGATGAATCGGACACCGCGCTCAACCATGCGCCTAGCAAGCAAGCAGGCACGGGCAAAGGATGGCACTTTCGGATCGCAGCCATACATCTCCAGCGTGGTCTTTTCCTCACTGGTGAGGTCCATCAACTCAGGCGCGGAGCTTTGCAGACGATAGGCCATCTCGTAGTTGGCGATTCGCGTCGCGGTCTCGCTATCGCCATCCAGTTTGAGTCGGCGATGATTCATCGCGTTGATGAGGTCGATGGTATCGCGCTGCGTGCCATCTTCGATCCCCTGTGGCGTGCTCACATTCAAAATGGGGTCGCCCGTGTTACGGAAGCGTGTGCCGGAATAGATGCTCGGCAGGAAACCGCTGCCCCAGCACGCCGCACCGCCACTGATGCCGCTGCCGGTGCTCATGACGACAAAGGACGGCAGATCACGCGACTCCGAGCCGAGACCATAAGTGATCCACGAGCCCATGCTCGGGCGGCCAGGCTGAGAGAAGCCCGTGTTCATGAAAATTTGCGCCGGCGCATGATTGAACTGCGTGGTGCGGCAGGATTTGATGATGGCGATGTCATCCACCACCGTCGCCAGATGCGGCAGCATCTCGGATAACTCCAAGCCACTCTGCCCATGCTTGGCAAACTTGAAGCGCGGCCCCAAAACTGCCGCATCCGGCCGGATGAAGGCATAACGCTGCCCACCGATGATCGAAGGCGGGATCGGCTTGCCCTCAAATTTCGTCAGCAGCGGTTTGTTGTCGAAAAGCTCAAGCTGCGACGGCGCACCCGCCATGAACATGTGGATCACGGCCTTCGCCTTCGGTTGCAAATGCGGAGCGGCAGCCACATTCGGGCTCTTGCTCGATCCATAAGCCGATTCCGCCAGTAGCGATGCCAAAGCGATCTTGCCAGTGCCAATGCCGCAGTCTTGGAAGAAATGCCGGCGGGTGATGTTGGAGGTGTTCATGATGTTAGAAATTTCGATTTATACCATTCCTCCATAGAGCTTCGCTGCTCAGGAGAAATGTTTGCCCATTTTGTGTCATCGGAGAGACGCAGAGAACCCGCAGTGCTCATGATGTGGCTAAACCAATCTGGATAGCTCCATATTCTCGGAATAGGTGAATGAAGGTGTTTCTTGGCTGGATTCCAGTGAACCTCGACCCCTTCACGATAGATCAAAGGAAACGATTGCGAGTGTGGGTGCAAATACAGCTTCCCGTCCTCGTCGATCCCAACCTCGTCTATGAAGTCCGTTTCCATGATTCTCTATGGATGTGTGATGGCTTCGTCGAGGTTCAGCGCCGCGCGGCTCACCGCTGCCCAAAGCGCTTCGCCTTCGAGTTTCTTTTCGCGTTGCTTTTGGAGGAAGGATTTGAGCATGGCGAGTTCATCGGCTGCGGCGGGGCGGGTGGTGCAGCGGCGGAAGATGTTGGTGAGGCGCTCGTCGTCGGTTGGGGATTCGGTGATGACTTGTTTGGCCATGGCTTGGGCGGCTTCCATGAACATTTGATCGTTGAGCAGCGTGAGGGCTTGCAGGGGGCTGTTGGAGACATCGCGTCTGGCAAGGCAGGATTCGCCGGTCGGCGCATCAAATGTGGTAGCCATGGCGAAGGGGGCGGTGCGCTTGGTGAAGGTGTAGAGGCTGCGGCGGAAGTGGTCTTCGCCTTCGCTGATCTTCCACTCGATTTTGCCATAGGCTCCTTCAGAGGTCACGCTGGCGGGCTGCGGTGGATAGACGCCTGGGCCGCCCATTTTTAGCGATAGAACACCAGCGGCTTTCAATGCGGAGTCACGGATGATTTCGGCGTCGAGTCGGAAGCGTGCACCGCGAGCGAGAAGAATGTTTTCAGGATCGCGCTGGAGGAGTTCCGGCGTGACGCGGGAGGACTGCTTGTAGGTGGCGCTGGTGACGATGAGTCGATGCAGCTTCTTCATGGACCAACCTTGCTTCACGAACTCAACGGCGAGCCAATCGAGCAGCTCGGGATGGGATGGCGGGTCGCTCTGATAGCCGAAGTCTTCGAGCGACTTCACGAAGCCGCGACCAAATAAGGCCTGCCATTGCCGATTGACCGTGACGCGGGCGGTGAGTGGGTTTTCAGGAGCGAAGAGCCACTTGGCAAAGGTGAGTCGATTGGCTGGCGCATCTTTTGGCAGTTGCGGAAGAAAGGCTGGCACTGCCGGCGGCACTTCTTCTTTGGGTTTAAGGTATTCGCCACGGTGATGCAGCTGTGTGGGTCGTGGATTCGAGGCAGGTCGCTCGTTCATGACCAGCGTGGGCTGGCCACGCGGTGGATTCTTGCGCATCGCTAGAAGCGGGGCCACGGCTTGCTTCATCTCAGGCGCGGTTTCGAGGAAACGACGCAGCAGCACTTCGCGCTTCGATGAATCATTCGCTGCAAGTGCTTCCTCGACTTCCGCTGGATGTCCCATTGCCTCGGCGTGATCGCTGGTGGTCACGGAGATGCGGAAGTGGCCGAGTGGACAGGCGAAGTGCTTTTCAAAGAGCATCTTCAAATCGAAACCGTTCGTCAGATCCATCGGCTGTTCGAAATAAAACACCGCTGCGTGCTGCACACCGTATCCGCCGAGCACCTGCCATCCGCTGGACATTTCAGAATCTAGGGCAGCGCTGGCGTTGTTGGTTTTCTTGGGCTTCCGAGCGGCTTTAGCCTTCGCTTTTGGATTGGCTGCGGCTGCATCGCTGATGCGATCTTCTTCCTCATCGTTGGTGGCCTCGGCTCGAGTGATTTTGATCGGCTGACCTTTCTGGAAGGCTTGCAGCTCACTGAGGAAAAATCCGCCGAGTGGTCCTTCGTAATTCGTTAAACCTGGGCCATCATTCGGCAGACTCGGATGACTGGCGACTTCAAGCTTGATGGCAGTGATGCCTTTGATCGGCGCTTTGAAGCTCAAGTCATAGACATCGCTCTTGGAGATGTCGCCGCTGCCGAGAATGAAGCCATCGGCCTGCTGCTCCAGATGCGGCATTGTGGTCTCCATCTTCGTGGGACGTATGATTTGCCACTTGGAAGCGCGATGCGATTCACCTTCGATCCAACCTGCGAAGCGGCTTTGCATCGCAGCGGCACCACCGGGAAACTTAGAAGGCAATTCCGTCTCCAATTTGGCAATCTTTTCGGCCTGCGCTTTCTTGTGAGCTTCGATGTCCGGCGTGGGGATGTAATAGGTCGGCTCGCTGGCGTTGTTCAGCAGCGCCATGGTGCTGTAGTAGTCGGTGTGCAGGATGGGGTCGTATTTGTGCGTGTGGCACTGGCAGCAGTTCATGGTCAGGCCCATCCACGTCGTGCCCGTGACACTGACGCGATCTACCATGGCATAAAAACGATACTCATTCGGATCGATGCCACCCTCTTCATTGAGCATGGTGTTGCGATGAAACCCTGTGGCGATGAGGTCCTCAGGCGTGGCCTTCGGCAACATGTCACCAGCGATCTGCTTGATGCTGAATTGATCAAACGGCATGTCATCATTCAGCGCCTTCACCACCCAATCGCGATACGGCCAAATGCTGCGTGGGCGGTCTTTTTCAAAGCCGTTCGTGTCAGCATAACGCGCAAGGTCAAGCCAGCGCCGCGCCCAGCGTTCGCCGTATTGTTTGGAGGCGAGGAGTGAGTCCACGAGCTTGTCATAAGCATTCAGCTCTTTGTCATTCACAAAGGCATCCGCTTCAGCAGGCGTGGGCGGCAGGCCGATAAGATCGAGATAGACGCGACGAATAAGCGTGTAGCGATCCGCTTCCGCTGAGAGCTTCAAGCCTTCTTTGGCGAGTCGTTCCCGAATGAAGCCATCAATACTCGCCTTCGCATCTGCACTCGCCTTCGTCGGCGTGTAAGCCCAATGCGCCTCATACTTGGCCCCTTCGGCGATCCATTGCTTCAGGATTACCTTATCCTTCTCCGAAACGACCTTCTTCGTATGCGGCGGCGGCATTTGCTCATCTTCATCCGTGGAGAGAAGTCGCTTGATGATCTCACTTGCCTCCGGCTTGCCAGGAACAATCGCAATCTCACCCGATTTTCCCGGACCGACTGCCGAATCACGCAAATCAAGCCGCAGCTTGCCCTTACGCGCGTGGTCATCCATGCCGTGACAAGCAAAGCACTGCTGCGCGAGCACCGGCCGCACTTCACGATTGAAATCAACGGCGTGTGCGCTGCTGGCGGCGAGAAGCGCCAACGAAATACGATTGAGAATGGGGGACATCATTACCCTTTCATTAACGACGCAAATCCGCGCTTTTCATGCCTTTGGTTTGATAAACAACACCTCGGAACGCTCGATCCAGCCTTTGCGCAGTTCCATGCGGAACCAGCCGTTCACTTTGCGGCCTTCTTCTTTTGTGTATCCGCGCGAGCGATGCGCTCAAGCAAGCATGTCCTTCATCACGTGGCCGTGAACGTCGGTGAGCCGATAGTCACGGCCCTGGCTCCGATAAGTGAAGGCTTCGTGATTGATGCCAAGCTGCTGCATGAGCGTGGCGTTGAGGTCGTGGATGTGGACGGGGTCTTTGACGATGTTGTAGCTGAAGTCGTCGGTCTCGCCGATGATTAGATGACGGCCGGCCTGCTTGATGATGGCTGCATCGGTGCGCAGCGCATCACCAGCGAATAGCACGACCAGCGGCGCGAACACGATAACGGTGAGGGTGAGGATGCGTTGTATGAGATCTCGCCTCTACTCAGGCTCGCTTCTTCCAAGGCGGATCACATCGGACGTCTGCGACTGCCCAGAGGCTGGCTGCGCTTCAAAGGTGAGTCGGGCGGTTGTATCGCTGGGTTTGAGTCGGAGGCTGAACTCGAAAGGGAACGTGTCGTCGGTGAGCACCTCGTTGCGGCCTGGGAGTGAGACGTGCAGCTTGGCGGACTTCATGGCTGCCCGGTCTGCGGTGTGGTAGGCGTAGAGCCAGGTGAGTTCGGGACCAAAGGAGAGAATCATGGCGTGGGCTTCGCCGAAGGGAGTTTGGATGCGCTGATGCGTTGTGGCTTTTGTGGGTGCGGGTGCTGCGGTGAACTTGGGCTGGAAGCTGGCCTGCATCTGAACGCCTTCGATGACGAGGGCGGTGATGCCTTTGGGGCTGAGCGAGATTTTAGCGGTGCCGTTGGCGACGGTGAGCTTGGTGGCCTCGCGCTTGTTGTCGCGCCAGACGCTTGCGTCGTAGGTGCCTGCGGGGATGGCGAGGCGCAGGGTGATGTCGCGGAGTTCGCGGTTGCACTCGTTCATGAGGGCGATGCAGAGAGTGTTTTCGCCGCGGGCGGTGATGTGGTTGACCTGCACGTTGTCGGTTTGAACGAGGCCTTTGGGCATCCATGGGGTGACGTTGGTTTGGTCGTAGAACTTGCCGGGTGCGCCATAGACGCTGCTTTGCATGAAGGCGTAGCACTCGGCGTATTCGGTGGGGAAGTCGATGGCTCCATGCGAGCGGTCGCGGGCCTCAGCCATGAGGTAGTCGAGCACGAGGTTCGCCATCGGCAGGACGTGGTTGTAGTGGAAGGAGGTCGTGGGCTTCAGCTCGTCATGAGGATGCAGCGGGAAGTCGGCTTTCTCCTGCGCGGTGGAGTAGAGCGTGTTGAAATGATAGCCGGGGAAGTTGGCGAAGCGGCCAATCATCGCGCTGCGGGCGATGTCGCGGAGGAAGGCGTCATCCGTGTCTTGCGCGATGCGCAGGAAAATCGGCGCGTGCGTGGCGAGATAGAGCGCGATGCGTTGCACGGTGCCGTTGCCCTCGCAGGTGAGGCCCTGTTCGGAGACGCGCCATGCGGGCACGGTTTCCTTCGCCACGGGCACGAGGCCGGGCTTGTCGAGCGAGCCGCGTCTTGGGGCAAAGCCGCTCTCATTCACCGTGATGTCGCCGTCGGGCACGGAGGGATAAAAGAACACGAGCTGCGCATACAAGCGCGCTCCGCGATGCGCGGCGGCGAGGTGACGCGGCTCATGGGTGTCGCGATACAGCTCATAGAAATCCTTCCACGCGGGCAGCAGGTATTCGAAGAACGTGCCGTCGGCGGCGGCGCTGAAATCGTTGGGCACTTTCGCGAGTTCCGGCTCGGCCTTGGCGATGGCGGCATCGAGCCACTTGCGCTCGCCGGTGGCACGGTAGCGCCAGAGGTCATTTTGCCACGCGCCTGCGGGACTGACCCAATCCATGTTCAGCGTGCGACTGACGCCATGCAGCCGCTCGACGCTCTCGCGAAAGTAAGGCGTGGCTCCACCGGCGATGCGTTGCAGCGCGGCGAGTTCGGAGAGCGGCATCGCGGGACCAGCCATGCGCATCGAGGGGCGCTGACTGCTTTTCATGCCCTCGTCATTGAGGGCAAAGAGGAACTTCTCGCGTGAAAGCAGATACTCCATGATGGGCACGCCCTGCTCGCGGAAGAGCCGTTCGTTGTCGGTGACGAAGGCGAGGCCGAGCGGATGCAGCGCGCTGACGTTTTTCACCGAGCCTTGTGAGTCGGGATAAAAGAAGGCCTTGTTCGCCGGGTCGAAGTTGCCCCAAGGACCGAGCACGAAATCGAGCATGTTCTCCAGCGCCGTGTTGAGCGACGTGAGCGTGTTCTCGCGCCGGTCGCGGAAGCCGCAAACATCTCGCGCGACCTGCTCGAAGGTCTCGCTCAGCGGCTTCGCCTGCGTGACGAGCACCAACTCGAAGGTGTGCTTCGTGCCGGCCTCAAAGCGCGACTCCTTTGTGCCGAGGAACGGCGCGAAGACCATCGGTTGCGCCTCGCCATTCGCATTGCGCAGCGTGACCCCGAAGCGCCGCGTCTGCGGGGTCGGCATCGCGAACGAAAACTGTCGCGGCTCCGCGAGCACACCGAGCGTGCCGCTTTTCGTCTGCACGAGGCATCCCGGGATGGAGCAGATGTCATCGGGAATGAGAAAGCTCTCCTCGGGCAAGCGCCGACCATTCCACACCAGCGGCTGGAACAGCTCGATGACCTCCGCCATCGGCGCAGCGGGCGCTCCGGCGAATGCAACCGACCACATGCCCGCTTTCTTCGCGGTGAAAGTGTAGCGCAGCTTTCCCTTCGAAAGCTCGGCATCGAGTTCGATGGCGTCGTGCGTGAACTTCCAGTGTGTCACGTCCCCGTGTTGCTCGATGCTCGGCTGCGTCAGCGCGATGACCTCGCCGGCTTTGAAAATGTCGCGCTCCACCGTTCCATCGCCGCGCTTCCAGCCAACGAGATTGTAAATGGGCTTCGTCCATTTCACCGGCGCGATGGTGAGTGGCTCTTGCGAGTGGATGGCGATGAACTCGGGACGGAAGACTTCGTCTGCGCGCAAGGTTGCGAGCGGAACCAACAAGAGGGCAGCGAGTGTGATGAGATGTTTCATGGTCCTATTTCCCCAGCTCCGACAGGTAGCGAATCAGATGCGCAAGCTGCTGCTCGGTCATGGTGGCGGTGAGGCCGTCGGGCATGACGGTGCCGCCGGTTTGGATTTTGGTGGTGTCGGTGTGCGGGATGGTTTTCACCTCGCCGGTGGTCATGTCGCGGATGGCGATGGTGTAGGCGGTGTCGGTTTGCTTGAAGCCGGTGATGACGCTGCCGTCCTTCATCGTCGCGGTGGCGGCTTCGTAGCCTTCCTTCACGTTGAGGGCGGGCCAGACGACTTCGGTGACTATCATGTCGATGGGGAGGCCGCGACTGAGCGCGGAGAGGTCGGGGCCGATTTTGCCGCCGAGGTTGTTGACGACGTGACAGGCGATGCAGCCGGTTTGCTCGAAGACTTTGCGGCCTTCGGTGGCGTTGCCTTCGGTCTGGGCGCGTCGGACGATGAGGTTCACGTATTCCGTCGTGTAGGCGGGCAGCGTGGAGTTGATGCCGGCGAGGGCCATGAGCAGCGAGGAAATCTTGCGGTCGGTGAGGCCGATGAGATTGAGCGCTTGCAGGGTGAGGCGGGCTTTGTCGGGCGCGATGATGCCCATCGCGGGCGCGACGATGCGGCTTTCCGCCGCCTTCGGGTCCATGAGCGCGCGGCCAAAGGCGCCGCTGCCTTCGGTGCTGGAGAGGATGGCTTTGAGAAGGGTGGTGACGTCTTGCGGTTGCTTGGCGGTGCGGATGATGGCCAGCACTTGCTGCGCGGCTGCCACCGGACTCGCGGTGATGAGCGCATCGAGAGCCACGCTTTGCATCTCGGCGGACTTGGCGCTTTGCAGGGCCTTGAGCAACTCGGGCACGGCTGCCGCACCGGAGAGGTCACCCATCGCGGCGAGCGCGGCTTTGCGCAGGACCAAAGGAGTCGCGTCATCCGTGGCGATGGCGCGGATGCGGTCGGCGAGCGGCGCCACCTTCCACACGCCAGCGAGGCGCACAGCCTGGATGCGCAACGCTTCGTCGCTGCCATTGATGAGCGATGTGAGCGCGGGTGCGATGTCATCCACACGCCGACGACGTGCGGCGGGCGAGTCGGCGAGCGCTTGGAGAACGTCGGCGCTGTTTGCTCCGCGTTTGAAGACGAAACGGAGGTCGTCCGCGTTGCCGATGGTGGCGAGTGCTTTCAGCCACGCGCTCTGTGTGGCTGAGTCGTTGTTGCGCTCGATGTGTTCGCGCATGAGTTCACTCGCTTTGTCAATGCCGCCATTTTGCAGTGCAAAGAGAAGGTGCTCGTCCTTGTCGAAACGCAGCGTGCCATCGGCGAGTGCGGCGGACCACATTGGTCGCGTGGCTGCCAGCGTCTTGATGAGCGCGTGCTGATGGTAGGGACCAAAGGTTTTGTCCAATGCGTGTGCGGCCACTGCGATGGCACGCGCATCCGGCACATAGCTGGCGGCGACGATGGCTTCGAGGCGCACGATGGGGTCATCATCGCTGGCCTGCGGTGCCAGCAGCGCGAGCGCATCGGGCAATGCACCGGCGCGTGCCCATGTCGAGAGCGTGCGCGTGGCGTAGGCGCGGATGCGTGCATCGGATGAGCGCAGCAACGACTGCAACAACGCAGGGCGCGGTGTCTCGTGTGCTTCGTAAACGGCGAGGGCTTGCAGGCGGCGATACTCGTCCTTCGCATCGCCGGCCTTGAGTTGGGAAACCCAGGCGTCGAGTGCAGCGGTGACTTCTTGGGTGTCGCGGTCGAAGAGAAGCCGCTTCGCCTGATACTTGGCCCAGCGCTCGGGCGAATCGAGTTGCTCGAACAGCGCGGGCAGCTTCGCACCCGCGAGTGATGCGGGCTGCACGAGCGGGCGGTCTTTGCGCACCACACGCCAGATCCGGCCATGCACGAGGTCGCGGTCGGGATGGCGATACGAGGCCTGGTAGTGACCAACGATGAGGTTATACCAATCCGCGAAATACACCGCGCCATCCGGCCCGAGCCGCACGTCGCAGGGGCGGAAGGCTTTGTTCTTCGTCTGGATGAGGTTGACGTCCTGCTGACTCCAGTAGGCACCGTCTTTGAACCCGAACTGATGAAGCTGCAGCGTGTTGTCATACACGCCGCCGATGATGACCGCGCCTTGCAGTTCGTCGGGAAAATGGCGTGTGCGGATGAGGTCGAAGCCCACCGTCTTCGCCGCACGCGAGACGAACAAGTTCATGCTCTTCGCGTTCACCGGCTGCGTCGTGCGCACAAGACCTGGCACGGAATAGTAGCCGCCATTGCCCGCGCCTTCCTTGTGGAAGACCTGGCCGAAGTCATCGGTCAGGATGCCCCAGTTGTTTGCGCCGGCGGTGGAGCCGTTGAAGAAAGTATCGAGCTGGCCGGTGCGCGGACGCAGCCGCCACAAGCCCGCGCGGTCGTGGCGCTCGATGCCGTAAGGCGTCTCCACGCGCGAGAAGATGGCGTTGCCCTGCGTGAACCACAGCTCGCCGCCGAAGCCCCAGCTCAGCGAGTTGATGGTCTGATGCGTGTCGCCCGTGCCGAAGCCGCCGAGCACGATTCGCCGTTCGTTGGCATGGTCGCCGCCGGTGCTGTCCTTCAAATGCCAGAGTGCGGTGCTCGCGGCGAGATACACGCCGCCATCACCCAGTTCAAAACCAAGCGGCATCTCCAGTTCATCCGCGAACGTGGTGAACTTGTCCGCGCGGCCATCGTGATTCGTGTCCTCGCAAATGACGAGCTTGTTCCGTGGCCGCGCACCTGGCTTTGCCTGCGGATAATCGGGGATGCACAGCGCCCACAAACGCCCGCGTTCATCCCAGCGAATCTGCACGACCTTGCCGATGCCATCCTTCTCCGAGGCGAACAGATTCACCTCGTAATCGGGATGCACTTCGAGCGTCGCGAGTTCCTCCTCGGGCGTCTGCGCTTTCACGGAAGGCTCGTCAACGGGGATGCCGCTGCGCGGCTCGATGGGCTTGGGTTCGTCGCCCGCGAGTGCTCGCGCGATGTTGGCTTCGGCGGCATCGAGGATGGGCAGGAACTCCTTCATCTCATCGGGGAAGATGCGCTGCTCGCCATCTTTCCAGCTCCGGCTGAAGGGCACCATGGTGTGCGCTCCTTGCAGGAAATCCCAGTTCATCGGACGCCACGAATCGAACCACAGCCGCTCGAACTCCAGCGCGGCGGTGCGTAGTCGCTCCTGCGAGGTCACGGGATTTGGTGCGAGGCCGAGTTGACGCACGATTTCATCCGCGACGACTTCATGCCCGCGCTCATTGAGGTGCACGCCGTTGTCCGTGAGCCTCGGCGCATCCTGTGCAAGCGCGGTGAGCGGCGTGAAGAGATTGACGAAGGGCAGCCCGCGCCGCGTGGCGAGGGCACTCACGGCATCGGCATAGCGCTTCGCATCCGCATTGTGCCGCGTGAGGTCCGGCAACCGTGCGCGCTGCGGGTTTTCAAATGGCATCGGCGAGACCAGCACGATGCGCCGCGATGGGCGCTCGATTTGGGAGAGCAGCTTTTCATACGCCTGCACGAAGTCCGGCAGCTTCTCCGAGCCGCCAAGCGATTCCATCTGGCCAAACTGCACCAGCACCACGGTCGCCCCCACTTGCTCAAGCTGCTGCGCGAGGCTGGGGAAGTTCACGTCGCGCCACTGCTCGAAGACCGTGTCGCCCTCCCACGCGAGATTGCGGACGCGCAACGGCTTCGCTTCCGGCGCGGCGAGCAATTGCGTTTGCAGGAAGGCATTGAAGCGCGTGCGCTCGAAGTTCGCACCGCCTACCAGGGCCACGATGTCTCTTGGCATCAGCTTGAAGGCGGATGACTTGGTCGTGGCCGTGCTCAGTTCCTCAATCGCGATGTCCCTGTAACGCACAATGGATGGTCCGCCGCCATGAATCTGAAGCGCGATAATTCCCGATGTCGCGATGGATGCGTCGCTCTCCGTGAAGTCCACGGTCTGCACGCCATTCAGCCAAATCTGAATGCGCGGCCCCTCGGCACGGATGCGGTAGTCGTTCCATTCACCCTGCGGCCTGCCGGCTTTCGCCATCACTTCTTTGGAAGGCCCCGCAAGCAGCTTTCTGCGACGGCTCTCATCGTAAAGCTCCCCATCGTGTCCGGCACCGAGATCGGCCTGATAACCGGAGACTTCGTGACTGTCCGCCCCGCGCATCGAGCGGAACTGCACGCCGCCATTCACGTGCTTGCCCTCCACCTTCCATTGCAGCGTCAGCTCAAAGTTCGCGAACTCCTTCGTCGTCACCAGAAAGTCACTCTTCGCCAGCCGCTTTTCCAACGAACCCGCCGCCAGCACGCCATCCTCGATGCGCCATGTATTCGCCGTGTCGCCCTCCCAGCCAGCGAAAGTCTTGCCGTCAAAAAGCGGCACAGGCGCGGCGGACAATCGAATGACCGTGAGCAGCAATGCGAGGATGAGAGTGAGCAGTCGTTGCATGGAGTTTGTGGGCCAAAGGTTCACGTAAACAACTCGAGCACCGGCTTGCCCTTGTCCGCCACGGTGAAGGGCCGGCCGGAGGGTGAGTGCTCGATGTGTTGCAGATCGATGCCCATGGCCTGCGCGATGGTCGCGTTGCAGTCCTGCATGGTGACGGGTTTCTCCGCGACGTGTTCGCCGATTTCGTTGGACTTGCCGTGGACGTAGCCGCCTTTCATTCCGGCACCGGCGAGCCACCAGGTGAAGACGCCTGGGTGATGTCCGCGCCCGGCGGTGACGGTGCTGATTTGCGGTGTGCGCCCAAACTCGGTGGCCATCACGACGAGCGTGCTCGCGAGCAGGCCGCGTTGATGCAGATCGTCGAGTAGCGCGGCCATCGTCTGGTCCGTGGTGGGCACCATGTTCTCCATCGTTTTGATTTGGTCGTTGTGCGTGTCCCAGTTGTGCGCGTCCTCGACCTCGATGAAGCGCACGCCGCTCTCCACGAGCCGCCGCGCGAGCAGGCAGCCTTTGCCAAACGTGTGCGTGCCGTAGGCGGCCTGCGTCCTTGCATCCTCGCGCGAGATGTCGAACACCTTCAAGTCCTCGCTCTTCATCAGCGCGGCGGCGTCCTGCTGCACTTTCAAATACGCGGCGGCATCGCGATGCGGCGTCTGTTGCACAAAACGATTGCCCATCGCCTGCGCCAGCGCGGTTCGTCGCGCGAAATCCGATTCCGCGATCTTCGCCGGGAGCGCGGAGTTTTGCAGACCCGCGCCGGGATCGACGATGGGCAGCGGCGCGAGGTGCGTGGGCATGTAGCCGCTGCGCGGATGCTGCGGGCTTCCGTTGATGAGGATGTTGCCCGGCAGCACTGAGTTCGCGGAGCCGAGCAGCTTCACCGCCCACGATCCGAGCGAGGGATGCGTAATCGTCGGCGTCATGAAATAGCTCGTGTGCGCGAGGTAGGTGCCGCGATCGTGGATGCCCTGCGTGGAAGTCATCGAGCGCACGAGCGAGACGTGGTGCATCTGTTTCGCCATGCGCGGAAACCACTCGGAAATCTGCACGCCATCCGCGCTGGTCGAGATGGCCTGCACGCCGCCCATCTCTGCCTTTCCGGGCTTCGGGTCGAAGGTGTCGATGTGCGAGATCCCGCCGCGCATGTAGAGGAAGATCACGCTCTTCGCCTTGCCGCCGATTTTAATCTCCGCCGCCCGCACCGCGGCGCTCGCAGGCAGGAGGCTGACGCCGAAAACCGCTTTCGCAAAACGCTCCATGAAGGTGCGTCGGTTGATGTCTGTGAGGATCGAGTTCATGAGTTGGTGGAAGGTGTGGTCACTGGTTGAAAAGAAACTCCGGCGAGTTCAGCAGCGCCCAGATGATGTCCTGCTCGGGTGTCGGGCTGTCCTTCGTCAGCGCCGCCATCTCCGCGAGTTCCTCCGCCGAGGCGGAGCGGACGAGGATTGCGCGGTAGATGAGCTGCGTGCGCTGTTCGCCCACCGCTTTGCTCGCAGCGAGTTGACGACGCAGAAACGAATCCTCCGCGAGCGCGCGCGTCGTCAGGTCGCCGTTCATCAGCGCGAGCGAATGCGTGGTGTTCGGGTCGCGATTGAAGGCATCGATCTCTCGGCGATCCGACTGGCCGAACTGACGCAGGAAATGTCCCAGCGGCAACGGCAGCGGCGTCTCCGAAGCGCGAATGAAACTGGGCGGCAGCGATTTCCAACGAGGGTCGGTTTCTTTCGTCGCCGATTCCCCATCGGCTTCCGAGCCCATCGCCTTCATGTCGGAGCCGAGGAACTCCTTGTTCTGCTTCGCATGCACTGCCGTCAGCCGCTTCACCTCCTTTTCATCGCCGCGAGCCTTGGCTGCCGCTACCGCCTTCGCCTGTTCTATCCGGCGCAGACTGAGTTCTCGCCCTCGGGTGCGCTCGGCGAGGTTGATTCGGGCTTGCGCAATAATTTCGTCCGCAGTCATCGCGGTCAGCTTTTTCAGGCGCTGCGGGTCAAACACACCCTCAAGGCGAAACGTCGTTTTGCGTTCATCAATGTCCTTCGCAAGCAGGACGAGATGCGAATCCCAAATCTGCTCCGCCGACAGCCGACGCAGTTGCGGCCCGCGCAGCGCAAACGCGACCGCAGGCTCCGGCGTCTCGCGCACGGCTTCGCTTTGATACAGCCGCGTGTTCAGCAGCACCGCCATGAAGGCCCGCTCGTCGAAGCGCAGGCGGATAATCGTCTGCGTGAGGAAGTCCATCAGTTCCGCGTGCTCCGGATTCGGCAGTGCAGAGAGGCTGTCCACCGGCTCGATTAGCCCCGCGCCCATGACTCGCTTCCAAAGCCGGTTCGCGATGTTTTTTGCGAAGCGCGGATTGCGCGGCGAAGTCATCCATTCCGCAAAAGCTTTCCGTCGCTCGCTTTCGCTGGCAGTCACCTCGTCGCCGAAAAGCGTGCGCGGCACCACCGACTTTCCGCGGAGCGCCGTATCGTAGGCGTAGGTCTCGGGGAATTTCAGTTGCTTGTCGGTGTCCACGGTCAGCCGTTTCAGGGGCGCGATCGTCCCGCTCACGCTATCCCCCAGCGCCTTATCCTTTGGCATCGTGGCCATCTTCTCCTTGATCTCGGGATACTGCTTCACGTTGTCGGGCGAGTAGCCGCCGGGGCTGCCCAGATTGCTGACCCCAAAAGTGAACGCCACCATTTGGTAGAAATCCTTCTGCGTGATCGGCTCCAGCGGATGGTCGTGGCACTGCGCGCATTCGATCCGCGTGCCGAGAAAGATGCGCGTCATGTTCGACATGTGGTCGAGCGGCATACCGAGATCGCGTACGTAGAAACCGACCGCGCCATTTTCCCAAAGGTGGCCGCTCGAAGTGACCAACTGCCGCACAAACTCATCATACGGCATGTGCGAGCGAATCGCGTCCTTCACCCAGTCGTCGTAAAGTTTCCCCGGCTGGCCGGCGGCAAGCCCGCGCGTATTCACGCGCAGGAGGTCCGCCTTCCAGTTGAACATGTGGCTCACATAGCCCTCGCTGCCGAGCAGTTCGTCAATCAACTTCGCGCGCTTGTCCGCATCCTTGCTGCCGAGGAAACGCGCGCTCTCATGGAGGCTCGGGATGCGGCCCACGACATCGAAATACACGCGGCGCAGGAATGTCTCATCGCTCGCCGGCGCGTTCAGCTTCGTGCCCTTCGCCGCGTGGGATCGATCCACGAGTTTCTGCACCTCCGCGCTCAGTTGCCGCACATCCGCGCGAGCAAGCGAAGCATCGCCCGCCGGCAGAGCAGCCCCGCGATGATCGAACTTCACCCACGAATCCATCTTCGCTCCATCCGCGATCCATTGCCGCAGCGTCGCGCGCTCCGCATCGCTCAAAGGCTGCGCGCCACCCTTCAGCGGCGGCATCACATCCTCATCCGTGTGCGGCAGCGACACCCGCTTCATCAACTCACTGTCCTCCGGCTTGCCCGCGACGATCACCTCGCTGCCGCGAATCCCCTCCGCCGTATCGAGCCGCAGCTTGCCCTTCGGCTTCGCCTGCTTCTCGCTGTGGCAGCCGAAGCAGTGGTGATAAAACACCGGCAGGATGTCCTTTTCGAAACGCGGTGAGTCCGCAGCGCGGACAAGCTGTCCGGCGCAGGACAACATGGCGATGCCAATGCCGAGAGGTGCTGAGAATGGAGGCTTCGAGGTCATGCGAGAGTCAGTGATTCAATAAGTTGCTTGAAGGTTCCTTTGTTCACGGCACCGGAATCTCCGAGCGCCGCGCGAGGACGAGCTGCACCTTGTCCGCAAAGTGTCCGGCGAAACTGTCCCTGCGTTTGCCTGGCGACTTCGCATCATTCGACATTCCCACGCGAATCATCAGGTATTCCGTGCTCGGAGGCAGCCGCAGTTCATTGCTCACCTTCTGCCATGTGGCCGGATCCCGATCCACCACCACCTTGCTGCTGCGCGAAAAGGCGAGCGACTCCGTCGAGAGCACATTCTCCCCTTTCACGACCTCATTGCCCACCAAGCTCGCATTGAGCGCAAACAGCGTCAGCGTCGCGCTAAAGTTCTCATCCTCCGAAAACGCCACCGCATTGAAAACCGCCGTCAACTGCACCACCGCCCCGCCATCCGCAAACTCGCTCCGATAAGGCCGCACATCGACCAACCGGAAAACATCGCTGCTATGGCTCGAAGGAATGCTTCTCCCCTCATAATCACCCCGCAGAAACCGAAGCATTTTCTTCCCGCTCTCCGGCCTCACGCCCTGCAGCTCGCCCACGACCTCCGTGTAATCTCCACTCCAACGCCCCGGCTCAATCGGCACGCCCGTCACCAGCGGCGCAGGCCCCGATTCAAAGCTCTCCTGCAACAGCGTCATCGCTTTACTCAGCGAAGGAACGACATACCCAAACACTACCGACGTGCAGAATATCCCGAACACGATCCCCGCCGCTGCAGCGGTGAGCGGACGCCAGGAGAGCCAGGAGACAGATCTCATACGCGACTGGATGGGAACAACAGGTGGTGAGACGGCGAGCTTTTGCTGTGCGCCCTCGTGCAGCACCACATGCATCTCGGACATTTCCCAAAAGCGGGCGCGATCCATGGCGGAGTGCAGAAGGCGATCCTCGAGTTCTAGGCGTTCGGCATCAGCCATCACGCCGTTGAGGTGGGCATCGATCAAGTTATCGAGTCGTTCGTCGTTCATGTGATTGGGGTGTTGAGTTGTTGCTCGATGCACTCACGCAAAGCCCGGCGTGCTCGCGACAGCGCCACGCTCACGGCGGACGGTGTCCAGTTCACCAGTTGAGCGATTTCCTGCGGCTTGTGCTCGTGTTCGTAAAAGAGATCGACGATGCGCCGGGCCTGTGGAGCCAATTTGGCAAGGCAGGCAGGAAGCGCTGCCAGTCTCGCGTCATCAAACGCAGCCTCGGGAGCACTCGCGGCCAGCGCTTCCAGTACCACATCAGAAAAACGATCCGCTGCTCGTTGGTGCTGCGCTTGGGCTTTCATCACCTGAAAGCGTGCGATCTGGAATGCCCAGGCGACAAAGTTCGATCCCGGCACAAACTCAGATGCCTTCCGCTGCACCACCAGAAACGTCTCCTGCAACACATCCTCAGCCGCTGCGAAGTCCGGCAACAACGCTAGAATGAATCCTTTGATCCGCGCCTGATGGCGGACAAAAAGCTGGAGCACCTGCTGCTGATCATTTTCTGGCATGCGAAGGGATGATAAGCCGAAGCGTGCAAACTTTAGCAATGGGCGGACACCTATTTTGCGAGATCAGCAGCAGCGCAGCAAAGACACCTAGCAAGCCGCCTCACACCTTCGGTTTGATAAACAAGACCTCGGCGCGCTCGATCCAGCCTTTGCGCAGATCCATGCGGAACCAGCCGTCGCTGTTTTTCCGGTGAATGCGGCAGCCGGAGCGTGGGCCAAATTCCTTGAGGTCGTATTGCGCCCAGGTCTTGCCCATGTCGGGCGAGTAGATGATGCCACATGCATAGGTCGAGGCCGGGGCACAGTGCGTGGCGAGCATGACGCCGTCCTGGACGAGCATGTTGGCGGATTCAAACATGGGGTTGAACAGCAGCGTGTGCTTGGACGTGTCGGTGATGTCTTTCGGGTCGCACACGAAGATGCCACGGTCATACCGGTTGGCGATGGCGGGGCCGTTGGCATCGGCGATCCAGTAGCATTTGCCGTCGATGAAGTTGATGCCACCGCATTTGAAGCGGGAGTTGGAATTCACACTGATGATGACCTTCCAGTCCCACTTTTCGGCCTTCGCGTCGTAAGTCCCGCGCAGCCAGTGACACTCGTTGCCGTGACCGCGGTCGATGTCACCGGTGCAGGCGTAGAAGGCGTTCTCAGCGGGGTTGTAGGTCACGTTGTGGACATGGCGGGCGATGAGCTTGTTGTCGGGATTGCCGATGAACTTCTCCGGCGGAGTGTCCTTCTGCTGGAATTTCGGATTCTGCCCAAAAGCATACGCCAGCCTCACCGTCTGGCCACTGTCGGTGGAGTAATAGATGTTCACTGGCACCGGACCGCCGAGGACGTTGCAGTAGTTCCCCCACACCAGCATTTCCTTGCCATCGACGTCGAAGCAGTGCTCGCCATCGAGCGAATGGAAATACCAACCCGGCTGTTCAGGATTCACCGGCGTGTGCGGAAGGTAGTCGCTGCCGTCGAAATTCTTCACCGTGATGGGCCGGTGCGTTTTGAGATTGTCCGTGCTGAGGAAAAGCTGCGCCAGCGTGGCAAAGAGGATGTTCCCATTCTTCAGAATGACACTGAAAGTGATCTTCTCCGCTTCTGCGAATGCTGCGCTGTGCGGCCACGTCTTGCCACTGTCCTCCGACAAGAAAATCTTCCCGTCACCGAACCCAAAAGCCTTGTTGTCGCGCTGTGAGTCGATGTATGGCCCCTCCGGCTGAAGGCGATACCAAAAGTACTCCGTGGATGCTGGCTCAGCGTGCAATGTCGAAGCGTCTGACAGAAAAAGACCGCCAACAGCGGCTGCGGTGGTTCCGATGAATTGGCGGCGATCAAGTGCTGAGGTGTGTTTCATAGTGTGTGCTCTATAACGCTGCGAGCAGCGTGAATCGCTCGCCTCGCTGCATCCTTTGAAAGGCCACCGCACGCGGCCACGATGATGTGATCCCATGTTTTGCCGCCTTCTTGCTCTCGCCACGTTCATCATCACTTCCGTTCACGCGCAGGAAATCCGCCATGTGCCGCTGACTTTGAACAAGGGTGGCACACCGGAAAATCCGGCGGTGTTTGATGGCAAGGGGATGATCATCGATCTCGGCATCGACGTCACCACGCATGACTGGCAGAAGGATGGCGAGGTGTGGATTTCACGCGGAGCATTTAAGGGTCATCCGGCGGTGGCAGACGTCCAGCGTGCGGCGCTGTTCATTGAAGAGGTGCCCATCCGCACAGTGCGTGATCGCGAAGCCGAAAAAAAGAGCGGCGTTGCAGGGCAGGTCAGCTACGCAGCACCGGCGGCGCTTAAACCCGGCGAACTGGGTTTCACGGCCGAAGGCGCGATCTATTTCCGCTGGCCGGCCGGGAAGAAACCGGGCTCCGCACACATCTTCCTACCACCTGCCAATCTCGCGAGCTGTGTGTCGATTCAGTGCTCGCACATCATTGTGCGGAACATCACCGCGATACACGCGGCCAACGATGGCTTCAACATTCACGGTGCTCGCGTCGGTGTCCGTCTGGAGCATGTGAAGGCGTTTTCGAATGGCGACGAAGGCATCAGCGCTCACGAAACCGTGCAGATGGATGTGGTGGACGCCGAAATCGCCTGGAACGGCTCCACCGCAGGCGGTGTGGCCGATGTGAACGACAGCGTCACGACCTACACCAACTGCGAAGTGCACCACAACCTCGCTGCCGCTTTCTTTTTAACAGGAAAGTCTCACCGTGTGACCAACACCATCATCCATCATCAAGCGAAGGACTTTGAGGTGCGCGAGGGTGCCCAATTCACCCAGTCAGGCAACGAATGGCGAAGGGAGTGATTTTCTCGATCAATACCCACCTGCACCGATCTTCCCGCCTGCGGTATCCAGTGTGCCAGCGCCCTCACGCTTGCGGTAGTCATCCATCATCGCAGCGGTTGCTGTTGCGCCGCAGCGGGAGCCGCCGAGATCGCGGACTTTGATCAGGCCATCGAGGTCGCGCACACCGCCAGCGGCTTTGACTTGGACATTGGCTGACACATTGGCGCGCATGAGAGCGAGGTCGTGTTCGGTGGCACCTTTGTAGTTGTAGCTGCCGTCGGGTTGCTTCACGAAGCCATAGCCTGTGCTCGTCTTCACCCAATCGGCTCCAGCACGCTCGCAGAGCTGGCAGAGTTTGATTTTGAACTCATCGCTGCTCAGACCTGCTCCGCCATTCGTGAGGTAATCGTTTTCAAAGATGACCTTCACCTTCGCGCCGTGCTTGTGAGCTTCATCGCAGACGGCTTTCACATCAGCCTCGACGTAGTCCCAGTCAGCGCTGAGGGCCTTGCCGAGATTGACCACCATGTCGATCTCCACCGCGCCATCCTTGCAGGCCAGTTCCGTTTCATAACGCTTCGATTCTGTGGTACTATTGCCATGCGGAAAGCCGATCACGGCTCCGACTTTCACATCGGTTCCACGCAGCCACTCGACTGCCTGCTTCACCGCGTAGGGTTTGATGCAGACGGAAGCCACATCGTATTTCGCGGCCAACGCGCAACCTTCCTGGAGATCTTTATCGGTCATCGTCGGGTGCAGCAACGAGTGGTCGATCATCTTGGCGAGGTCTGAGTAGGAGTATTTCATGGATTGTAGATTGGCTAAGCCAATTCTTAAATTGGCTAAGCCACTTGTCAAAGTCAGATTTTGTTCCAAGATCGACTCCGTGGGCAAACCAGCGTCTTTTCATCAGGAACTCATCACCAAACTGCGGAAACTCCTTCGCAGTCGTCAGTTCGTGCCTGGCGCGCAATTCCTCACCGAGCGCGAGATTGCCGAGCGCTTTGCAACTAGCCGCCCCACAGCCAACAAAGCCCTTAGCAGCCTCGTTTCTCAGGGCTTGCTCGAGTTTCGCCAGGGTGCGGGCACTTTCGTGCGCGAAAGCGTGCTCGACTACGATTTGCAGCGCCTCGTCAGCTTCACAGACAAAGTCCGTGCCGCTGGCAAGGAGCCCAGCACGCGAGTCCTCGCCTTCCAAAAGCTCAGTGCCGCCGATGTCTCCGCCGAGATCGCCCAAGCCCTCAAATTGACTGCCAACGAGCCGCTGCTCTACATCGAGCGCCTTCGCCTCGCCGATGGGAAACCGGTCATCTATGAGCGCCGTCATGTTGCCGCCCGTCATTGCCCCGCCATGACCAAAACCGATGCCAAAGGCTCTCTTTATGCGTTTTGGACCGCGAAGTGCAAACCCACCATCTCTGGAGCCGACGAATCCATCCGCGCGGTAAACGCCACGAAGTCACAGGCCATTCAGTTAGGCGTCACAGCGAATGCAGCGTGCCTGTTGGTCATCGCCACTGGCTTTCTCGAAGGCGGCGTACCGCTTTGGTATGAAGAGACGCTTTATCGGAGTGATGTGTATGAGTTCCGCAACCAGCTCGGCGGTGTTTCAAGCGCCAGACCGGCGGTGGGGAGAATGAGATAACTCAACGTTCACTCGATCCGAATCTCAGGGCTCGACATGGTCAACGTGGAACCGTTCTCCTGATGCGCATGTACGGTGATGAAGTCGAGTGTCTTAACCTCACGCTCGATCGTGACCTCACCGCTATAGGTTGCTACACTGTTTTTCTTCAATGGTGCTGAGGCCCATGCGTCGAACTCCATGGCAATGGAGTAATCCGGGTGACGATTCACGGACCACCAGAGCGCGTTCTCTTGGGGTTCACTGCCATCAGGAAAAACCACCGTTACAGTCAGACGCTTTGTGGCTTTGTCCCACTGATGCATGACTTTGGGCGGTGCTACCATGCGGCGTGCGCCGAAGAAGTGATGCGTGGCGAAGGCGTAGAGGTTTTCATCGACTTCGGGCAAGCCGCCGACGGATTTGACGAAACCGGCCTCTTTTGCGCCGCCGTGCTGGCCGCCGGGCACGATTAAGACAGGCAGTTGCGGGTAGCGGCGGCCGAGTTCGACGAGTCCGGGGCTGACGTTATCGTTCGAGCCCTGGTTGTAGAAAATTTCGGTGCCGCGCTGCTTCAGCACGTCGAGGTAGTTCGTGGTGCGGCAGGCCTCCCACGCGGCGTTGCAGGCGGTTTTCATCTCCGCATCGCTCCAACCGGCATCGCGGGCCATCTTGACGGTGATGCGTTCGTCGGAGCGGGCTTTCTGACGAATGAGCAGCTTCTCCTTACCGACGGGATCGGTCATCGCGGCGATGAACGCGTCATTCATCTTCGTGATCTCCGGCGGCATCATGCCTTCGACATACGGGCCGCCGGGGCTTTCGATCACGGGTGCTACAACAGGCATGATGGCGGTGAAACGATCATCGGCGATGCCTGCGGCCGCGGTGGCGACGCCGCGCTTCGATCCGCCAGTGGCCAGAACCTTCTTCGGCTGAAACACATCCTTCTCCGCGATGGCGGTGGTCAGTGCACGCATTTCGCCAATGCCCCAGATCCAGGCGGGCGTGTAGCGCGTGTTCTTGGTCTGGATGAAATGCTCCTCCATCATGAGATGCAGTTTACCAACTGGCTCCATCGTATCGATCGGGACACAGCCAATGAAGACGAGGCCCACGCCGTGCTCCTTGAGCAAACGGAGCTTCGCGCCGGAGGCGGCAGTCACCTTCAGCTGTGCGCTGGTGTTCTCGATGAGCACGTTGGTGCAAACGCCTGAAGCAGGTGCGAGTAAAGTCACCGGCATCCGCACCTTCTGTCCCGGCCACCACTCGCAGATGGTGATCTCGACGAGTTTTTGGCGGATCGCGGCGTCCTTGGGGTTCAGATGCCAATCTTCGATCACTTTCGTCTCAAGCGTCGAGGTGTCGCGGATCGACGCCATGTCGAATTTGCCGATGGTGATGTCCGCGCAGGCGATGAGGGAGCTGAGCAAGATGCAGGCGATGCCGATGGAAAGTTTCATGCCTTACCAACGGAGTCAGCGGACGATTTAAACTAAAAAAGACCGGCCTTGCGGACGTGAGTCGCGCAAGGCCGGTGAAGATATCGTTTCGCTGCTGAACTTACTTCGAGAGCACGGAGGCGACGTTGCCAACGATGTCCTTGCCAGGAGTCAGCGTCTTCGCGCCGGGCTTCCAGTTGGCTGGGCAGGCTTCGCTTGGGTTCGCGAGCAGATGGACGTTGGCTTCCATCTTGCGGACGAGTTCGCTGGCGTTGCGGCCGACGTTGTAGAAGTTCACCTCGGAGGTCACGAGTTTGCCTTCAGGATTGATGATGAAGGTGCCGCGCAGGGCGAGGCCGCTGCCGTTGTCATACACGCCGAAGAGACGGCTCACGGTACCGGTCGGATCGGCAGCGAGGGTGTACTTCACGTTCTTCATGAGGCCTTCCGTGTTGCGCCAGACCATGTGGGCAAACTTTGTGTCCGTGGAGACAGCGATGACATGTGCGCCGAGAGCAGAGAGCTTGTCCTGCTGGTCAGCGAGGTCGGCGAGCTCGGTGGGGCAGACAAAGGTGAAGTCGGCAGGATAGAAGACGAGGATGGTCCACTTGCCAGCCTTCTTAAGATCGGCGAGCGCGACCTTGCCGAAGTCGCCCTTGGCGGGCTCGTAGGTTTCCATGCTGAAGTCTGGGACGTTGCCGCCAACGGAGACGGTGAGATTGGTTGATTCCATGTGAGTGCGGGTGTTTTGAGGTTGAACAGGCGCTTTCAACAACGCCGGGGGCGCGACTTTTGATGCCCAAAAGTTCTCCGGTCAATGGCAAAGGCGAGTGAAGCTGCTGCGGGGGTCACTTGCTCCTGAAAATCTCGCTCTGCACCACGGCATGAATCAAATCACGCAACGCATGGCCTTTGGCCTTCGATTGAGCGACGAGTTTGTCGATCTCAGAGCGGTCGGAGAAGCCCATGGCGCGACCGGAAGCGAAGGTGAGTAGTTTCTCGATCATACAGCGTGCTACGCGATCCTGACCGGCGAGAAGGAGTTTTTGGAAGTCGCTCATGCCGGTGAATTTTACGCCTGTGTTCAATTCGCCCGTGGCATCGACCGGAGGGCCGAGGCGGTAACGCACTTTGCGGCCTTGGACGGTAAGACTCACCTGCTCACCTTTTTCGATGCTACGGAAGCGCTCACGCCAGCCACCGATGACGTCGTAGCTTTCCAATGCAAAGCCTGGCGGATCGATCACGCGATGGCAGCCGTTGCAGCTCTCGCTGTTGCGGTGCTTGTCGAGCAACTCACGCAGCGTGTTGGCACCACGAATATCTGGCTCCACGCCCGGTATGCCCGGCGGTGGCGGCGGCGGCTCCATGCCGAGGATGCGGTCCATGACGAAAATGCCGCGCACAACGGGCGAGGTGTTGGTGCCATTCGCACTGACCTTCAAAACGCTCGCCTGCGTCAAGACGCCGCCGCGGTGGCTATCGGACGGCAGTTTGATCTTTTGCAGCTCTACACCACTCACGCCGGGGATACCGTAATGCTGTGCGAGGCGCTTGTTGAGCATCGCGAAGTCGCTCTGGATGATATTAGTGATACCGAGGTTATTTTGGATGAGTTCGGTGATGAAGCCGCGCGTTTCGCGCAGCATGCTGTCGAGCAGCAGTTCATCGTATTCAGGATAGAGTTGCTTGTCCGGCGTGGTGAACTCGATCTCGCGCAGGTTGAGCCAGCCATCGGTGAAATCGGCGACGAAACGCTCCAGCGAGGCTGCTTTGAGCAGGCGCTCGGTTTGTGCACGGAGCACGGCTGGCTGCGTGAGTTTCGCCGCGAGAAGTTCGGCATCGGGTGTGCTGCGGGTGAGGAAGTAACTGAGGCGTGAAGCTAGTTGGACGTCGTTCAGCTTACCCGCAGGTTCTTTGAGGAAGAGAAACTCTGGCGAACACAACACGGCAATGGCTGCAGTGCGCATGGCGAGGAGGTAGTCTTTGCTGACTGCGAACTCGGCATCAAAGAGCTTCAAATACGGCTCCGCATCTGCCGCTGTGGCTGAACGACGAAACGCGGCGGTGACGAAGGCAGAGAGCAGTTTGCGCGATGCAGCGGTGGGATCACTCGTTTCAGCGGTGAAGACGGGTTTGTAGCCCGATTTACCCCTCATCCATGGTTTTTCTGGTGGTATCTCGCGCAGTTTCGCGTCACCAAGGAGCAGCTTTTGGCCACGTGGCGGCCAATCGGTAACAATGGGGCCTTCGAGTGTCACTTCCTGAAACGCCATGCCTTCGCCGGGATACTTGGCTGGGCCATCTTTGACGGGTGAATGGCCATCTGGACCATTGAGACCTTGTGGGCTGATCCAGATGCCTTGGTTGGCATCAAGATGCAACGTGACTTCGACCGTGCCGGATTTGCCGACAGGCAATTCTTGGAAACTGTGCGTGACGTTGTCCGCATTGCGGAAATTGAAGGTGCCGGTGATGAGGGCAAACACGACCGGTTCCTCGATTTGATAACCGTATCCGGTGACACGCAGTTTGTAGGTGCCAGCTTGCTTGGAGCGTAGATTCGGGATCACGGTGCTGGGAAAGCCGCCATCATTGAAGACGACAATGCTGCCATCATCGCGTTTCAACCATTGTTTGCCGATGGTATCTTTATTACGGTCACTTTCGAGCGTGGCACTTTGCCTTGTCACTTCTGGACGCGTTTCCTGAAAGAGTGCCGCATTGAGCGCCAGTTCGGCCGCTTCCATGTAGCGCTGCATTTGAATGCCTGAGATGGAGAGCGCCTCACCAATATTATCAAAACCCTTCGCGCGTCCATCTTCTGGCAGTGAGTCGATGATGTTCACGTTCACACCGAGCAGATCGTTGATCGTGTTCTGATATTCACGTCGGTTCAACCTGCGCAGAACGGTTCCCTTTTGAGCGTTGTACTTGCTGCTCAAATCGGTGCCGAGCGCCGCCATGAAATCCTGCACAGCATCCACGGAAGGCTGTTTCTTCTTCGGCGGCGGCATTTCACCTGCCGCGACACGGTCAAACACTCGCACCCACTTCTTCAAAGCCGCAGCGTCGGCTGCGTCAGTTGAAAGTGAGGAAAGATCGAGATCACCTTTCTTCACATCGCCGTCATGGCAGTCCATGCAGTTCTGATCCAGGAAAGGCTGGATGGCAGGCAATGCAGCGGACGCGACCGTGGCACAAACCATAAGCGGCATTGCCGCAAGGAGTCGGGACTTCATGATTACGCCTGATTGATGTCCAAAACTCCGGTGCTGAAGCCGAATTTATCAGCTTCCACTCCCATGCGTTGAGCCAGCGATACAAAGAGATTCGAGAACACGTGCTTCTCTTTATCAATGGCGATGTGCCGACCGTGTTTGAAGCCGCCACCAGCGAGGACGAGCGGGATGTTGGCGGTGCTGTGAGCGCTGGCATTGCCGAGATTGGAACCAAAGATGACAGCGGTGGTGTCGAGCAGCGGACGTCCGTTCTCCTGCGTCTTTTTGAGCTTGGTGAGGAAGTCGGCGAGCGCGGTGAACTCAGCTTTCTCGATGACTTCGAGTTCAGCGATCTTGGCGGGGTCCTGGCCGTGATGGGAAAGATTGTGCCAGTCATTCTTCACACCTTCGATTTCAGGCACGGCATTCATGCCATTGAGGCGCAGGGTGATGGTGCGTGTGGAGTCGTTCTGTAAAGCGAGCACGATGAGATCCTGCATGAGCTTCATTTTGCCGATGGCATCCGTGCGGCTCTGGATATCGGTGGGTGGCTTCGCATCAACCTTGGGCTTCGGCTTCTGCACCCATTCTTCATTCTGCACGAGACGACCTTCCAGATCGCGTACGGCGGAGAAATACTCATCAAGCTTCTCTTGGTCGCGTTTGCCGAGTTCACCATGGAGTTTTTTCGCCTGACCCATCACGGTGTCGAGAACGCTGCGTCCACGCTTCAATCCACGCACCTGCGCGGCGATTTCGTCCTTCGTGCCATCGATAAAGAGCTGCCGAAAAGCGCTGGAAGGCGAAGGCTCCGCTGGAAGCGGCACGCCACTGGCTGACCACGACATGGACTCGCTGCCGGTGCCGAGCACGAGGCTGGGGAAACGCGTTTGCGAGCCGATGTGGTCGGCGATGAGCTGGTCGATGGAGATGGTGTTCTTGAATCCAGCGAGCCCTGGATGCTTCGCGGAGGTCAGCCACGTCATCTCGGAGGTGTGGCCGTTCGCGCCGTTCTGCTCCTCATGCTGGAGTCCCGAAATGACGGAGAAATCGTTCTTCAAATCCTTCAGCGGCTCGAGATACGGTGTGAGTGCGTAATCCGCTCCGACTTCCTTTGGGAACAAAAACGGCGTGTGAAAGCCGAGCGTGGCGCACATGGCCAAAAAACGCTGTGGCGACTGTGCGGCGGCAGCTTGAGTCCGCGTCGCAAAAGCTGGCACCATGGCCTCTAAAAATGGCAGCGAGAGAACTGTTCCAGTGCCACGCAGAAAAGCGCGGCGGCTAAGATGGCGTTTGGTGGCAATGTTCATGGCGTTCGTAAGGCTGAAACGACGAAGCAGGAGGTTCTCTGACATCAGAACGAGAATTACAGCCGCAGCTTTTTCACCAAAGTCGCCTCCTTGTCCGCGTCGCTTATCGGTTTAAAGTCAACTGTGCAATTTGGCAACGCTGCTTTGATGGCTTCCACGTCAGCCGCAGAGATGTCAACGGTCTCAATCCTTAGCTTGGTGAGTTTGGGCAGGACTTTGAGCTGTGGGATGATTTTTGCGCTAAGACGGGCTTCCGTGAGTTCGAGAGATTCGAGCGTTTTGATCTGCGCGAGCGTCGCCATCGTCGATTCATCAAAGCTGACGGGCGAATCTTTGCCATTCGGCAATCGCTGGCCGATGCGTAAAGCAGTCAGCGGGAGCTTCAAAAGGTATCCATTACCAGCCTGTGACTGGGCCGTGTGCCAGGTGCGGAATTCCTTGAGTTGGGTGAGCTGGCCGATGGCTTCCATCGCTGTATCTCCAGCTGTTGATCCGGCAAAAGTGAGCTTCTCCAGCTTAGGCAACGCTTTGAGATAGCTGAGGCCACTGCCGGTGAATTTTTCCGAACGAAACGCAGGATGGAAGAAGGAAAGCGACTTGAGCTTCTGAAAGGCGACGAAATGTTTGTAGCCTTCGTCCGTGAGCTGGATGCCGTCGCTGCTGAGCCGCTCGAGTTCGGAAAGACCCGTTAGCAGTGCCAATGTATCGTCCGTGATCGTTTTGCCGCTGATGGTGAGGTCCTTGATCGTCGTGAAGCTGCCAAGCGTGCGAAAATCCGCCTCGGTAAAGGCATCACACTTCACCTGCACCTGCGTCACGACTCCGGCGGTCTCGGTAAGCTTTGCTCCGAGTTTTTGGAGGGATGCGACATCGGCTGCGGAGGATTGCAGCGCGGAGATTAGGAAAACGCAGAGAATGGATTTCATAGACTAGAAAGAACGGTGATGATCGCGGTATTCTGACCGTGGGCAGCAAGTCCTGCCAAGACGACCTCATTTGTGCCTCTTCTTTGGCAGGTGAAGCTCACAGCACAGGTCCAGAAGGCATGCGGATGCTGAAAATATAGGCGATAATGTCCCAGCGCTGGTCCGCTGTGAGCGTGGTGTCAAAGCTGACCATGGGGGTGCCGTTTAGACCTGTGGCAAGGACACGGAAGATGTCGGCGGGAGAATCGCCGCAGCAAAGATGCGACTGGCGAAGGTCTGATGGAGCAGCGGGAATGCCCCAGATGTCCTTCAATGTGATGGCCGCCGGACCTTTGCCGTCGGCTTTTTCGCCATGGCAGGCAGCACAGTTCACAGCGAAGAGTTTTTTACCTGCTGCTGCGTGATTCTTTAGCGCGGCAGGCTCTTTGAGCCATTCGGGAACAGGCGCAAGCTGGACGGGCTCAGCGTGGTTCTCTGGCTTGCGCCAACGGCGTGAGAAGGACTTCACATAGGTGATGACGGCATCGATTTCGTCCGTGGAAAGCTGGGAGAACATGCCCATGGCGGTACCGCTAAGGCCACCGCGAATGGTGTGTCGCAAGTCATCATCTGTGGGCAGCATGCCCAGCGGTGTAGAACGGAATTTGAACATGCCTTCGCGGAAGGAGCGCGGCTTGGGCTTCAGCGTTGGGCTGAGTTCGCCATTGCCATCGCCACGCGGGCCGTGGCAGACGATGCAGTTGCGCTCATAAATGTAGCGGCCTTGCATGTAGAGATTGAAATCCATCGGCGCGGGGCCATCCGCCGCTGACAAAGCGGAGGCGAGGGCTAAAAGGGCGAAAGCGCGTGGGGCGAGGAGTCTCACATCCAGTTCATCGCGCAAAGCAGGCCCGGTAACCATGCGGTTCTTGCCAAACGCTGTGCGGGAACTGCCGCAAAGGCTGCTTGCGTGCGTGATGGTGCCTGCCATTTTGCGCGCCCACCCCAGCAATCCATGTCCAAAAAAGCCGCCGCTAAACCATCTCTCCATCGCAAACACAGCGCCATCGTCGTTGACGGGCCAGAACGTGCCGCCAGTCGGGCGATGCTGCACGCGGTTGGCTTCAAACGGGAGGACTTCAAGAAGTCACAGATCGGCATCGCCAGCACCTGGAGTATGGTTACGCCGTGCAACATGCACATTGACCGTCTCGCCAAGGAAAGCGCGAAGGGCGTGGACGCTGCTGGCGGTAAGAGCATCATCTTCAACACCATCACCATCTCCGACGGCATCTCGATGGGCACCGAGGGTATGAAGTACTCGCTCGTCTCCCGCGAGGTCATCGCGGACTCCATCGAAACCGTCGTCGGCTGCGAAGGTATGGACGGCTACGTCGCCATCGGCGGTTGTGACAAAAACATGCCCGGCTGCATGATTGCCATCGCCCGCATGAACCGCCCGGCGGTGTTTGTCTATGGCGGCACCATCCTGCCCGGCTGTGTCGGTGTGGAGAAAAAGGATGCGGACATCGTCACCGTTTTCGAAGCCGTGGGACAGCACGCAAATTGCAAGATCAGCGACGCGCAGCTCCAGGACATCGAAGAGCACTCAATCCCAGGAGAAGGCTCCTGCGGTGGCATGTATACCGCCAACACCATGGCCAGCGCGATTGAGGCCATGGGCATGAGTCTCCCCAATTCCGGCGCCCAGGCCGCTGTGAGTAGCGATAAGCTCATCGACTGCTTCGACGCCGGCGCAGCCGTCATGAACATGATCAAGCTGGGCATCACTCCGCGCGATATCATGACGAAGGAGGCCTTTGAGAATGCCATCACGCTCATCATCACGCTCGGCGGCTCCACCAATGCCGTCCTGCACCTCATCGCTATGGCCCACGCCGCAGGCGTTAAGCTAGGTCTCGACGACTTCGTCCGCATCGGCAAGAAAACACCCGTGTTGGCCGACCTGAAGCCCAGCGGCAAATACTTCATGAACGACCTCGTGAAGATCGGCGGCACCGTGCCGCTGATGCGTATGCTCATCGACGAAGGCCTCATGCACGGCGACTGCCTGACCGTCACCGGCAAGACGATGAAGGAGAACATGAGGAACTCCAAAATCTTCTATCCGAAGGAACAACAGATCATCCGACCGCTATCGAATCCGATCAAGAAGGACAGCCACCTCGTCATCTTCAAAGGCAACCTTTGCCCCGAAGGCGCCGTCGGCAAAATCAGTGGCAAGGAAGGCCTCAAGTTCACCGGTAAAGCCATCGTGTTCGAATCCGAAGAGACTGCGCTGCAAGCCATCCTCAATGACAAGGTCAAAAAAGGACACGTCATCGTCGTGCGCATGGAAGGACCGAAAGGTGGGCCGGGAATGCGCGAAATGCTTTCACCCACTTCGGCCATCATGGGCAAAGGTCTCGGCAAAGACGTCGCTTTCATCACGGACGGCCGTTTCAGCGGCGGCAGCCACGGCTTCGTGGTTGGACATGTTACGCCCGAAGCCTTTGTGGGTGGCCCGATCGCCGTCATCAAGAATGGCGACGCCATCACCATCGACGCCGAGAAGCGTGCGATCACACTGGGCATTCCTGCCACTGAACTCAAAGCTCGTCTCGCTAAGTGGAAGCAACCGAAACCACGTTATACCCGTGGTGTGTTGGCTAAATTTGCGAAGCTCACTACCAGTGCGAGCTTAGGTGCCGTGACGGATATGGGATTGTAATTCCCTCCTTCTACAGCCTTTACTCCGGCACAATGATCTGGTCTTCGGGCTGGAGCTTGATGTCGCGGGTGGGATTGGAGCTGATGTCCTTGAGATTGACCTCTGTGGTGACGCCATCGCGAATGAGCTTGGTTCTGCTGGGCTTGGCAAAGGGAGTGAAGCCACCGGCGGCACCGACGGCCTTGAGGATGGTCATGCCGGAATTCCACGGAATGGGGCCGTTTTTGCCGCAGCCGCTAATGACATAAACCATGCGGGCGGTGGCGGCGCTGTCATCGGTGGAGACGGTGACGGTGGGACGGGTATAGATTTCTTTGGCGACGTAGGTCTGCTCAATGGCACGCTGGAGCGAGGAGGGCTTGAGGCCAGCGGCGCGGACTTCTCCGATATGGAGAAGGTTGACGGTGCCATTGTCACTGATGGTGTACACCTTGCTAATTTGCGGCACTTCGTTGTCGGGAATGCCGCCGATGGAGATGGTGACGCGATCATTGGCCTTGAGTGCGAGTTCGCCGTTCTGGGCCTTTGCCGGAGCATACGCGCAGGCGCAGGCGGCGAGAATGCTGAAGAAGATGCGTGTGTTCATAAGGGTGGGCATTGACGAGGATTAAAAGACATCATCGCTAGCCAACCGCGACAGGGGTTGGGTACTACTAACTAGTGCGGTAGCGGTGGTTTCTGCTTTGGCACGACGACGGCGTGCTTTACCGCCCTGAGCACTGCCGGGAGAGTTGGTGGGCGAGTAGTAGGTGTAGTAGCTGGTGTAGTACTGGTATTGGGCATCGCTGCGAAGATCGACGTTGTTGAGGACAACGCCGACGACCTTGCCACCTACGTTTTCGACGCTCTGCTTCACGCGCATGAGCATGTGACGCGGCAGTTTACGATGCTGGACAACGATTATCGTCATGTCGGCGATGTTGGCGAGCACGGAGGCATCGCTGACGCCGAGAATGGGCGGCGAATCGATCAAGACGAGATCGAAGCGGCTTTTCACATCGGCGATGAGATCGACCATGCGCTGAGAATTGAGCAAACCGGCACTGTCAGCAGGCAGGAGACCGCTGGGGAGGAAGAAGAGATTTTCAACCTGAGTGCGAATGACAACGTCTTCGAGGCGGATGTCGGTAGTGAGGTAATTGGTGAGGCCGGCAGCGTGGCTGACATCGAAATGCGTGTGCATGCTGGGACGACGTAAATCGGCATCGATGAGCAGGACGTTGTACCCACCCTGCGCACAGACATACGCGAGATTTACCATGGTGGTGGATTTCCCCTCACCTGCCCCACCGCTGACGACGCTCAGACAATTGTTATCAGAAGATTTACGGTTGAACTCGATGTTTGTGCGCAGAATGCGATAAGCCTCTGCATCAGGGTTAAAGCCGCTGGAGCGATGGAGAACGCCGACATCTTTTGGTACAACGGCGAGAACCGGAACACCGAGGAAGCGCTCCACATCATCGAGACTCTTCACGGTCGTATCCATGTACTCGAGGAAGAAGGCGAGACCGAGGCCAAACATGAGGCCGAGCACACCGCCGAGCGCAAGATGCAGCGGCACGTTTGGCTTGGCCGGTTTCCCCTCAGGCTCTGCTTCGGAATAGATCGTAGCTGGAGATTTCACGAGTTCGATGCCCGCTTTTTCTTCGAAGAAGCGTGACCGCATTTTGACAAGCAAGTCTTCGAGGTAGGTCACTTCGTCCTTGGCAGTCTTATACTCGTTGTAGAGTGTTTGCATGCCCATGAGTTCCTGTTTGGCCTCATCGTTGTAGGTCTGGAAGGATTCACGTTTCTTTTTGGCACCATCCAAGCGGTTCTGGAGACCGGAGATATGCGCTTTGGCAGCGGAGAGAATGAGCGTCTTGTACTGGGCGACCTGACTGTCCACACTCAGGACCTGCGGGTGCATTCGTCCGCGGCCTTCATTGATCAAAGCCTCGCGTGCCACTTTAAGCTCCTGCAGCTTTGATGTCATTGTGGCAATGTTTTGATTATCCAACTTAAGGCCAGAGGCCTGATCAATGAGTTCATCGGGCGTGAGTTTGCCGACTTGATCGATTTCGGACTGCAAGGTCAGGATGTCCTGATCCGCCATCAGCAGTGCCTGCTCACGCGAGATCACCATGGAGTCTTTTTCACTGCGCATCTCACCACCAGGATTTAGAGAACTGCCTCCGCCCGGAAACCAGTCACCCACGATGCCGGCCTTGCGTTTGGCTTCCTGCGAACGCAGCTGCGCCTGACGCCGGAGATCTTCCTGATCGGAAATCTGCTGTTGCAACACTGTCAGAGCTTTTTGTTTTTTCTCGCTATCGATGCTGTTGCGCTGCGCCATGTAGCTCTTGGCTATCTCATTGGCAATGGAGGCCGCAAGCTGAGAATCTTGGTCATAGTAATCAATCGTGACGAAGTCAGAACGCAGCATGGACTGCGTTTCAAGATTGGCGCGCAACTTTGCCAGTGCGGCCTGTCGCGACGGCAGTTCCCAACGTTTCGCGAGCTCGAGTTTCTCGATGACCGGATATAGCGTTGTAGGTTTGCTAATGGTCTCGAACTGAGTCTTGAGGTATTCAGGCAAGCTTGCATTGCCATCCACCCGATTTCTCTCGAAGACATTGATGTCCTGCGTGATGCGCTCGATGGTCATCTCGACATGGCCACGGTATTTGCGCGGCATGATGTAGGTGAGAACAGCGGCGGCGGCGAAAATGAGGATGAAACTCAGCGAAATGAGGCCGAAACGATTTTTGACCACCTGCCAGGTGTCCATCGCATGCTTTTGCAGTTCTGTGCCTGGTTCGTTCATGCCAGCTGAGGTGAAAGTGTTTTGGAGAAGTTAAGAAATTGGTCTGGAAATGCCGCCAGCGGGAGTTTCGTGTGGTCCGAAACTGCCCGCCGGCGGATTGGTCTGGCTGTTGAGAGTCTTAGAAAGTGGCCGTGGCGCCGAGAGAGACAGTGTTGCGGTTGAATTCAACCAGAGGGTTATTGGAGAGCTGCGTGGAGAATGAATAGTTGGCGTTCAGATTCACGTTATCCATCAATTGATAGCCAATACCCGCATTGAGAAACACCGAGTCCTGCGTCTGACGCGCAATGGGTCCGCCTGTAAGCTCAGAGTGGGCATAGCTAGCCCCAGCGTTGACGCTGACCCGCTTGCTAATTTGATGGTTAACCTGGATGCCGGTATTTACCCCATAGCTGCTGCTGTAGCTGCCGAGCAACGCGCCATTGAAGCCCAGCATCGAAAACCAGCGAAGCTGTGTCTGCCTTGCTACCGCATAGTTAATAGCGGCTTCGGCATAAGGCTTTGTTTGTCTACCCAATGTGTTTTCGTAGAGTTCAGCACCGACTCGAACTGAACCGGACATATTCTCGCTCCAAGCGTGATCGACTCCCACTAAGGCGAAATGTGAATGGTAGTTTTGGAACGCGCTTTTGGTGTAGTCAGTCATGCGGTAGCGATACTCTGCCGTCAGGCTGGTCCGCTGAGATGTTTTATAAGCAAATTGCTGGGCAATGAGATGCGAATAACGGTTCTGAGAAGTGGCAACCGCCGCGTCATCATACACGATACCGTCGAACGTGTAGGAAGTTGTGGTTGAAAACGCGGTCTCCACGCATAGCTCACATTGAAATTGTTGTAGCCATAGAGGAACTGCCCGTTCCACAGCGCGCTCGTTGCGCCATAGCCAAACGCGTTACTGGGATTGGTTCCATAAGTTAGGTAAAAGTTGTTGCTAGCCTTCAGGCGTTCAGAAAACTGGTGCTCAACATTGAAGGTCGCACGACCAGTGTAAAAGGTACTACCATATGTCGGCACTCCTTTTACATATTCAAGGACGCTGCCTTCGAGACTGAAACTGTATGGTGTGGTCAGGTCAGCATGAGTGTAGGACGCCCCAGCACCAATCTGCCCATACCAAGACTCAATGTTACTCAATGGAGATGAGGACGAATTGTACTTGAGCACATCGTATCCGGAGTTGCCACTCAGGGAGATAGTCAATGGCTCCTCGTTTCTAAAATCCGCTGAGAAGTTCTGGATCGCCACCAGTCCCTGGGCACGCAAGGTTGCCGGACAGAGCACAGCAATAACCAGGATGAGCAAAGGCAGTTTAAGACGCATGAGAGCTGAGTGCAGTTCGAATGATTATTCGTAAATACTTGTCCAAAGCATCATCAAGGAATCGCATTCGAAGGCGATACAGGATTAGTTGTCGTACGTGGTGGCACTGGACCTGATATTGTAGGTGGCACTAGCTGCACGCCCCGAATAGGACCCATAGCGGGCTCGGGCGAGTCCAAGGTTTTCTTTTCAGGTTCAGGTGAATCCAAGACTGGGTTTTTGCCAGGATTTTTCCCAGACACGGTCACTGGCCGTTGATCGCTAGATGGTGCAACCACCAGTCCGGGAATCACCGTTGTTGCCGCCTCATTAATCACGGCCGCCATTTTGTGAGCCACTGAGACTGCGGTTTGAGTAATTTCACCTGCAAGCTTGATGTCTGCCTTGGATGCAGTAATCGCTGCTTTTACAATATTAGCGGCACAGCCTTCGTTGATCACCAAGGCATCCTCCACAACCATTAAAACTTTCGTTGGGTCTTTTTCGACAGCTACTCTTACGTCATTGGCTATTTCTGAACAGTTACTCGCCGTCTGAGCCATGGATGACGGTGAAATCGCAATGATCAGAGCCCAAGCTATTCTGTGCGCTATCGATCGTAGGAAGTGTGCTTTCATTACAGTAGTTGGTTTGAGGTTTATCCCCATTGACAGAGCGGGTAGTGGGAATCGAACCCACATGGCCAGCGTGGAAGGCTGGAACTTTACCACTAAGCTATACCCGCAATAACGACTGAATTTTGCACCCAAAATGCAACATGCAACCAAAGATTTTATAAATTATGGAATTGATGAAAATATGGACTTCTCGATAGCCGAAATGGTCAAGATGATACTAACACTGAACTAAAAAACGGCAATCGTATAATTATACGACGTCGAACTTTCCTTGGGACGAATTGAGTCCGCTGGAAACACTGGGTGATCCGAGTACTCAACAGAACATTGTCCATGCTTGATCTAGGTACCCACACTGTGGGGCGCAAGCCTGAGAGCCTATCCGGCAAAAGAATGTAGCGAGTGAAAAAGAGCTGATGCAGGATGGTGGATGGCAGCGACAACCTACCGGCCAGCAGGTTACGACACCGACTTGAGTGATGTAGAATGGGAACTTTTGAAGCCGCTCATTTACCCGGCGGATGCCAGGCGTGGCCGATGGCGTGATCCA
>CANIBP010000007.1 GCA_947466075.1 Verrucomicrobiaceae bacterium
CCCCCCCCCCCCCCCCCCCCCCCCCCCCACGAGAGATTTTAATGAACTTGATAACTGCTCCATAAAAGCATTGTTGTGCAATGAAACGAAGCTCTGCATTGCTACTCCTGGGTGTCTTGATTTCTCTCGGCTCTACCACGTCAGCTCAGATTCCAGATTTAGTTGAATTGCGGCAACGGGCGACAACGGGCGATGCCGGAGCAGAAAATGATCTCGGTGTTGCCTACCTCGAAGGACTCGGCCTAACAAAGAATCCGGTTGAGGCTGTGAAATGGTTTCAAAAAGCAGCGCTGCAAGGACAAGCTGAAGCGCAACTTAATCTGGGAGACTGCTACGCAGATGGAAAGGGAATTCCAAAAGACCCGCTCCAAGCTGTGACATGGTTTCGCAAAGCGGCAGACCAAGGCCTGCTTGCGGCTCAACACGCACTGGGGGTGTCCTATGAGAGAGGAGAGGGTGTCACGCTGGATTTCGCCGAGGCGCTAAGATGGTATCGTCTCGCTGCGGGAGAAGGCTTCGCACAGTCTCAATACAATTTGGGCTACTGCTACCACTGGGGACGAGGCACGCCGAAAGATTTGGTGCAGGCTACGCATTGGTATCTTGAAGCAGCTAAGCAAGGTCTCGTGGCCGCTCAGTCCAACTTGGGATACTGCTTTGCCAACGGGCTGGGGGTTCCCAAAGACTTAATCAGAGCGGCACAGTGGTATCGCAGAGCTGCGGAGCAGGGCCATGCCGAGGGGCAGGTGAATCTCGGGACCTGCTACGCCCAAGGCAAAGGCGTCCAGCAAGACCTAGTCATGGCCTGCATGTGGTACAGACTGGCAGCGGCTCAGGGCTCTGCTGATGGGTCCACGGGCCAAGGTATCGTGGAGCAAATAATGACTAAGGAAAGAATTGCCGAGGCGAAGCGATTATCGGCGGACTGGAAACCGAAAGCATCTGAGTAAACGCTGAAGCATAGCCCCCCCCCCCCGATCAGTCCCCAGCCCTAATTCTCCTCCCTCTTGAAAATCATCGGTTATATTTTCATCATTTTTGGCGGCATTTTTCTTCTCACGACCTTGAGGCTCTTGAGTTCAAATCCATTCCACGCCATTGGCGTGACTTTCGTTCCACTTCTATTCGTTGTTACTGGCTTTTGGTTGGTCTCACGCAACTCCAAGACTTAGTTTTCCACGCCAACCTTCAAGGCCTTCATGGAATACCTCGTTCATCGTTCACGGCGCGTCTTTTTGTTGTCAGCCACCCAACGCAACCAGCACCACGCAGTTACCCACCTCAAACTATCACCCCCTATCCAGAGGTGCTTTTTGTTGCGCCGTTTAACTATTGATTCACGTTGCCCATCATGAACAGTCTCTCAACCCTACTAAAAGTGTTTTTGATCACCACGCTTTTGATAGCGCCTTTCGGACTCGCGGCTAAAGACGGTTTTCTATTCAACGATATTCCTCCGGTCTCCATATATTTTCATGGACGTTCCACCGAGAAGAATCCGGATCCTTTTTATTCTGTTTCGATCATGAACACCAGCGACGAAACGATCCACGATGTGACATTTTCAAGAGTGGTCGGCGGAAGCGTGAAGAAGCTGGTGATCATGACGATTGAACCACATAAGAGCGTAACCCATAATTCTTCGTATAGTTATGTAAATGAATACGGTGTTCTGGTGTCCGTTGAAACTGGCATAAGCTTTGTTAACGTGCTCGACCTAACAGGTCCCAACTCAGGCCTGACGGTGACGTGCAAAGGATTCTCCAAACCATTGGCAGTCGATGGATGGTGGGAGGGTGAAGAAGAAGAAAAAGCTCAGGAATACCTCAAAGCTGCAAGACAAGGAGACTCAGAAGCACAATGTAATATTGCTATATGCTATTACTCAGGCCGCGGCACACCCAAGAACTCGACCGATGCAATCAAATGGGCACTAAAAGCTGCGGAGTCAGGTCATTACGAGGCAATGAGGGTGTTAAGCTATATTTATTCAGGTGTTGAGAATACGGACAACGAAAATCTGGTCGAATCCATGAAGTGGATGCTGATTTTGACGCGTGATAAACAAAAACTTAACGAAGAGGCTAAAACTACTGTGGCGAAGAAGATCACCAGTGCGCAACTAGAAGAAGCTCAAAGATTGGTCTTCCCGCTTAAAACCCCTGCTGAGAGATTCATCGAGCGAACTACTCTTCCGCCGCAAAAATAAGCCTGTCGTAAGTGACGACATCAAGCCGCTCACAACTTAAACGACCCAGACCAGTTCAACGGAGCCATTGCAACGAGGAGCGCGGCCCCTTTTGACTGAGGCTCATCTAGCCTCAGTCAGGCGATAAGTGACGACCGACTACGAGATCGCAGTGGGTGTCGGACGACTCCAGCGAACACATCCAAGTGTATAGACTTCCAACCTGAAAAAAATTTTCACACACTAATGGTAACGCCGTGCCAATTGAATATCCCCCTCCCCCTCTCACCCCCGGTGGGGTGGGGGGGGGGCAGCAACGCATCGCATGACACACCCCTCGGCTAGAAGAGACGCCCCCATAGCAGAGTCCAATGCCGCGAAGCCTATTAGAAAACAACCCTTTTGAGGAAGAGTGTCAGCCCCTCCCTTTCGATCCCACTTGTGTTTCCTCCACACGAGAAACATCTCTAATCGTCATCTTAAAATCATCCTATAATTGGATGATTCATGCCTTTTCGTGCCGCGAGGTGCTTTTCACTGCCTTTTACCAAGTAGAGCCTAAGTCCTTGTTTTTCATTGGATTGTCTCACTTTAGAGTGGAGCCAGCAGTCGGGGTCGAACCGACGACCTGCGGTTTACAAAACCGCTGCTCTACCACTGAGCTATGCAGGCGAATCCGTGAAGTTTCGATAGTAAGCGTCTTGATCGATTCAGCAACAGGATTTCCTAGATTGCACAGGTTTAAGACAGAATTACAGAGCGTTGTAATTTAAACATCGCACCTCGATACTCTTCACATGCTGCGCTTTACCCTTTTCGGTTTCCCCGTTCTCATTCACTGGATGTTTTGGCTGAACACAGCTTTGATGGGCGGAGCGCTGAATGCGAGTTCGCCAGAACAACTGCGCGGAATGCTTGGCTGGATGGTCGCGGTGTTTCTTTCCATCCTCATTCATGAGTTGGGACATGCGCTAACAATGCGAAATTGCGGTGACCGTCGTGTGGGCATCTTTTTGTATGCGTTTGGCGGCTTGGCACAAGGCAGTAGCAGGCTAACGCGCAAAGAGGACTTGATGGTCAGCGCTGCTGGACCAGCACTGCAGATTCTCTTCGGACTGGCCGTCGGCTGGTCGATCACCCTTTGGCGCGTGTCATCGCCATGGCTGCTGGAAATGCTCGACAGCTTCACCGCAGTCAGTCTGTTCTGGGCCCTGCTGAATCTGGTGCCCATCGTGCCTTTGGATGGCGGCAGGCTCTGCCAAGCTTGGCTTGGAGTGGGAAAACAACGGCTGGCGCTAACGATCAGCCTCGTGTGCGCGGCCGCTATCGCCCTGCTTTCGTTTGAGAGTGATCTCTGGCTCGGATTGCAGAATAGTGTATTAAGACTACTCGACATCCGTGCCAGCACTCGCATCGGTGGCGGCGTGTTTTCCCTCCTGCTTTTCGGTATGCTTGCTTGGAATAATTGGAAACAGCTACGCAATGAGCCGCAAGTTCCGTGGATGAACGCACGATGAGACTGAATTGAACCGTTTGACCTACATGCACACCGCTTTCTGCCTTCTCGCTTTTTTTCTATCTGCCGCTCTTGTCTTTGCCCAGACGCCAAAACCAGAACTCATCTCCCCCCAAGTCAAATCGGCTGTTGAGAAGGCTACGGCTTGGCTAATACGGCAGCAGAAGTCCGCCGGCTATATTGTGGACGAAAAATCCGACGCTAAGCCAAAGCGTGGTGACCTACCCTCTCACAGTGCCGCCATGACCTCACTGGCGCTCATGGGGCTCGCATCTGTCGGTCATATGCCAGATGATCCAACTCCCGAAGGTCAGGCCTGTGGCAAAGCTTTGCGCTACATCGTGGAAGGCGTGGAACCGGATGAAAACGGCTACCTCGGTCGCAGCGATCGCTCACGCATGTATGGTCACGGCATCATCTCCTTGATGCTCGGTGAGATGATCGGCCACGCACCCGATGAAGCGACCGACAAACAGCTACGCAATCAATTGAAGGGTGCGATTCAACTCATCATCCGTTCACAGCAAGTGCCAAAGAGTGAAGCAAATCGCGGTGGCTGGCGCTATGAGCCAAGTTCGAGCGACAGCGACATTTCTGTGAGCGTCTGGCAGGTCATGGCGTTGCGCGCGGCAAAGAACGCCGGCTTTGAGGTGCCGAAGGAAGCCATCGACAACGCCATCGCCTACATCAAACGCAGCTACCGCGTGGAGCGTGATTCCAACGGCAATCCCAAGAGTGATTCCGCCGCGTTCAGCTACGAACCCTATGGCGGCAGGCAGACTTTCTCCACCACCGCCGCTGGATTGCTCTCCTTGCAGGTCTGCGGCCAATATGAAGCACCTGAAGTGATCGGCTCCGCGAAGTGGCTGCTCAAATCACCGCCAGAGCTGAATGAGCCTTGGTTTTTCTACGGCTGCTACTACTACGCGCAAGGCATGTATCAGCGCGGTGGTGATCATGCTGCCACCGCTCGCGAGAAAACTGAGAAAACCCTCATCGCCGCGCAATCACAGGACGGCAGTTGGTATCCGCGCAACGGCAACGAAAAAAGCGCCGGTGCCGTCTATGCCACATCGCTAGCGCTGCTCAGCCTGTCTGTGCACCATCACTTCCTGCCGATTTATCAGAAGTAGCTTCTTACTTCGCTTCAAACCGCTTCCGCAGTTCATTGAAATAACGCCGCACCTGTTCGCGACGCGCTGGCGGTAATGCGGCTTCGTCGAGGGCGGCTTCTTCGGCTTGAACGGACTCCAGAGCCGCCTTAGTAGCGCTGCGGCTGGATTGTTCGGTGCGGGCACCGCCTTCGACGCTGCGCACAGTGCTCTGACCTTCATTGTTCTGCTGACCTTGGACGACACTTTGATTACCCGTGCTCTGCTTCGGCGTGGGCGTATTGTTGAGATCTGCCTTGCCAACACCCGGCTGCTGGCCTGAGCCAGGCATGGCAATCGTCGGTCCGTTGGCATCATCGGGGTTCGGATCGCCGGGCATGATGACGAGGGGCGCATTGTGATCAGGCTTCGCTCCACCAGGAACAGGAGCAAGCAGCATCGGCTGTCCATTGGAAGGCTGGCCCTGCTGTCCGGGTTGGCCTTGCTGCCCCTGACCCATCGTGAGCATTTGCTGCTGCCCCTGTCCCTGACTGCCTTGCGGCTGCTGTTGCTGCATCTGATTCTGCTGGCCTTGCTGCTGTCCCATGCCGGGCGGCGTGAGTTGCTGCTGCGGATTCTGCGCCTGTCCGACCTGCGGTGTGCTGCCCTGCTGCCCTTGCTGACCACTTTGACCTGCCTGACTCATCTGCTGCATCGCTCCCTGGCTGTCATTCTGCCCGGCGATGCTGCTGCCTGAATCACGCAATTGCTGAGCGAGTTGCTGGAGTTCGTTGCGGGCCTGTTCACGCAACGCGAGATCGCGCAGCTTATCGGCGAGCTTTTGAAATTCTTCTCCTGCACCTGCGGCTTTGCCCTGCTGCATCTGATCACCCGCCGCAAGCACGTTTTGGCCGACGCTGCGCTTCCGATCCTCCTTGTCCGACTGCTGTTGCACATCCTTGAGCGTTTCATTCATCCGCTGTTTCGCCTCCGCAGCGAGTTGCGGTGATTGAAGCTGACCAGCAAGCGTTTCGGCAGCCTTGGCAGCAGCCTTGGCATTCTTTGCAGCCACCGAGTCACCAAGATCAGCCGTATCAGCATGCTGACGCAGAGCTTCGACGAGTTTCTCCGAGGCCCAGGCTTCCTTGCCCTTGCCGAGCTCATCCGCCAGCTTCTCCGCGTCACGCGCACGACGTTCCAGTTCGGCCAGCACATCGCGTGCGTCCTTACCTGCAGCATTCGCGAGTTCAGCGGCAGTCTTTTGCAGCTTCTGCTTCAAGTCCTCCACCTGCTTGTTCTCGTCTGCGTTGAGTCCGGCGAGTTTTTTCTTCTCCCAATCGGTCTGCGCCAGTTTCTGCGCCTCTTCAGCGGCCTTGCGGGTCATTTCCGCATCCATCTCCACCACTTCAGATGGCGGCGCGGTGACAATGCTGATGAAGCTGCCAAGAATCGCAATCAGCAGCGGCACCGCGAGCCAGCGATCAGGCCGCAACGGCAGATCTTGTTTCAGAGTCGTCAGCGCCTGCGGCAAAACCTCGCGTTGCGCGGAAATATGCGCCCACGCTGCATCACCACCTTCGTCACGCTGCTCAAACCACCACGCCGAGGCAAAGGCCTCACGCCGTCCCGCCGCCTGATCCCACAGTGCCAGTGCACTGAATGCGCCCGGACGCTGCCACCACGCATAAGCGAGACCTCCCGCCAACCAGACGAGCAAACCAAGCCACGGATTGAAGAGCGCGCTCACGCCACGCAGCGTGGCAAGAATCAGCAGCACGAGCACCAGCGATGCTGGAATCACCGTCATCCGCAGCACTGCCAGCCAGCGCCGCAGCGTCACCCATACCCGCAGACGCTGCGCTACCGGGGCAAAGGCATGTTCGGCGGTGATCAGGTTCATGAGTGTTATTACACCTCAAAACGCAAACGAGTCCAAGTACTTTGGACTGAACTTCGCCACCTTTCCATCGTGTCTTCCGGCAGCCCGCCAGCTCAAATGTCAGCAACCCGCCTCCTGCCTCCTATCCCCATCCGGATTCACAGGAAATCACAGAGTTAACGGAGCTCCGGCAGTCCATCTACTCAGGCAGCAGACCGCGAGGCACGTTTGCGCGTGCGTGCAGTCGGTTTCACCGCCACTTCCCGCAGCTTGGCCACGAGCCGCAGCGTTTGATTCACCGCGGCGGAATTAGGAAACAGGCCGGTCAGGTCCTGATCGATCACCGCAATATTGCAGCGCGAAGCGTGCGGCATGCTTGCCACGCACGCCTTGGGAAAAGTCGTATTCGGCGGCCATGTCGGCTGCGGTGGTGTTACGGAGTTTGGGCATACTGCTTCCTTTTTTTGCGGCTGGCGCGGCGTGCGCTGATGAGGCGGATTCTATCACCGCGCTCGACATGGACAACCACGAGTCCCTGGCTGCTTTGCCCCAGCAGGACGAAGCGGTTTTCCACCTGGAATCCTGCGCCCATGAACGCGACGCCACCGCCTGCCAGCCGGTTCCCCGGCTCTGCCACCGAAAGCGGTCGCTCGTTCACCGGAAGCGGTGGCTCGCTCTCCGGCACTCCCTTTTCACCCCCTGCCCACGGCAGGAACCGCTGATGCCAACCTGGAACAGCGGCAGCACCTGGAACTCAGGCCTCCTTTGGGGGGCCGGCCTCACCGCCGACTCCGCTCGTCCGATACCAACCCAAACCACACAAACAGACCATGAAACGTCAAGAATACTACCCCACCCGCCTCGGCGACCAGCCGGAGTGGCACTTCAACTACGCGGACCGCCTCACTGAAAACGGGGCGGCGATGGGCCTGCTGCCCGCCGATGTGGCGGCCAGCGCCAACGACTCCAAGCACCTAGGCTACGCCCTCGGCACCTGTCTGAGCAAGGTGCGCGAATTCGGCCCCGGCTCGACGGCCGAGCTGGAGACGCTCAAACTCGGCACCGGCGGCAGCCCGTTTGAGCTGCCCGAATTCATCCCGCCCACCCCTCCGGCGGGATTGACCCCGGTGCTGCCGGGGGCCCTGGGCCGCATCTTCAGGTATGTGCAGGCCATCAAGTCCGCCCCCGGCTACACCGAGGGATTGGGCCTGCTGCTGGGCATCGTGGGCGGGGAGGACACGGTGGAGCATGCAGCCCCGGAGTTCAGCCTCAAAACGGAGCTGGGCGACGGCTGCCACTGCGTGAAGATCCGCTTCAAGAAGTTCGGCCACTATGCGGTGGCCGTGTACAGCAAGCGCGGCACGGGTGGCTGGGAGCTGCTGGGGATCGACACCGGCAGCCCCTACGAGGATCAGCGCCCCCTGCTGGTGCCCGGCCAACCCGAGGTGCGCAGTACAAGCTGCGCTTCTGGGACGATGGCGTGGAGAACGGCAACTGGACCGAGGTGGCCAGCGCCACGGTGAGCCTGTAGGCGGCGGCTCGCTACGCTCGCGTTGACGGTGGTTGGCGTGGTTGGCGTGGTTGAGGGCGCTGCGCGCCGTTGACCGTGGTTGTTCCAGAGTCCTGCCAACAACTGTCAACCAGCGTCAACAACCGTCATCCACCGCCAGCCCCTCTCATTAGCCGTTACACTCAGCGTTACTTTCAGGCCTGTAAACAAGTCAGGACGCCCGCCGCTGCCTGAATGTAACGCTTTGTGCGGTGGCGCTGGCAGAATGGGCGAATCGGGCTATCCCACGCTCATTTCAGCCATAAATCGCCACTTTTTCCACTCACATCCTGACAGGGTTAAACACTCTCATGCCATTCAATATCTGTGGTTTGTCACTCGTTATTAACACTCTTTGAACCCCGAATAATGTAACGCTTTGATGTCACCTCGTAACGGTCCATTGCGGTTCATTTCTAACTACAATAGCGTTACATTAATTACGACCTCAGGGGAGCAAGAGGACCGCGGGCGCCCTTGCCCGCTTCATTCAGACGGCGGAGAAAAGTCTCCGCCCTCCCGTCCCAGACTGCCCTCCAACGGGCACCCAGAGCCGTCCTTCCGGCAGATAAAGTTAACGCATAAGTCGTTACACTTTAAGCACTTCAAGAGCAGGAGACCGTCAACCGCTGCCAACAACCGTCAACGGCGCTCCGCGCCCTCAACCTCATGCCCTACGACCCCACCCTCCCCCAGCCCGGCACGGAGATCGATGCCGACCAGATGCGCAGCCAGCTCAACGGCCTCAAAGGCCTCATCGACACCATCCCCGCCGGACCGCCCGGCCAGAACGGCAGCGATGGAACGAGCGTCACTGGCGCAGTCATGGATGGCGTGAACACGCTGAATCCCGGTGATGCCGCGCAAGCCAGCGTGAGCTGGGATGGCGCGAACGTGAGGTTCACGTTTGGCATTCCGCGCGGGCAGGATGGCGCAAGCGCCACGCCCATCACGAGCTTCATCGTGGATGGCGTGAGCACCTTGAATCCCGGTGATCCCGCCACGGTGCAGACGAGTTTTGACGGCGCGAGTGTGCGCTTCACGTTTGGCATTCCACGTGGCAATGACGGCAGCCAAGGACAGCAGGGCAGCAACGGAAACGATGGCGGCCCGGGCCCGCCGTTCACGAACTTCATCGTCGATGGCGTGAACATGCTGAACCCGACTGACCCCGCCTCGGTGCAGACGGTCTTCGATGGCAACGCCGTGCGAATGATCTTCAACCTGCCGCGTGGCTTTACCGGCAACGATGGTGGGCAAGGACCCCAAGGACCACCCTTTGCCAACGCCCTCGTGGATAGCGTGACGACTTTGAATCCTGGCGACAACGCGACGGTGCAGACCAGCTTCGACGGCAGCAACGTGCGCTTTCAGTTTGGCATTCCCCGTGGACAGAACGGCAACGACGGCGGCAGTGGGCCGCAAGGTTCACCGGGTGAGGTGACCAACATGCAGCTCAAATCAATGGTACGAGCAACAACAGCAATGCCGTGAACACGCTGGCCATGACCGTGAGAGACCCACCGGCCGTGGGCGAGATGCAGGCCATTGCCAGCAAGCTGGATGAACTGATCCTGGCATTAAGGCGGTAGGTTGTTCTTTTTGATTGCCGGGGCAATGCTGGCGGCCATACTCGCTGCACCCATGAGGGGCTATAGCTCAGTTGGTAGAGCGCTTCGTTCGCAATGAAGAGGTCAGGGGTTCGAATCCCCTTAGCTCCACCACTTCCACTTGACCATCGACCATGAAACACCTGCTCTTCACCCTGCTTGCCTCCTGTCTCCTCCTGTCATGCGCCACCCGGGATCTGGAGCATTGTGCGCCGGGAACCAAGGGAATCATCGTGGCTCAGGAAGTGCAATGCACCCATAAGGATGGCAAACTCACCTTGCCTGCGGGCTTGTACCAAGCGGAAGCGCAATCGGCGAAGGGCATTTACTACGTGGCTCCTGAACGTCTGAAGACCACCGGGATCATCCGCGATGGCCATGAGCGCGGCGGACTCTTCATTGCCAACGAGGGCTGGCAATGGGCATGGATCGGCAATCCGGCTTTTGAAGTCGAGGAGAACAAAACCTCCATCCTCGGCAAACGCGGCATCATCATGCCGACGCATTTCAAGTTTGAGCCCTTTGTGCATTACACGAAGGCTAAGAAGTAACGCCAAGCTGGAATCAACAACCGGGAGTGAGTCGATACTCAGGGACCGGTGGCGCGCTGAATGCGCGCTGGCACGTCGTTGATGCTATAGCCAGCTTCACGCAAGGAATCCCACACTTTGACCAGAATGCCGAGCGCGGCAGTGGTATCGGCCTGGAGTTCGAGTTTCATACCGGGCTTGGCGTCCTTCAGCGAGGTAATGGCGATGGCGAGTTTGTCGAGTTCCACAGGCTTGCCATCGAGGAAGATTTTCTGCTCTTCATTGATGCTGATGGCGACACGTGATTCAGGTGCCTCGGAGGAACCACCGAGAGATTTGGACTCCGGCAGGGTGATCTTCACCTGCGTTTTCTCCTTTTTGAACGTCGTGGTGGCGATGAAGAAGATCAGCAAGATGACCATGATGTCGATGAGCGAGACGATGGGAATCGTCGGCACGGATCGGCGGCGGGGGCGCAGGTTCATGGCAGCGTGCGTGAGGGTTCAGGCTTGCGAACGCTGCACCTCAAAGTGCTGGTAAAAATGCTGGATGGTCTCCTGCATGATGGACTCGACACGCACCGCTAGAGCATCGAGACGACGCACAAAGTAGGTATGCAGGAGCACGGAAGGCACAGCGACAAACAGGCCCGCGATGGTGCAGCGCAGCGCCACGCCGATCTCATGGGCGATGACGGCGGTGTCAGGGGAACCATCGCCACCTGTACCAAAAGCGGAGAACATACCAACGAGGCCGCTGGTGGTGCCAAGCAGGCCGAGCAATGGCGCGACGGTGACCATCACTTCCAGCAGCGGGATACCGGTTTCGAGGCGATGGATTTCCTCACGCGCCTTGATCTCGCAGGCGGCGTGGCATTCCTGCTTACTGGTGAAGGCCCCACTGATGGCCATGGCCCCGAGGCGTGAGAGCATGGAACCATCATGCTCCAAAAAGTCCTGCAAGGGCCGGATATCGCCCTTCACGGCATAGCTGGGGATAGAGCGAAGCTGACTGACGACTCCTTTGGGCATGATGACCTGCTCACGCAGTTGCAACCACGCCAGGATGGAGGCGGTGATAGCGGCAATGGAACACAGCACGATGAACGCCATGACAAACCCACCGGTGGCAAGGAAATCATACACGAGTTGGAAGCCGGTAGGCGCAGGCTTGTCTGCAACAGCAAGGAGGAGATTAGTAAATAAGGACATTGTATTCAATTTTCAGGCGCTCTTGGTCATTCATGGGGAGCGAAGGGATGACATCGGCGGGAATGGGCGGGATTTCCGCATCACGAATCGCCTGGAGGGTGAATCCGGTGAGCACGGGGTTAGACTCCTTGTCGTTCACAATGCGGAGATCTTCCACCTTGCCTTTCTTGTTGACGAAAAAAGTGATCTTGAGGCTGCCATAGGTGACGCCATCACGGCGCAAAGTGCGGTAGATGTGCCACTTCTTTTCCACCTGACCGGTGACCTGACGAATGTAGCGACCTTTGGGCGTCTCCTCTGCATCGACGGAGTTTTCAGTGCCACGGTTGGAGATGGTTCCTTTCGTCTGGGACGTGCGGGTGAATGGAGTGAAGGCGTCGGCATCCGGATTGCGCGTCGAGCGCGTGACTGGCTCATCATCTACCACCGGTAGCGCCTTTGGAATCGGCTGCTGCTGGGGTGATTCTGGCATGGCCTGCGCGATTTCACGGGCCGGCGGCGTCTGCGGTTCTGGCTTCTGTGGCGTCGGTGGCGTATCAGGCACCGCTTCGGCTTTTTTTACCTCAATGGAGAGACGGTTTTTGTCCACGCTGGCCAAAGCTTTGTCCGCCTCCTCCATCATCTTTGTCAGTGGCGTCGATTCTGGCACCGTCTTGGCAACGGTTTGTGGCGGGGTGACCGGCTGCGGCGGTGGTGCGGCATCCTTGGGCTTGACGATAGAGGGCGGACTCGGTGGTGAAGGCGGCTGGGGTTGCAGCATGGCCGGCGTTGCCTTGGGCGACTTTGGCCGCGCATCATCTTTCAATTCGCCGTCGCGAAAGTCGCGGTCGGCGAGTTCCAGCATGGGGATTTTGATGCCGTCAGTCGTGGGCATCGGCTCCGTGCCGTCGGGAAACGGCGCTTTGACTGACGCGGCTTTCGTGTTGCGGTCAGCGATGAAAGCGGCGTTTTTGGGCGCAGTTTCAGCACGCTCATTCTGCGCCGTGCGAATGTAGATCTCGGATTTTTTCGGCGGGGGCGGCAACAGCGGCGGTTCAGGAATAATCTGGTCGGGGAACAGCAGCACGACTTCCTTTTCCTTCGGCACCGCCGTAGCCTGCTGCCACAACCGCCGTGCGGCCTCACCAGCAAACATCCACGCCAGAATCAAAAAAAGCACCGCATGCAACACCAGAGAGCCGGTGATGGCGATGCGAAGGTTATTGTCTCGATGAGCGGTCACTTTGCGGCTTATAGTGCTTCCACGCCGCGTGGAATCAACGAGGATTCCGGCTCACTTTACGGCGGCTTTAAACATGATCGGGATGATGAGGATGGCGAGGATGTTCACCACTTTGATCATCGGGTTCACGGCAGGACCGGCGGTGTCTTTGTAAGGATCGCCCACGGTATCGCCCGTGACGGCAGCCTGATGCGCAAAGCTGCCTTTGCCACCATGGTTGCCTTCCTCGATGTATTTCTTCGCGTTGTCCCAAGCACCACCAGCGCTGGTCATGGAGATGCCGATGAACAAACCGGTGACAATGGTGCCGATGAGGACGCCGCCAAGCGCCTCCATGCCGACATAGGCCATGCCGATCACGAAGACCAGTGGCAGCAGCGCGGGAAGAATCATCTGCTTCAACGCAGCACTGGTGACGATGCCGACGCACTGGGCATAATCAGGAATGTCCGTGCCATTGAGAATGCCGGGCTTGGCGGTGATCTGGCGGCGCACTTCGCGCACGACGGCACCGGCGGCGTTGCCCACGGCGCTCATGCAATAGGAGGTGAACAGGAACGGCAGCAGGCCGCCGATGAACATGCCGATCACGACGCGGTGATCCATCAGGTCAAAGCTCACCTTGTGGCCGACGAAGGCTTGCAAATCCTCAACATAGCTGCCGAACAGCACCATCGCGGCCAGACCAGCGCTGGCGATGGCGTAGCCCTTCGTTACCGCCTTCATGGTGTTGCCCACGGCATCGAGTTCATCGGTGATCTTGCGCACACTTTCAGGCAGTCCGGACATGACGGCGATGCCGCCCGCGTTGTCGGTGATCGGGCCAAACGCGTCGAGCGAGATGATGATGCCGGAGAGGCTGAGCATCGAAACGACGGCAATAGCGATGCCATACAGACCTGCCAGATCGAAGCAGCCCCAGATCGAGGCGGCGATGGCCAGCACTGGCAGCAGCGTGGCCTGATTGCCAATGCTGATACCGGCGATGATGTTGGTGGCGTGGCCGGTTTCGGAGGCCTTCGCGATCAGGCGCACCGGCTTGTGGTGCGTGCTGGTGTAGTAGTTCGTGATCCACACAACGACCAGTGTCATGACGAGGCCGATGGCGGCGCAGTAGAAAATGTTCACGCTGGGAACATCGAGACCGCCGATCTTCAGCGCAGCACCAAAGATCGAAGAGGTGGCCCACCAGAACAACGCTGAGGCGATGATGCCGGAAACTGCCACACCGCACACGAGCGCCGCAGTCGCCTCCTGCTTCACAAAGTTTACCCAACCGATGCCGATGAGCGAAGCGATGATGGCAAGCCCGCAGAGCACGAACGGATAAATCACCGCCGCTTCCGTGCCCACCGTGAGATGTCCCACGAGCACTCCGCCGATCAAGCTCACCGCATACGTTTCAAAAACGTCCGCTGCCATGCCTGCGCAGTCGCCGACGTTGTCGCCGACGTTGTCGGCGATGGTCGCCGGATTACGAGGGTCGTCTTCATTGAGGTTTTGCTCGATCTTGCCAACGAGGTCAGCACCCACGTCCGCCGCCTTCGTGTAAATGCCGCCGCCAAGCCGGGCGAACACGCTGATGAGCGAACTGCCCAGCGCCAGACCAACAAGCGAGTCGATGGCATGCTTCGCGTGATCCGCAGCGCCTTTGACGAACAAATAGAACACGCCAACGGAAAGCAAACCGAGCGCCACCACGAGCAGACCCGTCACCGCACCGCCATTAAACGCCACTTTCAATGCCGAGTGGCTGCTGACCGATGCCGCCTGCGCCGTGCGCACATTGGCACGCACCGCAACCATCATGCCGATGTAACCAGCAGCTAGGGAGCACACCGCACCCACCACGAATCCCGCCGCTGTGAGTCCATCACGCAGATACCAGACGGCCGCAAAGATGACGACAGCAATGGCACTGACGGCCATGACCTGTTTGTTCATATAAGCCTTCGCTCCCAATTGGATCGCGTTGGCGATGGCAGCCATCTTTTCATTGCCAGCATCTGCACCGACGACTTTGCGGATCAGAATCAGGGCAAACACCAAGCCCACAATAGACAGGGCGATGGCGAGAGCGATTCCGTTATGGAGCAGAAAGGATGGAGGCATGTGGGGATGATGTCGGGGTTGGTCCGGGGCGGGTAAAGCCGCGAACTTTATCGAGTCGAAAAACAGAGGCAAGAACTTGCTCCGCTTTTGTGCGGCGCTCCCTTACGGACTCAAAAGGTAAAGCCTTGCAGTCTTTGGTCGAATGCAGCACCTCCTGCGTCATGCACCGCCGTCGCCTGCTCCAATCCGCCGCCCTGGCCCTTTGTCCGGCTGCTTGTGAGCAAAAAAACCGATCTCCCCTGCCCTTCGTGACACTCGCAGATCTCACAACCATGCTTGAGACGAAGCAAACAACGCCACTGCTGCTCGTGGAGCATTTTCTGAATCGCATCGCACAAATCGACCGCTCGGGGCCACGCATGAACTCAATCATCGAGCTGAACCCCGACGCCCGCGCCATCGCCACCACCTGCAAGCCCGGCCTGCTGCACGGTTTGCCCATTTTGATCAAGGACAACATCGAAACCGCCGATGCCATGCAGACCACCGCCGGTTCGCTGGCTTTGCGTGATCACAAACCGAGGCGCGACGCAGCACTCGTGACTCGATTACGTGATGCCGGAGCCGTCATTCTCGGCAAAACGAATCTCAGCGAGTGGGCGAACATCCGCTCGCCCAATTCCACGAGTGGCTGGAGCGCACGCGGCGGTCTCACGCGCAATCCACACAAGCTCACGCATAGCGCCAGCGGCTCCAGTTCGGGATCTGCTGCCGCAGTGGCCGCCGGACTGGCACCGGCAGCGATTGGCACGGAAACGAACGGCTCCATCGTCAGTCCGGCCAGCGCCTGCGGCATCGTGGGTTTCAAACCAACCGTCGGTCTCATCAGCGGCACTGGCATCATTCCGATTACTCATCATCAAGACACTGCCGGACCGATGACGCTGACAGTGCGTGACGCCGCACTGCTCATGCAGGTGCTCGCTGATCATTTCACCATTGAACTGAAAGCCGATGCTCTCAAGGGGGCGCGACTCGGCGTGCTGCGTGAGCAATCCGGCAAGCATCCGCAAGTTCTCGCGCTGTTTGAAGCCACACTGCAAAAACTGCGCGATGCCGGAGCCATCATCGTCGATTCTGTCGAGCTACCGAATGCCCAGGAAGCTGGCACTTTAGCATGGAAGGCCATGCTCATTGAGTTGCGAACCGATATGAATGCATACCTCGATCAACGCGGTGGAGATGTACATTCTCTAGCCGAACTGATTGCCTTCAACGAACAGCATCGCGACGCCGAAATGCCGCACTTCGGCCAGGAATTCTTCGTGCAAGCTGAAAAGCTCGGCACGCTGGAAATCATCGCCGCAGGCCAGAAAGCGCGAGAGCTAGCCAAACAACTCGCCGGGACTGAAGGCATCGACGCCGCTCTCAAAGCGCACAACCTTGATGCCTTGATCTGCCCCACGAATGATCCCGCTGGCATGATCGACTTGAAAAAGGGCGATGAAGACGTGCGAGTGGCCAGCACGCCAGCCGCAGTGGCCGGCTATCCGCATCTGACCGTGCCCATGGGCTTCGTGGAGAGCTTACCGGTCGGTTTTTCCATCATCGGTGCCGCCAATGATGATGCTCACATCCTCGCGCTCGGTCACGCCTTCGAGCAAATCACACAGGCACGACGCTCACCAACCTTCGTTGTCGAATAAGACTCATCTTTTGCCAATATCAGAGAGATGTGATTTGCAAAAAGCCGCGATGAACGCCCGTAACACTTTCATACCACCCCAAAGCACTTTCATACCACCATGCTGAGCAACGCCCATCTCCTCATCGCTGCCTTGTTAGCGGCCGCATCAACCGCTTCAGCGGAAACCATCGGCTTTAATAAGGACATCCGCCCCATCCTGGCGGATGCGTGCTTTCACTGCCATGGTCCTGACCCAGGAACGCGCAAAGCGGGGCTGAGGCTGGATACCGAAGCTGGATTTTTCACCGCCAAGAAAGATGAGCAGCCAACGGTCATCAAAGGTCAGCCGGACAAGAGCAGTTTGTTTCAACGTCTCCTCTCCAAAGATGAAGACGAGATCATGCCGCCGCCGGAGTCGCATAAGACGCTGAAGCCGGCTGAAATCGCCAAGGTGAAGGCTTGGATCGAGCAAGGCGCTCCCTGGCAGCCGCATTGGTCGCTGATCCAGCCGCAGCGCTCGACCTCACCTGAGGTGAAGGACAAGGCATGGGTGAAGACACCGGTGGATCGTTTTGTTTTGTCTAAACTGGAGGCCGCAGGACTCAAACCCGCGCCAGAGGCAGATGCACACGCGCTCATTCGTCGTGTAAGTCTCGACCTGACGGGGCTGCCGCCTTCGCCGGAGTTGGTGAAGCACTATGCCACCGCTGACAAGCTCACGGACGCTCAACTCAGCGCGCTCGTCGATGAACTCATGGAGTCTCCCGCATACGGCGAGCATCGCGCTCGTTACTGGCTGGATGCAGCACGTTATGGCGACTCGCACGGCCTGCATTTTGATAAACCACGCGAGATGTGGCCTTACCGCGATTGGGTGGTGAAAGCCTTCAACCTCAACCAGCCTTTCGATCAGTTCACCATTCAGCAAATCGCGGGCGATTTGCTGCCAAAGCCCACCGAGGACCAGCTCGTGGCCACGGGCTTCCAGCGCTGCAACATCACCACGAATGAAGGCGGCACCATTGATGAGGAAAACCTCGCCAACTACGCCGCGGATCGTGTGCAAACGATGGGCTGGGTCTATTTCGGCCTCACCACGAATTGCTCGCAATGCCACGATCACAAGTTCGACCCCATCACGCAGCGCGACTATTACTCGATGGCCGCCTTTTTCCGCAACACGACGCAGAAGGCCAAGGACGGCAACGTGAAGGATGGCCTCGGCCCTATTCTTGTGCTACCGACGGACACAGATCGTCCGCGTTGGACTGCCCTGCCCGCCGAGATCGCTGCGGCGAAAACCAAGCTGGATGAATCACGCAAAGGCGCGAAGCCGAGCTTTGATCAATGGCTTGCCAGTGCGAAGCCCGAAGACCTCGACAAAGACGTGCCGAGCAAAGGCATCGTCGCTCATCTGCCGCTGAATGAAGGCGTGGGCAGTGAAGTCACGGGCGTGTGCGGTGCGCCGAAGAAATTCAAAGCCACCGGCGAAGTCTCGTGGAAGCCCGATGGCAAACTCGGGCCTGCTCCGGTGATGAAAGCAGGCGGCACCTTTGAGATCGGCGACGTGGGCGACTTTGAAAAGAATCACGCCTTCAGCTATGGCGCATGGGTTCGTGCAGGCCGCGCAGGCGTCTTCGGCGGCATCCTCGCTCGCATGGACGAGAAGGGCGACTATCGAGGTTGGGACCTTTTCCAAAACGACACCAAGCTCAGCGTTCACATCGTCAGCAAATGGCCCGACGACGCGATCAAAGTCACCACGAATAAGCCCGCACTGCGGCCCAATGTTTGGCAGCACGTCTTCGTCACCTATGACGGCAAAGGAAAAGCCGGTGGCGTGCGCATCTTCATCAATGGTGAGGACACGCCCGTGAAAGCCGAAACCAATGCACTCAAAGGCAGCATCAAGACCACCACACCCACACGCATCGGCCAGCGCAGCCACACGCAGCTCTTCACGGACGGCGGCGTGCAGGACGTGCGCATCTATGACCGCCAACTCAGCGCAGCGGAAGTGATGACCATTTCCAAAGTCGGCCCGCTGAGCACCATGCTCGCAGCCAAGAAACAAGGCCCGAAACAGCAGGAGGCCCTCTTTGAGCACTACCTCGTCACTCGCGATACCACCTATCAGGCCGCATCGGCTCAAAGCGGCAAGCTCACCGCCGAACAAGAAGCCATCAAAGCCCGCAGCCCCATCACACACATCCAGCAAGAGAAGATGGACGCCAAACCCATGGCCAACATCCTCATGCGTGGTGCCTATGACAAAGTCGGCGATCAGGTCGATGCCGCCGTACCTGCTTCACTCGGCAAATTGCCCGCGAATGCTCCGAGGAACCGACTCGGCCTCGCGCAGTGGCTCGTCGCAGCCGAAAATCCGCTCACCGCACGCGTCACCGTGAACCGCTTCTGGCAGGAGCTCTTCGGCGCAGGCATCGTGAAGACCAGCGACGACTTCGGCATCATGGGCAGCGCTCCCACGCATCCCGAATTGCTCGACTGGCTCGCCGTCGAGTTCCGTGAGAGCGGCTGGGATGTGAAGCGCTTCTACAAGATGCTTCTCACCTCCGCCACCTACCGCCAGGCCGCACTCATCACGCCGGAGAAGATCGAAAAAGATCGCGATAATTCGCTCCTCAGCCGCGGCCCACGTTTCCGCATGGATGCCGAGATGATCCGCGACTACGCACTCGCCGCCAGCAGCACGCTCTCACCTCGCATGGGCGGCCCTGGCACCATGCCGTATCAGCCCGAGAACATCTGGGAAGTCGTCGGACTCGGCACCGAGAAGTACAAGCAAGACAACGGCGAGAACCTCTATCGCCGCACGCTCTACAACTTCTGGAAGCGCATGTCCCCTTCCCCCAACATGGACATCTTCAACGCGCCCTCGCGTGAAGTGAGCTGCGTCCGCCGCGACCGCACCAACACCCCGTTGCAAGCCCTCGTCACCATGAACGACCCCCAGTTCATCGAAGCTGCCCGCAACCTCGCCCAAAAAGCCATCGCGACCTCAGACCCACTCGCCTACATCGCCGAGCACATCCTCTGCCGCCCACTCAAAGCCAACGAACTCACCATCCTCAACACCAGCCTCACCGACCTCCGCAAGCACTACACCACCAGCGCCGCCGACGCCGAAGCTCTCCTCAAAGTCGGTGAATCCAAACCCGACGAGAAGCTCCCGAAAGCCGAACTCGCGGCTTGGACGATGCTCGCGAATCAGCTCATGAACCTGGACGAAGTCCTCAACAAATAATCCAACCGCCATGCATCTTCTTCAAGAATGGAATACCCATCAGACTCGCCGTCAGCTCTTCGCTCGCGGTAAAAACGTGCTCGGTGGTGCGGCGCTGGCTTCGCTGTTTGGCGAGTCTTTGGCGAATGCCTCGAATGCGCATGCTCAAGGGCCGCAGTTTCCGCCGAAAGCCAAGCGGGTGATCTACCTGCACATGGTCGGTGGCCCGGCGCAGATGGATTTGTTCGACTACAAGCCGCAGATGCAGGCCTATTACGACAAGGACCTGCCAGAGAGCATCCGCAATGGCCAGCGACTCACGACGATGACCAGTGGACAGGCGCGTTTCCCCATCGCGCCATCGAAGTTCCAGTTCAGTGCCGCAGGCCAGTGTGGCATGATGATGAACACACAGTTGCTGCCAAACCTCGCCAAAAATGCCGACGACATCTGCTGGATGCGCTCGCTGCACACCGAAGCGATCAATCATGAGCCGGCCATCTGCGCCATGCAGACGGGGAATCAGATTGGCGGGCGTCCATGCCTCGGCTCCTGGGCCTCCTACGGCCTCGGGTCGATGAACTCGAATCTGCCCACCTTTGTCGTGCTCATCGCCACGCCGAGCAATCGCGAGCAGGAGCAGGCCATCTCATCGCGTCTCTGGTCCAGCGGTTATCTGCCCGGTGAGCACGCGGGCGTGAGCTTCCGCAGCAAAGGCGACCCCATTCTCTTCATCAACAATCCTCCTGGCGTGCCCGATAGCGTGCGCAAGCGTACCATTGAAGGATTGAACGCCCTGAACGAGATCAACTACCAGCAAGTCGGCGATCCCGATACGCACACGCGCATTCAGCAATACGAAATGGCCTTCCGCATGCAGGCTAGCGTGCCGGAGCTCACCGACATCACCAAAGAGCCCGACCACATCTACAAACTCTACGGCGAGGAAGCCAAGAAGCCCGGCAGCTTTGCCAACAGCGTGCTCATGGCCCGCCGATTGGTCGAGCGCGGTGTGCGCTTCGTGCAGATCTACCACAACAACTGGGACCATCACAGCAACGTCGGTGGTCGCATGCCCAGCCAGTGCAAAGACGTCGATCAACCCTGCTCCGCCCTCATCCAGGATCTCAAGCAGCGCGGCATGTTCGACGACACCCTCATCATCTGGGGCGGCGAATTTGGCCGCACGATCTACAGCCAAGGCGGCCTCACCAAAGAAAACTACGGCCGCGATCACCATCCACGCTGCTTCAGCATGTGGATGGCCGGCGGCGGCGCCAAAGGCGGCCAGATCTACGGTGAGACGGACGACTTCAGCTACAACATCGTCAAAGACCCGCTCCACATCAGCGACTTCCACGCCACCGTGCTGGAACTCCTCGGCTTCCACGCCGACCGCTTCAGCTTCAAGACGCAAGGCCTTGATGGCAAACTCATCGGCATAAATCCCGCGAAACCGGTGAAGGCGCTGATGGCTTGATCATTTCGCATTCAATCCGCGAAACTTCCCCGGAGCCATGCCTGCATAGCGGCTGAAGTGCCGCGTGAACGCACTCTGATCACACCAACCCGTTTCGATGGCGATATCCGCCAGCGATTGATCCGTCTCACGAAGCAAACGCGTCGCTTCATCAAGACGTAGCTTGTGCAGCAGTTGCAGCGGACTCATTTGAAAAAGGCGCTGCACACGCTGCTCAAACTGATACACACTCAGCCCGGCCTTCGTGGCGATGTCCACGATGCGCAGACTCTCGGTGAAATGTTTCTGCATGTGGCGCAAAGCCGATGAGAGTTCCGCGAATCCGCTCGCCTTGTCACTCGGCGCATTCAGATCACGCGAAATGCCGGCCACACCGATGATGCGGCCCTTGTCATCGCGCAGAGCGTGCTTCGTGGTCAAACACCAACCAGCTTTGCTGCCACTATAGATGTGCAACTCCAACTGATGCTCCACTGGCTTGCCCGTCTTGAGCACATGCTCATCCTGCCGGGCATAACTAGCCGCCAACGCTGCTGGAAACACTTCCTCTGGCCGCTTGCCGATCAGCTTGGTCTTATCCCCACCCGCACAGCGATTCGCCAGCGTCTGATTCACCCTCACATAGCGACCTACGGTGTCCTTGATGAAGAAAACCACATCCGGCAGCGCATCGAAGAGCACTTCCGTGACTGCATGCTGAGAGAAGGGTCCGGTTGAATCCATGTTTTGGCTGAAATGACAGTTTGACGGCCAAAAAGCAATCAAGACCATCAACGCCTTTCGTTTGATCTTCCAACTTATGAACCCATCCACATGGTCCGGCGTATTCCCGGCAGTCCTCACTCAATTGCACCAGGATCAGTCGCTTGACCTCGCGGCTTCGGCCAAGCACTGGCAGGCACAGATCGACGTTGGAGTCTCAGGCTTGATCGTGTGCGGTTCTCTTGGTGAAAATCAGTGTCTCCAGCCAGAGGAAAAACGTGCCGTGGTCAAACACGCCGTCGAAGTCGCCGCAGGTCGCGTGCCTGTGGTCAGTGGCGTGGCCGAAATGAACACACAAGCCGCCGTCCGCTACATGCAGGACTGCGAAAAGCTCGGCGCGTCCGGATTCATGATCATGCCACCGATGGTTTACAAGACCGACCCGCGCGAGACGCAGCATTGGTTCCGCACGCTGGCGAAAGCGACGCCGCTCTCCTGGATGCTTTACAACAACCCCGTCGGCTACCACACCGATGTCACGCCCGAGATGTTCGTCGAACTCGCCGACATCCCGAACCTTCACGCCATTAAAGAAAGCAGCTCCAACACGCGCCGCATCACCGAGCTGCGCAATCAAACCGGCGACCGTTACCGCATTTTCACCGGTGTGGACGATCTCTTCCTCGAGTCCGCCATCCTCGGCATCGACGGCTGGGTTTGCGGCAGCGGCATCGCTTTCCCAAAAGAAAACCAACAGCTCTGGGACCTCGCCAAAGCTGGTAAATGGGACGAATGCCGCACGCTGTATCGCTGGAGCCAGCCGCTCATGAAGCTCGATACGCACCTCCACTTCGTGCAATACATCAAGCTCCTCTGCCAGGAGACCGGCCTCGGCCAAGAATGGGTGCGCGAGCCACGCCTGCCACTCGCAGGCGCTGAGCGCGATCAGGTGCTCAAAATCATCCGCGATGCGCTAGCGAAGCGCCCAGCGTGATGATCCGCATTGCATCTTGAGACGCTTTCCGATATTGAAAGCGCATGGTTCGCCCACGCAAAAAATACACCGTTCACGATCTCCGTAAGCTCAAAGGCAAACGCTGCCTCACGCACATCCATGTGAAGTCGCCGGAGGAGGCGATCGCAGCCGAAGCGGCAGGGATCGATCTCATGAGCTGCAGCTTCGATTCGCCGGAGGCCCACGCACGGCTGCCGCTGCTCGTCGCCGCTGCACCCACGGCTTTCCTTTCCGGCTCCACGCCGCATGGCATGGCCACACAGGAGGAGGCCATCCGCACCGGCTTCCGCGCTCTCGAAATGGGTGCCAGCAGCGTGTATTGCTCCGGTAGCCCGTTTTTGATCGAGGCGATGGCTCGCGAAGGCATCCCCGTCGTCGGCCACATTGGCATGGTGCCGCGTCATGTCACGTGGACTGGCTACCGCAGCCTCGGCAAGACCGTGGATGAAGCGAAGGCGATCTATCGCAAGATGAAGGACCTCGAAAACGCCGGTGCCTATGCCGCCGAGATCGAAATCGTGCCGCACAACCTCGCCTCGTGGCTTTGCAAGCAAACGAGCATGCTGCTCATGTCCCTCGGCTCCGGCACGGGCTGCGACACGCAGTTCCTTTTCTCCTGCGACATTCTCGGCGACTACGACGAGCGCATCCCGCGCCACGCCAAGTCCTACCGCAACTTCGCCGAAGAAAACCGCCGCCTGCAAAACGAGCGCATCGCCGCCTTCAGCGAATACGTCGCCGACGTGACCCAAGGCCGCTTCCCCGAGCGCAGCCACCTCACGGAAATGGACGCTGCTTTGCTCGATGAAGTGGTACGCTCCATTCCATGAGATGATTCGTGCGATTTGAGCGAATTCACGCCTCCTCTGCCGGAATTAGCCAAGAAGCACCACTAGCGCGGGCCACGGTGCTTCCATGAAGCGCATCCCCATCATCGACTCCCACACCGGCGGCGAGCCCACTCGCACGATCTTGAGTGGCGTGACGGCCGATGAACTCGAAACCTACCGCCGTCCCATCATTTGCGAGCCGCGCGGGCATGAGGTGATCGTCGGTGCGTTAATTGTAGAGCCGAAAGACGCGTCGTGTGCCGCTGGCGTGATCTTTTTCAACAACGTCGGCCTGCTTGGCATGTGCGGACATGGCATGATTGGCCTCATCGCGACGCTGAAGCATCTCGGACGCATCAGCACGGGCGAACATCGTGTCGAGACCCCCGTCGGCATTGTGACCGCCACGCTGCACGACGATAGCTGCGTGAGCATTCGCAGTGTGCTGTCCTATCGAAAAGAAAAAGCCGTGAAGGCAGGCAGCGTCACCGGTGATGTCGCGTGGAGTGGAAACTGGTTCTTCCTCGTCGCGGATCATGGACTCGATCTCACGCTGAAAAACATCCCGCAGCTCACGCAGGCCAGTTTAGAGATGCGCGAGGCCGTGCGAGCCGCTGGCTATCCGGAGGTGGATCACGTCGAGCTTTTCGCGCCGCCGCACGAGGCTGCGAATCACAGCCGCAACTTCGTCCTCTGCCCTGGTGGCGAATACGATCGCTCCCCCTGCGGCACCGGCACCAGCGCGAAGCTCGCGTGTCTTGCTGCCGATGGAAAACTCGCTCCCGGCGAGTTGTGGCAGCAGGAAAGCATCCTCGGCAGCGTGTTTGAAGGCAGTTACGAAAACTGCGACGGCGGCATCATTCCCACCATCACGGGTCGGGCCTTCATCACGGCTGAATCCACGCTCATCCTTGATCCACAAGATCCTTTCCAATTTGGCATCGCATGAAAACACTGCTCCTGCTCATCTCTGCCACTGCGGCCATGTCTGCCGACTTCGACGCCGCGTTAAGCTTTCCGAAGCGCACCGAAAACACCGTCTTCCGCGACCGCGTAAAGGCGAACTGGCTGCCAGATGGTAAGTCATTCTGGTATCGCGTCCAAACAGGGCCAAAGGCACATGAGTCTGTCCTCATCAACGCGGAAACCGGTAAGCGCCAGACTGCACCCGAGCTCAAAACACTAGGCATCACCTCTTCGGAAGCGAAGACATCAGCATTGAAGATCGAACTACGTCGCACGAAACGCACGGGCGAGTCCTCTGGACTTAAGTTCATCAATCAACTCGGTGAGGATGTGGATCTATTCTGGATCAATGAGCAAGGCGAGCATGTCCGCTTTGGTGGCGTGCGCGCAGGCGCAGAGCGGGAGCAGCACACCTATGAAGGGCACGTCTGGCTCATCACCAGTCGCACCGGCGAGCACCTCGCCGTCGTCGAAGGCGAAGCGACGATCAAAACGCTCATAATCGACGGCAAAGGCATTTCAAAGCCCAAGGAGGAACCGAAGAAGCGTGGCACGCCTGGCAAATCACCTGACGGCACTTGCGTCGTTACGAGCGAGGCGGATGCCGTCACCAAACGTCAAATCACGATCGTCGATTCATCACCCAAAGAAGGTCTCCAGCCGAAAACCAAAGTCATCGACTACACCAAGCCAGGCGATCCTTTGCCGAAACCGCAGTTGGTCATCATACAATTGGATGGACGAAAAATTCGTGGGCCACGGGATTTGTATGAAAATCCCTTCAATGAGTCTGGTAAAATCGACATCACTTGGTCGCCAGACAGCAGCGAGTTCTACTTCGACTACAACCAGCGCGGTCATCAGCTTTACCGCATCCTCGCCGCGAACGCGAAGACCGGAGCGGTGCGTCTGGTTGTTGAAGAGACATCGAAGACCTTCATCGACTACACCAAGAAAACTTGGCGTCACTGGCTGCACAGCACGGGTGAACTCATCTGGATGAGCGAACGCGATGGCTGGTGCCATCTTTGGCTTTATGACACCAAAACAGGCAAGCCGAAGCATCAAATCACCAAGGGTGCATGGCCCGTGCGTGAGGTTTTGCACGTCAATGATGCCAAACGAGAAGTCTGGTTCATGGCGAGCGGTTTAAAGGCTGGAGAAGACCCGTATCATGAGCACCTCTGCCGCGTGAAATTCGATGGCAGCGGCTTCCAGCTGCTCACGGCCAGCGATGGCAATCACCGCATCGATTTCTCACCAAATCGCGACTTCTTCATCGACACTTGGTCGCGCGCCGATCATCCCCCGGTCAACGAACTGCGCCGCAGCAGCGACGGCAGTCTCGTGTCCGAACTGGAGAAAGCAGACGCCACCGCCCTAGTCGCCGCAGGTTGGACAATGCCGGAGCGCTTCGTCGCAAAGGGGCGCGATGGAAAAACCGATATCCATGGTGTCATCATCAAGCCTACGAACTTCGATCCGTCGAAAAAATACCCTATCGTCGAAAACATTTACGCAGGACCGCATTCCGCCTTTGCACCCAAAGATTTTGGTCGGCTACTTGGTCATCACATGATCGCTGAATTGGGATTCATCGTGGTTCAAATGGACGGCATGGGCACCAATCATCGCGGCAAAGCCTTCCACGATGTGTGCTGGAAGAATCTCAAGGATGCGGGCTTTCCAGATCGCAAACTGTGGATCAAAGAGGCCGCCAAAACTCGCCCATGGATGGATTTGAGCCGCGTCGGCATCTACGGCGGTAGTGCCGGCGGTCAGAATGCCATGCGTGCGCTGCTCGATCATCACGACTTCTACCAAGTCGCCGTTGCTGACTGCGGCTGTCACGACAACCGCATGGACAAAATCTGGTGGAACGAGCAGTGGATGGGCTGGCCGGTGGATGAAAGCTACAAACTCAGCTCGAACATGGAAGACGCCGCCAAACTCCAAGGCCATCTGCTTCTCATCGTTGGCGAACTCGACACCAACGTCGATCCTGCCACCACGGCCCAAGTCGTTGGAGCGTTGCAGAAAGCCGGCAAGACCTTCGACTTCATGCCCATCGTCGGCACGGGCCACGGTGCGGCCGAGACGCCTTATGGTTCAAAGCTAAGAGCTGAGTTTTTGGTGCGGCATTTGAAGCCGTAACCAACAAAGTTACCGAGCCTTGATCTCGAACGCATCCAAATAAGGCAGCGTGATCTGAGGCGGCATGCCGCCGAAGGGCTGGTAGGCGGGGAGCTGGACAATGCTCATGCTGTGAGGCTGGCTGGCGATGAAGAACATGGCGTCGGCGCAGTCGGCGCAGGTGATCATGGCTTCCTTGTGCTTCGCGGATGGCTGCACGGGGCGCTTTTTGACGAGCGGAGTGTCGGCTTCACCGGGAGCGTATTCGGAGACGACGATGCCATGTGCGTTGAGTTGCATGCGGGCGGTGAAAAGCATTCCGTGAACAGCCCACTTGCTCGCTGTGTAAGGCACGCCAGCAAAGGAATCGTAGCCATGACCGGCAGTGGAAGAAACGACGACGATCTTCCCGCCGCCGTTCGCCGCCATCGGCTTCGCGACGGCCTGAATCATATTCGCCACACCGATGACATTGATCTCCATGACCTTCCGCCAGCTTTCCTCGCTGGCGATTCGCGACGGATCAGCATGCGCCATGAAGCGGTCAGGCGTGTTAATGCCTGCGGTGTGGATGAGTGCGTGCAGAGCGCCGTGCTTCAGCACCGTTTCCATCGCGGCGGCCACACTAGCGCTATCCGCCACATCGCAGACGACGGGGATGATGTTCTTGGAAAGCACGGCGCTTTCCTGGAGCGACTCCAGCGTGCGCCCGAACACAAAGGTCTTGGCACCGGCATCCGCGAAACGCTTCGCTGCTGCCTGCCCCATTCCACCGCCACCGCCGGTGACGATCACGATTTTGTCTGTCCAATTTTGGTCCATACGCTGATGGTAGCGAGTGCTCTCAGGTCGTCCAGCGTGCGAGCTTGGCAAAAATCGCGTATCTCGCTGCCAAAGTGCTCAAGAAGGCGGGCGGCGAAGGCGATTATCATACATTACTCATGAAACTGCCCGCTTTGCTCTTCATCGCCTCATTGTTGGCAGCGTCGCTCGCTGCAGCTGATCCGGCGCTGCTGACGCTCGACCGACTTTTCACCGCGGAGGAGTTCAAGGAAGAAAAAGCCACGGCCATCCGCTGGAGCAAGAAAAGCGCCGATTACTTCACGCTGGATGCGCCGAAGATGGGTAAGGATGGCAAGGACTTGGTCCGCAATGACACGGCGAGTGGCAAAAAGAGCGTGCTGGCCACCGCGCAGCAACTGACGACGCCAGGTGCCAAAAAGCCGCTGGCCGTGGACAGCTTCGAATTCAATGCGGATGAATCACAGGTGCTGCTTTTCACCGACACCAAGAAAGTGTGGCGCAAGAACACACGAGGTGACTACTGGTTGCTGGATTTAGCCTCGAAGAAGCTCACAAAGCTCGGTGGTGATGCAGCGGCATCGTCTCTGATGTTTGCGAAGTTTTCACCCGATGGAAAACGCGTGGCCTATGTGAGGGAAAACAACTTGTATGTGCAAAATCTGGCCGATCTGAAAATCACGGCGCTGACATCGGATGGCGGCAGCACACTGATCAATGGAACTTCCGATTGGGTGAATGAAGAAGAGCTTTTCATTCGCGATGCCTTCCGCTGGAGCCCAGATGGGACGCGAATCTTGTTTTGGCAGTTCGACACAAAGGACGTAAAGAAATTCCACCTCGTGAACCAAATCGCTGGCAATTACCAGCAACTCAAGTCCTTCCCATACCCCAAAGCGGGCGAGAAAAATTCGGCCACACGGCTGGGCATGGTGAGCGCGGCTGGTGGAGCCGTGACATGGCTGAAAATTCCCGGTGATCCGCGTGATCATTACCTGCCACATGCTGAATGGACACCTGATGGTCATGCGGTCGTGCTTCAGCAGATGAATCGCCTGCAAAAAACGAATCGCGTGATGCAGGCCGATCCAGCAACGGGCGAAACGAAGCTGGTGCTCACCGAAACGGACAAGGCGTGGGTGGAGAACAAAAATGACTTCAAGTGGATCGGTGCAGACTTTCTCTGGCTCAGCGAGCGCAGCGGCTGGCGGCACGCGTATCGCGCTCAGCTCGATGGCAAACTCACGCCCATCACCCAGGGCGAGTTTGATGTGATCGACGTGGCGCACGTCGATGCCAAAGGCGGCTGGCTTTACTACCACGCCTCACCGGAGAATGCGACGCAGCGCTATCTTTATCGGGTGAGTCTTGAAGGCGGTGAGGCGCAGCGGATCACACCAGCCAATCAGGCTGGAACGCATGGCTATGAAGTTAGCGAGGATGGCCAATGGGCCGTGCATACGTTTTCAAATTTCACCACACCGCCAGTGGTCGAAATCGTGTCTCTGCCAGAGCATCACAATGCGAGTGTGCTTGTGAGTCATGCCAAACTGAAAGAGAAATTAGCACTACTGAAGAAGCCGAGGTGCGAATTCCTCCGTGTCGATATCGGCGGCGGTGTGAAGCTCGATGCATGGAGTGTCAGCGCGGCTGATTTGGCCACATCCAAGAAGCATCCCCTGCTCATGTATGTGTATGGCGAGCCAGCAGGACAGACGGTGAAGGACGCATGGGGCGGCTCTAAGATGCTGTGGCATTGGATGCTCGCGCAGCAGGGCTACATCGTCGCCAGTGTGGACAATCGCGGCACGCCAGCGCCACGTGGACGTGACTGGCGGCGGTGTGTGTATCGACAGCTCGGTGTTTTGAGTTCACAAGAGCAAGCAGAGGCTGTGAAGGCACTGCTGAAGCGCTGGCCTCAGGCAGATCCTGCGCGTGTCGGCATCTGGGGCTGGAGCGGCGGCGGCAGTTCGAGTCTGGATGCCATTTTCCGCTACCCGGACATCTACCACACTGCGATCTCGGTGGCTCCGGTGACTGATCGCATGCTCTACGATTCCATTTACGAAGAGCGCTACATGGGCCTGCCGAAAGAAAACGCCAAAGATTACAAGCAGGCATCATCCATCAACTACGCCGCTGCTTTGAAAGGGAACCTCCTCATCGTGCATGGCACCGGCGACGACAACGTGCACTACCAGGGCGTGGAGAAGCTCATCAACGAACTCATCGCGAAAAATAAAGCCTTCACCGTTATGCCCTACCCCAATCGCGACCACGCGATCAATCAGGGCAAAGGCACCACACGTCATCTCTACGGGCTGTTCACTGAATACCTGCAAACGCATCTCCATGAGTAAACAAATCACCATCCTCGGCGCAGGTGTCATCGGCCTCAGCACGGCGCTTTATTGCGCCCGGCGCGGCATGCGGGCGACAATCATCGACCAAAAGCCGCGTCAGCGCGATGGCTGTTCGTTTGGCAATGCGGGCATGATCGTGCCGAGCCACTTCATCCCGCTCGCGGCTCCAGGCATGGTCAAACTAGGCCTCAAATGGATGTGGAATCCGGAATCGCCCTTCTACATCAAGCCGCGGCTCAATTTAGATTTGATGACCTGGGGCCTGCATTTCTGGAAAGCGGCTACCAAAGGCCGAGTCGATGCCGCAGCGCCTGTGTTGCGTGATTTGAGCCTGCTGAGCCGCCAATGTTTCGAGGAGATCGGGCTCGACTTCGGTCTCGTGAAGAAGGGACTGCTCATGCTGTGCAAAAAACAACAGACGCTCGATGAAGAAGCTCACATGGCGGCAATAGCGAACAAGCTCGGCATTCCCGCCGAAGTTCTCGACGCCAAGGCCACTGCGGCGCTCGATCCAGCAGTGACGATGGATGTGTGCGGTAGTGTCTTCTTTCCGAAAGACTGCCATCTAGCACCTGGACGCTTCATCGCCGCAGTGGAGCAGGAGTTGATGAAGTTCGGAGTCGAAATGCTGTGGGAGACTGAGGTGCGTGGCTTTGATGTCGAGAATGGAGCGTTGCGGGCAGTCAAGACGTCAAAAGGTCAAGTCGAGGGTCAAGAAGTGGTGCTGTGCGGTGGCGTGTGGTCGGCGGATTTGGCGAAGGAACTCGATTTGAAGCTGCCGATGCAGGCGGGCAAAGGCTACAGCCTCACGCTCACGAATCCGAAGCAACTTCCCGAACTGTGCAGCATCTGCACGGAGGCGCGACTCGCCGTGACGCCGATGGATGGTGCGCTGCGAGTCGGCGGCACGATGGAGATGGCTGGAACCGATGAATCCATCACGCCACGCCGTGTGCGCGGCATCACACGAGCCTTTCCCGACTTCTTCCCCGCCTTCAATGAAAGCGATTTCGCCGATGTAAAACCTTGGAGCGGCTTGCGGCCCGTCTCACCCGACGGCATGCCCTACCTCGGCCGCACACAGCGCTGGAAGAACCTCACCATCGCCACCGGCCACGCCATGATGGGCCTCAGCCTCGCTCCCGCGACAGGCAAAATTATCGCGGATGTGCTTTGTGGTGAGAAATCGCCCGTAGCACTCGATTTGATGTCACCTGATCGCTTCTTATGAAACAACTCATCCTTCTTTTGGCCGTTTCGTCGGCTGCACTCGCTTTGGATCGCCCGAAGTTGCAAATCATCAACGCGGCACCGAATGCGATCGAGGTGTATTGGGAAATGAACGATGGGCATCGTGTCTCGAATGGCACGATAGAACCCGGCAATAACAAGGTCATCGGCACAACAATCGGGCACCGCTTTGTGATTGTAGATGGCAAGCGTGAGACCGATGTGGTGAGCCAGGTGCGAATTCAGGGTTTTCGCTATGATCCGGCGGCGAAGGATGGGGTGCCGGCGTTTTATACGCAGCGTGCAAGTGCGGGTGGGTTTCCCATTGTGGCCTCGGCAAAGGTGAGTCCGTATGCGGTGAAGGAAGCGGTGTATCTCGTCGATCTGATGTTGGCTAAGCGTCCAGACGTGCGAGAAGCGATGATAAAAAGCGGGGCGCGGTTGTGCATCCTCGCGCACAACGAGTTCACGATGGACCAGCCGGAGTTTGCCAATCTGGAAACCGTGAAAGGCTATGAGGCGCTGACGCCACGTGAGTATTGGGATGCACGAGCGCGTGGGCTCGGTGGTAGCGAGGAAGATCCCTTCTGCTCCTGCGCGGAGGAGAACCTGCTGGCCTACGACGGCGATCCGTATGACACGGAGAACATCCTGATTCACGAGTTCGCCCACAACATGCACCTGCGTGGCCTGACGAATGTCGATCCGACCTTCGACACGCGATTGAAGGCCGCTTTTGAAGCCGCGATGAAGGCGGGACTGTGGAAAGGTGCCTATGCATCGTCGAATCATCACGAATACTGGGCGGAGGGCATTCAGAGCTGGTTCGACAACAACCGCGAGAACGATGCGCAGCATAACCACGTCAACACACGTGACGAATTGATCGCCTACGATCCGAAACTGGCAGCGCTGTGTCGCGAGGTCTTTGGTGACACCGTTTTGAAATACACAAAGCCGCAGACGCGGCTCACCGGACATCTCGCAGGCTATGATCCGGCAAAAGCACCGAAGTTTGTGTGGCCTGAGCGCCTCATGAAGGCTCGTGGATTGATCAAGGGCCAGCAGGTGAAGCGGTTTCAGGAGATGACTGGTGCGAAGTCGCATGACGAGCGTCTCATCGCGGGCTGGAAGGTGCAAGTAAGCACGAAGCTGATCGAGCTGGATGCCGGGGCGGTGGAAAAGGCGATGCAACTGCTGCGTGCGCAACTCGACGAGATCGTGCGCATCGTGCCGAAGGCTGCGGTGGCGGAATTGCAGAAGGTGCCGCTGTGGATCAACCCAGAGTATCCGAAGGTGCATCCGCGCGCCGAGTTTCATCCCGATGCAGGATGGCTGCAGAACAACGGGCGCGATCCCGTGATGGCGAAAGGCGTTGAGTTCACCAACGTGCGCATTTTTGAAGCCGAAACACGCCGCATGCCGAACTTCGCGCTGCATGAGCTGGCGCACGCGTATCACAACCGCACGGTGCGCATGAGCTTTGGCAATTTGGAGATCAAAGCGGCTTATCAGAAGGCCAAGGCCAGCGGCAAGTATGATCGCGTTGAGCGCAAGGACAGCGAAGGGCGCAGCAGCATGGATCGGGCGTATGCGATGACTACGCCGCAGGAATACTTCGCCGAATGCACGGAGGCCTACTTTAGCCGTAATGACTTCTTCCCCTTCACTCGAGACGAGCTGAAGCAGCATGACCCAGAGATGTTCACGTTGTTGGAGAAACTTTGGGGTGTGAATTAGCCACCGTGAAGGAGGCCTGTTACTTCACCTTGATCGGGAAGTTCCCTGTTGCGGCGCGTTTGCGATTGTCGGTCACGATGACATGCACGCGATAATCTCCAGGCTTGGTGGGGGCGTGAAAGGTGGCGGATGAGCCTTCGGCTTTGATGAGGCAATTCGGGAGTGGTTTGGTTGGGCGCTCTCGGTTGTGGTTGTCTCGACCTGCGGATTCAGGGGTGAGCGTCCAGTGATAGATGAGTGGGTCTCCATCAGGATCGGTGGCTTCAGCTTGGGCGGTGAACTCGCTGTCTGCTGGAATCTCTTTTTTGGCGACGGCGCTAGTTAAACTCTTGAGTTCGGGAGCTTGATCTGGCGGTGGCTGTTTCTTCCAGAGTTCGTGCATGACGTCCTGGGTGGCGGTGGATTCGCCGGATTCGGTGAAAATGCCGAACCACGTAGAGGTAGCCTCTTGCTTTTGGCCCCAGAGGAAGATGTAGCCTCCCCAGCAGTCGCCAGCGGGCAGGATGGCGGCTTCGTAGGCTTTGCGGATGAATTTGGCTTTCTCGGTGCTGGTCGCCTCGATGGGAGCTGCCCATGGCGCACGTGGACTTTCCCAAAAGCCGCGTGGGCCGTATTCGGTGACAACCCACGGGCGTGTCCACTTGCGCTCCGCCAAATAGCCGCGCAGTCCAGTGAGTGCGCCGTAGGTGTTGATGCCGACAAAGTCGAGACTCGGCGTGAGAGCATTGAGCCCCGCGATTTTCAGCGGCTGGAGGCCCGCGAGGGCGGTGAAGGTGGGGTGCGCAGGGTCCAGATCCTTCACGGCCTTTGCCAGCACCTCCAATTGGATCCAGTAGGCCATGTTGTTGCCATCGCCTTCGGCTTCATTGCCGATGCCCCAGAAGAGCAGGGCCGGGTGATCGCGAAATTCGGTCACCTCCTTTTTCACGCGCTCCGTCTGGCGTGCGCAGTGCTCGGCGTTCGTGTAGGAAAACCAGCTGCACTCAGGCTCCAGCCAAATGCCAGAGCAGACGGTGAGGCCGCGCTTCTCGGCATCATCAAGGATCTCGCGCAGACCATTGGTGGTCCAGGTGCGAATGCTGTTGCCGCCGGTGGCCACCAATTCATCAAGATGCTTGTCCCCACCTGCGCCTTTGACGAAGTAAGGCTCTCCTCCACGAGTGATACCGACCCCCGGCACGATCTTCACAGGCACAGGCACTGCTGCGGCGTGAGTGGTCGCGATGAAAAAGACGATTAGTGAGATGAGGATTGGGCGGATCATGGGCGACTCATCGCGTGTGGTCATGAAAGACGCAAGACGACACGATCAGTGTTATAGGTCATGCAAATGACTCGCACGGGCAGCTGACGCCATCGCCATTGGTGCTGATGAGGAATTCAGCCGACGATATTCGCTCGGTGAGTAGCTCGTGACCGCCCGAAAGGCGCGTGTGAATGCGCTATGATCTGCAAATCCGCAATCGAGAGCGATCTGGGCAATCGAGGCATCGGTTTCGCGCAACAAGCGGCAGCCGACGGAGATGCGGGTCTTGGTGATTAATTGCATCGGACTGATACCGTGAATGCGCCTGATAATACGGGCAAAGCGCGCTGGGGGCATGCCAGCCTTTCGCGCAAGTGAGGAAGGGCTTACCGGATCGTCGTATGCGGTTTCGAGATAGCGTAGCACACGCGCAACTTCAGGCGAGACGTCCTCTCGGCTCACAGGGGCAACCAAGTCTTTGGAAATACCGATAAGGCCCGTCACTTGGCCGCGTGCATCGCGGATGGGCAACTTGCTGGTAAGGCCCCACACCGGCACGTTCGGCCTGCGCCAGAAAAGCTCCAGTCGCTCCACAATGGGCTGACCTGTGCGCAGCACCTGGGCATCCTGCTCCGTGGGGATGCGTCCGTAGTCTCCGGGGCAGACATCGCAGGGCCTTCTACCAATCATTTGCGCCTTGTCTTTGAGACCGTGCCGCTCCACGAGAGATTGATTTACCAAGAGGTAACGTCCTGATGCATCCTTGATGAAAAAAGCCGTATCGTGCATCAGATCGGCAACCTGCTCGATGAGACGTGCGTCCATGAGCAGCGCTCCTTGCTTGGAAAGGAGACCTGAAAATACTGGAATGGCTTTTTTCATAGGGTACGGCTGCCAGATAGTTGGCGGCTTACTAGGCAGCTTCCAGTCGTTTCCTCATTGTGCGGCTTTTATCGGGTTCGGCGGCCAGAAATGACAAGACATCGAGGCTGCCCCTGCCCGATGATGCATGCATCATGTTTAGGCCATTTCACACTCTCCTCGCCACATATTTCATGAGCATTGCCGCCTTGTCTGCCGACGATATCACTGAACTGCAAAGCAAGGCCGCTAGCGGCGATGCGAAGGCCCAACTCGAACTCGCCATTCGCTACCGCGATGGCAAAGGCGTCACGAAAGACGATGCACGGGCCATGGAGTTGGCACACAAAGCAGCGGATGCAGGGAATGCGGACGCAATGGACTTCGTCGGTTTTGCTCATCTCCGTGGTGCCGTGGTGAAGCGCAATCCTGAGATCGCCATCGCCTATTTTAAAGAGGCGGCGGCTGAATCGGCGCAGGCGGCTTTTAACCTCGGTCAATGTTACTTCGGTGCGCAAGGAACCGCGCAGGATTGCCCGAAGGCGCTCGAATGGTGGAAGAAGGCCGCGAAGATGGGCAACGGTCGAGCCGCAGCGAATGCGGCGATGGCCTATCGCTCCGGCGAAGGCGTCGAGCCTGATGCAGCTCTAGCTCGCCAACTCGCGGAGCGAGCGGCGGAGTTGAACGATCCCTCGGGTCTCGTGTTTCTTGGTGAACTGCAGTTTCAAGCCGGTGAACTCGATGCTGCGAAAGCCAACTGGACCAAAGCCTCCAAACTTTCGCCCACCACTGCCACAGGGCATCCAGCGCAACCTTCTGGCAATGCTTCTGCTCAAGAAGCCGCCGATCTTTTGAAGCTCATCGATTACCGCAAGCGCAAAGGCGAGCCGAGCAACTTCGCCTTCGTGCAAATGCCGCACATTCAGCAGGGCTACAACAACTGCGGCTCCACCGCCTGTGCCATCTTCGCCCGCTTTCACGGCAGCAAGATTGGTGGCTGGGATTTCAAGAAACTATGCCCATCGCCACTCGGCACCGGCACCGACTGGGGCCATCTGCTTGATGCCTCGAAAAAGATCGGGCAGAACTGGAAGCTCATCACCTTCACGCCTGATGATGACGGCTTCGTCAAAGCCACCGACATGCTGAAGAGCGAACTCGATGCCGGAAGGCCCGTGGTCGTGGACTTCAAATACATCGGCCCGCAGTTCCCCAACGGCAGCGCCGGCCACACGCTCAATGTCTGCGGCTACATCGCCAAAGACGATCTCTACATCCTTTGCAATCCCGCCGTTGCCACTCCTGGCATCCAACTCATCACCGCCGACGATTTGAAGAACTTCTGGCGCTCGGATCACTACGGTGCGCTCTCCAAAGGCGTGCTCTCGCGGCCAGCATTTGTCATCGATAAACCTATTCCAACACCATGAAACATCTGCGCTTCCTCTCGATTACCATTCTCCTACTTGCTACTCAGCTTCACGCGAAGCCGCTGCAAGTTTTCATCCTCGCAGGCCAATCCAACATGCAGGGCCATGCGAAGATCTCCACCTTCGAGCACATCGGCATGGACCCGGCGACGAAGCCGATGCTGGATGAGATGCAGAATGCGGATGGCACACCAAAGGTCTGCGACCGCGTGTGGATCTCGTCCATCGGCTGCGCGAAAGACGATACGACAGAGCAGACCGGAAAACTGACGGCTGGTCTTGGGGCCACGACCGAGAAAATCGGCCCCGAGTTCACCTTTGGCCTCTACATGCAGAAGTTCACGGACGCGCCCATTTTGCTCATCAAGACCGCGTGGGGTGGCAAGAGCCTGAACACTGACTTCCGCTCGCCGAGCGCTGGACCGTATGTGTTCAATGAAACGCAGCTCGCGCAGTTTCAAAAGCAGGGAAAAGACGTCGCGGCCATCAAAGCAGCGAAGGAAAAAGAGACCGGCGTGTATTACCGGCTCATGATCGAGCACGTGAAAAAAGTGCTCAGTGACCTCAAACGCGTGGTGCCGAGCTACGATGCGGCTCAGGGCTATGAACTCGCCGGTTTCGCCTGGCTTCAAGGCTGGAACGACATGGTGGATAGCGGAACCTATCCGAATCGCGACAAACCCGGCGGCTACGATGCCTACAGCACCGCGTTGACCCACTTCATCCGCGATGTCCGCAGAGATCTGAACACGCCGAAGCTGCCTTTCGTCATCGGCGTCATAGGTGTCGGCGGCCCCACCTCCGAATACGGTCCCGATGAGCAGCGCTACAAATCGACGCACCAAAACATTCGCGATGCCATGGCCGCTCCAGCCGACTTGCCCGAGTTCAAAGGCAACGTCCTGGCCATTCGCACAGAGAAGTATTGGGATCGCGAGCTGAAGCTGGCCCGAGCCAAGGAGAACGAGGTCAAAGAGAAAGCCAAGAAACTCGCCAAGGAAGGTAAGATGAAGCCCGCGGAAGAAAGAGCCCTAGCAGACAAAATGCGCAACGAGATGCTAACCGAGCGCGAACGCCTCATCCTCGAAAAAGGCGTCTCCAACGCCGAGTTTCATTACCTCGGCTGCGCGAAGATCCTCGGTGGCATTGGCAAAGGCTTGGCTGAGGCAATGGCTGACCTATTGGCCAAAAAGTAAGTTTCAGATCACCACTCCATGAAGTTTTTACTCGTCCTTAGTGCGCTTTTCTCCTTTGCGAACGCTCTTGCCGCGGCTCCTCTCCCCGGCTGGAAGCACACAGGCGTGGTCACAGTGCTCACCACGCCGGAGGGCGCGAATCTGCCTGCGGGCGCGGTGGTGGAGCAGTTTCCGCTGCTGGTGCGACTGAATCGTGATGGTTTTGATTTTTCTCAAGTAAAGCCAGACGGCGCGGATGTGCGCTTCACCACGAGCGATGGCAAGCCACTACCGCATCAGATTGATCATTGGGATGCCTCGCGTGGCACGGCGAGCATCTGGGTGCGTGTGCCGCGCCTTGAAGGCAACGCACGGCTGCCGCTGCATCTGCATTGGGGAAATGCGAGCGCTACGAGCATATCAGACGCGAGCGCGGTCTTCAATGAGTCGAACGGCTACGTCGGTGTGTGGCACATGGATGGTGTGTTGGCGCCGGGCGAGACGCGCACGCAGTCCGCGCCGGGTGTGATCGGTGCTGCGCAGCATTTTGACGGCGAAGGCGGCATCAAGGTGGGGGACAAGCTCACGGGCTTTCCCACCGGGCACGAGGCGCACACCACGGAATTGTGGTTTCGTGCGGAGCGTGCTGGCAGCAGCATGTTTGGCTGGGGAAACAGCCAGCCGCAGGGCAAGGTAGTCTTCCAATTGCGCGGTCCGCCGCACATTCGCATGGACTGTTGGTTCTCGGAGGCCAGCATCCATGGCGATGAAGTTTTGCGCCTGGGCGAGTGGCAGCACGCGGCCTTTGTGTATGAGAAAGGCAGCGCGCGACTCTACATCGACGGTGCGCCTGCCGGCAGTTCGACGCGCCCGGGCACGCCGATGAAGATAAGCAGTCCGGCCTCGCTGTGGATGGGCGGCTGGTTCAATGAGGAAGGCTTCTGCGGTGACATGGATGAGGTGCGCGTCTCCAAGGTGACGCGTTCCGCGGATTGGATTCGGCTGCAATACGAGAACCAAAAGCCGCTGCAGACGCTGGTGGGGCCGCTGATGCGTGCTGGCAGCGATTTCGCACTCACGCCGGAGAAGGCGGCGCTGGATGAAAATGGTCGCGCTAGTTTCAAGGCGCAGGCGGGAGGCGCGGAGAAGATTTACTGGTCACTCGTGCGCGAGGGACGCGAGCAAATCTTGGCGGTGGATCGTTTTGCGTTCGAGTTCGATGCGGGGCGCGTGACAGGCGATCAATCGCTCACGCTGCGCTTCAAGGCCGTGCGTGCAGATGGTGTGAAGACTCGCGACATTCCGATCACGGTGCGCGAGACGATACCAGATCCGGAGTTCACGCTGGAAGCGCCATCGAACTGGGATGGCCGCACGCCGCTGGATATCCGCCCGCGCCTTTACAATGCAGCAAAAGCCGGTGCAGTGCGCATGGAATGGCAGGCAGGGCCGTGTGCGGTAACCAAGGATGTTTTGCCCGATCGTCTGCGACTGCTCGCCGCGCAGAAAAACGGTCCACTAACCATCATGGCGACGCTGAGCAATGGCGGCGCGCCTGTTTCTCGCTCGGTGACGATTCAAGTCGCCCAGCCCACGAAACACACGTGGATCGAACGCGAGCCTGAGGACGATGAAAAGCCCGAGGAAGGCCAGTTTTATGGCCGAAACGACCGAAACGAGGCCACGCTGCATTATCGCGGCGTTTTGGCCAAAAAGGCCGCGGAGGTGTTTCTGCGTGTCTTTGCCGATGACAAGCCTTTCGCCGCTTTGAAGGCCAAACCGAACGCACAAGGCCGCTACGCGCTCGCGGCGACGTTGACGGCAGGCTTAGTAAAGTATCGCGTCGAGTTCGGCACGCGTGATGGCGGCGCGGAGACAGTGCTCGACCGCGTGGGCGATCTCGTCTCTGGGGATGTGTTTCTGCTCGACGGCCAGTCAAACACCGAGGCACTCGATTTAAAGGAAGAGCGTTCCAAGCCGCGCGAGACGAATGAGTGGCTGCGCACCTACGGCGGTCCGATGGGTCGCGATGACGGCGTCGCGTGGCTGCGGCAGAACTGGACTAGCAAAGGCCGTCCGAATCTTTGGAGTCGCGCGGTGTGGGCACCGAAAGAGCCTGAGTATCGCACCTTCATCGGCTGGTGGGGCATGGAACTCGGCAAGCGACTCGTCGAGAGCGAGAAGATGCCCGTTTGCATCATCAATTGCGCGCTCGGTGGCACGCGCATCGACCAGCATCAACGCCACGCCGCCGATCCTGCGGATGTGAGCACGATTTACGGTCGCTGGCTCTGGCGTTTGCGTCAGGCACGTCTCACGCATTGCGTGCGCGCGTTGATCTGGCATCAAGGCGAGAACGACCAACCGGCGGACAACCCACTGGGCCGTCCCGGTCATGAAATTTACGCGCCGCTGTTCCTTGAGATGGCCTCCGGCTGGCAACGCAATCTGCCGAATGCGCGGCGCTACTTCATGTTCCAAATCTGGCCGAACTCCTGCGCCATGGGTGGCGACAAAGGCGCGGGCGACCGGCTGCGCGAGGCCCAGCGCACGCTGCCGGAGCGCTTCGACAACCTGAGTATCCTCTCCACGCTCGGCATTCGTCCGCCGGGCGGCTGTCATTATCCAAAGGAGGGCTACAACGAGTTCGCCCGCATGCTGCACCCGCTCATCGGGCGCGATCTGTATGGCCGCGATCCGGGCGTGCCCGTCACGCCGCCGAATCTTAAACGCGTCTCGTTTGCCAATGCCGAGAAGGACACACTCACGCTCGAGTTTGATCAAGGCGTGGTCTGGCTCGACTCGCTGTTGACGCAATTCTATCTCGATGGCGAGCCAGATCGCATCGCCAGTGGAAGCGCGAAGGGCAGCACGCTCACGCTTAAGCTCAAATCGCCCACCACCGCCAAAACCATCACCTACCTCCAGGAGAAGAAATGGAGTCAGGACACTCTGCTGCTCGGTGAAAACGGTCTCGCAGCCCTCACCTTCTGTGAAGTGCCTATCGCCGCCCCTTAACATCTTTTGTAATCATTCCTCCACTCACCATGAAACTCCGTCTCACTAGCGTCATCCTCATTCTCTCCACACTCGCCCATGGGGCTGGTAAGAGCGAATCAACCGCACCACCCGATTTCACCCAAGGCGGCACCATCCCCAAGAATGCCAAGCACGACTGGAACCTCGGTGCCACCGGTGCTCGCGGTTGGATGTTTTGCGATAAGATGGTGACGAGTGATGCGCGACAGATCGCGATCACGAAGGTCGAGAAAAACTCGCCAGCGGATGACATCCTTGCTGTGGGCGATGTCTTGCTCGGAGTGGGTGGGAAAGCGTTTTCATACGATCCACGCACCGAGCTTGGTAAGGCACTCACAGCAGCAGAAACGGAGGCTGGCAGCGGCAAGCTCGCACTCACTCGTTGGCGGGCGGGCAAGACGGAAGAGGTCGTTTTGAAGCTCCCTGTGCTTGGCAGTTACTCGGCGACGGCTCCCTTCGATTGCTCGAAGTCGAAGCGCATTTTTGATCAAGGATGCAAAGCACTCGCGGTCCGCATGGCTCAACCAGCCTACAGCAAGAGTCATGATCCCATCGTGCGCTCGCTCAATGCACTCGCCTTGTTGGCCAGCGGCGATCCTGCTTATCTTCCGCTCATTAAAACCGAAGCTCAGTGGGCCGCAGACTTCTCTGCCGATAGCATGCAAACCTGGCACTATGGCTACGTCATGATGCTGCTGTCCGAATATGTGATGGCGACGGGTGATGAGTCGGTGATGCCGGGCTTGAAGCGGCTCGCGCTGGAAGCGGCCACGGGGCAAAGCGCCGTCGGCTCCTGGGGCCATGGATTTGCAAAGCCCGATGGCAGACTCGGTGGTTACGGCATGATGAACTCTCCCGGCTTGCCGCTCACGATCTCGCTGGTCATGGCGCGTGCGGCAGGTGTGAAAGACCCTGCGGTGGATCTTGCCATCGAGCGCAGTGCTCGGCTGCTGCGCTTCTACATCGGCAAGGGAGCCATTCCCTATGGCGATCATCATCCCTGGATCGAAAATCATGATGACAATGGCAAATGCGGCATGGCCGCCGTCTTGTTCAACGTGCTCAATGAACCGAAGGGCGCGGAGTTCTTCTCGCGTATGAGCACCGCATCCCATGGCCCCGAGCGCGACACCGGACACACGGGGAACTTCTTCAACGTCCTCTGGTCCATGCCCGGCGTGGCGCTATCCGGCCCTCAAGCCACGGGCGCGTGGATGCAGGAGTTTGGCGCTTGGTATTTCGATCTCGCCAGGCAATGGGACGGCAGCTTTGTGCATCTAGGCCCACCGGAAAACGGCCGAGACAGCTACGCTGGTTGGGACTGCACCGGCAGCTACCTGCTGGCCTACGCGATGCCACTCAAAAAGATTTACCTTACCGGCAAACGCCCCAGCACCGCGCCGCAAATCGATGCAGCAACTGCTAGCTCGCTCATTCAAGATGGTCGCGGCTGGAATAACAAAGATCGCAACAGCGCTTATGACCGAATGAGCATGGATCAGTTGCTTGAGCGTCTTGGCAATTGGTCGCCCATCGTCCGTGAACGCACCGCGATGGCCCTGGCTCGGCGCAAAGACACGCCCATGCCGCCGCTGCTCACCCTGCTCGATTCTCCGAGCCTCGAAGCCCGCTACGGTGCCTGTCAGGCCATCATTGCTCTCGGCGGTCGTGCCGCGCCAGCGGTCGATGCCTTGCGCAAATCGCTCACATCTCCCGATCTCTGGCTGCGCATCAAAGCCGCCGAAGCCCTCGCCAGCATCGGCAAGCCCGCCATGCAAACCGTGCCGCAGCTCCTCGAACTGCTCGCTCAAGTGGACATCAAGAATGATCCACGCGGCATGCAGCAGCGCTACCTCACCTTCGCGCTCTTTGAGAATCGTGAAGGCATGCTCAGCCGATCTCTGGACGGCGTGGATCGCGCGGCCCTCTACAAAGCCGTGCGTGCAGGGCTCACCAATCAAGATGGCCGCGCTCGCGGCAGCATCGGCTCCGTGTATCGCAATCTCTCCGCTGAAGACATCAAGCCGCTGCTACCCGCCATCCATCAAGCCATCATCGATCCCGCTCCCAGTGGCGAGATGTTTGCCGACGGTATCCGTGTGGAAGGCCTGGGCCTCCTCGCCAAGCACCACATCCAGGAAGGCATCAGTGCCCTCGTGAAATACACCCGCGATCAAAACCCTTGGGCGAGTCAAAACCGGACGCCGGAACTCATGAAGATCCTGCTCGCCTATGGCACACACGCGAAAGCAGTTATCCCCGAATTGGAAAAGCTCGCGCATTACTTCGAGAAAGAGGAAAAGGACTTCCCCAAAAACCTCGGACTCCAGAAGGCCAACTCCGTCCGCGATACCATCAAGGCCATCGAATCGAGCACGGAGACGCCGGAACTCATCCGACTCCAATAGCATGAAACACCTACTCGCACTCTTCCTTCTCTCAGCCGTCACAGCCCACAGTGCAGACACCGACACCAAAACCCTGCGCGTCTTCATCTTCGCAGGCCAGTCGAACATGGTGGGCACGCATTCCAAGGTTGTGGACATCCAGCGCTTCCCACCGTTTGCGGGTCTGGACAAGCCGCAGAAGAACGTGCTGTTTGCCTACAAGCTCGGTCGTGAGAAGATGGAAGCTTCCGATGGCTGGATCGATATGCAGCCGACTCGTGACTACTTCGGCCCGGAGCTGAGTTTTGCCAAAACGGTCTCGCAGAGGATCGAAGCACCCATCGCCATCATCAAGGTGGCCTCTGGCGGCACGACGTTGGGTGGCGATTGGAATCCTGATGAACCCAGTGGCTTCAAGCTTTATCCGCTAGCGTTGGATTTCATTCGTTCATCGCTCGCCGATTTGGACCGAAAGAAGATCGCTTACCGCATCGAAGGCTTCATGTGGCATCAAGGCGAGAACGACATGTTCGATAAGGCGTTCAAACCTATCTACGGCAAGAACCTCAAGAATTTCCTCGCATGCTGGCGGCGTGATCTCAAGACGCCGAGCCTGAAGTTCTACATCGGCGAGATGTGCACCAAGACCATCTGGGGCATGGACAACCGCGACAACATGTATGCCATCCGCACTGGGCAGAAGGCCGTCACCGACACCGATCCGCTGGCGGAATACATTCCCACCTCGCATGATGGTGTCGAGATCGGTGGCGGTGCGGGATTGCACTATCACTACGGAACCCTCGGCCAATTGGAGCACGGCGTGAACTATGCAGACGCCTACCTGCGCACGATCGGAAAGAAGCCAGCCACTGACCGCCTTCTCAAAGTTTGGCCGTATGCCAAGGGGAGTCCCGTAAAGCTTTTCATCCTCGCCGGACATCGCAACATGGAAGGCGAGCGCGCCTTCACTCAGGACCTCAAAGCCCTGAAAGGCCATGAGATGCTGGCAAACGACAACAACAAGATCGCTTTCAAATACAACCTCGGCGGCGGCTTCAAAACATCGAACGGCTGGGAGCCACTCGGTCCCGCTGGAGCCTACGACACCTTTGGTCCTGAACTCAGTTTTGGCCAAGTTCTGCAAAGCAAGGCCATCGGTAACATCGCCATTGCCAAGTTCACGCACAGCGGATCACAGATGAACGATTGGACGCCGCAAGGCACGAGCGCGAAAGACCGAAACCTCTACGCGCCCTTCATCGCCTTCATCAAAGAATCCATCGCAGAACTCACAGCCAAAGGTCATCAGGTGGAGCTAGCGGGCATCGTGTATCATGTCGGTGAGAACGACATGTCCTTTGGAGCCTATCGCCGAGACGCCGCCAAGTGGCTGCAATCCACCGTCACCCAAAGTCGTCAGGATTTGGCGATGCCGATGCTGAAATGGTTCGTCAGCCAGCAACCACCCACTGATGAAAAAGGCCTCAACAACATCGACGTAACCGCAAACTTGGCCGCCATCGCCGCCGCTGATCCAGCCTTCATTCACATCAGAGCTTTCGATCTTCCGCCGGAGAAAGAGAAATTGGTCATCACTACTGCGGGCATCGTTCAACTCGGTGAGTTGCTGGCTCAAAGTTACCTGCATGGACCTTCAGCACCGCCGAAGTCTGCTACAGTCCAATCCGCTGAAATCAAAGAAGGCGAGATGGCCGGCTATCTATTTGGACCCGCTGAGAAAGTGCCGGAGGAGTTCAATGGTGGCTTCTCGCTCTACGCCGCGGCCTGGCCATTGGTGGGCACGTATCCAGGGCACAAGTTCCAAACCGGCCTCTGCGGCACTTGGATGCACCCTCAATGGGACGAAGCTCAGAAGCCGAAGGGCAAGCTCTACACAGACATCGAAGGCGGCCTTGGTTGGTGGCGCGACACGCATTTCCCGACCACGACGCCAAAGTTCATCATGGGCGGTGTGGGGCCAAATTTTTCCTTCATCGCGAATGGTCCTGGCTACGGCGCAGGCACTTGGGAAAAGCCGCGTGGGCAGTATGGCGTGGCGCAGTTGAGTCCGTGGCTGCTGTTTCCACTCGACGGCCTCAATTTGAAGCAAGGCACCCAAGGCGAGCTCTTCGGCTACGGTTATCTACCACTGCCGCTGACGAATCCGAAGGCCACCACGGCGGGCAAGAACGTGCCGACGGGCAATCATTGCTGGACGCTATTTCTGAACACCGCGAACTTCAAAGGCCCCGCAACCTTCTTCACGCCGTTTTTCTGGACGCAGGCCACCATCGAACATCCCGAGTATGGCGGGTTTCTGCTCGACTCGCGTCCGGCAGGCCCGAACAAGGCGATTCAAATGGAGACGCAACACGTTCCGGCCATTTTAACCAAGGACGCTGCGGGCAAAGATTTCGCGCGTGTCGCACCGACTGCATTCCCTGTGGGCGCGGATGGCACCTCCACCGTGCTGCATCGCCTCACCGCCTACAAGAAAGCCGCGCTCTGGGATGACGTGCAAAAGTGGTTCGACGGCGGCGCTCCAACCGATGGCACAATCAAAGCCGATGCCTCTGCCGTGCATCATTTTCGCGAAGGCGGTGGATCGAACTGGAGCATCTATCCTCCGGGCACAAAACGTGAACAAAAAGTGCCGCTCGCTTGGAAATCCTTCGCCACCTCCTTCACACCAAACCCAATCACCTTCGGCTATAAATGGAACGATCAACTCACTCGCACCAGCGGTTCGCTCGTCATTCTGCCAGAATACTACGCGCTCGAAACTGACGGCAAAAAACCGCAGTGGACCGTGATGGAGCCGAAGGACGTGCCTACCGACTGTGGCCTCACGCAGCATCGTTTTGAAACACCAACGGAAAAGCCGCAGGAGCCACGCACGACACCTGATGATGCTGCAAGCTGCTGGAAGACACCCGGACCAAAGGCTGGCCCATTCAAAGCCAAGCTCGGCGATGGCAGCGTGGTGACCTATTACTGGTATCGCTTCGCCGATCAGCCAGCGATGCTCAATGCGGACCTCACCCCCGAAGAACGTGAACTAGTGCAGCAGCGAGTCGAAAAACTGCATCGCACATGGACCAAGGAGCGCAACTACCTTACTCCGCCCGATATCGGTACACTCGCCAGCATTGACCCTGCATTGATACTCACCCCACCAAAGGGCCTGGAGATCGGCTATGTGCCGATCGCCACGCGTCAGGAGATCGTCCCATGAAGGCCTTCGTTTTCCTGTTTTTTGCGTCACTTGCCGCACTGCATGCCGACACCAAAGTAGTTTCGGTTTTAGGCGAATTGAATGCGGCTAAAGCCGCAGCCACTCTGCCCAACATCGTCCTCATCCTAGCCGATGATCTGGGTTACGGCGATGTGCGTTGCTACAGCGACCAATCAAAGGTCCCCACGCCTAACATCGACCGTCTCGCGGCTGAAGGCTTGCGTTTCACCGATGCTCATAGTCCGGCCACCGTTTGCACGCCATCGCGCTACAGCCTCATGACGGGCCAGATGGCTTTTCGGGTACCGAATGGCGGCACGGTGTTTCAAGGTGCAGGCGGACCGTCTTTGATCGCGCCAAGCCGCCTGACTTTGCCCGCGATGCTGAAGAAACAAGGCTACGCCACCGCCGCAGTCGGCAAATGGCATGTGGGACTGACCCTTCGTGACAAAGCAGGCGAGCCAATTCACAGCGGCAAACTAGAGGACGTGCTGCGCATTGATTACTCACGCCGGATCGAAGGCGGACCATTGGATCACGGCTTTGACCGCTTCTTCGGCACTGCCTGCTGTCCTGGGACCGACTGGATTTATGCCTTCATCGACGGTGATCGCATTCCGGTGCCGCCAACAGGCCCCATCGACAAATCAAAGCTGCCCAAGCACCCGTATGCGAATGATTGCCGTGCAGGCTTCATCGCACCGAACTTCCCGATTGAAGAAGTGGACATGATCTTCCTCAAGAAGAGCCGCGAGTTCATCGAGCAACATCGGCGCACTTCACCGGACCAGCCCTTCTTCCTCTACCACGCCACTCACGCCGTGCATTTGCCTTCCTTCGCCGCTCCTGAGTTCAAAAACAAAACACAGGCCGGCCCGCATGGCGACTTCATCCATGAGTTCGATCACATCGTTGGCGCATTGATGGACGACCTCAAACGACTCGGCATCGCGAACAACACGCTCGTTCTTTTATCCAGTGATAATGGCCCAGAGACCGCCAGCGTCGTCCACATGCGCGCAGATCATCATCACGACGGAGCCAGACCCTGGCGCGGCGTGAAGCGCGACTCTTGGGAAGGCGGACACCGCGTACCGTTCATCATCCGCTGGCCTGGCAAAGTAAAACCCGGCACCACCAGTGCGCAGCTCACTAGCCTCACCGACGTGATGGCCACCGTCGCGGCGATCACCGGCGCTGAACTGCCGCAAGATGCCGCTGAAGACAGCTTCAACATGCTTCCCGCTTGGCTCAGTGAGGACAAAGCTCCGATTCGCCCTTATCTGCTCGAGCAAGCCTTCGCTGGTCAACGCACACTCTCAATTCGTCGCGGCCCATGGAAATACCTCGACCACACCGGCTCCGGCGGAAACAACTACGACAAAGGTGAGCTCAAACCCTTTGCTCTGACCGATACAGCGCCAGATGCACCGGGTCAGCTCTACAACCTCGAAACCGATCCCGGTGAAACGACGAATCTCTATTTCGAACGCTCTGAGATCGTGACCGAACTGAAAGCATTGCTCAAAAAATCAAAGGCCGAAGGCCGAAGCACACCCTGACCACCATGACACCCGTTTCCATTTTCAATGACGTCATCGGCCCCGTGATGCGCGGCCCATCGAGTTCGCATTGTGCAGCAGCCTTACGCATCGGGCGACTGGCGCGTGACTTGATGGATGGCGAAATCACTGAGTTGCTCGTCGAATTTGATCGTGAAGGCTCGCTGCCATTGACCCATGAGAGTCAGGGCTCAGACATGGGCCTGTTCGGTGGCCTTCTAGGTTGGGACGCCGATGACGAACGACTTCCAGACTCGGCAAAGGCGCTCGCAGATGCCGGAATCAAGCTGCGCATCGAAACCATCGATGTCGGCGATCCGCACCCAAATACGTATCGCCTCACACTGCGCAACAATCGTGAATCGCACTCACTCGTCGCCATCTCCACCGGCGGCGGCATGATGGAGGTGCTGAGCATTAATGGCGTGACGATGCACATGGATGGCGGTTACCACGAAACGCTCATTTGGCTTCCAAAAGGCCCTGTGAGTGACTTTAAGGCCGATGAAGTCATCCTTCACGACGCGGGCGAGTTTCAGATCGTGCAGGTCAAGGCGGCGTTTTTTGCATCAACTGCTGGATTGCAGGCCAATTCAGTCAAAAAGCTGTCTCCAGTGCTTCCGGTGCCATCGCGCAAAGACATGCGCGTGCCCTTCACGAGCTGCGCAGACATGCTGAAACACGATGGCGGCCAAAACACGCCGATCTGGCAACTCGCTATCGAGTACGAGCGTGCTCGCGGCAATTTCACCGAGCGTGAAGTCATCGATAAGATGGTCGCCATCGTGCGCATCCTACGCAAATCCATCGCCAGCGGCATTGCGGGCACGAGTTATGAAGATCGCGTGTTGCATCATCAAAGCGGACGCTTTGCGGAGATGCTGAAAGCAGGCCGTCTTCTCGATGGCGGTGCCTTGAACCGCATCGTTCTCTACATCACTGCACTCATGGAAGTAAAAAGCAGCATGGGCGTAATCGTTGCAGCACCGACCGCAGGTGCGTGCGCGGCGCTGCCAGGAGCAGTCATTGGTATGGCAGAGGCGATGAATCAAAATGAAGAAGCGATGGCTAAAGCCATGCTCGCGGCAGGTTTGATCGGTGTCTTCATCGCCACGCGCTGGACCTTCGCCGCTGAGGTCGGCGGCTGTCAGGCCGAGGGAGGCTCCGCAGCCAGCATGGCAGCAGCAGCACTCATTACTCTGGCCGGTGGATCACGCGATCAAGCCATCGCAGCGGCCTCCATGGCCTTTCAGAGCATGCTCGGCCTCATTTGCGATCCCATCGCAAATCGCGTCGAAGCACCATGCCTCGGCAAGAACGTCATGGCTGCGAGTAACGCTCTCTCCTGCGCAAATATGGCCCTCGCTGGATTCGATCCGCTCATCCCGCTCGATGAAGTCATCGACGCCGCGAAACATGTCTCCACCATGATGCCCCGTGAGCACCGCTGCACCTCACTTGGTGGTTTAGCGATCACGCCGACCTCGCTGGAGATCGAACGGAAGCTCGCGACGCTGAAGAGCAAGGGTTGCGGCAGTTGTCATTGTTGATCATGATTCGACTCATCACTCTAATTGCGCTTCTTGGCGGCACTTCACTTGCCGCACCGAAGCCCAACGTCCTCTTCATCGGCCTTGATGATCTCAATGACTGGATCGGTTGTCTCGGTGGGCATCCGCAGACGAAGACGCCAAACATCGACAAGCTTGCGGCTAGCGGCGTGTTGTTTCGCAATGCTTACACCGCAGCGGCTTCGTGCAATTCATCGCGCACGGCCATTTTCAGTGGGCTTTTGCCGCATCGCTCGGGGCTTTACTCGAACCGGCAAAAGATGCGCGAGGTGTTGCCGGATGCGGAGTTGTTGCCGCGATACTTTTCGCGCAACGGCTACTGGAGCGCAGGATCGGGGAAGATGCTGCACTACGTCATCGATCCGCAGTCGTGGGATGATTACTTTCCGGACAAGGCCAAGGACGATCCATTTCCGCGCACGTTCTATCCCAAGAAGCGACCCGTGAATCTGCCGCGTGCCGGTGAGTGGCAGTATGATGAAACGGACTGGGCCGCACTCGATGTGACCGATGAAGAGTTCGGCGGCGACTGGCTCGTGACGAAGTGGATCGGCGAGCAAATTCAGATCAAGCGCGACAAGCCCTTCTTCCTTGCCTGTGGATTGTATCGGCCGCACGAGCCGTGGTTTGTGCCGAAGAAGTATTTCGAACCGTTTCCACTAGAGAGCATCCAGCCCGGCCCCGGCTTCAAGGCCGATGACGTGAACGATTTACCACCTTCGGGACTGAAGCTCGCGCGCAATCGCTACTTCGAGCACATCCAAAAGCAGGGCCAATGGAAGCAAGGCATTCAAAGCTACCTCGCCTCCATTCATTTCGCCGATGCGATGGTCGGTCGCGTGATGGAAGCGCTCGAGAAGAGTCCGCAGCGCGACAACACCATCGTCGTGCTATGGAGCGATCACGGCTGGCATCTCGGCGAGAAGGAGCATTGGCAGAAGTTTACCGGCTGGCGCGTCTGCGACCGCGTGCCGCTCATCATTCGCGTGCCGAAGGGCGTCACTGGCTTGCCGGAAGGCGCTCACGCTGGCTCCGTGTGTGATCGCGACGTGAGCCTCGTCGATCTATTCCGCACGCTCACCGACTTATGCGACGTGCCCGACAAACCCGGCATCATGGGCCACAGCCTTGTCCCGCTGCTACGCGATCCAAACACAGCGTGGCCCCACTTCGCGATCACCCATCTCGATTTACCCGAGAGCTACTCCATCAGCACTGAGCGCTGGCGCTACATCCATTACAAAGGCGGCGACGAGGAACTCTACGACATCGAGAGCGATCCGCATGAGTGGATTAATCTCGCGCCCAAATCCGAGCACGCTGCCAAACTCGCCGAGATGCGCGATCTTGCCCCGAAGGACATCACGCCAATGCCTGCCGCGAAAGATGTGCGCAAGAATTGAAAAAGGTCACGTTACCCAATTCTCTTCATGAAATCTCTCCTCGCTTTGATCGTCGTTCAATTTTTTTGCATGGTAACCTCAGGAGCTTCGAGCGAGCATCCCAACATCATCTTCGTTCTCTTCGATGATCTGGGTTACGGCCAGCCACAGAGCTACAATCCGACGTCAGCTTTGCGCACGCCGAATCTCGACAAGCTAGCGACGCAAGGGATGCGCTTCACGGATGCGCACACGGCTGCGGCCGTCTGCACGCCGACGCGCTATGGTGTGCTCACGGGGCGCTACCCTTCGCGTCTCGGGCAGTTCGGTGTGCTCACCACGTTTTCGAAGCCGATCATTCCGCCAACTCGCATCTCGGTGGCGTCATTGCTCAAGCTGCACGGCTACACGACCGCTTGCATCGGCAAGTGGCATCTCGGCATGGATTGGGTGGAAGGAAAGCCGGGTAGCGAAAAGGAAGTGCCCATCGGTGCGAAGATGACCGGTGGCCCGAACGCGCTCGGCTTCGATTACTTCTTCGGCTTCACCCACGCGCGCAACATCGGCACCATTGTCGAGCAGGATCATGTTCTTGCTCATGTGCAGCCAGTGGAAAATCAGCCGATGATGGCGAAGAAGGCGGTGGAGTGGCTCGATCAACGAAAGGCAGGCGAACCATTCTTCCTCTACTACCCGCTCGGCATCCCGCATGAGCCGATTGTGCCCTCGGACGAGTTTATCGGGAAGAGCGGCGCAGAAGATGTGGTGAAGAAGGATCCCAAATACGGCGACTGGCTTTACGAAGGCGATGCCTTTCTCGGTAAGATCTTGGAAGCACTGGAGCGCAATCATTTGGCCGAAAACACGCTCATCATCGCCACCAGTGACAATGGCGCTGAACACCGCGCCTATGCGCCGCTGCGCGAATCCAAACGGAGCATCTACGAAGGCGGGCATCGCGTGCCGTTCATCGTCCGCTGGCCCGGCAAAGTGAAGTCCGGCTCGGTGAATGACCACACCGTCTGCCTCAACGACCTCATGGCGACCGCCGCTGAAATCACCGGCGCGAAGATTCCAGACAATGCCGGTGAGGACAGCGTGAGCTTGCTCCCCGAGTTGCTCGGCACCTCGAAGGACGGCACGCGGGAAGCCACCGTTCATCAGTCCGCCGCCGGCGATCTCGCGATCCGTCAGGGCCCGTGGAAGATGATTTTCCACAAGGGCGGCCAGCGCGAACTCTACAACCTGCAAGCCGACTTGAGTGAAACGAAGGATGTCCTCGCGGCGAACGCGGAGGTCGCCGAGAAAATGACGACGCTCATGCAAGGCTACATCGACAACGGCCGCAGCACCGCAGGCCCGGCGCAGAAGAACGACTTCGATCTCTCAATCAGTGGCGAAGGCGAACAACCGGCTAAACCGAAGAAGAATCGATAAAACGAACAAGAAAAAACCATCCATGAAGCCGATCACCATACTCATCACTACCGCGCTACTTGTCGCAAATGGGAACACGCTGCAGGCCGCATCAGCGGCTAAGCCAAACATCCTGCACATCCACGCCGATGATCACCGCGCCGACGGCGCACGGGCACTAGGCAATCCGATGCTCCAGACTCCCAATCTTGATTCGCTCGTCGAGAGGGGCATGACCTTCACGCATTGCTACACCATGGGTTCCAACATCGGAGCAGTCTGCGTTCCGAGTCGCACGATGATGCTCACGGGTCGTTCGTGGCAGCGCATTCCTGGCGCACCTGACGCAGCAGCCAATGCCAAGGAACCGACGACGTTTTTGCCACGTGTCATTCAGGCTGCTGGCTATCAAACCTTTCACATAGGCAAATATGGCAACGGCTTCCCTGCGGGTCTCGCAGAGTTTGAAACCACCATCAAAGACGATGCCCATGGCAAAGGAGCGGAGGAAGATCGTGCTCATTGCAGCCAACGTCTAGCCGACAACACGATCAAGTTCCTCAAAACACGCACAACATCACACGAAGAGAAGCCCTTCTACATCTACATCGCACCACCTGTGCCGCATGATCCACGCTCGGCTGAACCGCAGTTTCATGCGCTCTATGATGCCGCCAAGATCACTCTCTCTCCCGCATTTATGCCACAGCATCCCTTCGACAATGGTGAAATGACTGTGCGCGATGAAAAGCTTGCCCCATGGCCGCGCACCGAGGCAGATACGAAGCAGCAGAATGCCGATTATTACGCCTGCGTCACCGGACTCGATCATCACATCGGCCGCATCTTTGCCGAACTGAAAGCCAGTGGCCAGTGGGAGAATACGATCATCATTTTCAGCGCTGACAATGGACTCTCGCTTGGTGAGCACGGTTTGTTTGGAAAACAAAACCTCTATGAATTCGGCGGTATGCACGTGCCACTCATCATCGCAGGCCCAAGCATTCCGAAGGGCAAGAGTGAGGCGTTGGTTTATCTCATGGATTTGTTCCCGACCTTCGCAGATTTTGCAGGCACAAAGATCCCCGATGGTGTCGATGCCAAAAGCCTCGTCTCGATCCTGAACGGCACGCAACCAAAGGTCCGCGATGTGATCTACACGGCCTACCGCGACTGCCAGCGCGCTATTCGCGACGATCGTTGGAAACTCATCCGCTATCCACTCGTGGATCGCACCCAACTTTTCGATCTCAGCAGCGATCCGCATGAGCTAACCAACCTCGCCGATAAACCCGAACACGCGGTAAAGGTTGCCGAGTTGACCGCATTGCTGACCAAAGAAATGGCTACCCATGCGGATAAGTCCCCACTCACAGTCGCCAATCCCAAGCCCGCTGAATGGACGCCGCCCGCGCCCGGTAACGAACCCACCAAGCAAGCCAAGAAGAAGCCAGCAGACGGACAGGCAAACAATCGAATCAGAGTCGATAGCGCACTTCATTTTACCAATTGGGACACCAATAAAGACGATTTCGTGACGCTCGAAGAGTATCAGCTCGGCCAAAAGAAACGCAAAGGACTCGAAGCGGGCTTCAAAGCCTACGACAAGAATGCCGACGGCAAATTGAGCCGCGAGGAGTATATAGATCCTCGGGCGAAATGAAGAACAGGAAGAAGACGAACTGAGAAGCGGTGCCCAGGAATTGAAATGACCCAAGGCTGCAAGAAACACATCTTTGGCTTACTTATAAACTCACCATGAAACGCCGTTCCTTTATCTCCACCTCCGCTGCCACTGCCTTTGGTTTTCAGTTTGTCCCCGCGCATGTACTGCGCGCGCAAGGCGATACCAAAACACCTGCCAACAAGATTCGACTGGCTGTGGTCGGCTGTGGTGGTCGTGGCGCTGCTGATTTAGGCGACATGGCGAGCGAGGACATCGTGGCAATGTGCGATGTGGATGAGCGGCGTGCGGCAGAGAGCTTTAAGAAATTCCCAAAAGCGCGGCGCTTCACCGATTTTCGCAAGATGTTCGATGCAATGAACAACGAAATCGACGCCGTGCTCGTCGCCACGCCGGATCACACGCACGCGGTGATCACGCTCGCGGCCATCGGTCATGGGAAGCATGTGTATTGCGAGAAGCCGCTGGCGCATACCATCGCAGAAGTGCGGGCAATGCGAAAGGCGGCGCTGGAGAAGAAGGTGATCACGCAGGTGGGCAATCAGGGCCATTCGTCTGACAGTATTCGGCTGTTCGTGGAGATAGTGCAGTCAGGGGCCATCGGCAATGTGTCGGAGATTCACGCCGGCTGCGATGCCTTCCGCGACGTGTATTGCCAGATCAGCAAGCAGCAGGCGATGCAAGCGGAGAAGCATGAGATACCGAAGGAACTCGACTGGGACCTGTGGCAGGGGCCGCTGAAAACGCGGCCATTCAATCCTGCCTATGTGCCGTTTAGCTGGCGCGGCTTTTCGGCCTTCGGTAGCGGGTGCATTGGCGACTGGATCTGCCACGTCGTCGATCCGTCGTTCTGGGCGCTCGATCTCGGCATGCCCACAGCGATCACGGCGGAAACGAAGGGCTATGATCCGGTCAAGAATGCCGAGTTTTACCCGCAGGGCACGCGCATCACGTATGAGTTCCCGGCGAAGGACAATCGTGGGCCGGTGAAGCTGATCTGGCACGATGGCGACTTTGGCATCCCGGCACCTGATGAACTCAAACAGGACAACCGCAAGGTCGTCGGCACCGGCGCGGTGGTGATCGGTGACAAAGGCAAGATCATGCATGGCTCGCATGGTGCGGGTGGCACGCGCCTGATTCCCGAGGCGAGCATGAAGGACTTCAAGCTGCCGGAGAAGACGATTCCGCGTGTGCCGAAGGGCAATCATCAGCAAGACTGGCTCAACGCCATCCGCGAGAACCGGCCAGCGGGCTCGAGCTTTGAATACGGCGGTGCTTTGAGCGAGATCGGCCTGCTTGGTATGATCGCCGTTCGCCGCAGCGGCACACGTTTAGAGTGGAACAGTGAGGCGATGAAGTTCACGAATGACAACGAAGCGAACACGCTGCTGAAGCCGGAATATCGCGAGGGGTGGAGCTTGTAGCTGATTCGGTGAAAGAGGGCGCCCTTGGAGTGGGTAATGTTTTTAGCCACTAAATCCCCCCATGGCTGCGAAATCCCCCAAAACTCCTTTTCCATGGCCTGCGCTGTGGATGCTAATGACGTGCGCCTTTGCGGCACCGGCGCAGCATCCTGGCGCAGCGATTTACCAGAAGCTCTGCGCAGAGTGCCATGGGGATCGTGGACAGGGTGTGGAGGATGAATACGATGAAGCGCTAGTCGGCGAGAAGACCATCGAGGCGCTGGCCCGGCAGATCGACCGCACGATGCCGGAGGATGCGCCGCAGAAGAGCACGCCGAAAGATTCCAAACTGATCGCGGAGTACATTTACGATGCCTTTTACTCGCCGATGGCCCAGGCGCGCCTGAATCCAGCGAAGAAGGAACTGGCGCGGCTAACGATCGACCAGTTCCGCAACAGCGTGATGGATGTGATCGGCCGTTTTCGCATGGGGCCGGGCTTTGACCGTCCGGTGAACGCGGAGCAGGGCCTGAAGGCGACTTACCGCGGTGTGGAGCTGCCGAAACCGGGCGAGAAGGCCGTGGACACAACACCCAAGAAGGGCATCAAGGCGAAGCGCCCGAACAAGACGATCGAGAAGGTGGAGCCGGTGATTTCCTTTCACTGGGGTCCAGACAGCCCGGACAAGGCGGTGCTGGAGGCGGAGCAGTTTCAAAACCGCTTCGAGGGCAGCGTGGTGGCGAATGAGACGGGCGTGTATGAGTTCGCGGTGAAGTCAGAGAATGGCTTCCGCTTGTGGATCAATGACACGAACGAGGGAGATGCGCTGATCGATGGCTGGGTGAGCGCCGGGCCGCAGGTGCGGGAGGAGAAGAAGAGCCTCTATCTGGTTGGCGGCCGTGCCTACCGGCTGCAATTGGAGCATTTCAAATTCAAAGAGAAGTCCGCGTCCATCGAGCTGTGGTGGAAGACGCCGCATGGCGTGAAGGAGCTGATCCCCGCGCATGCACTGCGCACGGAGCGCACCCGCGAGCTGATGATCGTGAGTACGGAATTCCCCGCTGATGACAGCAGCGGCGGCTATCCACGCGGCACGACGATTTCAAAGGCCTGGGACCAGGCGGTGACGGATGCGGCCATCGCCACGGCGGAGCATGTAGTTGAAAACCTTGACGAACTTGCGCAGACGAAGGCGGCAGCGCCGGATCGCGGCGAGAAGCTGCGCAAGTTCGCGAACACGTTCGTCGAGGCCGTCTTCTGCAGGCCGTTGAGCGAGGACATGAAGCAACTTTTCATCGAATCGCATTTCAAAGCGGCCAAGACGCCGGAGACGGCGGTCAAGCGCATCGTGATGCTGACGCTAAAGTCGCCGCAGTTTTTGTATCCGAACCTGCGCGAAGACGAAGCCACGGATGATTTTGACGCGGCTTCACGGCTGGCGCTGACGCTGTGGGATTCGATTCCTGACAAGAAGCTCGCGCAGACCGCCGCAGCGGGAAAACTCAAGACGCGCGAGCAAATCCAGGCTGAGGCCCGGCGGATGCTCGCGGACTCGCGCACGAAGGCAAAGCTGCATGGCTTCTTCCACCAGTGGCTGGATCTGGAACGCGCCGAGGGCACCAACAAGGACCCGAAGATCTTCCCGGACTTCACACCCGAACTGCTGGCAGACTTGCGCGAGTCGCTGTTGCAATTCATCGACGAGGTTGTGTGGAGCGAGAAGTCCGACTACCGCGAGCTGCTTCAAGCGGATTACTTGTTGCTCAACGAGCGCCTAGGCAAATTCTACGGCCATCCGGTCACGGGTGAGGAATTTCAGCGTGTGGGCTTTGATCCGAAGCAGCGGGCGGGCGTGGTCACGCATCCGTATCTGCTCGCCTCGCTCGCTTACACGAAGCAGTCGTCGCCGGTGCATCGCGGCGTGTTTTTGACGCGCAACATCGTCGGCATGTCACTGAAGCCGCCGATGAAGGCGGTGGTGTTTGAAGACAGCCACTTCAATCCGCAGCTCACGATGCGCGAGAAGATCACCGAGATGACACGCAGCGGCGGCTGCATGGCCTGCCACAGCATGATCAATCCACTCGGTTTCAGCCTTGAGAATTTCGACGCCGTGGGCCGCTGGCGCACGAAGGACAACAACAAGCCAGTCAACCCCGTGGGCGAACTCACGACTGCGGAGGGCAAGACCGTGCGGCTCACCGGGCCGCGCGACATCGTGAACTACGTCGCGAACAACCCCAGCGGTCACCGCGCCTTCATCCGGCATCTGTTTCATCACCTCATCAAACAGGAACCTTCCGCGTATGGCATTGCCACGCTTGAAAACCTCCAGCGCGACTTCGCCGCCAACAACTGCAACATCCAAAAGCTCATCCTCGACATCGCCATCGTCGCGACTGAGTTGAAGTAACCTACATCGCACCACCTTCATGAAACACCTCGACCGCCGCCAATTCCTCCGCGACCTCGGTATCTCCGCTGGGGCGCTGCCGTTTCTCACCGGCCTGCCAAGCCTCACCGGCGCTCCCGCTCCGCAAAAGCGCCAGCGGCTCGTGATCATGTTTTCGCCAAACGGCACGCTGCCAAACGAGTTCTGGCCCGACCAGGAAGGCGCGGAGTTCAGCTTCAAGTCGATCCTCAAGCCGCTGGAGCCCTTCAAGAAGCAGATGCTGATCCTCCACGGCATCGCCAACAAGGTGACGGGCGATGGCGACAGCCACATGCGCGGCATGAGCTGCCTGCTGACCTGCGACGAACTGCTCAAAGGCAACATCATGGGCGGCGGCGGCAATCCTGCCGGCTGGGCCAGCAACATCTCCATCGACCAGGAGATCAAAAACTTCCTCCAGAGCCGCAAGGAGACGAAAACGCGCTTCGGCTCGCTCGAATTCGGCGTCGCCGTGCCGGAGCGTGCCGATCCGTGGACGCGCATGAGTTACGCCGGTGGCAACCAGCCCATCGCGCCCATCGACGATCCGCATCAGATTTTGAAGAAGGTGTACGGCAAGATGAAGGACAAGGAGAGCCTCGTGAGCATCCTCGATGACGTGCGCGAGGACTTGAAGCGCGTCTCCTCCAAGCTCAGCGCTCGCGACAAGGCGCTGCTCGACCAGCACATGACGCTGGTGCGCGGATTGGAGCAGGATCTGGCGGAGGCGGACAAGCAGGGCAAGCTGCTGCACCCCGTGCCGGCCGTCGATCCCAGCATCGAACTCGTGAACGACAACACGCCGCAGATCAGCCGCATCCAGATCGACCTGCTGGTCAATTCGCTCTCCAACGACATGGCCCGCGTGGCCACGCTGCAATACATGCGCAGCGTCGGCATGGCCCAGATGCGCTGGCTCGGCGTCGAGGAGGGCCACCACAGCCTCTCGCACGATCCGGACGACAAGAAGGACAGCTACGAGAAGCTCATGAAGATCAACACCTGGTTCGCCGGTGAGTTTGCCTACATGGCCAAACGCCTCGCCGAAACGCCGGAGCCCGCCGGTGAAGGCAGCATGCTCGACAACACGCTGCTGGTGTGGACCAACGAACTCGGCAAAGGCAACACGCACACGCTCGACAACATCCCCTACGTCATGGTCGGCGGCGGATTCGGCTTCAAGATGGGCCGCTCGCTTAAATTCGACAAAGCAGCGCACAACCGCCTCTGGATGTCCGTCGCGCATGCAATGGGCCACGATTTGAAGACCTTCGGCAAGAAGGAGCTGTGCGAAGGCGGGGCTTTGAATCTGGCAGCGTGAATCATCATTTGCCTCGGTTCGTTGTTCCTCTAGCCTTGCGGATCTATGAGCGATCCAACCCGCAGCCCCGAGAGCATCGAAACATCGTTTGCCCCTTTTCGTCAGAAAATGCAGGCCGCTGGCCTTAGCGAGTCTGCCATTCGAGCTTTTCGCGGTAGTTACGCGGCCTTACTGGCCGGTGAGACGGGGATGATCCCGGAGAGCACCATTGCCGCAGCGAAAGAGCTGCCTTGTGCCGATACGCTCACTCCGCCGGATGCCGCACGCGCGGCGACACTGCTGAAGCAAACCGTGCTCATCAAGCTCAACGGCGGCCTCGGCACAGGCATGGGTTTGGAGAAGGCCAAGTCGCTACTGCCGGTGCGTGGCGACGACACGTTTCTCGATTTGATCGCGCGGCAAATTCTCCGCATGCGCGCTCAGACCGGCAGCCAAGTTCCTTTGTTCATGCTCATGAACAGCTTCAGCACCTCGGCGGACACGGCGGCGCATCTCGCAGCGAGATTCCCTCAACTCGGTGGAACGGAGACCTGGGAACTCATGCAGAATAAGGTTCCCAAGGTGCTGGCTGGTTCACTTGAGCCTGCGACTTGGTCGGCTAATCCTGATCAAGAATGGTGCCCGCCAGGTCATGGTGACATTTATGCGTGCTTGGTTGGTTCTGGCTGGCTGGATCGCCTGCTCGGCGGTGGTGTGCGCTATGCATTTGTGTCAAACTCGGACAATCTCGGTGCCACGCTCGATCCGGCGATCTTGGCTTGGTTTGCCGACAGCGGCATGCCTTTTGCCATGGAAGTCACTCGTCGAACGGAGTCGGATAAGAAGGGTGGTCATCTCGCGGTGCGGTTGCGTGATGGACGCTTCCTGCTGCGTGAGTCCGCGCAATGCCCGAAGGACGATGAGAGTCATTTCCAAAACATTGATCTCCATCGCTACTTCAACACAAACAACCTGTGGATTGATCTCCAAGCGCTCAAGATCGCGCTCGAAGCGAACGAGGGCCTCATCCCGCTGCCGCCGATCATGAACAAGAAGACGGTCGATCCACGCGATAGCAGTTCACCTGCGGTCATCCAAGTGGAGACGGCGATGGGCGCAGCGATCGAATGCTTTGCCGGCGCTGGTGCCATTGAAGTATCGCGAGTGCGCTTTGCCCCAGTGAAAACCACGAGCGATCTACTGGCTGTGCGTTCCGATGCCTACGAGCTCACCGAAGACTTCTGCCTGTGTCTGCACCCCAGCCGCAACGGTCAACCACCGCATCTACATCTCGATCAAAAGCTCTGCAAACTGGTGGATGGCCTGGAGCAGAACTTTCCGCTCACACCGAGTCTATTACACTGTCACAGCCTGCTAGTGCATGGCCCAGTCGAATGTGGCGCGGGTGTCGTCTTCAAAGGCGATGCTGTGATTCACAATCACACAGGCACAGCAGTGAAGCTCAAAGCCGGTGTGCATGAAGGACAGATCAGCGTGGATTGATCTTTGCTGCCAAAGAAACATCAATCCAGCGAGCGCTTTGGCGGTGCGATGGTGACAGCCGCAGCAGCACCCGCTTTGGCACGAGCCGCAGTGGGAGCGAGACGTTGAACCTCGTAGCCAGTCACATTTAGAGCGAGATCTAGTTTGGCAAGAAATTCCCAGGTAGCGGCGACACCGACTTCGTCGGCGAGTTTACGAGCTTCAAGATAGGCCGAAAAAGCATCCGGCATAACTTGGAAAACGGCGACACCATTAGGATCTGCCTTGATGTCGCGCATGAGGCGGATGTAGGCAGAGTTAGGCTGTTTCATGGCTTCAATGGTCTCCCCGCCGCCGCCTTTGGGTGTGAGAGCCAGCTGCACATAGGGCAAGGTGGGTATGATTTTCGGTTCCATGGCATACGAGCCAGAAATGAGCGGATTGGAGGCAGCACGTTGCAGCAGTGCTTGAATTCGCGCGGCATCGTAGATGGTACGTGCCTTGCTGATGTTCTCGATACCTTTGACCTTACCGAGATCGTGGAAGTAGTCGGTGACATCCTTCGGTGTGGCCTTCACCTCTTTGGACAACGCACCCCATGAAAAAGTGATCTTATTACCTGCCGCGACGGCTTTGATCACAGGCGTCAAAGGATCGCGGGAGGGGTCGAGTTTGATCCACTTGGAAACATCTCCCTTCGCAGCAGCCGCGACAGCTTCAGCAACGACGGGCAAAGGCTGACGAGTCGGCACAGCGATGTCGGTAAGCGCGGCGAGAAGCTGCTTCGTGGGAACAATTCCACCGTCTGACAATGCTTTATAAGCCTGCGCGGCCAGCTCCATCTGCACTCGATCGACCAATGGCGCGATTTCAGGCCAGGCTTTCTGAGCATTGGCAGGCGAACCTAGAATGCCTTCGAGCAGTTTGGCAAAGGTCGGGTATTCCACTTTCTGGAATTCGAGCTGTGACTTCACCTTCTCCATGCCGTCGAGGATGGGTTGAAGGAACTTAGTTTGATTGAAGGTGAGCACGCCTTGTTTGGCGACGAGGATACGCGTTTCGACCGGCTTTTCAGGATAGGGGCGCGGATTGGGCAGGCGCACATAGGTTGGCGGCGGTGGCTTGAACTCCGGCGTCTGATCGAGCAATGCCTTCAAACGTTCCAACTCTTGCAGCATCTTGTCGGTCTCCGCCTTGGCCAGTTCACGTTCCTTCTGGCGGTCTTCGAGCTGCTTTTTGAAAACATCGAGGTCCATGAATTTCATCTTGGACTGCATCTCGGAGGTATCGACGGTCTTGAGGTCTTCGATGGCTTTTTTAAGCGCGGCCTCGGCCTGTTTTTGCTTTTCCTTGATCTCCTCGGGAGTCAGGAGCTTGGGCAACTCTTTGACCTGCTGGGTGATCTCCTTGAGTTCTTCAGGAGTGACCGGCGGCAGGTCAGAGAGCACTTTCTTGACGGCGCTGGTCACGCTGAGACCGACCATGACGAGCACGATGATGAGTACGCCGACGACGTTGGTCATCGTGTCCATCAAGGCAACGAACGGCAACTCCTGCTCCTCGTGTTTGCGTTTCGACATAGTGGGTCAGATGGTTTTCTTCGGCACCGGAGGCGGCGCGGCAGGCGGAGCTGGGACGGCAACGGGTGGCGGCGAGATTTTGCCGCGAAACTTTTCAAACATGGCGAGATCAAGTACGCCGCGACCAGGAATGGGCAGCTTTCCAACGCGCACCTTGTATTCGTTATCCGCACGACCGGCACCGTTGTTGAAAGCGCCCTGGCCATCGTCTCGAATCAAGAATAGCACGAGTGACTTTGGGTTCTTCGCCACTTCGGTGAGGAAATGATTGTAGGCCACATCGGCGACGACAACCTCGGCAGTGGCACTGAGACGATAATCCTCACCCCAAGCACCCAGAATTTTCAAAGCGCCTGCACTGGCCTCGACGAAATAGACTTTCGTATCCGGTGCCATGCCGCTGCCGGAAGGCTGCACGATGACCGGCGGCACTTTTTTGTCCGGTGGCACCTCGCGTTTTTTGAGTTCGGCCATGAGCAGCGCGATTTCTTTCTTGCTGTCGAGCTGCTGCTTTTTCATGCCCTCGATTTCGAGCAGCAAACCATCCAGCTCCTTCTGCATTTTCTGGCTGATCTTGAGGTTGGCCTCCTGGATGTCCTTCGAGGTTGAGAGCAACTTATAGAGCTTGATGTAGCGCTGCTGTTTTTCGTCGATCTGCTTCTGCAACTCATCAAGTGTGGCGAGTTTTTCCTTGAGCACGACCTCCTGCGCCTTCACTTCCACAATCTCTTTGCGCATGCGTTTGGCCGCCTGAGCCTGCTGAATTTCCTCTTCCGTGCGTCCTTCGGTCTGCTGTGTCTGTGAAACACATAGCACAACGATGATGAGAATCAGCACACCAATGAGCGAGCACAGGATATCCAGAAACGGGACCAGGAGGATCTCGTCTTTGGCGGCATGACGGCGCTTTGCCATAACGATTCAGAAATGAATGGTGAAACGAGCGTGAGTCACGACTTGCTGAACCAGCCCTTCTTTTTGACTTGGTGAATGAGAATCTGCTTCCCGCCCAACTCCGAGAGCAGGTTGTTCAAAGATTGAATGCCGCTGGCGAGTGCCCGGGTGTAATCTGTGGTCGATTTGACACTGTCATTCACTGCATTGGTCATGTCTTCGCGCATGCGGTTCAAGGTAATGGCAAACTCGGAATCCACCCGCTGCTGGTGCGCAGCAGCACGTTTATCCAGGTTATCGGCCTGCTCTTTGATCTGTTTGGAGAGTGAGTTGAGATCGACGAGGAAATCTTTCTGAGCGTTCGCCACGGCTTTGACCAGCGTGTCCATGATCCCGGTAGTGTCGCCACCGGCAATGCTGCCACCGTCATTGAGCCGAGGGAGAAGCACTTCATTGCAGAATGAGTCGATGTCATTGAGGCAGTCATCCTCGGCCTTCATCATGGTGTTCAGCGGGAAATTCAGGAACATGGCGAGCACGAGGCCAAGCAACGTCGCATCGAAGGCCGTGCCCAGACCACCAGTCACTTTACCCAGCGTGCTGGTGACTTCTTTAAGATCGGTCATGTTGCCGAAATTCATGCCACCGATAGCGTGGGAGAGTCCAATAACGGTGCCGATGAAGCCGAGGATGGGAATCGCCCACAGGAATGCTTTGAGCAGCGCGTAACTGCCACCGATGCGCATGCTGTCGATGTCCGACTGGCTGGAGAGCATGTTCGACACATCCCCCGCGTTTTGCTTCACCTCGAAGAGCTCCAACGCCTTGCGAATGCGGTTCACCATCATGCTGTCGCGCAGGCGATGAGGCAATTTGTAGAGATTATCGATGAACTGGCCCACGTTGTCGCGGTTGATCTCCGCACCCATCTCCCACGGCAGCACATCGAGCAGCAGAGCTTTGCGCTGATGGCTGAGCTTTTGCAGCTTCAAGTAGAGAATCGACATGGCCCAAGTGAAGAACAGCGTGTTCGTGAAGCTGACCAGCATGTGCTTGTAGAACAACGATGCTACGAACTGCATGCCTGTGTAAGTGGCCGGCGAGGTGCCTTCTGGCGCCTGGAATGGAAACAGAATGCCCACCCAGGCCAGAAACAGCACGAAGCCGATGGCGAAGCTCAAAAAGCCGTTCGGATTCGTCGGGTCGATCTCCTCCCAGCCACCACGCTCACCGCGTTCACTGCCACTGCTAGTAGGAAGTGGCTGCTCCGGCGCCGAAGTTCCGTGCTCATATTCGGCACCAAAGGCATCATTGTCCGCCGGAGGCGGACTCACCTCACTCGGAGCGGGCAGGCCGGAAGGCGGAGGCGGCGTAGCGGACACAACAGCCGTAGGGATGCTCAGCTTCGAGTTGCAGCCGGGGCAGCGGACGATTTTACCGGCCATTTCGGGCTCGGCCTTGAGCTGCATGTCGCAGTATGGGCATTTGAACGTCACGTGTGATTTCCTCCAGGGTGAATGAGAATTGAAATAGACGAGTCAGTACGTAGCGGAAAGCCAACTCCATCGACAAGAAGATTCTTGGGATGAAATCACTTTGTTGGTTTCTGGAGCGGCTGTTTCGCACAAATCCTTGCCATTGGCTCCCCCTGCCGCTTACATCTGCCTGCCCATGTCTGCCGACCTCCCCGCTGCACTCGAGAAATTTGTCAGCTTCGCCCAGTCGCTTAAAGGTGACGAGAAGGGCGAGGCACCGATCTATCTCAACGCGCTGTTCCAGGCCTTCGGCCATGATGGCACGCAGCAGGCCGGGGCCACACATGAGCACCGCATCGCCAAAGGTGCCGGGGCGAAGGGCAAGAACTTCGCCGACCTGCTCTGGCCGCAGCGTGTGTTGTTCGAGATGAAGTCACGCGGCGTGAAGCTTGAGCGCCATTACGACCAAGCCTTTGACTACTGGACGCACATCGTCCCACACCGCCCGCCGTATGTCGTGCTGTGCAACTTCGATGAGTTCTGGATCTACGACTTCAACCAGCAGCTCTTTGATCCCGTCGATAAGATCAAACTGGCAGACCTACCGCAGCGCTGGAGCGCGCTTGCCTTCCTGCTGCCGCATGAACAGAAGCCGTTGTTCGCGAACAATCGCGTCGAAGTCACCCGCAAGGCCGCCGCGAAGCTGGCGGAGCTGTTCCGGGCGCTGTTGCAGCGTGGCGAGGATCGTGCGCGGGCGCAGCGCTTCGTGCTGCAACTGCTCGTCGCCCTCGTGTCCGAAGACATGGGCCTGCTGCCCGATTTCATCCTCAGTCGTCTCATTCAAGAGTGCCGGGAGCAAAAGCTGAGCACGTTTGATCTAATCGGCGGCCTGTTCCGGCAGATGAACAGCGACAAACCCGCTCCTGGTGGCCGGTTCCAAGGCGTGCCGTATTTCAACGGCGGTTTGTTTGCCGACATCGACGCGCTGGACCTCAGCCGTGACGAGATCACGATCCTCGAACAGGCTGCCGACTTCGACTGGAGCATGGTGAAGCCGGAAATCTTCGGCACACTGTTTCAGGCCAGCATGGACGATGGCAGCGCGAGCGGACGCGATGAACGTCATGCCTTCGGTGCTCACTTCACCAGTGAGTTCGACATTCAGAAAGTCGTCGGCCCCACCATCGTGCGGCCATGGCGCGAGCGCATGGCGAAGGTCTGGAACAAAGTCGGCCAGCTCAAGGAAGTGCTGCGTGACCTGCGCCTCTACCGCGTGCTCGATCCCGCCTGCGGCTCCGGCAATTTCCTCTATGTGGCCTATCGTGAACTGAAACGTCTGGAGCGCGAAATCCTCCTGCGACTCTCCGAGATCAGCAAAGGCGAGCCGCTGGAGACCGCCGTGTCGATTCATCAATTCTACGGTCTCGACATCATGCCCTTCGCCGTGGAACTCGCCAAGGTCACGCTCATGCTCGCCAAAGAACAGGAAGTGCGTGAAGCCGCCAAACTTCAGGATAGCGACGGCCTCCTCGTGCTCGAACAGCCGCTCCCGCTCGACAATCTCGACAAGAACATCGTCTGCGCGGATGCGCTGTTCACGGAGTGGCCGAAAGCGGACGCGATCATTGGCAATCCGCCGTATCTCGGAGCGAAGCTGCTCAAGCCTGAATACGGTCCCGATTATGTGAAGAAGCTGCGCAAAGCTTATCCCGAGATGCCAGGCATGGCAGACTTCTGCGTGTATTGGTTTCGCAAGGCACATGCCGCGTTGGAGGAATGCACAGAGGAAAACTCATGCGGCGGGAGAGCCGGGCTGGTTGGAACCCAGAACGTTCGCAACAACTACTCCCGCATCGGCGGCCTCGATTACATCGTCCGCGATGGCACCATCATCGAAGCAATCGACAATCAAGACTGGTCCGGCGAAGCCAAGGTGCATGTCTCGATTGTGAATTGGGTGAAGACGCAGAACCCCACTTTGCTGCCAGCCAAACGAATCATCTGGTCCAGAGTTGATCCTGCCAAGGGCAGCCGTCGCAAGGACGCCACCTCAACTGAAGGCAGCTCGCTCGATTTGCGTGAGGTTGATCACATTAACTCGGCGCTGTCCGATGCAGTCGATGTGAGTGTGCTGGGTCCGCTGGCGGCAAACACCAAGCCGCAGCGCTGCTTCAACGGTCAGATGATCGGTCATGAAGGCTTCCTGATGTCTGCTGACGAACGCGAAAAGATGGTCACGCTCGAACCAAACACCCTGTGCGTGACTTACCCTTACCTAAATGGCATGGACGCGCTCACGGGTGCCAGGCTTGATCGGTTCGTCATCGACTTTGAACAGCGGGACCGCTTTGAAGCAGAGGAATACCGGCTGGCGCTTCAACGCATTCGTGAGCGTGTCCTGCCAGATCGACAACGAAAAGCGGAGGAAGGAAAAGATGCTGACGGGAAGGTCCGATCACACCACAAGGCATTCCTGGCCCGCTGGTGGCAGCTATCCTTCGGCAGGCCGGAGATGCTGGCAGCCATCAAGCCACTAAACCGCTTCATGGCCTGTGCGTATGTGACCAAGCGCCCGATCTTCATGTTTGTCTCCACTTCTGTGAGACCGAGCAATCTGATCCAAGTATTCACCTTCGAGGACGATTACAGCTTTGGAATTCTGCAAAGCACCCTGCACTGGGTTTGGTTCACGACGAAATGTGGCAAGCTCAAGTCGGACTTCCGCTACAGCGCAGAATCTGTCTTCGACACCTTCCCCTGGCCGCAACATCCAACACTGGCACAAATTGAAGCTGTTGCTGTTGCCGCCGTGGCAGTGCGCACACTGCGCCACGAGATCATGCAAAAGCTCGACTACTCGCTGCGTGAGCTTTATCGCACACTCGAAGACCCCGGCGAAAACCCACTACGCAGCGCCCACGCCCGACTCGATGACGCGGTGCGTGCCGCGTATGGCATGCCGAAGGATGCGGACATCCTCCAATTCCTTCTCGACCTCAACCTTGCCCTCGCGGCCAAGGAAAAGGCGGGTGAGCCGATCACGCCGCCTGGTCTGCCGCTGCCCCAAAGCGAGCATGCCCGATTCGTCACCGAAGACTGCATCAAGGCGGACCTCATCGACGGTGGCACCGATGAATCTCGCGCCGCTGCGGCTCACTTCCACAGCTCCATCGTGCAGGAAGAGCCGGCGAAATATGGTTGAGCTTGCTTGCTACAGCAGTTCTTCCACAAACCGCTTCGAATCGAAGGGTTGGAAGTCTTCGACACGTTCGCCGAGGCCGATGAAGCGGGTGGGGACGCCGAGTTCCTGCTGGATGGCGACGAGAATGCCGCCTTTGCCGCTGCCGTCGAGCTTGGTGACGATGAGTCCCGTCAGCGGGATGGCTTTATTAAATTCGCGGGCCTGCTGGAGCGCGTTGGAGCCGGTGGTGGCATCGACGACGAGCAGAACCTCATGCGGCGAGGTGTCATCTTTGCGGCCAAGGATGCGGTGAATCTTCTTCAACTCCTCCATGAGGTTATGCTTCGTGTGAAGGCGTCCGGCTGTGTCGCAGATGAAGAAATCCGCCTGTGTTTTGAGGGCGAGTTCGTAGCCTTCAAAGCAGACGGAGGCGGGATCACCATTTGGCGGGCCTTTGACGAGCGGAATCTTCAAGCGCTCGGACCAAACGGTGAGCTGCTCGACAGCGGCGGCGCGAAAGGTATCTGCCGCAGCGAGAACGACCTTGTGGCCGTGTTGATGCAGGATATGTGCGAGCTTGGCGGTGCTGGTGGTCTTCCCAGTGCCATTCACGCCCACCATGAGAAGCACTTTAGGCTTTCCAGCGATGGGATCGAGTGCTGGAACCGTTGCGGGAAGGATCTGACGCACGTGCTCGCGTGTGACCTGCACGATGTCTGTTCCATGCAGAGTGCGCTGACGTGATTTGAGGTCTTCGACGATCTGCAACGCGAGACGCGGACCGAGATCGCCCGCGATGAGGGATGCTTCGAGATCATCCCAGTCGATGTCGGGCTTGGTGAAGCGCTGGAGGAGGGATTTGAAGAAGCCGGCCATCTACTCGGGATTTGCGATTGAAGGTTTGGAATTTGAGACGGGCCGCAATGCCCTGGCCAGCTTGTCGAGGACACCATTGACGAAAGAACCGGATTCACCGGCACTGAGGGCTTTGGCAATGTCGATGGCTTCGTTGAGGATGACGGGTGCGGGCACGTCGGGGCAGTGCAGCAACTCGTAGGCGGCAAGGCGCAGCACATTGCGATCCACGGCGGCGAGACGCTCGATGCGGAAATTTACGACGATGCTCATGATATGCTCGTCGATCTCACTTTGATGCTCGATGACACCCTTGATGAGGCTTTCGGCATAGGCTCGGGTGGAGGTTTTGGCGCTGTGGAGCGTCCAGAAGACATCGGCGTCTTCGGGTTTGGTCTCACCTTGAAGATCACGAGCAAAGAGGAATTGAATGGCGGCTTCGCGGCCGTCGCGGCGTTTTCCCATGAGGTTAGGCGTGGTCGATGGGTTCGCCGGCAAAGCTGGCTTTCATTTTACCGAAGAGATTGATCATTTTGACGCAGGTTTGGGCAGCTTCTGTGCCGCGGTTGATGGTAGTGCCAAGGCAGCGTTCCTCGGCCTGCTCTTCGCTGCTGACGAGCAGCACTTCATGAATGACAGGGATGCAATGCCTCACCGCCATCTGCTGCAAAGCATCGGTCACAGAAGCACCCACGAGATCCGCATGCTCAGTGGAGCCACGAATGATGACGCCGAGAGCAATGACGGCATCAGGCGCACTGCCACGCAGCACATGCTCAGTGCAGACAGGAATTTCAAACGCACCAGGCACGCGATAGACATCGATGGAGGCATTCGGTGCGATGATTTCGATTTCTTCTTTGGCAGCATTGAGCAAGCCTTGAACGAAGGTGTTATTATACAAGGAAGCGACGATCGCGATACTGATCGGCTCCTGAGTGGGACGTGGGCGACTGGAGGCGGCGTTGGACATGTGGCTAGAGTTTGTGGCCCATTTTCTTCTTCTTGGTTTCGAGGTAGCGGGCGTTTTCGGGCTTCGGCACCGATTTGACTGGCACTTGCTCGACGATTTCGAGTTTGTGACCTTCGAGGCCGACAACTTTGCGCGGGTTGTTGGTCATGAGCAGGATTTTGCGCACGCCGAGGTCGGAGATGATCTGCGCGCCGATACCGTAGTCACGAAGGTCCATGGGGAAGCCGAGTTTGAGATTGGCTTCAACGGTATCGAGGCCCTGCTCTTGGAGCTTGTAGGCCATGATCTTGCCATGCAGGCCAATCCCACGTCCTTCGTGGCCGCGCATGTAAACAATGATCCCCTTCCCTGCCTTGGCGATTTGTTGCATCGCGGCATGAAGCTGGCTGCCGCAGTCGCAACGACGGGAGGCGAAGATGTCTCCCGTGAGGCATTCGCTATGCACACGCACCAGCGTCGGCTCGCCGGGAGTGATGTCGCCCATGACGAGGGCGATGTGATGCACGCCATCGAGGCTGCTCTTGTAGAGATGCAGTTTGAAAACACCGAAATCGGTGGGCATGTCCACAACCTCGATTTTTTCGACCATCTTCTCACTAAGACGGCGATACGCGATGAGATCGGCGATGCTGCCCATCTTGAGACCGTGCTTCTTCGCGAATTTCTTCAGGTCAGGCAGACGCGCCATGGTCCCGTCGGGATTCATGATCTCGATGAGCACACCGGCTTCACGCAAACCGGCGAGGCGTGCAAGATCGACAGCGGCTTCGGTATGACCGGCACGACGCAGCACACCACCGGGCTTGGCGACGAGCGGATTGATATGACCGGGCTGCACCAGGTCTGTGGCGGTGCTTTTCGGATCAGCCAGCAACCGAATCGTACGCGTGCGGTCGGCGGCACTGATGCCGGTGGAGATGCCTTTGGCAGCATCAACGGTGACGGTGAAGTCGGTGCGGAAGGCCTCACGATTTTCCGGCACCATGCTGGCGAGATTGAGGCGCTGGGCGATATCGAGCGAAACAGGCACGCAGAGCATGCCACCGCCTTGGCGCACCATGAAGTTCACCATCTCGGCGGTGATTTTTTCGGCGGCACAGATGAGATCACCTTCGTTTTCGCGGTCTTCGTCGTCGGTGACGATGACCATGCGTCCAGCACGGATGTCTGCGATGACAGACGCCATGGAGTCAAAGACGGGTTCCTTTTTACGAGGCATGGGAGAGGTGGAAAAGAGCCAATACCGCTGATGGCGGCGTTCGGGGGGGGGGCAATCATTTAGCGGGTTGGGGCAGCTTTTCCAGCGCGAGCTTGGTTTTTCGTTGCTGCCGAGGAGGGGGAGCGAGTAGAGTTGTCCCCATGCCCCTGCAGCCCAAAATCAAACGCCCGTCCTCGGTGACGGTGGAGGAATTTTTTCAGCTGAATGAAAAAGCGCTCAAATTGAAGCTCGTTGGCACTGATGCAGGTTTCTCCCGCAAGATCAGCGAACCCTCGGTGAACCGCCCTGGTCTGGCGCTCTCCGGCTTTTTCACCTATTTCGCCTACAAGCGTGTGCAGGTGATCGGCAATTCGGAGAGTTCTTTCCTCGAAGGGCTGGAACCCAAGCTGCGTGCGGGACGCTTCAGCCAGCTCTGCTCCTGGGACATTCCGTGCATCGTCATCGCCCGTGGCCATCGGATCGGCGATGATTTGATCGATATCGCAAATAGCGCTGGCATCTCCGTCTTCCAGACGAGCATGATGACGATGAAGTTCCTCAACGCGGCGACCATCAAGCTGGAGTGGGCGTTTGCCCCCAATTTGCTGGTGCATGGCTGTTTGGTCGATGTGCAGGGCATTGGCGTCCTCATTCAAGGAGACAGCGGCTGCGGCAAAAGCGAAAGCGTGATCGGGCTACTGCAACGCGGCGGCAGTCTCGTGGCAGATGACGCCGTGCGACTACGGCTGATCGAGGACCGCGAAATCGTCGGTTCAGCGCCGGACATGACCCGTGGTATGATCGAAATCCGTGGTCTGGGCATCCTAAACGTGGCGGCACTCTTCGGCGTCGGAGCCGTGCGCTTGAGCAAACGGCTGGATTTGATCGTGGAACTCGTGCGAGGCGCAAAAACTGAAGATTTGGAGCGCGTAGGCGTGACGACCGACGGCCGCGATGTGATGGGCATGAAAATTGAGCGGGTGGCGCTGCCAGTCGAACCCGGCCGCGACGTGGCCGCCTTGATCGAACTGGCGGCCCTGAACTACAAACTGCGGGCCTTCGGCTACAATAGTGCCGTAGAGTTTGATCAAAGATTGTTAAAAAAGATGACGGATGACCAATTAGGTTAAATGTAAGGCACCCGACCTCCCATGAGCATTGAAAAAGAACTCACGATCCGCAACAAGATGGGCATGCATGCGCGCCCAGCCGCGCAGTTCGTGAAACGCGCCAGCAAATACCAATGCGACGTGTGGGTAGAAAAGGACGATGAACCAGTAAACGGCAAGAGCATCATGGGACTCATGATGCTGGCCGCTGGCCGTGGTGAAACGATCAAAATCATTGCCGATGGCAATGATGCCGAGGCTGCCGTGGCTGATCTCGAGGAACTGGTCTCGTCAGGCTTTGGCGACGTGGAGTAAGTTCACACCTACTGCTTGGTTTTCTGCGGCTCTACGACAGCTGGTGCTGACACGCGGATTTCTGTACCGTCCGGCGACTCAGGCGGCGCGCTCTCTTTGAGCATCTCCAGCATCATGGTGCCGATTAAATAGATCAAACCGCCACCCACCCCAGCCCCGATGGCAATAAACCGCCGCTGCCAAGTGTGCTCACGGTCGATTGCATACCAGAAACGCATGCAAAGCAGCATCCACATGATGCTGCCACCAAGGACAAGAAGTTGGCCAGATGTCATGCATGGATTTTGGAACGGGTTTGCCCTGCCAGCGACAAGAAAATGACCGCTCAGACTTCCTCCAGTCCCACACCAAGAAATCACTGGCTCCAACACGCAAGCAGCCTACTCTCCGCCACCCCAAAAAACATGCCCACCGAGTTCGACATTCAATATGCCTTGGAAAACACCCAGGTACTGCACGAACCCGACCGCCGCATCGACACCTTTGGCAGTACGCAGTTTGAATTTCAGATCGTCACCGAACTGATGGACACCGTGGGTGCCGTGCGCGTGCGAGAAGGCCGGATTGAGGCGGAGAAGCCGATGATTCTGCGCCCGGAAATGCCCGGGAACTTCGATTTCGAAGGCTTCGGCCCGGAGGTGGCCGCGTTTGGCGATTTCCTCAAAGACAACCTGCACAAGCTGGCGATTTTGAAATACGGCTTCAAATTCCGCAAAGGCGAGATCACCGAGCAGATCGTGCATGAGTCCATGGACGAGGTCTGCGGCAAACTGCTCGGCGACATCCGCACCTCCGGCAATCCCATGCGTGCGGTGATTCAAGGCGTGGACGACACTTGGGAAATCTGCCTGCTCAAATTCACCGTTGAGATGATTGAGAAGTCCCAGAATATCAACCTGTTCGATTTCAAACGGCGCGGCCTGCTCGGCTGAGCGCGCATTTTGCTTCAACGATGGCCAAGGCACAGCTCAAGATTCTTGTTTTCCTCATCACCATCGGCCTGGTGGCCGGGAGTTTGTCCGTCGGTTGGTGGTTTTATACCAATGTGCTGCTGAAGGAGAACCAACTCGAAAACGACATCGCTGCGATGAAGGGCAAGGACCGGCCACGGATCGATCCAGGCTTGAAGCGTTTCGAAGCCGCAGTCGATCTTATCCGTGCTGGCAAGAGCGAGGAAGGACGCGATGCGCTCATCAAACTGCGCCAACAATTTCCCGACTCTTCAGCCAGCCCCGAAGCCATGCGCATCATCGGTGAGATCAATCTCGATCAGCTCTACTCGCCAAACAACATGGCTGGCAAAAAGGATTACATCGTGCAGCCGGGCAATTCACTGCTGGGCATCGCGGGTGCACACAACACCACCATCGACTCCATTATCCGCATGAACGGCCTGATGAGTCCCATGCTCCAGCCGGGCGACCACCTCACTCTCATCCCGATGGAGTTTAATCTCGGTGTCAGCGTGTCCAAAAAGCAGGTCATGCTGCTGCGCAACGTGGGTGACAAAGAGTACTTGTTCAAAGTCTATGATGCGAAAGACATCCGCCTGCCAGCCGGCACGCGGTTGCCGGTGCAAATGGAGATCGCTGGCAAAAATGCCGTTTATGATGGCAAAGCCACGAGTTCGACTGATCCGCACTACCTAGACGCCGAGAAATGGATCGCCGGCACAAAGTCGGGTATCGTCATCAGCACACCACCCGTTGCTCGTGCCTTGCCCGTAGAGGAAGCGAAGGCCGCACCTGCTAAGAAAGGCTCCTCGCCCGCCGCCACTCCGCCGCCAGCCCCGGCCGCAGCCGCCGAGACCGGCATCTTTCTCGCCCGCGAAGACATCGAAGAACTCTTTGCGCTCGTGCTTAAAGGGTCAAAGTTGAGCCTCGTGCGCTAACCACCTCCCACCCCTTTCCTGACCGCCATGAAACAAGTTTTGGAATTCGAAAAACCCATCGTCAAACTTCGCGAAGAAATCGAGGAGATGCAGAAAAAGTTCGCTGCCAAACCCAGCGACAAACTCGCTGCTCAGATCGCCGATCAGGAGGCCAAATTGGACACCCTGCAGCGTGACATCCACGCGAACCTCTCTCCGTGGCAGCGTGTGCAGATTTCCCGCCATATCGCCCGCCCCTTCATGTTGGATTACGTGAAGCACATCTGCGATGAATTCGTTGAGTTACACGGCGACCGCCACATTGGCGACGATAACGCCATGCCCGCAGGCTTTGCCACCATCGGCGGTCAGCGTGTGGCTATTCTCGGTCACCAGAAGGGTCGTGACACCAAGGAAAACCTGCTGCGCAACTTCGGCAGCGCCCACCCTGAAGGTTACCGCAAAGCGCTGCGCCTCATGCGCATGGCAGAGAAATTCAACCTGCCCATCATCACCCTTATCGACACCCCCGGAGCCTTCCCTGGCATCGGCGCTGAAGAACGCAACATTGCCGAAGCCATCGCATTCAATCTGCGCGAAATGATGACCCTGCGGACACCGGTCATCGCCATCGTCATCGGTGAAGGCGGCAGCGGCGGCGCCCTCGGCATCGGCATCGCTGACCGCGTGCTCATGATGGAGAACGCCTACTACTCCGTCATCAGCCCCGAAGGTTGTGCTGCGATCCTCTGGAAGCATCGCGAACACGCCCCCGAAGCTGCCTCTGCGCTCAAGCTCAGCGCCCAAGACTTGTCCAAACTCGGTATCATCGATGGCATCATTCCCGAACCACTCGGCGGCGCGCACAATGACCACTTGGTCGCTGCGCTTTCGCTCAAAGACGCCTTACTCGCCGCGCTGACCGAACTCACCCAAATTCCGACCGCTAAACTGCTGGAAGCGCGTTATCAGAAATTCCGCGCACTCGGCCAGTTCACTGAAGGCTGAGTCAGGTGCTCACTGCGGTCAAATTTTGACCACGCACACAGGATGCGGAGGCATTCCTGTCCACACTGCGGCTTTGGCACACGACATGCGTGACGAGAAGCTCTTCGGCTGCTTGAGTTCGTTTCGATTCCGAACCAAACCAAACCATGCGCACCTGCTCGTTATCCTTCATCTTTGTCACAACTACCTTTAGTTTTGCTGCTGATCCTGCCCCGCTGAAAAAAAACAGCACGCCAATCCCCGAAGTCGTCATCACCGCCACGCGCAGCGCCAGTTCGCTGTCCCAAGTGCCCGCAGCAGTCAAAACGCTAGATCAAAAGCAGATGGCGGAACGTCTGGTGCGCACCTTTCCCGAGGCGCTGCGGGAAACGCCCGGTGTGGCGATTCAGAAAACATCCAACGGCCAAGGGTCGCCCTTCATCCGCGGTTTCACAGGGTTTCGCAACCTGATGATGATCGACGGCATCCGTTTCAATAACTCCACCTTTCGCGACGGTCCGAACCAATACTGGAACACGATCGATCAACAGGCGCTTAGTCGCATTGAGGTTTTGCCATCACAGGGGTCCGTGCTCTATGGCAGTGACGCAGTCGGCGGCACGGTGAATGCCTTCACCAAGGACTCCGGCTATCTCAGCGAAGCTGAAGGCGGCTTCTTCAGCCATGGCCTAGCCAGCCATCGTTACTCTAGTGCAGAGCATAGCAACGTCGAGCATCTCGAAACCAGCATTGGTGAAGGCCAGAAGTGGGGCCTGCATGCCGGTGTGACGCTCAGCCAGTTTGGCGATGTCATTGATGGCAGCGGGCGGAGGCAATTGCACACGGGCTATGACAACTGGGCATTTGATGTACGACTAGACGTAGCACTGGACGATAAATGGAACTTTACCGCCGTGCATCAGCAGGCACGTCAGAATGATGCGTGGCGCACACACTCTACCACAGCCGGCGTTTCGTTTGCGGGCACTGTCATAGGCACAGACCGCGTGCGGTTATTCGATCAAGAACGCAGCCTGTCCTATGTCCGACTCGTTGGCCATGAACTGAACAGCTTCATCGACAACGCCAGTCTCACCGTCTCACTGCAAACAGCAGGCGAGCAGCAATTCCGCATCACCGGCGGCGGCACCCGCTCATTCAACAAGGTCGATCTCACCACGCTCGGCGCCGATCTTCAGTTCACCAGTGATTCGCCCATCGGCACCTTCGTCTATGGCATCGACTACTATGAGGACTTCGTGCAGTCCCATGCCTCGGACAATCCTTTCCAAGGTGCCGTTGCAGACAACTCAACCTACAGTCTGCTAGGCGTCCACATCCAGGACGCCATCGACATCGGTGAGCGCGTGCATCTCTTCATCGGTGAACGTTTCACCCACGCCACGGCGAACCTCGGCAGTTTCCGCAATCCGTTTACCTTGGCGCAAAGCTCTTTTGCCAACAGTTGGAACAACTTTTCCGGCAGCGTGCGCTTCGTGATCGACCTCGATGACCGCGACCGCTACACTCTTTATGGCGGCGTCTCGCAAGCCTTCCGTGCCCCGAATCTCTCTGACCTCTCCCGCTTTGACGTGGCCTTGTCAGGCCGCACCGAGACTCCGGCCACCGATCTGTCGCCGGAAAAATACCTGACTTATGAAATTGGCCTCAAGGCCAACACGGACAGCATCACGGCCAGCATCGCCTACTTCCATACCCGGCTGAACAACCTCATCATCCGTCGTTCCACCGCCGTGCCGTTGCAGGACACTAAAGCCAACGGCGGCGACGGCTACATGCAAGGCTTCGAAGCCGCCGCACGCTGGCAGATTGACAAGCATTGGAGCATCTTCGGCCACATCGCTTGGGTCGAGGGTGAAGCAGACCAGTTCATCGGCACCACCACGCAGAAGCGCCGCGAACCGCTCGGCAAAATCTCGCCACTAGTCGGCTATGGTGGCGTGCGCTGGCAGAACACCGGTAACCGCATCTGGACCGAACTCGTCGGCCTCACGTACGGCGAAGCCGGTCGCCTTAATACTTCCGACCAACTCGATACCCAGCGCGTACCGCCCAATGGCACACCCTCCTTCCTCGTCCTCACCTTGCGTGGCGGCTGGCAGGTCAGCGAGCATCTCCTTCTCACCGCCTCCCTCGACAATCTACTTAACCAAACCTACCGCTATCATGGCTCAGGCTCGAACGAACCTGGCTTCGGTGCCAATCTAGGTGCGACGGTGAAGTTTTAAACGCTCATTGGTTCTTTACAGAGTTCTCCTGCCGCGAAAACTGCAAGCCTATGAAATGGCTCATTCGCATCGTTATCGTCATCGTGGTTCTTCTTGCCTTCGGCCTTTGGTATGGATGGTCGCAAATCGGACGATTGGTTAAGTTTGGTATCGAGAACGGCACACCACCAGTGGTTCAGACCAGTGTGTCGGTGAGTTCTGTGAAGCTCTCGCCGTTCTCCGGCATTGGCGTCATTGAAGGCTTCGAGATTGGCAACCCTAAGGGCTTCACCGGTCCGCGTGCCGTACACATCGGCCGTGCGGAAGTGGCCTTGGATACCGCCAGCGTCACCTCGGACAAAATCGTCATCAAACACATCCACATCACCGACCCAGAGATCAATCTCGAAGCCGGACTTGGAGGCACCAACCTCAAGCACATCGCCGACAACGCTAAAAGCTTCGCCTCGCAGCAGAGCGCCGCAGTAGCTGGCAGGGATGGCTCTAGTTCCCCTGCTCCTGCCGCAAACAGCAAACCCAAGAAATCAATCAAGCTTCAGGTGGATGAACTGATCATCACGGGTGCGAAATTGAGCGCCAATGTCGCCGGAATCGTGCCTGGAGCCAATGCTAAGGTGACGCTGCCAGACATCCGCCTGACCAATCTCGGTTCCGGCGGTGCAGGCATCTCACCATCTGAGTTAACCGCCCAAATTCTCAGCCGCATCAGCACCGAGGCCGCCAAAGCCAGCGCCAGCGGCTCGCTTAAAAACCTGCTACAAGGCGGCGAAGCCAAACTCGGCGGCGACGGCCTGAAGAAGCTGTTCGGCAAGTAACGGCGGCAGTCAGAGAGTTTCCGTTCCGTTCATCCGTTTTTCCAAGGCTTTCAAACGGCGCAAGGCATCTGGCAACTGCGCCATGGCGATCCATTGGCGCTTCGCTTGCTTATCAGGAGCCGCAGGGTAACCAAGCACGGTTTCACCGGCAGGAATGTCGCGCATGACGCCCGATTTGGCACCGATGGTGGCCTGCGTGCCCAGTTTGAGATGGCCAGCGATACCGGATTGCGAGGCGATGACGACGTAGTCGGAAAGCTGCGTGCTGCCAGCGAAGCCAACTTGGCCCATGATGAGGCAATGGCGACCCATAACAACGTTATGGGCAACGTGGACGAGGTTGTCGATCTTAGTCCCCTGCCCGATGACGGTGGAACCGAGTGCACCACGGTCGATGGACGTATTGGAACCGATCTCGACATCGTCGTGAATAACGACATTGCCGACTTGCAGCATTTTACGGTGGCGACCTTGATCAAAGACATAGCCGTAACCATCGGAACCGATGGTGGTGCCGGCATGAATGTTAACACGATTACCGACCTGCGTTTTCGCATAGAGCACCACATTCGGATGCAGGCACACATCCTCTCCGATCTGGGTATCGCGACCGAGATGATTGCCACCCATCAAGACTGACCGTGCACCAATGCGGACACCGGCACTGATGATGCAATGCGGGCCAACCGTGGCAGTGGCGTCGATGATCGCAGTGGGATCGACTACGGCACTGGAATGAATGCCGGCATCGTGCGCTTCAGGCGGGAAGAACAATGGCAATACCTTCGCGATGGCAATGCGGGCACCTTTGACGCGGATCAGAACCTTCGCTGCAGATTGAAAACCAGCAGGAACAAGTATCGCGCTTGCCTCACTGGCTTCGGCAGCGGCCAAGTAGCTGTCTTTTTCAGCGAAGGTGAGATCGCCTGCACGCGCGGAGGCAGCAGGCGCGATGCCAAAGATCATCACCATGCCATCACCAACCACTTCACCACCGATCTGCTCTGCAAGGTATGCGACAGTGAACATAAGTGGCGAAAAAACAATGCCCTCAGCGCACAGCATCAGGCAATCCTACCATGCGCTGCAGTTCTACATCCCAAACCTTCAAGCGCAGACAGCGCATGATTTCGCGTGGATGCAACGTGGTGATCTTCGGCTTTTGCAATTCAGGGATCTCGCGGAGCACCTCCGGCAACCGATAGAACGGAATGCGCGCATTGAGGTGGTGAATATGATGATAGCCAATGTTGGCAGTAAACCAGGCCATGAGACGACTGGTTTTCATGTAGCTGGAGGATTCCAAGGCCGCACGTTCGTAGGTCCAGCCCGCCTTGTCGTAAAAGGACACGTCTGGGAAGTTGTGCTGCGCATAGAACAAATAGGAACCGATGGCGTAGGTGATGAAATGCGGAATGACCTGAGCCAATAGCCAGCCCTGCCAGCCGAATTTGACCAGCAGCAGAGCCGCAAGCCCAGCATGGACAAGAAGGGCGAGCAGACAGTCGAGGTGTTCCTTTGGTTTCGAGACAAACGGGCGTAGGCACATGCCATGGAGAAACACCGTCAGGTAGCCGAACAGGATGGTCAGCGGATGCCGCATGAAGAGATAAATCATGCGCGCAGACTTGGACGCCTTCAAATAATGCTCCTTCGTCATGATCGGGAATGAACCGATATGCGAGCCTTTGATCTTCGAATTATGATGGTGGTGATGATTGTGCGAGCTGCGCCAGATGCTGCTGGGACTGAGAGCCAGAATGCCAAACCCACGCATGAGCCATTCCGCCAGCTTCGACTTGGGCAGGATGGCATTGTGCTGCTGGTCATGGTATATGACGAAAAGACGCAACAGGTACAACCCGGAAAGCACACTGCAGGCGATCTTGAATGCCAGATAATTGAGCAGAATCGCACCTGTGGTTGACGCTGCTAGAAGCAACGTAGTCGAAAGGATGCACCACCAGCTTTTCGCGGTGTTGTCCACGGCGTAATTTTTGGTGGCCAGGATAAGCTCGATGCCCGTCCTGTTTCTACCGCCAAGAGTGATGGAATCGGCTAAAGCCAGGCCACTAGTCATGTGAGGGTCAAGAAGCCGCACGATGAGATTGTCTGCAAGCTCTCATTGCTCCGATCTATGTGGCTTATGCAACAGTTTTGTCTCATTAGGGGCTTTCGATTTACCAATGGCACAGTAGCCAGATTGTTAAGATCAAATCCAGCCACGGAGCCGATACCCCCACCAGCCAATGACTTCGTGCATCCAGGCTTCAAATAGCAATAGATGCGTAGCGTTGGGGACATTGAACCAGTTCAGCGGCCGACCACGCATCGGGGCACTCTCATAATTGCATGGCACCGGAACGACAGGAGCACCGGCCTTGGCAAAGACCGCCTGCGTCCGACGCATATGGTAAGCGGAAGTCACCAGCGCGACGCGCTGCCATCCGTGCTCTTTAGCCAAAGCAGCGACTTTAACAGCCTCATCATGCGTGTCGTTGCAGTTGCCAAGACTTTGCACTGGAACCGCTGACAACTGCCTTGCCTCGATCCACAGTTTCGTGCCATCGGCCTCGGAGACAGTGTTGCCGTCGAGTTTTTTAAACACGCCACCGCCGATCAAAAGCAGCTTGCCTTTCCCTTGCCGTGCCAAAGCCAACGCAGTGAAGAGTCGATCCGCCCCTCCCTTGAGATGAATGCCAGAGGGTTCATTTACTGATGGCTCCACGCCACCGCCTAGCACCATGATGGCATCACATTCTGGTAGCGTGGCCAGATCCACTGGCGGCCACTCTTTTTCGAGCGAAGCCATCAGCAAATGGGGCACAGGCAACGCGCTGGTGATTGTTAGCAGTAACCAGGCAGACCCCGTCAGCCAGAGCGGCTTCCAGTGCCGACGGCGGATATGCAAAACACTTATGATCGTGAGCACCAGCCAGATCAGGCCGGGCGGTTCGAGTAGATCGACCAATGATTTAAGAAAGGAGATCATGTGCGGCGTTGAAGGCGGAAACTTAGCGCGGCGATGAGAAACGTGCTGCCGATGAGTAGGGTGCTGAGGGCATTGATGACTGGCAGACTGCGGCTGGTTTTCATCATGCTGGCAACGCGTAGCGGAAGCGTGGTGGTGCCGGGGCCGGAAACAAAGAAGGTGATGACGTAATCGTCGATGGACAGCGTGAATGCCAGCAATCCTCCAGCAAGAACACCGGGCAGTAGTAACGGCAACAGGACCTTCCGCACCGACTGCGTCCGTGTGGCACCGAGATCACGGGCGGCGTCGATGAGAGTGAAATCAAAGTCCTGCAAGCGGCCGAGCACGACCATGGTAACAAAGCTCAAACAAAACGTCACATGTGCGATCCAAATGGTGAGCAGACCGGTTTCGACACCACTGATAACGAATAACGCCAGAAGCGACATGCCCATGAGGATGTCCGGCATGACCAATGGCACAGTAATGAGCATCTGATGCACGTCTTGCAGCCACGAGCGGAAACAGTGCAGCGCATACGCGGCCAGCGTGCCGAGGATCATCGAAGCCAACGACGCGGAAACAGCGATCTTGAGTGTGACGGCGAGCGATTCCCACACCTCATCCGCCGCCCACAGCTTTTCATACCAGTTCCAGGTAAAACCATCCCATTCGCCACCAAAACGAGAGGCATTGAAGGAATTCATGACAAGCACAACCAGAGGCGCGAATAAAAACACGACGACAACCAGCGTGATGAGTGAAGGCAGCCATGAGCGCTTCATGCTGCGCCCTCCTTACGACTGAAGCGATGCCAAACGGCAACAATCAACATCGGCACGAGCACCGCCAGCATCAAACCAGCAGCAAGCGCACTCGCGTGCGGCAAATTACGATCGGCAAACACGCGCTGGGCAATCTTACTACCGAGCATTTCATCCGAGGCGCCACCAACCATCTGGGGGATCATGTATTGGCCGAGCGAGCAGACAAACACCATTAGCGCGGCGGAGATAAGGCCGCGACGCACGCCTGGAACGAACACTTTGGCAAACGAGCGCCACGGCCCCGCTCCAAGATCGCGCGCGGCATCGAGCAGACCAAAGTCGAATTTCTCAGCTGCGGCATAGAGCGGCAGGATGGCAAAGGGGAGTTGCGTGTAGATGAGGACCAACAGCACGGTGCCGACATTGTTAAGCAACAAAGCGTCTTCGGGGATGAGATGCAGCCAATGCAACAGGCGAGTGAGCGGACCTTCGGGATGCAGCAGAGATTTCCACGCGAAGATGCGGATGAGGAAGTTCGAGAGAAATGGAATGACAACGAACAGCAGCAGCACCTGCCGCATGCGCGGCCCGACACGCGCCATTTGAAACGTCATCGGCAATGCGAGCGCGACACAGACGATGGTCGTGATGCTACTGAGCCATAGGGTACGCCAAATGATGGGCAGGTATGCTGGATTGTTCACGGCATGGATCGTCTCCAGCGTCCATCCGGAACCAACGCCGCCTTGCAAATCAGCCGGACGAAAGGCCGTGACAATGACCAAGATGCACGGAATCACGAAAAACACCCCAAGCCAGGCCAAGGACGGCAACGTCAGTAGCCATTGCTTCGAACGGCCTGATTCCGCATTCATGCTTCCCCCTCCAGCATAACAACGCGACCTTCATCGGGATGAAACGTCATCCAAACTTCGGTTCCGCGCACCGGATCAATGTCTCCACCACTAAACCGGCTGCGTTGGAGTTGCGCCAGGATGCTATGCTCGCCCGCAACGATGCGGTAACGCGTGTGCGACCCAAAGTAGGCAATGTCTTCGACGATACCACGAAATGCATTCACCCTCTCACCGCTTGGCGGTCGTTTGAGCATGAGGCTGATCTTTTCCGGCCGCACCATGAGACGCAGCGTTTGATTGGCGGAAACCGTGCCATTGCTCAACACCAGCGGACTGCCCAGCCCCTCGACTGACACCCGCACGTAGCCTTCGTGCTGCATTTCGACCACGGTGCCGGTGAAGAAATTGGCATCGCCAATGAATGACGCAACAAAGCTGCTGCGCGGCTTTTCATACAGATTCACGGGTGAGTCCACCTGCTCCACTTTGCCATTATTCATCACCGCAATACGGTCACTAAGGCTCATCGCCTCACCTTGGTCATGCGTGACGTAGATGAAGGTGGTGCCAACCTGCTCATGGATGGCGTTCAGTTCCATGAGCATGTGCTGGCGCAGCTTTAAGTCGAGTGCGGCCAGCGGTTCATCCAGCAGCAGAACCTGCGGACGATTAACGAGCGCTCGGGCGATGGCGACCCGCTGGCGCTGTCCACCGCTGAGCTGCGCTGGGCGTTTGCGCGCATGCTCGGATAGACGCACCAGTTCGAGCATGCGATCCACGCCGCTGCGAATCTCCTCACGTGGCCGACGGCTCATGCGTAGGCCGAAAGCGATGTTCTCCCACACATTGAGGTGCGGAAACAGCGCGTAGTTTTGAAACACCGTGTTCACTGGCCGCTGCTCCGGTGGCAACGCGGTGATATCCCGACCACCGACGATGATGCGCCCGCCGTCTGGCCGCTCAAATCCGGCAATCATGCGCAGCAGCGTCGTTTTGCCGCAACCACTGGGACCGAGCAGCGAGAACGCCTCCCCCTGAGCGACGGTTAACGACACCTCATCCACAGCACGCAGGGAGCCGAAGGATTTGGAAACGTGGTCGATGACGAGAAAGCCGTCCATGAGGTTGGGGGTCGTACTGTAGCCCGCAAACAATCAACATGGCAAGAAGCTTGCGGGATTCACTGGAACGAACGAGCTTAGCTGAATGTCACCCCGTTTTGAGATTCTGCGCCTCCTTGAGGAGGATGCCTCCAGCAAACTATCCCTCGTCCGCGACAACAAGCGTGGGGATGAACTACGCCTACGACGCTTTAAGACAAAGAAAGCAGAGGAAATCGAGGGCCTGCAGGAGTTGTTCCGCCAGCTTGCCGCGCTTCAGAGTCCACATCTGGATCGGGTGATCGATTTCGGTGCGGATAAGGACGGCTTCTACACCATCGTCGCCGGCGTCCTGCCTGGCGAGACGCTGAGCACCATACTGGAGCGCGGCCCGCTCTCTGAGAAGGAATTCGAAGCCGTGGCGCTGCAAATGCTCGATCTGCTCGATCTGCTGCATGAGCAGTCCATCGTGCATGGCAGTCTGCGGCCCGATAATGTGCGCATCACTGGTGAAAATGCCGCCGACTGGCAAGTAACGTTGCATGGCTTTGGTCAGGGCTTTGCCGGGCGTGATGACAGCAAAGAGGAGCAGATTCGCGCCTACCGTTGCACCGCACCAGAACAGTGGATCGACGGCACTACCCGCCGCCGGACAGACGTCTATGCTCTGGGCTGTGTGCTCTATGAGGCGCTGGCGGCCCGCCCGCCTTTCGATGGCAAGGTTCTCAAAGAGTTGCGCGGCAAGCATATCGGTCACGATTTGGCGCCACTGCAAAAGCTGGCTTCCCATGTGCCAAGTTGGATCTGCGCCTGGGTCATGCACCTACTTGCCGTCGATCCTGAGCAACGCCCGCGCAAGGCGGCAGCGGCTCGCGAGTTATTTGAGCGTCGTGAAGCGCCCAACCTCCCGGAACTGCCGTCGCAATCGGCCGAGTTACCCGTGGCATCGAGCACGCCACCCGTCAGTCTAGCCGCGCAGCAGGTATCCGCGCCCGTGGTTCTGCCGACAGCTCATCCTTCGCATGCGACATCGAGCACCATTCCCATCGCCGTCGGCCCGCATGTCTCTCCCACTATGCCTCGTCGGCCCATGACCGGCCCGGCCCAGCGCAAGCCCTATACCCCGCCGCGCAAACCTCCCGTAACGGCTCCCGCCGTGAACAAAAAACCCTTTATCATCGTTGGTGCGGCCATCCTCTTGCTTCTCGTTGCCGTGTTAACCCGTTGCTCGGGTTAGCAATGAATCTGCGCTGGACTACCAGTTGTTTCTTGTCTTTCAAAGGCCCTTCCGCTCACGCTGACGGGCGCGGAATTCGGATGGGCCGCAGCCGACTTGTCGGGCGAACATGCGGCTGAAGTAGTGGCGATTGGGGAAGCCGTGTTCGATGGCGATTTGATCGATGGTTTTGTAAGTGAGGGCGAGGGCTTCGCCGGCAAGGCGAAGGCGCGTGGCGAGGACGTAGGCGGCGGGTGTTTGGCCGGTGTGCTCGCGGAAGCTGCGGATGAAACGCTCGATGCTCATGCCGGCACGCTCGGCGAGGAAGGAGTTCGAGAGCTTGCTGTGTGGTGCGCGGGCGATGAGGGCGAGGACTTCGACGATGCGCTCGGGCAATGCGGGTGGTGAGTCGATCTCGAGCGTGGCGAAGACGCTGTGAAGCAACGCGGCGCTGAGATGATGCAGGCGATGATCTCGCAAGGGTGTGGGACGTTGGCGATGCGTGGCGATGAGTTGGGTAAGCATCGCGCGAAGGGAGTCGGCGACTGAAATGACGATGGGTGCCGCAGGAATGGACACACCCGGACGTGCGGTGGTGAAGTGCAGCCAGAAGTGGCAGGCCTGCACCGGGCCGCAGCAGTCGAAAACGGTGTCTGCGGGGATGAGGACGGCTTTTTTGGGCTCCAGCGAGATTTTGCGGCCTTGGAAGAGAAGGTGGCATCCGGGCTTGGGATTGTAGTAGAAGCGCCAGAACGGCGAATCGACACCGCTGTGGTTCCAATCCTCCAAAGCATGCTGGTAGCCGCTTTCGTGGATCAAAAAGGGGGTCCAGCCGGATTTGGCCACACGGGCGAGGTCCACGCCCCATGGGGTGGTGTAGTTGAGGTATTTGCGACTGGATGCCATGATAAGACACAACTAAGGCATGAAACGGCACAGTCATCCAGCGTATGATGTCGGTGATGCGATTCCTGTTTTTCATTCTCAGCTCCTCTGCCTTCGCCCTGCCCGCCGATCATGCTCAGCGCCTGGAGCGCGGCCTGAAGTCGTTTCAGCAAGACGTGGCGGGCATTCTCAAAGAGAACTGCCTGCGCTGTCATGGTGGCGAAAGAGTGAAGAGCGACTTCGACATGGCCACGCGTGAGGATTTGCTCCGTGGCGGCTCACATGGGTCGGTGGTGGTGCCGTTTGATGCCAAAGGCAGCGCGCTGGTTCAGCAGATCAATCACGCCAAGGAACCGCACATGCCCGACGACAAGCCGAAGCTCAGTGCGGAGGTGATCGCCAAAATCACCGCGTGGATCGACGATGGTGCGCCGTATGCCGAGCCACTGGTCGCCGGGAAAAAGCCAAAGCGCGATGCGAGTGTGGTCACGGATGCAGATCGCCAATGGTGGTCGTTTCAGCCGCTGAAGAAGATCAATGCGAAGTCCATTGATGAACTGCTGCTCAAGAACGCGAAGGGCATGTCCTTCAATCCGCCTGCGGACAATGCCACGCTGGTGCGCAGGCTGTATCTCGACCTCACAGGGCTGCCGCCAGATTCATCGGACCAGACGGATCTGTCTGCTCTGACGGATCGACTGCTGTCCTCTCCTCGTTACGGTGAGCGCTGGGCGCGGCATTGGCTCGATGTGGCTCGTTTCGCGGAAAGCACGGGCTTTGAGCAGGACCATGATCGGCCGTTTGCGTTCCATTACCGCGACTTCGTGATCAAGGCGCTGAACTCGGACATGCCTTATGATCAGTTCGTGAAATGGCAGCTCGCAGGTGATGAATACGAGCCACAGAACCCGCTGGCGCTCGCGGCGACGGGTTTCCTCGGTGCGGGTGTGTTTCCATCGCAGATCACCGCAAATGAAGTCGAGCGCACACGCTATGATGCGATGGACGACATGCTCAGCACGACGAGCAGCGCGATGCTGGGCCTCACGGTAGGCTGTGCGCGCTGCCATGATCACAAGTTTGATCCGTTACCCACGCGCGACTACTACGCCATGCTCAGCACCTTCACGACGACGACGCGCATGAATGTGGATGTGCTGCCCGACGGCAAAGTCACGGCTGCGAAGACAACGGTGAACGCCAAAACAAATACGCCAGTGGTCCCAGGTGCCACGCGCATGATGATCTGCGGCGAGGGCTATGATCCCATCGTCATGCACACACAGGGCGGGCCATTCTTTGACAAGACCTACGTCCTCAAGCGCGGCAGCCCTGACATGAAGGACGGCGAAGCCACGCAAAGCTTCCTGCAAGTACTCAGCAAGCCCGGCGATGCCAAACGCTGGCAGTGGCAGCCACCGAAGGACGCCAAGACCTCCGGCCGCCGACGCTCGCTGTCGAATTGGATCACGGATGTCGATCAAGGTGCGGGTGCCTTGCTGGCGCGTGTCATCGTGAATCGCCTGTGGCAGCACCATTTCGGCAGAGGACTCGTGCCGACGGTGAATGACTTTGGCAAGACTGGCACCGCATCCTCGCAGCCTGAATTGCTCGACTGGCTCGCGGGACAACTCATCGCCAATGGCTGGAAGCTGAAGCCGATCCACAAGCTGATCCTCAGCAGCCAAGCATGGCAACAAAGCAGCCAGCGCGACGCCAAAAAGGAAGCCGTTGATCCCGACAACGGCCTCTTCATGCGCTTCGTGCCCCAGCGTCTCGAAGCTGAGGCCATCCGCGACAGCATGCTGGCCATCAGTGGTCTGCTGGATGAAACGATGTTCGGTCCCGGCACCCGCGACGAGAACAGCAAGCGCCGCAGCATCTACTTCAACATCAAGCGCAGCCAGCTCATCGGCAGCATGGTGGCCTTTGATGTGCCCGAGCCACTCGTGAGCCAAGGCAGCCGCCCCACCACCACCGTGGCCCCACAGGCGCTCATCTTGATGAACAGCCCTCAAGCCCGCCAATGGGCCGAGGGCCTCGCCAAACGCATCCAACCCGCTGGCGATGCACCCAAACAAATCGCGATGGCCTATCGCATCTGCTTCAATCGCGACCCCAAGCCCGACGAACTCGCCACTGGAGCCGAGTATTTGAAATCAGGCGCTTCGCTGGCAGATTACTGCCAGGTCGTGCTGGGGCTGAATGAATTGATCTACGTGAACTGATATGAACGCACTCTCTTACTCTCGTCGTGAATGGCTCGCCCGTGCGGGCGGTGGCTTTGGCATGTTGGCGTTGTCTTCAATGTTGGAGGCGGCGAGCAATCCTTTTGCGCCGAAGGTGCCGATGCAGGTTGGTGGGAAGGCGAAGTCGATCATTTGGATCTTTGCCAATGGTGGGCCGTCGCATGTGGACACGTGGGATTACAAGCCGGAGCTGAAGAAGCAGGATGGCAAGGCGCTGGATGGATTTGATCCGAAGACGGGCTTTTTCCCCGGCTCGGTGGGTCCGTTGATGGCCTCGCCGTTTGAGTTCAAGCAGCACGGGCAGAGCGGCACGTGGTGCAGCGATCTGTTTCCGAGGACGGCGATGCATGTCGATAAGATGTGCTTCATACACAGTTGCTGGACAGGATCGAACAATCACTCGCCGGCGCTTTTCAAGATGAACACGGGCGAGACGCGCATGGGCTACCCCTGCGTCGGCTCATGGGTCAACTACGGCCTCGGCAGCGAGAGTGATTCGCTGCCTTCCTTCGTCGTGATGAGCGATCCGCTGAATCGCGGCCTGCCCAAAGGCAGCGCAGCCAATTGGGGCGCGGGTTTCCTGCCGAGCATTTATCAAGGCACCTGGCTGAAGCCTAAGGGCGCACCGATTGATAACCTCGCGGTGCCAGCATCGCTCACGCCACAGCGTCAACGTGCCCAACTTGACCTGCTGGCGAAATTGAACCGCAGCGCGCTCGCCGAATCGCCGATCGAGAGCGAACTCAATGCGCGCATCGAGAGCTTCGAGCTGGCCTACCGCATGCAAACCGCCGCGCCGGAGGCTTTTGATGTCAAAGGTGAGCCGGAGCACATCCAGAAGCTCTACGGCTTGAACGAGAAGCACTGTGGCCACTTCGCCGCGCAGTGTCTCACCGCACGGCGCATGGTGGAGCGCGGCGTGCGCTTCATTCAGATCTACAGCGGCGGCATGGAGAATCAGCAGAGCTGGGACGGCCACAACGACATCGCAGGCAATCATCGCGGCTTTGCCAATGAGAGCGACCAACCCGTAGCCGCGCTCATCGCCGATCTGGAGCAGCGTGGCCTGCTCGATCAAACGCTCATCATCTGGGGCGGGGAATTTGGCCGTCTTCCCATCTCCCAAAAATCTGCCAAACCCGGTCGCGATCACAACCCTCATGCCTTCACCGTCTGGATGTGCGGCGGCGGCGTGAAAGGCGGCTACCACCACGGCGAGAGCGACGAGATCGGCTTAAAGGCCGCCATCGACAAAGTCAGCGTGCATGATCTGCATGCGACGATCCTCGCCGCTGCCGGATTGGATCACGAGCGGCTCACCTTCAAGTTCCAAGGTCTCGATCAGCGTCTGACCGGCGTGGAGAATCCGAAGGTGGTGAAGCAGGTGTTTGCGTGAGATACTTCAAAGCCATGACGCGCGGCCTTCTCGTTTCCATTCTCTTTGTTTCGACCTCGATCTTCGCAGCACCTGCGAAGGTAAAGTTCAATCGCGATGTGCGTCCAATTCTCTCGGACAAGTGTTTCTTCTGCCACGGCCCCGACCCGAAGAAGCGTGAGGCTGACTTGCGCTTGGATCAACGTGACGCGGCTGTGGAAGCAAAGGCGTTTGTGCCTGGCAAAGCGGAAGTGAGCGAGATGATCCAGCGCATCCTCACCACGGATGCCGATGACCACATGCCTCCGGCCAAATCCAAGCTCGGCGACCTGACCAAGGATGAAATTGCCATCTTGAAGCAGTGGATCGACGAAGGTGCCGAGTATGAGTCGCATTGGGCATTCATTTCGCTGAAGCCAGAAGCGACGAAGGATCAAAGTATCGACAAAATAGTCAGCGCTGGCCTTGCTGAACGCGGATTGAAGCTTCAACCCGAAGCGACGCCGGAAACACTCATTCGCCGCCTCAGTTTCGATCTCACCGGTCTTCCTCCCTCACCAGAGGAAATCACCGCTTTCGTCACCGAGCATCAATTCGATCCAGCATCAAGCATCCAGCATCTGGTGACGAAGCTTCTCGCTTCACCGCATTACGGCGAGCGCATGGCGGTGGACTGGCTCGATGTGGCGCGCTACGCGGACAGCTACGGCTTCCAGGTGGATCGCGAACGCGAGGTGTGGCCATGGCGCGACTGGGTGGTGAAGGCGTTCAATGACAACCTGCCGTATGACAAGTTCGTGACCTGGCAGCTTGCAGGTGATCTGCTGCCAAATGCCACGGACGAGCAAATCCTCGCCACCGCGTTCAATCGCCTGCATCAGCAGGAAAATGAAGGCGGCAGCGTTGAAGAGGAGTATCGCGTCGAATACATCGCAGATCGCGTGCAGACCGTCTCGACAGCCTTCCTTGGATTAACCTTCGAGTGTTCGCGCTGCCACGATCACAAGTATGACCCGATCACGCAGAAGGACTATTACGGGCTGTTCTCGATGCTGCAAAACATCGACGAAGCCGGTCTTTACTCCTTCTTCACCCCTTCCCCGCCGACACCTGCGATGATGCTGATGGATCAGCCTGCGAAGGACAAAATGGCCGCACTCAAGGCCAAGGTGGCAGCCTTGGATAAGCCCAAGACAACCACGCCGCCTAACCTAAGCCGCGATGAACTGGCTCACTTCACGTTTGATGAGATGAAGGGCAACAAGCTGGCCGATTCGCTGCATGCCACACCTCCACCGCAGCCCAAGAAGGACGCCAAGGACAAAGGGCCGCCTGATCCCGCTGCCGTGCTGAAAGGCGAGAACAAGCTGGTTCCCGGCAAACTCGGCAATGCGATCCAATTCACCGGCGATGACGCGGTGGACACGCCGCTGGGCAACTTCCAACGCCACGAGCCCTTCAGCGTATCGCTGTGGATCCAGACTCCAGACGCGAAGGATCGCGCGGTGGTGTTTCATCGCTCCCAGGCCTGGACGGATGCAGCAAGCCGCGGCTACGAGCTTTTGATTGAGGAAGGTAAGCTCAAGTGGTCGCTGATTCACTTCTGGCCGGGCAATGCGATCAGCATTCGCACGAAGGAGAACATTCCGCTGAAGCAGTGGCTGCAAGTGCTCGTGACCTATGATGGCAGCAGCCGGGCCGATGGCTTGAAGATCTTCGTCGATGGTAAGCAAGCCGCCGTGGAGATAATCAAAGACGACCTGACGAAAACCATCACGGGTGGTGGCCATGACAACATCAGCCTCGGCGAGCGCATGCGGGATCGCGGCTTCAAAGGCGGGCTAATCGATGACTTCCGCGTCTTTGGCCGCGATGTGACTACAGAGACAAATGCAGAACTGCAAAAGGCACGAGCCGAGCTGTTTGCGTTTCAGGATGCACAGAAGGAAATCATGGTCATGAAAGAACTGCCACAGCCGAAGAAGACCTACGTGCTCACTCGTGGCGAGTATGACAAGCGCGGTGAAGAAGTCGGCCCCACGACTCCGGCGTCGCTGTCACCCTTTCCAAAGGGAGCGCCGAAGAACCGCCACGGCTACGCGCAGTGGCTCACCGCGCCAGAGCATCCGCTCATGGCGCGAGTTACGGTGAACCGCTTGTGGCAGAGCTTGTTTGGTCGCGGCTTGGTGAAGACCACGGAAGACTTCGGCAGCCAGGGCGAGAGGCCGTTGTATCCCGAACTGCTCGATTATCTGGCGATGAAGTTCCTCCAAAGCGGCTGGGATGTGAAGGCGCTGGTGAAGGAGATCGTCACGAGCCAAGTCTATCGCCAAAACAGCTTCGCCGATGCCAAAACGATGGCGGATGATCCCGAAAACCAATGGCTTGCCCGTGGACCACGCTTCCGCCTGCCAGCCGAAATGATCCGCGACAACGCTCTCGCCGCCGCAGGCTTGATCAAACTCACTGTCGGTGGCCCGCCCGTGCATGCCTATGAGATGTCAGAGGCCTTTAAGCCCGTCACTCCTGGCGCAGGCGACACCCTCTATCGCCGCAGTCTCTACTCCAACTGGCGCCGCACCAGCCCACCACCCGCCATGGTCGCCTTTGATGCTCCACGACGCGCCGTGTGTATTTCGCGACGCGAACGCACCGATTCACCACTCCAAGCGCTCATTCTGCTCAACGGCGTGCAATACGTCGAAGCCGCCCGAGTACTCGGCGAGAAGCTGCACCTCGAAGCGAAGGGCGATCTGTCCAAGATGATCGAACTCGGCTTTCTGCGCTGCCTGAGCCGCAAACCGGATGCGAAGGAGGTGCAGATCTGCACACAGCTTTATCAGGAACAGCTCACGCATTTCAAAGCGGTGCCGAAAGAAGCCGAGGAACTGCTGAAAACGGGGAACGCCAAGCGCGATGCTTCCGTTCCAATGCCTGAAGCTGCCGCTGCGGCTGTTCTCGCCCAAGCTTTGATGAATCATGACGCCTGCGTCGTTAAACGCTAACCGAGTCCATTTGATGAACACTCTTCCCATGTTTGATCGCCGTTCCTTCCTAAATCGTTTTGGTTTGGGCCTCGGTGGCATCGCTTTGAATGAGATGCTGGCGAAAGCCTCGTCACCTGCAGACCATGGAGTGCTGGGCGGCACGCATTTTGCCCCGAAGGCGAAGCGTATCATTTATCTGTTCATGTCGGGCGGGCCGTCGCATCTGGATCTGTTTGATTACAAGCCCGTGTTGAACCAGCGGAACGGCGAGCAGCTTCCCGACTCAGTGCGCGGTGGACAGCGGCTGACGGGGATGTCGGGGAATCAATCGTCGATTCCGATGGTGGGATCACCGTTCAAGTTCACGCAACATGGACAGGCAGGTGAATGGTTCAGCGAATTGCTGCCGCACACGGCAAGCATCGCGGACGACATCTGCGTGGCGCGATCGATGTTCACTGAATCGATCAACCACGGACCAGGAGTGACGTTTTTCCAGACGGGATCGCAGATCGCGGGGCGGCCGAGTTTTGGCTCATGGCTGAGTTATGGCCTTGGTGCGGACAATGCGAATCTGCCGTCGTTCACGGTGCTGATCACGAAGGGAAAAGGCGGACAGCCACTGGGATCGCATCTGTGGGGCAGCGGCTTTTTACCGACGAAGCATCAAGGCGTGCTGTTTCGAGCAGCGAAGGACCCGGTGCTCTATCTCGGCAATCCGGCTGGTGTGAGCGCGGACAGCCGAAGGCTGATGCTGGATCGCCTGAAGGAGCTGCATCAGCATCAATTCGCCGCAACGCCGGACGCGGAGATTCAGAATCGCATTGATCACTATGAAATGGCCTTCCGCATGCAGACGAGCATTCCCGAAGTGACGGATCTGAGCGATGAGCCGCAGCATGTGCTCGACAGCTATGGGACAGATGTGAAGACGCCGGGCACGTTTGCCGCGAACTGCCTGCAAGCGCGTCGTCTCGCTGAAAAGGGCGTGCGTTTCATTCAACTCTATCATCAGGATTGGGATCATCACGGCGGTCTGCCGGGTGCGTTACCGAGGCTGTGCAAGGAGACGGATCAACCGGCTGCGGCGTTGGTCAAAGATCTCAAACAACGTGGCTTGCTCGATGACACGCTGGTCGTCTGGGGCGGTGAATTTGGCCGCACAGCGTATTGCCAGGGCAAGATCAGCACGAACTTCGGCCGCGATCATCATCCGCGCTGCTTCAGCGCTTGGTTCGCGGGCGGCGGCATCAAGGCGGGCTCGGTGTATGGCGAGACGGACGACTTTGGCTACAACACGGTCAAGGACGGCCTGCACATCCACGATTTCCACGCCACACTTATGCACCTGCTCGGCATCGACCACGAACGGCTGACGTACAAGTTCCAGGGGCGGCGCTACCGGCTCACGGATGTGCATGGGAAGCTGGTAAAGGGCATCATAGCGTAGAGCGAGCGTGTGCTTGCTCTATGGCGGGAATGCGTGTTCATTCACGGCTCATGAGCCAAGCCAGAACCGCCAAGCAGCACCGTAAAACCGCCGAGACGGACATTGAGATCGAACTCAATGTCGATGGGAGCGGCAAAGCGCAGATCGACACGGGAGTGCCGTTCTTTGACCACATGCTGACGTTGTTCGCAAAACACGGCCTGTTTGACCTCAAGGTGAAAGTCGTGGGTGACATCGAAGTCGATTACCACCACACGGTGGAGGACACGGGCATCGTGCTGGGCAACTGTTTCCGCGAGGCCTTGGGCAACAAGGCGGGCATCGTGCGTTATGGCTTTTGGCTTCTTCCTATGGATGAAACGCTCGCCGAAGTCGCGCTCGACCTCAGTGGTCGATCTTTCCTGAGCTATCACGCACCGGAGAATGTCGAAGCCATCGGTGGTGTGAACCGTTTCAGCTATCAGCTCGTGGAGGAATTCCTGCGCGCCTTCGCCTCGAGCCTGCTAGCGACACTTCATGTCGAAATCCGCCGCGGACGCGATGCTCATCACATGGCGGAGGCCATTTTTAAAGGCCTCGCACGTGCGCTGGATGCGGCCACGAAACTTGATCCACGCGTCACCGGCATCCCCAGCACGAAGGACGTTCTGTGATGAAACTCGGTGTGCTTGATTATGGCGCGGGAAACCTGCGCAGCGTGTTGAATGCCTTCGAGGCCATCGGAGCGCATGCGAATCTCGTGACGAAGCCTGCGGACTTCGACGGCATCGATGTACTCGTGTTTCCTGGACAGGGTGCGTTCGGCGACTCCGTGCGCATCTTGAAGGAAACCGGGCTGTGGGAACCGCTGCGGGCCTGGTTGAAGGCGGAGAAACCTTATCTCGGCATCTGCCTCGGTTATCAGCTTCTGTTCGAAAGCAGCGAGGAGTGCCCAGGACTCGAAGGATTGTGCGCTGTGGCTGGCAAAGTGCGCAAATTCGATGCGGCGAGCGGTATGAAGATTCCGCACATGGGCTGGAATGTGGCGCAGTGGGAAACGAGTCAGTCAGCGGTGTGGAACGGCCTGCCAAACCCGACATACATTTATTTCGTTCACTCCTATTACCCCGAGGTGAAGGATGAATCACTGGCGCTCTGTCGCACCGACTACGGCGTGAGTTTCATCAGCGGCATCGCGAAAAAAAATCTCGTCGCAGTGCAGTTTCACCCAGAAAAAAGCCAGGAAGCGGGACTAACGTTGCTGCGGAATGCGCTCAAGGTGCTGGAGCAGTAATTAAACAGCCTTCATGGCTTCGCGCAGGATGCTTTCCTGTCGCTGCGCCATCTCCCGTGCTTCATCGGCATCGTGATCGTCCCAGCCAGCGAGGTGCATGAGGCCATGAATGAGGTAGAGAGCGATTTCGTGATCGACAGACTTACCGTGGTCCAATCCCTGACGCTGGGCAGTGTCGGCACTAATGAGAATTTCGCCGTGGTGGAAGGTGATGACGTCGGTGGGCGTGGGATCGTCAAGAAAATCGCCATGCACTCGCGCGATATCCTCATCATCGACAATGGTGATCTCAATCTCTGGCAGTGATACGAGCGGTGCATCGGGCGATTTGAGGACAGCGAGGCATCCGGGGAGAGCAGCTTTGCCGATGCGGCGCAGCCAAGGCAGCGGGATGGCGTGCGCTTTCTGACGGTTGTAGATGCGGAGCTTCGGCAGCGGCATCAGGCGGCAGAGGCGGGAGGCGATTTACGACTGCGGCTTTTTTTGGCGGCGGCCTCGGCAGCAGGGCCGGCAAAGGAGGCTTCGACGATCTTCATCGACGAGGTCGTGGGTGCTTCGCTCTCATCGCGGGCCAGACGTGGCTTTGGCTCGTCACGCAATCCCATCGTGGACGCAGGCGTGGCTTCGTTGGCTTTTTGATATTTGATGCGGCCATGCATCATGCTGAGCAGCGTCTTGGCAAAGCTAGCCTTCACCTTGGCAAGTTCGGCGATGGTGAGATCGCATTCATCAAGCTGGCCATCGAGCATGCGGGCCTGCACGATTTCGGCGATCATCGTTTCGATGCGCGAGGCGTTGGGTTTTTCGAGAGTGCGCGAGGCGCTCTCGACGGCATCGGCGAGTGAGATGATGGCGGCTTCCTTGAACTGCGGCTTCGGTCCGGGATAGCGGAAGGTTTCTTCGCTGACCTGCGGAACGTCGTCTTCCTTGGCCTTCGACTGCTTCACGAGGCGCTCCATTTCCGCTTTTTGATCGAGTGCCTGACGGTAGAAATACCACGCGAGCGAGGTGCCGTGGTGCTGCTCGATCACGTCGATGATGCGCGAGTTGAGGTTGTGCTTGATGGCGAGATCGACGCCGTCTTTGACATGCGCGATGATGACGAGGGCGCTCATGCGCGGCGTGAGATCGTCATGCGGATTGGCCGACGGATCCATGTTTTCGACGAAGTACTCAGGCTTGCTGAGCTTGCCGATGTCATGGAAGTAGGCACTCACACGGCACATGCTGGCACGGGCACCGATGGTTTCGGCGGCGGCTTCGGCGAGATTCGCGACAACGAGGCTGTGATGGTAGGTGCCGGGGGCTTCGATGCTCAAACGACGCATGAGTGGATGGTTCAGGTCGCCGAGTTCGAGCCAGGACACATCGGTGGTGACGCCAAACACGCTTTCGAGCACGGGAACCAAGCCGCCGACGGCCATGCCGGTGATGATGCCAATGATGAGCGGCAAGCCGATCATGCGGCCGATTTGCTCCTCCATGATCACGCCAGCGGCTTCATGCAGTAGCAGCGAAAAAGCCATCGCCACGACACCGACATAAAGTCCGGCCATGAAGAGGCGATTGCGGCGGCTGACACGTTTGGTGAGCAGCACACCGGTAAAGCCGATCAGTGCCGAGGTGGCCATGAAAGTAGGTGCGGAAACTGAAACGCAGATCAGCACGCCAAAGAGTGTGGCGTAAATGGCCCCAAACAAGCCAATGCGACGGCCCAAGATCACCGAGAGCACCAGCGGACCAAAAGCATGCGGCAGAACGATAGCTTTGAGTGTTTTGCCCCAACTCAGACCAGCGGACAGGTCCAGCGTAAAAACGATGAGTGCCAGATGCATCAGCAGCGTGCCGAGTACGAGAAGCAGGATACTGTTGTCGCTGATCTGTTCGCGCAAAGCCACGCGTTCATGCGCAACGAGTGCGAAACCGATCGCGGCGGCATACAGCGCATGCAGCCAAGTCAGAGCTGGCAACCCGTCTTCGACATGTGTGCCCAACCGCATCAGCACAGCGACACCAATAAAGAACAGAACATAGACTCCAACGGTCCCAGCCGGATGCGTGCGCATCTCGTCAAATAAATCGCCCTCCTGGTGCTTTCGGCGGGTTTTACCGCAAGAAAGCCCTTCGCGTTGAAGTCTGGCCCGACGAATGGACTCGAACATGTTTTGGGTGAGGGGGTGGCGGCGAAGCTATCACATATCCGGGGTCGGACAAGAATCTTTCCCCAGCCCTTCGGCCTCTGGGTGTCGTTGTGGCTCATTTTTACGGGCTCGACCCGCTTGATAGGCCTCAATAATACGCTGAACGACCGGCAGCCGGACGATGTCCTTCGGTGCAAAATTGACGAAACGCACGCCCTCCACGTCCTGGAGTAACTCAACCGCCTCCTTCAAACCTGACTTCACGTTGCGACGAAGGTCAATCTGTGACGGATCGCCCGTAACCACGCAGCGCGCACCGTCGCCGAGACGAGTAAGAAACATAAGCATCTGCTCGGTGGTCGTGTTTTGGGCCTCGTCGAGGATGATGAAAGCATTTTTGAGCGTGCGGCCACGCATGTAGGCCAGCGGGGCGATCTCGATGCTACCACGTTCAATCAGACGCTCGGCTTCTTCGGGATCGAGCATGTCGTAGAGTGCATCGTAGAGCGGGCGCAGGTAGGGGAAGATTTTCTCTTTGAGATCCCCGGGTAAAAAACCCAGCGCTTCACCGGCCTCAACGGCGGGGCGGGTCAAAACAAGACGCTGCACGACTTTTTCCTTCAACCAGTGCAATCCCTGGGCCATCGCGAGGTAGGTCTTGCCCGTGCCAGCGGGACCGACGCCGAACACGACTTCGCTTTCACGCATGGCCTGCACATAGGCGATCTGACCACGTGTTTTGGCCAGCACGGCGGGCCGTTTGCTGGAACCGAGCAGTTTCAACTGCATGATCGCCTCCGCAGGCGCATCGCCGACTTCACGCTGAACGCTTTCGATGACGAGGCGCACCATCGCGAAGGATACCTCACCACCTTGACGGCGCACTTTTTCGAGCTGCATGAACACCTCACGGGCTGCGGGAATCTTGTCATCATCCCCTTCAATCCGCACCCAGCCTTCACGGCTGGTCACATTCACGCCAAACGTATCCGCCACGAGCCGCAGACTGCCGATGTCATTGCCAATCAGCTTCTGCAGAAACTGCGGCGTCTCATAGGTGAGCGTGGCGACGGGCATCAGCGATAACCATATGCCAGCGCCCAGAGCACGGCTGGCTCCTTCTTCGATTTCAGCTCGAAGACAATCTTGTAAGTGCCGGTTTTCGGCGGGTTCACACGGACACTCATGAAAAACTTGTCTGCCTTTGCATTGATCTGCACGGGCTGGTTTTTTTCATCGAAGACCTTCATGTCGAGCGTCACTCCCTCTTGGCTCGTGCCGAGCCAGAATGCGTACTCGTTGCCTTTGAAAAGCTGGTGCGTGATCATGAGTTTCTGACCACTCTTAACCTCGCCGTTCCAGTAGTCTTCACGCACGATGAACCCCTGCTCCACAAACGGCGTGGCAGCCTCCATGGCGAAATCATGCGCCTCGTCCACTGTAGCGTAACTGAATGTCGCGGCTACCAGCACCAAAGCGGCACAGGCGACTTTTCCAAAAGATGAGTTCATGCGCATGACGTTTACAAATTTACTTCTTGGCGAGGATTTCCGTCAGCAGGCCGTCGCAGGTCCTGCCGATGTCTGACACGGCGTCCTTCGAGAAGCCATCCACGGCACCTTCCATCTGCTGCAGCACGGAACCGAGCCCCTTGCCGATGGATTTGACCACATCGTGATCGCGCGTGCTCGGAGGCATCTTGGAAATTGAGTTCACAAAATGCTCCACCAGCATCGGCTGATTGAGCAGTTCAGCACGGTCGGCAGAAAAGCTCTTTTTCACAACCGAAGTAACCGAAGCCGTGCCACGCAGCCAACCACCGAGGCTGACGCACTGCGAAAGATCGATGTCCTTCATCTGCTCCATCGTATCGCGCACGGTTTTCTGCGTCTGGTCGAATTCTTTGCGGATAGCACTCCAGTTACCCTTGTCGGCGGCGTCTAAAATGCTCTGTGCATGCGGCAGCACCGATTTGCTAAGACCAAGGCTTTTCGCGAGAGAGATCACATCACGGCCGATGTCTTTCACCGCCTCCTTGTCCTCCGCTTGCACGGCCACGAAACCTTCCGCCACGGTGTAACCAAACAGCAGTGAAAGCTTTGTGCGATCGCTGGTCGTTGGCATCTCCTGCTTGCGCAACTCCGCACGCCAATTCGGCTCGCCCAACTTGTCGAGCACCGAAAACACCTCGCTCGGCACCGGCACGACCACGTCATCGACAACCTTGCCTGGGAAGGCCAAGGGATCAAATTCTTCGACGCCTTTAGTGCCTTGCGGCGCGGCGGTGAGATTCAGGCTGCCGAACAGCAGCATGCCAGCCGTGAAGGCCGAGATTGAAATAGGGGGACGGATCATAGCAGTGGGAGCAGGTTTTACAGACAGTTTGTGACGTGACAACTCAAGCCCCATAACCCCCGGATCGCAACTGGTTTGACCACCAACCGCACGCACGGCACCATCTACGGCAAACGTGGCAGCACCTCGACCACATCCGCCAGAACGCGGCCGCTGCCGTGGCGCAGCTCATTGCACCGGCCAAAAAGCATCTGGCCGCTCGTCGCGCCGAGGAGTTCGGCCAGGCGCTGATCGACGGAAACACGGAAATAGCCACGCGGATGACTGGAGTGAGGCACCGCAAAGCGTTCTAGGATCGCACCAAACGGCACTCGGCCTTCGAGCACGAGTTTCTGCGCCTCATCGGGCAATAAGTCGAGATGGATACCAATGGCACCGAACTCGATGGGTTTGCCATCGCTGCGGCGGTGCAAAACAGAGGCGCGCACGAGGTAGTTGCCGATGCGCGCACGGGCAGCGACATCGAGATCGATCTCGCAGCCATGAAACTCGCGCAGGCGTGGCGTCATGTCCTTTTCATGAACCAGCAGCGTTCGTTCCTGCTCCGCGAGTTCTTCCGGTTGGACGAAAGTCACGCGCGGTCGCGTGCTGCCGATGCCGTAAAAAAAGATCAGAGGTGCCAGGATGTCCTCGTCGGGACGTGCGGCATCGACATCAGGTGTAGCGCGCATATTGGCGGTGCTGTGGCAGGAAAAAGTCGTGTAGCAAGCGGTCCACTTGGAGCAAACCATCACGGGTGAGTGTGATGCCGTTAGCGTCGAGCGTGGCAAAGCCTTCCTTCGCGAGATAGTCAAGTTGCGGCCCGAAATGCTTGCGAGGATCTTCGCCAAACTTTTTGATGTAATAGTCAAACTCGCTGCGACCCAGCTTGAGTTTGAGAATGAACTCACGCACAAAACGGTCTTCGGCGGTGGTCTGATAGGCGCGGTAAATGGGCCGTTGGCCAGCATCAATCGCCTGCATGTAGGGACCGACATCGGCTTGGTTTTGATAATGCACACCGCCGAGATGGCCAAATGAAGCAACGCCACTGCTCAAAAGATCAGCACCTTCCCACAAGGAGTCGCGATAGACGAATTTAATGCGTTGGGGGTCTTTCACCACGGTATAGGCGCTAGTGACGGTGTAGCCAACCTTTTGGAATTCATCGAACGCGTAACTGACCCAATCGCGTTTCGTCTGCCAGTCGGCCACCGGCGCGGTGACCTTTCCCTCCGCCTTCATCTGCTGATACATGGTGGTATTGAAGGGCACCTCCATCTGATAAATCGTCACTGCATCTGGCTGCATGGCAACGGCCTTCGCCACGGTGTCCTTCCAGTTCGCTGCTGTCTCGTTCATCATGCCAGCGATGAGGTCGATATTGATGTGTTCAAAGCCGAGCGTGCGAGCAAAACGATACGCTTTGTCGATCTCACCGCTACGATGGGCACGACCATTGGTTTCGAGAATGTGGTCGTCAAAATTTTCCACGCCAAGACTCAAGCGCGTGACACCAATTTCGCGAATACCAGTGAGCTTGACCTCGTTCAGTGTGCCGGGCTCGGCCTCGAAGGCCACTTCCGCCGCGCCTTCCCATGAAACGAGATCCTTCATGCGGTTCGTGAGATCTTTGAGCTGCGGCACCGAGAGATAGCTCGGCGTGCCGCCACCGAAGTAAACAAAGTGTGCCTTACGGCCCTTCAGATATGGCTGGCTGGCAAAGCTCGCCATCTCACGCATTCCCGCATCGATGTAGGCTTTCACTTCCTGCGCATTTTTATCGGTATAGACCTTGAAGTAGCAGAAATGGCAACGCTTACGGCAGAATGGAATATGAAAATAGACACCGAGCGGAATGTTCGTCGGCGCAGGGCGTTGCAGCACTTCCTCGACGAGCGAAACCTGATCCGGCTTCCAAAACGAGAAGGGCGGGTAGTTTGAGACGAAGTAATTGCCGACCTCGGTCTGTTCGACCTTCTTCGGCGCGTTGGCTTCGGTCGCTGCCGAAGCCAGCGGGGAATCGAGGGTGGTTTGCATGATTGGGGGAAACTAAGATACGACTGTGCCAGTCTAGTTCTAGAACGAAAGTTGCCAAGCAAAGCCTCGCACGGCTATTTCCCCCGCGCCAATACCACGCGGAAGCCGATCGTGTTCCGCCGCGTCTCAGGCGGTACGGGCATGCGAGCGGAAGCCAGCAACTCCTCCTGAGCGGCAGTGCGCCAGTTGCCGCCACGCGTGGTGCCCAGTGCAGGTTTCGCAAGTTCACCCGGTTTGACGGCAGAAACTGGCTCGTAATCCGTATCAACCCACTCGGAAACGTTGCCAGCGAGTCCGCTGATGCCACGCTCATTTGTCTGCAACGCCGTCACCGGCGCCAAGAACGGGAACTTGTCCTCATAGCCGGCAATAGCGCTGTCTAGGCTGGCTTTGCGCGCAGAATTGATGTCCGCAAGATTGTCCACGCCATTGGGCGGTGGCCATTCAAAGCCCCACGGGTAAATGCCACGGATGCGCCCGTTGCGTTCTTCCGGCGTGGCACCGCGTTCGAGTGGCAGACCGACGGCACGGCTCCATTCCTCATCCGTCGGCAGGCGGTACACGTCCTTTGCTCCGATCAGGCCGGCATTGCGCTCGCGTTCGGTCAGCCAGGCGCAAAAGGCCCGCGCTTCATTGCGATCCACACCCGCCACCGGCAGCGATCCACCTTTGTTGCCGTTGTCATCCACCCGTCCAGGCCTGCGGGACTGCGTCGCTTTGGAAAATTCGATGTAATCGCGATGCCGAATCTCCCATGCGGAGATCATCACATCACCCAGCGGCACAAAGTTCATCCCCAGGCTGTTCGCTTTCCATTGGCGGCCAAAGGTCACCGCCTTGCGCGTCTGCATGTCGGCAAACAATTCCGCCTGCTCTCCCTCCTTCACTTCACCTTCAAGCACCACATCGGCAAAGCCCTCTTCGTGCAATTCAAACTCCACCGGTCCCGTGCGCACGCGCGGTAATTCCAGCGGCGTCTCGCCAAGAAACTCCTCATGCAGGAAGACGCGCACTTTCTCCGGCTGACTGCGGATGATCACACTGCCGTAGGTCTGGCGTTCCACGCGCAGTAAGAACGCACGCCAGTTCTTCTCCTCACTCCCATTCGTCTCAGTCTCACGGCCATCCGGCATTTCATCTGCAACTGGTTGGCCGCTCTCGACAAAATGAAACGGCTCCACTTCATAGTGATGCTCCTGACTCAAAAAAGCCTCATTGCGATCACGTTCCGTCAGCCAGTAGCGAAACGCCTCCGCATCGCTATCTGGCACAACAACGAGATAGGGCGTTTCCTGCTCTTTCCCTTGCTGAAAGCGCACCACTTTACCCTCAAACGACCGACCCGTGGCCTCCAGGAAACGACGGAAAAATTTCATCTCCACGGGATCGGCGCTGACGTGGCCTCCCTGTCCTGGCTTGAACACCATGCCAAGGCTATTCACCCAACGCTCGCCTTTCTGTGGCAGGCGCGATGCATCCATTTTCAAATCAAACACCGCCGGCTTCTCATCGGAAGCGATGTGCTCGATCTCGACCTGCTTGTGACCCGGCATCCGCAGTTGGTAGATCACCGGCACGCCCTCGGCGGGATCAAGTTCCAACGGTGTCACGCCGAGTTGCTCTTCGCCCGCAAACACCACCGCCCCCGGCGGTGTCGTCATGATCTTCAAACGTGGCACGCTGTGATTCATCGCCACCATCGTTCTTGCGCGCTGGTTTTGCGCCAGCCACATGCCAAAGCCTACCGCCAGCACCAGCGCCACCGAACCAGCAGCGATCCATGACCACATCAGCTTGCGTGAGGAAGGCAGTGGCTCACCGCGCAGCGCCTGCGCCATCTCGCGCGCGCTTACAAAGCGCTGCTTCGCCTTCGGCGCACAGGCCGTGCAGATGGCGTCATGCAACCTGCGCCACAATTCCAGATCCGCCCCTGTCTCCGAGCACGACGGAATATCTGGGAAATCCAGCCGGTCCTTCCCCGTGCTCGCCTCATACAGCACCATACCGAGCGAAAAAATATCTGACGCCGCAGTCCCTGGCCCTTCCGGTGCCACAAAGCCTTCCGTGCCCACAAAACTGCGCTGTCCCAGCAACGCCACCAGCCCGATATCCGCGAGTCGGCCAATGCCATCGATGAAAATCAGATTCGACGGCTTCACGTCGCGGTGAATGAGTTGATTGCGATGCAGGTAATCGAGCCCCTCCGCAATCGTCGCTCCCAGTTTGATGCATGCATCTGCCGAGACACGCTTGTCCCGCCGCATCTGCAAACCCAGCGTGTGTGGCTTGTAAGTCGCTGCGTCGATGTCACGGCCAGTCTCCAAATCGTCCGCCAGCTCCATCACATAATAATAGAAGCCCTCCTGGTCGCTGCGCCCCACCTGCAAAATCGGCACCAATCCTTCGTGACGACGCGAGATCGGCTCAAAACGTTTCAGCGCCTCGAACTCACGCTCAAAGGCGTCTGGATTATCGTAATCCTCCCGCCACACCACTTTCACCGCCCGCAATACCCCCGTCACACTCCGCGCTAACCACACTTCACCAAACGCGCCACGCCCAATGAGGCGGAGCGTCTCATGATCACGAATGTTCGGCGGCGTACGTGACGAGGACTGCATGAAGGAGGTTGGAATGAGTAATTACACTTCAACCCCGCCGCCTTGTCGAGTTGCGAAGTCACAAAAAGCACAAAAGACGAAAAGACTGCTGAGCCTAGCTACTCCCCGCTTTTTGGATCAAACGCGTCACGTAAGCCGTCGCCGAGGAAGTTGAGAGCGAGGAGGCTAGCGGACATGAGGAAGGCGGGGAAAACAAGGAGCCACCATTTGCTTTCGAGCGGGTTGATGACCTGCGCGCCATCTTTGAGCAGCGAACCCCAGCTTGCGGCGGGGTCTTCGATGCCGAGACCGAGGAAACTGAGGAAGGATTCGTCGAGGATGACGGCGGGTATCGTTAGCGTGAGGTAGGTGAGGATGATGGTGCTCAGGTTCGGCAGCAAATGGCGACGCAACACGCCCCAACTGCTCTGTCCCATCGCGCGGGAAGCGGTGACAAATGTCATTTCTCGCAACACGAGCACCTGCCCGCGGACAATACGAGCCATGGTGAGCCATTCGACGAGTCCGAGCGAAACGATCATCACCAGCACCTTCGAGTAGGCTTTCCAGTCGCTCATGATGGCGGCGAGATTGGGGGAATTGTTCTTCTGCGCGAGCAAGCGCCAGCCGTCGATCCATTCCTTCACGTAGTCATCGAGCGCAGCGATGAGGATCATGATAAACAAGATGCGCGGCACGGATTGCAGCACTTCTACCGTGCGCATCATCAGCGCATCGATTCGACCACCCGCGTAGCCGCTGATCATGCCGTAAAGCGTGCCGATCACGAGACTGATAAGCGCGCCAACCAGACCAACACCGAGCGAAACGCGCGCACCGGCCAGCAGGCGGTAGAGCATGTCCTGGCCATTTACATCTGTGCCTAGGAAATGCTGTGATGAAGGCGGAACGAAAGAGGCGCTACTGGTGACTTTCAAAGACGCAGGCAACAGCATCGGCACGACGATGGCGATAAGCGACAATCCGGCGAGAAAACCAAGCGCGATGATCGCAGCACGGTTGCGCTTGAGGATCTGCCAGCCATCAGGCCGTGCGATTCGTGTTGGTGCAGCGGCATCAGGCATAAAGTTTGATGCGTTTGTCCAGCAGCGTGTAGAGCACATCCACGAACAGGTTGAAGACCACGAGCAGCACGCAGTAAACGATGACGGCACCGCCAAGCAGGAAGACATCGCGGTTTTGAATCGAGTTCACGAAGATCATGCCGGCCCCAGAGATATTGAAGACGCTCTCAACAATCATCGAGCCAGTGAGTAGATGCGCTGCGAGAGGCCCAAGGAAGGTGACAACGGGCAGAATCGCCACTTTGACCGCATGTTTGGCCACCGCCTGCGTTTCGGTGAGACCTTTGGCGCGAGCGGTGCGCAGGAAGTCGCTTTTTAAAACATCCAGCAGGCTGTTGCGCATCAAACGAGCGACGTAGGCGATGTAGGGCGCGGCAAGACATATCGCAGGTAAGATCATCTGCTGAAACGTGCCCCAGCCGCCGACGGGGAGCCAACCGAGCCAAAGCGCGACGACGGCGATCAAAAACGGGCCACTGATGAACGATGGAATCGAGATGCTCAGCAACGCACCGAACATGGCCGTGCGGTCAATCCAGGTGTCCTTCTTCATCGCGGCCAGACTGCCAAGGAAAACGCCTGCACAACTCGCGATCACAAACGCCAGCGAACCAAGCGCGAAGGAGTTCGGCATTTTTTGCCGCAGCAGTTCGGAAACACGCCAATCGCGATAGCGGGTGGATAAACCAAGATCAAAACGCACCAGCGAGCCGACATAGGCGGTGTATTGCTCCCACACGGTACCGTTGAGCTTGTAGCGTGTGAGTAGCGCCTCTTTGATATGCGGCGGCGGCTCTTTCTCCTTGTCAAACGGCCCACCCTTCGTGATCCGTGCGAGCACAAACGTGATCGAGATCACGCAGAAGATCACAATCACGCTGCTGAAGGCGCGGCGAAGGAGGAAGCTGAACATTGGGAAAATGTCGAATGACGAAGGCGGAATGTCGAATGCTCAATCAGGCGAGCCACCACGCAAAACTGCCGCTGGGGACAGGCAGAACCTTGGCGGCACCACGGAGCTGCATCTCGCCATGCTCCACTTCGCCGCCATTGCGTCCGAATTGCTGCAGGAGCATGTGATGCAAAGAGATAGGCGTGAGTTCCGGCGTGTGGCAGGACAGCAGCACTCCTAGTGGCTGCGGTGACATGAGCTTGCCAAGCAACGCGAGCAGCGGCGGCAGATCGTTTTCGATCTTGAAGACCTCTCCCTTCGCACCGCGGCCGTAACTCGGCGGATCGAGGATGAGCAGGTCGTATTGGCGCTCGCGACGCAGTTCGCGTTCGAGAAACTTTGACACGTCATCCACAATCCAGCGCACGGGCTTTTCTTCGAGGCCGTTTAAGGCGGCATTCTTGCGGGCCCAATCGACCATGCCCTTGGAGGCATCCACATGACAGACTTCCGCACCAGCAAGTGCTGCGGCCAATGTGCTGCCGCCGGAGTAGGCAAACAGATTGAGCACTCGCGCTGGGCGACTATTGCGCTTCGCATATTGCTCACACGTTTCGCGAATGCGCCGCCATTGATCACGCTGCTCAGGAAAGATGCCGAGATGACCGAAATCGGTCGAACTGAGCTGAAACTTGGTGTCATCGACCTCAATGGTCCAGGTTTCAGGCAAGTTATCGCGTCCACGCCATTGATTACCTCCATCGCGGAAGAACGTGGCGGTCACTTTTTGCCATTCCGCCTTGGGCAAGGTCTGCTGCCAGACGGCTTGCGCACAAGGCCGTGAGAGCACGACGCTGCCAAAGCGTTCCAGCTTCTGGAAAGCGCCGCTGTCGAGGAGTTCGTAGCCGTTTGGATCAGACATGTGAATTGATTCCGCTCATGGCCTCAAATCGTCTTTGAATCAACGGGCGTTTGAATCTGATGGCAGATGGAATTAATCCGCCTCCGGCCTTGGATCGCGGGAAAGCAGCGCTCGCATGCCATCTTTGGCGGCCTTGCCTTGATGCAGGATGGCGTAGATCTCGTCGAGCAGCGGTGTGCGCACGCCACGGGCTTTGGCGGCACGGTGGAGGCTGGCGGTATTCGGGACGCCTTCAGCAACCATGCGCGTGCTGGAAATGATATCATCGAGTGCCCTGCCTTGGCCGAGCAGGACGCCAACCCGGTGATTGCGGCTGTGCTCGGAGTAGCATGTTGCCATCAAATCACCGACGCCACTCAGTCCGTAGCAGGTTTCGATCTTGCCACCTTCAGCGACGCCGAGACGCACCATTTCGGCGAGGGCGCGGGTGACGAGCGCGGCGATGGCGTTGTCGCCTAGTTTCAATCCGAGTGCGATGCCGGCAGCGATGGCGTAGGGGTTCTTCATGGCACCAGCCCATTCAGCGCCAATGATGTCATCGGTGGTGTAGGTGCGGAAAAACGGCAGGGTGAAGCAGGACTGCACCGCTTTGGCCATATCATCGTCGGCGCAAGCCACGACGGCCGCAGTCGCGAGTTTGTTGGCGACTTCCTCGGCATGATTCGGCCCGGTCAACACGGCCAGCGGGATGCCGGGCAATGACTCACTGATTAATTCGCTCATGCGACGACCTGTTTCGAGCTCGATGCCTTTCGCACAGGAGACCAGCACACGCGCTTTGGAAGCAGCGTTACTTTGAGCAACATGTTCCGCCGTGCTGCGCATCGCTTTGGACGGCACGACAAACACAAGCATATCGGCAGGCTGCAATGCGGCGAGATCTGAAGTGACCAAGATGTTGTCTGGCAGCACCAGATCCGCCAAATAGCGTTCATTGCGACGTTTCGCATGAATTTGAGCCATCAATTCAGCATCTCGGCCCCAGAACTGCACATTGAGACCGCGCAGTGACAAGATGAAAGCTAACGCCGTGCCCCAGCTTCCGGCACCAATGACTGTCGCGGACTGAATCATGATTGCGGCTTCTTTTTGGTGAACGCCTTACTCTCCGTGCCAGCGAGGAGACGCTGGATGTTGGTGCGATGACGAACGAATGCCAGAACCATCACCGTGATGCCGAAACCGAGGAGCACATAGTCCCAGCGGCCTTCACACCACATTTGAATGGCCATCGCCGTGGGAACGCCGACCGCCGCCGCCAGCGAACCAAGTGAAACATAGCGGAAGGCGAAGAGAAAAGTGAGAAAGCCGATCCAACCGCCAATCATCCCGGCCAACGAGATGCCAAGCAGCACGCCACCCGTCGTGGCAATGCCTTTGCCGCCTTTAAAGCCGAGCCAAAACGTGAACATGTGGCCAATCACCGCCGCAAAACCCGCGAGCACCTTGCCCAAGGAAACTATTTCGATCTCAGCGCCCGAGTGCGCGATCCAGCCAGCAGCTAGCCATAGCGGAAGCCAGCCTTTGAACATGTCGAGCAGGAACACGGGGATGCCAATCCCCTTCCCCAGCACGCGAATCGCATTGGTGGCACCAATGTTGCCGCTGCCGTGTTGACGAATATCGATGCCTTTCAATTTCCCAGCGAGATAACCAAACGGCACGGAGCCGCTAAGATAACCGCAGGCAATGCTAGCAAAAATGGCGGTGGAGGTTGTCATGGTGGAATTTAATCAAATACCACAGTCTTGTTCTTGAAGACAAGAACTCGGTCGCGGACATGCCACCACAACGCCTTAGCGAGGACGGTTTTCTCCAGATCGCGACCGAGGCGAACGAGATCGTTCACACTATCCTCGTGACTCACGCGCATCACATCTTGATGAATGATAGGGCCTTCATCGAGATCGGCGGTGACGTAGTGGCTGGTGGCACCGATGATCTTCACCCCGCGCTGAAAGGCCTGGTGGTAGGGCTTGGCGCCGACGAACGCAGGCAGGAAGCTGTGGTGGATATTGAGGATAGCATGTGGGAACTCGGCAATCATCGCGGGACTAATGATCTGCATGTAGCGGGCCAGCACGACGGTGTCGATGCGATGCTGGCGCAGCAATTCGATCTGCGCTGCTTCCTGCGCGATCTTGTTCTCTTTCGTGATCGGGAAGTGATGAAAGGGAATGCCGAAGCGTTCTGCCGCAGGCCGCAGCGTTTCGTGATTGGCAACGATCAGCGGGATGTCCACGGGCAGATCGCCGGATTCGTGACGGGCGAGTAAATCGTAGAGACAGTGATTCTCTTTCGTAACAAACAAGGCGATGCGTTTGCGCTGGCTGGCAAAGCTGAGGCGCATCTGCATTTCATGACGGCGTGCCATCGGTTGCAGGCGGGCTTCGATCTCCTCGTTTTCGAGGGTAAACTTCTCCAAACTCCATTCCAGACGCATGAAGAAGGCGTTCTGGTCGGGATCAATGTGCTGCTGGAGGTCGATGATGTTGCCCTGATGCGAGGAGATGAAACCAGTGACATCATGCACGAGCCCAGGACGGTCCGGGCAGTGAATGAGCAGCGTTGCGATGTCGGGTGAGGCCATAAGATGCTGGATTACGCGCGTGTGGCCGGAAAGCGTGTGCAAACTCCCCTGCCCTCGACCAAACCGGGAATCTGCTCGGCATGACGGCCGGAGGCGATGATGCACTCTACACCACCATGCACGGCGTCTTGAACCGCGCGCAGCTTGGAGATCATGCCGCCAGTGCCAAGGGAGGATTTTTCTTGTTCGGCATGATGAATCACGTCATCAACATTCTCGACGACGGGAATCGGTCCTTCCTCGGGCTTTTTCATGTCACGCAGCAGACCGGGGGCGCTGGTGAGGAGGATCAAGACATCCGCACCCCAGAAACGGGCCACGCGGGAGGAAAGCTTGTCGTTGTCGCCATAACGCAGTTCTTCGATGGCGACGGAATCGTTTTCATTGATGACAGGCACGACTTGGGAGAATTCCATGAGCCGATCCAGCACCGCACGCATGCGTGGCGCACGTTCGGCATTTTCGAAATCTTCATGTGTGACGAGAAGCTGAGCTACATGCAGGCCGTGATCGCGCAGCAGCGTCTCATAGGCATGCATGAGATGCGTCTGCCCCACGGCGGCGAGTGCCTGAAGAGTGGTCACGTCGGATGGACGCTGTTTGAAATCGAGCGGCTTCAAACCAGAGGCCACGGCACCACTGCTGACGACGACAACAGCATGTCCGGCCCGTTTGAGCAGGGCGACTGCCTCGACGAGCTTACGCAACTGCACAGGATCCGGCTCAGGCGCGTCTTTGCGCGTGAGAATGCCGGAACCAAATTTAAGTACGATGCGCTTGGGAGCCATGAGTCAGTGAGAACGAAGGGCGGCGAATATGGCGGGATGCGCTTTGATGCAAAGCGCAAAAGCAGGACAAGGCTGAGCGACATTGGAATGCCGCGCTCCCTTGACTACCAACGGACGACGGAACTAGCCCAAGTGAAGCCGCCACCGAAGGCGACGAGCAGGATCACATCGCCACGCTTGAGACGACCCGCTTTGTTGGCTTCGTCGAGCGCAACAGGGATGGTGGCTGCGCTGGTGTTGCCGTATTTGTCGAGATTCATGAACACTCGCTCGATCGGCAAACCCAGCCGGTCGGCAATGGCAGAGATGATGCGGGCATTGGCCTGATGCGGAATCACAAGAGAAACATCGGCGGCAGTCAACCCGGCCATCTGTAACGCCTGCTGAGATGCTTCAAGCATGCGGGTAACGGCGTGCTTGAAGGTCTCACGACCTTCCATGTGGATCGTATTCGGGCGTGATTCGACGTTCTCCGGGGTGATCGGGCAGGCGGAGCCCCCGCCGGGCACTTTGAGCAGATCGGCCAAGTTGCCATCCGTGCCCATGACGGTAGAAAGCACACGGCCAGGTGCATTTTCTCCACCTGCATCATCACGACGGATCACCACGGCACCAGCACCATCGCCAAAGAGCACGCACGTGTTGCGGTCTTTCCAATTGATGAGCGTGCTGAGTTTTTCGGCGCCGATGACCAGCGCGGTGGTGCGGTTGCCGGTATTGATGAAATGGCGTGCCACCTGCAATGCATAGAGAAAGCCGGAGCAAGCGGCAGAGATATCAAAGCATATGGCATTCACGGCACCAATCTTCTTCTGCACGAAGCAGGCGGTGGACGGAAAAAACATGTCTGGTGTCACCGTGGCGATGATGATGAGCTGAATTTCCTCAGGCGCGACACCGGCGGAAGCCATGGCACGACGAGCGGCTTCGGCAGCGAGATCGCTGGTGGCTTGATCATCTGCGGCGATGCGGCGCTCTTTGATGCCGGTGCGCGTGGTGATCCATTCGTCATTCGTATCGACGATTTTCGAGAGGTCGTCGTTGGTCAGCACTTTTTCCGGCATGTAGCTGCCGGTGCCGATAATACTGGAGGCGCAAAAGGGCTGGTTACTGAGAGCGGGCATGGAGAGCGATTGAATGGGCTGTGGCGGCAGCTTCGATGTGCGGATTAATCTGGTGCTGGATGCTTTCGCAAGCCTGCCGGATAGCGTTCTTCATGGCAAGCGGAGATGCACTGCCATGCGAGATGATGGTGATGCCGTTGAGACCCAGCAGAGGCATGCCGCCGACCTCGTCGGGATTGGTGCGGGTGTGAACACGTTTGAAGGCTGGCTTCGCGAGCAGGCCGCCGATCTTGGTCCAGAAGCCGCTTTTGATCTCGCTCTTCACCATGCTGAAGATGGTGTGGGCCAGCGCTTCAGCGTTTTTCAAGATGACGTTACCAGTGAAGCCGTCGCAAACGACGACATCTGGCGGTGTTTCCCAGACGTCATGGCCCTCGACTTTGCCGATGAAATTCAGCCCTGCGGTGTGACGCAGCAGTTTGCCCGTTTCCTTGCAAAGCGCATTGCCCTTCTCTTCCTCGGTTCCATTCGACATCAGCCCAACGGTTGGATTGTCACGGCCCAGCACATGACGCGCAAAAGCGCTGCCCATGATGGCGTTTTGCACAAGGTGCGCCGGTTCGCTATCAGGATTGGCTCCGGCGTCGATGAGGACCCAGTGTTTCGTCAACGACGGCATGATTGACGCAATGGCTGGACGCTCAATGTGCGTCAGAGTGCGCAGTTTGATCAAAGAAGCCGTCACCGCCGCCCCAGTGTGTCCGGCACTGACGACGGCATCCGCCTTGCCATTCTTCACCATATCCACCGCGACACTGATCGAGCTGTCCTTCTTCTTGCGCACGGCATCTAGGCCACTGTCGGACATGTCCACGACTTGGCTGGCCGGAACGATTTCCAATTTCGGGCTGGAGACGCCTTGGAGCTTTAATTCCTGCTCAATGACGTCAGGCTTACCCACGAGAAACAGCTTGGTGATCGCGGGCAGCGATTCGAGGGCGAGTTTGACGCCGGCGATGGGATTTTGAGGGGCAAAGTCGCCGCCCATGACATCCAGTGCGATCTTCATTCCTTCTCGTGCGTGTGGTTCTTCAAAAGTGGTTGGCTGAGAGTCCTAAAGCGTGAGATTGGCGGGAATGCAAACGGGAGTTTTCCACCCGCCGCTGGCAAAAAGAAGCCGGAGATGCGAATGACGCACCCCCGGCAACAAAACGGCCCAAATTGAGGCCTAATTAATAAACGCCTTCGACGATGGTCTTCTCCATCGCACCAAACGGACGCACGTCAGCGACACCATCCCAGGCATACGGTGCCCGTGGCTTGCGGCGCATGGCTTCGTCACGCTCCAGGAAGCGCGGCATGAAGAATTCTTTTGTCAGCGTGGTGAGTTCCACACGGCCCCAAGCATCGTATTCGACGGTTTTGTCGGTCTGCTTCGGATCGACCACACGCAACACGGCACGGGGTTGCGGAGCGTAGTAGGAAATGGAGAAATTATCCTCTGGAGTGAGCGGCACGCTCGCAGCGAGACCCATCAAGGTGTTGCCATAGGTGGGGTAGAAGCCGATGCGGTTCTCCAGCACTTCCTCGACGATGAAACGCACATACTGCGGCGTCATCGTGGTGCCACCGACGAAGCAACCGCAGATGCCAGTGCTATAAAGATCCACCTTCTCAGCGAGAGCTTCGAGCAGCTTCGGCGTGGTGAAGATCGCGGAAACCTTACGATTCTTCAAGATGAGCACCGCCTGGTCAATGACGTGGTCCATGTACTGACGTGCGACATCAAACTGCTTGTTCGAGATCGCTTTCTTAACGAAGCGCGGATCGAGATCGACGAAGTAGCAGGAACTGCCGCGATAATTTGCCAGATGCTCCACTGCAAGGCGCAGACGGCGCGGACCGGTCGGGCCGACCATGATCCAAGCTTCACCCGGCGGGAAGTGCTTGTCGTCAAGCTTATGGCTGAACTCCTCGTAATCGACGCGGAAGTCATTCCAGCCGATGCGCTGCTTCGGCATGCCAGTAGTGCCGCCAGTTTCAAAAATGTTGAACGGCTTACCTTTATAGGCGGCTGGCACCCAGACTTCGGGCTGGAGGTCACGCAACCACTCATCCTCGAAGTGTGGAAACTTCGCGATGATGTCCTCGTAGCAGTTCACCACGCCACGTGGGTCGAAGTTTTTCTTTGCCCAATCTAGCCAAAAGGGGCAGCCGGTTTCTGGCGAGAAATGCCAGTTGATGATTTCGCGAACTTGGTTGTCGAGCTGGGTTTTGGCTTCGGCGGGTGTCATGGTGGGTCGGGGTTTGAGAGCGGGGACTGTGAAACGGGACGCAGGAAACGAAAGTGAAAATCCCGGCCTTTCTACGCACCGAAGAATGACTCGGAGACTTTTGACTGCTCTCTTGCAACAATTTCAGGATTGGGTGTTAAATATAGCATCATGAAAATGCAGCGTATCCTCCTTGCCGCCCTATTTCTCAGCAGCCTCACCTCCTGCTACGTCACTCCGCGTCCTGCGCGCAGCCCGTACAGCCCTGGCGGCCGTTATATAACGCCCCTGGAGCGCAATAATCACAGCCCGCTAAGTCCCGGTGGTCGTTACGTCACTCCGCGTGAGAGACACTCCCGCTGGTAAACCAATTGTCAGCCAAGTCACGTAGCGCAGCTATTAGCATGCAAGCCGACCATGTGCTCTGATAACGTCTTCATGCCAATAAGCCCAATTGCTGACGACCAGACCGCCCTTTTTCGCAAGTCTTGGACACTCTACGACGCCATCTCCGAGAAGAACTACATGTTCCATCGCGAGATCTACGCGCAGGTCGCTGATTTGTTGTATCAGCGATATCAAACGGGGTCTTATCACCTGCTCGACCTCGGTTGTGGCAATGCGCGTTTTCTCGCACCTTGCCTTCAGGCTGCGCCACCGGCCAGCTACGATGGCGTCGATCTTTCTGCGTCCGCGCTCGAAGAAGCACGCACGTATTTGAACGGCATCTCAAACACCGCGCTGCATCACCAAGACATGCTACAGGCCGTTGAGGACACCGATTCAGCCTTCGACATCATCTTCACCGGTTTTGCCGTGCATCATCTCAACGCCGCAGCCAAGCAGCAACTCTTCCACGCCTGTGCCCAGCGCCTTGCTCCCGGTGGTGAGTTCATCATGGTCGATGTCGTGCGCGAGGAAGGCCAGTCCCGTGAGCAATACCTCGACGGCTACCTCAACTTCATGCACACACAATGGACTGAAGTGCTGCCCGAACATCTCGACGAAGCCTGTGCCCACGTCGCCGCCTACGACTTCCCCGAGACACTGTCTGATCTCACGCACATGGCCAAACAAGCTGCGCTCACCAAAACCCAGTTCATCAGCCGTCACGCGCAGCATCATATTCTGCGCTTCACCGTCTGAAAGAGCCGCAAAGCCGCGCCCGTTTGCGTTCGCACCCTCTGATGATCCAACGCGCCCTCTTACTCGCTTTCACGCTCACCGCCGCAGATGCTGCGGACCTGACGCATTTTGAGCAGCGCATTCGCCCGCTGCTCATCGCCAACTGCATCGACTGTCACGGCCCCGACAAGCAGAAGGGCGGTCTGCGCCTCGATTCCCGCGCTGGCTGGCAAACCGGTGGCGATTCCGGCCCCGCAATCGTTCCTGGCAAACTCACCGAGAGCAAGCTCTGGCAGGCCGTCAGCTATGCCGACCGCGATTTGAAAATGCCGCCGAAGCGGAAGCTCAAAGATAGCGAAATCGCCGACCTCAAGCTCTGGATCGAATCCGGCGCGCCTGATCCACGTGACGGCACCGCCGAGAAAAGTGTCTCTCATCGCCAGCCACGCGCTGACGCCAGCTTCTGGTCCTTTCAGCCGCCAGTGGCCCATCCACCGCCTGCGGTTCAAAACCAATCCTGGCCCGCGAACAACATCGACCGCTTCATTCTCGCCAAACTCGAAGCCAGTAAACTCACGCCCGCTTCCGACGCCGATCCGCGCACGCTCATTCGACGACTCTCCTTCGATTTCACCGGCCTGCCACCCACACAGGAAGAAACAGACGCTTTTATTCGCGAATGCACCTCCGGTTCGTCATTCGTCATTCGTGATTCGTCACTAGAGGCGCTAGCCGACCGCTACCTGTCATCCACCGCCTTCGCCGAACGCTTCGCCTCTCACTGGCTCGACATCACGCGTTTCGCCGAATCCTCCGGTGGGGGCCGTTCGCTGCCCTTCAAAGATGCGTGGCGTTTCCGCGACTACGTTGTCGAATCCATCCGTGACAACGTTCCCATCGATCGCATGATCACCGAGCACCTCGCAGGCGATCTCCTTCCAGCCACCGATGCCGCCGCACGTCGTCGCCAAGTCACCGCCACCGGCTTCCTCGCGCTTGGCCCCACCAATTACGAAGAACAGGACAAAGGCATGCTGCGCATGGACATCGTCGATGAACAGCTCGACACCATGGGCCGCGCCTTCCTCGGCCTCACCATCGGCTGCGCCCGCTGCCACGATCACAAGTTCGATCCCATTTCCGCCAGCGACTACTACGCGCTTGCCGGAATCATGCGCAGCACCAAGACGCTCAAGAATTACACCGACAACGTCGCGCATTGGATCGACACGCCCCTCCCGCTCGATGGCGCTGCTGAAACGCAAATGGAGCAGCATGAAAAACAAGTCGCCGCGCTGAAAGATCAAATCGCCGCGCTGAAAGACGATCTACGTGATGCAGGCAGCGCCGATCTGCGCAAGCGCAAGAACATTGTCATTTCAGACCTGCCCGGCATCGTCGTCGATGACAGTGTCGCGCAAAAGGTCGGCATGTGGAAAAACTCCACCAGTTACGCGCCTTACATCGGCGCTGGCTACGTCAGTGACAACAATGATGGCAAAGGCGAGAAAACCATCACCTTCACGCCAAAACTTCCGAAGACCGGCCGCTACGAAGTGCGTGTGGCCTTCAATGCCGGCCCCAACCGCGCCGAGAATGCCACCGTCACCATCCTGCATGCCGATGGTGAGGAATTGAAAGGCATCAAGATGGTCACTGACAATCTCAAGGGCCTGCAATTCGCTTCGCTGGGCACCTATCGCTTCGAAGCCAATGGCCAAGGCTTTGTACTCATCTCCAATGCTGGTTCGCAAGGCTTTGTCACCGTCGATGCGGTTCAGTTCGTGCCCGCGGATGAAACCATCGATGAGTTAGTCGTCAAAAAAGACTCACCCACGGCCGTGAACATCAAGCAGCAGCTCAGCGACTTCGAAAAGCAGCTCAAAGTCCTGCAAAAAGACATGCCCGAGCGCCCCGAGGCCATGTCCGTCGCCGAAGACACCGCACCCGAAGACACGAAGATTCACATCCGTGGAAGCACGCACAATCTGGGTCCCGTCGTGCCGCGCAGCTTCATTCAAGTCGCCATGCGCCCCGGTGCTCCCACGATTCCTGCCGATGCCAGCGGTCGGCTCCAACTCGCCCAATGGATCACCTCACGCGATCATCCGCTCACCGCACGCGTCATGGTCAATCGCATCTGGCACTGGCTCTACGGTGCCGGCATCGTCCGCACCACCGATAACTTCGGCTCCACCGGAGAATTGCCGAGCCATCCCGAACTTCTCGACTACCTCGCCCTCAAGTTCATCGAAGATGGTTGGAGCTTGAAGCATCTCGTCAAAGAGATCGTCATGAGCCGAACCTATCGGCAAAGCAGCCTGTCCGCTCAACCAGCCGATCCCGACAATCGCCTGTTCAGCCACATGAACCGCAAACGCCTCGACGCCGAATGCCTGCGCGATGCCATGCTCGTCGCTGCTGGCACCTTGGATCGCGCCTTCGGCGGCCCCGGCGTCAGCGAGGTCAAATCCGTCGATGCCAACGACCAGAAGATTCAAAACATCGAGTACGGTTACCAGTTCCTCGACACGCGCCGCAGCCTCTACACCGCCGCTTTCCGCAACGTCCGTCACCCACTGTTTGAAGTCTTCGATTTCGCCGACATCAACCAGCCCATCGCGCAACGCACCACCAGCACCGTCGCCACCCAAGCGCTGTTCTTGATGAATTCGCCCAAAGTCATCGAACAAGCCCGCAGCGCTGCCGACCTCGTGCTCAAATCATCGTCAGACTCCGCCAAGCGAATCGAGACCGCCTTCCATAACTCCCTGAATCGTGCCCCAACAGCTCAAGAGCAAACTCAAGTCCGCGACTTCCTTGAATCATCATCTTCCGGCAACGCCAACGCCGATGAAACACGCGATCTCTGGGCACGATTCATCCAGACACTGTGGTCAACGCCAGAGTTTAGGTTCTTGAATTGAAAGCGCGAAGGACGCTTAACTCGCCTCTTCAGTTACTGGCGATTCTGCGATTTTGACTTTGCGTTTGCGCGGCGCGGCCTTGGTCGCGGCCTTCTTTATTGCTGCGGGAGTTTCGACCACTAATACAGGATCGCCAGGAAGGATGTAGATGCTGCAGTTGCCGCAGATTTGCACCGCCTTGTCTGTCTGAAGCATGTCCGCAAGCTGTCCGCTTGGCAGTGAAATGTAACATCCGCCGCAGACTTTGTTGCGCATCTTCGCTGCTCCACGCTTGCCTTTGGATACGCGTAGATCGTAATGCTGAAGGATCGTAGCTGGCAGACGTCCACGAACACGATCTGATTCAACAGTAAGCTTTTTAAACTCGGATGTTCCTGATCCCGTGCGGCGTTTGCTGGCATCCAGCTCCGTGAGTTTGCCGAGGTCTTCGATTTGGGTGGCTTGGGATGTCATGCTTATGGGTTGGTTGGGGTTGAGAAAGGGACTTCACTCGTTTTCGAGGCTGGGGTGCGTCTTTACCCACAGCTTCAACATGCCTTCGTAGGCCGTTTTCACGCAGGTGTAGCATTCGGGAATTTCGGCACAGCTGCCGAAGTAGGTCACCACGCGCGTGGCCATGGGCATTCGCTCAAGCTGCTGCTGCACGTGCAGCGTGTAGTCATCGTAAAGCCGGGGCTCCATCTCCACATCGCCGTCGATCTGCAGGATGGGCAGGATGTTTTCCTCGAAGGGATTGAAGAGGTAGAAGGCATCGAAGGCGCCAAATTGCAGCTCGGTGATATTGCCATGCACGATCTCGACCCCGGTGATGCCCTGGCGCTGCAGCATCATACGCGCCGCCTTCACGAGCCGCCCGCGTTGCTCCACTCCCGTGAAATGGCCCCGTGTCGTGGTGGCACCGATGGCGCAGAATTTTCCAGGACCGCAGCCGATGTCGAGCACACGTGTGCCCGGCTCTAGAACAAGAAGCAGCGCTGCCATTTGGCACACCTCCACTGGACTCCAGTGGCATGGGGACAGTTTGGAAATGTCCTCCGGATAAATCTGGTCGAACTCGTGATCCTTGAAAGCGTGCAGGAATTCGTTGTCGGACTGAATGCGCGGGTTCTGGGTGGGTTGGTAGGTATGGACTGGCATGGTGTCTGCCAGCAGCGCATATCGACGGCCAAGCGGCTTGGGTGACACCCTTACCTTGGAGATCAAAGCCCCCAGCGCCAGACCTCATTTCGAAATTAACCGAGCCTCACGGCTTCCACCAAGCATCCAGCTTCGCACTCAATTCCTTCACTTTCTCTGCGCTGTCAGTCGCCAGATTCTTCTCTTCGGTGGGATCAGCCTTCAGATCGTAGAGTTCGACGGCATCGTCCGGCTGGTTGGCTTTGTTCGGCACGATGAGCTTCATGGTGCCCTCGACAAGCCAGCGCCATTTCAGGCTTGAGGCGGGAACGTTCAAATCGACGAAATTGTGCGTGAAGCATTCGCCATAGAGGGTCTTGCGTGCGCTTACGGTGGCCTCATCGAGCAAGTTGATGCCCGGCATGGCTTTGGTCGGCTCAAGACCGACCGCTTTGAGCAGCGTGGGTGCAAAGTCGATCGATTGAGCGAGTTCGTCGGACATCTTCGGCTTCACTTTGCCGGGCCAGCGGATCATGATGGGGGAGCGCAGGCCGCCGTCGTATTGGCTTTGCTTCGATTTGTCGGCATAGCGGCCGGTCTTGGGGTTCGTGATCCAGCCGTTGTCGCTGACATAGACGAAGATGGTGTTCTCCTTCATGCCGTTGTCGTCGATGTGCTTCACCAGTTCGCCGCAGGTCTCGTCAAACCACTCCACCATGGCCCAATACTTCGCCACATGCTCGCTGGGGGCCTTGTCCTTGTATTTGTCGAACAGACGCTGCGGCGGTGTGTGCGGATCATGCGGCATCATCGGCGCATACCAGACCAAGAACGGCTTCTGCTGCTTCTTTGCCTCGCCGATGAAGTCATAGATCGGCTGCATCGTCTTGCGGCCGATGTCGAGCCCTGCGTCACCATGTCTGCCGCCGTGCGTCATGCCATGCGTGAAGCCGCCACGATCAAAACTCTTCAGCCACCACTTACCCGTCTGCATGCTCAGGTAGCCCTTCTGCTTGAGCATCGTCGGCAGCGTGCCCGCTTCTTCGAGATGCTTGCTCATCACTTCGCGTCCCGCTTCAAACTCAGCGCTGTTCTGCGGTCCTTTTTTCTTTCCTGCCCCGGGAACGAGTGGCGGGTCGTTACTCGTCACTTTGTGCTGATGCGGATACAGTCCCGTGATGATCGTCGCCAAACTCGGACAGCACAGGCTGCTAGTCACATAACCACGGCGAAACGTCAGACTCTCGCTCGCCAGCTTGTCCAGATTCGGCGTTTTGATATCCTTATTCCCCATGAAGCCGTAATCGCTCCACAGATGGTCATCCGAAATGATCATCACAATGTTCGGCGGCGCATCGGCAGCAGAAATAAACAGTGGCAGAGCCAGCAGGGAGAGAAAAAGTCGGCGGATCATGAGGCGCAGGACAACGATGGGCCGTGAAAGCATCTTGCCGTCGAATAGGAATCACGGTTAAATCGCCCACATGGATAAAAACAGCCGCACCATCTCCCAGAATCGGCGCTGGTGGTTTCTCTGGCTGCTGGCCACGGTGATCCTGCCTGCCGCCTCCGGCGTGCTGCTGCCGCTCATGCCACGCGGCGCATGGACCGAAGTCTGGGTGCTTGTAGCTCTGGTTATTTTGGCGCTGCACCTGATCACGAGCGCCAAGCTTGATGAGAGAATCCCGAGTTGGATTACGGGGCTTCTCATTCTGGGCGGCTGGATTATGATTCCCCTATCCTTCTTTCTCGGTTGTGCCGCTTTCGTTGAAGTTCATTCTCGATGATCCTCTCCACCCACATGCTGCCACGATTCCTACTCAAAGCATCTTGCCAGCACGAACGATTCGCGATTGAATCAAGATCATGAGTGAATCCAGACCTCCACCAGTGCCATCGCCTCCCAACAACAAGCTTTGGTGGTTTGTCTGGATTCTATGTACCGTCATTTTCCCTGGAAGCACGTTAGGCCTGCTTGCAGTACTGCCTGGCAGTCTTGAATGGGTTTGGATCGCAGCGGGAATTGGGCGCTTTGTCTTTCACCTCATTGCGAGCGTCAAGCTGGGGAAAGGACGTTCAGGCTGGTTGACTGCAGGACTGAACTTCGGTGGCTGGGCGTTGATGCTGGTGTCGGTGTTCATCGGTTGCGTCGCGTTGATGACCCAGGGCCAATACCATTAAATGACATCGACACTGCTCAAACGCACCACCTCGCGCTGTCCCCAATGCCACAAGCCCTGCCCCGCCACTGTGGAGCAGGTGGATGGCAAAGTGTTCATGAAACGGCGCTGCATCGCGCATGGTGAGTTTAGCGCGTGCATCGCCAGTGATGCACGATTTTACTGGCTGGCGCAGGGCAAGGAAGAAAACCGCTGCTGCTCGGGTGGTGCGTGCTGCACGGCAGAAGGCAAAACTGCGGGCACATTGGGCCGCAATGCGGAAGGGCGAGGCACGAATCCCATCGAGACGCTGTCCACCTGCCTCGCGCTGATCGAAATCGTCAACTCCTGCAATCTCTCCTGCCCGACATGCTACGCGGATTCGCCCATCGGCATCGGTTCGAAGGTGGATGCGGTGCCGATGGCCGAGATTCAAGCGCGGGTGGATGGCGTGATCGCTCGCAAGGGCAAGATCGAAATATTGCAGCTTTCCGGCGGTGAACCCACTCTGCATCCGCAACTGGCCGAGATTTGCCGTTGGGCGAAACAGCACGCGCAGATCGACTTCCTGCTGATCAACACCAACGGCGTCCGTTTTGCCAAAGAACCCGCGCTTTGTCACGAACTCGACGAAATCTTCCGCGATGGCGGCTTGCAGGTCTATTTGCAGTTCGATGGCTTGCAGGAGGCCGGACACACCGCGCTGCGCGGTGCCGATCTGCGCGAAGTGAAGCAAAAGGCGCTCGCCAACCTCGCAGCGGCAAACATTCCCGTCACGCTGGCCATGACGGTGACGCACGACAACCTGCCGCATCTCTGGCAGACGATCCGTTTTGGCCTCGATGATGCGAACATTCACGGCGTGACCTTCCAGCCAGAGTTTTTGAGTGGGCGCAATGAAGCAACCAATGCCAAGCAGCGACTCAACACCGCCGACATCCTTATGGCCGCTGTCGAGCAATCGCAGGAGCAGCTCCGCTTTGAAGACTTCACGCCATTGCCGTGCGGCGATCCCAACTGCGCCACCATCGGTTATCTCATCCGTCGTGATGACCAAGTGTGGCATGTCAGTGACTTCCTCGACTTCACCAAGCTGCAAGGCTTCCTGCAAGACAAGATCCACTACACGCTCGCTGACCTGGCCAAATGCGGCTGTGAGAACGAACCGCTCGGTGAACTGCTCAAAACGATGGAACAAACTCGCAGCATGGCCTTCCGCCTGATGGTGAAGCCATTCATGGATGCGTGGACGTGGGACGAAGATCGCATCGACCGCTGCTGCACGCATGTCATTCGACCCGATGGCAAGTTGGACTCCTTCTGCCGCTACTATTCCGACTTTCCTGACGCAAAAGCAGCTTTGTGAACCCATCACCGCAGCATCAACTCATTCCTGGCAGCGCCGCATATGCCGCGCTGATGGCTGCGGGCATTCTCATCGGCGCGATATTTTGGTATCGACGTTCCAAAGGCCAAAGCGATCTGCTGCTGATCTATCTCGGTGCTCTCATCGGTGGCTTCGCAGGTGCCAAGATCGCTTACTTGATCGCTGAAGGCTGGCTCGAATGGCAGCAGCCTGACCGCTGGCTAAAATGGGCCACCGGCAAGTCCGTGCTCGGCGGATTGCTCGGCGCTTATGCGGGCGTGGAAATCACGAAGCATCTCGTCGGCCACAAAGCATCCACCGGCGATGCCTTCGCCGTGATCGTGCCCATCGGCATCCTGCTTGGCCGCATCGGCTGCTATTTGAATGGCTGCTGCCTCGGCAAACCGACCGCCGGTGTTTTTGCCGCACGTGACTTCAACGGCATCATGCGCTGGCCCGCCCCCGCTGTCGAAGGTGCCTTCCAGATCGTCATGCTCATCGCGATTCTGCTCCTGCAACGACGCGGCTTGCTGCGCAACCGGTTGTTCTTTCTCTACCTCACCGCCTACGGCCTGTTTCGCTTCCTCCACGAGTTCATGCGCGACACGCCGAAGGTTTTTCTCGGCCTCAGCGGCTATCAGTTCATCGCACTAGCGCTGGCCGTGCTTGGATTCGTCATGCTGCATCGCCGCACCAAATCCATACTTGCACCCGCGATGTGAGAAGGCAGCCTGAAGCATGAATAAAAACCTCCGGCGTTTGTTGCCGGTGCTCCTCACCTCCTTCCTTCTGCTGTCTTCGTGCAAGCTGCACGTCGGCTCCCTTGCCTCAAACGCCATTCATTGGGTGGCGCGGCCGTTTAATACGGAACCACTGGATTACCTGCCAGATCCCAATTTTAAACAGTGGGCCGCCAGACCTGGACCGATATTGGAAGTGCAAACTGCGAAGATCACCTCAAACGGTCTGTTTATTCACGACGATGAACTCCTCAAATATAGCCACAAGGCGCCACGCCCAAGTTCAGGCATTCGTGGCAAAGCAGGCGATCTCATGGGTTTCGTAACGACGCTGTTGGCCATCGCCAGCGGTTCAACCAAAGAAGACAACCTAGGTTCCATCGACGACACAAGACGCCAACTGGCGATCAATGAATTCCCCTTTGTTCTGCTACAAGGCGATGACCTAATCTATCTCAAACAAGACCAGCAGCCCTGGCCCAAAATCGCACGTGCCTCCAATCGCAGCAAGGTAACGGTCATTACGCCTGACGGCACCTTCTTTGGCATCGCGCAGCGCATTCATTTCCGTAGCGACTCTTCCGAAGTCATCCTTGAAGGCGATCCAACGGTGCAATCCGGCCAGCAACACATCAAAGGCACCAAACCCGACACCATCATGAAGCTCGACTTCGCGAAAAGACGCGTCACCGTCAACGGGCCGGTGATTGAAAAAAAGCTGTTTCGTTGAGGCTTAGGTTAGGCGCCGTTTGAAATCCAAGCTTGCACGCGTCAGGTCAAAACGACAATCTTGCCCCATGAAACGGGAAAAAGTCCGACGCTTGCTGTTCGTGGGCGCAGTCTGCCTGCTCTCATTCCCCTGGCTGACGCCTTGCGTCGGAATCTGGTCTGCTGCGGCAGTGAACGGTGCACATGACAGCATCACCCAACGCGATCAGCCGCTGGCTCGCCTGCCCACGCAGCAGCTCAAGCAATGGGCCGCCAAACCGGGGCCAAAGCTCACGGTCATCGAGAATCAGGCCATCCTGCGAAGCTCTCTCATCACCGCCACAGAACTATCTGCGGCCAATGGTGGCATGAATGCGCCACATCCCGGCACGCTCGTCGGCAGAGGCGCATCCGCTGTCGTTGATGGCCTGACCTACACGCTGACCTGGGTTGATCCGTTCACCTAGGTCTCAAAGAACTCCATTGGCATGGAGCCAACGAAAGCCCGCAGACAGTTGGTTCTGTGCGAATCGCCCTTCGTACTCCTCGAAGGCAGCAGCATTCGCTTCGCTCGATCTGGAAAAAACGGCCCGGTCCTTCTTGCCAAGGCCACCGATGCCAGAGTGACAGTCATCACGCCTGACGGCCCCTTCACCGCCCAGGCTCAAGACATCCATTTTCGTGGCCCCTCTCAAGAAGTGCTGCTGGAGCATCCATACAGCATTCATGCCGGTTCTCAGAATCTGCGCCCCGTCAAAACTGACACTCTCATGAAGCTGAACTTCATGAAGCGCAGTGTTTCATGCAGCGGCATCATCTTGGGACACCGCGACGCTGCTTATTTCAGGCTCTCGCGGTAATTCGCCCACTTCTCGCGCAATTCCTTGAGGATGTCGGCATGCTTCGCATCAGCGATGAGGTTATGCTCCTCCAGCGGATCGGTTTCGAGATCGTAGAGTTCTTCGACGAGCGGGTTCGGCTCGATCCAGCGAATATATTTCCAGCGCTGCGTGCGCACGGCTTCGCTGGGCGGTATGCGTGATGCAACACTGTGATGCTCGTAGAAGAATTCGGTGCGCCAGTCTTTGGGCACATTACCTTCCAGCACAGGCTTCAAACTGCGGCCCTGCATCGCTGCGGGAACGGGAATCCCGGCCAGATCGAGCATCGTCGGTGCGAGATCGACATTCAGAGCCATCGCATCGACCGTGATGCCGCGCCGCTCTTTGCCAAGACGCGGATCGCGGATGATCAGCGGCACGCGCATGTCTTCCTCATAGGCAAACCATTTGTCCGCCATGCCGCGATCGGCGAGAGCGTAGCCGTTGTCACCGGCAAAGATGATGATCGTGTTCACCAACAACTTCTGCTGCTCCAGCGCTGCCAATAGACGGCCAATCTCTCGATCCACACCGGTGATGAGGCGGTAGTAGTCATGCAGAATGTCCTGCGCCTTCTGCGGTTCATCGAACCGCCATTCCCAGCGGCGGCGGCCTTCGCTTTTTTGCACAAATTCAGGCAGACGCTTGAAGGCTTCATCCGTGGCCAGCTTTGGCAGAGGTATCTCAATGCCGTCATAAAGACCTTCATCGCGTGAATCCGGTTCGTACTCACGCTTTTCATGATCGCGGGCATGCACGGCATTGAAGCTGATGCTTAGCGAGAACGGTTTGTCCTTTGGGGCCGTCGTCAGAAAGCTCAGCGCGTCATTGCCCATCTTCGCCGTCTTATGCGTGCGTGTCGGATCATTCGGTTCGATGAAAAACTTGCCCGCCTGACCACCTTCTCCCCGCCAATAGTCAAAATCTGATGCCTTCTCTTTCGTGGCCTTCTCATTGCCGACGCCGTATTTACCGATGAAGCCAGTGTGGTAGCCCGCTGCACGCAATTGTCCCGGATAGGTATCTTTCCAAGCCGCAGCGCTGAGGCCTGTGGCGAAATCTTCGATGCCATGCCGCCGCATCCATTGACCGGTCAGATAGGTCGCTCGGCTCACCGCGCAGATCGAGGTAGTGACGAACATGTTCTTGAATAACACCCCCTCCTTTGCGAGCCGATCGATGTTCGGTGTCTGCACGATCTTATCGCCCATGCAGCCGAGCGCATTGTAGCGCAGGTCATCAACGAGCAGGAAGACGATATTGGGTTTGGCAGGTGCGGCATGAATCAGCAAGGAACAGAACAAACCAAGTGTGAGCAGCAGACGGATCAGCATAGGCGGCTCTGAACGTGCCCGCAGACGCAATGCTTTCCGCAAACTCTCAACCTCGGCCTGCGTATGGTAAGAAACCATGGATCCCCTTCTCGAATTTCACCTCGCTCAAACACGCCGCCAGTTCTTCGGCCACACCGGCCTGCGCCTCGGTGGCGTCGCACTCGCCAGCATGATGGGATCACGTTTGGGAAATGCGGCATCTGCCTCCGTGCATCAGCCACTGCCTGGAATGCCGCACTTTGCGCCGAAGGCCAAGCGCATCATCTACCTGCACATGAATGGCGCCCCTTCGCAGCTCGATCTGTGGGACCACAAGCCGCAGCTCCAGCAGCACTACGACAAGGATTTGCCCGACAGCGTGCGCAACGGCCAGCGCATCACCGGCATGACTAGCGGTCAGGCACGCTTTCCCGTGGCACCCACCATGTTCAAGTTTCAGCAGCATGGGCAATGCGGACGCTTTGTCAGCGAGTTGCAGCCGCATACAGCGAAGATCGTCGATGAAATCGCCGTCATCAAAAGCGTCCATACCAGCGCTATCAATCACGATCCGGCCTGCACCTTCGTCATGACCGGCAGTGAGGTTCCTGGCAAGCCCAGCATCGGTTCATGGCTCGCGTATGGCCTCGGCAGCGAGAGCAATGATCTGCCCGCCTTCGTTGTGTTCACTCCCACCTTCCCCGCCGCCAGTCAGGCGCAGGCTCTGTTCACCCGCATGTGGAGCAGCGGCTTTCTCGCCACGAAATACAGCGGTGTCGCGTTGCGCGGCCAGGGTGATCCCGTGCTCTATGTGAAGAATCCTCCCGGCGTCGATGCCACCGACCGCCGCACGATGCTGGATGGACTCAACAAGCTGAATCAAATCAATCATGCGCGCATTGGCGATCCTGAAATCCAGACGCGCATCGCCCAATACGAAATGGCCTTCCGCATGCAGACCAGCGTGCCGGAACTGACCGACCTCAGCAAGGAGAGCAAGGCCACGCTCGACATGTATGGCGAGGACGTTCATCGTGCCGGGAGTTTCACGCACAGCGCCATCATGGCACGCCGCCTCATCGAGCGCGGCACCCGTGTGGTGCAAATCCTGCATCGCGGTTGGGACCAACATAACAACCTGCCCAAGCTTCTCGCCGGTCAGATCAAGGACACCGATCAAGCCTGCGCCGCTCTCGTCATGGATTTGAAGCAACGCGGCCTGCTGCAGGACACCCTAGTCGTCTGGGGTGGCGAATTTGGCCGCACCGTCTATTCACAAGGCACGCTCACCAAAGAAAACTACGGACGCGACCACCATCCGCGCAATTTCACCATGTGGATGGCCGGCGGCGGTGTCAAAGGTGGCATTGAGCACGGCGAGACCGACGACTTCAGCTACAACATCGTCAAAGACCCTGTCCACATCAACGACTTGAACGCCACGATCCTTCAACTCATGGGCATCGACCACCGCAAGTTCAGCTTCAAGTTCCAAGGCCTTGATCAACGGCTCACCGGCGTGGAAGAACATCATCCGGTGAAGGCCGTGCTGGCGTGATCATTTTTCGCGCACAATCTCCACCGTCACCGACCGGTGGTCCGATCCCATCTCCGGCCCGATCACACGTTTCTGCACACTCAGACCGCCTTTGACTAGCACATGGTCGATCGGGATCATCATCGGCAGTTTTAATCCCCATGTCGGTGGCCAGACGGGATCGACGGAGCGGAATTGCAGGCCACTGTTCTCACACAGCAGCCGCATACCATCACACCAAGGCGTGGCATTGAAGTCACCGGCCACAATGACTAAGCCATGGATACTAGCGGCGATGGCGCCGATTTGTGATAACTCTTCACGCCATTCGTGCGCGCTCAAACCGCCCATCGGCGGGATAGGATGCGCACCAATGAAGGTGAGCGGAACACCGAGGTGATCGAGATTGAGCACGATGCTGGGCAAGCGCCAGATCGTGAACCGGCGCACCTCACTGCTTTTCAGCGGCAGCCGCGTGTAGCAGGCGATACCAAAATTACCGTCGTTCATCTCCTCGACCCGATGGGGATACTTCACCCGCAGCGGCTCCAGGCTCATGCGCCATGTCTCATCCACCTCCAGCAGGCACACGATGTCGACATCCGCTTTCAACACATGCTCGATGGCCGCGACGTGGTTCTCGTTGTCCGTCATGACATTGAAGGTCATCACCCGCAGCGGCTTGGCTGTCTTCGTTTCCACTTTTTCAGCGGTCTGATGGAAAGTCTGAACGATCTGCGCATTCCAGAGCAGCGAGATCAACGAAATCATCACCAGCCAAGTGCGACGACGAAATAGCGCAAACACCACGACAGACGCGCAGACGGCAATGTATTGCAGCCGAAAATGCGACAGCAGATCAAACACCCAGCCGAAGCGGCCTAAACTGCCCAACCAAGTGCCTGTAAGTGCCAGAAACGCCACGACCTCGCATATTCCGCCGAATGAGACGGACTTTTTCCATAAAGAAGGCTTATCAGCAGGCAGCTCGGCGTCACTCATCGGGACTTTTTTTTGATCATGGCTTGGTCTGGCTTGGTTGCACCTTCTTCTTGCGCATAGATGAGCGCCGTTCATGGATGATGCATGGGTAAACTTCAAGATAAGATCGCAGTCGTCACCGGAGCCGGACGCGGCATCGGCAAAGCCATCGCCGAAGCCTTCGCCGCGGAAGGCGCGAAAGTTGCCGTCGTCAGTCGCACACAAGCCAATGCGCAAAGCGCAGCCGATGCCATCAATGCGGCCCATCCCGGCGCTGCCAAGGCCTACGCACTCGATGTGGCCGACGGACCTGCCTGCGCCGAGGTCGGGAAACAGATTCTCGCTGACTTCGATCATGTGGACATCCTCGTGAACAACGCCGGTGTCACCAAGGACGGCCTGCTCCTGCGCATGAGCGAAGAAGATTGGGACATCGTGCTCGACACCAACCTCAAAGGCGCCTTCAACATGGTGAAGGCCGTGCAGCGCAGCATGCTCAAGCAAAAGGGCGCCCGCATCATCAACATCAGTTCCGTCATCGGTCTCATCGGCAACGCCGGCCAAGCCAACTACGCCGCCAGCAAAGCCGGCCTCATCGGCTTTACGAAATCACTCGCACGTGAGTTCGCCGGTCGCGGTGTCACCGCCAACTGCATCTGCCCCGGCTTCATCGCCACTGACATGACGCATGTGCTCAATGATCAGGTGAAAGAAGAGATCTTGAAGAAGATCCCGCTCGGCGATCTCGGTGCCGCCGAAGACATCGCTGCCGCCGCCCTCTATCTCGCCAGCCCCGCCGCACGTTACGTCACCGGTCAGGTGCTCGCTGTTGATGGCGGCATGGTGATGTAAAGTGGATACTCGATGCTGGTTTCTCGATTCTGGATCTAGAATCCAGAATCGATCATGAAGGATCGAGAAACAGCATTCCGAGAATGCTCATCGCGTTAAAGATCGCATGCAGCAACATCGGCACCAGCAGGCAGCCTGTTATCTCATAGGCTAGGCAGAACAGCACCGCTAGCATCCACAGCGGCAACAGACTGCCGACGTGCATGTGAATGACGGCAAACATGAGCGATGAACTCAGTGCCGCGAACGGCGCATCCGTATACCGCTTCAACACACCGTACACAAACCCACGAAAGAGAATTTCCTCTGCCAGCGGAGCGATCACCACGGCAGCGATGATCACGAGAATCTTGAAGGTAATACTGCCGGATTCTTGAAACGCCTTCACGGTTTCCTGGGGTTCAAGTTCCGGCCAGATGTCCTTCAGCCAGTTCACTGTGGCGGCGGAAACAAGGTTCACTGAAATCAAAGTGATCACCGCAAACATCAACACGGCCAACCCCAGCGAACGCCAATGCATGTGCTGCAGGCCAAACAACTCAGCCGGGTTCAACCCACGCAAGCGATGCAGATAAACCAACAGCCCGGCACACACGATGAGATTGAAAGCCATACTGACCACCAGAGCCCCCTCTTTGGCCGCACCCGCTTCTTCGCTGCTCGGAGCTTCCATGGCCATGATGAAAAACAAACCCAGGCCCGCCAGCAGTATCAAGTCGGGTGCGGCATACGAACGCGATAGCACCTGTCCCTCTTGATTCCACGACACCTCGGGTCGCCAATGCCGCATCATGCGATAGCCAACCAATGCCATGGCTGTGGCAATGCTGACGAACACCGAGAGGTCACGCAGAACCCCGACTGTGGGCACATCCAGCATGTTCAGCGCGCGTAACTTGGCGGCAGGAAGTATGGCACACCCGGTTGCAGTTTCGGCAGCAGCCCACTGCTGAGGTCAAACTGCACTTTCGCCGGTTGCTGCGCCGCTTTAGCCGAAGCCATGCCGAACGCATCAAAGAAGCTCACCTCATGGCGATACTTCACCACACCCGCATTCGCTGCCAAACCAAGCTCACGCGCCAGTGCATAGGCGTCTTCGACGTAGCCGATTTGATCGACTAGCTTCGCATCGAGTGCCTCACGCCCGGTCACCACACGGCCATCAGCCACGTTTTTGAGCTTATCTTTCGGCACACCGCGTGCCTCTGAAACAATGCCGAGGAATCGCTCATACATTTGCTTCACGAGATTCTGCACATATGCCTTTTCATCGTCACGCATCGGCCTTGCGCCACTGAGCGAGTCCTTGAATGCCCCGCTGGTGAAGGTGGTCATCGACAGACCCACTTTGTCAAAAAGTTCACTGTAATTCATCGTCTCAATGATCACGCCGATACTCGCGGTCAGCGTTGTCTCACTCGCCACGATCTTCGTCGCACCGCAGGCGACGTAGTAGCCACCCGAGGCCGCCATCGAATCCATGTAAACAACGACCGGCTTCTCTTTCGCCGCCTTCTTCACCGCGTTGTAAATGATGTCCGAAGCCGTCACCTCGCCGCCGGGCGAATTGATGCGCAGCACGATGGCTTTAACCTTTTTATCCGCCACCGCTTGTTCCAGCGCATGCTTGATCGAGTCCACACTCGGCATCGCTTCGGCAAACAAACCGCCCATTTCCATCGAGGAAATAACTCCTTCGAGATCGATGTGGACGATTTTGTCCTGCGTCGGCTTCTTTGCCGTTTCCACAATCACCTCACGCAGATGCCGTTTGGGATGCGCGGTGGAAAATCCAGCATCCATGCCTACATCCACATCCAATTTACCGAGTAACTGGCCAAAATTCAGCCCTACGCTCACCAGCAAGGCCAGCAGAAGCAGAGCAATCAAGCATCCATATTTTTTGTTCATGATAACGCGAAACTACGCGCCGCCACGTCCCTTGCCAAGCCTTCAGGCCAAAATTTCCTTTACTACGTTTCCATGAATATCAGTGAGTCTGAAGTCTCGTCCCGCATGCCGATAGGTTAGCTTTTCGTGATCCATCCCCAGTAAATGGAGAATAGTCGCATGCCAGTCATGGACGCTGACTTTGCCATCCATAGCCTCGTAGCCGTAATCATCACTGCTGACATGACTGAAGCCGCCTTTCACGCCGCCACCAGCCATCCACATGGTGAACGCCTTCACATTGTGATCTCGACCATCCTGACCCTCCGCATGCGGCGTGCGGCCAAACTCACCGCTCCAGATAACCAGCGTGTCCTTCAACAAGCCTCGTGATTTGAGGTCAGCCAACAATCCGCGCAGTGGCTTGTCCACCGCAGCACAGTTCTCAGGCAGCTTGGTGCCGAGACCGGCGTGATGATCCCAATCCCCATGATTGATTTCAACGAAACGAACCCCCGCCTCGACCATCCGCCGCGCTAGCAGACATTTGCGACCAAAATCATCCGACGCCGCCTCACCGACGCCATACAGTTGCTTCGTGGCTTCACTCTCTTGATTCAAGTCCATTACCACCGGCATCTCACCCTGCATCTTGTAAGCAAGCTCAAAGGACTCGATCAACCCCTCGACCTGCGGGTCGTTCTGTTCACGTGCTAGTTTTCCACGATTGAGCGCCTGAATGAAATCCAATTCCGCACGTTGCGCTGACGCATTGAGCTTCGGTTTCAAATTGGCCATCTCTGCATTCGCAATGGGTCGCTTCTCTGCGCCGATGCGCGTGCCCTGATGCAATGCTGGCAAAAAGGCGCTCCCATAATTCTGCGCGCCGCCAAAGCCACTCGCAGGCGTGATCGTGATGAAGCCGGGCAGGTTTTCATTCATTGAACCGAGACCGTAATGCGTCCACGCGCCGAGCGAAGGTCGCACGAACTGCGAACTGCCCGTGTGCATCTTTAAATAAGCCTGCGGATGCGCCGGAAGATCCGTCTGCATGCCGTGTAGGAAGCACAGATCATCCGCCGACTTCGCCAGTTCAGGAAACAGCTCTGACATGAATGGCACTCGGTTAAGCAGCAGCACGGTAGCGTTCACGATGGGGGATTTCTTGGAACTTGTGGCGCGGGGCAGTTAGTAATTGATAGGACTTCGGCCTTCGTTTTTTGGCGCGCGGTTCGCGTCGATCAGGACGTAACGG
>CANIBP010000008.1 GCA_947466075.1 Verrucomicrobiaceae bacterium
AGGTTTGAAGTGCCATGCGAATTGAACCCGCTGCACGGCACGCCGTTGTACCAAAGTTGAATTATCAATGCTCGCGATGAACGGTGCTTTTGGAGGTCCTCCCGAACATTCAAAATCCACGATGAATGGTCTTAACCGAGTGCCATTCTTGACAGACCCATTAATCCTCTCATCAGTCAGTCGCCCGCACCCAAACTAACAAGCACATGAAAACATCATCCACACGTCTCACTCTTCTTCTCCTGGTCTCGGCGCTTTGGAGCGTCTTCGGCACGAGCTGCAACACTTTCCGTGGCATCGGCAGAGACATTGAACGAACCGGCCAGCACATCGAAAACGCGACACGCTAATCGCGTTGTCTTTACTTCACGGCGTTGTTGTCAGACCAGAACGGTCAACAGCAACGCCGTTTTTTATGCCTGAAATGGCGGCTGATGCTCGCTGACGGTTACCCGCATGTTTTGCATCGTGAACGAGCCAAAAAGCGTGGCCAGTGCTACGTCAGCAGCGTCCCGACCGTAGGCCACGACGATGCGGTTGCCACGTGTCACGCTCTCCGTGGCGTCAAAGGTGTACCAACGGCCACCAATGTAAGCCTCGAACCATGCGTGCAGGTCCATGGGTTGGAGCTGATGCAGGAAACCTACCACCATGCGCGCCGGGACATTGATCGCACGACAGAGAGCGATGCCCAAATGGGCGAAGTCACGGCAAACGCCGCGGCGGGTATTCAAGGTTTCCAAGGCGGTGGTGAAGCTGTTGCTGGAGCCAGACTCATTTCGGACGTTTTGATGAACCCAAGCGCGGATCGTGGCAACACACTGGTAGTTCGAGGGCAGATTACCAATGATGGACGTAGCGAGTGCTGACAACTCGTCAGACTGGCAGTAGCGGCTGGGCAGCAGATAGTGCAGCAGATCCGGGGGCAGGTTTTGCACCAGCATCAGCGGTGCATAACAATCTTCGTCCACCCGGTCCTCTACCTGCACACGATACTGCACCGAGAGATGAAAATTTCCCTCTGGCATGACGATGCGTTGGCAGAGATTGCCGTACACATCGGTGAACTCGACCACCGGGACCTGAGGTTGGATGTAAAATTCCTCGCGCATGATCCACTGCGCCCAACCGCTGCGTGGACGCAGCATGAAGATGGCAGGCACGACCTCCATGGTCTGGTAATCTAACTGACAGGTGGCATCGAGGATCATTGGGGGAGTCTGGAGAGTGAAAGTTACCGAAGCCTTTTCCCATCTCGACGGTGATTCTGGAAGGGCAACAGGAATCCGGCTTTCTGGACGAATGGGGTGAAGTCCCCATTGCTTAAAACATCACAGGCTGTCTGCTGCGTTATGTCGCAGCACTTGAGAGGATTATCCTGAGCACTTCCACCCTGCCGAAGCGCATCGCTTTTCTTGGGGACTATCTACCCCGGCTCTGCGGGATCGCGACGTTCACGCATGATTTGAGTGAAGCGGTGGCTGGAGCGGCTCCTGATGCTGATTGTTTTGTCGGTGCGGTCAATGATCGCGTGGAGGGCTATGAGTATCCGCAACGTGTGCGCTTTGAGTTGCTGGAGAAAGACCTCGATTCCTATCGGCGTGCAGCGGACTTTTTGAACTTCAACAACACGGATGTGCTTTGTGTGCAGCACGAGTTCGGCATCTACGGCGGATCGGCGGGCAGTCATCTGCTGGCACTGCTCAAGGAAGTACGGATGCCGGTGGTGACCACGCTGCACACCGTGCTGCGCGAGCCCAATGCCTCACAGCGCAAGGTGATGGAGGAACTCGTGCGGCGCAGTGACCGCGTGGTGGTGATGGCGCACAAAGGCGCGGAAATTCTGCGTGAAACCTACGGTGTGCCGGATGCAAAGGTGGATATCATTCCACACGGCATCCCGGACATGCCGTTTGTGAACTCCAGCTTCTACAAGCCGCAGTTCGGCGTCGAAGGACGCAAGGTGCTGCTCACCTTCGGCCTGCTCGGGCCGGGAAAGGGCATCGAGCATGTCATCGAGGCGCTGCCGGAGATCGTGCGGCACCATCCGAACGTGGTTTATCTCATTCTGGGTGCCACGCATCCGCAGCTCGTCGCGCGTGAAGGCGAACGCTATCGTCTGAGCCTCGAACGACTTGCCGAAGATCGCGGTGTGAAGGAGCACGTCATTTTCTACAACCGCTTCGTCTCTCTGGATGACTTGAAGGAGTTCATTGGCGCGACGGACATTTATCTGACGCCCTATCTCAATGAAGCGCAGGTCACTTCCGGCACGTTGGCTTATGTCTTCGGCGCAGGAAAGGCCGTGGTTTCGACGCCCTACTGGCATGCGCAGGAGTTGCTGGCAGATGGACGCGGCGTGCTCGTGCCTTTCCGCAATCCAGCAGCCATCACTGCTGGCGTGTGCGGATTGCTCGACGATCCGGCACGCAAAGAAAAGATTCGGCACGATGCCTATGCGATGGGCCGTGAAATGATCTGGCCCGCGGTGGCGCAACGTTATCTCGAATCGTTTCAACATGCCCGCACAGATCGCAAGGCCACGCCGCGTGCGGCTTTCGCCGGTTGGACGCTCGATAGCCGACCTTATGAGCTGCCACCGCTGCGGCTCGATCACATCGTACGCATGAGTGACGGCACCGGCATTTTTCAGCACGCGATTTTCAATGTGCCGAACTTTCACGAAGGCTACTGCACCGACGACAACGCGCGGGCCTTCATCCTCTGCAACATGCTGGATGAACTCGGTGACCAGCCACCGGCGGAAAATCTCGGCAGGCTGGCCACCAGCTACCTCGCCTTCCTCGCAGCAGCGTTGGATTACAACAGCGGTCGTTTTCGCAACTTCATGAGCCACGGACGGCTGTGGCTCGAAGACGCCGGCAGTGAGGACAGTCATGCGCGTGCGCTTTGGGCCGCAGGCACCGGTGCGGGTCGCTCGCGCAATGAAGGCCACCGCAGGCTCGCCGCACAACTCTTTGAACGCGGGTTGGCGGCCGTAACCAATTTTACCTCGCCGCGCGCCTGGAGTTTCACGCTGCTGGGCATTCACGAGTATCTGCGCCAGTTCACCAGCCATCCTGGGATCAATGCGATGCGCGCAGACCTCACCAACAGGCTTGTGGTGCTCTGGAATCATTCCGCCACGGAAAACTGGCCGTGGTTTGAGCCCAGCGTCACCTACGACAACGCACGCATCTGCCAGGCGCTGATTCTCAGCGGCCAATGGATGCCCCATCCCGAAGCCTTGGAGATCGGTTTGAAATCATTGCGCTGGCTGGCATCGATTCAGAAGACGCAGGCCGGTTGCTTCCGCCCCATCGGCAGCAACGGCTTCTATCAGCGCGATGGCGCGCGCGCAGACTTCGATCAACAACCTGTCGAGGCACAGGCGATGGTTTCCGCATGTCTCGAAGCTTTTCGCGCCACGCAGGATGCCATGTGGATGCGTGAAGCCAAGCGCGCCTTCGAATGGTTCCTCGGCCGCAACGATCTGGGCACTCCGCTCTATGATTCCAGCACCGGCGGCTGCGGTGATGGCCTGCATCACGATCGTGTGAATGAAAACCAGGGCGCGGAGTCCTCGCTGGCCTTCCACCTCTCGCTTGCCGAAATGAACTGTGCCGAACACTTGATCGCCGAACCCCTGCGCCCTCCCGTATGAACCCCGTCCGTCTTCACCGCCACAATGTGGCCTTCCATCCCGAAAGCGCGCGCGTCATCATCCGCCCGTTCATTCCAGGGAAAGCCCAAATCGTTTCCAGTATCCTGCATCGCGCTCTCGGACTGAGCGAAGCCGAGGCTGACATCGAGTTGCAGGCGCTCCTCCTGGAATTCGCCTCGCGGCACTTCGACATCGAATCACACCTGCTCGCGCACTATGAAAAAGTGCGCCATCACATCACCTCGCAGGCACCGATTTCCCGCGTGCGGCAGATGCTCATCGGCGGGCTGTTCTCCGGTGAGTATGCGCTGGAATCCGCAGCGTTGTTCAATCCCTCCATGGTGCCGCATCCCGATCAAAGCGGAGTGCCCGAGGGCGGCGTGCGCTTCATCATGAGCCTGCGTGCCACGGGCGAAGGCCACATCTCCTCCATCGAGTTCCGCACCGGCCTCATCACACCGGATGGCACCATCAGCGTGGAGCCGGTCTCGCGTTTCGTCTCACTACCGGACGTCGTGCCCAATCCCAGCTACAAGAAGAAGCGTTTCATCACGAAACTTCACGAGATGGGATTCGAGGGCGGTCATGCGGAAGCGGTGATGGCACCGCTGGCGGAAATGTTCACGCTCCATGAACTCGACGAAAGCGTGCGCCGGGTGCGCCGAGAATCGAAACCCGTGGGCCGCGACCTGCGCCGCGCACTGGAGTGCTTTCGCTGGCTGGCCGACTCCAACTACGAGATCAACTTCTCCTCCAAGCTCGCCTTGAGCGAACGCATCATCTTCCCGGTCTCGCCCAACGAGACGAACGGCATCGAAGACGCCCGCTTCGTTCGCTTCATCGACGACGACGGCTCGGTCATGTATTGCGCCACCTACACCGCTTACAATGGCCGCGCCATCCTGCCGCAGTTCATCGAGACGCAGGACTTTCTCCATTTCCGTGTGCTCACCCTCAACGGCAGCGCCGTGCAGAACAAAGGCATGGCCTTGTTCCCACGCCGCATCGCCGGCCGCTATGCAATGCTGTCACGGCAGGATGACCAGAACCTCTTCATCATGTTCTCCGACAACCTCCACCACTGGAGCAACCCGCAGATCATCCTGCGCCCGGCCGAGATGTGGGAGTCCGTGAAAATCGGCAACTGCGGTTCGCCCATTGAAACCGAAGCCGGCTGGATCGTCATCACCCATGGCGTCGGCCCGATGAGAAAATACTGCATTGGTGCTGCGTTGCTCGATTTGAACGACCCCACCAAGGTCATTGGCCGCCTGCGTCATCCACTCCTCTGCCCCGAAGGCCATGAGCGCGAAGGTTACGTCCCCAATGTCGTCTATAGCTGCGGTTCATTGCTTCATGGTCGTGAATTGATCCTGCCGTATGCAATGAGTGACAAAGCATCCGCGATTGCGAGCATGTCGGTGGATGAGTTGCTGGCGGCACTGCTGGCGAGCGAAGCCTGAATAGAAGAAGAGCGGCCATTGCTGGCCGCCCTCGTGGTTTTGGGGGTTGTGAGTGTTCGCGCGAGCTTAGTAGCGGTAGTGATCCGTCTTGTAGGGGCCTTCGACGGGGACACCGATGTAGTCGGCCTGATCTTTGGAGAGCACGGTGAGCTTCACACCGATTTTGGCGAGGTGGAGGCGGGCGACTTCTTCGTCGAGTTTCTTTGGCAGGACGGTGACGCCGACCGGGCGGGTATCCTTGGTTTCCCAAAGTTCGATCTGAGCGAGCGTCTGGTTGGTGAAGCTGTTGCTCATGACGAAGCTCGGGTGGCCGGTGGCGCAGCCGAGGTTCACGAGACGGCCTTCAGCCAGCATGTAGATGCTGTTGCCAGCCGGGAAGGTGTACTTGTCCACCTGCGCCTTGATGTTGAGGCGTTTGACGTCTTTGCGCTCGTTGAGCTTATCGACTTGTATCTCGTTGTCGAAATGACCGATGTTGCAGACGATGGCCTGATCTTTCATCTTCTCCATGTGGGCGAGGGTGATGATGTCCTTGTTGCCAGTGGTGGTGACGTAGATGTCGCCATAACCAAGAGTGTCTTCGATCGGCATGACGCGATGGCCTTCCATGGCGGCCTGGAGGGCACACACAGGATCGATTTCGGTGACGATGACCTGGGCGCCCATGCCGCGAAGGGCAGCAGCGCAGCCTTTACCCACGTCGCCGTAACCGCAGACGACGCCGACTTTGCCAGCGATCATGACGTCGGTGGCACGCTTGATGCCGTCGAGCAGGGATTCGCGGCAGCCGTAGAGGTTGTCGAACTTGGACTTCGTGACGCTGTCGTTCACGTTGATGGCAGGGAAGAGCAGCTTGCCTGCCTTGGCCATTTCATAGAGGCGATGCACGCCGGTGGTGGTCTCTTCGGAAACGCCCTTCAGATCTTTGACGATCGTGTGGAAAATGCCGGGCTGCTTCTTGGCGATGTCTTTAAGGAGGTCTTTGATGACCTTCACTTCGTGGTTGTCGGAAGGGGTCTCGACCCACTTGTCGCCGTTTTCCATTTCGTAGCCCTTGTGGATGAGAAGGGTCACGTCGCCGCCGTCATCAACGATGAGCTGCGGGCCTTTGTCGCCAGGGAAGATGATGGCCTTCCAGGTGCACCACCAGTATTCTTCGAGGGTTTCACCTTTCCAGGCGAAGACAGGCGTTCCCGAGGCGGCGATGGCGGAGGCAGCGTGGTCCTGAGTGGAGAAAATGTTGCAGGAGGCCCAGCGGACGTCGGCACCGAGTTCCTTCAGCGTCTCGATGAGCACGCCGGTCTGGATGGTCATGTGCAGGGAGCCGGTGATGCGGACGCCAGCGAGAGGCTTTTTCGGGCCGTATTTTTCGCGGGTGGCTATGAGACCGGGCATTTCGTGCTCGGCAACGTCGAGTTCTTTGCGACCGAAGTCGGCGAGGGCGATGTCTTTTACTTTATAGTCGGACATGAGGTGTCGTGTGGGTTCAGGTTTGGGGTGGAATGGAACAAATCAACGTATCAGGATACGTTCATATGTTCCAAAGAGATGCAAGACTGTCAAACGGGGATTTATCCGGCTTCCCACCCACGTTTGAAGCTGTCTAGCCATGAAACTCACGCTTCTCCTCGCCTCCCTCTTCGCTTTCAGCCTTCAAGCCGAAGACCTTCATCCCGCCGCTGATGCCGCCGGATTTGTCCCGCTCTTCAACGGCAAAGACCTCACCGGTTGGAAAACGGCCGGGAATTGGCTCGTCGAGACCGATGGCAGCGTTTCGCTTCATCCCCGCGAGGGTGAGAAAGGCTGGCAGCGATACGATGCCTACATTGCCACCGAGAAGCCGTATGCGGACTTCGTTCTCGACCTCGAATTCAAAATCAATGCCAAAGGGAACAGCGGCGTCTTCATGCGAGTCGGCGATATGAAGGAGCCGGTGAAAACGGGTTTCGAGGTGCAGATCCTCGACACGTACGGCCTCGAAAAACCCGGTCACCATGACTGCGGCGGCATCGTCCACGGCACGGGACCTTCGAAAAATATGGTCAAGCCTGCTGGCGAATGGAATCGCTACACGATCACCGTCAAAGGCCGCAGCGTGAAGGTCGTCTTCAATGGCGAGCAGGTCATCGACACCGTTCTCGAAGACATCAAGATGGCTAACAGGCCAAATACGGGCCTGATCGCGTTCCAGGATGAAGCTCTTCCCGTGTGGTATCGCAATGTCCGCATCAAGGAGCTGAAATAGCCGCGCTTCAGTCTCGTTGCTGCGAGTATGAAACCTCTGTTTTTCTTCCTTTCGTGTCTTTCGTCAGTTTTGTGGGCCGCTGATCGCCCCAACGTGCTTTTTATTGCCAGCGATGACATGCGCCCGCAGCTCGGCTGCTATGGCGATCCTACAGTGAAATCGCCGAATCTCGATGCGCTAGCGAAGCGCGGCATGGTGTTCCAGCGCAGCTATGTGCAGCAGGCACTGTGCTCCCCTTCCCGCATCTCCATGCTCAGCGGGCGCTATCCCGCCACCACCGGCATCTTCGAAATCGGCCGTACTCTGCGCACCACAATGCCGGACATCACGACGATGCCGCAGCACTTCAAAAACAACGGCTACCACACTCGCAGCCTCGGAAAAATCTACCACGTCGGCATTGATGATGATGCGTCATGGACCATTCCCGCCTGGCACAGCAAAAAACCGCGCACCAGTGCCGAGACACAGGCTGCAGTGCAGAAATACATCGCGGACGCGAAGCAAAGCGGCACACCCATCCCGCAAAAAGGCAAAGGCAGCCGCAACGCCGCTGTCCCCGCCTTCGAAGCCGTCGATTGCGCGGATGACGATCTCTTAGATGGCGATTGCGCCGCCAACGCCATCGCTCAACTCCGTGAGCACGCAAAGAATCCCGCGCAGCCCTTCTTCCTCGCCGTTGGCTTTGCCAATCCACATGTGCCGTGGATTTCGCCGAAAAAATACTGGGATCTCTACGATCCCGCGAAGTTCACGCTCGCCACCAATGAGTTCGTGCCGAAGGGAGCGCCTGACTTCGCCGCGACATCCGGCAATGATTTCTACGGCTATCGCGATGTGCCGCAGGTCACCGGCGACAAGCTGCCTGAGGCCTTCAAGCGCCAGTGCCTGCACGGCTATTACGCCGCGATCAGTTACGTCGATGCTCAGGTCGGTCGCTTGCTTGCCACGCTAGACGAGACTGGCCTCGCGAAGAACACCATCATCGTCTTCTGGAGCGACCACGGCTACTACATGGGCGAGCACACTTGGTGGGGCGCAAAGCACAACAACTACGAAGGTGCCACACGCAACTGCCTCATCATCTCACAGCCCGGCATGAAGCACGCTGGCGAAAAAACTGGAGCGCTGGCCCAGTCCGTCGATCTCGCTCCCACGCTCACCGACTTGTGCGGCCTGCCAGATTACACCGCCTTCCAAGGCCGCAGTTTGAAGCCTGTGCTCGACGATCCCGAGGCGAAAGTGAATGATGCCGCATTCAGTTGGTATCCCAAAGGGCAGGGTTACCTAGGTGTCGCGATGCGCACCGATAAATGGCGTTACGTCGAGTGGACCAAAAAGGGTGCGGAAACGCGTCGTGAACTCTACAACATGGTGAATGACCCACAGAACAACCAAAACGTCGCCGACAAACCCGAACACGCGCAGATGATTGAGTCGCTGAGCAAACGTCTGCGTGAAAAATTCCCCGTGCAGGATTTTATAGCCCCGCCATCAACCGAAAATAAGCAGGGCAAAAAGAGCCAGCCATGAAACCTCTCCTGCTTTTCGTCTTGGCGAGCTTATCATGTGTTGCGCAGGCCGCTGACAAACGCCCGAACGTCCTGTTGCTGATGTCGGACGATCTCGCGGCCACATTGGCGTGTTACGGCCATTTGCAGGCCAAAACGCCGAATCTCGATGCACTGGCAAAACGCGGCGTGTTGTTCAACCGCGCCTACTGCCAATTTCCGCACTGCAATCCATCCCGTTCATCCATGATGACTGGCATGCGGCCTCATACGACGCGTGTCACCAACAACGAAGACAATCTTTACACCAACATCCCGGATGTCCTGACGCTGCCGCATCATTTCCGCAACAACGGCTACACCACCGCACGCTGTGGCAAGATTTTCCATCTCGGCGTGCCCACCGGCCTCGAAAGCATGGACGATCCGCAGGCTTGGGACTTCGGCACGCCGTTCAAGAGTGAATTGCCTTATCCGCCACAACAGAAAAGTGTCGTCCAAGTAAAAGCTGGCAAAAAGCAGGGCCTCTCCTGGCAGGAAATTCCCGGCAGCGATGACCAACTCGTCGATGGCATTTTCGCCAAGACCGCCATCGAGTGGCTGGACAAACGGGACAAGGAAAAACCCTTCTTCCTCGCCGTCGGTTTTCATCGCCCACATCTGCCACTCGTTGCACCGGCGAAGTATTTTGATCTCTATCCCTTTGAGAGCGTCACGCTACCCGAGGCTCCTGCCGATGACGAGGCGGACATTCCCGCACCCGCGCGCAATGGTGCCGTTCCCGGTTATGCGCTCACTGCCACGCCCGAACAACGCCGCGCCGCCATTCGTGCTTATCTTGCCTGTGTGAGCTATGTCGATGCGCAGGCTGGTCGTTTGCTCGATGCGATCAAACAGATGGGTCTCGATAACAACACGATCATCATATTCACCAGCGATCACGGCTGGCATCTCGGCGAACATGGATTGTGGCACAAACGCAGCCTTTTTGAAGAAAGCGCCCGTGTTCCCTTCATCATGCACACGCCCGGCATGAAGACCGGCGGTCAGCGCAGTGACAGTCTCATCGAACTCCTCGATGTTTTTCCCACCCTTTGCGATTTGTGTGGTGTTCCTGCACCGAAACAGCTCGAGGGCCAAAGTCTGCGCCCCCTGCTCAACAACCCGATGGCTTCCTTTCACGATTATGCCTTCACGCAAGCCAGACGTGGCAAGGACGCCGAATTCTGGGGCCGCACGGTTCGCACCGCACGCTGGCGCTGCACGGAATGGGACGAAGGCAAAAACGGCCTCGAACTCTACGACCACGATGCCGATTCGCACGAATACACAAACCTTGCGAATGATCCGCAGTATGCTGCCACACTCAAAGAACTGCGCCAAGTTCTCGCTGAGAAGCTGCCGCCGATCCGGCAATAGTCATTGTCGCAGCCTCAGCACCGCCTCGCGTGCTCGCACCAAGAAATCAGGCTTCGTTTCGTCTTCGTTCAGGCATATCGGCTCGCCAAAGGTGACGCTGCCGAGAACGGGCACTGGAAGGATTTCGCCTTTGGGGAGGATGCGATTGAGGTTTTCCATCCAGACGGGCACGAACTGCACGTCAGGACGTTTTTTGGCGAGGTGGAAGAGGCCAGGCTTGAAAGGCAACGGTTCGGGTTCGTTGTGACGTCCACCCTCGGGAAAGAGAATCAGCGAATGACGTTCGCCGAGGGCATTGATCATGTCATTGAGCGGATTCGCTTCCGGCGTGGGCTTTTTGCGCTCAATGAGCACGGCATTGAAAACGCGAAAGGCGAGGAACGGCCGCACGCGACCCACGGACCAGTAATCTTTGGCACCGATGAGCCGGGTGAGATCACGCACGGGCGTTGGCAGAGATGCCCAGAGCACGGGGCCATCGAGATTGCTGGTGTGATTGGCAAAATAGACACGCTGCACCGGTTCCGGCGCGCAACCCTGCCAGCGGGCCACGGAACCGGAGAAGACACGAAGCGATCCAGCGATGAGACTGCGAATCATGTGCAAATCATGCGCGAAGAAGATCAAGTTGTCACGCCTCTTGCTGACTCTTAAAGCATCGCATGCCAAATTCCGTCCCAACGCCGCCCGATTCATCCACCTGGATGACAGCGCTTGCTGATTTTTTGCTAGAAGAGCCGTCCATTGAAGCAATCCGGCTGAATCCAGAATCCAAGCGCGTCGAAATGGCAACGCTCGGCCGTGTGGATGGCGAATTGCTGCAAGCGAAACTCACGGAAGTGCTACGTGCGGTGGATGCGCGATGGTTGCAGAAGGCGGAAGCTGTTCCAGCGCACTCTGGCATGCTGGACGTGCAGCAGAAGGACGGATCTTTTGTTTTGGAGAAGCCGTCGTGCCCCACGGCTCCGAAGTTCTGGAAATGGCGTGATTTCGCGTGGCCGGAGCCGGATGAGATGGAGCAGGAGAGCGATGACGAATGGCGCACGCTGGCCTGGCAGGCGGCGATCTGTGGTGTGTCGCTGCTGGTGGGTTATTTGACGGAGCGTTTATCCTCGGGGCCGGCATGGGTCCCGGAAAGTTTATTCGCGATCGCGCTGATCTCCGGCGGCTGGGATGCGGCAAAAGACGCGTGGGAGAATCTGCTCGAACGTCGCCTTGATGTGCATTTCCTGATGCTGGCCGTCGCTTTGGGAGCGGTGGCGATTGGGGCATGGGAGGAAGGGGCGCTGCTGCTGTTCTTGTTCTCGACCTCGGGTGCGCTGGAGCACTTTGTGATGTTCCGCACTCACAAGGAGATCAATGCGCTGACCAAATCCGCGCCGAAACTGGCGCATGTGCTACTGCCGGATGGGACGACGGAAGATCGCAGCGTCAGCGGTCTGCGCGTGGGCGATGTGATCCTAGTGAAGCCCGATGAGCTGTTTGCGGTCGATGGCACGGTGATTTCAGGTTCGACAGCAGCGGATGAATCGACGCTAACAGGCGAGGCAGTGCCGATCACGAAGGAAACGGGCGCGGCGATCTATGGCGGCACATTAAACCAGTGGGGCATGGTGCAGGTGCGGGTGGATCGGCCTGCAACGCAAAGTGCGCTGGCAAAAATCATCACGCTGATCCAAACCGCGCAGCATCTACGGGCACCTAGTCAGCGCTTCACGGACCGCTTTGGCACGCGCTACACGATTTTGACGCTCGGCATCGTGGCGCTGATGTTTTTCGTGTGGTGGCTGGGTTTTGGTATTCCACCCTTTGAGAACACGGCGGCGTCGAAGTCGTCGTTTTATCGGGCGATGACCTTGCTGGTCGTCATGAGTCCGTGCGCGCTCGTTTTGTCGATTCCATCGGCCATTTTAGCTGCCATCGCGTGGGGAGCTCGGCGTGGCGTGCTGTTCCGTGGTGGTGCCGCAATTGAGAAACTGGCAGAAGTTGATGTCATCGCGATGGATAAGACCGGAACGCTCACGGAAGGTGAACTGAAGGTCATCAAGATCGAATCTTTCCCAGCAGGACGCGAGCAGGACGTGCTGCGCATTGCGGTGAGTTTAGAGGCGAACTCGAATCATCCCATCGCACGCGCGATCACGCGGCACGGGCAGGCGGAAGGCATTGTGGCGGACAAACTGGCCGAATTTCAATCAATTGCCGGTCAGGGCCTGCGCGGACGCACGGCAGGCGGCCTGAGCTATGTGGGACGTCGTGAACTCGTCAAAGACAGCGCTTTGGGCGAAGTGCTGGCGGGCGTGCCGGATGCGCCGCTGGGTTTCAGCGAGGTCTGGGTGCTGCATGAGCAGATTGTCGGACGTGTGCTGCTCAAGGATGAGATTCGCGCCGGAAGCCGTGCCGTGTTGGAAAAACTCGCCGCCGAGGGGGTGCGCACGATCATGCTGACAGGTGACCGCCGTGCTGCGGCCATCGAAGTGGGCGAGAAACTCGGCATCGCTGAAGTGCGCGCCGGATTGCACCCCGAGGACAAGGTGGCCGTCATCCGCGAACTCACGCAGGCGGGCCACAAAGTCGCCATGATTGGCGATGGCGTGAACGACGCGCCGAGTTTGGCCGCCGCCTACGTTTCCGTGGCCATGGGCGCACGCGGCAGCGATGCGGCGCTGGAGCAGAGCGATGTGGTCCTGATGCAGGACAAAATCGAAAAACTGCTCTCAGCCCGCCGCATCAGCCAGCAGGCGCGGCGGATCATTCAGCAGAACCTGTTTATTTCCCTCGGCAGCGTGATCGTGATGGCCGTTGCCTCGCTGTTTGGCATCGTGCCGCTGACTCTAGGTGTTTTGACGCATGAGGGCAGCACGGTGGTGGTGTGTTTGAACAGCCTGCGGCTGTTGTTTGAAAAGGAATGAAACTCCGTGCTGGACGATTCCCCCCTTTTCTTCATAGAGTGATTAAATTCCCGGCATGCGCATCCTCTCCAAAGTCCTCTGGACCCTCGCCTTCCTCGTCGCCACCTTTTTCTGGATGGTGCTCTTTGAGCACGAATTCAGCATGAAGGGGCTGTCCGAGGGGACGGGTACGGAGTTGCGCGCCCTTTCCTCATGGTTTGGCAGCGGGAAAAAGTAGCCGACGCCACCCCACCCATTCAACCACGACAACAGCACATAGGATTATGATCGTTAAGGAAGCCGAACTCGACCCCAAGTACCAAGCCCTTTGGAAGAAAGCGCTCATCTCAGCCGAGCGGAAGAACTGGGAATATGTCATTGACCAAGTGCTGCCCATCGTGACGGCCAACTTCGGCTTCCTCGACGGCCGCAAGCTGCTGCGTAGTGCAGAAAGCGAAGCAAGCGGTGGTAGCGCCGGCAAAAAATTCAGCTTTGGCCTCGGCGGCTTCAAGCCAAGTTCCAAGAAGGACCCAGCGGAGGTGGTTGCCGACATGGAGGAGAACATCTTCCGCAAAGACCCCTTCAATCTCAACGCGAACGAGCAGCTTTATGACATCGCGATGAAGATGCACTTCCCGCAGCTTGCAGCCTTTGCGCTGGAGACCATCCGTGCGGGTCATCCTGAGAACACCAAGCACATGCACAAGCTGGCGCAGCACTACATGGCGCATGAGGAGCCGGAACTTGCCAGCGAAGTGTACCGTCTCATCGTCAAAGTCGATCCCCGTGACATGGAAGCCATGAAAGGCGAAAAAGACGCCGCTGCGCGCACCTCCATTCTGCGTCAAGGCTGGGGCGTCGGCGGTGATTTCCGCAGCGCTATGAAAGATTCCGGCGAAGCGGCGAAGCTGGAAATGCTCAGCCGCCAAGGCATGACCAAGGAGCAGATGGAGCAGTTCCTCGCTGAGACCATCGATCAGTACAACGCCGACCAGTCGAACATCGCCATCGTCAAGCGCATGTCCGATCTCTACGAGAAACTCGGCCAGATGGATGACGCGCTGATGTTCTATGATTACGCCCTGACGCTGAATCCCGGTGACGTGGCCCTTCAGCGCAAAGTCGAGATCCTGCGCGACAAGGTGCAGGATCAGAAGATCGAGGAGTACGAACGCGAAATCGAATCGAATCCCGACGCACCAGACATTGATGACAAACGTGCACAGGTGGCTGAAATCCGCCGCCAGCGTTCTAGCGTCGTCATTGGCGAGGCTAAAACCCGCGTGGACCGCAATCCGACCGACAAAACACTGCGCTATGAACTGGGCCAAGCCTATTTCAATGCCGGTATGTACACCGAGGCGATTCCAGAGCTACAGCAGGCGAAATCGAATCCAAACATGCGCATCAAAGCGATTCTCATGCTGGGCCGTTGCTTCGAGCGCAAGAACATGAACGATCTTGCCAAGACCTCACTCATGGAGGCCTCCAAAGAATTGGTCATCATGGACGCCATCAAAAAAGAAGTGCTCTATGAACTGGCGAACGTGTTGGATAAAATGGGCGACAAGGTCGCAGGCTTAGAAGCACTCAAAGAGATCTATAACGCAGACTACGGCTACAAGGACGTGGCAAAGCGTGTGGAGTCCTCCTACTCCTAAATTGCCGCTGCAAAGAGATAATCGCCTCATTTCGCTATGCGGGATTGGGCGATTTCATTTGCTAGCAAATGGTACTGGAAAGCCTGATCTCGTCCGCCATCGTGCGCGCTGATGTCTGCTGTATTTCTTGCTACTTCCGTGCCCGAACTCTGGGCTTCATTTGTCCATGCCCTGCCCGTCATCATGGGCCTTGTTTTGATTGAGGGACTGCTGTCGGTGGACAATGCGCTAGCCATTGCTGCCATGGCTTCCCACTTAGATGAGAAGCAACGAGCCAAGGCGATGAACATCGGCTACATCGGCGCGTATGGTTTCCGACTCGTGGCGCTGCTGTTTGCCTCCTGGATCATCCATAACCACTGGGTGATGCTCGTCGGGGCGCTTTATCTCGTGTGGCTGATGTGCGCTCACTTTGCCGGGCAAAAGGACATCGGCGAAGACGAAGGGGAAGCCGTGAACGTGCATCATCGCACCTTCGCCAGCACGATCGCCATGATCTCCCTGATGGATCTGAGTCTGAGCGTGGACAATGTCGTGGCTGCAATCGCCCTGAGTCCAAAGGACCTGTGGCCGGTCTATGTGGGAGTGACCATCGGCATCATCGCATTGCGTCTGGTGGCGGGCATGGCCATCAAAATGATCGTCAAATACCCAGTGCTGGAGCACACCGCGTTCATTCTGATCGGTTACGTCGGATTGTTGCTGCTTTCAGAACTGCACTTTCATGACTTTTTTGAAGAGATGGGTCCGCTGAAGGTGAAAATCCTCAAGTTCGCGGGCATCATTCTCATCACCGTGCTGACCATTGCTTGGTCGCGGATTGAAGTAATGCAAAAGGTACTCAATCCCATCCTGCGTGTGCTGCTGCTGCCAATGAATTTGGTCGCCGCGTTGATTGGGGCGGTCATCGTCGCCATCACCTGGCCGTTTCGGTGGATTTGGTCGGCGGTGAAGCGTTAAATACCGTCTTACACTTTCCTTACAAGCTACTCACAAGCCGCTGACTCATTCATTTCGGCCTGTGAGATACTCCCAAGAGATCAACGCAACGTGACTACGGTCACCGAACGCTGAATCCCAATTTTCCCAAGGTAGTGGTTGTCCTTCTGGCTGTTGGAAACACCTGCAAATCCCGGGGCGGACCTAAAAGTCCGCCCCGGTTTATTTTATGGTTTTTATAAATTTTAGATGAATGAATAGACGGCGGGGCTAAATTATGAGCCTCTCGCATGCTGCAACGCCGCTCCACAATCCTGTTCATCATCTTGGTGATTCTCCCCCTAGCTCTGCTGGCGTGGCTGGGAACCTACCTGATTCGTGATGCAGAAAAACGCACCGATGCTTCGATGCAGGCCATCCTGGCTGAACGTCTCAGCTCGGCCGACCATCACCTTTTGCACGACATGCGGCAGCTCACTGACCGCCTCGACAATTGGGGAGCGCAAAGCGTTGGCTCAGCACGTTTGATGTCGCAAAGGCTAGCCACGCATCCGTGGGTCGCCCAAACTTGGTCTAAAGTGGGTGAAACAGGAAGCATCGAGTCTTTTGAGGGTAAAAATGCCTTTCAGCCCGGTCAGGGCTTCAATCCTACAGAGCGTATCCAAGCCATCCATGACTCGACCCGCAACCCAGACAGCATGCCAGAGTTCGTTTCCACACTGGATGATGGCGGCCCGCCGTTTCAACGCATCTTTATGCCGGGAGCACTCACCCTTGCACAGCAGCGCTCATCCCAATGGATGACCTACTTGAAAATGTACGGCTATCACATTGATGACCGGCCTGTGCAGTCCGAAACGCCGCTTACTTGGAGCGGCTGGCATGTGGGCGACTCCATGTTCATCTACTGGCATCGTTTTGCCGATGGCAGCCTGAGCTGTGCATTGATGAATCCCCAAGCGTTGATGAATGCTCTATTTCAACGGCTACCACAGCCCGGGCTGGCCACACCTCCAGGCCGCATGCTGCTAGCAACCGTGAAAGGCATCCCGTTGCATCAATGGGGCAAAAAATTGTCCGGTTCTGAAGGTCCTCCGGCCGCGCACCGCGCCTGCTCGGAACCATTGTCGCAATGGGAGCTGGCCTACGCGCCCGCGAACGAGGAATTTCCGAAGCCCTACCTCTTTCCGATCCTGCTCGGCGTCAGTTCCGGCATCGTCTTGGTCTTTGTCGTCGGCTGGCTCTACTTCCACGAAAGCGCGAGTGAAATGCGCGTCGCACAGCAGCGTGTGACCTTCGTCAATCAAATCTCCCACGAACTCAAAACCCCGCTCACCAACATCCGCCTCTACGCTGAGATGGCCTCCCAGCGTGCCGAGTCACAGGGCGATTCCATCGCCAAACGTCAACTGGGTGTCGTTGAAGCGGAAACCGCACGGCTTGACCGCCTGATCCAAAACGTCCTCAACTACGCCCGCCAGCAGCGAGACAAACTCACCATTCAGCCAAAATCGCTCGTGCTTGATGACACTGTCTCTCGCATTGTCGATTTCTGGAAGCCCCTGCTCGAAAACAAAGGCTTTGAAATCGTCACTTCCCTACATGGCCCGGCGACCATCCAGGCCGACCCCGACGCCATCGAGCAGATCCTTGGTAATCTCATCTCAAACGTGGACAAATATGCCAACGCCGGAAAGTGGATCAGCATCGGCACTGAACATGATGAGCGCAGCGCGCGCATCATCGTTGAAGACCACGGTCCAGGGATCCCCGCTGGCAAGCGCCGCACCGTTTTCGAGCCGTTTGAGCGCCTCCGGTCCGACCTCGCTGAAGGTGTCAGTGGCACAGGCATTGGATTGACCATTTCGCGCGAACTGGCACAATTGCATGGTGGCTCGCTCACCGTCTGCCCCAATTATCGCGACGGCGCACGCTTCATTCTCAACCTACCCAACCAGTCATGACTAAAATACTCATCGCCGAAGACGACGACCACACGCGCGATGCCTTGCGCGAAGTCCTCACCATGGAAGGCTACGAAGTCATCGCCGCCAGCGACGGCTTACAGGCCGTGGACTTCTTTCGTGCCGAAAATCCCGATTTCGTCTGCCTCGACGTCATGATGCCCGGTCTCAATGGCTATGAGGTCTGCAAACAGATCCGCCGTCAGGACGAAAAAGTCCCAATTCTCTTCCTCACTGCTAAATCGGAAGAAATCGATACCGTCCTCGGTCTCGAACTCGGTGCCGACGACTACATGACCAAGCCCTTCGGCGTGAAGGAGATCATCGCCCGCATCCGCGCCATCCTGCGCCGCACCGCCTCACGCGGCGGTGGCAGAGCCGACGACGATTTCACGATGGACGACCTCCGCATCGTGCCCACCGAGTTGCGTGCGTATCGCGACAAGGTCGAACTCGCACTCAGCCCGCGTGACGTCAAAGTCCTGCGCCTGCTTTACGAGCGTCGTGGCAAGGTCATCGACCGCAACACGCTCGCAGATGAAGTCTGGGGCGTCGATTACTTCCCCGAAAGCCGCGCCCTCGACCAGCACATCTCGCAGCTACGCAAACGCATCGAAAAAGATCCTGCCCAGCCGCGCATCATCCGCACCGTGCATGGCGCAGGCTATCGCTATGAATGACGCATGATCGAATCAGCGTAGAATGACGCTCCATTCGTCATCTCATTCATCATGCTCACCTTCGACGCCCACCTCGACCTCAGCCTCAACGCCCTCGGCGGTTTCAATCGCGACCTCCGCCTTCCCGTTCACGAGATTCGACGTCGTGAGGCTGGCATGACCGGCAAAGGCCGCGCCTGCGGCACCACCGCCTTCCCCGAGATGCGCAAAGGCAAAGTCGGCCTCTGCGTCGCCACCCAACTCGCTGGTTGCATGCCCGGCGCATCCCCCATCGCTGGTTGGATGTCCCCTGAGCAGGCTTGGTCCGAAACCCAAGGCCAGCTCTCTTGGTATCGCGCCATGGAAGAAGACGGCCAGCTCCGCCAGATCACGAACGTGCGCGAACTCGACGAAATGATCGCGCTGTGGAATGACGCGAGCATTCCCGACGACACCAAGGCCATCGGCTACATTCTCAGCCTCGAAGGCGCCGACTCCATTCGCACCGTCGGCCATCTCGAAGACGCTTGGGCGCAGGGCCTTCGCGCCATGGGCCCTGCGCACTACGGCGTCTGTCGTTATGCGCTTGGCCATGATCAGGTCGGCCCCTTGCCCACAGGTGGTAAAGAACTCATCCAGGAAATGGACCGCCTCGGCATGATCCTCGATGTCACGCATCTCAGTGATGAATGCTTCTGGCAGGCCCTCGACATTCATCACGGCACCGTCTGGGCCAGTCACAGCAACTGCCGTGCCCTCGTCCCCGATCCCCGCCAGTTTTCCGACGATCAACTCAAAGCCCTCATTGAACGCGGTGGCGTCATCGGTGCCGCGCTCGATGCCTGGATGATGATCCCCGGCTGGACTCGCGGCAAAACCACCCCGCAGGAAGTCGGTCTCAAACTCGAAGTCATCTGCGACCACATCGATCACGTCTGCCAGCTCGCCGGCAACGCCCTCCATTCCGGCATCGGCACCGACCTCGACGGCGGCTACGGCACCGAGCAAACTCCCGAAGACCTCGACACCATCGCCGACCTCGCCCGCATCCCCGCCATGCTCCAAAAACGCGGCTACAAAGACGAGGACATCGCCAACATCATGCACGGCAATTTTCTCCGTCTCATCCGCGAGGCATGGGCGGAGTAAGCATCGAACTCACTCATGCCACGTCCGCGCCACGCGCTCAATCTTGAGCGCCTTGCCCGTGGCGGGATCGATCGTGATCAGTGCACCGTTCACGCGCACCGCACCACGACCAACACCAAAACGCGTGGGCATCATGGTAAGAAAACGTTCGAGCACGGGCTCGATCTGGCTGCCTATGACGGAATCCATCGGGCCACACATGCCGGCATCGCTTTGAAAGGCGGTGCCTTGGGGCAGCACGCGTTCATCGGCGGTGGGCACATGGGTGTGCGTGCCGACGACGGCGGAAACTTTGCCGTCGAGATGCCAGCCCATGGCAACTTTTTCGCTCGTGGCCTCGGCGTGGAAATCCACAAAGATCACCGGCGTCTCCTGGCGCAATTCTTCGACACATGCAGCGATGGCGGGGAAGGGATTATCGAGCTGCTGATTCATGAACGTGCGGCCTTGCAGGTTCACCACGGCCACTTTGCACTTCTTTGACTCCAGCACGATGAAGCCGCTGCCCGGCGTGCCTGCGGGATAGTTCATCGGCCGCAGCATGCGCGGCTCCTCACTGAGGTAATGTACGATCTCCTTCTGATCCCAGATGTGATCCCCGCTCGTGACCACCGCCGCACCGGCACGCATGAGGCTGATGGCGATCTTCGGCGTGATGCCGCGCCCACCAGCGGAGTTTTCACCGTTCACCACGATGAAGTCCGTTTTGAGTTCCTCCTTGAGCACCGGCAGCAGCGCGGCGACCGCCTTGCGTCCCAGTTCGCCCACCACATCGCCCAAAAAAAGAAGGCGGAAGAGTCCGTCCGCGCTGTCAGCCGTGTTGTCGTTCATTGTGTCACCACTTAGTAGATGATGAAGCCGGGGATCAAGTCTAGGATGAACTTATGATGAAACGAATGATGCGCGGCAACTCGCTGGCCGTCATGCTGACGTGCTGCGTGGCAGCGCCGGGCATGACGCAGACGATTGCGCCCGCACCCACGCCCACTACCCCTGTTCCGGCGGCTGTCGCGCCCCTGACTCCTTCTCAAATCATACCCGGCACCGCTGCGGTGCCACCCGCGCCTCCGGTCGCTCCGCCGCCCGCGCCACCACCACGGCTGGACAAGCTGAGCCCCCTCGGCACCAAACCAGACTGGCTCAGACTCCAGTCGTTTCATCAATCAATGACGCGGGTCGAGTTTGAAGCCGCGCTGCGCGACATTTACTCCGACGGCTCGCCCATGACGCCGCCATGGAAGATGGAACCCGACGGCGTCGTGATCCAAACCGGCGACCCTATCAAGCCCGAGGTGCGCATCGCGTTCTCTAGCCGCGCGGAATCACCTCTGCCAAGCATGCGCACCTGGAGGCGTGCCAGCGAAATGCCTCCGCTCAAAGGCCGCGCGCCGTTGAGTGATGTCCACATCGCCATCGATCCCGGCCACATCGGCGGCGGCTATTCACAGATGGAAGAACGCTACCTCAGCTTCGCTCCTGGTGAAGCCATCCAGGAAGGCACACTCACGCTCACCACCGCCCAAGTGCTCGCCGAGCGTCTGAAAGCCCTCGGCGCTTACGTTTCACTCGTGCGCGACCGCCTTGATCCTGTCACCGAACTGCGTCCGTCCGACTTGATCACTCCTGCACGCCAACTGCTCATCGAATCGGGCTTCCCGCAGCCGCAGGAAAATTACAATGGTCTCACGGGTGACGCGAAGCTCCTCACCGTGCAGTGGCAGAGCGAAAAACTCTTCTACCGAGTCAGCGAGATCCACGCCCGCGCCAAAAAAGTCAACACCACCATCAAGCCCGATGTCGTGCTCTGCCTGCACTACAACGCCGAAGCTTGGGGCGATGCCACCGCACCGCAGTTCTCGCCCATGAACCATATGCACGTCCTTGTGAACGGCTGCTACGCTCCCATTGAGCTAGCGCAGCAGGACGTGCGCTTTGAAATGTTCCAACGCCTGTTCTCACGCATGCATGAGGAGGAACTGCCGCTCGCAGAAGCCATCGCTGGTGGCATGCGGTCTGCGACGGAACTACCCGCCTATGTTTACACCACGAACAATGCCCGCCATGTCGGCACCAACGCCTATATTTATGCGCGGAACCTGCTCGCCAACCGGATCTATGAATGCCCGGTCGTGTACCTTGAGCCTTTCGTCATGAACCACGAAGAAACCTACCGGCGCCTGCTGCTCGGCCATTACCTGGGTCGCACGCTGGTCGCAGGCCGTCTGCAAACCAGCGCCATCGAAGACTATGTGCGTGGCATCGTGAAAGGCGTCCTCGCCTACTATCAGAAACGTCGTCCGCTATGAAGGTGCTCATCGCTGGTTGTGGTTTCGTCGGTGAACGTGCCGCCGATCTGCTTCATGCCGCGGGTCATGAAGTCATCGGCCTCACGCATTCGCCCCAGTCCACCGCACGGCTAGCGGTTGCCAAGCCTTGGCGCGTCGAGTCCTGCGACATTTCGAATCAGGACTCCGTTACTGCACTCGCCACGAAGATCGGCGCAAACATCGACGCCGTCATTCATTGCGCCAGTTCCAGCCGAGGCGGTGCTGAAATGTATCAAGCCGTCTATGTCGATGGCATGCGGCATCTTGTGACCGCCTTTCCGCGAGCCTTCGCACTCTACACCAGCAGCACCAGTGTTTACCCGCAAGTCGATGGCGAAATCGTCGATGAAACCAGTCACGCCGATCCTGATCGCGACACCGGCCGCCTGCTGCGTGAAGCTGAAAACATCGCTTTGAACTCGAAAGGTGCCGTCGCACGTCTCGCCGGTATTTATGGCCCCGGTCGGTCGTTTGTTTTGAAGAACCTGCTCGAAGGCAAAGCCGCCATCGAAGGAAACCACGGCCAAGGCCGCCTGCTCAACCAAATCCATGCCGATGATGCCGCCAGCGCGATTGTTCACCTCATCACACAACGTCTCAGCGGCATCTTCAACGTCGTCGATGACGCGCAGATGACGCAGCGGCAATGTTTGGAACGTTTGTGCGCCATCTTCGGCCTCAAACTGCCCAGCGAACGCGAACCTGATCCCAATCGCAAACGCGGCTGGAGCCACAAACGCGTCTCCAACACCAAGCTGCACGCCACCGGCTGGCAGCCGCAGTATTCAAGCTACTTCGATGCTGTGCGCGACGATCCCGACCTCGTTTCATCTATTCTGGAACTCGTTCAGGCCGCAGTCGAGACTCCCCTGCCCCGCCAGCCAAACATCATCCTTATCGGCCTCATGGGTTCCGGCAAAACCACCGTCGGCCGCATTGTCGCGCAGATGATCGGCTTCCAGATCGTAGATACTGACCACCTCATCGCCGACACGGCTGGCATGACCATTCCTGAAATCTTCGCCGCTGAAGGCGAAGCCGGGTTCCGTCTGCGTGAATCCGCCGCGTTGCGTTCTTTGCTCGGCAAACGCGGTTGCGTCATCGCGACCGGCGGCGGCATCATCACGCAACCCCGCAATCTGCCCATCCTGCGCCACCTCGGCTACATCGTCTGGCTTGATGCCGATCCCGAGCGCCTCGCCCGCCGCACCGCGATGAACAACAATCGTCCCCTGCTTGCGGGCGAAGAAGATCCCAAAGCCAAGCTCGAACGCCTGCTCACTGAGCGCAAACCGCTCTACAAATCCCTCTCTGACCTGCGCATCAAGACCGCCGAACTCACACCGCAGGAAACCGCGTATGGCGTCATGGAAAGCGCCCGCGTCTTCTTCGCCCGCCGGCAGAAACTCGAATCAGTGAGCTGAAAAGCTCAGTTCCAACTGATCCTCCGCCCCTAGCGCCCGCGCATCATGCCCGCGCGTGCGGAGTTCCGCCGCAAACTCACGCGTGGAGCCATGCACGAGGTAAATCCGGCGCGGTTTGACGATTTCCACCGTCTCATGCAGCTCAGGATGATCCGCATGATCACTCAGCGGCAGCGCCACATCGACGCCGTAGCGATACTTCGCGCTCGATTGAATCGCCCAGCCCGACAGCATCGCTGTGCGCGTTTTCGGCACCTCGATTTTCGCGCCCGGCGGAAACACCAGCACATGCCCCACAGCTTCATTCGCATCAAACAGCCGCCACTTTGGCAAGGCACCAAGATGTGGCATTAACACCTCCGTGATCTGCGCCACACTCGCATGGACCATCACCGGCAGCGCCGCATCATGCAGCGCACACAAAATCTCCTGCGCTTTCCCCAGCGAATAACCCAGCAGCACCGGAATGCCGCCGTCACTCAAAGTTTCGCGCACAAATGCCAGCATCTGAGCGATTACGTCTTCCGCAGGCGGAAAACGATACTTCGGCAGCCCAAACGTCGTCTCCATGATCAGCGTGTCCGCCTGCATCAGTTCACAGCGCTCCGCGCTCAATCCCTGCCGCAGTTTGTAGTCACCCGTATAAAGCAAAGTTGCCCCATCATCCTTCCGTGTGAGATGCAGCATCGCCGAACCGGTGATGTGGCCCGCAGGCAGCAGCCGCAGCTCCCAGCCTTCCCATTCAAATACCTTCCGCATCTGCGGTGACACCACCGTGCCCGACTTCTTCACCGTTTTGCGCACCACCATGAGCTGATGCGTGATCTCCGAGCAAAACGTCAGATCATGCCGTGCCACATGATCGCTGTGCGCATGCGAAACAAACGCCCGCTTCACCCCAAAGTGCGGATCAAGCCACAAATCCGCCTCCGGGAGGTAAATCCCGCGTGGGTGAGTAACTTGAATCAGCGGAGGCATGGGGAATCGCATTCTACGCGTTGCGCGAACGCTACGCTTCGCCAGTCTCCTCGGATGGCCTCCCTCGCCGATCAACTCGTTTCCCTCCTCGGTCCTGACCGCGTCTCCGTTACGCAGGACGATCTCACCGCGCACAGCACGGACAAATGGTTCGCCTCGAATCCGCCGCAAGTCGTCGTGCATGCCCAAAGCACCGAGGACGTGTCCAAAACACTGCGCTTCGCCAACGAACACAAGATTCCCGTCACACCCCAGGGCTCACGCGTCGGCTACGTCGGCGGCGCCGTGCCATTGAAAGGCGGCATCGCGCTTTCGGTGGCCCGCATGAACAAGATCAAAGAGATCGCGTTGGAAGATGGTGTCGCTGTCATCGAGCCAGGTGTGATTACCGGCCATCTTCAAAGTGAGGTGCGCAAACTCGGCTGGTTTTATCCGCCAGACCCAGCTTCGCTGAAGGAATGCAGCCTCGGCGGCAACATAGCGACCAATGCAGGTGGACCGCGCTGCCTCAAATACGGCGTCACACGGCATTACGTGCTCGGTTTGGAGGCCGTGCTGGCCGATGGCTCGATCGTGAGAGCCGGTGGCCGCTGTCATAAAAACAAAACCGGCTTCGATCTCGTCGGCCTCATGGTCGGCAGCGAAGGCATGCTCGGCGTCGTCACCGAGGCCACGCTGCGATTGATTCCGCACCCGCCGATGCGCGCGATGCTTTCCGCTGGCTTCAATTCGTTCGCGGAAGCTGCCAATGCCGTGCAGCGCATCCTCGGCAGCGGCTTCCTGCCCAGCGCCCTTGAAATCGCCGACAAGTTCACGCTGCGTGCCGCCCGCGAGTATCTCGGTGCCTCCGTCACTCCTGATGGCGATGCACATCTGCTCGTCGAGATCGACGGCCAGCCCGAATCGGTGAAAGGCGAGCTGCAACAGCTCGCCAAACTCGTGCGCGAGCTTGGGTGCATCTGTTTGAACGAAGCGATGGGAGAAGATGCGTGCGAAGCCTTCTGGAAACTGCGACGCGAGTTCAGCTACAGCCTGCGGAACACCGGCTTGATCAAACTGAACGAAGACATCGTCGTGCCACGCGGCAAACTCGTCGATCTCGTCGATTTCGCCGAGCAGTTGCAGACCGAGTTCGGCTTCCCCGTCGCCAGCTTCGGCCACGCGGGTGATGGCAATATTCACGTCAACATCATGGTGCCCACGATGGATGATCCAGCGATCCGCGAACGCACCGAAGCCGCGCTTGATAAGCTCTTCCATCAAGTCATCGTTTGGAATGGAGCGATCACTGGCGAACACGGCATCGGCATCGCCAAGAAGCGCTGGTGGCGGGATGCGGTGTCATCCGCCGCACATGAAACCCATCTGCGATTGAAGGCAGCACTTGATCCGAACGGGATTTTGAATCCTGGAAAGTTTCTGGACTGACGACAAAAGTGATGAGCATCGGAGTGGCGCTCTTCATGGCAGTGGCTAGCTTTGCTGAACATGAAAAATCCGTCGAGACTGTTTCTGCTTCTTTTTGCTTTCGCCACCTGCCCCGCGCAGGAAGCGTTTGACCGTCTGACCTTCCACACCGCTCCAAAGTCGCTCTCAAAGGAGGCGAAGACCAGCGACTGGCCGCGCGTGCTGGGTCCCACGCACGATGCGATTTCGCCGGAGACGCATCTGTCGAAAAAATGGGCCGCAGGCGGGCCGAAGGCCGTGTGGGAGGTCGCCATGGGTGAGGCTTACAACTCGCCCGCCATCAGCGGCGATTACTGCGTCATTTTTCATGCGCTGGAAGGCAGGGAAACCATCGAGTGCCTGCATCGCGAAACAGGAAAGCGCTTCTGGTCACATGATTACCCGATCTCGTATCAGGATCGCTACGGCTTCGGCAACGGGCCGCGCGGTAGTCCGGTGATCGCGGATAGCATCGTGGTGACGTATGGCGTATCGTGTGAACTGCGAGCGCTCGATTTGAAAACGGGCAAGCTGCTCTGGAAACACGATCTACGAGCAGAAATGCATGTGCCGCAGGATTTCTTCGGCGCGGGTGGCGCGCCGTTGATTCTCGATGGTCGGGTCATTTTGAACGTGGGCGGCAAGAAGACGGCGATCGAAGACGCCGAAGGCCTGCGTGACCGGAAAGAGCGCCTTGCTGAGGCTGGAGTGAGTGTCGCTGCGTTTGATTTGAAGAGCGGTGAGGTCGTTTGGAAGGTCGAAGATGCGTGGGGCGCGAGTTACGCGTCTCCCATTCCCGCGACGCTCCACGGGCAGCTCAAAGTGCTCGTCTATGCCGGTGGCGAGAGCGATCCGGCGACGGGCGGCCTCATGTGCATCGACCCTGTGAGCGGGAAACTGCATTCGAAGTTCGCGTGGCGTAACGACGAATACATCCAGGCCATCGGCAGTTCGCCCGTGGTCATTCCTGACAAGAACCGTGCCTTCATCACCACCGCGTATCCCAAAGGCCGCCCCATCGGCGGTGTGATGGTCGAGTACGATGCCGAATTTCAGCCCAAGGAATTGTGGCAGTCCAAAAAACTCGCCGTGCATTGGATGAACCCGGTTTATCACGAGGGCCATCTCTACGCCATCGACGGCGAGACGGAGCCGAAGTCCCGCCTCGTCTGTGTCAATGCCGACACTGGCGCAGAAGTGTGGGAACAGCACATCGAATGGGAGGACGCCGAGTTCAGCAAGCAGACCGGCCGCGACAATCCCACCCGTCTCAGCATCCTCCGCGCGAGTTTGATGAAGGTCGATGGTGCCTTTCTCTGTCTCGGCGAGATCGGTTCCCTCCACTGGCTCGACCTCAGCCCCACCGGAGCCAAAGTCATCGCCCAAGCGCAGCCGTTTTACGCTCTCAACACCTGGAGCCTGCCCGCCCTCAGCCATGGCCTGCTTTATGTCCGCCAGCAGCAGAAGGATCTGATGCAAAAATCGGCTGAGCGAGTGATCTGTTTGGATTTGCGAGGGGAATAAGAGTTTGGCCTCATTTTCTTAGCTTAGGGCTACCTCAGGTCCCGCCGGGTCAGTTTCCGTTTGAGCCGCCCGTGCTTTCGGGCTAGTCAGCGGGCCACTATTTTCCCATGAGCAGCTCCTCCGCACATACCTACAAACAAGCCGGCGTCGATATTCACGAAGCAGCGTCGCTGGTCGATGACATCGGAGTGCTGGTGAAGCGCACGCAGCGCAATCGCAAGCTGGCGAATCCCTTTGGCCTGTTCGCTGCCGCTTACGATCTCAGCGGTTACAAGCACCCCATGATCCTCACGGGTTGTGATGGCGTGGGCACAAAAATCGAGCTGCTGCTCAAGCACGATCAACTCGAAGCCGCAGGCAAAGACCTCGTGGCGATGAACGTGAATGACGTGCTGACCACGGGTGCTGATCCGATCATGTTCCTCGACTACGTGGGCATCCCGAAAATTCAGAAGACACAGATCACCCGCATCATCGCGGGCATGACGGAATATCTGGAGGCCTGCAACTGCATCCTCGCCGGCGGTGAGACAGCCGAGATGCCCGGCATGGTGCCCGAGGGCATGGTGGAGCTCAGCGGCTTCGCCATCGGTGCCTGTGAAAAGGAAGACCTGCTTGATCCCGGCACCATCGCCGCTGGCGACGTGCTCATCGGCTGGGCCAGCGCTGGCTTCCACGCGAACGGCTTCAGCTTGGTGCGCCGCATCATCGAGAAGGAGAACATCCAATTCAGCGAGGACGAAATGCGCACGCTGCTGCTGCCCACACTGCTTTACCATGAGCAGCCGAAGGCCCTCAAAACCGCCGGCATCAAGCCAAAAGCCATGGCTCACATCACTGGCGGTGGTCTGCCGGAAAATCTCGGCCGCATGTTCCTGAAGCGCGGCCTTGGCGCGAACTTACGCATTCCATTCTGGCAGAACGACGTCGTGCAGAAGGTGCTGCGTCACGCAGACCCGAAGGACGCCATCGACACCTTCAACATGGGCCTCGGCTGGGTGGCGATCGTCTCGCCCGAACAGGCCGACGCCGCTGTGAAATGCAGCCCCGGCGCGAAAGTTATCGGCACGATGGACACGAGCGCCCAAGTGACCGTAGAGATCGCCTGAGCCGCAGTGGGATCACGCGTGGCGTGGGCGGCGACGCAGCATGAAGGCTAGCCCTGCGCTAAAAATCAGCAATGCGCTGCCGGGCTCTGGCACTGGGAGGAAGAAATTGTTGAAGACGTTGTTGGCTACGTCGGCTCCGAGTATGGCCCCATCTCGGTTATCAGACTGCCAATGAATGCCGCCGTAAATACGGCTCATGCCAGCTTCCTGGGCCGCCTGACTGAAACTGGTAAAATCGCGAGTGGTCCCACTAGGGAGGAAGGGCGACTCAGAGTCCGTGGTGAAAGCGATGTTGTCCGTGCCAAAGAAGTTCGCCAATATTTCTGCGCCCGCCATGCTGAAGGCGCTGTGACCACTGGTGTAGGCGCCGAATGAAGGTGTGGGAATCAGCGGCGTCCATGCGGCATCCCCAATGGTATCGATATTGCCATCCGTGTCCGCCGTGTTGATGGCAAGCATGGGGCGCCAGTTGTCGAAATAGACCTTGGCCTCCCAGGAGGCAATGCCGGTGTCCGCCTCGGCGATGTTCAACAAGGCAAAAAGACGGGCGTTGTCCTCCACACTTAACCCCGCACCACTGTTGGCAGCCGTGGACACGGTTTGTGCGATGCGGTTCCAGTGACCAGGCGGCGAGGCTGTTCCCGGACCATCCACCCAGAAGTAAGCGATGGTCGTCTGGTCCGTTGTGCGAGTCGAACCTGTGGTGGCACCGAGACTTTTGACCTGATTAAACTCAGCGGTGTAGGCTGAGCTTTGTACCCAGTTGGCATAATCGGTCGTGGTCAAAGTGCCACCAGGGCCAGTAGCGACGAGACCATCAGGCCCCGCAGGGCGAAATTGGCTGCCACTGCTCATGGTGAACGGCGTCACATTACCCCATTGCGACTTGAGGAATGTGCCAGAGGAAGAACCCCATGCACCGGCTGATGCACCCGGTTGCCAGTAACCGACCGTGCCAAATGGCTTTGGACTATAAGTGGTGGCGGCATTCCAGCCATCACCCGCACGAGCGGTCACCATGGCCTGTGCAGCGGCCAATCCGACTTCCATGCCACGTGTTTTGGCCTCACCATCGGCGATACCAGCCATCTGCGTGTTGTACATGTTGGTAAAACTCGAGATGTAGGGATTGCCGCTCCCGTGGTAATCATTGTAGTTCGAAACGAGCACGTTGTAGGCGGCGGTGGCAGCCGCTGCATTGACATTGATGCCTGAACCCGCTGTCACAGGGTTAAAATAACCGTTGTACCCCGTGTAATTGCGGTTCACCGAGTTCACCGCGTCAAACATCGCGGTCCCCATCATGCCCATGGTCCGCGAATTGCACGGCGGCGTGGCGGTTGATCCCTCTGCGGCAAAGGTTTGCCTCATGAGAGTGTTCCACTCCATAATCACGTCAGCCCGAGTGCTGGCCGTCAGGGCCAGCAGGATGATAGAAGAGAGAAGTTTTTTCATGGTGGTGATTCTACACTCAATGTCATAAATTATTACAATTATGATAAACAGCAAGGTTTAATGTTAAAATTTAATAAATCCGAAAGATCGACGCACCGATCCCTGTCTAGAAAAGCCACATGAAGACGCTTCTCCCTCTGTTTTTCGGCCTATTTGCCGCCTCATTCCTTTTTCTTCCTCAAACCACCCTCGCACAACAGCCTGCGCCCCCTGCCAAGGCCAAGCGGGAACCCAATCCGGCGATGGCTCCCATCCAAGATGTGGCCGGTCTGCCGCGAGTGCTGCTCATCGGCGATTCCATCTCTATCGGCTACACCGTGCCAACCCGGAAGCTCCTAGAGGGCAAAGCCAACGTCCACCGCATCCCCACCAACGGCGGACCAACGAAGAACGGCGTAGCGAACATCACCAAATGGCTCGGCACCGGCAAATGGGATGTGATTCACTTCAATTGGGGCATCCACGACCTCAAATACATGCCCGATGGCAAACGCCAGGTCGAACCCGCCGACTACGAAGCCAATCTGCGCAGCCTTGTCGCCACACTGAAAGCCACCGGCGCGAAATTGATCTGGGCCACAACCACACCGATTCCCGAAGGCGAACTCACTCCACAGCGCAAATTCGGCCTGGTGCCGGAATACAACGCCATCGCCGCCAAAGTGATGGCAGAAAACGGTGTCGCTATCGACGACCTCAATGCGCACATCACTCCAAACCTCGCCACGATGCAAAATCCACGCGACGTGCATTACACCGCCGCAGGCAGTGAGTATCTGGGCAAGAAAGTCGCCGAGGAGATCGGCAAGGCGCTCGCAAAGTAGCCGCGTGAGGGTTGCGCAGGGGTGAATCCCGCTTATCTACGCGGCCCGCTTATGCACAGCTTCCGCTATCACCAAGGCCAGTTATTCGCCGAAAACGTCCCGCTTCAGTCACTCGCTGAAAAGCACGGCACGCCGCTCTATGTTTACTCCAAGGCCACCATCACCGGCCATTTCACCCGTCTTGACGCAGCGCTGGGAAAACTGAACCACCTCATCTGCTATGCGGTGAAGGCGAACTCAAACATCGCCATTCTCAACTCCATCGCCAAGCTCGGCGGCGGTTTTGACATCGTTTCCGCCGGCGAACTCTACCGCGTCATCAAGGCCGGTGGTGATCCCGCCAAGTGTACCTTTGCTGGCGTCGGCAAGACTCGCGATGAGATCGAATACGCCCTGAAGCAAGGCATCTACTGCTTCAATGCCGAGTCTGAGGCCGAACTGCACTACATCAACAAAGTCGCCGGTGACCTTGGCCTGCAAGCACCCGTGGCCGTGCGTGTGAACCCAAACGTGGATGCGAAGACGCATGCCAAAATCACCACCGGCAAGAGCGAGAACAAGTTCGGCATCGATTTCGACCAGATTCTCGATGTCTATGCCCGCGTGGCCGCCGATTGCCCGAATCTCATCATCAAGGGCCTGCAAATGCACATCGGCTCGCAGCTCACCAATGTGGATCCCTTCCTCGAAGCCGTGCAGAAGGTCATCCCGCTCGTGAAGCAGGTGAAACAGAGCTACGGCATCGAATTCTTCAGCATCGGTGGCGGCATTGGCATCAATTACAAGCAGAGCCTCGACTCCGGTGACTCCGCCTGGTGGCAGGAAAATGCCGAGGTGCATCCGCTGACCGTTCAAGCCTACGCCGACGCCGTCGTGCCTCATCTCGCGCCGCTCGGTCTGCGCATCCTTTGCGAACCCGGCCGCTTCATGGTTGGTAATGCCGGTGTCCTGCTCACCAAAGTGCTCTACGAAAAGCGTGGTGGTGCCAAGACCTTCAAGATCGTCGATGCTGGCATGAACGACCTCATCCGCCCGACACTCTACGAAGGCTGGCATCAAATCGTGCCCCTCAAGCAGCCCGAGACGAACACGCTCGAAAAAGTCGATGTCGTCGGCCCCATCTGTGAATCCGGCGACTTCCTCGCACAGAACCGCGAAATCCCTCTCGTCGCCGAAGGCGACTACCTCGCCGTGCTCAGCGCCGGAGCCTACGGCTTCACGATGGCCTCTAACTACAACACACGCCCCATGCCCGCTGAAATCCTCGTCGATGGTGACAAGGCCACCGTCGTGCGCGAACGTCAGACGCTGGATGATGTTCTCAAAGGCGAACACCTCGCGTAATCCACAGCGAACTGCGAAACACTAGATGCACATCGCCGACATCCTCCAAGCCCAGCGTCCCACGCTCTCGTTCGAGTTCTTCCCGCCGAAGTCCGCTGAAGCCTTTGAGGCGCTGTATCAAACCATCGGCGAACTGGAGGCCTTCAAGCCTTCGTTTGTCAGCGTCACCTACGGCGCGGGCGGTTCCACGCGTGAACTCACGCATGATCTCGTCGTGCGCATCAAAGCGACCACCAGTCTTGATGCCGTGCCGCATCTCACCTGCGTGTGTCACAGCGAAGCCGACATCGCTTCCATCCTCGAGCGCTATGCGAAGGCCGGCGTGAGCAACATCCTCGCTCTCGGTGGCGATCCGCCGAAAAACCTCGCGAACTACGAGCGCGCGAAGGACGCCTTCCAGCACGCCGCCGATCTCGTCGCCTTCATCAAGAAATTCAACGACAGCGGTGCGCATCCCGACAAGCGCGGCTTCGGCATCGGCGTCGCCGGTTTCCCCGAAGGTCATCCCACCACGCCGAATCGCGTGCTGGAAATGGATTATCTCAAAGCAAAGGTCGATGCCGGTGCGGATTACATCTGCACGCAGTTGTTCTTCGACAACCACGACTTCTTCGACTTCCGCGAGCGCTGCCACCTCGCTGGGATCACTATTCCCATCATCGCCGGCATCATGCCCATCACCAGCGCCTCCGGCATGCGCCGCATGGCCGAGCTGGCTGCGGGTGCGCGTTATCCAGCCAAGCTGCTCCGTGCTATCCAACGCTGCGGCGGTGATGAAGATGCGGTGCAGAAGGTCGGCATCCACTACGCCACCGAGCAATGCCACGATCTGCTCGATCACGGCGTCGATGGCATCCACTTCTACACCTTGAACAAATCTCACGCCACGCGCGAGATTTACTCCAGCCTCGGTATTCGTGATTCCGCCGCCGTGCGCACGCAATCATGAGCGAGGAACTGCCGCTCATCGCCGCCATCGAGGCCGGTGGCACGAAATTCGTCTGCGCCGTCGGCACCGGGCCGCATGATGTGCGCGAAGTCACCCGTATCGCCACCACCACGCCCGAAGACACGCTCGCCGGTGTGACGCGCTTCCTCTCGATGGCGAAATCAAAGCACGGCCCCTTCGCTGCGATCGGCATCGGCTCCTTCGGCCCCATTGATCTCGACCAAAACAGCGAGACCTACGGCTACATCACCTCCACGCCGAAACCCGGCTGGCAGTTCACCAACATCGTCCCGAAGTTGCAGGATCGTTATCACGTCCCCATCGCTTGGGACACCGATGTGAACGCCGCCGTGCTCGCTGAATTCCTCTGGGGTGCCGGGCAAGACACCGACCCGCTCATCTACATCACCGTCGGCACCGGCGTCGGTGGTGGTGTGCTCATCAACGGCCAGCTTCTGCATGGCCTGCTGCATCCCGAGATCGGCCATCTCATGGTGCCACCGCCGCACAACTCAACCGCCATCCAGCAGGCCTGCCACTGCCCGTATCACAAAAGCTGCGTCGAAGGCTACGTGAGCGGCGCCGCCCTCGCCACCCGCTGGGGCGTTAAAGCGGATGCCCTGCCGCCCGATCATCCCGCGTGGGAGGAAGTCGCCGATGTCATGGCCCACGCCTTGATGAATCTCACCCTCAGCCTCTGCCCCAAGCGCATCATCCTCGGCGGCGGCGTCATGAGCCAGGAACACATCCTACCCTTGATTCGTGGCCGCCTCCTCAAACTCAACAACGGCTACCTCCGCGTCCCCGAACTCGGCCGCAACATCGACGACTTCATCGTCGCGCCAGGGTTGGGAGCACGTTCAGGTTTGTTGGGGGCGCTGGCGCTCGGGAAGTATGAGCTGGATCGGCATGCAGGGCGGAGTGCTGATGTTCCATCAGCTTAAATCTTCGTCCAAAGTTGTTTTGGCGGTGCTTCAAGTCAAATTGACGCCCTACCTTGATGTTGACGAATTCAACAAAACTATGTTCCATCAGATTGTTGGGCGATGCCAACTCAAACTGATAACGAATGATGTGCAACGAACAAAAAAAAGCCGAAGTGCCTCTCTGTTCTGTCGAGTCATTCGACCAGGCGAAGATCGACCACCATCTCAACTCCGCGCTCCAACGTCTCAAAATCAACGACCGTCTTCTATTTACTCACAACGTAAACGAACGTTCGATCTGCTTCCGCTTGGGTCTCTACCTCCAAGAAGAGTTCCCTAGTTTCACAGTCGATTGCGAATACAACCGCAACCATGAAGACCGCAAATTTAAGAAGCGCCTCTCTGATGACAAACTCAATAAGATGGCGGATGTGTACAGGGGACACCGCTTGAAAAGCGGTTCGGATTTTCTCTCTGTTTACCCCGACATTATTGTCCACCGCCGTGACACCAACGACAACCTTCTCGTCATCGAAACCAAGAAGACGACCAGCAAAGTATCAGATGCGTTTGATCGCCAGAAGCTTCTCGTATATTGCAAAGCACTAAAGTATCGGTTCGCCAAGTTCATACGATTCCGTGCGGACCCGACAGGCGAAGAAGATATCATCGTGGATAACGACTCTATCCAGATTAACCTTAAAGCCTAACATCGCAGTCCATGACTTACATTTATCTTCTTCAAGATGGAGAGAGGACAGGTCCTTTTCCGCGAGAAGAGGTTTATCGCCAACTCGTTGCCGGTAAACTAAAAGGAACGGATCTTGGCTGGCACCCAGAATTAGCCGAATGGGAGCCTTTATTGAAAATAATCCCACCGCACAGCCTTGAACAAAGGCCACCGCACAGCCTTGAACAAAGGCCACAGTCACGCCTGGCAGCAAGTTGTAAACAATTGCTGAAATCAGCAGCTGTCTTGATGATTGCATTCGTGATTTCTTTCATCGTTTTACAGACGTTCCGGGGAACTACTGCAAATATTTGTGTCTTCTTCGTACTGCTGATTGGAGGTATGTTCATGCAAAAGACAGTTTTGGAAATCCGCGAATCATGCAGCAACTGCAAAAGACTGGGAACCATGCAAGATCAAGGGCGCGAACTATTAGGACAGAATATTGGGCATAGTCTAAAATATGAAACGGCGGAACATCGAAACAGAGTTGGCCGTCTCATCGGTTATTCTAAGGTTCCGCTTGAGAGAACAGTTGTAACAAACCATTACGAAAGGAAGTGGGTATGTTCTCATTGTGGTTACACAAAGACCAAAACAGAACGCGAGTAGTCAAGTTGAACTAGTGCGGTTTAATTTAAGGGGGCATTCCACGTCAACATCCCAGAAACGGGGTTGGGCTGTTACAGGCTGACTGTTATAAGCTAGCCTATGAGTTGGACATTTTTCATACAAGTACACTGAGACTGTTCTCTGCTATCGCTCCATTCACGACCACGCCTTCACCCAAAACGTCAGCGTCTTCGGTGATTCAGCTTCTTCACCGATCTCCTTCCACACAAACGTTGCCTGCAACTCGCGATGCTTCACGTAGCCCTGGCTGCGCCAGAAGTCATCGAGCGGGCGGTAGCCTGTGGGACGCAACGGATGATCGGCGGAGCGGTCCACGGCGCAGAAGGTGCTGAGTTTCATGCCCAGCTTGCGAACGTGAGCTTCACGACGGGCGAAGAACTCCTTCCCGATGCCATGGCCGCGATAGTCGGGCAGCAGGATGGATTCGCCGAAGTAGCAGATCGTGGAGAGATCGTAACCGGCCTGCACGAAGGCAGCCTGAAACTCCGGGCCTTCATCGAGCATCGGCAAGCAGGTGGTGGCACCGACGACGCGGTCGTCATCGAAGGCCAGCACCACGAGGCTGTCCTTCGACTTGAGGTAGGTGCGCAAGTACTCGCGTTCGTAGTCGAGACTGCCGTAGTAGAGATACGGATATTCACGAAACACGGCGATGCGCAGCGCTCCGAGACCGTCGAGATGCGGTTCGAGTTCGGGGCCGTGGAAGTTTTGGAGGCGGAGCATCGGGATGAACAGAGTCCTGATTATAACAGGAGATAACGGAGTTAACGGAGACCGGATTGATGCAGAGTCAGAACTCTGTTTCCTCCGTTATCTCCTGTTCCAATCATTCTGGGAAACATCAAGCGAGCCGCTGTGCCATCTCACGAATCTTCACGCGCATGTTCGCGAGACCGTTCAATCGCGTCGGGGACAGCATTTTGGTGAAACCGCAGCCTTCCCAGACTTCCGGTTCGATGGCGGCGACCTCTTGCGGATCGGCATCGGTGTAAAGCTCGCACAGCAGCGCGGCGAGGCCTTTGACCATCGGCGATTCGGCATCGCAGGCGAAATGGGTGCGGCCATGGACGAGTTCACCATGCAACCAGACACGGGAAACACAGCCAGGGACGAGATTGGCTTCGATCTTGTGCTCCTCAGCCAGTTTCATCGCCGCACCGCGTGACACAACGGCGTTCAGGCGCTCGTGCAGATCATCAATGATGTTCAGGTCGTCGATGAGCGACTGCTGTTTGTCCGCCAAGGTCATTTCAGCTTCGCAAGACGGCCTTTGCTCCAAGTGAGTCCGGTCTGGATGGCATCATCATTGGCGATGGCGGCGGCGAGTTTTTCCCAGATGGCGACGGCGTTGGCAAAGGCGGCCTTGGCCTCGGTTTTTTTTCCAGCACCTTCGCTGGTGTGGCCCAGCGCACCGTAAAGCTGCGCAAGCTGACTGGACCACATGCGGCGCTCCGGCGTTAGTTTTTCCGTGACTGGCTGCGCAGCGATGAGGGCTTCAAGAGAATCCACCGCCTGCTTCGCAATCGGAATGGCGGCGGCGGTTTTACCGTTGTCAGCCATCAGTTCAGCATATTCACCGCGCAGCTTGGCCAACAGAAAACCATAACGCGCGTTGGTTTTGTCATCGGCGAGGATTTCATTCACCATCTCGATGGCGTCCTGCTTCTTCTTGCTAGCCTCGATCGGATTGCCAGCATCTCGAGCGAGTGAGGCAAGCGCGCCGTAGTTGCGTGCCAGCAAATATTTCACCTCAGCCCATTCAGGCAGCAGGCGGTTCAATTCGAGCAGGATGGGTAACGCCTGACTGTGGGCCTCCTTAGCATCAGCGCCGCTGAAATGACGACCGATGAGTTCAGCCAGTTCGGTGTAGGCCTCAGCGAGCAGCAATGCCTGATCCTGATTGCGCGGGCTGCTGCCGAGCACGAGTTCGCCCATGGCTTTGACGGAATCGATCAGCGTATTGAGCGCATCCTCGACCTTGCCGGCATCACGCTGGCTGATGCCTTTGGCGAACTTGGCACGAGCGAGGATGAATTTTTCATCATTGATGAGCTCATGACCGATGAGTTTCGGATCGAGGATCGTCGGCACACGTGCCATCGCCTGCTCTGAATCGGCCACATCACCGTTGCGCAGCGTGCGCAGGCCGTATTCGAGCCACGCACGGGCGCATTCGTTGCGCGCGAGGCGATTTTTCGGATCAGCGGCCAAACCTTTGTCGAGATTCAAGGTGGCATCCTTCAGCAGCGCGAGCGAGTCCACATGACGACCTTCGCGGCCGCGAATGTCAGACAGCAGCAAGCTATAACGGCCCAGCCATTGCTGATAGAGCGCGATCTGAGCGCCTTCACCGCTGCCTTTGGCGATGAGTTCCGCCGCCTGCTCGCGCGCCTTCGTTAGATACGTCACCGCCTGCGTGCTGTTGCGCAGCTTGAGGTGAAGCTGACCGATGTTGCCATACGCGCGCAGACGCTCGACACCGAGCGAGGGCGTCTGTTCCAGCACCGGCAGTCCACGCATGCAGTAAGCCAGCGCGTCGTTGAGTTGCTCCTTCTGGAATTCCGCTTCCATCTCGTTGCCGGTCGGTGTTTGCAGCAGTTGCGTGAGGAACTGATCCACGGCGTTCTGCGAGTTCTGTAAATTCTGATCCGCCACGGCCTTGGCACTGCGCGCAATATCACGCTCGCTTAGCAGTGTGGCGATGCGACCATCGAGTGCGTCCGTTTGAATCTTGTGATTCGCGCTGATGTTATCGATGGTTTTCTCCGCCTTCTGCGCGCGGCGCAATGTGACAAAGGCGTAGATAAAGCAGAAGACAAAGATGGTCAGCAACGAGATGGCCGTCGTTTGCAGCGTGAGCACCTTCTTCGCCTGATTCTGGCGCTCACGCACCGTCTGATCGCGTGATTCCTCGAGTAGGTAATCGCTTTCAAGCAACTCGAACTCGCGCACGACCTCGCGCATGTCAGCCCAGCGCGCGGCGGGATTCAGGTCGAGGGCACGCTCGATGATGTTGTGACGGCGCTCTTCCCATTTCGATTGCGCCGCTTGCGCCCACAGGATCTTGGGTTGCGTTTTGACCGCGGCGAGCAGCGCATTGCTATCAATCTGCACCGCCAGACCGGCTGCCGCTTGTTGTCGAGCACGCTCGACCTCGCTCGCCCACATGTCCGCGCCACGGGGCAGCACGCCATTGAGCAGGCGATACGCCAGCACGCCAAAGCTATACACATCCCACGACGGCCCGTAACCGGCAAACACGCCGTCCGGGTTCTCTGCCTGCTCGGGGCAGAGATGCACAAAGTGATCCGTGAGATCGAGATGATGAATGCCGCCGACCCAGCCCTGCGCGATGTCGGTGAGGCGGATCGAGGACTCTGCATCGTCTTCGAGCAGCACATTGGCCGGACGCAGGTTGCCATGCGGGATGCCATGCTTGTGCAGCCATGCCAGAGCATCGGCTACTTCATAAATATGCCGCCAAGCCTGTTCCGGCGGCAGTCCATTGCAGGCAGACTCGAGCGAGGGCGTCTGCCACAGACGGCGGCCATGGCTGTCCTTCGTCATCACGCCGACCAACGGCATCACGCAGTAGTAGGGCGTCTTGTCAAAGCTGTAGCTCTCCACCGGCAGCACACCGCGATGATGCGGCATCTGCTGCAAGGCACGGAACGCGGTGTTCAGCGCCTTGCGGTTGATCGCCATCGAACTAAACACCTTCACCGCGCAGGCCTTGCCGTGCGTGGACACGGCCCGGTACACGGCACCACAACTCCCGCTGCCGACCAGGTCCTGCAATTCATGTCCGGCGATTTCAGGCAGACTCATGCGCGCTTTGGTTATCTCTAGGGGATGAAGGTTGACCCCTGATGCGACGAAAAATAGGCTGGAACAGCATCAAGGGTCAGTACGATGGGGGCGGAATGCGAAATCTCAAATCTCAAATGCCGCTTTGCAAAAATCGCGTGCCACAACTGCCAGCACGGCCATGCTGATTGCACGCCGCATGAAAAACCCGAAGCCCGACCATCGCCCCGAGATTATGGCGATTTATGCCGAGCTGGAGCGACGTCCCCTGCCCCGCCAGTGCGAAATGCGCACCGGCTGCTGCCATTTCCGCCTCGCCGGCCATACCCCGCTGCTCACGAAGGGTGAGGCATTGTATGCGGCCCAAGGCGTCCGCGCCAGCGGTCGCAAGGTGCTCAAACCGCACCCCGACGGCGCCTGCCCTCTGCTGGGTCGCGATGGCCGCTGCACCATCTATGCGCACCGCCCCTTCGGCTGCCGCACGCATTTCTGCGCTGAAGCAGGCGGTATGTACCCACGCAAACACGTCGCCGATCTCATTCAGCGCCTCGAAGCCCTCGACGAAAGCCTCGGCGGCGACGGCTCTCGCCCGCTCGAAGGAGCCATCAGTGCGGTGCTGGCGGAGAAATGAAGGTTGGCCGCAAAAAGACGCAAAGACTAACAAAATCTCCAGAACCGGAACCAAAATCAAACCTCCGTTTTTTGGTTCCTTTTTGCGCCTCTTTGCGGCAAAAAATCTGGCTTAAGGCGCGGCACAATCACGCGCCAGCTTCTGGCTGGTCTCGGACAGCTTCGCCAGCGGATACGCCACTTCAGAGGCATTCAAAGGCATGCGCAGCACCACATTGTCGCCATCCAGCCGGACAAACCCTGCCTTAATGGTCTTCCCTTCGGTATTCGTCCAACTCATGATCGGTGGCAGCGATTTCTTAGCCACCACAGGGGCCATCTTTGGGGCACCGCTGACAAAACTCGCCCCCTCGGTGATCCATTCCGTGATTTTTTTGATGTCGCTGGTGGAGAGCTGATCCTTCGGCGGCATATGGTTCTTGCCATCATTGACCATGATTTCGAGGAAATGACTCTCCGCAGGCTTACCGGGACGGATTTGGGCCACGTCGTTGTCGGCGATGTCCAGCTTGAAGGTTTCTAGGTCATCGAACACAAAGCCTGCCTTCTTTTTGCCCGTCTTCAGGCTGTGGCACTCATAACAGTTCTTTTCCAGAATCGGCTGGATGTCCTTTTTGAAATCCGCCGCAATGGCAGTAGCAGCAGAGAGAAGTGAAACAAGCAGGGTATGACGGAGCAGTAACATGGAGCGCGCGTTTGGGGTCGGGAGAGAACGTGCCATACCGCTTTTCCTTAGCCAGCAACTTCTTCCCGTGGCATGAAGACCCATGCCAGAGCAACGCACCGTCACTGAAGCCGCCGAACTCCTGCCTTTTCTCTTCGAGAACTGGCCGGACATGAAGCGGACCCGCATCAAGCAGTGGCTCAAATTTGGCAGCGTCCGCGTCAATGACCACTCCGTGACCCGCCACGACCACAAACTCAAGCCCGGCGACAAAATCACCATCAAGGTCGAACGCACCCCGCGCAAAGCCGCCGCACCACTGCCCGCCGGTCTGGAAATCGTTCACGAAGATGACGCCATCATCGTGCTCCACAAAGGTGCCGGTTGGCTCACCGTCGCCACCGATTCTGGCAATGGCCGTACCGCCTATGCTGCCCTCACCGACCACGTCCGCGCCACCGACGTCCGCAACCGCGTCTGGATCGTACACCGCCTCGATCGCGACACCTCCGGCCTCATCGTCTTTGCCAAGACCGAGCCCTACAAACGCGTGCTGCAGCAGAACTGGCACCGCTTTGACAAAACCTACCTCGCCATCGTCGAAGGCATCGTGAAACGCGATTCCGGCACCCTGCGCTGCCACCTCAATGAAGAATTCTCCCTCCGCGTCCGCAGCGTTCCGCCCGATGATGACACCCGCGAGGCCATCACCCACTTCAAGGTTCTCAAACGCACGCACAACACCACACTCGTTGAATTGAAGCTCGAAACCGGCCGCCGCCATCAACTCCGCGTCCACCTCTCCGACATGGGTCACCCCATCGTCGGCGATAAGCCCTACGGTGCCAAAACCGACCCCGCCCGTCGCCTCGCGCTCCACGCCAGCGAACTACGTTTCGAGCATCCCGCCTCCAATGAAGAAATGATGTTCGAGTTGCCACTGCCAGGCGTTTTAATGAAACTCATTTCTGCATCTGCATCATCATGAAAACTGCCCTCCTTCTCATCGCCATCACCACCCTAACTCAAGCCGCTGACTGGCCTATCTGGCGCGGCCCAAGTCACGACGGCATTTCGAGTGAGAAACTGACGGGAGCCACAGTAAAAAAACTCTGGGATGCACAGATCGGCATCGGTTTCGCCTCATTCACGGTGGCAGATGGACATGTTTACACGACGGGACATGCGGACGGCAAAGACACGGTCTTTTGCTTCCATGCGGCAAGCGGCAAGCAGGTGTGGAAACATGAGTACACCGCCGATCTGGGCGACAAATATTACGAAGGCGGCACCTCGGCCACGCCGACGATTGAAGGCGGCAAGGCGTATCATTTGAGCCGCTGGGGCGATCTGTTTTGCTTCGAAGCGGCCACGGGTAAAGTCGTGTGGCAGAAGAACATCCAGAAGGAAACCAGCGCGGACATTCCAGACTGGGGTTTTGCCGGATCACCACTCGTTTCGGGCGAGTTGCTCATCCTCAATGTCGGCAAAGCCGGCACAGCGGTCGAAAAAGCCACCGGCAAGTTGGTTTGGAAATCGGACACGGCCAGCGCCGGCTACTGCACGCCTTATCCGATCAATGTGAATGGCAAAGCGCAGATCGTTCTGAGTTCAGGTCGTGCTTATAAGAGCATCGATCCCACGAGCGGCACAATGCTGTGGGAGAACACCTGGTCCACGAGCTATGGCGTGAACGCCGCCGATCCGATCCTCAACGGCACCAAGCTCTTCATTTCCTCCGGCTACAACAAAGGTTGCGCCTTGCTCGATCTCGCCTCCGCCACGCCTACGGAAGTCTGGCGCAGTCGCGTGATGAAAAACCAGTTCAACTCTTCCGTGCTCATCGACGGTCATCTCTACGGCAGCGACGGTGACGAAAGCAAAACCGCCTCCCTCAAATGCATCGACTTCGCCACCGGCACAGAGAAGTGGAGCGAGGCCAGCACCGGCTTCTGCTCACTCATGGCAGCGGATGGAAAATTGATCATCCTGACCGCGAAAGGCGAACTCATCATCGCCAAAGCCAATCCGGCCAAGTTCGAACCAATTTCCCGCGCGCCAGTGCTCAGCGGCCGCTGCTGGAGTGCCCCGGTGCTGGCAAATGGCCGCATCTACGCACGCAATGCAGCGGGTCAGATGGTGTGTCTGAGCGTCAAGTAATCGCTGCCTTTCAGGCACGAAGATTGCGCCCTTGCCAATCCCGCGAAATCCGCGATGGATAGCGCCCCTTTTACCCCAAAAACACCATGCCCAAGCAGACCATTCGTGACATCGACCTTACCGGAAAACGCGTCTTTGTACGCGTCGATTTCAATGTCCCACTCGATGAAAAAGACGGCCAGACGGTCATCACCGACGCCACCCGCATTCAGGAAACCCTGCCCACGATCAATTTCCTGATCGAAAAAGGAGCCAAAATCATCCTCGCCAGCCATCTGGGCCGCCCAAAAGGCCAGCGTGACCCGAAACAGAGCCTTGCGCCCGTCGCACCGGCGCTCAGCGCTCTGATCGGCCAGCCGGTCGATTTCGCTAGTGATTGCGTCGGTGAAGAAGCGAAGGCCAAGGCACTTGCATTGCCCAATGGTGGCGTGCTGCTGCTCGAAAACACCCGTTTCCACGCTGGTGAAGAAAAGAACGACGCCACACTCGCGAAAGGCATGGCAGATCTCGCTGAGATCTTCGTGAACGATGCCTTCGGCTCCGCGCACCGTGCTCATAGCTCCACCGCTGGTATCGCTGACTACCTGCCAGCCGTTTCCGGTCTGCTCATGGAGAAGGAACTGACCTGGCTGCACGACGAGCTTGAGAAGCCCGAGCGTCCGTTCGTCGTCATCCTTGGCGGCGCGAAGGTCAGCGACAAGATCGGCGTGATCAATCGCCTACTCGAAAAGGCGGACACCATCATCATCGGAGGCGGCATGGCCTACACCTTCCGCAAGCTCGTGCAGGGCATCTCCATCGGAAAAAGCCTCTACAAGCCCGAGTGGGAGCCGATTGCACAGGCCGCTCTCGACAAAGCCAAGGAGCGCGGCGTGAAGATCCTCATCCCTGTCGATGCCATGATCACCGACGCTTTCGATTTCGACGCGAAGAAATTCGGCAACATCAAATTCACCGGCGTGAACGAAAGTATCCCTGACGGCTGGGAAGGTGTCGATATCGGCCCTGAGTCCGTGAAGCTTTTTGCCGAAGAAATTTCCAAAGCCAAGACTGTCATCTGGAACGGGCCGATGGGTGTGTTCGAGATCAAAGAAGCCTCCAAAGGCACCTTCGACATCGCAGAGGCCATGGCGGCCAATTCCAGCGCCAAGAACATCATAGGTGGCGGCGATAGCGTGAAAGCCGTCAAGAAAGCCAAACTCGGTGACAAGATGACCTTCATCTCCACCGGCGGCGGCGCCAGCCTCGAACTCCTCGAAGGCAAAGTGCTGCCGGGTGTCGCCTGCTTGAAGGAAAAATAATCGCCTATTTCTCTCAACCTTTTCATAACCCACCCCATGCCCATCGCTCACTTCCGCAAACCGATCATCGCCGCCAACTGGAAAATGCACATGACACCGCAGGAGACGGATGACTTTCTCCGTGCCTTCGCCCGTCTGGTGCCAGACAAGTGTCCCGTGCAGATCGTCGTCGCTCCACCGTTCGTCAGTCTTGCCAAAGCACAGGATTCATTGACCATGGCACGTGAGCAGAGCGTCGAACTCGCTGCACAGAACATGAGTGCACAGCCAGCGGGTGCGTTCACTGGCGAAATCAGCGCCCGCATGATCAAGGAATGTGGCTGCAAGCACGTCATTCTCGGTCACAGCGAGCGCCGCAGCCTCTACGGGGAAACAAACGCCATCGTAAACGCCAAAGTGCTCGCCGCCCTCGAAGCACGCCTTCACCCAATCCTCTGCATCGGCGAAACGCTCGCTGAACGCGATGCCGACCAGCTTGAGCAAGTGTTGGAAAGCCAGCTTCGCGAATCTCTGGCCGAAGTCGGCCCACGTCGCATCACCGACTGCGTGATTGCCTACGAACCCGTCTGGGCCATCGGCACCGGTCGCACAGCCACGTCGCAACAAGCACAGGAAGCACATGCCTTCTGTCGCAAGGTGCTCGGTGACATGTTCGGAGCCGATGTGGCAGTGAAAATCCGCATCCAATACGGCGGCAGTGTGAAGCCCAACAACATGGCCGAACTCATCAGCCAGCCTGACATTGACGGTGCTCTCGTCGGCGGAGCCAGCATGGAACCCGGTAGCTTCTGGGAAATCTGCCGCGCCGCCATCGACTGGGCAAATGCGAACGCTTAACGCGCTGCCCTCGCCCCGACTTTACTTCCGCCGCATCACCCGCACGCATTCACGGCCATCCCGGCCCGGGAATGCGCTCGTGGGCACGTAGCTTTCGATCAAGTCAAAGGTAGGCGCGAACAGCGTCGTCAAATCATCCACCGAGATGCCAAACGGCGGACCCGTTTCGCCCGGATCCATCTCTGGGTTGATGAAAAACACACCCATGAGCAATCCTCCTGACGTGAGCAGTGACGCTACCGCATCGCGATAGCGCTCACGCCACTCCGGCGGCAGCGCACACAGGCAGGTATGTTCAATGATGGCATCGAACTTCCCGCGATACTCAAACAAGTCAGCGAGCACATAGCGTTCCGCCAGTTGTGGATAACGCTCTTTCGCCCGCTGGATAGCCGTCTCCGCAATATCAAGACCATACGCGTCGATGCCTTGCGCAACGAGATGCGCCACATCATGCCCCACCCCACAACCGGGCACCAAAACACGGCCTGTGAGCTTGTTTCTTGAAAGCCACTCCGCCAGCGGCGGTGATGGCATGCCTTTGTCCCAAGGCGTGAAGTTCTGCTGATAGGCCTGATCCCAGTCGGTGATGTTCACTATGGCTGTTTCTCCTTTTGATGCTTGATCACACCTTCCAGTGTCGTCTGTCCCTGATCGCCGGTGAACGTGACCTTGCTCTCAATAACATCTTTGGCATCGCCGGAGAACGATTCAAAGATGGTGATCGAGCTTTGGCCGCTGCCGGTGATTGATTTGAGTTCAAGTGTCTGATTCACCAGCGAAGCGTTGCCTTCAAAACGGATCGTCTGCTGCGCATCTACTCCGGTCAACACAGCCTCAAAGCTATCTGCGCCAACATTGTGCGTGATCGTCCACTTAAACGGCTGCTTATCACCATTGATGGTGCGTGTGCCTTCGATGAGGAAACCGTTCTCGCCATCGACCTTGCCAGTCCATTCTTCAGAGATTTTCAAGGCATTGCCGTCCGCGCCCTTCAACTCGCCGACGGCATTCCAAGTGCCGATGTAATGCTTGAAGATCGCATGCGTGGACAAATCGGCCACGACTGGTGTGGCGAGGAGACAAAGAAGAGCGATGAGTTTTTTCATAAGTGGAAGGAGAACCATCGTAAAGCCAAACGTGGCGCACCATGCCGCTATTTCCGTGCAGCGCGAGCACTTGCAGCACAACCGGCCTCGTAGTATTCGCAACGATGCCTACGCTCACTTCCCCAACCGGATTCAAAGAATGGTCCTTCATTTGCGATGCACTCGCACAAGGCCGGCTCAGCATCATTTTGCGCAAAGGCGGCATCCATGAGGGCCGTGGCGGCTTTGAGTGGAAGCATCGCGAGTTTTTTCTCTTCCCGACTTGGTTTCACACTCAAGCCGATAAACTGAGTTGGGTGCCCGAAAACACGCAGCGCGACTTCCCGCCGGAAGAAGAGCGCCAAACCGTCGATATCGATGGTTGCGCCACGCTGGAGCAAGTCTGGAAAGTCACCGACTGGGAAAAAGTCGCTGCATTGGCTCCGCTGCACATCTGGAACGAGGACGTCGTCAAAGAGCGCTTCACTTACGATGACGAAACCTGTCTGCATGTGGCCCTTGTGCGCGCCTACAAGCTCCCCAGCCGCTGGCACTTCCCTTATGCCAAAAGCTACGGCGGCTGTCGCTCATGGATCACCCTGCCGGAGGAAGGCCTACCCATGGCCGCCGCTGCGGTGCCGTCGCTGAGTGATGAAGCGTTTGCAGAGATCGCGGCGAAGTTGAAAGCGATCCTGGGCTGAGGGTGAATTGATCTTGCCAGTTGTGCAGCGTGCTGGGTATAAACTCGAGCCATGCCTCTCACTCGCCGCTCCGTTGTTGCAGCTCTATCCTCCATGCCACTGCTATCCAGCCGTGCGGCATGGGAACAAGCGGACTACCAACGAGAACTCGAGGCCATCCGCCTGAAGCATGATTTGCCAGCGTTGGCGGGTGCCTTTGTCACGACGAACGGCGCGCAACTCAAGCTGGCGACGGGTATGCGCAAAGTGGGCACGGAGATCGGCGTGACGGCGGATGACCTTTGGCATCTCGGCTCCAATACCAAAGCGATGACGGCTACACTGATCGCGATCTCGGTGGAGGCGGGCAAACTTCGTTGGGACACGACGCTGAGTGACGTATTCCCGAAACTCAAAGGGCTTCAGGGCTCACAACTCGCCAAACTGTCGCTGACTCATCTGCTCACGCACCGCTCGGGCCTGCCCGCGAACACGCTGTGGGCCTTGTCACTGCTAAGCGGCAAGCCCTTGAGAGAACAGCGCGGGATGATCCTCGAAAGCGTCACGGGCCTGATGGAAATGGCGGCACCAGGAGCGCAGTATCTTTATTCAAACCTGGGCTACGTACTGGCAGCACACATGCTGGAGGAGGTGAATGATCGTCCATGGGAGGATTTGATGCGAGACCAGCTCTTCAAGCCTTTAGACATGACGCAGGCTGGCTTTGGCGGCACGGGCACACTCGGAAAGATCGATCAGCCATGGCCACATCTCAGCAGTGGAGCGCCAACACCCAAGAACGGCCCAAGCGTGGACAATCCTCCCGTCATGGCACCTGCAGGAGCCGTGCATGCACCGATGGCTGACTGGGCACGCTTTATCGCCGAGCATCTCGCTGGCGTGAATGGCAAGGGCAAGCTGCTGAAGGCCGAAACGTATCAACATCTGCACACCGCACCGTTTGGCGGCAACTATGCCTATGGATGGACCTGTCTGGAGCGAGCATGGGGCGGCAAAGTGATCACCCACAATGGCACCAACACGATGAATTACAGCGTCACGTGGCTGGCACCGGAGAAAGGTTTCGCGATGCTGGCCTGCACCAACAGCGGTGTTGATAAGGCTTCGAAAGCACTGGATGAAGTCATCGGCCTGCTGATGCGCGTGCAGACGGATGGCGGAAAGTGAAGGCAGCTACCGGATTGATGTGGAGCGCCGACGATTCGTCGGCATAGAATGTTTTGCACACCATGGACGCCATCCGACCAACCCACGTCGAAATCAATCTCGGCATGATCGCTCAGAATTATGACGCGATCCGGGCGCATGTCGGTGTGGCGGCGGTGATGCCGGTAGTGAAGACGAACGCGTATGGACATGGCATTGTCGAAGTCGCGCAGCATTTGATGAAACATGGCGCGACATACTTTGGCGTGGCTTTGCTGGAAGAAGCCATCGTGTTGCGACAGGCGGGCATCGCGGTGCCCATCCTCGTTTTTGGTGGTGTGGCCACGCGGCAGATACCGCAGTTCATCGCGCATGATTTGATGATGACGGCATCGTCCATCGACAAGCTGCGGCAGATTGATGAAGCGGCGGCAGCGGCGAAGACGAAGGTGCGCGTGCATTTGAAGATCGACTCCGGCATGGAGCGCATTGGTGTGCATTGGTACAGCGCCGAGAAGCTGCTGGAGGCCAGCTTGAGCTTCGCCCATGTCGAAATAGCCGGGATCTACTCGCACTTAGCCAATTCGGACGCGGAAGACCTTTCCAGTGCCAAAGAGCAACTCGCACGATTCCATGAAGCGCTCGATTTCTATCCGAAGCGCGGCCTCAAACCGCCGCAGCGCCACATCGCCAACTCCGGCGGCATTTTGCAGCTTCCTGAGAGCCATCTCGACCTCGTGCGGCCAGGGATCATGCTTTACGGTGTCTATCCATCGCGTGAAGTGAAACAAACTGTCACCGTGAAGCCTGCGCTGAGTTGGAAATCACAAGTCGTGTTCTTCAAAGTGGTGCAACCGGGTAATCCCGTAAGCTATGGCGGCACATGGCGGAGCGATCATCCCGTGCGCGTTGTCACCGTGCCTGTGGGCTATGGCGATGGGTATTTCCGCGCTCTCTCAAATCGCGGTCAGGTCATCATTCGTGGTCAGCAGCATCCCATTGTGGGTCGTGTGTGCATGGACCAGTTCATGGTGAACCTCGAATGGGGCACCGCCTACAACAGCGATGAAGTCACTCTCATCGGCGACTCGATCTCCGCGCAAGATGTAGCCGACTGGGCAGGCACGATCCCGTATGAAGTGCTGACGAACATCAATGCGCGAGTGCCGCGAGTGTTTGTTTAATGCCTTGCATTCGACGAGTGATGGAAGCAACAGAGGGGTGGGACGCGATGGCGGGTTCCACCTCATTCATGAACCTCATCATCTTCGACCTCGAAACGACCGGCTTGTTACCATCCCAGCATGAGATCATCCAGATCGCAGCGATGAAGGTTCAAAACGGACGATGGGATGCAGGTGAATATTTTGACAGCTATGTGCGACCGGAGAACCACATTCCATCGTTCATCACGAAGCTGACGGGAATCACGCAGGCTCAAGTCGCGGATGCGCCGTCGCCGGTGGATGTCTTGATGCAGTTCTCTCGCTTCGTGGGTCAAAATGCGACATTGATCGCGCATAACGGCCTGCGTTTTGATATGCGCTTCATTGCCGAGAACTGCATGCGCCACAGCATCCCAGTGCGGGAAACGAGTGCCCTAGATTCACGCTCATTCTCCCGCAAAATCTGGGGCGGCAAAGGCGGCCATGGTTTGGACGCAGTGCTAAGCCGCTTGGGGCTTTCCAGCGAAGGCGTGAAGCGTCACGATGCTCGAGGTGATGTGCAACTGCTGGCTGAAGCGGTGAAGCAGATGTGGACGCGTTTGACGCCGAGCTTCAAAGATTGTCCTGTGGATCTCTCCGTGGGTGTGATTCCAGCGCTAATCTAAGCCCGCCCATAGCTTAAACAGCCAGGATCAGCTTCTCGTGAATGCGGGAGACGACCATGTCGGCGATGGGGCCGTTGCCGAGTTTGGCGAGGGCGTCGGCGAGGAAGCCTTCGACGATGAGCTTGCGGCTTTCGCCATCGGTGATGCCGCGGGCTTTGAGGTAGAAGAGTTCTTCGTCGCTGATGGGGCCGCTGGTAGCTCCGTGGCTGCATTTAACCTGATCGGCGTTGATTTCGAGGCCGGGAAGGCTGGTGGCTTCGGCTTCGTTGCTGTTGAGGAGATTGCGGCAGGTCTGGTAAGCGTCGGTGAAGTGCGCTTCTTTATCGACGGTGATGAGGCCGCTAAAAATGGAGCGTGATTTGCCGTAGAGGGCGTTTTTGTACAGGAGATCGCTGGTGGCGTGTGGGGCCTTGTGGTTTTGCAGCGTGCGTTGATCGACGATTTGATCACCGGTGGGCAGGGCGACGCTGAGCATCTCGCTGTGCGAGCCTTCGCCGAGAAGATCGCTGACGCTCTCGCTTCGGCTGAACTCGGCACCGAGCTGGACCTGGAAGTTTTTCACCTGCGCATCGCGTGCGGTGACGGTGCTGGAGAGATGCATTGCCTGCGCTTTGTCGCCAAGCTCCTGACAGGCGATGTAGCGGATGCGGCTGCCTTTGCCGGCGACAAGATCGGCGACGGCGAGGCTGAGGCCAGTCTCGGCTTTCAAGGTGCGGTAGTGATCGACGACGGTGACGTCGGCGTTGTCCTCGGTGACAATGAGCGTGTGCGGGAAGATGGCGGTGTGCTCAGCGGCGATCCAGTGGAAGACCTCGATCGGTTGCTCAATCGCGATGCCTTTGGGCACGAGAATGACGAGTCCGGCACGAACGTGCGCAAGGTGCAACGCAGCGAACTTGGCGGAGCCGAGGGTCATCTCGCGCTGCATGAAGTGCTGCTGAAGGAGCGCGGCTTGGGATTGTAGCGCTTCTTCAAATGGCAGGCAGATCACGCCTGCCGGCAATCTGTCGGTTTCGGCGACGACGAGGCGGTCGTTAACGAAGACGAAGCGTGCGGCGGTTTCGGCGAGGCCTGACGATGCGGCAACAGCTTCGGCTTCAATGTGCTCATTAGCGGCCGTAGCGGGATGGTAAGTGCTCAGCGCGATCTTTTTCGCGTTGGAGTAGCGCCAGGCTTCGTCCTTCAGGCCAGGGACGGGCAGAGATTGGAAGTTGCTCCATGCAGCAGCGGATTTTTCGAGGAACCAAGCGGGCATGGCGGATTGATTGCGAGTTGGGGCGATGATTTCGAGTCCGGCAGGTGGCGCGGCGACAGGAGCGGCTTCGGAAGGCATGGAGGAGGTCTGGGGAACTGGGGCGAGAGTGGGCATGCGTGCGAACAATGGCGGGGACGTGAAGATATTAGGCTCGTCGTGAGATCAGCCGACGCTGTCTTCCATTTCGAGATCAATGAGGCGCTTCAGTTCGACGCTGTATTCCATGGGGAACTCTTTAACGAGGTCGTTGATGAAGCCGTTGACGGACAAGCTCATGGCTTCGGCTTCACTGAGGCCGCGCTGCATGAGGTAGAAGATTTGATCGGCGCTGACCTGGCTGACGCTGGCTTCGTGCTGGGTGCTGTGTTGATTGCCGCGGACGCTGATAGCGGGGTAGGTGTCGGTGCGGCTGTTGGTGTTGATGAGCAGGGCGTCGCACTCGGTGTTGTTTTTGCAGCCTTTGAGGTGCTTCGGGATGTGCACGAGGCCGCGATAGGTGGCGCGGCCTTCGCCGATGGAGATGGATTTGCTGATGACGTTGCTGGTGGTGTCGTCAGCGGCGTGGACCATCTTGGCACCGGTGTCCTGATGCTGGCCGCTGTTGGCGAGGGCGATGCTGATGACTTCGCCACGAGCGCGTTTGCCCTTCATGATGACGCCGGGGTATTTCATGGTGAGGCGGCTGCCGATGTTGCAGTCGATCCAGCGCACTTCGGCGTCTTCCATGGCGATGCCGCGCTTGGTGACGAGGTTGAAGACGTTGCTACTCCAGTTCTGCACGGTGACGTATTGGATCTTGGCACCTTTGAGGGCGACGAGTTCGACGACGGCGCTGTGAAGCGTGGCGGTCTCAAACTTAGGCGCGGTGCAGCCTTCCATGTACATGACCTCCGCGCCTTCATCGCAGATGATGAGCGTGCGCTCGAACTGGCCAAACTGCTCGCTGTTGATGCGGAAGTAGGCCTGGAGCGGGTGCTTCACCTTCACACCCGGTGGCACGTAAATGAATGAGCCACCGCTGAACACGGCGCTGTTGAGCGCGGAGAATTTGTTGTCGCCCGTGGGGATTACTTTGCCGAACCACTTCTTGAAGATCTCGGGGTGTTCTTTGAGGCCCTCGCTGCTGTTCACAAAGATGACGCCTTGCTCGGCAACGGCGGCTTTGATGTTCGAGTAAGCGGCTTCGCTGTCATACTGCGCTTCGACGCCGGCGAGGAATTTGCGTTCCTGCTCAGGGATGCCAAGGCGGTCGAAAGTCTTCTTCACGTCCTCGGGCACGTCGTCCCACGAGCGCTTCGGCTTTTGGCCGTCACTGAGGTAGTAGCGGAATTCGTCGAAGTGGATGTTCTCCAAATCCTTCGTGGCCCAATGCGTGGGCATGGGCTTGTCCTGGAAGACTTTGAGCGCCTTGTGACGGAACTCACGAACCCAATCAGGATCGCCCTTCACATCGCTGATGTAGTCGATGGTCTTCGACGTGATGCCGAAGCCGGAGTCGAACTTGTTGCGCTCCGGGAAGGTGAAGTTGCCGGTGTTGTCGGCGCGGATGTCGGAGATGTCGTTGGCCTCGGGAACGAGGGTGGAGTCTGGGGCGGTGACCATAAAAGTAAAAGGTTAGAGGTGAAAAGTCAGTAGTGATTAGGGCTCAGTCTATGCGGGAGGATCTTCACGCACGACGGATGATTCGGTCATGCCAGCCTCGTAGGTGACGGGTTTGCGGCGGACGATGGGGCGATCGGCGAAGACCCAACCCTCGCGTTTGAGCTGCTCGCCGACTTCACGCATGTAGGCATTGAATTTGTCATGATCGTAACCGCACTTGGCGAAGATGGCCTCGCGGTTGGCCCGGACTTCGGCGACGATGGGATCTTCAATTGAGTTCATGTCAGTTAGACGAGTTCCTCAGGTGTTCCAATGACTGGCGGCACAAAACCAGCGTCACGGCAGGTTTCTTCAATGCGGCGAAGCATGTGGAGGTTGTTGATGTGGGTGCAGTTCCAGGTAAGCAGGAAATCCATTTCATTCACTGCTGCGATGGCGATGTGGTAGGCGTCCGCCTCCGCTCGTTGCGGGAGCCCGAGCCGGGCGACCAACCGCAACGCGAGCGCACTCGACTCGGACGTTTCCATTAGCAGTGGAATGCCCTGTAGGCTTTGAAGGCGTCGTTCAGCCATCTCTGCCTCACCACTTCGTGATTCATCCAGGACATAGGACGAGATGAACAGATCGAACTCGTGGCGTCGATAAGTCCAGAAGTCGCGGGTTGCCTGCTGATGCCCTGCCAGCACAATGTCGCGACTGGGCCGGGCTACGAGGTAGCTCGGGATGGTCGTTTCAATGTAAACGGAGGGTTTCATAAACTTAATTGGCGATTAAGCCGCTTTCGCCAAAGGCTCCTCCTCATGGACCCAGTCGTAGCCGCGTTCTTCGAGTTCGAGGGAGAGCTCTTTGCCGCCGGTTTTGACGATGCGACCGTCTTTGAGGACGTGGACGATGTCGGGCTGGATGTAGTTCAGGAGGCGCTGGTAATGAGTGATGACGAGGAAGCCGCGGTTCTCGCTGCGCATGGCGTTGACGCCGCGGGAGACGATCTTGAGGGCGTCGATGTCGAGACCGGAGTCTGTTTCGTCGAGGATGGCGTATTTCGGCTCCAGCATCATGAGCTGGAGGATCTCATTGCGCTTCTTTTCGCCGCCGGAGAAGCCTTCATTCACGCTGCGGCTGGTGAAGCTGCGATCCATTTCGAGCTGGTCCATGCGGGCGTAGAGCTGCTTGTAGAACTTCACGGCGTCGATGTCCTCGCCCTTCGGCAGGCGGGCTTTCAAAGAGGCGCGGAGGAAGTTGGCGTTGCTGACGCCCGGGATTTCGTGCGGGTATTGGAAGGCGAGGAAGAGACCAGCGCGGCTGCGGGCATCGACGGCCATGTCGAGGATGTTTTGTCCGTCGAGCAAGACTTCGCCGCTGGTGACTTCGTAATCGCTGTGGCCGCAGAGGACTTTGCTCAGCGTGCTTTTGCCGGAGCCGTTCGGGCCCATGATGGCGTGGACTTCACCGGGGTTGATCGTGAGGTTCAGGCCTTTGAGGATTTCGCGGCCGGGGATCTGGGCGTGGAGGTTTTTTATTTCGAGGGACATGAGGGAGGGGAAATGAATTATGATTTGGCCGCGCAGGCGGAGCAGGTGCCGTGGATGGCGAGGTCGGTGTGGGTGACCTTGGTGCCTTTGGGAAGGTTCCAAAACTTGGCGGGGTCGAAATCGGTGGCGGGATGGGCATCGATGACTTTGCCGCAGGTCTCGCAGTGAAAATGGACGTGCTCGTGGAGGTTGGCGCAGTAGCGGGACTGGCCGCGCTCGAGGTGAACGAGCTTGATGAGGCCGTGGCTGGTAAGGTGCTCCAGGCAGTTGTAAACAGTCGCCAGTGAGATGTGCGGGGAGCGGGATTTGACGCGATCGAGGATGTCGTAGGCCGTGGGGTGATCGGTGGAGGCAGCGAGGACATCGAAGACCTCGCGGCGGTGCGGCGTCAGGCGTACGTCAGCACCCAGCACGGCGAGACGGCAGTCCAAGCCGGAGGCTTTGGCAGGAGAGCGTGTGGAAGAGGGGGGCATAGCGATTTAGAATTAGAATGATTCTAAGTGTATTGGAAACGCCTCCTTGGCAAGCGGCGGATGCCTTTCCTTTGAAAAAACTTTCCTCCAGTCACGCCAAATCGCCCACAGCGTGCTACAGCCTCCGCCATGACTCGCACCCACACCGAAGAGCTCCCCTGGACCGCGCAAAATTCCCCCAAGGGCAAGTATGGCATACAGCGCCGCAGTGTTTCGCAGGACGCCGGTGGGCAAAAGGACATCGGCACCTGGGGCGGCGGACATCCCTTTGACCTCGAAATCCACCGCATCCCGGCGGGGAAAATCAATTTCCCACTCCACGAGCACTCCGCCCAATGGGAAGCCTACTACATCCTCTCCGGCAGCGGCAAGGTGCGCACGCCCAAGGGGAAAGAAGCCATCCAAGGCGGCGACTATCTCGTTTTCCCGCCCGGCGAAGCACATCAACTCATCAACACCGGCTCCGAAGACCTCACCTACATCGTCATCGCCGACCAGCCGCAGGCCGATGTCATCCACTACCCCGATTCCGGCAAATGGATGGTCAAACCGCAGCGCAAGGTCTTCGAGATGACCGAAGCCGACTACTTCAAGGACGAGGAATGAGCCAATCCGCGCACAAGCATTCTGATTTCACGATCACGAAATGCAGGCATGCTGCGTCATGAAGCCATCCATTCTCGCCGCCGCCGTTTTGACCGCGCTGCTCGCCAGTTGCAGCACCACACCGACCACTCCCGCTGAAGCCAAAGCCTTCGCCGCCGTGAGCACCGTGCTCGAAACTAACTGTGTCCACTGCCACGGCGACAACCGCCTTTCCACCATGCCGCCGATCAACGACACGCACGCGTTGTCAAAACTCATCGGCAAGCATTGGATCGTTCCCGGCAAACCAGCCATGAGCCGCTTCTTCCAGGTCGTCATCTTCCCGGACACCGTTCCGGGAGCCATGCCACCGACGGGTCACGCAATCTCGAAGCAGGATATCGAAACTCTGCGCACTTGGATCAAAGCCGGGGCGAAATTGCCACAGCAGAACATCCAATTAACCCCACGCGGCGACATGCCGCGTTCGATCTGAGCGCCACTCAAACTGGCTGCATCATGGCCGCAAGCGTGTAGCATCCGCGCCCGCTTCGCCTCATGCCGCACATCAGTTATCCGCCCGATCTTCCCATCACGCCGCGCCGTGACGAGATCATCGCGGCCATACGGCAGAACCAGGTCGTCATCCTCGCGGGCGAAACCGGTTCGGGAAAGACCACGCAGCTTCCGAAGATGTGCCTCGAGGCGCTGCACGATGTGCGCGGCCAGATCGGCTGCACGCAGCCGCGGCGTGTCGCGGCGATGAGTGTGTCCAAACGCGTCGCGGAGGAGCTGAACGTACCCTGGGGGCGCGATGTAGGCTGCAAGATGCGTTTCAGCGACGACACCAGCCGCGACACGCGCATCAAGTTCATGACGGACGGCATCCTGCTGGCCGAGATCCAGAGCGACCCCATGCTGCGGAACTATTCCGTGCTCATCCTCGATGAAGCGCACGAACGCTCCCTGAACATCGATTTCCTGCTCGGCTATCTCGTTGGATTGCTGAAAAAGCGGCCCGACCTGAAGCTTCTCGTCACCTCCGCCACCATCGACACCGAGGCCTTCTCCGCCGCGTTTGGCGGCGCACCGATCATCGAAGTCTCCGGGCGCATGTTTCCCGTGGATATTCGCTACGCACCGCTCTCGGGTGGTGAAGATGATTTCGGCTTCATCGACGGTGCCGCCGCCGCTGTCGAAAACGCACTCATTGAAACCGACGATGGTGACGTACTCGTGTTCATGCCCACCGAGCGTGACATCCGCGACACGCGCGATCTGCTTGATGGCCGCCTCGGTTCCGGGTTTGAAGTGCTCGCGCTCTTTGGTCGCATGGCCTCCGCCGAGCAGCAGCGCATCTTCCAGCCGGGCCGCAAACGCCGCGTCGTCATCGCCACGAACGTCGCTGAAACATCCATCACCATTCCGCGCATCCGTTACGTGGTTGATACCGGCCTCGCACGCATCAGCCACTACAATCCCCGCACGCGCACCAAGCGTCTGCCCGTCGAGGCCGTGTCACAAAGCAGTGCGAATCAGCGTGCGGGTCGTGCCGGCCGTGTGCAGGACGGCATCTGCATCCGCCTGTACTCACAGGAGGATTTTGACAAGCGCGACCGCTTCACCATGCCCGAGATTCAGCGTGCGAACCTCGCCGAGGTCATCCTGCGCATGAAGGCCTACAAGCTCGGCGAGATCGAAGACTTCCCCTTCATCAATCCGCCCGTCAGTGCATCCATCCGCGCCGGTTACGATTTGCTGCACGAACTCGGTTCACTCAGTGAAACGCACGAGCTCACGCCGCTCGGTCGCGAACTCGCCCGCCTGCCGCTGGATCCCACGTTGGGCCGTATGCTGCTGCAGGCACGCACTGAAAAGGCCCTGCCAGAGCTGCTCATCATCGCCGCCGGTTTGAGCATCCCCGATCCGCGCGAACGCCCCGAGGAAAAACGCGAGCTCGCCAACGCCGCACACAAAGCCTTCGCCGCTCCCGAATCCGATTTCATCACGCTGCTCAAGATCTGGAACGCCACGCCCGAATCCTCGGGCGGCTCACGCAATGCGTTGAGAAAATTCTGCAAATCCAACTTCCTCTTTTTCACCCGCATGCAGGAATGGCGCGATGTCTGGAAGCAGCTCTGCGATTCCTTCAGCGACGATCTGCGCCAGCAAACACCTCCAGCGACCGACGATGCCATCCATCGCAGCATCCTCGCGGCGCAGCTTGGCCACGTCGCGATGAAGGAGGAGCGCAACCTCTACAAGGCTGCGGGCAATCGCGAAGTCTCCGTCTTTCCCGGATCGAATATTTACGAACGCCGCGAAAAAAATGGCAAGGGCAAGCCCGGCCAGGACAAAGGCCGCCAGCCGCCATGGATCGTCGCTGGTGAAATCGTGCAGACCTCGCAGCTCTTTGCGCGCACGCTCGCCAAAATCGATCCCAACTGGATCGCCGAACTCGGTGCCCATCTCTGCCAGTTCAAATACAGCGAGCCGCATTGGAACCTCAAAGCCGGTCGCGTTCTCGTCACGCAGCGCGTGCTCATTCACGGCCTGGAGGTCAAGCGCCAGCACATTGACTACCTCAAGGTCGATGCCGTCGGCGCTACGCAGATGTTCATCCGCGCCGCTCTCATCGACAGCCAGGAGGTTCCCATCACCCTGCGCTTTTACGCACACAATAACAAGCTGCGCCAGAAGATCGAAACGATGCTCACCCGCGTGCGCAGCAATCGCGTCTACGCCATCGAAGAGCGCTTGTTCAATTTCTATGACGCACGCATCAAAAACGTCTCGTCCATTCACGATCTCAACCGCTTCGTCAAAGAGCACATCGACGAGCAGCCGAACTTCCTCTGCGCCACCGAGCAGGAACTCACCGCCGGTGAGGAGTTTGAGGCCGACCTGCAGATGTTCCCGGATCAGGTCGCCCTCGGCAACACGGCGCTGCCCCTCACTTACAACTATCAGCCCGGTGAAGAAAACGACGGCGTCACTGTGCGCGTGCCTGCGCAGCTCGCCGGTCATCTCACCAGCGGCCAGATTCAGTGGATGGTCCCTGGCATTCGCGAAGAACTCGCCAACGTCATGCTGCGTGCGCTGCCCAAGGTGATTCGCCGCCAGTTGATGCCCATCGATCCCAAGGCTCGCGAAATCGCCGCCGACTTTGATCCCGGCCGCGACGACTTCCTCTCCGCCCTCGCTGATTTCATCACGCGCCGCTATCGCATCCAGGTGCGTGCTGAAGACTGGCCGCCGCAAAGTCTGCCCGCCCACTTGCAGCCGCGCGTCGAAGTACTCGATCCCAAAAAGAACACCGTCATCGCCTCCAGCCGCGACCTCGACACCATCCGCGGCAGCATGCAGAAACAGGACCTGCGCTCCGATGCCTGGGACAAGTTGCTGCCCCGCGTCGAACGCTTCGCCTTGAAGTCTTGGTCCTTCGGCGACCTGCCCGAAACCATCGTTGTCGAAGAACTTAACGGCACCCCCATCCTCGGCTATCTCGGCCTCGTCCTGCGCGAAAACGAGATCGACGTCCGCCTCTTCCGCACCCAAGCCGAAGCCGCACGCACCACACCCGCCGCCGTTCGCAAGCTCGCCGAAAACACACTCGCCAAGGACCTCGCCTGGCTGCCCAAAGAACTCCGCAGCATCTCTCCCGGAGTTAATGGCAAAGGAATGGGGGCAAAGGAATCATTCCCCTGCCCCCATTCCTCTGCCAAAAATCCGTTCGAGATGGCCGAGCTCACTGCACCTGCGCCTGACCTCTCAACGCAAGCCCACGAGCACATCCTCGCTCACATGCTGCGCCTGCAGCCCGTGTTCCCGCTCACCGAGAAACGCTTCTTCACCCTCTGCGAAACCGTCCGGCGCGATCTCCCCACCGTCACGCATCGCGTGAAGACGCTCTTCACCCAGATCCACGACCAGCGTGCCAAACTTCTCGCGCAGCCCAAACGCTACCCCGGCCTCGAACACGACCTCGCCCGCCTCATCCCCGCCGACCTCCTCGCCACCACACCGCACGAGCAGCTTCAGCATCTCCCGCGTTATTTAAAAGCCATCCAGATCCGCAACGAGCGCTGCATCGCCAGCCCCGCCAAAGACATCGACAAATACAATCTCATCGCCGACTTCGACGGCTGGCAGTCCCACGTCCCCAAATCCCAGCACGAAACCTTCCGCTGGATGATGGAAGAGTATCGCATCCAAGTCTTCGCCCAAGAACTCGGCACCGCCCAGCCCGTAAGCGTGAAGCGCCTGCAGGCCATGTGGGTGTAGCTTTACTTCCCGCCATTCAGCAGCCGGAAGGTCACTAGGACACGTATGCGGATCGGGATCGTGCCGGGAGCGATTGATCCACCGTTTTCACCGTCACCGGCTACCACGATGGCCTGGATGCTGTTGTTCAAGTTGACCCGGTTGTTCCAGCCTCCGGCAGCATCCATGTCCTCGCTCATGGCGAGCACCTCTCCGACCCTGGCATCGAGCGTTTGAGCCATGACGACCGCCTTCTCCTTGGCCGCGAGCAGGGCTTTCTTGCGCGTCTCTTTCTGAAGCTCGATGCGCTTCGAGTGATCGTAAGTGACGCTATTCACGGAAAGATGGCTCATGGAAGCAAGGCGCAGCCATACCACCTTGTACTTGGCGAGATCAGCGAGCTTGAACGAAATCGTCGTGCTGGCGAAATACCCCTCCTTTACGTGGTCACGATCGCGATAGACCATGTTCTCGCCAAACTCCATTTGCGATGTTTGCACCTCCTTGTCCTCAATCTCCAGCTCCTTGAGCGCCTTCAACACGTCAGCGCTGAGTGTGGCGTGCTTCTCTGCCACTTTCGCAAGCTCCAAGCCGGTGTTTTTCAGTGCCAGTGACCAGACGAGACGGTCAGGAGTGACTTCCGTGATGACGGTGCCGGTGACCGTGATGTGTGGGCTGCCAGCCTCTGCCAGATCGGCGGCAAAAGCGATGGATGAGACAAAGGCGAACGCTGCGAGGGTGGAGACAAGCTTCATGTCGCCACCTTGGCATTCAAAGCCAGACGGTCTGTAAACTCAGTGTAAAGTGTGAACGACACACTCGCGGCTTCATGCCACCACCTCGATTCGACTCGTCCCGCCCGCACCGCGCAACACGCGCACCTGCGTCGTCAGCCGTTCCTTGAGCAAATCGACATGCGAGATCAAACCAATGGTCTTCCCCCGTGAGCGCAGATTCTCCAGCGCACTCAGCGCCACCTCCAGCGTCTCCGAATCCAATGTGCCGAAGCCTTCATCAATGAAGAGCGAATCAATCGGATGATGCCGACTCGCCAGTTCGCTCAAACCGAGTGCCAGCGCCAGACTCGCCAAGAAACTCTCGCCGCCGGACAAGCTCTCCATCGGCCGGTCAACATTCGCCTGATACAGATCGACGATGCGCAGATCGAGTTCGTCACCTGCCGCCGCCATGAGGCGATAGCGCTCCGCCAGCACCTTCAGATGCTCGTTCGCCAGCCCGATGAGCTGCCGCAACGTGAGCGACTGCGCAAAGCGCGAAAACTTCGCCCCATCCGCTGAGCCGATGAGTTCTTTCAAGCGACCCCAGCGCAATGATTCGTCCTCTGCGGCCTGCACTTCGGCCCCACCGGCCTCGCGACGTTTGCGTGCGGCCTCATCGCTGCGCACACGTTCTTCCAACGCTCCTGCGGATTTCTGATTCGCCGCCAGTTGCTCGGCGATTTGTGCGGTCGTTTTTTCCAGCTCTGCCAAAACCTCCGCCGTGACTGCTTCGACACCCGTAAGTTGCTTCTCCAGCTCCAGCCGCCTCACATCGAGCTGATCCAGCTTCGCTTTTGTTTCTGCGATCTGTGTGTGCAGCGCGTGCGTCTTCGCCTCCCCATCGCGCCAAGCCTTCTCGGCCAAAGAAACGTGTTCTTCGTGCCACGCGCGGTCCTGGAGCAGCGTGCGCTCACCCAGCAGTTCGCTCAGCGTCTTCTTCAGCGCATCCGCCTTCGTCTTCAGCGCGATGCCCTCGGCTTTCAGTTCCTCCAACCGTTTGGCCTTCGCCGCCGCGTCCTGTGTCGCGAGCTGGATGTCGGCTTCGATCTTCTGCCGCTGGCTGCGCTTCTCATTCGCTTCATCGCGCCGCTTCACAAACTCCCGCGAGCGTTTCTCCATCACGCCCAGTTCGCGCTCAGCGTCGTCCGGAGTCTTTGCAATCGAAACCCGTTTCCCCACCTCGCCAGCAGTCAATACAGCCAGCCGCGCATCATCCGGCGCTTGGCTCGTGGCGATCAGCTTCTTCGTTTCCGCGATCCGGGCGTTCTCACTGTTGAGCTTTTCCTCGGTGCGCACGCGGTCTTCATCGGCGGTGGCCACCTCACGATTCAACTTCTCACGCTGCTGCTCCAGCCCCGTCATGAGCTTGCGTGCGGCTTGCAGCTGCGATTCAAAGCTCACCACCCCCTCCGCAAACGGATGCTCCAGCGATCCACACAGCGGGCAGGCTTCGCCCGGCTTCAAATCTTGGCGATGCTCGTCAAATCCCGCCACGCGTTGCGCCTCATCCACCAAGCGCCATTGGACTTCATGCTGCTTCGACACGCGCTCCAGCTCCATGCGCAACGCTGACAGCTTGTCATGCGAGGCCTTCAAAGCCACGCTGATCCCCAGTGCATTCTTCTCACCGTCAGACTGCCGTTGTTTCAGCGCCTGCGCCTCGGCATGCAGTCTGCGGCCTTCTTCCAGCGCCACATACGCCCCACGCCACTCCTGCACCGCCACACGCAGCGTCACCACTTTCTCAGCGAGTTCCACATCCGCCTCGTGCTCCTTCAGCCACTCGTCCAAAGCCTGCGTCGCCTCCGCATGTGTCTGAAGTGCCTTCTCTGCGGCTTCGCGGCGCAAGGCTGCCTCCTTTTGTTCCTTCGCCCACGTTTGATACGTGCCACGACTCTCCACCAACTGCGTTTCATACTGCGCGCTCTGCGCCGTGACCGTCGTCGCCTGTTCCCAGACCGGTTCGCGTGCCGTGCGCAGCCGTTTGGCCTCGTTCAGCACCTCTTGTGACTTCAAAACGTCCGCCGCAGCTCCCGCGTACGATTGCGTGAGCGTCTTCTGTGCTTCGGTCAGCTTGGCCCGCTCCGTATCGATCCCCGCGCGCTCGCGCTGCAGCTGCTGCCACCGCCGCTGCTCATTCAATCGTTGTGCGGCGGCCTGATTCTCCGTCTGCAATCGCGTCGTCGCTTCCCTGGCTTCGGTGAGGTTCTTTTCCAGCTCGGCTCGTGTTTCATCGTCCAGAACCGTCAGCGCACCCAGTCCCGCCTTCAAGCGCATCACCGCCTCGTCCTTTGCTTTGTGCGTTTCATGCGCGAGGATGGAGAGGTCGCGGTAGATCTCGGTGCCGGTGATCTTTTCGAGCAGTTCGGCACGCTCGTTCGGCTTCGCCTTCAAAAACGCGGCGAACTGGCCTTGCGCGAGCAGCACGGAGCGCAGGAAGCGATCGACATCGAGACCGGTGAGCGACTCGACCATCGCATCCATCTCGCGGCCCTTGTCGGCGAGAATCTCAAGTGTCGTGGCATCCGCCAGCGTGCGCTGCACGGGCTTCAGGTTGCCCGTCTTCGTCTTCCCCAGCCGCCACGTCGAACGGAGTTTGCGCCCGCCCGTCTCGAAGTCCACCTCGGCGAAGCACTCCGCCGTGTGCCGGCTCATCATCTCATCCGCCTTGTCATTGCCGTAACGCGCCGCGCGGCCATACAGCGCCAGCGTCATCGCATCCAGCAGCGTCGATTTCCCCGCCCCCGTCGACCCCGTGATCAAAAACACGCCCGCCGCGCTCAACGGCGCCACATCAAACCGCACCTCATGCGTCCCGCTGAGCGAGTTGAGGTTCTGGAGTCGGACGGCGAGGAGGCGCATGGGGTGTGTGAAGCTATGCCACTCATACCGGCTTGGAGAAACGGATTCTGCCACAATACCATGCCCTGCTGGATGTCTCCGTGCTCAAAAATAGCAACGTCCTCGTCAGCGTCGGCAACCGGGGCCGCAGTTCTGAAAGATGATCCCTGCATGGAGCAAACGTGAGGATCTGAACATCCTGGAACAGATGCTGGGACAATGAATCTCTGTTGCGGGTGAAACAAGGTCGCGTTCGCCACAGTAGAAATGGACCGTGAATCTCTGGCTCAAACATCGCGGCACCACGGATTGGAACCCCGAACGACGGCGGTTGCTGAAGTCGTTGTCGGCGGGCGTGCTGGGCTTCAGTGCACCCGAGTGGCTGGCGCTGCAGGCGCAGGCGAGCAATTCAACGAAGGCGGCGGTGGTGGGACAGGCGAAGCGGGTGCTCGTGATTTATGAAGAGGGTGGCATCAGCCAGATGGACTCGTTTGATCCGAAGCCTGAGGCGCTGCTGGATCATCGGTCACCCTTCAAGCCGATCCCGACGAGCGTGCCAGGCACGCATTTTTCCGAACTGATGCCACTGACGGCGAAGCAGGCGCATCGGCTCGCCGTGGTGCGCAGCATGACCTCCGCGCCGACGGCGGGGCACAAGGAGTGCTGCCAGGAGTTCTTCAAAGGCTACCGCAACACGAACCCGTTCGACTTTCCCGACATCGGCTGCGTGGTGACGGAGCTGATGGGCACGGACCGGCCAGAGATGCCGGGCTATATTTTTTGTCCGGGCATTAACATGCCGAACGCGATCACCAGCACGGGCTTCCTGCCCGCGAGTCGTGCGCCGTGGAAGCTGGGCACGAAGCAACTCGGTGAGAACCTGAGTGATCCGCAGTGGAAGGTGCGCTCGCTGGAGCTGCAAAAGGGTCTGGCGCGTGAGCGGCTGCTGGAGCGGCATCGGTTGCTCGAATCGCTCGATGTTGGCGCGGTGGCGGAATCGACGGCAGGGCAAGTGATGAAAAGAAACACGCAGCATGCACTCGATCTGCTCACCAGCGACGAGGCGAAGCATGCCTTTGACCTTTCGCGTGAGTCCAACCAGACACGCGATCGCTACGGACGTGATCATCGCGGCAACTGCTACCTTCTCGGGCGGCGTTTGATCGAGTCCGGCGTGCGTTTTGTCACCGTGACGTGCATTCAGCCGCCGGAGCATGTGAAACGGCCAGGAATCGGCCAACCCGGAGGTGTTTTCCTCAACTGGGATCATCACGAAGGCATCTACAACAACGGCCCGTGCGGCGGACCGCAGGGCAGCAGCAATCAGGAGCGCTACGGCCTGCCGCATCCAGTGATGATGCCGAGCTTGGATCGATCGTTCAGTGCGCTGATCAAAGACATGCATGAGCGTGGTCTGCTGGCCGAGACGTTGGTGTGCTTCGTCACCGAGATGGGCCGCACGCCGCGCATGAATAAGAACGGTGGCCGTGATCACTGGGCTCGCGCTATGTCCATTGCCTTTGCAGGTGCGGGTTGCCCTGGCGGTGCGGTGATCGGCGCGACGGATCGCGAAGGCGGCGATGTCACCGACGCGCTCTATACGCCCTACGACTACGCGGAGACGATTTACCGCAAACTCGGATTCCCCGACACGCAACGGCTCGAAAAGCCCAATGGTGTCGCGATCCCGCTTTCGGACGGCGGGAAGGCGATCCGCGAACTTTTCACCTCATGAGACCTCTCGCACTGCTGCTGTTGTTTGCCTCCAACTCGCGCGCGGAGCCAGACTGGGTGCTGGAAGGCACCGCCCCATGGCAGGCACGTGACTCGCAAGCGGAGTGGGTTTTCAAAGATCAGCTTTGGATCGGCGGCGGCTGGTTTCAGTCGTATGCGGAGCCGCCACGTGATGTGTGGGCCTCCGGTGATGGCAAGGCGTGGAAACTTGTCGAAAAAAATGCGCCGTGGCTGCACAGCGATCTGCCGATGAACATCACGTTTGCTGACAAGATGTGGATCATGGGGGGGTGGTATAAGGGCCGCCTGCCAGGACACTCTGCGAGCAATCAGGTGTGGTCATCGAGCGATGGGGTCGCATGGAATCAAGTCACCGCTGCTGCCAGTTGGACGCCTCGACTCGCGGCGGGTCTGGTGGAACATCGTGGACGCCTGTGGTTGCTCGGCGGCACCGAAGATTACTACTTTGGGACTGAGACGAGCTTGAAGAATGATGTGTGGTCGTCCGCCGATGGCAAGGAATGGAAACTCGCAACGGCGAGCGCGAACTGGTCGCCACGCAGTTATCATCAAGCCGTGGCTCTCAACGACAAGATCTACATCTTCGGCGGTGGGAACTATGTGCCGCAGTTTCACGCTAAGAACGACGTGTGGTCCTCCAGCGATGGCGTGAAGTGGACCTGCGAGACCGAAGCTGCCCCGTGGTCGCCAAGGCTGTGGTTCTCGGCTGCGGTGTATCGCGGGCGCATGTGGGTGCTGGGTGGTTGGTCGAAGGAGAAAGACAACTTTGGCGATGTGTGGCACAGCGCCGATGGCAAGAGCTGGCAGCGACTTGAAACCAAGACCTGTTGGAAGGCGCGGCATGAACATTCGGCATTCGTGTTTCAAGACAAGCTGTGGGTCGCAGGCGGTCATGCGCGGCCGCTTTCGAGCGAAGTATGGTCGCTGAGTTTGCCGAAGGAATGGAAGCCGTAAGGAATTCGTTCGCGAGTTCAGCCCATGGACTCACGTAGGTTTGGAACGTCATGAACTCGCGCCATGCCATCCTCCTCGCTTTGCTCGCGTTTGCGGCGCGTGCGGCGGCGGTGGATTATGAGGCGCAGATCAAGCCGCTGCTGAAGCAGAAGGCGGGGCTGCGATTGGACACGGTGGCGCTGATGCTGAAGGGTGGCAAATCGGGAGCTGCGACCAAGTTGATCATCGAACGTGTGACGGCGGCGGATGAACACGAGCGCATGCCGCAGCAGGCGGCGGCGCTGACAACGGAGCAAATTGCGATGCTGCAGGTATGGATCGACGCGGGAACGCCGGGAATCGCGAACGAGGCACCTGAGGCTGATCCAAAGCTGCATTGGGCATTTCAAACTGTGCAGCGTCCGGCATTGCCGAAGTACGGGGGTGGAAACGCAATAGATGCGTTCGTGAATGAAGCGCTGGCGGCAAATCAACTCACGCCGCTGCCGGAAGCTCCGCGCTCGATGTTGCTGCGGCGGGTTTACATAGACCTGATCGGCCTGTCGCCGACGCGCGAGGAGTTGCATGCCTTTCTCGTTGATCAATCACCGGATGCGTATGAGCGCGTTGTTGACCGACTCCTGAATGATCCTCGCCATGGCGAGCGCTGGGCGCGCCATTGGATGGATGTGTGGCGCTACAGCGACTGGTATGGCCGACGCAGCGCGAACGATGTGTGGAACAGTGCGCCGCAGATCTGGCGCTGGCGTGATTGGATCGTGAAGTCGTTGAATGCGGACAAAGGCTATGACCGGATGTTGTCGGAGATGCTCGCAGCGGATGAGATCGCGCCGCTTGATGATGAGGCCGGGGTGGCGACGGGATTCTTGATTCGGAACTGGTATGCGCTGAATCCGAACCAGTGGATGCGCGACACCATCGAGCACACCGGGAAGGCCTTCCTCGGCCTCACCTTCAACTGCGCGCACTGCCACGACCACAAGTATGATCCCATCTCGCATGAGGACTACTTTCGCTTCCGCGCATTCTTCGAGCCGCTGGGCATCCGTCAGGATCGCTGGCCGGGCGAGGCTGATCCGGGGCCTTTTCAGGAGTATCAATATGTGACGCAGCGCAAACCGAACCGCCTCGGTGCCGTGCGCGTTTTCGACAAGCAACTCGATGCCAAAACGTGGTTCTACACCGACGGCGATGAGCGCAATCGCGTCGAGAGCAAGGCTCCGTTTTCTGCGGGTGTGCCTGCATTTCTAGGGTCGCTTTCGATTCAACCCGTGAATCTGCCACAGGGCTCCGTGCATCCCGGCCTGCGTCCCGCGATTCAGGAAACGGAACTCACGCAGCGGCTGAATGCGGTGACGAAGGCGGAGGATGAGTTACTGGCGCGGAGCACGCCCCAGACACGTGCGGCCCTCACTGTGGCCCGAGCAGAACTCGCAAGTTCCATCGCGCGAATCGCAGCGGATCAGGCCAAAGTCGGCAACACACTGGACGCCCACAAGCTTGCACTCAACGCAGCAGCGGCAGAACGAGAGGCTGCGGTGGCCTCTGCGCAGTCGGGATTGATGAATGCCGAGCATTTGGCCTCTCTCGCCGATGAAAAAAGCCGCGATGCCGCTACAAAGGCCGTGGTAGCGGCGAAGTTGGCCGTGACCAAAGCAGAAGCTGAGCGCGACAAACCAAAGTCGCCCGAAAGCTATACGTCGATGACGATGACGTTTCCGAATCAGAGCACCGGACGGCGCAAAGCACTCGCGGAGTGGCTCACGCGTCGGGATCATCCGCTGACGGCGCGTGTGGCAGTGAATCATTTGTGGATGCGGCATTTCCAGGAGCCGCTGGTGCCTTCGGTGTTTGATTTTGGTCGCAATGGCAAGCCGCCGTCGCATCCCGCGCTGCTCGACTGGCTGGCGGCGGAGTTGATGGAGAACGGCTGGAGCATGCGGCATCTGCATCGGCTCATTGTCACCAGTGACGCGTATCGGCGGGCGAGTCACTCCGCAGTGGCGAACGAAACCAATCTACAGCGTGATCCAGACAACAGATTCCTCTGGCGCATGAATCCCTCTCGCATGGAGGCCGAGGTCGTCCGTGACAGCGTTCTACATCTTGCAGGAGCGCTGGATGCCAGGTTCGGCGGACAAGAGCTTGAGAACACCGAGTCCGAAACCAGCGCACGGCGGAGTCTCTACTTCAGTTGTCATCCTGAAACCGGTGGCCGCAGCGCGATGGCTGCGATGTTTGACGCGCCGGAGCCGACGGACTGCTACCGCCGCACCAGCAGCGTGCTGCCGCAGCAGGCGCTCGTGCTCACCAACAGCAAGCTGGTGCATGATCACAGCGCGGCGTTGGTGCGGCAGATAGGATTGGAGGCTCCAGATTTCGCTACTGCTGCTTTCGAGCATGTTTTGAGCCGCGCACCGAGCGCAGACGAACTGGCCTCGTGCCGTGCCTTTTTGAAGGACGGCAGCAAGGAAAGCCTGGTGCGCGTGCTATTGAACCATAACGACTTCGTCACTGTGAGGTGATTGGCTCCAGTCATGAATAACTCAACTCACAGATCCAACTTCCCATGCGGCCAGATCAGTCGCAGGCGCTTCCTCGCAGATGCGGGCATGGGGTTCACGGGGCTGGCGCTGGGTGGCACACTGATGAGTGATGGCATCGTGAGGGCCGCGCCCGTGCTGACGCCCATCGTGCCAAAAGCGAAGTCGGTGATCTGGATTTTTCTCTCGGGCGGCTACAGCCATGTGGAGACCTTTGATCCGAAGCCAGCGCTCACGAAGTATGCGGGCATGACCTTCGACAAGACGCCGCTGGCGAATCCGCTGGACTCCGACAAGCATCACAAGCGCTTCCGCTCCGTGACGGCGCAGGAGGTGAATAAGCGCGATGTCTATCCGAGCATCTATCCGATGCAGGTCGGCTTCAGCAAACAGGGCCAGTGCGGCGTGGAGATCACTGACTGGTGGCCGCATCTCTCGAAGTGCGTCGATGACATCGCCTTCGTGCGGAACATGTGGACGACGGACAACGATCACTTCGCCGAGAACCAACTGCACACAGGCCGTCATCGTCTGGATGAACAGCAGCCGTGCATCGGCTCGTGGGTGCATTACGGCCTCGGCACACTCAATGAAAACCTGCCGAAGTTTGTCGTGCTCGGTGGGCCCACGGACTCGACAAAGCGCCTCTCGATTGATTCACTTTACCTCGGTCCTGATCACTCGGCGGTGCCGCTGACGCTTGATCCGAACAATCCGCTGCCCTTTGGCAGGCGCGACTCCCGACAGTCGTCGCAGGAGCAACGACGCGAGTATGATCTGATCGCGAAACTCAACGGACTCACCGCCGTCGAGTATCCCGAGGACACCTCGTTACGCGCACGCATCCACGCGTATGAACTGGCCTTCCGCATGCAGATGGCCGTGCCGGAGACGCTCGATCTGAAAAGCGAATCGGAAGCCACGAGAAAACTCTACGGCATCGACAAAGCATCGACGAAGACCGCTGGCGAGCGCTTTCTGGCTGCGCGTCGGCTCGTCGAGCGCGGAGTTCGATTCGTGCAGGTGTATCCGTCGAATACGGGCACTTGGGACTCGCATGCGAAGCTGAAGGAAAATCACACGAGCCTCTGCGCAGGCGTGGATCAACCGGTGGCTGGTCTGCTACGCGATCTGAAACAGCGCGGAATGCTCGATGAAGCGCTCGTGGTGTTTTGCACCGAGTTTGGCCGCACCCCCGGCATGGAGACGCGCAGCGGGCATAAAGACGGCCGCGATCATCATCCGCACGGCTTCACCATCTGGTTCGCCGGCGGCGGCACAAAAGGCGGCACCGTGCATGGCGAGACCGACGAACTCGGCTACCACGCGCAGGGCGAAGGCCACTACATCACCGACCTGCACGCGACGACATGTCACCTGCTCGGCATTGATCTGCGCGCGCTGGAGGTGCCGGGGCGCAAGCGCTTGGAGATCGATCATGGCAATGTGATCCGCGAGGTGCTGGCGTGATGGATGCCGAAACCACATCAAAAATGCATGCGCGTGAAAACAGCTCCGCCCGCAGCGTTTGTTCATGCCATGAAACTCTGCCTCTCCGTCCTCGCTCTGATCTCGCTCCACTTGCACGCTACGGAGCCTCCCGTGTGCGAGTGGGTCTTCCCAGGTGGTGGTGCCGGACATGACAAGACACGCGGCGTGACCACAGATCGTGCAGGGAATGTCTTCCTGGCCTCCGAATCCGAGGGCGATGCCACCTTTGGTGATCAGCACCATCGCAGCGCAGGTGGCATGGACATGTGCTTGGTGAAACTCCATGCCAACGGCAAGACACAGTGGGTCAGCAGCATTGGCGGAAGCAAAACGGACCGCGCTTACGGTGTGGCGACGGATGCTGCGGGCAATGTGTATGTCACCGGCCACTTCGAGAGCACTGATGCAATCGTGAACGGAAAACCCCTGCCGAATGCAGGCAACTACGATGTGTTCACGGCCAAGTTTGCCCCAGATGGTCGCATTCTCTGGGTGCGCACGGCTGGCGGTGCAGGCTCGGACTACGGGCACGGCATTGCAGTTGATGGCAAGGGTGACATCATCGTTACCGGCGTCATCGAGCGGCAGGTTTTTTGCACAAAGTATAATCCCGAAGGGCACGAACTGTGGCATCGCGCTAGTTCCGGCACAGGCTCGGGTAGCGGTCACGGCATCGCTGTGGATGCAGCGGGCCATATCTACCTCGGTGGCAATACCTCGGGCAGCGGTGCCTTTGGCAAGGTCAGCATCGAGTCGAAAACCACCGCCGCGCTCGTCGGCAAGCTGACCTCCGCAGGCGATGCCGTATGGGCCAGCGTCATCCCCGGCACACCGAGCGCCCTATACCATGAGATTACCTGCGATTCATCAGGCCGCGTGTGGGCTGTCGGCATGTTCAAAGGCTGTGTGAGTGTCGCAGGCCAGACTTTCCAAAGCAGCGGTGACAAGGACAATGACGGCCTCATCGTGCATCTCGATGCCGCAGGCAAAGCGCAGTGGGCGCGTCATTTGCACGGTCCAGGCACTGATTATTGCCTCGGCGTGGCCACGGACGATCACGGCACCGCGTTTGTCTGCGGCGACTTCAATCAAGACACCACGCTCGCCGGTCATGTCCTGACCACCCGCGGCAGCGGCGACATCTTCATCGCGGCTTTCGATGACCAAGGCGGTCTCACCTGGGTGGAGCAGGCTGGCGGCAAACTCAACGACAGCGCCTACCCCATCACCTTTCGCGCGCCTGACCAACTCATCATCGCCGGAGCCTTCACCGCACCAGCGACTTTCGGAACGCACGAAGTCGCAAAATCCAGCGCCAGTGATCTCTACGGCGCATCGTGGAAGCTCCCACAGGCCAAATGAAAAGCTCGCCTCCCTCCGCACGTAAGTTCTAACCTCATGCTCACCATCAACGGCACATCACGAACCAACTGCTCCGGCGTCACGCGCCGTGAGCTGTTGCAGATTGGCGGCGCGGGATTGTTTGGCATGACGCTGCCTGCCGTGCTCGCCGCGGAGGAGGCGCAGCAGGCTTTTGCGGGCGGGAAGGCGAAGTCAGTGATCTTTTTGTTCCTGTTTGGTGGTCCGAGCCAGCTCGAGACCTTCGACATGAAGCCGGACACGAAGCGCGAGGTGCGTGGGCCGTTTAAGCCAATCAAGAGCCGCACGCCGGACCTGCTCATCAGCGAGCATCTGGGGCGATTGGCGAAGATCTCGGACAAATACGCCGTCATCCGCTCGATGACGCATAACTACAACGATCACAGTGGCGCGGGGCATTATCTGCAAACCGGCCATCGCTGGCATCTGCCGGTCGGCGGTGGTTTTTCAGCCACGCCGCAGGATTGGCCGTCGATGGGCTCGGTGGTGGAGCATTTGAGCCAAAAAATGCCTGGTGGCATGGAGCGTGACCTCGCCTCGTATGCCGTGCTGCCAAACCGCCTCGGCAAGTTGCAGGATCGCGGGCAATACATCCGCCCAGGTGAATATGCGGGCTGGCTCGGTCAGGCCTACAACCCGATGACGACCGTCATCGACAAAAAGGAAGTGAAGGACAACCCCTACTGGCGTGCCTGCGCGGATGGCGAACTGAGCTACGAGATCGAAGGCCTGAAGCCCGTGATCCCTGTGAGCCGAATCCAAGAGCGCGTCGGTTTGCTCGATCAATTCGAGGCCGTGCGCACGCGGCTCGACATGGGCGATGGCGACGCGATGGATCTGCACCGCAAGCGCGCGATGGCGCTGATCTCCTCTGACAAAACGAGCAGTGCTCTCAACATCCGCGCCGAGGCCGAAACGATGCGCGATCGCTATGGACGGCATCTCTTTGGTCAAAGCTGCCTCATGGCGCGTCGCCTCGTCGAGGCAGGCACGCGCTTCGTCACCGTGCATTACGATTCCCCCGACGGCTACGGCTGGGACTCGCATCGCACCAGCGACGACGTGCGCGACCATCTGCTGCCCACCTTTGATCAAGGCTGCTCCGCGTTGCTCACCGATCTCGATGAGCGTGGCTTGCTCGATGAGACACTCGTCATCGCTATCGGTGAAATGGGCCGCACGCCCACGCCGAATGCCACCTGGGGCCGCGGGCACTGGAGCACCTGCTTTCCGGCGCTCATTGCTGGTGCAGGTGTGCGTGGCGGCATTGTTTACGGCAAGTCGGACAAAGAAGCCGCCTATCCAGACGACAAACCAGTCTCACCCGAAGATCTCGCCAAGACGATCTACTGGTCCCTCGGCATTGATCCCGATTTGATGCTCAAGAATCGCGAAAACCGCCCGATTCCAATGGTGGACGGCGGCAAGCCGGTGATGGCGTTGTTTGGCTGAGTCTGGTGAGTTTGCCAATGGACGACAAAATGTTCACGCTGAAGCTGTATTGCTCCCATGCGCACCATCCTGCTCGCTCTATTCGTCACCGCTTCCGTTTTCTCCGCTGATGCTCCCAAGGCTCCGCTGATGGCGGGTGCAGCCACATCCAACATTACACCGGAACTCGGCGGCGAGGTCGTGGGCGGTTTCTCACCGTATCCTTGCACGCACATTCATGATGAACTGCATGCACGTTGTTTGGTGCTCGATGATGGCAAAACGAAGCTCGCGTTAGTGGTGTGCGATTTGCTCGGACTGCATCGCAGTGTGTCGGTGAAGGCGCGGGAGTTGATCGAGAAGGAAACCGGCATCCCGGCGGCGAATGTGCTCATTAGCGGCACGCACACGCATTCCGCCGTGAATGCACTCGGTGGGCCAGTGCGCGGCTTCTTTTCCGATTTGGAGCTGACCGATTACCAGAAGTTCGTCGTGCGTCGCATCGCGGATGGCGTGCGGCGTGCGGTGAATCTGCTGCGCCCGGCGGAGATCGCGTTTGGCACGGTAGATGTGCCGGAGCATGTGCATATCCGCCGCTGGTTCCTCAAGGAGGGCTCCATGCCGCCGAATCCCTTCGGCAAGATCGACAAGGTAAAGATGAATCCCGGCGCGGGCAATCCAGCGCTGGTGGAGCCAGCGGGCGAGCCTGATCCAACGATCAGCATGATCGCGCTGCGTGAGCCGGGCGGGCGCCTGATCTCGGTCTATTCGGCCTACTCGCTGCACTACGTCGGCGGCGTGACCGGCGCGGACATCTCCGCCGACTACTACGGCGTGTATTGTGAGGCTTTGAAGAAACTCCAGTCCGATGGCGCTGAGTATCCGCCCTTTGTCGCGATGATGGCCAATGGCACCAGCGGCGACGCCAACAACATCAACTTCCGCAATCCCCAACCGGGTAAGAAGCCATATGAACAGATGCGCTACGTCGCTGAAGATGTCGCCGCGAAGGTGAACGGTGCTTTGGCTAAACTTACATGGCAAAATAGCGCCCCGCTTGCTGCACGGTATCGCGAACTCGATGTGAAGTGGCGCAAAGTTCCCGACGAGCTCATCACCTGGGCCAAAGAAACCGAAGCGAAGGCACCACGCATCCAAGGTGGCAAAGCCGATTTGCCGCTGGCCTATGCAGGCCGCGTGCAGCGTCTTGCTCAAGCCAGCCCGGAGACAAAAACGCCCGTGCAGATCCTGCGCATAGGCGATGTGTGCGTCGGCACGACCCCGACGGAGACTTTTGCCGAGACAGGCGTTGAGTTCAGAAAGCGCAATCCCTTTGCGAAGGCATTCATGGTCGAGTTGGCGAACGGCTACTACGGCTACATGCCAACCCCGCGTCATTTTGAGCTCGGCGGCTACGAAACCTGGCCTGGCACCTGCAATCTCGAATCCCAGGCATCCGTGAAGATGATGGACGCGCTGCTGGAGATGGCGGCGGAGGTTAAAGCAAGCGCCCCATGACCACGCAGGACGGTCGTGGGCACAACAACAAAGGCTACAGCATGTGGATGACCGGTGGTGGCGTGAAAGCTGGCCACATCCACGGGGCGACAGACGATCTCGGCGTCGAAGCCGTCGAAGCCGTCGATGACAAAGTCCACATCCACGATCTCCACGCCACGATGCTGCATTTGCTCGGCCTCGATCACGAACGACTCACCTTCCGTTATGGTGGCCGCGATTTTCGGCTGACCGATGTGAAGGGGAATGTGGTGAAGGCGATTCTGGCGTAGTTTAGACCTCGCTGATGATGCCGTTGCTGGCACCAAAGGTCTGCGCCTGGATGTCCATGTGGTGCAGCATGCGGACGTAGAGATTGGAGAGCAGCTTATTGGTTTTTGTGTCGAAGGCTAGGTGGCCTTGATGCTTGAAGCTGCCGCCAGCGAGGAGGATGGGCAGGTTGTTGTTGTCGTGGGAAGAGGAGTTGCCGAGGTTGCTGGCATAGAAGATGGCGGTGCGGTCAAATAGGGTGCTGTCACCCTCGGTGGTGGTTTTCATCTTCTCCATGAACTCTCCGAGGACTTTGATCTCGGCCTCTTCGATCAAGGCGAGTTGTTCGAGCTTGGCGGGGTCTTGGCCGTGATGTGAGGCGTCATGGTGTCCGAGATTCACGCCGGTGATCTCGGGACGCTCCTGGGAGCTGAGCCAGAGCGAAATGACGCGCGTGGAATCAGTTTGCAGCGCTAGATGCACGATCTCATACCATTGGCGTGAGCGCTCGACGAGTTGCGGACCGCTGAAGTCGGCGGCGGGCACGGGGACATTGACTTTGGGCTTTGGGGACGTGCTCCAGTGCTCGTCTTGCTTCAGTTTTTGCTCGGCCTCGCGCAGGGAGGTCAGGAAGAGATCGAGTCGGTCGCGGTCATTGTTGCTGACGCGTTTGTTCAAGGTTTTGATCTGCTCGCCCACATCATCAAGGATGCTTTGGCCGTCCTTCACGCGTTGCAACTCACGCGCCTCTTCTTCAGGGGTGCCGGCGATGAAAAGCTTGCGAAACACCTGCGTGGCGCGGCTTTCCGCTGGAATGCGTACGCCGCGCCAATTCCACGCCACATCGCCACCACCGAGCACAAGAGATGGATAACGCGTTTGATTGCCAATGTGTGACGCGGCCTCTTGATCGAGTGAAATGCCGTTTTTGATGTCCTTGTCGCGAATGAACTCAGGCGCGACACCAGTCAGCAGCCCGACCTCAGCAAAGTGTCCGGCTGCATAGCGATGCGACATGCCGGAGAAGACCGTGAAGCGATCGCGGTGGTTTTGCAGCAGCTTGAGATAGCGACTGGACTCATAGTCCTTGCCTGGCTTTTCCGGGAAGAAGTTCGGGCCATACATGCCGAGCGGCTGGCCGATCAAAACCATGCGCGGAGGCCGTGCTGCGGCTTTTTTCGCGTCAGCAGCTCGTGCAGGGATCATTACATCGAGAAAGGGCAAACCAATGGCGACGCCAGAGGCGCGGAGGAAGGTGCGGCGGTTGAGCGGTGATCTCATGGGAATGTTGGGCTATTTGTTGAGGAATACTCGGCTCTGCACCACTTCATGCACGAGCGTGCGGAAACCGTAGTTCTTCGCTCGCACCTTGGCGATGATGTCTTCGACCACTTCACGGTCGGCGAATTGGATCTCGGCTCCGGTGGAATAGACGATCAGTTTGTGAGCCAGGTTGCGGGCGAGTTGGTCTTTGTCTTCGAGCAGCAACTTCTTGTAGTCGTCGATGTTCTTGAAGGTTTTACCCTCAGGAGTGACGCCGCCTTGTTCGACATCGAGTCCACGATACGCGCCGCGACCATTGGTAGGAAGCAAGGGTTGTGGGTATTCTTTTCGGCGCTCGGTGGCGCGGTAGAACTCACGGTAGTTGCCGATGGGGTCGTAGGTTTCCAAGGCGAAGCCTGGAGGGTCGATGTGAATGTGACAGGTTGCGCAGGCGGGTGTATTGCGATGTTTGTCGAGCTGTTGGCGGATGGTGGTGGCACCGCGGATGTCGGGCTCGATGGCCGGCACATCGGGTGGTGGTGGCGAAGGCGGCTTGCCGAGGATGCGCTCCAGCACCCACTTCCCACGCAGCACGGGTGAGGTGCGCGTGCCGTCGGCGGTGACCTTCAGGACGCTCGCATGAGTCATCACGCCACCGCGATGGCTCCCCGGTGGCAGCATCACTTTGCGGAAGTCATTGCCGATGACGCCTGCGATGCCGTAGAGCGCGGCGAGGCGCTCATTGAGCATGGTCCAGTCGCTGTGGGTGAAATTCAGCAGGCTGAGATCGTTGCGCAGCACTTCCTCAAAGAACAACTGTGTCTCCAACGGCATGGCCCAGAGCAGCAGGTAGTCGAAGTCGCTGTAAAGCTGCGGATCAGGGATGGTGAAGTCGATTTTGCGCAGATCGAGCCACTGACCTGCGAAGTTTTCAGTGAAGCGTTTGGCACGCGGTGCTTTGAGCATGCGCTCGACTTGTGCGTGCAGCACGCTGGGCTGATGCAGCTCGTTTTTCGTCGCGAGGGCGATGAGTTCTTCATCAGGTGCTGTGGACCAGAGGAAATACGAGAGGCGCTCGGCGAGCGAGAAGTCATCCAGCTTGGGATGCTCGGCCTCCATGAGGAAAAGGAAGTCGGGCGAGGAAAGGATGAGCTTGAAGCCATACGCCATTGCATCATGGAAGCTGTAGTTTTGGTCGAGCTTCGCGTGCACCTTGGATATGAAGTGTTGTTGGGCCTCTTCGGTCACGGGTCGGCGAAAGGCACGTGGTAAGAAGGCGCGGATGAGGCGCTCGGCATCGGCTTTGGTATTCTCAGAGGAGGGGATGAGCGGGTCGGAGAACCATTGGCCCTCGGTGCGCTTGGTGTTGATAGGCGAGGCTTTTTTTTCGGTCATCTCCGCCTTCACCACCGAGCGTGCTTTGAGCGGCACGTCGTCGTAGAGTGCTTTGTAGCTCGCGGGTGGAAATGCGTCGATGGGGCCGTCGATTTGCATCCACTCCACCATCACGCCGGGGCCGGTGTATTCATCGATGGGCTTTTTGAAGATGCGGATGTCCCAACTGGTGAGCAAATTCACCACAGGGGCTTGGTTGCGTCCGAGTTCGACTTCGTATTCGATGATCTGCGGCTTGCCGTGAGGGATCTCGCGCACCTCGCGCAGCACAGGTGACTCGCGACCACTTTGATTCACGACCATCAAGCCGACAGGAATCGGTTTGGCCTCGGCACCGACGGCACAGGCAGACAGGGTCACGCGGTAGCGACCTGCAGCTTGAACCGAGGACGTGGCGCATAGGCCGTAACGCGGCAGCTTGCTGTAGAAGATGAGCGCGTCGCCTTGGAGCTTGCAGCTTCGAGTGAGGGCTTGTTGAAAATTGGGGCCCTTCTTGGTCATCTCGAGACCGGTGCGGCGATCACTGAAGGGGATCGGCGGACTGGTCGGAATCACGGATGCGATGGCCTTAGCAGCGGCTTCTTGATACAGCAGCAGGTGCGTGGAGGAGACATCCAGCACGGTGCTGACGTTGTCGAAGCCTGCGGCACTGCTGTCTTCCGGTAGCATCTCCTTCAGCGCGACATTCGTGCCGAGTAGATCGCGCAGCGTGTTCTCATATTCGGTGCCGTTCAGCCGACGAACGATGACGCGGCCATTCTTTTGCTGCTGCGCCATTGATGCGGCGTGCAGGTGCTCGCGCAGGAACTTTGTCGTGGACTCCAATTCGGCCTGCGGTGGGCGCTCCTGTTTTTTGGGCGGCATTTCACCTGCGACGAGCTTGCCGAAGACCTTGGTCCATGTGGCAGCGGCCTTTGGATCATCAAAAGCCTGCTTCAGCGTGTCGAGGCGCAGACCGGCCTTGTGCGTTTCAGCGTCGTGGCATTCGGTGCAGTGTTGGTCGATGAAAGTGGCGATGTCAGCGGCCTGGGTGAGAGGCGCAAGTGAGAGCAGGAGAAGGAAGCACCGTGGAGGCATGGTAAAGTGTGCTACTGCACAAAGATGAACTGCTGTGTGTTCAGGAGGCTGAAGACGAGGTCTTCGATGCCGGTGAGGCCGCTGGTTTGGGCTTGCAGCCATGTGTCGCGCTCCGTGGCGGTGGGTTTGCGGCTGAGAAGCGTCATGTAGAGGGCCTCGACCTTTTCATCGGGATACGGTGCCTTGTTCACGGAGAGCATGAGCTGGCTGTACTTGCCGGTGATCTGTGGCAGGAGGCTGCCGTTCATCATGGCGAGTGCTTGTGGCACGCTGGCTTCGTTGTTGGCGTTCTCGATGGTCTCGCGATCGCTTTGACCAAACTCACGCAAGTAGTGGCCGCGCGGTGCCGGGCTTGGCAATTCGGCGGCGCGGAGCCAGTTGCGTTGGATCTCGTCGCGGCTGCGGTAGTAACTTGAGCGCTCCTTCTCTGGGATGCCGAAGTAGTCAGCCTCGATGGCGTAAGCGGCGTGGCGTTTGGCATCGGCGGCCTTTTTCTCCTCGGGAGTGAGCAAGACAGGATCGTAGCCTGGAATGCGGATGGTCTCGGCGTTGCCAGACATCATCATGCTTTCACCGCCAGCGGAGGTGGTTGTTAAAGAGGCCGTGGCAAGCGGCTTTCCAGTAACTTTGGCATACAGGCGTTGTTGCGATGGGATCATCACATCACGTGCGACGACGGCACGGGCATCACGCGTGACGGTGCGGTATTCCTGACGGATTTTCTGGAGTTCCTCACGCGCAGCGACTGCGGCGGCCTTGGCGAGCTCGATTTCGGCACCGACTGCCTTTTTGGCCACGGCTTCAGCCTGCTGAGATTTCTTCGTGGCCTCGCCAATTTTTGTCTGAAGCTTGGTGATGGCATCTTTTTGGCCTTTGTAGATGTCAGCGGCTTTTTGGACGCCAGCGAGGACTTCCTCGGGCTTCATGGTGTTGATGGCATCGACGGATTTCTTTGCCTGAAGCACCTGCTGCAACGCATTTTCACGTGCAGCTGTGTTTGGCATGTCGGGATCGGGATTGATGAGGGTGATGAAGCTGTCCCACATCTGCTCGGCGCTCATGCGGCGCAGCAAGGGGCCGGTGAAGTGATACACATTGCCCGGCGCATGCTCCTGCCGCGTGATCTGACGCTGATAGGTCTGCGTATTGTAAAGCACGGTGAGAAAGGCACGCATGTCGTAATCGAGATCGCGCATGAGCTTTTCCAGATGTGTCTGGAGTTCCGGGATCATGGGCGTGGTGGCATCAAAGAGCTCATCAAGTGGTTCAATGAGCGCGAGGCCGAAAGCGCGCTTCCACAGGCGGTTCGTGATGACGGTGGTGAAGCGCGGGTTGTCCTTGCTGGTCATCCAGCGCGCGTAGGCCTGTAGTTGGGTCTCGCCGGCCTGCGCATTGCATTCATGGCCAAACATGGCGGCTGGAGCGACGGCGCTGCGTGGCTTGGCATCGGCATACTGGTAGTCTTTGGGCAGTGATGGCCTGCTCTTCTCACTAAACGTGAGCGCAGTGTCGCGGACGTTGTTGCGGGCTTCCAGCATCGCTTCACGAAAGTAGAAGTCCTCGGAACGCATTATCTTTTCCATCGCCTGACGTCCCTCGGAGGCGGCCTTGGTCTTCTCCTGGTAGTCTTTTTCAAGGGCGGCATACTGCTCGGGTGTCATGTCTTTGGTTCGCTTCGGACGAGTCGGATCAGGGTTGGCTTTGCGCTGCTCGGCGCGGAGGGCGTTCTGGTCATCGTTGTGGATGCGCTGTGTCTCAGCGAGCACGCCGCCGTAGTTCTGGCCCTGCACGCCGTAAGTAAAGCTGGCCATCTGGTAGAACTGCATCTGCGTCCATTTGTCGAAGGGATGGTTGTGGCACTGCGCGCACTCGATGCGTGTTCCGAGGAAGACGCGCACGGTATTGGCCATGTTGTCGAGCGGCATGCCCTGATCCCGGTAGTAATAACCGATGGCTCCATTTTCCCATGGGCGGCCCTGCGCGGAGATCATCTCGGCAACCATCTTGTCGTAAGGCTTGTTGGTGCGGAGGCTGTCTTTGATGAAATTCGAATAGCCAACGCCTGCCGTGTTGTTCTGGTTCATGCGCAGCACATCCGCCCAGAAATTGTAGCTGTGCAGCACATGCGCTTCGGAGTTGATGAGTCGCTTGATGAGCTGTGCACGACGATCCGGCGCTTTGTCAGTGATGAACGTCTCCGTTTCCCGAGTGGTGGGGATGCGGCCGATGATGTCGAGATGAATGCGCCTCACGAACGTGGCGTCGTCGCTCATCGGATTGCCTTTGAGATCATGCTTGGCCCAATCTTTGGCCAAGATGCCATCAATGGCCACAGCGGCGGCTTTGGTGTCTGGCGCTTTGGCTTGAAGGGCTTGGATGCCAGTTAGAGCCAAGATGAGCAGGCGGAGAAGTGTTGGCGCGTTCATAGTGCCACAGAGTACGGGGTGGCCTGAGAGGACTTTGCACGGCGATGATGGATTGATCTGGCTGGGAACGTGTTAGCCGCATGAAACGCCCGCTTCTTCTTGTGATGATCGCCGTGCAGCATCTGTGCGCGGCGCCACATGCGGCATTCCTCGACGCGCACTGCGCGAAGTGCCACAGCGGCGAGAAACCAAAGGGAAAATGGCGCGTGGATGAGCTGTCGTCGGACTTTGCCGATGCAAAGAGTCGTGCGCGTTGGGAGAAGGTGCTGGAGCAGATCGAGAGCGGCGACATGCCGCCGAAGTCGAAACCGCGTCCGCCTAAAGAAGAGGCGCAGGCTTTGACGGAATGGATCAGCACACAAATCAGCGCTGCGACCACCCAAGAGGGCCGCGTTGTGCTGCGGCGACTCAACCGCGTGGAGTATGAAAACACGGTGAACGATTTGCTCGGCACCTCGGCGAAGTTGCAGGCCATGCTGCCACAGGACACGTCGGCGAACGGCTTTGATAATGTCGGCGATGCGCTGCACACGTCGTCGTTCTTGATGGATCAGTATCTCATCGCAGCGGAGGCGGCGCTGGATCAAGCGATCGTGAACCGGCCTAAGCCGCCGAAGCTGGAGCAGAAGCGCGTGGGCTTGGAGGCGGCGTATCAGGTAAAGGCCAACTCAGAGAAGGTCTTTCGCAAACAAGAGCAACGCGTGGTGATGTTCTCGTCCTCGCAATGGGTGGCGGCGACGCTGTTTTATATCGCCGAGCGTGGCACCTATCGCTTTCGCATGTCCGTGTCCGGCGTGCAGAGCGCTGGCAAGCCGGTGACCTTCAGCGTGAAGAGCGGCGGTGGTGGCATGGCGGGGCCAAAGGCGCGTCTGGTCGGCTATTTTGATGCTCCGGCGGACCAATCGCGAGTGATCGAGTTCACGGATCAGATGGAGCCGAAGACCTCGGTCACGATTTTGCCTTATGATCTGCCGAATGCGCAAACCGTGGGCAAAGTGGGCGCGGAAGCGTGGGATGGTCCGGGAGTGGCCATCGAATGGGTGGAGATGGAAGGACCGCTCAACGAGATTTGGCCACCGGAAAGCCACCGCACGCTCTTCGGCGACATGCAGCAGGGCAAATCGCCGATCTACAATCAAAGCGACCGCGTAGAGGTCGTCTCGGACGCGCCAATGGCCGATGCGGATCGCATCCTGCGCAAGTTCGCCCGCCGTGCATTTCGCCGTGCGGTCACGGATGCGGACATGAAACCATATCTCGACCTCGTGGCCGCGAAACTGGCCGAGCCGCAGTCGTTTGAGAAAGCCATCCGTGTGGGGTTGGGTGCCATCATGATCGCGCCGGAGTTTTTGTTTCTGCGCGAGGCACCCGGCAGGCTGGATGCGTCCGCACTCGCCAGCAGGCTGTCGTATTTTCTGTGGAGCAGCACACCGGATGAGGAACTGCTCACGCTGGCTGAGCAAGGCAAACTCAGCGATGCCGCAACGCTGCACGCGCAGGTCGCACGCATGCTGAAAAGTCCGAAAGCCGCCGCCTTCACCACGAACTTCACCGGCCAGTGGCTGAACTTGCGCGAACTCGACTTCACCATGCCGAATCACATCGTGTATCCGCATTTCGACGAGATGCTGCGTGCGTCGATGCAGCGCGAAACGGAGCTGTTCTTCGAAGAAGTACTCAAAGAAGACCTCAGCATCGCGAATTTCATCGCGTCCGACTTCACCATGCTCAATGGCCGCCTCGCGAAGCACTACGGCATCGACGGCGTGAGTGGCTGGGAGTTTCAAAAGGTGAAGCTCGCACCTGAAAGCCATCGCGGCGGCCTGCTGACGATGGCGAGCGTGCTCAAAGTCACCGCGAACGGCACCAGCACCTCGCCGGTGATCCGTGGTGCGTGGGTGTTGGACCGCATCCTCGGCAAACCGCCGAAACCGCCGCCAGAAAACGTCTCCGCACTCGAACCCGACACACGCGGCACCACCACGATCCGCGAGCAACTCGCGAAGCATCGTCAGGTCGAATCCTGCGCGAGTTGTCACGTCGAGATCGATCCGCCGGGCTTCGCGCTGGAGAGTTTTGATGTCATCGGCGGCTACCGCGAAAAATACGTGCTCGATGGCCGCCCCGCCAACTTCCGCACCGGCAAGCAGGTCGATCCTGCCGACGTACTGCCCGATGGCCGCGCCTTCAAGAACGTTGATGAGTTCAAACAACTCCTCCTAACCGATCTGGACAAGATCGCCCATGCGTTGACGACCAAACTCATCACTTACGCCACCGGCGGCCCGCCAAAGAGCACCGACCGTGCGAAGATCAATGCCGTTGTGTCGAAAGCTAAATCGAAGAACTATGGCTTCCGCACACTGATCCACGAGATCGTGGCGAGCGATCTATTTCAGCAAAAATGAGCCCGCTGGGCACTCGACTTTTATCCCGTCGCTAAAGGTGATCGTGCGTAGCATCTTGGCGAGATTCCAGGCCACATGCGCGCGCTTGCCGTCCTTGGTGAAGACGGCGGTGAAGGGTGCGTCAGCGGTGATGGATCGATCGACGGTGCCGAGATCATTGAATGCGGTGATCCATGCGTAAGTTTGCGCGAGCGAGTTGCCTGCTTCCGGCTTGAAGCCGCTTGATCGGGCATTCCACATCGTTTGAGCATCGGTGGGATCAGTCAGTGCGCGGTACATCCACATGATCTCGGCCCAGGCGTCGAAGTTTGCGCCTTCGGGGTTCTCCTGGACCAGTGCCGCGTAGTTTTTGCGCGCGTAGTCGGGCCAGCGGCCGAGGTAAAGCGATGCGCCGGTGACGGGGAGAAAATTAATGCCATGCACGGCTTCGGGATTGCCGCTGAACCAGGTGCCGTTTGCGCCTTTGCCGCCCCAGACCATCGTGACGACGGAGGGCGTGTAATCGGCGGGATGCAGGTCGTCGCGCACATCAAACCAGTAGTCCTCGATGGCGGCGATCTCGGTGGTGAAGAGCCACGCGCCGAGATCACGCAGCGTTTTGTCGCCGGTGGTCTCACCGAGCAACATGAGGCCGAACCACGCATTCACAGCTTCGCTGGAGGACTCGTTGTTGTTGCCGTCGCCGAATTTCGCATGACCGCTGGCCCAGGAGTGGCCAGCATACGGATCAAAGCAGCGCAGGAAGGGGAAGAGCTTGTCTTCGCGATCAGCGCTGACGACATCACGCGCGAGGAGATCGAGCATCGCGTGCCATTTCGCAGCCCATGCGGGATCGCGTCGGGCGAGTTCGCCTGCGGCACGGAAAAAGTAGCCGTAGTGGAAGTGGTGATCATTGAGCTGGTCATCGCTGCCAAAACTCGCTGGATAACCAATGAGCGTGCCCCAGGCTGGTTCGAAAGCGAAGAGACCCTTGGAGTCGCTGGCCGTGAAAAAATCCTCCATCGCCGTGCGCAGCCGCTGGTCGCATTCCTTCACGGCACTTTCGTGCCCAGCTTGCTCGGCGAGCGGCAGCAGCGTGGCCCATTTGCCGAGTTGCTTGCCGAGCCAGTAGGTGTCGCCGGTGAGTTGCGGAGTGCCGGCGAGTTCTTGATCGACAAGTTCGCGCAGTTTCGTCTTGTCCACACTGGTGGTAAGCGGCAACGAAGGCAGCACGGAGGGAAGTTTCATCGTCGTGGTGAAGCGTAAACCCGTGGCGAGCTTCATGGGGCCGCGCACACTGGCACACGACTGTCCGGTGAGCGTCGCATCCGTCTCGCGCCACTGATGCGGATACAAAGCGAAGACGGTGCTGATCTCCTTGCCCTCGAATACCTTGGTCGAGAAATCGAAAGTCGTTTTCACGTTCGCGGTCTTCTCATCGTAAACCCATGACACCTTGGAATCGATGACGTGCGTGTGAGCACGCAGTCGAAAAAGCTCCAAGGTCTCCGCTTGGTCATCCGGCAGCAGTGCGAGTGAAAAGTAGCCTTTGCCATGAGTCTGCGCGGTGAGTCGCGTGGTGCCGAGGCCGCTCCAGGTGGAACCGCCGGGCGCAAACAGCGCGTAAACGCTGCGACCGATCCGCAGCATCAGCGTTTCGCCTTTTTCGGTGACCTCCGGGGCCTTTTTGAAATTCAAGACGGGTTCTCCGCCCGAGTATTGAACGAACACGAATGGCGATCCGTGCCCAAAGGTGAGTTTCATGCCCTTGGTGGCCTCTCCCATCTGAGCCGTGACAAACCAGTCACTCCAGCCCGCGACGCGTGCCTCGGTGAACGCATTGATCGCCGAATGACCTAGCACCAAATCCTCGCCACCGGCACCCATGATGGCCGCTTTGCTTGCCGCGATGGCCGCACCGGGATTCCAGATGCGCAGACCGCCTTCGACTGCTTTCATGGCGAGCGGATGCGGAAACATCGAATCCGAAAGCGGCACCCAGGCGAGCGAGCTCCACCAGTCATTCGTCGGCATCGCGCCTTGCACGTCAGCGGTCTTGTAGATGGTGGGCGGCGGCCCTTTGGCACCTGCGGGCAATCCGTGAAGGTAAGAACCTGCTCCAGCGGGCACGAGATCGGCGGAGCGGATGTGCGCGGTGAGAAGAAGCGTGATGAGGATGGGCAAGCGCATGGTCGTCGAGGATGCGAGATTAAACCAAAGCCTGCAAGTGACGAGATTTCGCGAGGACGGACAAGCGAGCGTCGTTTGATAGGCACCATGAAATCGAATCTGCTCAATCGCCGCCATTTCCTGCGTGGAGCCGGAGTCACGCTTGGTCTGCCGTTTCTGGAGTGCTTGGCGCCACGCGGTCGTGCTGCCTCGAATGCGCAACCAATTCGGCGAATGGTTTGCATCTGCACGCCGCTGGGACTGCATACGCCGAACCTGTATCCAAAGGAGACGGGCAAAGAGTATGCGCTCACGCCTTATCTGGAGCCGCTGGCGGAGTTCAAGAATGACTTCAGCGTCATCTCCGGACTGTCGCATCCCGATGTGGGATCGAGTCATGATTCGATTTACAGCTTCCTTACGGCGGCTCCGCATCCTGAGATCCGCGCCGGCTTTCGCAACGGCATCTCGCTCGATCAATTCGCAGCGGAGAAGATTGGCAGGCAGACGCGGGTGCCGAGTTTGTCGCTCTCGGCGGAAGGTTTCGGGCTGTCGTGGACGCGTAGCGGTGCGCTGGTGCCGCCGGATTTGTTTCCAGCGAATGTTTTTGCTCGTTTGTTCCTCGAAGGCCGTCCCGATGAGGTCGAGGCGCAGACGCGCAGGTTGCGCAATGGCAAGAGCATCCTCGACACGGTCAGTGAGCAAGCCAAGCGACTCGCGCCGACGATGGGTGCGCGTGATCGCGAGAAAGTGGACGAGTATTTCACCAGCGTGCGCGAGTTGGAGAGGCGCATGGTCACGGCGCAGGAGTGGGCTCTCAAACCGAAGCCGAAGGTCGATGCCAAGCCTTTGCAGAACAACATGAACTCGGTCGATCTGCTCGGGAAGACGAAGCTATTGTTTGAACTCACGCATCTCGCTTTGCAGACGGATTCGACGCGCCTCGTGAACATGCTGCTGCTCGGTACCAGCGGTGTGCCGCCGGTGCCGGGCGTGACGATGGGGCATCACGATCTCTCACATCACGGGCAAGACCCGGCGAAACTCGAACAACTCAAGAAAGTGGAGCTTGGCGTGATGAACCTGACGCAAGAATTGCTCACCAAGCTGAAGAAGACGCAGGAGGAAGGTGATACGCTGCTGGATCGCACGATGGTCTTCTTCAGCAGCAATCTCGGCAGCGCGGCGAGCCATTCCACGAAGGATCTGCCAGTCATCCTCGCTGGTGGCGGCTTCAAGCACGGGCAGCATCTCGCCTTTGATCCGAAGAACTGTCCGCCGCTGTCGAATCTGTATGTGACGATGCTGCAACGCATGGGCATCGAAGCGGATCAGTTTGGCAGCAGCACGGGATCACTCACGGGACTCGAACCAGCATGAAATGGATTCTTCTCATTCTCCTCACGACCAGTGTCCATGCTGCCTGGCAAGCGGGTGCGGCCAAAGCCGACATCACGCCGACAGAATCGGTGCCGCTGGCGGGTTATGGCGGCAAGACACGTATGTCGCAGCGGGTGGAGCATGCGATCTGGCTGAAGGCGCTGGCGCTTAAAGATGCCTCCGGTGCGACTTCGGTGTTGGTGACGGCGGATTTGGTGGGATTGAGCGACAAGATGATCGCGGTGATCGACAAGAACGCGCTGGAGAAGCATGGCGTGGCGCGCGAGCGGCTTATCTTGAACTCCTCACACAATCACTCGTGCCCGGTGACGGAGGATGTACTGTGGTTGTATTATGAATTCACGCCTGAGGAGGCTGCGGCGAAGGATCGCTACACGGCGATGGTGTATGCGAAGTATGACGAGGTCATTGGCAAGGCCATCGCGAGTCTTGCGCCTTCTGAGTTGGCCTTTGAGCAAGGATTAGCCGGTGTGGCGGTGAATCGCCGTCGCTCGCGTGGGCCGGAGAGCCGGGCGTTTGGCGGGCAGGTGGATCAGGATGTGCCGGTGATCACGGTGAAGGCCGGCAATGATCTCAAGGCCATTGTGTTTGGCTATTCGTGCCATACAACGGCGCTCGGTGGTCTCAGCATCAATGGCGACTACGCGGGTTTTGCGCAGTTGAACCTGGAGAAGCTGTTTCCGGGTTCGGTGGCGATGTTTGTGCAGAATTGCGGTGGCGATGCTAATCCCCTGCCGCGCATTCGCGGCAAGAACACCGACACGGAAGCCACCAGCCTCGCCAGCAAGTATGGCGACATCTTGGCCGAAGCGGTGCGCCAGGTGATCGTCGGCACGTTAAAACCGCTTAATGGGCCGATTCGCGTCGCGATCGGCGAAACAGAACTGGAGTTGCAGCCCGGCATTCCGCTCGATGAGCTGAAGCAACGCGTTCCGAACCTCACAGGAATGCCGAAGCGCGAGTTTGAGCACTTCATCCGCCAATACGAAACGTTCGGCTCGACGCCAGATCGTGTGAAGTATCCGGTTCAAGTGTGGCGCTTCGGGCCAGACTTCACCTTCATTGCATTGACGGGTGAGACGGTGGTGGATTACTCGCTGAAGTTCAAAGCGGCCTACGGATGGAACAACACCTGGGTCTGCGGTTACAATAACGACCTGCTCAGCTATGTGCCGAGCCTGCGTGTGCTCAAGGAAGGCGGGTACGAAGGTGTGACGGGCATGTTTGAATATGGTCACCGTGCGCCTTATACCGAAACAGTGGAGGAGCGGATCACGACGAAGGTCGAGGAGCTGATGAAGGCAACAGTAAAGTAGTCGAGAACTTTAGCTCGCGAACGTGCCGCTGGGCGAAAAATCAGCGCTCCAGCCTGCCGCGCCACCACGAGCTAAAGCTCATGATTACTTTACAACCGGAGCCGTCTGCTCTGGTGTCACGCGGCCGCCGGGGAGTTCCAGGATCTTGATGCTACGGAAGTGAATCTCCGCGCCTTCGGATTCGAGGCAGAGGTAGCCTTTGCGCACGGTGGACTGGCTGATGCCGTTGACGAACTTGCCGTTGATCGAGAGCTTCAAGGTTCCATCGACACAAACGACGTCGTAGGTGTTCCATTCGCCTTTGCCTTTGCAGCGAAACTCCCACGACATGCTGCGGCGGCCACGTGGATTGTCAGGAATGCCTTCGAGACCGTTCGCACCGAAGAGTTCGCCGGAGACATAGCCGGGATGATTCGGCAGGCCGTCTTTGCCGGGATGCAGGTTCGGCCATTCGAGTTCCAGCATCTGCACTTCCATGCCTTTGGGCAGCGGACGTTCGGGTGGCGTTGATCCCTCACTCCATACGAAGACACCGGAATTGCCACCGGGCTGCGTGTGCTTCCATTCGATGTGCAGGATGAAGTTTTCGTACTGCTTCTCACTGCGCATCACGCCGATGGGCAGGCCTTTGCAGACAAGCAGGCCGTCTTTAACGCTCCATGTTTCTTTGCTTGTGTTCACATCCACCCAACCAGTGAGATCCTTGCCGTTGAAGAGATCACGCCACTGCGGCACGTCGTCAGCTAAAGCGGTGGTGGCGAGGAGGAGGGGAAAGAGGAGGTGTTTCATGGCGTGACTCTCACAGCGCGGCCCGGACGGGCATCTTTCATGAGTTCGCCATCTCGCACGACGAAAGTGCCGTTCACGATGACATGCGGGATGCCTGCGGAGGGCGTGGCGGGTGCTTCAAACGTCGCGCGGTCGATCACTTTGGCCGGATCGAAGATGGTGATGTCCGCATCGGCTCCGAGGGCAATGCGGCCTTTGTGTTTCATCATCGGCACATGGCCTTCGAGACGTTTGGCGGGCAGGATGGTCATCTTGGCGAGAGCCTCCATGAGCGGCAGCAGTTTCTTTTCACGGGAGTAATGGCCGAGCACGCGCGCATAGGTGCCTGCTCCACGCGGATGACCTTTGCCATCGACAAACGGAACGCCGTCGCTGGCGATCATCACACCGGGATGCGCGATGGCCATCTCGACATTGGCGTCCTTCATCATGTACATGATCACCCAGCCGCCTTGCTGGCGATATTTCTCAAAGGTCTCTTTGGTGAGACGTTCACCCGTCGCCGTCCACACGATGTCGCCGTAGCTGATGCGCAGATTGTCCTGCCAGCCGGGATTGAACATGGCCGACTCCAGCAAGGTGGACGCGGCGGTGTAGGGATAGACTTCGGTCGTGAGGTCCATGCCTGCGGCTCGATTTTCGTCGATCAGTTTCAGCACCTCCGGCATGTCGCCGATAGAACTGCTGCCGATGTGAACGATGTGGAGTGACGCGCCGGTTTTCTTCGCGCTATCAATGGCCTCGCGGATCGGCGCGATGCCAAAGGCGCGAGTGTGCACGAACGCGGGCACCTTGCGTTCGGCCGCGATGCGGAACAGCGCTTCGATCTCCGTTGGCGTGGCTGCTGGCGTGTAATTGATGCCGAAACCAACACCCAGCGCGCCTTCATCCAGCCCGCGACGGATCGATTCACTCATGCGCATCATTTCGATTTCGCCAGCCACCTTGTTCGCACCATCCGGTTTTGGACCGAGGAGAGCGAGTCGCGTCTTGCCGCCTGCCCACTGACCGGTTTTGAGATTGGGATGAAACGCGGCAAAGCGCGCCGAGATTTGTCCCACGGTGGCTCCGTAATGAATCGGTGCCGTGCCCTCCATCGACTGATACCAATCCGCCACGGGATACACGCCGCCTTCGAGGTCCAGCGCCGTCGTCACGCCATCCTGCGCCTTGATTTGTAAATCACCGGTGGTCTGGCCGTGCGCATGAATGTCGATGAAGCCGGGTGCCACGACATACCCGGCCACATCGACGACCTTATCGCCTGTAAGCGGCGTTTCGGAGATCGCGCTGATCTTGCCACCCGTAATGCCGATGTGCCGCAGAGCATCGAGACCGCTCGCAGGGTCCATCACGCGACCATTGGCGATGACGAGGTCATGTGCAGAAAGTGGAAGCGCGCTGGCTAGGACCGCGAAGAGGAGGCGTGCATTCATGAGATTCGGGAGAATGCGCTCGAGCGCCAGACTCAGCCAACCAGTTCGCTGATCACCTTGCCTTCATCCGCGACGATGGGCCGAGGACGACCCTGCGGATCGATCCAGTTGGTGTTCTGCTCGATGCCGAGATGATGAAACACCGTGGCGGCAAGATCACCGGGCGCGACGCGGCGGCTGTCGATGTCTCCACCTTGGCGGTCGGTGCTCCCGATGGCCTGGCCGTGCCTCATGCCGCCACCAGCGACGACCATGGACATCACGCGCGGCCAGTGATCGCGTCCGGCATTCTTGTTGATCGTTGGGCTGCGGCCAAATTCGCCCATCATGAGGATGAGAGTGCTGTCGAGGAGGCCACGATCTTCGAGATCAGTGACGATGGCGTGCAGCGTGCGGTCCACGCTGGGCAGCAGCGGTGTGAGGCCCTTCTTGATGCCGCCCCACTTCACTTCATCGCCATGATGGTCAAAGTAACCCCAGGCTCCGCTTACGGTGACAAAAGTGGAGCCAGCTTCGACGAGACGACGTGCTAGCAGCGCCTTCTCACCAATGCTATCGCGGCCGTAGCGGTCGCGCATCGCAGGCGTTTCGGCATCGAGATTGAAGGCGCGTTGTGCGTTGCCGGTCATGAGCACTTCGTATGCCTGTTGCGTGTAGCGATCTGCGGCGGCGATCTGAGCGTTGCCATCGACGCTGCGTTTCCAGTCGTCCATTTGTGCCAGCAAATCACGGCGGTTGCCGAGTCGATCGACCGTGAGGCCCTCGGAGAGTTTGAGGCGGCCTGACAAATCCTTGCCGCTGACAGGTTCAAAGTCTCCACCTATGTGACCCGCGCCCCAGATGTCGGAAACAAGCGAATCCGCCAACGCGACGTAGCCGGGAATGCCCGGCGCGTTCGCCCCGCGAAACTTCGCCGCAATCGAACCCATCGACGGCCAGCCGCCGCCATCGCGACCATCGTTCGTGCGCTTCGCGAGCGGATTGCAGGCCTGCATGGTGATCGGCGTGTGATTGCTGGCGCTGCAATCGACCGATCGGATCAGCGTGAGCTTATCCATGATCTTCGCCGTTAGCGGCAGATGCTCGCAGACATGAATGCCAGGCACTTTTGTCGAAATGTGGCCGAAGGGGCCGCGAATCTCGCTCGGAGCGTCCGGTTTCGGGTCCCACATGTCGATGTGACTCGGGCCGCCAGAGAGCCAGAAGAGAACCACGTTCGTCTTGCTCTTCGCCTGGCCAGCAGCGGCTGCCAGCGCCTGCGTTTGGAGCAGCGAAGGCAGTGAAACGCCCGCGAGTCCGGCGAGTCCTGTCTGCAAAAATCCGCGCCGCGTGGAACCGACGCGCAACAAATCTCCGCGAGCGGGACTGAAGGCCTGAGTAATGGATGAAGTCGTGGGTTTCATGCGCGTGACGTGGAGTTGCTGATAAACCTACGTCATGAGATGGCGGGCCTTGCTTTCCTCCACGATTCCGATGTCTCGCCGCTTGTGATACGACATCATTGCATGGGTATCCATCTGCCTCAGGCCACCTGATTGAACACAAGTGCAGCGCGATGGTCTCAGACTTGCCGCGCCTGCCCATGGTTCAGCCCACTATATGACCATTAAACTCCGCTTGATCCTGCTAGCCGCACTTTGCGCGACTTCTGTTGCCTGTCAGAGCACTACAAACATCCAACGCAGAAAGATCACCAGCGTGGGTCATCTCGGCGTCATTCAAAACGTGAAGACCACGGCCTACACGCAAAGCGAGAGTGACCACATCGTGTATGGCGCGAAGAGCGCCGTGGGTAACACCCTCAAATTTGGTGCTGTGCGCAGCGCCGCCGCTGACTGGTCCGTGTATCCCGTGGGCACCGAGTTTAAGATCGAGGGAGAGCCGTATGTTTACCAAGTGGATGACTATGGCTCCGCGCTCGTGGGCACAAAGACCATCGACCTCTACCGGCCTTCAAAGGCAGCCATGGACAGTTGGGGCGCCCGTAACGTGAACATCCAGGTGACCAAATGGGGATCGTTTACGAAGAGTCTTTCGATCATGAAGCCGCGTGATGGCAAAAAGCCGCACATTCATCCCATGATCTCCGCGATCGAGGCGCGGCACGATCCCGAATCCTAGCGGTTAGGTGAGAAGGGCATGTCTTTGCGATAACACGCGTTACTTCACTGTTGGCGGTGATGGAAACAATGCCTGCATCGCACGCACGGTTTGATCGACGAGGATCTGGCCGCCTTCGGGTCCGACTTTGTTCACATGCGGCAGACCGCTATAGCTGCCGCCTTGAATGGCGAGCGCGGTGGGCAGATACATGCCGCAACCATTCGTGAGTTGGATCACAAAGGTCTGCTGCGCGGGGCTGCGGGCCTTCATCTGGATGCCCCAGTCGAGATAAAGCTCAAAGGTGTTCGTGGTGATGGCAATGTCGCCGATGCGCAGGACGTGCAGTTCCATGTCGTAAGGCGGGAGTTTGTCGGCTTCCTCGAATCGCTTCACGATGCCCTGTTCGAGTTTCAGCATGGTGATGACGCGGTTGTCCGGCTTCTCGATGGCGCTGTATTGCGCGATGTTTTTCTTCGCGTCCTCATACTCGCGTTCGAGGATCATGCGCGGAGGCAGCGGGAGGTCTTCGACAATGTGGCCGAAGGGCGCGTCGGTGCGGATGTCGGCCTTTGCGGCATCGAGCGTGTCGAAAACGGCGTTGCAGATGCGGCGGCCGAGTTCCTGCTGACGCGTGAGGCCGCGCAGCTTGGCCATGCGCGTCTCGGCATCCCGGCGATACTGAGGATGCGGCGATTGATCGCCCGCCGCGCTGCACCAACCGAGCACGGTGAGTTCTGGCATGTTCAATTTGGCCTTCAACTGCTCACGCGCGTCATGCCAGAAGTCGGCATTGAGCGCGCTGCGGCTCTCCACTTCCTGCGACGGGCAGGCGACGTTGATTGCGACGGCTTGGAGCTGCTTTTCGGCATTCCAGAAGAACAGCGCCTCGATTCCTGAGTCCGAACCGGCCTCCATGTGGCGGAAGCGTGCGTCGTTCGTCTTCGCATACATTTGCGCGTGACCATCCGCGAAGACGGAGCGGCGATTCTCGCCGATTTGCGCGAAACCGAGCGTCCAGCTCACACCACCCGGCTTGCGGCTCTTCCATGCCTGCACGGCGGCCTGTGAAAGTCGCTCGACGAGAAACTTCGTGTATTCCGCTGGCTGCATCACGCCGTCCTTCGGGATCGGATACGTGATCAACGTCTCCTCGGGAATCTCCGAGGTCACCGGCGCGGTGTGCGTGTGCGTGGCGGACACGATGACCTTCCGCACATCGAAGTCCGGCAGAAGCGGCTTCAGATGCTGGCGAAACTGCGCCAGCACCGAGTGATGAATGCCCACGAGGTCGCAGGAGATCATGATGCTCTGATCGACCACCTTGCCGCCCTCCGCCGATTCAATAGCAATCGCAGCGGCGATGATCGGAGCTTCGACACTTTGCGAAATGCGCGTCCCAAACTGCCCCGCGAGCGCCACCGGCTTGTCCGGCGTGATGCTGACCGTGGATGAGCCGATGCGGAGTTCGGCGGCGTGGATGGCGGCGGATAGACAAAGAAAGAGCGTGATGTGTTTCATGGCGGTGGTGAGTGGAACGTTGAGTGGTCGAGTGATGTATTTCTAGTTCTGCGTTACGCCATCACACCTGCCTCATCGAGGCAGGGCGAAGATGGACAGTCCGCCGCCGGTCTGGGCGGCGAAGATCTCCTGGCGGCCGTCGCCATTGACATCACCCGAGGCAACCACGCCAGACAGCTTGGGAATCTTGAGGTGAGGTGCCTCCGAGGCCGATTTGGCAGTCAGTGGTTGGTTCTTCTTCTGAAACCAAATGGTAATCTTGCTGGCATCGGTCGGAAGGAAGGCGATGTCGCAGAGCTTGTCGCCGTCCAGATCGGTGACGAGCAGTGGCGTGACATCTTTCAGCACCAGGGTGGGGTCCGCCCTTTCACTGAAACCGGAGGGGCTATTCTGAAGATAAACCAGTGTTTGTGCGGGGGCGGGAACGACGAGATCGCGCTGATCATCGCCGTTCAGGTCGCCCGTCATCACCTGGCCGAGGAGTGGTTTGTCACTGTCCATGACGGGAGAGTGCAGGACCAGCACCTCGGCGGCATCGGAGGGTTGCAAGACCCCCATTTTGGCAAATGGGCCGTAGTAAATGCGGAGACGGTTGTTCAGCCCATACTGTGTGTCGGAGCCGAAGGTGGTGAAGATGACGTCATCCGTGCCATCGCGGTCCATGTCGGCCAGGGTGGAGCGCCAGTTGTCATTGCGATCCGCACCGGCAAAGTAGGCCTCCCCGAAGCGGTCCTTGCCCTGCCACTGCCGCCACGCTGCACCGGTGAGGAAGTCTGCCTGTTTGCGCTTGCTGAGGCTCCCTGTGGAGAGCCCGCCCGCGCCACTATCATTCAAATACGAGGACCGGTGCTCTTTCTCAAAGCCTTCAGAGGCGAAGAATAGGCTAAGCGAGCGCTGCACACGAAGGCCAACGGCGAGGTCGTCGCGTTTGTCCCCATCGAAGTCACCAATGGAGAGACCGGATGGCCTGGTCTCTCCGAGCGTGATGATTTTGTCCGCTGGCATGGTGAACTTCCCGTTCTTCTGGAACAGCAGATGCAGGCGGAAAGAGGGAGGGGCGGCCGATTGAGGCTTCGCCGGCGGCGCTTCGACGAGCGCAATATCCGCACGACGGTCGCCATTAAGATCGCCCACGGCCAGGAACATGGCGGGAGGTGTGTCTGGTATCGTGAGGCTACCCTGACCCCATGCGGAGGGCGTGAGCAGCCCCAGCAGCAAAAGGACGCATTGAAGGGTGTCCAGCTTTGTGGTGAATCGGGCGAGGGCACATGTCGAAAGTGATCCCGTTTGCGATGGATTCTTGAAAGCAGGAGAATGTAGGTTCCGGCTGTGTTGGTTTAGGTGGTTCATTTTGCTCATGTTGTCTGTTCTTTAAGTTCACTCACTTCGTGGGCCGCAGCACGGCGTAGCTCAGCATGAACCACGGTGCGCCGGTCATGCTGTCGGACGCTTCGAGGTTTTCTATGCGCAGGGTGTTCGGCACGCCGTCGCGCAGCATCGCCCCCTTCACGGGAAAGCGCTGGGTGCTCCAGCGGTCGGGCGCGAAGGGATTCTCGCCCTCGAAGACGGTGCTCCCATTCATCTGGATGCGGATGCGGCACTTCGCTGGCGCATTGTCGTCGAGACCGGCGAGAATCAACTCCGAGTCTCCGCGCAAGGGATAGGCTAACTGGAAGGTCGCTTGCAGGGACGGTGCCTTGGACTGGGCGCCATTGATCCAGATGACATGACGGCGGGGCACGTCCTGCCAACTGTAAAACCGTGCTTCGCGGCCCGCGGTAAACTGGTTCGGCGTCAACACCACGCTGGCTTTGGCGTCGGTTTCCGTTTCCTTCAGCGCCAGTTCCTGAACCCGGGCATCCACTTCAGTCGCTTCCTTCAGGTTGGGGTTCTTCAACAGCGCCTCGAAATATTTCTGCCGGTAGCCGACGAAGGTCCCCAGCATGAGCCAGCGGCTTTTCAGCGCGGGCGGCGCGGCTTCGTAGAGCGCGGTCAGCTTCTCGGTCTGCTGGCGGACGAGATCGACATTCCGCGCGGCGAGGGCGCTCGGCTCGAACCAGCCATAGTCATCCATGATTTCGAGCGCTTTGAAGGCCTCGACCAGCTTCGGGTAGTTCTCGGGGCCGGCGAGTTTCTTCGCCGCCATCTCGCCGGAAGCCGCCGGGTCATAACCGCGATGGTTCCAGAGGGCATCGGCGATTGTCATGTTGATATACGGGTCTTCGCCATTGTAGGCGTAGAGGGAGATGCCACGAAGGAAGGCGCCGTCATACCAATCGCGCCACGCCTTCATCGGCTCGCCGGGATAAGCGTAGTAGGGACTGCCGTGATAGGTGCCGCAGGCGTTCTGCCAGAAGACTGGCTTGCGCTGTGCCAGGCCCGCGAACCAACCGAGCTGGTCCGCTGTCACCTGGGTGGATTTCACCCGCGGCCCGCTCCAGTAGATGTCGATGGCCTTGGGCAGTTTGCCGATCGCGGCGAGATACGCGTCTCTGCTTTCGCCGTAAGTCGTCGTGTCATCCGGCCCGGCCGCACCAAAGTAAAACGGCGGGCAGAAGAGCATGCGGAAGTGCGGATACTTCGCCGAGATGGCCGCATAGACCTTATTCAAGAAATACACGTCCGCCTCGCGCGCCGTGCCAAAGTCCCGCACATCCTCGGGGCTGAGAAAAAAGCGGTAGTCGTCATACAGCAGACACAGACTGCCCCCGGCCTCGGCCAGCGCCAGTCCGGCTTTGACCACGAGTTGAAAATCCTCCTCAGACTTCGATCTGACCTGCCCCAATCCAACGTGGCCGCTGAAGGGAAGGATCGAATCATACCACGCGATTTTGAGCGGCGTGAGTTGCGCGCCGATCTTCTGAATGTGAGCCTTCCACGCGTTGAACTGCGTCTCATCGCGCAGCGGCAGCCGCCAGTCCGCCGGTTTGCGAAGCTGGCGATAGATGACCGCGTTGGCGCGAAGCACATTGGCTCCAAACCACGCCACATTGGCCTGATCATCATCCTTGAAGGGCGTATAGGCGCGAATGCCTGGGAAGTCGGGATAGTCCTGAATGCTCGCCGCCCGTGCCACTGGCTGCCCGTTCTGCGTCGTGATGAGTTGGTTGAACGAGGTGATGGCCCACAGCAGCCCGTGAAAGTCATGACCCTTCAGGAACACGACGTTCTGCGCCCCGTTCTTGGCGCAGTGCAGCAGGCAGCCCTCCGCCTTCTCCGGAACTGCCAGTTTCCCAAGCAGCGCCTCATGCGCTCCCGTCTCCCCCACGAGAATCAGCGTCTCGCTGCGATCCTCCGCCGACGCAACGACCCGCGGCTGTGCGCCATTTCGCCGGAGGCGTTCGACGAGCACGGCCACACGCGGGTCCTCCGGTTTCACGTCCTTTCCCAGCAGCAGCCCCACGCTGGCCAGAGGAAGAAACTCGTCACGGTATTGCGCCTGCTGCGGCGTGGGATAGACCGTGCCGGTGTAGTAAGGAACGGCGCGATCATCAGGAGCCGCGTCAGCAGCGGAAGCCGCATGCGGCGTGGACGACAGGAGAAAAACTGCAAGGAGAATGAACGCGCGTTGGAGGATCATGCGGTTGCGTTGGCTGGCACGGAAAGTCGCCATTACAAAGCCCCCTTCGTCTCACCTTCTTTCATGCCCAGGGGCATTTGGGGTGAAGGCGATCAAGCCTGGACTAGCGAAGCGGTGAGGTCGTGACAACTAGGGCAACGAGACGCCGCATGAGCGCGAAACGGCGTATCGCTTCCAGTTCTTTGAGCCCGAGTCGTGCGCGGCATGCAACAACACCTCATGCCCCGGCTTATTAATTGCCCATCCAACGTCATGAACCCCACTGCTGCTACCAACCGCCGCCAATTTCTCCAAAGCACCGCCACCGCGGCCTCCACGCTCATTTTGCCCTCCGGACTGCTGCGTGGCCAGTCGGCGCGCAAGCTCAACGTCGGCTTTATCGGCATGGGCGGGCAGATTCAAGGCCACGTCGGCAAGATCGTGCAACTCGGTCATCACGTCGGCGCGCTATGCGACGTCGATTCGGCGCAGATCGAGAACTCCAAGAAGCGGCATGGCGCGAGCGTGGCAGACGCGGCGGTGTATCGCGACTACCGCGTGCTGCTTGAAAAGGAGAAGTCGCTCGACGCAGTCGTCATCGCCACACCGGATCACTGGCATGCGCCGATCTGCCGTGCCGTGATGAACGCTGGCAAGCATGTGTACTGCGAAAAGCCGCTCACGCACACCATCACGGAAGCACGTGAGCTGCGCGAGATGTCGCGCACGGCGAAGGTCATCACGCAGACAGGCAATCAGGGCAGCGCATCACCAAATCTGCGCCGCAGCATGGAGCTGATCGGCGCGGGATTCTTCGGCTCGATCAGCGACATCCACGTGTGGCATCCCACGCACAGCTGGCCGAGCGGCGAGGAGCGCCCTGCGGACAGCGATCCCATCCCCGCTACGCTCGATTGGGACTTCTGGCTCGGCACCTCGCCTGAGCGTGCCTACAAGAACGGCATCTACCATCCGGCGAAGTGGCGCGGCTGGTATGACTTTGGCAACGGCTCGCTCGGCGACTTCTGCTGCCACGGCTTCAACATGCCCGTGCGCGCGTTGAATCTCGATTATCCGACACGAATCGAGATCAGCGGCACCGGCATGGGCAAGGAGAGCTTCGCAGCGGCTTGCACGGTGCATTTTCACTTCGCGGCGCGTGGCGGCCGCGGTCCGGTGCGCCTGCATTTCTACACCGGTGGTGATTTGCCACCCGCAGATGTCACCGCGCCACTCATCGGTACTTTCGGCAGTCTTCCGCGCACCGGCTGCCTGCTCATCGGCGAGCACGGCCAGCTCCAAAGCGGTCTGTGGAACTCGGATTGCTACGTGAAGCTCAACAGCGATGCGAAATTCACCGGCGCGGACAATCATCCCGCCGCGAAACAGGTGCCTATTTCACTGCCACGAGTGAAGGGCCACATCGACGAGTGGATCGACGCGATTCAAGGCGGGCCGAAAGTCTTCGCCGACTTCGATCTCGGCGGACACCTCACCGAGATCGGCCTCTCCGGCATCGTGGCACTGCGTTTGCAAAAGAGCATCGACTGGGACGGCCCGAACATGAAAGTCCCCGGCATGCCGGAGGCGGACAAGTTTATCCGCACAGCGGAGCGGGCGAAGTACGGGCGCGTGTGACGTGGATTCGCTTCCAATTCAGGGCGGGAACATCGCCTGACTTGCCGGAGCACCTCAAATGATCTCCGAGATCGGCTGGCCGAGATCGACGAGATACTGCGGCCTGCCCGTCGTGTCGGTGAGCGTGGTGCCGCGTGCGTCGATGCCGAGGTGATGGTAAAGCGTGGCGATCACGTCCTGATAGTGCACAGGACGCTCGGTGGCCTCGGCGGCGTGTTTGTCCGTCGCGCCGATGACTTGGCCGGTTTTGAGATGCCCGCCCGCCATGATGCCCATGGCCACTTTAGGCCAATGATCGCGGCCTGCTTTGTCATTGATCTTCGGCGTGCGGCCAAACTCGCCCCACACGATGATCATCACGTCCTGCAACATGCCGCGCTCGTCGAGATCGGTGACGAGCGTGTGCAGCGCGTGGTCGATCAGCGGGCCGAGATAGCGCATGGCGGAGAAATTCCGCGAGTGCGTGTCGAAATCGCTGATGGAGATGCTCACGCAGCGCACCCCGGCCTCGATCAAGCGCCGCGCGAGCAGGAACTTCTGTGCGCACTTCGGGCTTTCCATCGAGCCAAAGGCATCCGCAGGGCGAATGATGCGCGGCGTGTAGCGTTCGAGCACTTGGGGGTCTTCTTTGCTCAGATCCATCGCGGCTGCGAATCGACCGGAGGTCAAAATGCCGAGCGAGAGTTGATTAAACTCATCCAGCGCGTGCATGGAGCCGCTGGAGTCGATGTCGCGGCGGATCGTATCGAGATCACGCAGCAGCGACACTCGATCTTCGAGTCGGCCGACCGTGAGACCTTTTGTCAGCGCCAGACTTTGACTGTGACCCGAACCGCGACGCGCCAATTCGGCCTTCATACCGTTTTCCAACTGCCGCTCAAACAAATGCGAGATGTCCGGACGAAACGCTGAAGATGCGGTGCCGAGAAAGCCAGGCCTAGCGCTATTGCGCACGAGCGGGCGACCTTGCGTGAGATCGACAAAAGCGGGCGCGGAGTCCTTCGAGGTGCTCAGCAGCTTGCTCACCACACAACCCATCGCCGGACGTCCGCCGATGAAGGCCAGTTCTTTATCACCAAAGCCTGACTGGCACTGAAACGCATCGTGATTGCCCATCGCGCCGCTGAGCGAGCGCAGGAAGACATACTTGTCCGCATTCGCCGCCAATCGCGGCAGCAACTCGGTCAAATGCAGGCCCGGAATCTTCGTCGGCAGCGATTTGAACTCGCCGCGAATCTCGCTCGGCGCATTTGGCTTTGGATCGATGAGATCCATCTGCGGCGGACCACCATCGAGATGAATGTTAATCACCGCCTTCGTCGAAGACCGCACGCCAGCCGCCGATTCCGCGCGCAGCAAGTCCGCCAGCGTCAGCGATCCAACACCAAGAGCCCCCGCCTTCAGAAAACTGCGGCGGTGGTGGTTGGAGATGCTGCTCGGGAAGGTGAACATGCGTGTCAGACCTACGGGCCGAGGCGCGCAGCACTTTCGCTGGATAACCAGGCCATCCGCTGCCGTATCAGTCATCAGCATGAGCACCCAGCCCTACAGCCCAACCGCATCAAAGCCCGCACGGATCCTCAAAGAGAAGATGATGAAAGGCCACACGGTCTTCGGCACGCTCATTCAGCACGCCGTGGTGCCTGCCATTGTCGATTTCATCCCGGAGGGCAGCATCGACTTTGTCATCGTCACCGCAGAGCACAACGCGCTCGACATCGCCGACTTCATGCCGCTGCGCTATGCGCTGGCCGCCAAGGGAATCGCCTGTCTCGCACGCACGCACAGTCGTGATGCCGATGATGTCGCGAAGGTGTGTGATTCGTTCGATGGCGTGGTCATTCCGTATGCGGAGGACGTGGAGATGATCAAACGTCTCGCCGCTGCAGCCGTGTATCGCCCGCTCAAAGGCGTGGCGCTCGAACGTGCCATCAAAGAAGGCAAATGGCCCAGTGACAAGACGCGTGACTATATTGAGCAAAAGTGCGCGGACACGCTCTTCGTACCCATGATCGAGTCCGTGCTCGCCGTGCAAAATCTCGATGCCATCTGCTCCATCCCCGGCGTGAGCGCTCTCTTCATCGGCCCGAATGATATGACGACAAACATGGGCATCCCGAACGAATACGATCACCCGGACTTCATCGCCAACGTGCAGAAGGTCATTGATGCCGCCGATAAGCGCCACATTCCCGCTGGCTCATGGTTTGGCAAAACCGAGCAGCAAATCCGCGCCATCAAGCAAGGCGCTCGCTTCATCTGCCACTCCAACGATAGCAGCCTGCTCAAGGACATCATGACAACTGTCTTCGGAGCGCTACGTGGGGCATAAACTACCCATCAAACGGATGCGTCCGCTTCTCCAGCGGTAGCTTGAGCCTTTGTTGTGCGAGAGCGCTCGCAAAGCATGCCTGCACCATCTCATTGCCGATGGCGGCACTCGCGCCGCTGCTGTGAGGCTCGCGATTTTCGCGGATGGCGGCTAGGAGGTCGTCGATGGTGATTTGATTGCCAACGTGCGCTTGATCTCCCTTCGCGGGATCGAGCAAGTGCGCGCTTGGATCGTCGGCCCAGTTCACCCAGGTGTCGTTGGTGCCTTGGCGCTGAAGCACAAGGATCTTGGGCTGGATGTTCGCCAGGATGCGTACCGTGCCCTTGCTGCCAACGAGCGTCATGCCATACGGCCCTGCTTGATCGCGCAACTCGGCACGGCTGATAAAAGTGCCGACGACCGAGTTGGCGAAACCGAACGTGGCATGCACGCGCTCACCCGCCATGCCGCCGAGGTCTTCCTTCAAAGCACCACGCTTGTCCGCGAGCGTGATGGGCTTGCCTTCCTTGGTCTCGATACGCGCAAAGCACCATTGAGGATCGCCTGCGAAGAACTGCATGAGGCCATACAGATGACAGGCGAGCACCGTCATGTCCTCCGCCCCCGCGCGGTGGTCCTGCTTGCCCACGCCACGCATTTCGCAGAGATCGCCGATGAGTGATTTGTCGTCGAGCTTCTGCTTCAAAAGCAAAATGTTCGGCGTGGACCGCATTTGATGCGCGACGCCGATCTTGAGGCCCTTTTGCTTTGCCAAAGCCAGCAACACATCACTATCCGCCGCACAGCGAACGAATGGCTTCTCGCTATAAACGTGCGCTCCGGCTTCCAGCGCGGCCTTGGTCATGGCAAAGTGCTGATTATTCCAGCGCGGGCCGATAGAGACGATGTCCGGCTTCTCTTTCGCCAGCATTTCATGGTAGTCCGCATAACCACGCGGCGCACCGGAGCTCTTCATGGCATTGGCGCGGCCCGCTTCATCGGGATCAGCGACTGCGAGCACTTCGACATCACTCCGGTGTGCAAAGACGATGTCCATGCCGTGGCCGTAATCGCCACGGCCCGTGTGCCCAATGATGACAGCGCGCAGTTTCTTCGGCGCATCGGCGGCGCGGACAGTTGTGGCGGCAAGAGCGAGGGCTGTGAAGTGGCGGCGATTCATGATGGATGTACAACGCATTCACCCACGGCCGTAGTTCTCGCATGAAACGCATTTTTCTCTGCCTTCTCATTCCTCTCGCCAGTTTCGCTGCCGATACGACACGCCAAGTCGGCGCTGCCTCGGTGGACATCACGCCGGATTATCCAGTTCGGCTCAGCGGCTATGGGAATCGCCGATTGCCAAACACCGGCGTCTCGCAGCACATCTTTGCCAAAGCGCTGGCAATTGGCAGTGATGAGGAAGGTCCGGCGGTGCTGGTGACGGTGGACAATGTCGGAGTGCCAGGATCCATGCGCGATGAAGTGCTGCGTCGCCTCGCGACGAAGAGCAAGGTAATCGGCGAGCGTTTCGCGATCTGTTCCAGCCACACGCATTGCGCACCGATGCTCATCGGCATCCTGCCGAATCTTTTCGGCATGGACGTTCCGGCGGAGCATCTGCCTGCCATCGAGCGCTACACGCGTGAACTGACCGACAACATCGAAAAAGCCGCGCTGTCGGCTCTGGCGGACCGCAAGCCGACCACACTCGCCTGGGGCGTCGGCAAAGTGGGTTTTGCGGCGAACCGACGGGTGTTTCCTTTGAAGCCGATTGATCACGATCTGCCCGTTTTGCGTGCCACAGGCGAGGATGGCAAGGTGCGGGCCATCTTCACGAGCTATGCCTGCCATTGCACAACCATCGGCATTGATGAAATCCACGGTGATTGGGCCGGCGTGGCGCAAGAAGCCCTGCAACGCGAGTTTCCCGGCGCCATCGCGCTCACCGCACTCGGTTGCGGTGCGGATCAGAATCCGAATCCACGACGCACGATGGAACTGGTGAAACAATATGGCGAAGATCTCGGTGCTGAGGCCAAACGTCTCGCAACGAGCGAACTCAACCCGGTGAACGGCCCGCTGGAGTGTCAGACGAAGCAGATTCAGCTCGCGTATGACAAACTGCCGACGCGGGAGGAATGGGAGACTCTCGCAGCCTCGAAGACACCGGCGATTGCGTATCACGCGAAGAAGAACCTAGCGCGACTCGACCGTGGTGAGAAGATTCCGACGGAACTGCCTTACCTCGTGCAGCGCTGGAGCTTTGGCGAAGACATGGCGATGGTCTTCCTGCCCGGCGAGATCACCGTCGATTACTCACTGCGCATCAAGCGTGAGTTCGACCGCTCGCGCCTGTGGGTGAACGGCTACTCGAACGATGTGCCGTGCTATGTGCCCTCGCGTCGTGTTTTGGACGAAGGCGGCTACGAGGGTGCCGGTGCGATGGTTTACTATGATCGCCCGACGAAGTTCGCGCCGGATGTGGAGGAGCGGATCATGGGCGCGGTGCATGCGGTGATGCCGAAGCAATTCATCGCGACGACGGCTCAATCGGAAACTTTGCCAGCAGCGATCTCATATCCGGATCATTCAAATCTTCTCATCGTGCGTGACGCCGCTGGAGCTGAGCATCCGGTCAAAACCGCCGAAGATTGGGCGGAACGTGTCGCGCACATCAAAGCGAACATGCAGCAGGTCATGGGGCCGCTGCATGACACCTCGCGCTGGGCTCCGCTGGATGTTGAAGTCGTTTCCGAGGAGAAAACGGCGAAGTATCTGCGCCGCAAAGTACGCTTCACACCCGAGTTCGGTGACCGTGTGCCAGTTTGGCTGCTGATCCCGAATGAACTGCCTGCCAGCGGCAAAGCACCTGCCATGCTGTGCCTGCATCAGACGACGAAGATCGGCAAAGACGAGCCTGCGGGCCTCGGTGGGCTGCCGTCGCTGCATTACGCGCATGAATTGGCCGAGCGCGGCTATGTGTGCCTCGTGCCGGATTATCCTTCGTTCGGCGAATACGAGTATGATTTTAAAAAACACGGCGCAGCGCGTGCCAGCGGCTCGATGAAGGCGATCTGGAACAACCTGCGGGCCGTCGATCTGCTCGAAACGCTGCCGCAGGTGAACAAGGACCGCATCGGTGTCATCGGACACTCGCTGGGCGGGCATAACTCGCTCTTCACCGCCGTCTTTGATCCGCGCCTGAAGGCGGTGGTGACGAGCTGCGGCTTCACGCCCTTCCACGATTACTACGGCGGCAAGGTCGCGGGCTGGACCAGCGACCGCTACATGCCGCGCATCCGCGATGTGTATGAGAACAGCGCCGACAAGCTGCCCTTCGACTTCTATGAAGTCATTGCCGCCATCGCTCCACGCGGTGTGTTTTCCAATTCACCGCTGAAGGACAGCAACTTCGACATCAGCGGTGTGCGGAAGGCCTACGCGAAGGCCGGGGAAGTCTTTGCGCTGCTGAAAGCGGAGAAGAACCTCAAGCTCGTCACTCCCGACGCGCCGCATGATTTTCCTGAGGCTGAGCGAAAGGCTGCGTATCAGTGGCTGGACGGCTTGTTGAAGTGAGATGCCATTTTTGGCTATAGACTCTCTCATAGCACTTTGTTATTCTTCACACATGAACACCAAGAGCCTCATCATCAGCATCGTCGTTGTCTTCATCGCAGTCACAATCTCCGATATCCTCATCCACGGCGTTTGGTTGTCGCCTGTCTATGGAGCTACCAAGGAGCTTTGGCGGCCTGAGGCGGAGATGAACAGCGGCAAATACATGGTATGGATGCATGTGGGGCATTTGCTTGCCGCAGTGACCTTCACCATGCTTTGGGCCGCTGGATTCGCGCAGAATGCCAAAATAAGCTGCGGCATCAAATACGGATTGTTTATGGCGCTGTTCAGTCAGACACACACGCTCATCGGCTACGCGGTGCAGCCACTCACACTGGAACTCGTGTGGAAATGGTTCGCCAGCAGTTGCGCGCAGGGAGTTCTGCTCGGTGTTATTGTCTTCAAGGTTTACAAGCCGAAGACCGCCGCCTGATCTCACTTCTTTATCAGAGTCGGCTCGGCCCAGATGGCATAGTTGCTCTTGGGATCGAGACCGCGCGAGGTGAGCTTTAGTTGAAGCTGCGATACGCTCGTAATTTCGCATTCAATGAGCTTGGCGGGATCAGTACCGTTGAGGATGATGCTGGCCAAAGATTTGCCGTCGCCAGTAATCGAGAACTCAACGCGGCCTTTCGTGCCGAGTTCAGGATGCAGTCCGGCGAGCACGGTAAAGTGCGCATACACATCCTTGGGTAGCAGGAAGGTGAGTGGCTTGCCCATGCCGGCACTGATGCCGTTGGAGAATTCTTTATCGCCAGTTTCGAGACGCAACTTCAAGGGCATGGCTTTATTACCTCCCGCAAGAATGACGCCACTGCGCGGATGGCCCCAATGCGGCGAACTGAAGAATTCCGACTGCGGGTAATACAAACTGGCAGCCTCCAAGGGGATCAAAGCACCGATCTGAACTTCCTTGAGGGTGACTTGATCAGCATCTCCAAATTTCTGCGCCCCAAGACAGAGGATCGTGAAGAGCGCATCGGCAACAACCTCAGCATCCACTGTGGCAGCACGGAGTTGATGCTTTACCACGGCTTCCTTGTCCTCGGCATAAAGGGCCTGGATGATCGGCACGGTGGTGGTGCGTGCATTGAGAATGCCGTCGTGCAGGCGATGCATCAACCGCCATGAGGCCTCATTCACCGTGGTGCCTAGCAGCGCGGGTTGGTAGCCTGCGATGCTCACGCTAAAGTCACCATTCTCGATGGGGCCATGCATGAGCTGGTCTTGCATCGCTGCGGTCGGTGGCATGAACTGCTGAAGCAGCGTGAACATGTTATCACCGGGCACGGTGTGCGATGGGCTGCCGTAGTCTTCGAGTGTGTGGCAGATCGTGCCCATGTAACGCGCGGCGTCACCGACTTTGCCTTCACGCAGGGCGGTCACGGCTTTGTCCATGAAGTAGCGGAGCACTTCGAGGTATTCCGGCTGTTGCGTGGGCAGGTGCAGGATCTTCAAATACACCTCGTTCGGCTGTGACTCCATCTTGGCAAACTTGGCGTTTTCTTTGTCGGTGTAAACGTTGTCCGGAATGAGGCAGTATTTGTCGCTTAGGCGGGTGAATTCATCGCCTAGCAGTGATTTTTGCCATGCGGGCAAAACCTCAAGCGCGCCGCGTGTGATGGCGTGGTGTGGCTATGTGGAGCAGTCTCATGAGAGGTAATCGGATGGGGCAAGGATGGCATAGAGATACATCCATTGCGAAATCTACGCTGTTCGATGCGTAGGTTTGAAGCAATGCCAAAGAAAGCCCTCACTTCTGCTTGGTTGATTGCGATGCTCGCTGGAACGGGTTTCGCCGTCGAATCATCGCGGCCACTCAGTTTCGTTCATGATGTGCAGCCCATTCTGACGAAGGCGGGTTGTAATGCAGGCGTGTGTCATGCCAAAGCGATCACTGGTCAGCGTGGGTTTCGTCTCAGCGTGCTCGGTTTTGAGCCAGAAGAAGACTACGAAGCCATTGTGAAGCAAGGGAAGGGCCGCCGTGTGTTTGCGCCGGCTCCAGAGGAAAGTTTGCTCATCACAAAAGCTGCTGCGATCGTGCCGCACACCGGCGGGAAGAAACTGGAACCCAACTCGGACGATTATAAAACGCTCGTACGCTGGATTGCCGAGGGCATGCCCTACACGCAGCCGAATGAACCCACACTCAAAGAGATCGCTGTCGAGCCCTCGCGTGCGACGATGAAGATCAAAACGGCGCAGCAACTCAAAGTCACCGCCCGCTACTCCGACGGCAGCAGCCGCGATGTGACCAAGCTCGCGCTTTTTGAGGCCAATGACCGCGCCATGGCCGCTGCCGACGAACATGGCGTTGTGAAGGTGCTCGACATTCCTGGCAACGTGGCTGTGATGGTTCGCTTCGGGGGCAAAGTCAGCGTGTGCAGCGTCTCCATTCCACTCGGTGCACCGGTTGATTCGCTGCCGCCAGCGAAAAACTTCATCGACCAGCATATCTTCGCGAACTTGAAGCAGATCGGCATCCCGCCCTCGCCCATCTGCGATGACAGCACCTTTCTTCGTCGTGTCTCACTCGACATCGGTGGTCGTTTGCCGACGCTCGAAGAGACGAAGGCCTTCCTCGCCGACAAAGCGCCCGACAAGCGCGACCGCGCCATCGACGCGCTGCTCAACTCGCCTGACTACGCCGACTTCTTCGCGAACAAATGGACCGCACTGCTCAAAAACCAGCGCACCGAGGCTGCGGACATAACTTCAAACTTCGCCTTCCACGCTTGGATGCGCGACAACCTCCTTGCGAACACGCCTTACGATCAGATCGTGCGCCAGATACTCGCCTCCACCGGCACCATCGTTTCCAATCCGCCCGTGGCATGGTACAAGCGCGTCAAAGAGCCCACCACGCAGGTCGAAGATGTCGCTCAGCTTTTCCTCGGTGTGCGCATGCAATGTGCGCAGTGTCATCACCATCCCTTCGAGCGCTGGACGCAGGGCGAATACTATCACATGGCCGCCTTCTTCAGTCAGATCGGCCGCAAACCCACCGCCATCGCTGGTGAAGACCTCATTTTCCACAAGCGCGGCGTCGCGCAGACCGAGCATCGCAAAACCCACGCCATGCTCAAGCCCGCCGGCCTTGGTGAGCCTGAGCTCGAGATCGCTCCCGATGACGATCCGCGCCTCGCTCTCGCTGATTGGATGAGCAAGAAGAACAACCCCTTCTTCGCCAAAGCCCTCGTGAATCGCTACTGGAAGCACTTCTTCAAGCGCGGCCTCATCGAACCCGAGGACGACCTGCGCGACACCAATCCGCCGACGAATCCCGAACTGCTCGACGCACTAGCGAAACACTTCCTCGACAGCAACTACGACCTCAAATCCATCGTTCGCGTCATCGCGCAGAGCCACGCCTACCAGCTCAGTGCCATGCCCAATCAATACAACGCTATCGACACTCAGGCGTTCTCCCACTACTACCCGAAGCGCATGAACGCGGAGGTGATGCTCGACAGCATCGACATGGTCACCGCGTCGAAAACCGACTTCGCCGATCTTCCACCCGGCACTCGCGCCATCTCACTGCCTGACAACAGTTACACCCGCGCCTCACCCTTCCTCAAAGTCTTCGGCCGCCCCGACAACACCAGCGTCTGCGAATGCGAACGCGTGCAAAGCGCCAGCCTTGCCCAGAGCCTGCATTTGATGAACGCCAGCGACGTGAAAGCCAAGCTCACCGCTAGCGGTGGTCGAGCCGAAATGCTCGCCAAAGCCGAAATGCCAGAACCCAAACGCATCCGTGAGCTCTACCTCGCCGCCTTCTCCCGTGAACCCACCGGCGACGAAGTCCGTATTGCCGAAACGCATCTCCTCAAACCGCGCAACGATGCAGTCGGCAAGCCGCTCGATTCCCAACGCGCCCAACGCAACGGCTACGAAGATCTGCTCTGGGCGCTGATCAATACGAAGGAGTTCCTTTTCAATCACTAAGACCATGTTCTCGAAATCCATCCTTACCTTTGCAGCAGGCGTCATTCTTGCCGCCTCCGCACTCGCCCAGCAGGTGACGCTACCGCTGCCACGTTTGCTCACGATGATGCCAATGGGCGGTCAGGTCGGCACCAAAGTCGAAGTCACGATCACCGGCGAGAACATCGAAGACGTGACTGAGCTGACCTTCTCCACGCCGAAGATTACCGCACAGCCGGTCGTGGGAGCGGTGAACAAATTCAGCGTCAGCATCGCGGCGGATGCGCCGGTGGGTGTTTACGATGCGCGGGTGATGTCGAGGCTCGGTATTTCATCAGTGCGGGCATTTTCGGTGAACAAACTGCCAGAAGTGTTGCGCACAAAGGCCAACAACACCGTGGAGACAGCGATGGCGCTGCCCGTTGGCACGATTTGCAACGCCACGATGACGAAGCGTGCCGTGGACTTTTATTCGTTCCAAGGTTTGAAGGGCCAGCCAGTGGCGATTGATTGCGCCGCAGTCGGCATCGACTCGCGCCTCACGCCGGTGCTCATCCTCGCCGATGGCAAAGGCGCGGATCTCAAAGTGAACCGCACAGGTGGCATGATCGACTTCACGCCGCCTGCGGATGGCACTTACCTCATCAAAGTGAACGATCTCACTTATCAAGGTGGTGAGCGTCACTTCTATCGTCTCGCTTTGCAAAGTGGTCCCGCACAGCGCCAACCGCAAACGGCTACAGTGAGTTCGATGTCCTGGCCGCCAGAGGGACTCGCTGCCACGGCTCCTGTGAAGGAATCCGAGCTGAAGATCACGCTGCCCTGCGACATCGCGGGTGCGTTCTTCCCCGCAGCGGATGTCGATACCTATGAGTTCACTGCGAAGAAAGGCGAGACATGGTGGGTCGAGGTAGCCAGCGAACGTCTCGGGCTCAACACCGATCCCTTTGTTCTCGTGCAGCAGGTGAAGGACGGCAAATTCACCGACGTGGCCGAACTGTATGACATCGCACCGCCGATGAAGACGACAAGCAACGGCTATTCGTATGATGGCCCGCCGTACGACGCCGGTTCGCCGGATGTGCTGGGCAAATTCGAAGCCAAAGAAGACGGCACCTACCGCCTGCAAGTGCGCGACTTGTTCGGCGGCACGCGCAGCGATCCGCACAATATCTACCGTCTCATCGTCCGTCAGGCCGCGCCGGATTTTGCGCTCGTCGCGTGGGCCGTGCATATGACGCTGCGCAATGGCGACCGTGCATCGCTCTCGAAGCCGATGTCACTACGTCAGGGTGATGCACGAGCATTTGAAGTCGTCGTGCAGCGTCGCGATGGCTTTGATGGCGAGATCGAGATCAGCATGGAAAACCTGCCGCCGGGCGTCAGCGCCGCCGGGTTAAAAATCGGCAAAGGCAAAAGCTACGGCCACCTCATTCTCACCGCCGATGAAAAAGCTCCGCGCGGTTTCTCGCTGGCGAAGATCACCGGCAAGGCTGTCATCGGCGGCAAGGAAGTCGCGCGTCCGGTGCGTCTCGCGAGCATGGAATGGCCGGTGAAGGACGCGAAGAGCGAAATCCCCGCTCCACGTCTCGTTGCCGATGTTCCCGTATCCGTCACCGATTCCGAACAAGCGCCGCTGACCATCGCGCTGGCCGAAAACAAAGTCTTCGAAGCCAAGGCGGGCGAGACGCTGAAAATCCCGCTCAAACTCACCTGGCGGAACGAATTCAACGGCACCTCGATCAAAGTGAAGGCATACGGTGAAGGCTTCAGCGCCATCAAGGAGTTCGACATCCCAATGAAAGCGGCCACGCACGAGCTGGCGCTCAATCTCGCCGAATTGAAGATCGCTCCCGGTGAGTACACCTTTGCGCTCCAGAGCCTCGGCATCTGCAAGTACCGCTACAATCCAGCCGCTGTGCCGCTGGCTGAAGCCGAGCAAAAGAAAGCCGAGGCTCTACTCACCGCTGCGGCTGCCGAAGCCAAAAAAATCGCTGCTACGGATGCTGAAGCCGCTAAAAAGGCCGCAGAGAAACAGAAGCAGGCCGAAGCCGCCATGACTGCGGCCACGAACAAAATGAAGTCCGTAACGAACTCCGCGAATCCGACGGACACCGTCGAAATTCTGATCTCGCAGCCGATTCGCGTGAGCGTAAAGCCCGCAGCCGTCACCACTGCCAGCAAGTGATGAAACCGCACGCATTCCTCGCCATCCTTTTCAGTTCGACCATCGCTCCGGCCGATGATCTTGAGTTTTATCGCGATGTCTATCCCTTCCTGAAAGGGAACTGCATCTCGTGCCACAACAAGACGACGACCAAGGCGGATCTGAACATGGAGACGCCGGAGTTGATGATCAAAGGCGGCGAGTCGGGGCCATCGCTGATTCCGGGGAAGAGCGTGGAGAGCCTAGTCGTGGCGGCATCGCTGCACGCGAAGGACATGGAGATGCCGCCGCCAAACAACAAGTCCGGCGCGGTGAATCTCACGCCTGAGCAGATTGAAGCACTGAAGCTGTGGATTGATCAAGGAGCGAAGAGCACGGCGCAACAGGAGCGCGTGGTCGTGCTTCAACCGTTCTCCGCGAGCGTGGATCCCATTTATTGTCTGGCGATCTCGAAGGATGGTCGTTATGCCGCCTGCGGACGTTCGAACCGCATCTTTGTGTATGATCTGGCCACGCGTCAGTTGATCGCGCAGGTGGGCGATCCGGCGGAAAAAAGCGGCGCGGCGCATCGCGCTCTGGTGCAGTCGCTTTCCTTCAGCCCAGATGGCATGCGTCTCGCCAGCGGCAGTTTTCGTGAGGTAAAGATCTGGAGACTGGATTCGGCAAAGTCAGCGCCGAACGTCGTCAAATCAGCTTCCGCACCAGCCAGTCCCGATTTGATCAAGAAGATCGCCGCCGCAGGCAAAGTGGTCGTTTTGAGCAGTGCGCTGTCAACCGATGGCAAACAGGTCGTCACCGGCTGTGATGATGGTTCGGTGCGCGTTTGGGATGCGGCGTCGGCGAAATCGATCATCGAACTGCGAGGCAGCGTGATAACGACCAAGAAGATGGCGGAACTGGATTGGACGATCGCGGCGCAGACGCTGGAACAGACGTTTCAAAAGAGCGAGATCGCCCGCATTGAAACACAGGACAAGGCACTCGACGTGCTGCTCGGCAAAGCCAATGAGGCCATCGTCACGATGAAGAAAGTGCTGCCTGAAAAACAGAAGGCCGTTCCGCCGACCACCGAGTCCAAAACCACCGCCCAGAAGACCGTGGACGAACTCACGGCCAAACTCGCCGCCGCCAAGGATGCCGGCGTCGAGAAAGACCTCAAAACCGCGCAGGACAAGCTCATCACCGCCAAGATGACCGAGGTCTCTGCGCTGGCCGCTGTTTCTGCCGCCGAGAGCAATGTGAAGGATGCCGAGGACGATGTGAAACGCATCACCGGTTCCAAAGCCGCCAATGCCAAGGCCATCGCCACTGCCAACGCGGCCATCACTGCCGCAAAAGCCGCGCAGGACAAGTCTGCCGCCGATCTCGCGGCGTTGAAGCAGTCGTTGACCAAAACCACCGCCAAACCCGTTGCGGTGAGTTTCTCCGCCGATGCCCAGCGTGTGGCCTCGATATTTGATGACGGCACGTTGCGTGTGTGGGCTGTCGCCACTGGCACGCCGATTGAAGAAAGCGGCGCGAACACTACTGCGAGCACCACGATCACTTCGTCGCCCGATGGCACCTTCGTTGCCACCAAGGCCATCATGCAGACGGTGGGCACGTCACCGCGCTGGACTATGGAGCGCAAGATCGGCCAGAAAGGTCTATTTGCCGATCGTGTGAACGCTGTGCGCTTCAGCCCTGATGGCAAAACGCTCGCCACCGGCGGCGGTGAACTGTCGCGCAGCGGCGATATCATCTTCTTCGATGCCGCCAGCGGCAAGGTGACGCAAACGTGGAAGGAAAAGCACAGCGACACGGTGCTGTGCCTCGATTTTTCACCCGATGGCAAAAAGCTGGCTTCAGGTGCTGCGGACAAGATCGTGCGCGTCACCGAGGTCGCCACGGGCAAACAATTGAACCTCCTGGAAGGCCACACACATCACGTCACCAGCGTGGCTTTCCGCAGTGATGGCCGCGTGCTCGCCACCGCAGGCGCAGAGGGCACCGTGGTGACGTGGGACATGCTCATCGGCGAGCGGAAGAAGAAAATCGAAGGCTGGAGCAAGGAAGTCACCTCGTTGCAGTTTATCGGTGCCACCAACCAGATCATCACCTCCGCTGGAGACAACCGCGTACGCATCGTCAACGATGAAGGCACTGAAGTCCGCAACATCGCCGATCTACCTGACTACATGCAGGCCGCAGTAAGCACGCCAAATGGCACCACCTTGGTTGCAGGCGGCGAAGACAGCCTGCTGCGCGTGTGGGATGGCGCAGGTAAGCAACTCGCCGCGTTTGGCGCGAAGTAGGTTCTTCTACACCAGCTTCCAACCCATCGCCGCATTGATCTTGTCCACGATCTGGCGGCGGCGAATTTGTGACACTGTTCCGCGTTTGCCGGTCAATTTCGCCTTTTCTACGAGCCACAGCGCATCGCATCGACACAGGGTTTCCCAATCGAGCCCGTCCGCACCATTGAGGCGCACTTCAGTTTCCTTGGGCGGTCGGTTGGCGCGCTGGGTAGTGCAGATGAGGATGTTGACCCATTCGGCTTTGGCGACGCGATCAGGATGCGAAACGATCACCGCAGGATGCAATCCAGCGCCATCGAAGTCATAGGTGTAGATGTCCCACGGCTTCATACATCATCGGGGCGCGGGATGCGTTGCTTGCGGGCGAGTTTGGTTTCCTCGCGATTGGTCTCGCTCGTGTAGAGGTGCTTGAGGGAGCCGGGCGGGTAGATTTCGCCCTCGCTCTCTTGGAGCTTGCGGAGTGCGGCCCGAACGACCTCGCTGGCGTTGTTGTAGCGACCCGTGGTGACGAGCTGCTTGATGAAGCCTTCAAAGTGGGTGGTGAGTGCGACGTTCATGCGGCCAACTATTAGCAATAGATGTCCAGAGTCAACCCTGCCGACAGGTGTCTTCCTTCCGCAGAGAAGATTTCAGCCAAGTCATCACAGGCAAGATGACACTAAGCGTGCGCGTAGGTTTCACACATGTCATCCATCATTCAGCCCCCTTCTCTCGTGCGTTGCGCTGGTCCGCTGTCGCGGCGCAGTTTCATGCAGTTCGGTTTGACCGGCATGGCGACGTTGAGCTGGCCGAGCCTGCTCAAATTGCGCGCGGCGAATGCCACGCTGCCGAAGAGCGAGAGGAAATCCATCATCATGGTGTGGTTGCCGGGCGGACAATCGCACATCGACACCTATGATCCAAAGCCGGACGCCAGCAGTGAATATCGCGGGCCGTTCAAGACGATCAGCACGAAGGTTCCCGGCACGATCTTCACCGAGATGCTGCCGATGAACGCGAAGATCGCGGACAAGTTCACGCTCGTCCGCTCGATGCATCAATCTGCGGGCGGACACCCCGCGGGAACGATGCAGATGTTCTCAGGAGATACCGACACTCGCGACAAGCCAAAGCCACGGCTGCCAGATTGGATGTCAGTGGCTCACTACCTGCGTGGCAAGGAAGGTGGGCGCACGAATCCGCTGCCAAATTACATCGGCGTGCCTGCAGCATCGCCGGAGTACTCGAGTCCGGCCTATCTCGGCGATGCGTATGCACCATTTGCCGTGAGCGATGATCCGAATCGTCCGACTTTTCAAGTTCCAAACATCGGATTGGATGATGCGGCCGAAACGCGCCGCCTCAGCGACCGCATCATGTTGCGCAAGAGCCTCGACAAGATGGAGCGTGCGTTCGACCGCGAGGGTGAACTCGGTGCACTGGATGAATTCGAGGCTCAGGCCGCCACGCTGCTCACGAATCCGCAGACGCGTGATGCTTTTGACCTTAGCAAAGAGGATCCAGTCACCCGTGACCGTTACGGCCGCAATCGCTGGGGCCAGCAGTTGCTCCTGGCGCGTCGTCTCGTCGAGTCGGGTGTCGAAATCATCACCAGTAGCCTCAGCGGGCCGCTTTGTGGTCGCGTGAACAACTGGGACGACCACGCCGTGAACCAGCATCAGTTTGAAGCGCTGCGTTTCCGCATGCCGACCTATGACCGCTGCGTTTCCGCATTGATTGAGGATATTTATGCGCGTGGGCTCGACAAAAAAGTGCTCGTCGTCGTCACCGGCGAGTTCGGCCGCACGCCGAAGATCAGCTTCGACCGCAGCACCGACGCGGGCGATGCCAGCGGCCCCACGGGCACGCTGCAACCGGGCCGCGACCACTGGCCGCGTGCTTTCACCAACATCTGGGCCGGCGGCGGCATCCAGACCGGCGGCGTCATCGGTGCCAGCGACAAGCGTGGCGAAGACGTGGTCGAGCGCCCCTGCAACGCCAGCGACTTCCTCGCGACGATTTACCACCATCTCGGTATCGACTACTCGAAGGTCACGCTCAACGACCTCAACGGTCGTCCGGTACACATCGTGGAGAATGGACGTGCGATTCCTGAGCTGATCGCGTGATGGGTTGTGGCGTTTGAACGCGTAGAAGAGAGATGCAACTCCGCCCGGCTCTTCTCCTCTCATCCCTGGTGCTCTCCTTCGCTCACGCGCAGGAGGTTAAAGACGGTCAGTTCGCCGTCATCTCGAACTTGAAGGCGGGGGTCGCGAAAATCGACATCACGCCGACGGATTCCACAGCCATCAAGATCGTGGGACATGTGCGACAGGTCTCCGGCGTGCGCGATCCGCTGCGTGCGGGTGTGCTGATTCTCGATGATGGCGAGACAAAAGCCGCCATCGTGACGATGGACACCATCGGCGCGTGGGAGGACATGGTGAAGCTGGCGCGGCAGAACATCGAAAAGGAAACAGGCGTGCCTGCGGCGAACATCATGGTCTGCGCCTCACACAATCACTCGGGGCCGGGTTATGTGGAGAATCTGCGCTGGGCATCGGAGTTGATCAAAAAGCTCACGGCAGCAGCCAAGGAAGCGGCAGGCAACATGCGCACGGTGAACATTGGCTACGGCGAGGATCGCATTGGCTTTGGCATCAACCGCCGCAAGACCATCGATGGCCGTGCAGTGGTGCGTTTGAACTCCGAAGGCCTGAACGATCCACGCGTGAAAGTGCTGCGCTTCGATGATGGCAAGTCGCTCACGCCGATGGCGGTGATGATGCATGCGGTGTGTCATCCGTGCTTCTTTACCTGGGGCGACAAAGGTTCGCAGCCGTATCCAAAGGGCTACCCGAAGATGACGGCGGATTTTCCCGGCGAAGCGCAGACCTTTGTCGAGATGGTCTATGGTCAAAAGACTTCCGTGATGTTCATGCAGGGCTGCGCGGGCGATATCCGACCAAACTTGCCGGGCTATCCTTATCGCTGCGCCGATGAAGCCGACATTCAGTGGGCGGGTCGTGATCTCGGCAGCGCGGTGGCGCGTGCGGCGGCGTTGAGCGTGACGCGTGAGCAGTTGCGCAAGCGCGCATCGTTTTATCAGATCCGTGTGGCGAGTGAAGTCGTCGATCTGCCCGGCAAAGAAGGTCCGCTGCCCTCGGAGTTGATGGCAATGAAGGTCGGCCCGTTCCTCTTTCTGACGATGCCCGGCGAGCCGATGGTCGAATATGGATTTAAATTGGAGAAGGCCATCGCGGATCGCGCCACGCCGATCATTGTTGGTTATTCGAACGGCAACATCGGCTACATCGCCACTGAAGATGCCTACAAGGTCGGTGGCTATGAGCCGAACATGTCCAAACTCAAACCCGAGGCCGAGCCGATCATCTTGAAGCAGCTCGGCGTGCTCGCAGATCGCGTGGTCGGTGATGTGTTTGAGTCGTTTTCAAAGCATCCCAAAGACTTGGTGAAGCGCGAGGCGGAAGAAAAGGCACGGCTGGAGGCTGCTAAACCCACCAAGCCGTAAAAGCGTGTCAGCCATCTTCATAGACTCAGCGACACACGCATGAAACTCGCATTCATCGGTCTCAAAGGACATGTCGGCACAGTGCTGGCGGGGGCCAAGTTGCTGGGCGATGTCGAAGTCGTAGCGGTGGCGGAGGAGGATGCGGGGTTGATGGCTTCGCTGGTGAAGAAAGACGCGTTGCTGGCGAAGGCGCAGACTTATGAGCAGTGGCGGCATCTGGTGGAGCACACGATGATGGATGTGTGCTGCGTGGCGGGGAAAAGCGGGGGGCGCGTCGAGCAGTTGCTGGCGTTGATGGAGCGCGGGGTGCATATCGTTTCGGAGAAGCCGCTGGTGACGACGTTGGCGGATCTGGAGCGAGTGCGGGCGGCGTTCGCGAAGTCGAAGTCGCAGCTCACGATGTTGCTGGAGCTGCGGCATCAGCCGAGGAATGCGCGAGTGCGCGAGATCATCCTGCGCGGCGACATCGGCGAGGTGTGTCAGGTGACGACGCAGAAGTCCTACAAGTGGGGTGAGCGGGCGGAGTGGTTCAAAAGCAGGGCGCTGCTTGGCGGCACGATTCCCTACATCGGCATTCATTCGCTGGATACGATCCGCTGGGTCACGGGGCTCGATTTCATTCACCTCGCGGCGATTCATGGCAAAAGTGGACGGCCCGAGATGGGCGAGACGGAATGCCATGCGTCGGTGCTCGGGGAGTTGTCGAATGGCGCGTCGGTCACGGCGCGGATTGACTACTTGCGGCCTGCGAAAGCGGCGACTCATAGCGATGACCGGTTGCGTGTGGCCGGCACGAAAGGTGTCGTCGAGGTGAATGAAGGCGACGAGACGATCTCGCTCATCACGGGCGACAAAGCGGAGCGCATTCCGTTTGGCGAGACGGAGAACTTGTTTGTCGAGTTCGTGAAGTTCCTGCGCGGCGGCGCGGTGCCGCGCATCACGGCGGATGATTGTTTCCGCAGCACCGAGATCGTGCTGCGGGCACGCGAGGCGGCCGATGAAACAAAGATGATTGCGCTACCGCCGATGCGTCCGGTGCGCGGCTTGAAGTAACGCGCCCAACGCCTCTCCCTAATCGATTCCATGAAACACACACTCCTCACCGCCCTGCCTGCTGGCACCGCTGAGTGACAACCGGGCTTTAGCCGGAGCGTAAACCCCGTTACGTAAATAGTCGGCAGAAGCTCGCGCAAAGGCGGGGGCTGCAGGTGTATTCATCTGGGACATTCATGAAACACACGCTCACACTCCTCACCGCCCTGCTGCTGTCTCCACTCGCCGCACTTCACGCCGCTGACACCTTCCTCGTCGAAGACGGTCAGCCGCGCGCTGAAATTATCATCAGTGACAAGCCTCAGCGCTCCACACGACTGGCGGCGCAGGAGTTGCAGGATCAGATCGTGAAGATCAGCGGGGCGCGTCTGCCCATCGTGACGCAGCCGACCGGCAAAGCGGTGAAGATCTTCGTCGGGGTCAGTGCTCAGTCGCCCATCAAAGCCGAGGGTCTTCAGCACGGCGCGTATCGCATCGCGACAGGCGCGGATTGGATGGTGCTGATCGGCGATGACAGCGACTTCACGCCCATCGCTCCATTTGCGCAGAACAATGGGGACATCAAGCGTGCGCAGGCGGAGTGGGAGGCCCTCACGCACTCGAATTGGGGCATGCCAAGCCCGGGCCTGTATAAGTATCGGCTCAAACTGCCGGGTGACATCGGCAAGCCGGAAGGTGCAGTCACGGCGAAGACCGAAACGCTCGATGTCTGGGGGCTCGATGAACGTGCGAGCTTCAATGCGGTGTGCGGCTTTTTGCACAAGCTCGGAGCGCGCTGGTATCTGCCGGGGGAACTGGGCGAGGTGATGCCTACGATGAAGACGATCGCGTTGCCGAGGCTCGATGAAACCGTGCGTCCGGACTTCGCGCTGCGGCAGTTCAATTTCCGATTCGCCACGGCCGGGCCCGAGACGTCGAAGTGGGCCATGCGCCTCGGCACACGCAACAGCGAGAAGCTGCAAATCGCGCACGGCATGGCGACGATGACGGGCAACGACGCCACCTTCGCCGCGCATCCGGAGTGGTTCGCACTCTACGGCGGGAAGCGCCACTACACCCCCGGCAACAGCAAGAACCAGCTCTGCTACTCGAACGACGAACTCTTCCGCGAGACGGTGCGCTATGCGCGGGCGCAGCTCGACACTTACAAGTTCGAGAGCGTCTCCATCATGCCGCCCGATGGCTACACCTCCATTTGCCAGTGCGAGAAATGCAAAGGCAAGGACTCGCCCGAGCGCAATGAGCGCGGGCTGCTCTCGGATTACGTGTGGGACTTCGTCAATCGCGTGGCGAAGGAAATCGCGAAGACGCATCCGCACGCGAAGGTGCTCAACTGCGCGTATGGCGTCTATACCTTGCCGCCGCTGAAGATCGCCAAACTGGAGCCCAACGTGATTGTCGGCATCGTCGGCGGTCGCAGGCCGATGAACAAAGCAGGCAGCAAAGCCGAGGGCGAGTCCGCACCGGACGCCCTCCGCGCCGCGTGGATGAAGAAGACCGACAATCCGATCATCAACTTCGAGAACTATCCCTTCACGGATCGCGGTTGGTATCTGCCCGCCTTCGCGCCGCATGCGATTGGCAGCGGTGTAAACGCCATCAAAGGCAAGGCCCTGGGCGAGGATATTTGGCTCACCGTGCGGCAGGATTTCGACAAGGTCGGCATCGGCTTCAATCACTTCCTCGTCTATTTCACCGCCCGCATGTATTGGGGCGGCAAGGACGCGGATGTCGATGCGATATTCCGCGAGTATTGCCGCCTCTTTTACGGCTCCGCCGAGCAGGAGATGCTCGCCTTCTTCACCTACTGCGAGGCGAATTGGGCCGCGATGGATGAAGACAAAGCCAAGGCCGACACCGCGCTCGACCTGTTCGCCAAAGCGCAGTCGAAAGCCGATGCCGCGAGTATCTACGGCAAGCGCATCGCCCTCATCGACGACTTCCTCAAAGGCATCCGCATGAAGTCCGTCCAGCTCGGTCAAAAGCGCGGACCGGTGCCGGTCGTGCGACTCGTCGGCGATGCGACGGGCATCGTCATCGATGGCAAACTCGACGACGCGTATTGGCAAAAGTGCCCCGCTGCTGCCACGGGCAAGTTCCGCGAATTGCAGACCGGTCGCCAGCCCGTCTTCGGCACGAGCTACAAAGTCGGCTGGCAGGGCAACAGCGTCTGCTTTGCCATCCGCTGCGATGAACACCCCGGCGAAAAGCCCAACAATACCGCCACAAAAAGCGGCGACCAAGCGATCTGGTATGGCGATGCCGTGGAGATCGAGATCGCCACCGAAACGCACTCCTATTACACGATCGCCGTGAGTCCCTCCGGGGCCGTCGTCGATCTCGATCGCGGTGCACCGCGAGGCCAGTGGTTTGGCTGGGATGCGAAAGCGGAAGTCGCAACGCACATCGCCGATGACCATTGGACCATCGAGATCCGCATCCCCGTCACGCAGGATGAAAACGACCCGCTGCATCAAGTCATCGGCCGCAAGCCCACGCAGAGCCTGCCCTGGCACATCAATCTCTGCCGCCAGCGCATCCGCGAAGACGGCACCGAAATCAGCGCCCTCTCGCCCACCGGCACCGCGACCTTCCACGAGCCGATGAAGTTCGCGCATCTCTACGATGGCCGCTCGCATCAGTTCGACGCCGATCCGAGCGTCACCGATTTCGTCATCGCGCTGCGCGAAGCCGCGAAACTCCGCCAACCCTCCGAGTCTCTCCCTGCCTATCTCGCCCTGGCCGAAGGCAAGCTCACCGACTTCCAAAAATCCGCCGCGCTCGAACAAGCCTCGGCCTCAGCCGCCGCGATCAAAGACTTCGCCCAAGCCGATGCCATCGCCGCCCGCATCCCGATCCCCGCCGTGCAGAAGACCGCACAGATGCAAACCCTCCTCGCGCAAGCCAAGGCACCGCAAGTCGTCACGCAATTCGCCAACGAAGACATCGCCAAATGGCCCTTCTGGAAACGCGGCGACGGCTACCTCCTGCGAGGCCGCGCCCAACTCATCAGCAAGAACGCCAAGCAAGCCGAGGCCGACCTCACCCACGCCCTCGAATGGCTCAGCGACGACCGCGCGCGCAAAGCCGCCGAGCAAGGGCTTCATTCCCTTCAATCACCGAAATGAAAATCACCCGCATGAAGCTCACCTCGCTGCTCATCTTTGCCACGGCGCTTCTGCCTTTCACCGCAGCATCCGCGCAATCACTCGCGGCAGACATCCCGCGCAGGCTCATCGCCATCGACAATGTTTGCGCGTGGCCGAACCTCGTGAAGCTCAACGATCGATCGCTCGTTGCCGTCGTTTTCAATCAGCCCAACCACGGTCGCACCGAGGGCGATGTGGATTGCTGGGGCAGTGCGGATGGCCTGTCTTGGAAAAAGCTCAGCACCATCACGCAGCATGAGCCGCAGACGAATCGTATGAATCACGCGGCAGGATTGAATGCCAACGGCGACCTCGTGGTGCTCTGCAATGGCTGGGACAAAGTCGCGCCGCAGCGCAATGCCGAGAGCCGCACGATTCAGACCGTGGTGTGCATTTCGCGTGACGGCGGCAGGACGTGGGAACAGGGCGGGCCTGTGTTGCCAAAGGACGAAGGCCTGTCGTGGCAGGTGCCGTTTGGCGACATCACCCAGGCGGCCAATGGCGATCTCGTGGCCAGCACCTACGCCTTTGGCAAAGGAGCCGGGAACATCTACGCCGCGCGCAGCAAGGATGGCGGCAAGACCTGGCCGGTCATAGCACCCATCGTCAAAGACAAGCACTGCGAGTCTGCCATCCTGCATCTCGGCGGCGGCAAATGGCTGGCCGCGAGCCGACGCTTTGGCCTGCTTGATCTCGACCTCTTCGGTTCCGATGACGACGCGCTCACGTGGCATCACGTCACCACGCTGGACATCAAGCCCGTGTCCTCCGCGCATCTCCTGAAACTCAGCGATGGCCGCGTGCTGCTGACCTATGGCAATCGCGCGCAGGGCAGCTATGGCATCGAGGCACGCACCACCTCGGACGGAGGACGCACATGGGGAAAACCACAGCAGTTGGTGCCGCTCGAAAAGAGCGACTGCGGCTATCCCGACGCCATCGAGCTGCCCGGCGGACGCCTCATCGTCGCCTATTACGCTGACCGCATCACCCAGCATCAGCGCTACCACATGGGCGTGATCAATCTGGCTATCGGTGAACTGCACTGAACCTATGCTTGCCATCCTCAAGCGCCCCCAGAACTAACTCGCCAAGCTGACCATGAAACACCGCCTCACCCTCACAGCCTTGCTACTCACGCCGCTGGCCTCTCTCCACGCGGCACAGCCGCTCACCACGGGAACTCTCTTCGACGCATCCGCGCTGGTGGGGCCGCCGCATGAGGAGGTTTTTCCGGCGCGGGATGGCAAGGCGGAGTGGATGTTCGCGGAGCCGGTGAACAAGATCACGCCTGCATCCGTGGGGTCGCTCTCCATGGCGGAAGGGCATTTGCAATTCACGCTGCGCAAAGAAGGCGCGCTCATCGGTTGGGGAAATTACGAGGGGAAGCAGCCGCACGCGGAGAGGGTGCATTTGTGGACCGGGCCTATGACGGTGAATGTGCTGATGAAAGTCAGTGCGCCGGTGACGACGACATTTCTGCCGTGGTGCGATGGCATGGCGGGCGGGAAAGTGCCGGAGTCGAAGACGGTGCGTGCGGCGAATCGCAAACGCAGCAAACCAGAGGGCGTTCATGCGAAGGTGGCGGCGAGCGCGGAGTGGCAGACGGTGACGTTCAAGACGGACAGCATCAAGCACAGCGATGGCTTTGAACTGGAGTTCGCAGGAGCGGAAGGAGCGACGGTGATGCTGAAGTCGGTGCGGTTCAGCCGCGAGATGCACGCGGGCTGGTGGCGCAAGGAGTTCACGCTGCCGCCGGGCAAAATCTGGCGCGCGGTAGCGGAGGTGGGCATGATGTGCTCGCTGGCGGTGAATGGGCAGACGGTGCCGAGCGCGAACGGCATGAGAATCCGCCCGAGTTTCAACTTCGCCAATGGCGAGATGTTCGACTGCGAGGCGCTGGACCTTGCGCCGCTGCTGAAACCGGGCACGAATGCCATCGCGCTGCATGTCGCCCGCAATGGCGCGGCACCGTATGTGTATGCCACGCTCAGCGTGGTGATGGAGTCGGGCGAGGTGATGCGCGTGATGAGCGATGGCTCGTGGAAGTATGATGCGCTGGCACCGCTGGCGGCGGCGGCGAAAGTCAGCACAGCAGGCTTCGATGATGCGGCATGGGTGGCAGCGACTGCCCGCAAAGGAGCCGCGCTGAACTACAAAGCGCCGACCTCACGGCCTGCGTATGTGGGGCTGATGGTGATCGAGAATGCGGCGGAGCCATATCTTTTCTACCGCGATACAGCGCCCGTGGAGTTCGCGGTGAAGACACCGCCAGGACTCAGCGGCACACAGATCGAGTGGCGGGTGCAGCAGTTCAAAGATGGCAACTATGCGGACAGCACCAGCGGCATCACCAAGGACTCGCGCATCAAGGCAGGCACGCTGTCACGCGGGGTGTATCTGCTACACGCCACTTTGAAACGTGGCAGCGAGGTGCTTGAACAGCGCATCCCGGAGCCATTCGTTGTCGTGGGCAAGGTGCCGATGCGTGAGGTCGCGGGCGACACAGTCACCGATGGACTGGATCTCGCGCTGGAGGCCGAAATTGATTACACCAAGCCCGATGGCGCGATCCCGTGGCAGGAAGTGGGTGGGAAGCGAGGCAGCAATGTGCTCGTCACGAAGCCAACGATCACCGAGCGCAACGGCTTGCGCTATCGCGAGACGGAGCCAGAGCAGGGCGCACTCATCTCGCATCGCTACACCTTCCAGCATCCCGGCGATTTCTATCTCATGGAGCTGGAGTTCCCGGACGATGCGGAGCGCTGGTTTGGCGTGAGCTGCACGTCTGCAATGGCTCCGCACACTTCCAAGGATGGCCCGGCGACGTGGACCGGCCAGAAGTATCCGCTCACGGGCAAGATGAAAACGATGCAGTGGATTCACCGCCCTGATCCTGGCGCGGCCGCGATCAATCTCTCCAATCTCCAACGCGACACCACCGCCGCCGCGAGTCGGCTTCGTATTCAGCATATCAGGAATGGATTGCCAGCGTTGAAGTTCAGCGACGCTGGCGCGCGCATGATCGGTCAATACACCGAGCGCACGTCTTCCATCGGCGGCTTTGGCAAGACCTTCGGCTTCCACACCGAACCTCAGCAGGAAACGAAGATGGGCCAGACCACGCGGGACAATGACCCCGTGCTGATGATGTGCCGTGAGCTGGCCTACAACCTCGATGCCGCCGAGCATTACGCGCAATGGCTGCGCTTCACCGGACAGAACCTCCACGTCATGGGCTGCCTGCAATACTTCGAGAGCAACACCGCCTTCACCGCGCCCGGTGGCGCCAAGGATTCACGCTGTCTGCCCGACCTGCATGATGTCGCCATGCGCGTGTTTGGCGAGAACGGCATCCAAGTCATCGCCAGCCTCGAATACGTCTGCCACCAGTCCTTCATCCGCGAGTTCGCCGTGAATGATGGCGAGGTCGCGCTGGGTGCGGACACCGTCTATCTCGTGAACAAGGACGGCAAGCAGCCGTGGAACTGGCTGGGCCGCTACGGCATGAATTTCCTGCATCCGCGCATCGAGTCGAACATGATTCAAATCGCGCGCGACTTGCAGCTCAAGTTCGCCGGACAGCCGAACTTCCTCGGCGTGAACTACACACCCTTCTCGGGCGGCGACTGGCTACCCAGCTTCACCACGCAGGGTTGGCGCGATCCGCTCGACAGCAGCTTCGATGACATTACCGCCGCCCGTTTCACCAGCGAGACGGGTGTGAAACTGCCCGGAGCCGCGAAAGACCCGCAACGCTTCGCCCAACGCGCCGAGTTCCTGCTCGCACCCGCGATGAAGGAACGCTGGCTGCAATGGCGCTGCGAGAAGACGCGCGATTTCTTCACCAAGATGCAGCGTGAGCTGAATGCGAAGCACAACTTCATCTCCCTCTACGTTGCCCACACGAAGGAGATGCAGACCAGCGGACTCACGCCGCGCGACTACCTGCGGCAGTTCGGCTGGTCGCCCGAGGTGTATCAAAACCAGTCCGGCCTGTGGTTTCCGAAGTGGACGCACGCCACCCAGCGCTATGCCTCCATGCTCAAAATCCCGCAGAACGAAACGTGGCCCGGAGCCTGGGACATGAGCATCGGCGCGGACTACAACCGCACCTTCGACCAGCCGACGAACCGCGCCAGCTTCGTCATGACGCACTGGCAGGAGCACGAGGAATTCGCCGAGACACTGGAGCCGCGCGACGGCTGGCCGCGCCCCTTCCAGATGACTTACCAAGCCCTGCCGAATGGCGACAACGCCCGCGAAGTCTTCACGCAAAACCTCCTCACCACCGACCCCGAACTGGTCATGTGGGGCTTCTGCGATCTCGTCATCCAGACCGGCCACGAGCATGAGCTGCGCGAGTTTGCCCGCGTGCTGCGCTCCTTGCCCAAAGCCAAACTCCTGCCCGCGCTCGACACCAGTTTGCAAGGCAACCTCGTCCTCCGCGAAGTGCGCGACGGCGGCAAGCTCTGGTTCATCGCCGCCAATCCCGGCTACTGGCGGCTGACCGCCGAAGTCTATGTCACGGGTGCCAAAGCCATCCGCGATGCTGCCAGCGGAGCCATCACCGCCGAGAGCGCCGCGAATGGCAACACCATCCTCAAGCTCGCGCTCAAGCCCTACGAAGTCCGCGCCTTCGTCGTTGATGAAGCGAATGCCAAACTCCACGGCTGGAAAAACGACGCCATCGCCGAAGCCGATCTCACGCACATGCGCACCGGCGTTTCCGACGCCGAAGCTATCCTCGCCAACAAAGCCCGCGCCGCGAAGCTGCTGCCCGCCGAGCGCGAGTTCATGGCCACGCAGATCGCCGAAATCAAAACCGCGCTTGCCGCGCAGCACATCGCCAAAGCCTGGAGCCTCGTCACCGACTCACGCTTCTGGATCAACACCCGAGCTCGCATGGTGCCGATGCGGGCAGCGGTGAAGTGATTTCAATTTTACCCAATGAAACACACCCTCACACTCCTCACCGCCCTGCTGCTCGCACCACTCGCCTTGCTCCACGCCGCCGATGTGCCAGCTACTGAGCCCGTCGCCATCGTTGCATTCGGAGACTCGACCACGGCGGTGCGTGGCTCAACGAAGGTCTATGCCTCGGTCCTGCAGGAGGAATTGCACAATGTCCGAGTCATCAATGCGGGCGTGGGCGGAAACACGACGGAGATGGGTCGCAAGCGCTTCGATCAAGACGTGCTGAGACATCAACCGCAGATCGCGATCATCCAGTTTGGCATCAATGACTCCGCAGTGGACGTCTGGAAGACGCCGCCGACTGCGGAGCCGAGGGTTTCGTTGGAGCGCTATGAGGCGAACTTGCGGCATTTCGTTCAGACATTGAAATCCAAGAACGCACGCGTGGTGCTGATGACACCCAATCCGCTGCGCTGGACGCCGAAGCTGAAGGAGATATATGGCAAGCCTCCTTACCAGCCAGAGAACGTGGATGGATTCAACGCGCCGCTCGCGCCGTATTGCGAAGCCGCCCGACGCGTCGCGCGGGAGGAAGGTGCGGAGTTGCTGGATATGCAGCAGGCGTTCGTCGAGCAGGCACAGAAACGCGGTGTGACGGTGGACTCGCTGCTCTCCGATGGCATGCACCCGAATGATGAAGGCCATCGAATCGAGGCCGATCTTTTGCGCGAGCGCATCCTCGCGCTGGCAAAAACTCACGGCCTCGCCATCACCGAAGGCCCGCTTTGGAAAGCCAGTGGTGAGTTCGTGAAGATCCATCCGCTTTGCACCGACATCACGCATGATTCGCCGAACCCGACGGTGCTCGGCTGCGGACTCGCGCGCATGAAGGACGGCGCGGTGATGGCCGTGTATTCCACGCCATCAAGCTATTATAGCAAGCCCGGCACGACGTGGATCGCGGGCCGCGTGACGAAGGACGGGGGCACGACGTGGTCGCCCGAGAGCGTGATTGCGCGGCATCCGGACTGTCAGCCATCGCATCCCTCCGTGTTCGCCACGCGCGGTGGCGTGATCCATGTGTTCTACCTCGGCTTCAAGAAGGCGAAATGGAAAGATGGCAATCCCACGCCCGAAAACCAGAGCGACATGTGGACTACACGCAGCAGCGACAACGGCGCGACCTGGAGCGAACCCCAGATGATTTTCAAAGGCTACACTGGTGCGACCAACGGAGCCATCGAGACGCGCGACGGGCATCTCATCGTGCCGTATTCGCACTATGTAAAGGACCCCGGTCGCCTCGCGAGTCAAGCATCGGTGTCCAGCGATGGCGGCAAGACCTGGAGCCTCAGCCCTGACATCGACATCGGCGGCGCGGGCGACCACGAAGGCGCGCTGGAGCCCTGTGTGCTCGAGTTGAAAGATGGCCGCGTGTGGATGCTCATCCGCACCACGCGCAAGTTCTTCTGGGAGTCCTTTTCCACCGACAGGGGTAAGACTTGGTCCGTGGCCAAGGCGACCACCATCGACGCCAACTCCTCGCCCGGACACCTCACCCGACTCGCCGATGGCCGCATCGCCCTCGTCTGGAATCGAGTGGAGACAAAGCGCACTGAACTGCACCTCGCCCTGTCCGCCGACGAAGGCAAAACGTGGACGTCATCCCTGAACGTAGCGCGAGGAACGCCGGGAGGAGCCACTTACCCCTTCGTGATCGAGATCGCCCCCGGCGAACTCTGGATCGGCTACCACAACGTTCCCAAAGGCTGGAACTTCCCCCGCGCTCGACACCTCCGCATTTCCGTTTCGTCATTCATGGAGAATGTCGGACGATGAAACATAAGACTTAGCAAAAACAACCTCCCCAAATGAAACGAACCATCTTCACCCTAGCGGCCCTGCTGCTCACACCACTCGCCGGACTCCACGCCGCGCCGCTCACGATTTTCACCAATGGTAAGATCGTCACGGTGGACGAGGCCTTCACCATTACGGATGCGATGGCGGTGGATGGCGAGCGCATTGTGGCGCTGGGTGAAAAGGCGAAGGCGCTCACTGCCAATCCTGATGCGAAGCGCGTGGATCTCGGCGGGCGCATGGTGTTGCCGGGGCTGATGGATTCTCATTCGCATCCAGTCGGGGCGGCGACGATGGAGTTCGATCATCCGGTGCCGGACATCGAGGACATCCCGCAACTCCTCGACTACATCGCGAGCCGCGCGAAGGCCTTGCCGGAAGGCTCTCTCATCGGCATCGGGCAGGTCTTCATCACGCGACTCAAGGAGCAGCGCTACCCCACGCGCGAGGAATTGGATTGCGTGGCGCCAAAGCATCCCGTGCAGTTCAGCACCGGGCCGGACTCGATGCTAAATTCACTCGCGCTCCAACTTGCGGGAATTGATCGGAACTTCAAAGTTCCCGCAGGCTCCACGGGCGTGGTCGTCTTCGATGAAAAAGGCGAGCCGACGGGGCTGATGCATGCGTTCAGTCCGAAGATCAACGCGAAGTCGATCAGCAAGAAGCCGGACGCAGCGCAGACGCTCAGCCTGGTGAAGAAGCTCTTCGCCGATTACAACAGCGTCGGCTTCACGACCATCGCGGATCGCGGTGCGAGCCAGGGCAACATTGACGTGTATCAGGCACTCCGTGCTGCGAACGCGCTGACCGTCCGCCTGCGGCTGTCGCACACCTTTTCCACCGGGAGCTTGTGGCGGACTTCCGAGCTGGCGATTAATGAAATCATCAAGCATCCGCTGACAAAGGTGGACCCGATGCTGCAGATCATCGGCACGAAGATCTGGCTCGATGGCGGCATGCTCACCGGCAGCGCGCTGATGCTGGAACCGTGGGGCGTAAGCCGCATCTACGGCATCACGGACAAGGACTATCGCGGCGTGCAGCGCA
>CANIBP010000009.1 GCA_947466075.1 Verrucomicrobiaceae bacterium
CTGCCTATTCATCGGCTCGGTAACGGCAAATTCTGGAACCTCGGGGACGCCGAAGACATGCCCGCCGACAGTTTCAGTGGCCGCTTTGCCGGTCTCCTGCCGCCAAAGCCCGTGGATGAAAAGACCCGCCAGATGGGCAAGGTGCTGCTGGAGGCCATGGGCGTGAAAGTGATACCGTTGAAGGGAAGGTGAGTTGCACGCACTTCATTCAAAACCCACTGCGGCACACCACATCGTGATCGGTTCAACTCACAGCGTTATGAAGACCTAGATGCATGACAAAACATGACAACTGACGCTCACCACACTGCGAAACCCTGCACAGGCACCCGCGATTCCATTTGCAGCTAAGCTAGGGAATACGAAGGTTTGCGCATGAAGCACAAGGCAGCGTCACCCGCACAGTCCTCTGTGCGGTCAGGGAGCGTTCGATAGCTCGGAAACCGCACAGGGGACTGTGCGGACCACTCTAACCACCGCTCTTTCCGACAAAGAACGCCTCATCCACGACCAGGGCCTCGTCTCCCTGCTCAAACAACTGCACGACGACCTCGACGCCGCCGTCTGCGCGGCCTACGGCTGGCCCACGAGCCTCACCGATGCCGAGATCCTCGACCGCCTCGTGACCCTCAACGCCCAACGCGCCGAGGAAGAGAAGCGCGGCATCATCCACCGGCTGCGGCCGGAGTATCAGAACGCGAAAGGCACGAGCACGGCGCAGGACACGCTGGATCTGCCGGAGAAGAAGGGTGGGGAGGGGAAAGGCAGCAGGCAGGAGGCAAAAGGCAAAAGGCAGGAGGCCAAACAGCCGTGGCCGAAGCCGTTGGCAGAGCGCATCCGCGCCACCGAACAGGCACTGCATGCGGCGGGTCATGCGGTGACTGCGGAAGAACTCACCACACACTTCTCCCGCGCCAAGATGGCGGATTTGCAGGAGATTCTGGAAAGCCTCGTGACGCTGGGCAGAGCGCGGCAGGATGGGGAGCGGTTCAGTGTTTGATGGAGCGCGGACTCGGAGGCCCGCGCTCCACGAACCTCCATGAATAAACAGCGCACGCTTTGGCACACCATCTCCATGACACAGTCTCAATGATGCCCCGCTTTGCGCTTGTGCAGAATCAGTGTGTTGCCATCGGGATCCGAGAACATGACCCTGTGGCAGATCGTTGTCTCCAAAGGTGCCATCTTGATCGGTGGATAAGTGTTATCTGTGATGAGTTATGGAAGAATCCAAACTCTTAACCCATCACCTCTAACGCATCACTCTTCGATGCCCCGCTTTGCGCTTGTGCAGCATCAGCGTGTTGCCATCGGGATCGGAGAACATGACCCTGTGGCAGATCGGTGGATAGGGGTTATTTGTGATGTGTTATGGGAAAATCCGAACCCTTAACCCATCACCTTTAACTCTTAACCTTGTTCTCCTCACGCCGCCTTTACCGCTGCCACGATCTTCTGCGCGGCGTCGGTCAAATCGGCGGCGCCGGTGATCTTCAGGCCGCTGGCGGCGAGGGTGGCCTTGCCGGCTTCGACATTGTTGCCTTCGAGGCGGACGACGAGCGGGATGTTCAGGGAGACTTCTTTCGCGGCAGCGATGATGCCGTTGGCGATGATGTCGCAGTCCATGATGCCGCCGAAGATGTTCACGAGGATGCCTTCGACCTTGGGATCGCCGAGGATGATCTTGAAGGCTGCGGTGACTTGTTCTTTCGTCGCGCCGCCGCCGACATCGAGGAAGTTAGCAGGTTCGCCGCCGTGGAACTTGATGATGTCCATCGTGGACATGGCGAGACCAGCGCCGTTGACGAGGCAGGCGATGTTGCCATCGAGTCCGATGTAGTTGAGGCCGAACTCGCTGGCGGCGACTTCGCGCGGATCTTCTTCGGTGGTGTCACGCATGGCGGTGACGTCCTTCTGACGGTAAAGTGCGTTGTCGTCGAAATTGAACTTTGCATCGAGGGCCACGACTTGGCCGTCGGTGGTAATTGCGAGCGGGTTGATCTCCACGAGGGAGCAGTCGGCCTTGAGATAGAGATTCCACAGCGCGGTGAAGAGTTTCACGGCCTGGTTCATCTGCGGTCCGCGCAAATTGAGCGAGGCGGCGATCTTGCGGCACTGGTAGGGCTGCAGGCCGATGGTGGGACTCACAAACTCCTTGCTGATCTTCTCCGGCGTCTTCTCAGCGACTTCTTCGATGTTCATGCCGCCTTCCGTGGAGGCGATGATGGCGTGGCTGCTGGTGCCACGATCAAACAGGATGGCGAAGTAGTATTCCTTGGTGATGTCCACGGCCTTGGCGATGAGCACCTTGCTCACCAGCTTGCCTTCCGGGCCAGTCTGGTGCGTGACGAGTGTCTGTCCGAGCATCTTGCCCGCGATGTCCTGCGCTTCTTCAGGTGTGTTCACCACATGCACACCGCCTTTGAAACCGTTTTTGAAGGTGCCTTTGCCGCGACCACCGGCATGCACCTGCGCTTTGACCACGAGACCTGGGCCGCCGATCTCGCGTGCTGCAGCACCGGCTTCCTCCGCCGTGCTGGCGACGATGCCCTTGGGGCTGGCGACGCCGAATTTTTCAAACAGTTGCTTGGCTTGATACTCGTGGATGTTCATGGCGGAGAAATGGGGGAGCGCGATAGTAGAAGTCTGACCCGAAGCGTCAAGGCGCATTCCCGGTGCGGGAAAGAATGCCGCGCTTGCCGTGCCGAACGGGCTGCGGCATAGCAAGTACATGCGAATTGATGTGGTGACGCTGTTCCCAGAGCTGGTCTCGGTACCGATGGGCCTGAGCATGATGGGACGTGCGCAGGAAAAGGGCATTCTCGATCTGCGCGTGCATGATCTGCGCGAGCAAGGCCTGGGAAAGCACCGCCAAGTTGATGATACGCCGTATGGTGGGGGGCAGGGGATGGTGATCCGTCCCGAGCCGGTGTTTGAAACGCTGGACCGCCTCGACACGCCGGAGGCGCGGATCATTTACCTCTCACCGGCCGGGAAGCGCTTCGATCAGGCCACAGCACGCCGCTTGTCCGCAGAGCCGCATTTGATTTTTCTCTCCGGCCACTACGAAGGCATCGACCAGCGCATCATCGAGCACTGGATCGATGAGGAGATCAGCCTCGGCGATTACGTGCTGACGAACGGCGCCATCGCCGCCGTGGTGGTCATGGATGCCATCGTGCGCCTGCTCCCCGGTGTGCTGGGCGATGAGATGAGCGCCGTGGAGGAAAGCTTTGGTCCCAGCGGCCTACTGGAAGCGCCGCAATACACCAAACCGGCTGAGTATCGTGACATGAAAGTGCCCGAGATGCTGCTGAGTGGGAATCACGCGAAGATTGCCGCCTGGCGTGCGCAGCAGGCGATGGAACGCACGCGGACGAACCGCCCCGATCTGCTGTGAAAATGAGATGCGTGTGGGGATGACATTTCGTTTGACGATCTCCCACGCTGCACGCTAAATAACGCCGCGCTGCCCCGACCGGCAGAAACACGCAACGGTGAGGTGGCTGAGTGGTCGAAAGCACATCTTTGCTAAAGATGCGTAGCCTTAACAGCTACCGAGGGTTCGAATCCCTCCCTCACCGCCAGTTTTTCTCTAATTTTCCCCGCATGCCTGAACATCCAGGCGTTCTTTGACAAGAGCTGGGAAAGGCAGGGCGAAGGAAAAAAAGTCCGGAGCCTTGAACTTTTAAGTGGCCCCTGTAACGGAGAGAGCATGTGTGGTCGTTACGCTTTCTCCGCCGCTGCTGTGCTACGGCTTGCCAAGACATTACGAGCAGAGCAGCGTGCCGCGCTGGCGGTGGCAACCAAGCTCAACCACGCCCCTACGCAGTCTGGCCCCGTCGCCTTGATGCGCCAAGGCCAGCCTATCTGCATCGAATTGCTGCGCTGGGGCCTGATTGTTCCGTTGACGCAGACTCCGCTCATCAATGCCCAGTCGGAGACTGCCGCGCAGAAGCCTACCTTCCGCGCAGCGCTGGAAAAGCAACGCTGCCTTATCCCTGCAGATGCTTTTTACGAATGGCAGGATGGCACCCAGCTCAAGCAGCCTTGGGAGTTCCGCCTCGCCAATGACGAACCGCTCGTTTTTGCCGGTCTCTGGCACACCGGAACTCTGCCCGGCGGGAATCGTGTGGATGCGTACTGCGTCCTCACCACGCAAGCGAATGACACCCTCCGCCGCTGCCATGAGCGCATGCCCGTGATCCTGCATGAGAATGACTGGGAAGCCTGGCTTTCTCCCGATCTCGCGATTTCAACTTCTTCTCGCTTCAAGGAGTGGTTTCGTCCCTGGCCCGGTCCCATGCATGCACGAGCGGTGACAACTGCCATCAATAAGGCCGCCTACGACGGGCCTATTGATGAGATCAGCCTGAATTCAACTGCAGATGTGCAAGAAAATGAACTACGCCTATTTTGAATTGTTTGTGCTTTGCTGTCTGAAGGTAGGGGATTTTTCATGACCCCGATTCACTTAACTTTGGCATCATTCGATGACCACGGCCTGACCCACGGCGGCCTCATAAATCTGGTGCAAAGTGAACGTCTGCTGTGCTCCGATTTTCTGACCGAACTGGGCTGAAAGATACATGCCTGCGGCAATGAGCAGCATGAGGGTGGCAATCCATAATCCCCAAGCCTGCATGTCTAGCCAAAACTGGCAAGCACCTAAGAGGCCCGAAAATAACCCGATCGAACCCACCAATAGGTATCCATAGAGAAAGGCTGCCCACACATTCGTGCTCGGGCCGTAGGTGCCATCCACTCGAGTTTTTCCTTTGCCTTCAGGTTCCAGGCTCAAGCTGAGACGCGGGGACCAGTATTGGCTCTCCTTCTCCACTACATGCAGGCTCACATAACCTGGAAAGCTCTTCAATTCACAGCGGTCAGCTTGCTCACGAGCATGGTTTACGATCAACGCACAGGCAGATTCCACATCCATGTCGAGCGTATGCGAGAAGCGGGGCCTGAGTCGGAAACTGCTCATACGTCAGATGCTACCCGGTCGCCGCCGTCCACGTCTAGCGCCTCTATTGTTCAATACCGAGTATTCCTTGTGCGAGGAATGACAGGTAACTCTTCGCTTATCCCCCGTGAACCTTCTGCTCAGGCGAATAGCTGTTCCTGGAGGCCTTTGGCTGGCCTGCGTTGGGAATTACTTCACCAGTTTCGGCTTGAACACGCCATCGCCGACGATTTGAAGCAGGGCGCTGCGGGTCATGTAAAAGATATCGGGGTCGCCTTTGATCTGGCCGAAGTAGAAAGCGGTTTCAGCGTTGGGTTGGGTGGGAGAGAAGATGATCTCCACCTCGCGCACGGGGCCGTCGGTGCGGCCGGGTTCACCAAGCACGACCTGAATGGTGAGGAAAGGGGTCTTCAAGGCTTCGAGGGCGTCGCTGCGGTCGGCGGCCCAGTCTTGCACGGTGAAACGAGCGAGATTGCCTGCGAGTTGGTCGGCTTTCACACGGTCGATCTCTTCGGTAACGTCACGACCGCCGCGCGAGGCTTTCCATTGGGCGGTAACCGGATTGTAGTCGAGGATCACCGGCGCATTGGAGCCGAGCGACATGGTGATGCGGCGGAGAGCGAAGGTGGTGAAGCGCATAGCACCGAGGCCTTTCCATTTGATGCCGTCGGTGGGCAGGGAAGGGAGTAGGGAGGCGTCGATACGATAGATGAAGGGTTCGCTGTCGTATTTGGCAAAGAACTGGGTGTTATCAGCATTGTGGCCGAACATGAGTTTCACAGGCTTTTCACGTGATGGAGTCCAGGTAATGGTCTGGAAAGGATCGTCGAGGCCGTAGGGCATGAGATCGGCGGCAGTGTCGGCGGTAAACTGCATGATCTCGTGGGTATTGAGTGCGTTGAGGCAACGCGAAACGCGTTCGCCATTGGCGGCATCCCATTTACCATGACGCAAAAGATACCAAGAACCGCCTTCATTGCGCAGGCTTATCTCAGGATGGGTCTTGCTGTTGATGGTGATGAAATCGAGTCTCTCGCCGTCGATTTGCGCGAGCAGATGATCACGTAGGGCATTAGGGCTGACCCAAAGGCTGAGAAGATTCTTGGCGTCGACGGTGAAGGCTGATTTGCGATAGGCCGTGGTAGCGGTGGTGATGGCCTGTTTGGCGTCAGCAGGTTTCTTCAAGGTGAGTTCGTAGGACTTGCCGCGTGTCTTGGATTCGATGGAGACCTTGATTTCATCTGCTGGGGTGGTTTGAGCCGCCTCCTTGGCGGTGACGCCACTGACGGATGAAGTGACATCTTTAGCCTCGGTGATTTCAATATTGAGGATCGTGGAAAGCAGTTCAGTGATGCGTTCTTTACTGCCGCGTGTTTTAAGCGGCTTTTCAAGCAGCCATGGCGCATGCTCGTTCTCGCGGGAGAGGACGATCTGGCCTGAAGGCTGGGCTAAGGTGATGCGGGTGATGACTTCGGCGGGTAAGCGCAGCAGTTTAGGATCACGCCAAGAAGCGGCGGGAATCTGTAGCACGGCGGGCGCTTCACTTTTGGCAAGATACCAAGCGATGCCCGGTGCGTTCGCTTCGGGAATGCCGATGTACACGCTGTTCTCTATAACAGCAGGTGCACCGAACCAGCATTCATGCACCACCGTTGTGCCAGCAAGGAGGCGCACTTTGTAGCGTGGCTTGTCGAGTCCGGTTTTCTGCCATTCCGCTTCATCGAATTCTTCGCGATGGATGCGTTCGATCCACTCAACGCCATCGAGGGTGAGGATGAGCGCAGCTACTTTCTGTGGATCAGCAAGATCGTTAAAGGGGGCCTCAATGCTCCATGCGTTTCCTTCACGCAGTAGTGTTAGCGGAGTGTTTTCGGCAGTGAGCACTTCAACGCGAGTGACCTTGTCTTTTTCAAAGCGTGAGGGTCCGCGTTTGATTTCACGCAATTCTTGGGCGGATGGAAAATAACGCTCAATGCCCAAGATGAGCGCGCCCAAGGTGGCGACGATCAGGAACAGGATAAGAGTGGTGCGTGCGCTCATGCGTTAAAGAAAATTCATCCGGCCCGCCGACTGGCCCAGACCATGAAGCCAAACCCCAGCACGATGCCAGGGAGAGTAATGGAAGTGACCCAGAAAATCAGCTCATGCTGTCTTCTCGATAGTTGAATGCGGTAGGAGCGTTTGGGCTTGGAAGTGATGCCGATATTACTCTCGCGATTCATCAGCCAGTTCAAACCGGCTGCCACGAAGTCACGGTTCACCGCTAGCATGGTCTGCTTATCGAGCAGGGTGGAGTTAGAAACCACCACCATGCGGGAACTTTCAGCGCGCTGGCTTTCATCGTTCACAGCACCACGCTCGACGCTAGCGGCAAGATAGATTGGCGGAAGTGTATCCTCTTCATCGACGACAGGCAGTTCCTCCAAGAACTGGCGCTCTCCCCAAAAACGCGGTGAAGCGCGAATGAGCGGTTCGACAATGATGGACTGCTCCTTGAGTGCGTTGTCCTGTTCACGCAGTTCGAGGGATTCCGACTGGCCGGAAAGCGTCATGGCTGAAGACCCAAGGTGGCGGATGAAGGGCACGTCCTTCATGAACTCGGCAAGCACGGTGAATTCCTTGCGTGCGCCAGTACTGGTGCTTTCCGCGGTGAGTACGCGGTCGCCGCGCGGACGCACGCCGTTGGCGTTGAGGAATGAGTTGAGCCGATTCGTTTCACCGCCGGGGTCGAGCATGATGAACACACCTGCCCGCTTTGTCCGCCAGTAATCGTCGAGCATTTTGATCTCACGTTCGGATAGATCGTAGCGTGCGCCGAGAATCAACAGGCCATCGGCATCCGTGGGGATGTTGCTGATTTCGGAAAGGTTGGCCTGAATGACATCAAAGTTTTGCTGCTTGCCGAGATCGAGAGCAGCATTGTAGGCATCGCTCAAGGCGGCATCGGAGCGACTACCCTTGCCGACTATGTAATAGAAACGCTTCACGCGGCCCTCCACAACGGAGATAATCGCGGAGCTGATGGCGTCCTCACCGCGGAATTCGATGATTTGCTTGTTTGTGCTGGTGCCTGCTTCGCGAATGACCAGTTCCTCCTCGGTGATGAAGCGTTTGTTCACTCCACAACGGATGAGGACACCGCTTTGCGCGAGAGAGAGGCCGGTGTCGGCTTTGAGTTGCTCGGCACGCTCAATATCACGCACAGGATCAATGGAGCGCACTTTGATGCGCTGTCTGCCGTGCATGCGGTACTCTTCCAGCAGGGACTGCACCTCGCCATAGACCTTGGAGTCACGGCCAAAGACAATATTGATCTGCACATCGCGTGAAAGGCTATTGAGTGTGTTTAACGTCGCCGGACTGAGAGTGTAATCCTGGCTCGGACTGAGATCCCAGCGCCAGTAATGCCGCCAGTTCAGTCGGTTGATGCCGGCGAAGAGCGCTAATGCCAAGAAAATTTGCAAAGCGACGTTAAGGCCGATGCCATAGCGCTTTGGCATGGCAAGCGGCGGCGTGTGATCGGCAGTAGTCGATGGCTTCTGGGCGGAATCCGGCATGGTGGTGGATCATTCGGTTATCACGGGCGCCAGCGGCGGAACTCGACGACGTGATGCGTGAAGGTGAGGAATAATAGAGACATGCTGAGGTAGTAAATCAGCGGACGGCTGTCGATGAGTCCGGCGGTGAAGATGCGGATGTGCTCCGTCGCAGCGAAATAGTTCACGATGTCCACGAGGGTATCGGAAATCTTGCGGCCCACGACCATGATGAAGATGCCGAGCAAGAAATGCATCAAACTCAGGGTGAAGGAAATGATCGCGGCGACAATTTGGTTTGCCGTCAGCGCAGAGGCGAAGCAGCCAACGGCAAGATTGAACATGCCCATCACGACAAGGATGAGATAGGCCCCCTGCATCGCGCCGCCTGGCAATTCCACCTGTCCGCCACTGATCCAGTGAGCAAATTTGAAATTAAACAGGCTAGGCAGCCACAGCACACAGTACACGATCACGGAGGCAAGGTACTTCGAGCCGACTACCTGCCAAGCGCGGACCGGTGCGGTAAACAGTGTCTCCAGCGTGCCTAGCTTCTTTTCTTCTGCAAACAAGCGCATGGTCAAGAGCGGGAAGATAAAGAAGTACGAGAGCCAGAACCACATGGCGTGGAAGCTCCAACTCACAATGGAACCTTCACTCGGTGCGCTTTCCAGCACGGAAAGAGCGGCACGGAAGGCGAAGCCGTTCAGCACCATCACCAGCGCTAGTACCACGTAGGCGACTGGGGAGACAAAGAATGAGTGCAGCTCTTTTTTGAGCAAAATCCAGAAGATCCTCATAGGACGTGAGTGGGGATATCGGAAGGAATTCCGGCGTTCATGGAGAGTTCGACGAAAACATCCTCCAAGGTGGGAAGTTGGCGGTGCATTTCACGGATGCGCCATTTTTGCTGCATGGCGAGTTCCATCACTGCGTCCCGAACGTCATGCTCCGGCTCCACGCGCAGCGTGAACTTGCGCCACGGATGCACAAGGATTTTTTCCTCCGTGGTTTTGCGCACTCCGGTGATGGCGGTGAGTTTTTCCGCCACTTCGCCCGTTCCGTCGATTTCCAAATGCAGCAGCGTGGTAGAGCGAAGTTGTCGCGTTAGGTTCTGGGGCGTGTTATTCGCACGGAGGCGCCCCTGATGAATCATGATCACACGATCGCAGGTCTGCTCGACCTCATGCAGGATGTGCGTGGACAGCAACACTGTGTGTTTCGACTTTAAATTTCGCAGCAGATCGCGCACATGGCGGATCTGCACCGGATCGAGGCCATTGGTCGGCTCGTCGAGAATGAGCAACTTCGGTTTGTGTACCAGTGCATCGGCAAGCGCTACGCGTTGACGGTAACCCTTGGAAAGATTGCCAATCAGGCGCTTCCGCATGTCGGTCACCCCAGTCAGTTCCATCACCTCGCCCACACGGCGGCGCATGGCATGACCAGAAAGTCCTTTCAGCTCCGCCCGAAAACGCAGGTACTCGTTCACTTTCATGTCGGTGTAGAGTGGGGCCATCTCAGGCATGTAACCCACGGACTGCCGCACTTGGATGGACTGCTGAAATACATCGAATCCCGCCACCTGCACCCGGCCGGAGGTGGCCGGCATGTAGCCACTGAGAATCCGCATTGTTGTCGATTTTCCTGCACCATTAGGCCCAAGAAACCCGACAATCTCCCCTGGCTCCACTTTGAAGGAGATGTTGTTCACCGCAGTGCGTCCGGCATACTGCTTGGTGAGTTCCTGAACATCAATCATAACTGGGGAGAGGGAGTGACGGGGGTGAGAAGAGGGTAAATTAAAGCCTATGCCCGCCGGAAAGACAATTCGCAATCAGGCATTCGTAAAATTGATGACAGCGCCCCATGATGCCGCCTTCGCCTCGCATCGCAATAAGTTCAGTTATTGTAAGCCACTTCACCGTGCTCCGCGAGGTCGAGACCTTGGTTTTCTTCTTCGGGGCTGACGCGCAAGCCAATCGTGAGATCGATCACTTTCAAGATCACAAAGCTAGCAATGCCGGAGAGCAGGATGGTGTAAACCGAGGCAAGGCTCTGAGTCACCAACTGACTCCCTATGCTAAAGTCTCCCAGACCGCCGGCGAAGCCCGTAGAGCCAAATACGGCAACGAGGATGGTGCCAACGAATCCTCCCACGCCATGCACGCCGAAAACGTCGAGCGAATCGTCATAGCGGAACCGTTTTTTCAGCTTGGAGCAGGCCAGCCAGCAGAGTATTGCCGAAAGGCTGCCAATGCAGATCGCACCGACAGGGCCAACTTTGCCTGAGGCGGGTGTAATGGCTGCCAATCCAGCGATTGATCCGGTGGCGATGCCGAGGGCACTGGGTTTGCCGTTGCGAATCCATTCGATGAGCATCCATATCACCGAGGCGGCGCAGGCGGAAAGATGGGTGACGACGAGCGTCATAGCCGCTGCTCCGTTTGCCGCGAGTTGACTGCCTGCATTAAAACCGAACCAACCAACCCAGAGCATGCCAGCACCAGTAATGGTTAAAACCAGGTTGTGCGGCATTAATTGCGCACTGGGGAACTCTTTGCGTGGCCCTACCATCACGCAGGCCACCAGTGCGGCCACACCAGCCGTGATATGCACGACAATACCGCCTGCGAGGTCAATGACACCGGATAGCCCAAGGAACGCGCCAGCTTTGTGCCATACGCCGTAGCAGCAGGGCACATAGACAATCAGGCTCCAAGCGATGCTGAAAACGAGGATGGCTTTAAACTTCATGCGCTCGGCAAATGCACCAATGAACAGGCCCGGCGTGATCAGGAAGAACATCATCTGGTAGGCGAAGTGCAACAACTCTGGGATCGTTGGGCAGTCTGCACGGACGGAGGTGGGCGTGACGCCATTGAGAAACATTTTGCCGAAGCCGCCGATGAATGATCCGCCGTCCGAAAAGGCCAACGAGTAGCCGCATCCGAACCAGACCAAACTCAGTACCGCAGTCAATGCGAAGCATTGCATCAGGATGGAGAGGATGTTCTTGGCCCGCACCAGTCCAGCGTAAAACAGCGCAAGGCCCGGAATCATCATGAAGAGCACCAAGGCAGTCGAGACCAGCAGCCAAGCGGTGTCTCCGCTATTGATCGTGGTGCCGTCGGCGGCATGGGACGTGGTTGTGAAGAGAACGAGCGCAGCCGTCACGGAAAAGCTCCGCGAGGCTCCGCTCCCGATGCGTTTGAGCAGGGGAAGGGACATGGTTGGTTGGCGACTGGGTTGGGAACCGCCGAGGCTAAACAGTCGCGTGCATCCGACAAGCGGCAACTTTAGCCCTTGGTCTTGCGGAGTAGTTTAATGCCTTCGATGCGCATCTTTTTGTCGGCGGCCTTGCACATGTCGTAAATGGTAAGCGCGGCAATGCTGACGGCGGTGAGAGCTTCCATCTCCACACCGGTCGGAGCGACGGTGGTGGCGGTCGCAGTGATGAGGATCGCCTTGGGACGGATTTCGAAGTCAATCTGCACTTTGCTCAGCGGAATCTGATGGCAGAGCGGAATAAGGTGCTGCGTCTGCTTGGCGGCCTGAATGCCGGCGATTCGAGCGATGCTGAGTACGTCGCCTTTTTTCACCTGGTTGTTCCGAACCAGGTCGAGCGTGGCCGGCGCGAGCGAAATGCGGCCTTCAGCGACCGCTTCACGACGCACGGGCGGCTTGGCAGAGACATCGACCATGGCGGCTTCACCTTTGCGATTGATGTGAGTGAGCTTGCTCATGGCTTTTAGCCTCCGATGGCGATCATCTTGCGGTTGGGCTGATAGTTGTCGCGGAAATCGTGCTCCTTGGGTTTGCGGGCGACGACGTTTTCGAAAAAGGCGGCGAGTTCGGCATCGCTGCAACCCCCACGCAGCACGCTGCGGAGGTCGAATTCGAGGAAGCTGCCGAGGCAGGGGCGCAGTTTGCCATCACAGGTAAGGCGGAGCTTGTCGCAGTTTTCGCAGAAGTGCAGGTTTGTCATAGCGCCGATGAAACCGATCTTCTGGCCGGTGGCCGGGATGAGATGATACGCAGCGGGGCCGTTGGTGCGGAAATCGGGTAGGGGTGTGAGCGAGCCGGATGTTTGTTCGACGAGTGCCTTCGCGGTGGCGATGGGGAGGAAGTTGTCTTCGCTCAGCATATCCTGCGTGCTCACGGGCATGAGTTCAATGAAGCGCAGCAGGGCGTTCTTTTGGCGGGCAAAGTCGATCAGCGCGGGCAATTCGCGCTCGGTCTGGCCTTTCATGAGGACGCAATTGAGCTTGATCGACTGAAATCCGGCAGTGACTGCGGCGTCGATGCCTTCGAGCACGCGCGGCAGCAGATCTCGGCTGGTGGTGCGTTGGTAAACATCGCGGTCGAGCGAATCGAGCGAGATGTTGGCCGTGCGGACACCAGCTTTGACGAGACGCTCGGCCATGGTGATGCCGTCCTCGGTTTTGGCGAGCAAGGTGCCGTTGGTGGAGATGCCGATATCTGAGATGCCGGGAATCTTTGCTAAATCAGCGCAGAAATCAGCGACCCCGGGCCGGGTGAGGGGTTCGCCGCCGGTCACACGGATCTTTTTGATGCCGAGTGTGGCTCCGACGCGCACGGTGCGAAGCATTTCGTCGTAGCTGAGCGTGTCTTCCTTGGCGAACCACGCCTGCTCCTCCTCAGGCATGCAGTAACGGCAACGTTCATTGCACCGGTCGGTGATGGAGACGCGCAGGTAGGAAATGCGATGGCCGAAGAGATCTTCCACAGAAAGAACGCTCTAAACCACACTCTGTGGCTTTGCTCAAGCTTCGGTGTGCAGCAAAGGCATGCGCATGGTGAAGGTGGTCTCGCTGCCGGGCGTGCTGGTGAGTTCAACCTTGCCGCCATGCGCCTCGACCGCTCGTTTGACGATGGAAAGCCCCAATCCGGTGCCTTTGATTTGCGAGGAGTGGTGTTTGTTCCCTCGGTAGAAGCGCTTGAAGACGAAGGGCAGGTCATGCGCGGGGATGCCGATGCCGTTGTCGCTGACTTTGAGCAGGCAATGGTCTTTTTGCCATTCGCCACTGACGCAAATGACGAGGCCGGGCTTGGTGTTCTCTTTGATCGAGTTCTCAATGAGGTTGGTAAACACCTGATCCCAGTAAAAGCGGTCACCTTCGAGTTTACCGCCGTCTTTGGGAAAGTTGAATTCGATCTTCACATCGCGGCCCTCCAGCATCGGGGCTAGATGATCGGCGGCATCTTGGGCGCAGGTGCGAACGTTGAAGGGTTCCAGATTCAAGCTGCTTCTGGCATCTTCCAGCCGCGAGATGGCGAGCATATCTTCGATGATGCGGGCGATGCGTTTGCCGTGCTTCTCCATGACACCAAGGCTGCGTTTCATCACAGCGGCGTTAGGCGCGGAATCATCCTGCAGCATTTCAATGTAGCCGTTGATGATCGTCAGTGGCGTGCGTAGTTCGTGTGAGGCATTGGCGACGAAATCCTTGCGAATCTGCTCGGTCATCGCGGTTTCGGTCACATCCTGAATCATCAGCCAGGCTCCACCGCCGGATGTGGCGGGCAGTGGTGCAGATTCGATGAGAAAATGGCGCCCGCTAAGGTTGGTCCCAGCGCCCACGTCGGACGGTAACACCTGGATGCGGCGTGTGGCGTGGCGTTTCTCGGTGATGGCCACCTGCACGAGATCGGTGATCTGATGATCGCGCACGACTTCGATAAGAGCGCGTCCAGAGCGGGAATCAGCATGGAGTAGTATTTTTTTGAGCGGTTGATTGGCGTAACGCACCCGCAGGTTCTCATCGACGAGCACCAGGCCCTGAGTGATTTCATCGAGCAGAGTTTCAAACACCCGGCGCTGCCCGGCTTGCTCTTCCGCGACCTGACGGGCGCGATACAGTGCCATCGCCTGTTCGGGCAGTTGATTCGCATCACGTGCCCGTAGGCCGATGCTCTTTGCCACTCCTTCCCAGCGTTGCAGCCAGCGCCGCTCACGACGTGCTATGTCGATGATGCACGCGACGAGCAGGATGAGGAGGACAAGGCTGAGGGTGGTCATGCAGGAACAGCCTCAATCAGTTCGGTCTGGAACTGGAAGCCGGTACCGCGAATGGTGACGATATGGTCGCAGGCTGCACCGAGTTTTTCGCGCAATCGTTTGATGTGCGTGTCGAGCGTGCGGGTGGCAACATCGCTGTTGTAGCCCCACACTTCGCGCAGCAGGTCGGCACGGGTATGGACGGTAGTGTCGTTTTCCATGAGTGTGGTCAGCAGCTTGAACTCGGTCGTAGTCAGATCGAGCGGCACGCCGTCCAAGAAGAGTTTCATGTGCTTGCGGTCCAGCATGAATCGACCGCGTTGCACCTCGGAAACATGTGTCACCTTCTTCACCCGGCGCAAAATTGCGCTGATGCGCAGATAGAGCTCACGTGGGCTGAAAGGTTTCGTGAGGTAGTCGTCCGCACCGAGCTCTAAGCCGGCGATTTTATCGGTGACCTGTGCTTTGGCGGTAAGAATGATGACTGGGATGGTGGCGGTACGGGTGTCAGCTCGCAGCCGTTTAAAAATCTGCACCCCATCCATACCTGGCAGCATGAGGTCGAGCACGATCAGTTCGGGGGTGTGCTCAACGGCGGCAGGTAGGGCCTGCAGGCCGTTGCCAACACAGATCGGCTCATGCCCCTCGCGGGTGAGATGCAGGGCGATAAGTTCAGAAATGTCTGACTCATCTTCGACGATCAATATTTTACTCATACAGGCTGGTTTTGCTCTGGTGCCGTGTTCCAAGCAAACTTATGATGGCGACGAACTTGTCACATGGCAATCAACTTGCTCAGGCGACTGGTTTGATCCGTGTCGTTTTCGTCACACGGCTAGGTTGGATGATTTTCCCTGCTGCTTTATGAGAAAAATAGATTCTTTATTTACTCCAATGCGGGTTCTCATCGTCACCGACACGTTTCCGCCGGACATCAACGGCGTCGCGCGAACACTCAACACCCTGGGTGAGGGGTTGCAGCGTCGTGGCCACACGGTGCGGGTCGTCACAACTCATGAAGCGACCGATGCTTCTGGGCTGTCACGTGATGTGATGCATGCGCTGCCGCTGCCGGGCTATCCTGGCCTGCGCATGGGGTTTGCTTCCCTGCGCCAGATGCTGGATATCCTTGATGCCTATCGGCCTGATGTTCTCTATGTGGCGACGGAGACGATTATGGGCATCGCCGCCATTCGTGCGGCGGGAAAACGGGGAATCCCGGTGGTGTCGGGGTTTCATACGAATTTTCAAACCTACCTCGAAAACTACCATCTGCCCGGAATGGAAACGATTGCAGCAGCTTTTCTGCGCAGTGTTCACAATCAAACCGCCCGCACACTGACGCCTTCGGTCGATACAGCTTCCATGCTGGAGCGCTGGGGTATCCGCAACGTCGGTGTCATGGGCCGTGGCGTAGAGACCGAGTCGTTTGATCCCGCACGTCGAAGTACTGCACTGCGGCAAAGCTGGGGTGCAGACGAATCAACACCGGTGGCGATCTACGTCGGACGCATAGCGGCAGAAAAAAATCTCGATCTCGCGGTGCGGGCTTTTACAGAATTCCAAAAAGTGCAGCCGATGGCACGCATGGTGTTTGTCGGTGATGGTCCGCGGCTGGCGGCGTTGAAGGAAGAACATCCCGAGTTTCATTGTGCCGGCGCGCGTACTGGCAATGATCTGGCCGCGCACTATGCCTCGGGCGATGTGTTTTTGTTCCCCAGCAGCACTGAAACCTTTGGCAACGTCGTACTTGAGGCGATGGCCTCCGGCCTCGGCGTCGTAGCCTTTGATTATGCCGCGCCGCGTTTACTCATTCGTTCCGGTCAAAACGGCTGGCTCGCACCGTTGGGGGATGAAAAACTCTTTCTTGCACAAGTTTGCACGGCGGCTGCTTCTTGGAATGATGGTGCCATCCGCGCCGCCGCCCGGCAATCGGCCTTTGATCTCGGTTGGGGGCGTGTGATTGACCAATTTGAGCAGGAACTCCGTTCGGTGATGCAAACTTCAGCCCTTTGACATGATGAGCGACATTCCCGAGCCAATTGAAAGTGCCGAGACCAAAACCAAGCTGCGCTTCAAGACCATTTTCATCTCCGACGTGCATCTAGGCATGCCGGACAGCAAAGCTGCGCAGGCTTCACACTTCATCCGCAACTGCCTGTGCGATAAACTCGTGCTCAATGGTGACATCATCGATGCCTGGCATCTCACCCGACTCGGCGGCTGGAACAAGAGCCACACCAACTTCATCCGCACCGTGCTGCGCAAGATGGAGAAGGAGAACACCCAGATCATCTACCTTCGTGGCAACCACGACGACGTGCTCGACCGCTTCATCCCCATTCAGTTCGAAAACTTCACCATCACCGACGACCACGTTCATCACACCGCGAAAGGCGACTACCTCGTCGTGCATGGCGACGGCTTCGACGCTGTCACCAGCAACCACGCTTGGCTCGCCAAGCTCGGCGGTCTTGGCTACAACGTGCTATTGCGCTTCAATCGTATCTACAACGGTTACCGTCGCCTGCGTGGCAAGGAGGCGTTCTCCTTCAGTGCCTGGATCAAGCACAAGGTGAAGTCCGCCGTCAGCGCCGTCGGCAAATACGAGGAGCAGTTGCAGAACCTCGCTCGCCAGCGCAACTGCATCGGCATCATCTGTGGACACATTCACAAGGCCGACAACAAGATCGTCGGCGACACGCATTACCTGAACTCTGGTGACTGGGTCGAATCCATGACTGCGGCAGTAGAAAATCTCGACGGCAGCTTTGAAATCATTCAGTATGCCGACTTCTGCCGACGTACCCATCGCGATCCCAAAGGGGCCGCCGTCGAAGCGGAGGAAGTATTTCCGGCTAAATCTTCTGTAATTCCAATGTAGCAAATCTGTCACATTGGTTCATTCTAACTCATGCACGAACACATCCTGTCCACCTTCAACCTCTCGCTCGACCGACTCCGTCAGGACGTGCTGGCTATGGCCAGCATGGCTCGTAAAAACCTTGCCTGCGCCATGCGCGGCCTGCTTGAGCGCGACACCGACCTCTGCAACAGCGCCATCGCCGCCGATCAGGATGTGAACGATCTTGAGAAAGCTGTCGATAAGCTCGGTATGCAGATTCTCGTGAAGTTCCAACCCACCGCGCACGACCTACGTCAGGTCATGGGCACCATTCGTGTCGCCAACAACCTTGAACGCATCGCCGATCAGGCCTCCAGCATCGCCAAACGCGCCCGCTTCATCAACAACCTGCCCGAGTTCCCCGAGATCAAACTCATCCAGCCCGTTTATTCAATCTGTGATCGCAATCTAGATCTCTGCCTTCAGGCTTTCCTCAACGCTGACCCCGAAGCCGCCACTGCCGCCCGCCTACTGGACAAAGAACTCGATGCCGCCGAAAAAGACCTCGACCGCGAACTGATCGCTGTCATGGAGTCGCATCATGCTGGCTTGGAAGGCTACATCCACCTCATCTTCGTCGCCCGCTTCCTCGAGCGCGTCGGCGACCATGCCAAAAACATCTGTGAAGACACCATCTTCATTGAGCGCGCCGAAGACATACGCTTCACCAAGAACAAGCGTGAAGAAACAGTCTCTACGTCTTGAGACCGCCGCGATAGCTGCCTCTTCGCCAGTTCATGTCAGCCAGTCTCAAAGCGCTTGTCATCATTCTGTTTCTTGCCGCTGGTTTCATAGTCTGTTGGAAGGCTAGTAACGATCCTGCTGCCGAAGTTCAGGGGCTTTCCATCACGCGTTTAGAATTGGAGGAAGCCCTCCGTTCAGATCTTTGGAAGAGTCAGACAGTTTGGGCTTCGTTAGACGCCGAAGCTCGTAAACAAACTCGCTGGCGGGTTCTCGAAACCCTAGTCAACGATCGCTTGATTAAGGTCGCTCGTTCCCATGACACCTCAGCGACTACGAATGTTCGTCGCGAATCCGACATGATGCGTCGTCAGTTTGCCGACGCTGCGGAATATCCCCAACGCCTCGCAGCTCAGAGGCAGACACAGCAGTCACTCGACATTGCCATTCGCGACGCACAGCTCGATGAACAATGGATTGCCAAGCAGGTCACTCGACGTCTCGTTGAAGTGACGGAGAAGGACCTGGGTGCCTGGTATGATGCTTTTAAGGAGTCACTGCGTATCCCTCAGGCACACCATGCCGCACACATCTTCCTCACCCGGCACGATCAATCCAAGCCCGACCGTGAAACTGAAATCCGCGAGATTCAGCGGCAGTTGATCGCTAGAGAAAAAACATTTGCCGCACTCGCTGCCCAGCACTCTGACGACGACCGCAGCAAGAGTATTGGCGGTGATATCGGCTGGTTTACCCGCGAACGTATGCCAGAGGATTTCATCGCCGCCGTGGAGAAGCTAAAGATAGGCAAGATGAGCGAGCCTGTGCCGACGAAACTTGGCTGGCACCTCATCATTGTCATGGAACGTCATGAATCACGTCTGCCGACCTTGGCAGAGTCCAAAGATGAAATCGCGGCCCTGCTCGTCAGCCAGCGTCATGAAGACGCGGTCAAGAGTTTGATCGCTGAATTGCGCCTGAAGGCCTGGAAATCACTGATTTATCATTCGCCGGTCATTGACCGCGCTGAACCTGCGCCCTAAATGCCGCGCATGAAACCCAATGTTGGAGTACTCGGTCTCGGCATCATCGGCAGTCGTGTGGCAGACAATCTGCGCACGGCAGGTCACGAAGTTTTTGTCTGGAGCCGCAGCGCCCGCCCGGTCCCGAACTTTCTCGCCTCGCCACGCGAAGTCGCCGAAGCCGCAGGCATTATCCAAATCTTCGTGCGCGACAGTGCCGCGCTGCTGGAGGCGCTCAACGACATGCTGCCAGCACTCAAAGCCGGTCATCTCATCATGAACCACGCCACGGTGAGCAAAAAGGCCACGCTGGAGGCCGCGAAGCTCATTGAAGGCACGGGGGCCGCGTTTCTCGATGCGCCCTTCACCGGCAGCAAGATGGCCGCGCAGAATGGCAAACTCTGCTACTACATCGGCGGCAACGATTTGATGCTTGAACGCGCCAAACCCATCCTTGAAGCCAGCTCGGCCAAGATTCTGCCGCTCGGTGGTGTGGGCGATGCCATGGTGCTCAAGATCGTCACCAACCTCGTCTCCGCCATCATCGTCGAAGCCGTCGCTGAAGCCGCCGCGATCACCAAAGCGAACGGCATCCCGCTTGAGCGCCTGCACGAGGCCCTGGAGTCGAATGCCAACTACTCCACGCTCATCGGCATGAAGCTGCCCGCCATCATCAAGAGCGACTTCGAAGCGCACTTCTCCCTGCGCAACATGCTCAAGGACGCCGACTTCGCCCGCGATCTCGCCGCCGAGGCCAAACTGAAAGTCCCCGCCATCGACTGCACCGCCGCCGCCATGCGTGCCGGTGTCGATGCCGGCAAAGGCGATCTCGATTTCAGCGTGATCGGTGACCGCTGATTCCGCAGCGCTGCAGTAACAGCGGCCTAGAGTTTGAATGCCGAATTTCGGCGGTGCTTGGCTCGAAATTGTTCCTGCACCGCCGCCGCTTGACATGAATTTGTGCGTAGGCGTTGAGGATTTTTACTCCTCTGTGGCTCTCCGTGGCCTCTGTGGTGAATCTCTGGTGTATTGATCGAGGACGAGCAGGAGCAGGATCATCTGCGGTGGGCGCATCCCCGCTTTACACCAGCCCATCGCTCACCATTCATGCCCGCCCGTTTTCCGACCCCTTTCATGACCACCAAACTCGATCCTAAATTCCTCGCCTTTCTTGCCGACACCGCTCAGAAACTTCAAACGCTCGAAATCGAGCCGCGCGTGCTCGCCGAGACCGCGCCCGCGCTGAGCACCGCCACCGCTGAACTCAGTCAGCGCCTGATCGATCACGTCACGCAGCTCACGGTCGCCATGGAGGCGAAGAACGCCGCTGACATTGCGGAAAGAGAGGCCGCGAAGGCACAGGCCATCGCGGAAAAGGAAGCGGCACGCATCGCCGCGCTGGAAGCCAAGGAGGCTGCGCGCATTGAGAAGGAAGCCGCCGCTGCCGCTGCGAAGGCGCAGGCTTTGCTCGAACTCGAAGCCATGAAGGCCGCTGCCGCCGCGATCAAGGTCAGGGAGCTTGCCGAAAAGGAAGCCGCCAAGGCACAGGCACTCGCTGAAAAGGAAGCGGCACGTCTGGCCACGGAACAGGCGGATGCCGAGAAGTCCGCCGCCAAAGAAAAGGCTATCGCCGAGCGACTGGCTGCCGTCCTCGCCGCCGCTGAGGCCAAGGCGCAGGCACTGGCTGAAAAAGAAGCAGCTAAGTTCGCTGCGGCAGAGGCAAAGGAAGCCGAACGCCTCGCCAAAGAACAGGCCGCTGCTGAGAAAGCTGCCGCGAAGGCGCAGGAGCAGGCAGAAAAGGAAGCTGCCAAGGCTCAGGCTCTCGCCGAACGTGAAGCTGCGAAGATCGCCGCCGCTGAAGCGAAGGAAGCTGCTCGTCTTGCCAAGGAGCAGGAGGAAGCTGAGAAAGCTGCCGCCAAGGAGAAGGCCCTGGCGGAACGCATGGCCGCCATGGCCGCTGCGGCGGAAGCCAAGGAAGCCGCGCGCCTTGCGAAGGAGCAGGCGGAGGCCGAGAAAGCTACGATCAAGGCCCATGCTCTCGCCGAAAAAGAAGCGGCACGCCTCGCCAAGGAACAGGCCGAGGCTGAGAAGGCCGCCGCCAAAGCGCAGGCGCAGGCTGAAAAGGACAAGCGTGTCGCCGAAGCGGAAGCCGCCAAGGCCCAGCAGGAGGCCGAGCGCCAAAAAAACAGCGCTGCCGATGAAGAAGGCCGTGCCCGCCGTGCCGCCGCCCGTGCCCAGGCCATCGCCGAACACGAAGCCAAGCAAAAAGCCCGTCAGGCCGCCGCCATGGCCCAGCTCGCCGCCGACAAAGCCGCCCTCAAGGCCGAGAAGCAGAGCAAAGCCGCTAAGGTTTAAGAGAGGCCATCAGTAGCGGGAGCTTGCATCGAGTTTCCGCCGCCGCCCCTGCTCTCGTTCCTTCCAAATGAAGGGAAACGCTGGCTCTGGCAGTCCGTCCCTCCCTCGCACCGAAATCTGGCGCAGCTCCACGGAGAGTCCGGAGCCTCGAGCCAGAATCTGGCGCAAGACTTGGGATAGTGGTCTTTGCCGTGCCGAGATTCGGTGCAGCACTGCCGATGTCCCAAGGTGCCACGCCAAGATCTGGCACAGCACTGTCGCAGTTCCGAGGTCTCGCGCCGAGATTCGGCGCAGTAGCTGCTCAGGTCTGCAATGCCACGCCGGAATCTGGCGCACCATTACCGAGACTCCGACCTGTCGCGCCGAAATCCTGCGTGACGACTGGAGCCCCGCATCCCCACGCACTGGAAAGCCTCATGCCGCATCCCAAGGGCAGGGGATTGGCGAATTTTGGCGACGGCTTGGACGGGAGCGCGGACACTCGCTTCTCGGCTTCGCAGCTTGGATAAGTAAGACAGACACTCCTGTCTGTCGGTCGGCTAGCCATGCGCGAGCCGTCGGATCGACGGACAGGAGTGTCCATCGTACTTTCCCGACAGCCCGCACTTCTCTCTCCGTCCTTGCCAGCCTCGTCTGCACCGCTTTCATCCCACCCACGGTTTCCGGTATCCCTCTCTCCCAGTCTCATCTTCTCCCCGCCTCTCATGTCCGCCTCCCTCACTCCGCCTTCAGCAGCGGCCAGAGGGGCGACTGCTGCTGGAGGAAGGTCACCGCCTGGGTGTCGTCGGAGGTGATCACTGCGCAGAAGAACTCCAGATGCCGGGGCGTGAGCTTCTGCGCCATCAGGCAGAAGTCGTTATAGAACACGTTGTCCGCGTGGCGCAGCCACAGGATCACCCGCAGGTCATTTCCCGGCACCTCGCCCGTCTGCTCATCCACCTGATAAAACACATACACGCCGATGGGCACGCGCCGCCGGGCGCAGAAGACGCGGATGGCTTGGCGCAGCTTCAGCGGCACCTGGGCCTCCGGCACGGCAACGAGTGCCACCTGTGTCTTCTCCTCGCTGCTGGGCATCGCGCGCTCGCCGGTGAATTCTCCCGCCACCAGCGAGGCCACCGCCTGCGGCTGCAGCCGGATCGTGCCGCCGGCCGCCGCCATCACCCGCACCGCTGTCTGCTGGTCATTGAGGAATCCCATCAGCACATCCGCTGGCATTGAGCAGATCATCGGTTTCGGGCCTCCAGACTTGCGGACGTTGCGCATCTCAAAGTCCGCAGCGGCCTGGCTGGTGAACACCGCCGCAAAGGGCCCGTCCGCATCGCCATAGGTGCACCAGACGAAGCCCTGGTCCGTCGTGCGCGTGTGCTCCCCTACCAGCTCCGGGTGGTAGGGCACGTAGATGAAGAGTTCTGACTTCATCAGCAGCCGGAACATCCGCCCCTGGAGCGCCGGATCGTCGGCGGCCTGCTTGATCAGACGTTCCAGCTCATTCTGCGGCACCGGCTCGGGCCGCCAGTCTTCGGTGGGTGCGTGGCTCATGGGTGGGGAGAAGGTTCAGGGCGTACCTGTGAACCATCCACGCACGAAACGCGAGTTCGAGATGCCAAAGACGCGAACGACTATACGATTCGCTCTTTTTCCTGCCAGCTTCTTCCAAACAGCGTGCAGGCTGCGCAGCCGCGAAGCCAATGTCTGCGCCCCTGTTTCAGAAGCGCTCATCCTCTGAAATCCGCGTTGCAATCAATGGAAGGAAAGAAACGTGACAGTGTGAAGATCGATGCGGAGATTTGTGGATGACTTCTCTACCTCCGCCTAAAGTAAACCCAGGCACATGGCTCCACCTTGGAGTGACGGATGATGAACGAGAGGCGAGGGCCGAATGGCTGAGCCGGGATCATCCACGATTCCAAGGGCCGCTGGTGTTGTATTTCCGAACGGCGGCCAAACTGCTGCGCTTTTCCCACGACGACCTTACTCTGCTGCCGTGGGTGTTTGCGCAGACCGTGATCGGCTTGGAAAAGGTGCTGCGGATTCACTATCAGGCTGGCAAGGATCAAAGCCTGGGACAGTTGCTTCAGAAAGCCATTACAGACGGGCTTTTCTCGGACAGTGCTTTTGCATGCATTTGGCCGTTGCCCAAGGAGTTTATACAACGGCTCGAGGATAACGTTTCTGAAACCCATGCATCCAAGCTGGCGGTGTTGATTCCCTCTTTGCGTAACGACCTTCTCCACGGTGATTGCTATGGCTACTACTTCAACGATCTGCTCCCTCTCATCATCCAAACCCGTGAGATCGTCGATGCCTTGGTGCTGCACCTGCCGAAGTCAATCCTGGAAACCATGACCGCATGAGCCCATACATCGCCAATCTCGTCGTCTTCTTGTTCATTCTCGGCTACGGAGCCGTGTCGGTCTGGATCTTCCGCCGCAAACGAGCACGCCGACAAACCATGCCACCGGAGGAGTTTGTGTTGCTGCGCCTGCCGGGAGAAACGCAGCAGCGCGAGATCGACCGGGTCTCAGAAGCGCTGGACAACATGATCATGTTTTGGGCTCCGATTTCCCTAGTCCTGCTATCTGTTCCCTTTTGGCTTCGGGACTTGTTCCCGAGAGCAAACCTGCTGGCTTTGCTCGTTTGCTGCCTCGTTCTGTTCATCATTGCCATCGGCGTGGTCGTGACAAAAACGGCTGCACTACTCGAAGAGCGTGTCAACCGCCGGCTGGGCTATCGCGGCGAACGCCATGTGGCCGAGCAACTCCAGCCGCTCACCGCCAAAGGCTGGACCGTTTTCCACGATGTCCGCAAAGTGCAGGAGAAAGGGCAGGAAAACATCGATCATGTCATCATCGGCCCACGCGGCGGCGTGGTGGTTGAAACGAAGACCTATAGCAAGCCACGCAAAGACACGGGGAAGAAGGATCTGGTGACTTTCGACGGCGACAAACTCATCTGGCCTTTCTATGCGAATGATCGCAAGCCGCTGGAGCAGGTGAAGCGCTGCGCGAGCTGGCTGCAAAACTGGATTCGTCAGAACTGCGGTGTGGAAACCCCAGTGTTCCAAATGATCGCGATTCCTGGCTGGCATGTGAATGCCGGCCAACATTACGAACCCCGCGTGGCTTCCGGTCGGGCGGTCGTCGGTGCCTTGGAAGGCTTGATGGCCGGTCAAAAAGAGGTCCTCTCCAAGAAAGACATCCAACGCATCTCGGACAAGCTGGATGAATTGTGCCGGGATGTTAAAGACTGACGCTCCACCGAGATTCCTCTTCATGGCCGCCTGCATCCGCTACACCTGCCCCCATTGCCAGTTCTCCGTGGACGGCTGGAGTGATGGCAACCGCTACCTGACCGACCATCAAGGCAAGCGACACTACTTTTACCATCCGAGTGACATCACACAGATGCGCGCCTTCGCAGAAGAGCAGACCGGCGGCGTCATGAAGGAGACGGAATATTTGGCTTTTCTGAAAGAGCACTGTGGCAATGAAAGCGACTGGCTCTGCATGCGCTGCGGTTGTCAGACGCGGCGTGATGCCAAGCAAGATCCGATGCAGTGCCCTGAATGCGGCCAACGCAAGCTGCGGTCCACCTTCAACCTCGAAGGCCGCACCTGCCCGAAGTGCGACAAGGATGCCTTCCGCGGCGAGGTGGGCGCGATCTCGTGAAGCAACGGGAGGCTGCGTGGGGTTCCGTGAATTCCGGGTTTTCAGTAGGCTGCATTGGATTAAGTGGAACGGAAGTTTGGAGCAAGCGTGGGCTGTCGGGAGCCGTATTGGCTGCATGTTTGATCTCTCCGCGCTTTCCCGTCGTGAACTGCTGACCCGCATGGGGGGCGGTTTGGGCGCGCTGGGACTGGCTTCAACGGTACAGGGGGCCGCGAAGTCGCACTTCGTGCCGAAGGCGAAGCGGGTGATCCAGTTGTTCATGAACGGCGGGCCGTTTGGGCCGGACTTTTTTGATCCCAAGCCGGGGCTGACGAAGTATGCGGGGCAGAAGCCGGAAGGTGCCGATCTGCGGACGGAACGACCGACGGGCGGACTGCTGGCGTCGCCCTATGCGTTTGCCAAGCATGGGCAAAGCGGGCTGGAGATCAGTGAGCTGTTGCCGAATCTGGCGCGGCATGCGGATGATCTGTGCGTGCTGCGTTCCTGCCACACGGACAATCCGAATCATGGCCCCGCTTTGCTGCTGATGAACAACGGCACGATGACGGAACGCGTGCCGAGCATGGGATCGTGGCTGAGCTACGGGCTGGGCAATGAGAACGCGAACCTGCCGTCGTTCGTGGTGCTGTGTCCGGGCAAGCCGGTGCGGTTTTCGATCCTGTGGAGCAGTGCGTTCCTGCCGGCGCAGCATCAGGGCGTGTACATCAATCACTCAGACCTCGATCCGAAGAAGATGATTCCGTGGCTGACGAACGAGCGCTTTTCACCCACAGAGCAGCGGAAGCAGTTGGATCTGATGCAGACGCTGAACGCGGAGCATCTGGCGGCACGCGGCGGAGCGGATGTGGCGTTGAACGGACGCATTCAGGCGATGGAGACGGCCTTCCGCATGCAGTCGGCGGCGACGGATGCCTTTGATGTGAACTTGGAGCCAGCGAAAGTACGCGAGATGTATGGCACGAGCCATTTCTCCAACGGCTGCCTCATGGCGCGGCGCTTGGTAGAGCGCGGCGTTAGGTTCGTGCAACTCTACTATGGCAACGGTCAGCCGTGGGACACGCACTCGAATCATGATGCAACGACGCGGAAGCTGGCGGCGGATATAGACCGGCCCATCGCGGCGCTGCTGAGCGATCTGAAGCAGCGCGGGATGCTGGATGACACGCTCATTGTGTGGGGCGGCGAGTTTGGTCGCACGCCGGTGAGTGAGAACGGCAATGGCCGCGATCACAATCCGAACGGCTTCTCGATGTTCTTCGCGGGTGGTGGTGCGCAGGGGGGCACGGCCTATGGCGAGAGCGATGAGTTTGGCTTCAAGGCGGCGGTGGACAAGATGCACATCCACGACATCCACGCGACGATCCTGCATCTGCTGGGCATGGATCACGAGCGGCTGACGTATCGCTATGCGGGCCGTGATTACCGGCTGACTGATGTTCACGGGCGGGTGCCGCGCGCCATCGTGGGCTGATCACATTCAGGCCCGAGTCTTATCTGTTTTGGAGCGATTCCAGAAGGCTGGCGTATTCGGGACAGCTTTGCGGATCTCTTCTGGAGTTTTCTTCTTCTCGGCAGTTTTCGGCTTTTCCTGCTGCGGGGGTGGTGTGGGCGCAGGAGCGGCTTCAGGTGTATTCGCAGGGCCGTAGAGTTCGCGCGTTTTCTGGTGCAGCATCTCGGCCTCAGCGGCACGTTGCATTTCGCTGCGGATGTTGACGGGCACATCGCCTTCCGTCAGCGGTGGGAGTAGCGGATTAGGACCGCCCGCCCAGGAGCCGAGCGTGGGCATCATGTCGGCGATCTGACTCTGATTGTTCACTTTATGTAATCCAATGACGCGCAGCGAACTGCCGAACAAGTAGAAAATGGTGCTTTCATCGAGACCTTCGACCATGCTGCCGCCACGCTGTAAAATGGGGCTACCGCGCAGGATGACTTCGTCTCCGGTGATGAATGCCTCTTGGCAAAGAGCCTTGGCGGGTTCGCCGAAATTCATCTCAATGAACACCTTGCCACGGGCACGGGCCTTGAGCGGCTTACCATCGGCCGAGTATTTGAAGACCTGAATGGTGTCGGCGGCGATCTTGAGGTGCGGCGCAAACTCGAGCTGCTGAGTCGAGAGTGTTTTAGCCTCCGTGAAGCTCATGCTAAGCAGGAAACTCAAATCCATCGGCGATTTAACCAGCACAACGTCCTTCTTGGTAGGATCAGTGGACGCCGAAGAATTTTTATCTAAACCGGTGCATCCAGTGCAAAGTGCCACAGCCACCAGCAGGGTGATTGCGCAGCAACTAGGAAGACGTGGCGGAAGGTTCATCAGCACCTCTTAGATACACGAAAGACGATTCTGCTCATCTTGATTTTTCAGGAATGTCCATCACTGCCTGTTTTTAGGGGAATTCGGCGCTCATAAATGGCAAAAGTCATGTCGAGTTGGTTCTCGGCATCGGCAGGGAATGCCTGCCGTGAGACCGCCTGCCATAACTCGGATCGAATGACCGGGAAGGGGACGCCCCCGCCGAGAATCGTGTCCGCATGGGTGATGATCAGCCGGTTTGCCAGTGGCATGGCGGCGGCGTAGGCTCCACCGCCACCGCAGACGAAAAGCTCCCGCGCCCCGTCTTTTACAGCAATACTCAGAGCCTCAGCGACGCTCGAAACAGCCCCTCCGACAGGTGGTGTGAAGGTTTTGTCACTCGTTAGCACCAGCGGGTGATGATCCCGAAACCAACCAAGCATTTCCACATAGGTGCGACGGCCGATAAGCAGCCACTGCCCACGGGTGGTGCGGCGGAAGTGCTCTTTGTCACGTGGCAGGTTCCACGGCACGCCTTTGCCGGTGGAGATGAAGCCGTCCGCTGAAACAGCAGCGATGAGCGTTAAGTCGGGCCGCGTGCGCACTCAATAAATCGCGGATTCACCCTCGCGCAGCAGGCGCACACGATGCTCCATCTGACGTTCGATGGCGGCTTTAACGAGGCGCTCGGCAGGCTCATGAATCGGTTCGCCACCGAGCGGGAAAGTATCGTGGTGCATCGGCACCATCGAATTGGCACCGAGCATCTCGAAGGCATCAAGTGCCTCCTCAGGATTCATGTGAACGGGGCGGCCGCTGGGTGCGTCGTAGGCACCGATGGGCATGAGTGCGAGATCAATGCTGGCGCGTTTGCCGATCTCTTGAAAACCATCGAACATAGCGCTGTCTCCGCAGTGGTAGAGGCAGCGGTCGGGTGATTTGATCAGGAAGCCGCCAAATTGGCGGTGCGTGTCGTGAATCATGCGCGCGCCCCAGTGGCGTGCGGGAGTGAGGGTGATGCGCAAGTCCTGGAACGAAGCACTTTGCCAGGTCTTCAATTCCACAATGCGGCCAAAGCCACAGTTCTTTACCAAGCTGCCAACACCCACGGGCACAATGATCGGCTGTGCGGCGGCCAGTTTACGCAAACTCGGCAGGTGCAGGTGATCGTAATGCGCATGCGTCACCAGCACGAGGTCAATGGGTGGCAGATCATGCGCCCAAACGCTGGGATGGCGCACGCGTTTCACCGGCCCGTGCCAGAGTGCCCAATTGGGGTCGATGGCGATATTGATGCCACCCACTTGGACAAAAAAACCAGCATGGCCAAGCCAAGTCACCGCGATCTCATCCAGTGTCGCAACCGGCAGCAGGCCAAAATTCTCGCCCGGTTTGCGGGGCGCAAGCAGTGTGGGGATGAGCACCTCGTTGAGGAACTGCATGTTGCGTTTGCGCCAGCCTTCGGTAGGCAACAGGCCGATGCGGTTGGCGTCCGCAGTTCCCCGTCGCAGGGAGAAGCGCCGCCTTCTCGGGCTGGAAAGACCAGCCCCGCCGGAAGATGATGCGGGATCGAAAAGCATGACAGGAGTGCCTGAGCCTAGGAAATCTAGTGACTAAGGGCCTCAAAGACAAGACTTAAGTTGCTGCTCCGACCCACTGCGGTTTCGCGGTCAAAAACTCACCTCTTGGCAGCCTGCGCATGCCCCATGGCGGTCACCCACTTGCCCTTGGTGATGACTTTGTCGACCACAAACCCAGCACGCTTGCCTGCCGCGAGGCAGTCTTTCGCCTGAGACTTCATGATGCCTGACAGCATCAGAATGCCGCCAGGAGCCACGGCTCGGAGCAGTTGCGGAAACGCTGCCTCCAGCACGTCATGGAAGATGTTCGCCGCCACGATGTCCCAGGTCCGCTTCGGCTGCCACTTGAGCACGTCGATCTGCGAAAAGCGCACCTTGGGCGTGTCATTGCGTGCGGCGTTTTCCTTTGCGATGCGTACGGCGGCAGGATCGTAATCGCAGCCCCAGACACCAGTGGCACCGAGTTTCGCGGCAGCGATGGCGAGAATGCCACTGCCACAGCCGAGATCCGCCATGCTCCATGGTTTGCCTGCGGCTTGGAGTGGCTTCGCAGCATCGACCAGCAGACGCAATACCGTGGCCGTGGTGGCATGGTGCCCGGTGCCAAAAGCCATGTCGGCTGGCACGGCGATGATCTCGCGATTCGGAAAGTTCTTCTTGGCCTTCGCAACTTCAGTAGGCGTCCGAGCCGTGCAGATGACGAAGGTCTCGCGCACCTTCAACGGCGGCGGTGCCTGCGAAGCATGAGCAGCCCAATTTTGATTCTTCAACGCACGAACACTGCCACCGAATTGCTTGTGAATGGCCTTTGCCCGCTTCTGTGTCGTGCAATAGGCCTCCACGCGGATCGTTAGGCGGCTAGGGAAGCTAGTGATGACCAGCGTGGCATCAGTGGCTCCGGCGAAGCGTTCTTCCCAGGCATCGGCCCAGCGTGAAGCGGAAAGTTTGGACCAGACAAACATGAGGAGAAGAGGCTGCCATCTCTCTGAGAGAGATGGAGCGGGTGACGCGATTCGAACGCGCGACATTCTCCTTGGCAAGGAGATGCTCTACCACTGAGCTACACCCGCAAAACTTGCGGGCCGGATATTGGCTCAAGCTGCTTTCCGTGCAAGTGCAAAGTTGCGCTGGTTGAGAATGATTGCGTTCAAGGCATGATGCCTGTGTGAACCTTCCCACTTTCATCTGGCTCAACGGTCGCATCATCAGCACCGCCGAAGCGTGCATCTCTCCCTTCGACCACGGCTTTCTCGTTGGCGATGGCGTTTTTGAGACTCTTGTCGCTCGCAATGGCAAGCCGTTCACCGCAACGCGACATTGGCAGCGTCTCGTGGCCTCGTGCAATTCCATGGGCATCACACCGCCGGCCTTCGACACCTATTTGAGTGCCATCCATGAAGTCATGCAAGCCAACGGACTGCAAGATGCCCGTGTGCGCGTCACGCTGACCAGCGGTGATGGTCCGCTCGGTTCGGATCGCGGCGATTCACCCGCCACAATGACCGCAGCCGTCACCGTGCTCAAACCATGGCCGCCCATCGAGACCGCTGCGGTCACCCCATGGCGGCGCAACGAGCGCGGCGCTCTCGTCGGCATCAAATCAACTTCCTATGCCGAAAACGCCCGCGCCCTCGTGCAAGCGTATGCCCAAGGGGCAGGGGAGGCTTTGTTTGCGAACACCCGCGATGAACTCTGCGAAGGCACGGGCACGAACATCTTCATCGTCGCTAATGGCCGCGTGCAAACACCGCCGCTCAGTTCCGGCTGTCTTGCTGGCGTTACTCGCGCTCTGACTCTCGAAGCTTGTCAGGCTGCTGGCATCACCGTCGAAGAAATCGCGTTGCCCATCACGATCCTGCAAACCTGTGAGGAAGCGTTTCTGACTTCCAGCACGCGTGATGTGCATCCTTTGGCACAAATCGACCAGCGTGTTATGCCGGGTGTGGCTGGTCCCGTTACTAAACGTGTGGCTCAGGCGTTTCGGGATTACGTGGTCGGACGGGATGATCCGTAAACCTCGCCCAGCTTCCGCATCAGTGCTTCGAGCTTCGTGTAATATTCGTCGTCGCTCAACTTCTCGCGTTGCTCCTTGAGCAACTTTAAATCACGCTCCAGTCCATCACGCGTGTTCCGTTGCGCATCCGTGAGCTTCTGCTCCTCCTCACTGAGCACCAACACCATCTGCCTCGCACGCTCACCATCCGCTGCGCCCTCGATCATTTCATAGCGCGTGCCAACACCATCGCCGTTGTCTTCGATGAGCGCATGTTCCGTGGCCAAGCGGCCTTCGTTCTCATAAAACGTCGCCGCAGACTTGCTGGCATGGCGGAAGGCTTCTAGAAGCGATACCTGTTTGTCTTGATCGAGATCAGCGTCCATCAAACCGCCGATGGCTTCGGCAAAGTGCTCGCCAAAGCGCGCATAGAAAACTTCATCGGGACTTTTCGTCGAGGTGATGACGATACGCGATTTTCCTGACAGCGATTTCAAAAAGCCGCCACTCGAAGAAGCCGTGTGAATGATCGCGATTTCCTGCTTCAGCGGCTTCAACCAGTCAGAGAGCTGCTTTGCATCGAAATCAGGCCCTTCGGCACTGAACTTGGCCTCGCGACCATCAAACGTGCCGTGACCGATGAGCACGAGCCACAGCGAGCGATCAGGCTTGGACTTGGAGAGACGCTGTTCGAGTTCTGCGGTTGTTTTCTCTCCACGATAGATTTCCGGTGCGATCCCCGCTCTGGCACAGGCCGTTGTCCATGCATTTACCTGTGCCGTGAATTTTTTGCCGTATTCCTCGGTGCCCGGTGCACCGACGACGATGACCATATCAAGCGCACGCGGCGCAGCGTGCAGCGTGGTAGCGAGAAGGATGAACAGCAAATGTTTCATGCCATGCCTCCCTTCCTTCGCAAAAACCATTCGGCACCTAGCAGAAGCAGCAAAATCACAAACACCCATGGTGAATGCCACAGCGGTGTCGCCAGCGTGACTTCAACTGGCACGCGGATGTTCTTCAGCAGCTCCGGCAGCTTCTTGATCTCGTCGAGCATCAGCATCTGTCCGCCGCTTTCATTCGCGATGCGCTGCATCAACGCTTTGTCGGGCTCCAAACGGGCAAACTCATCCGCCTGCGGGTCAAAGGCCCAGCCGGTGGCTCTGCTGCCGAGCAGCGTGCGTTTCTCTGCGTCTTCGACACTTGCGGTAGCGCGATAGCTGCCGGGTTTCGCTGAAAAATACTCGGCTTCGAACAATCCAGCTTCCTTGAGGCTCGGTTCGGCAAAGAGTTGTGACTTGGTGCCATCGGGTTGCGTGATCTCGATCTTCACGATGGCATCGCTTTGCGCACGGAAACTGCGATCACGCACGCGAACGGCCAGTTTCAGGCGTTCGTCGTCCGCAGGCTCCGTTTCGGCGGTGAAGGCGATGCTGTCGGCCACATCGACGACGAGCCAGCGCATTAGCTGACGCCATGCGCGCTCCATGTCCTTACGCGCATCGGCATCCTGCATGCCCCAGCGCCACATGTCGGCCACCAGCACGCTGCCGACACGGCCTTCGCCGAAGCGTTGCGCGACAATCGCGGGATAAGAGGTCTGCGAAGCATCAGCCATGGTTGCGAGGATGCTGGCACCGGGTTTGATTGAGAACGTTTGATTGATCGAGTGAAACGCGGGCATGGCGGCGAGACGCTGCTCGTCTTCCTTGTGGGTCGTGCGCAGCCGCATCCACGACTCCAGCCAGCCTTCGCGGGTCAGATTGAAACGCGCATCGAGAACTGGCGCGCCGCTGGACGCACGGTCGAGATAGACCGGTAGCATGCGACCGATCGGTGTGTGATCATAACCACCCGCCTGAAAGCATTCTTGCCCGCCAAGCATCAGCAACGCCCCGCCGCGCTCGCTGACGAAGCGCTCGATGAGATGCATCTGTTCCTGCGTGAAGAAGGCGGCTTCGAGATCGTCGATGATGATCGCGCGATACTCGCTGAACAAGTTTTCGGGCGATTTCGGGAAGCCGTTGGTGAGTTCTTTGGCATCACGCGTGCCGAGACGAATCAGCACCGGCTGATCGTAGCGCTGCGCTTCCTCGCCATCCCTCGCACCAAAGCCACGAAACAAGGGATTCACGCTTTCACCCGCACGTCCGCGCCATTCAAACTTCGGTTCCCGCTTCGCGATGCGGATGATGCTTGGCATCTGCACGTCGTCGTCACCCGCAATGGCCCGGCGCAGGAATTTGTATTCCCAGTTCGGCCTGCCCGCGATGTAGAGCACACGATACGGCCCCGTGCCGCGATCCGCTGCGAGCAATCGCGTATTGTTCGCCATCGTCGCCTCTTTGACACCGTCACACTTCAATTCCAGCCGATGAAATGACACACCCGGCTTCGCCACCGGGATGCGCAGCCGCACCGTCTGTGGTGAATCACCGCTGATGGCAATCTTCTCGGTCGCGATGGCCTTGCCTTTCTCGTCGAGTGCGGAAAGCGTGGCCTGCTTGCCATTCAGACCATGCGCGGCCACGCGGGATGTGATAGTGATCGGCGCATTTTCAAATGGACTCACCGCCACCGTGGCGTCTAGCAACGCTAGATCGGGCGTGGGAGCGCCCTTACCGGCCAACACGGTGAATACTGGCGCGCCCTTGATTTCGCTTTTCCACGCCGAGGCGTCAGTGGCATTGCCATCGCTTACAACAATCACCGCTGCGAGATTTGAACCACCCGTTCGCAACGTCATAAGCGTGCGGCAGAGATCAGAACGCGTGCCATCAAACGTCAGCGCACGAAAATGCGGCACGCTGCGAGTTTGCGAGCCAGCGGTCATCAAACGCAGGCGAAAATCCTCGCCGAGCACTTTGATCCACTCTGCATCTGTATCGCCCGAATTCAATGCGGCAGCGACCTGGGTTGCACGTGTTGGATCACCAGCCTTTTCCGCCGTTTCGAGCGAAGCACTGGTGTCCACGAGCACAATCACTTCGTTCTCGCCCTTCTTCGGCTGCTGCCGTGTCCAGAGAGGATCAAGCAGGCAGAGTGCGAGCAACGCGAGGGCCATGAGCTTGCACAGCATCGCAGCTAACCTTCGCCAGCCGCGTAACGCTGAACGCCGATAGCCAAACCAGAGCAGCGCGATGACAAAAACAACCACCACGGCGGCGAGCCAGGTGATGTTCGTGTTTTGCCAGAGAATGCGGGGCATGAGTAGTCAGATAACGCGCTCTGCGGCGAAATGCTACAAACGTCAAAGCATCACCATGAAAAACCCGCAAGCCTCACCACAAAAACGGCACTCCGTAGGGCGGAAAATGAGTGTCGCTGGTGACGAGAGTCAAGCCTTCAGCTTGTGCCTGCGAAATCATGAGGCGGTCAAAGGGATCGCCGTGATGCCGGGGCAGGGTGATGAGTCTGCGATAATGTTCTAGGTTCGCAGGTAGCATTTGAAAGCCATTGGCATCCAGCACGCCTGGAAAGATCACATCGTAGTCAACCTGGAGTTGCAGCTTGCCGAGGGAGAGCTTGATCGCCATCTCCCAAGGCACGGCATGGCTGATGAACCGCTCGTTCGCCTCATCTTCCATCGCTGCCCGTGCCGCCGGGCTGAGACTTGGATTGCCTTCGCAAAACCAGATCAGCGCATGCGTGTCGATCAGCAGCCTCATGCCGAGTAATCTTTAAAATCCTCCAGCGGCTCATTGAAATCCGCCGCCATGGAAATTTTGCCCTTTAGGCAGCCAAAGCCTTTCAATCCGGCTGGAGGCTGTTTGGAAGCTGATGAATCCACTGGCTCCAACTCCGCTTTGACGCGAATCGACAGCTTGCGCCACGCTGCGGGCAGCGGCAGATGCAGCGTGCCGTCCGGCGCTGGCTCAAAGATGGCGGTAATCGTGCTCATGAGGATGAGGATAGCTGATTTGACTGCTGACGTAAAGTGCCGCTCGTCTCAGCACTATCAGACTGGCTTATAGGAGGCTCTGCGGATAGCGTAAGGTTGTGATCGGCTTCCAGCGTTGCGGTCATGGGCGGGGGGATTGCCGCCATATCAATGACAACCGCGATGATTGCTGTTCGCCCTTGGCTTTGCAATTTAGTTCGAGGCTGCTGTCGGCGGGGCAAAAGTCAAAAGGTTGCAGTCTGACGTTATTTCCCGTTCGAATCGTGACGAAAGGCGGCTGTATCCTCATGCAATGCGAGGGTCATTCTCCCAAAAGTCGAGATGTGTCCTGATTGCTTGGCGGACAGTAGGGGTGATTGCTTTGTTCTTTTCCATTTTGGCCGCCGCTTTTCGCATTCCGGCCAGGTCAGCGGCATTCCAGAATGCATGCATGGCATTGGCGTTCTCAGCGTAGATTGCCTTGAGACGACTGAGTTTTCTGTCGAACTCACTCATCTTCTGAATTTCGATCATCGAGAGCAGCAATTCCACGTCTTCGGAGTCCTGATGGAGAACCAAGTTTCGTTGCTCCAACGATTTTCGGTTGCCGCCAAGGCTCCTGAAGAACTCCAATTTCTTGAGAGCTGAATTTCTGTACTTACTGGGTTTACGTTTGTAACCACGTCTGCTCCAAGTCAGGTAACATGCCCAGATCAAGTGGCAAACAGCTCGATTAAAGTACCAATCTCCCTTTTGAATAGCTGCGAGACGAAACAACTGATCACGTAGCTCTGAACTGACGCTGCCGAAGTAGTCAAAAAAGCCTTCTGATGGAGTTCCTTTGTATTCCCTGTCCAACAGAACAAAGTTGTCGGCACCGTTCGCTCGTTTTTTCATGTTAAACAGGGAAGAAACACATCGCCCGTTTTCGATAGCTGCTGCGCCTCCCCGAGACCTGGGTTTGAGGTGATCTGCCCAATCCCAATGTGTCGAAAATGGAGAAGCTCCATAATCGAGATTCCAGAGCGACCTGCCTGAAAACACACAGGTCGCTCTATCCAGCTCATAAATCTGGGCTTTCTCGTCATCATTGAAGTCTTTTCGAGGCATGGGTGGTGGAGATTAATTAGGTGCTTACTTCACTACACTCAACGTCCCCCACATCAGCACGGCATGGCCGGGGAAGGTGCAGACGAATTCGTATTCGCCGGGCTGGCTGGGGGCTTTGAGTTTGATGGTTTCGGTCTGGCCGGGTTCGAGGAGCTTGGTGGCGGCGAGGATTTGTTTGTCCCACGAGGATGGGAGGTAGGCGCGGCCTTGTTTGTCGAGTTTGTCGGGGGTCATGGTCATGGCGGCGGTGCCGATTTCCATGTGCTTGCCGGGTGGGACGATGACGAGGTTGTGGGGCATGACGTCGTCGTTTTCGAAGATGATTTCGAAATTCTTGCCGGCTTGGACTTCGAGTTTGGTGGTGTCGAAGCGGAGTTGCTCGTGGACGGTGTGGACGATGAAGACATCGACGCTGATGGTCTTCAATTCGGCGAGGATAGCCTTACCAGCGTCGCCTTGCAGCGTGGCCATTTCTTTGGTGGCGGCGATGATTTCGACGTAGTCGGGCTTGCTGCGGTCCTGCGGCTTCACGGTCTTGCCGTACGCGAGCACGGAGTCAGTGATGGGCTTGGCGAATGCGGCGTCCCAGTTGGCTTTGGGGAACTTCATGATGGCCTTTGCGGCGGTGTTGCGCTCTTTGCCGTCGATGAGGTGTTGCGCGACGATTTTGAAGTTGGCTGCGGCGTTTTCAGCGCCCATCAGCGGTAGTGCGGTGAGCACAGCGCGGAGGCGTCCGCCGTTGGTTTTGCCATCGGTGAGCAATGCGCTGAGGTGCGGCTGAAATTTGGCACGCAATGCGGCCTCGTTGGCGGGGATGAGGGCGATGGACTCGATGATGTAGCCGCGCTCGCCGCCGTCGGTGGTGGCGGTCCAGAGGTTGTCGGGCGTTTTGTCGCCGATGATGTAAGCGGCATAGCTGGCACGTTTCACGGGGGCTTGCTTGGCCTCCTGTGCGAGTGCTTTGATTAATTTGCCGTGGCGAGCGAGAAGATTGACGTTTTGCGCGACGAGGAGCTTGCCCAAGTCGTCGGCGCTGGAATTGAGTTTGCCGCCAGCGGCCTCGATACGCTTGAGCATGTCGATGAGGACGACCGGTGTGTCGTTGCCGGTGATTTTGGCGAGTTCTTCGAGGGCCTTCACACGGACATCGGCGGTGAGCTTCGGGCGCGTGAGTTTTTCGACGAGCACAGGTTCAAGATCAGGCAGACCTTTGAGATCGGCATCGGTGGTCTTGGCGATGAACTCGGCGAGCGCCTGTGGATCTTTCGGCAACACTTTCGATTTCAGCACGGATTGCAGGCCTTTGCTGCATTCAGAGAAGACGTGATCAATGTAGTAGTCGGTGGGCTGCTTGAGCACGTCATAGGCGATTTCGAGTGCCTGCTGAGCTTTATCAGTGGGCTGGTAAAAGCTGAGGGCGCGGACGGCTTGCATGCGCACGGCCATGTCGGAGTCATTGACCGCGACTTTGAGCAGATCGAGCGCATTGGGCATGCTGTCTTTCTGGTAGCAGAGAACTCGCGTGGCAGCGGCACGTGCACGTGGCTCGGGAGATTTTAAAACGGCCTGAAGCAGAGCGCTATCGACGATGCCGTTCCATTGCAGCGTCCACAGGGCCTCAAGGCGATGGTGCTCATACTCCTTGTCGCTCTTATCGAGTGCTGCGACCCATTTGGCGACCGCGGCCTGCACGTCTTCGCGGCTGTGCTTGGCGATTTCGATCTTGGCGGTCTGGCGTGTGACATCTTCCCACTCTTTGAGAAGTTCGAGCAACGCTGGCAACGGCTGGCCGTGGATTTTGGCCGGCTTGAGCAGATCGCGTCCAGCATAGGTGATCTTGTAAATGCGGCCGTGGCCGTGGTCGCGGTTTGGATCACGCAAATGGTGCTGCATGTGACCGATGATGGCATTGGCCCAATCACAGAAATAAAGCGCACCATCGCTACCGACGCTGACACAGGAAGGGCGGAAGGTTGGATACACCGCAGGATCAGCTTTGACGAGGTCTTCCATCGTCTCTCCTTTCATGCCTGAGCCTTCCTGAGAGAGCTTCACGCGCCAGATGCCCTGGAAGCCGATGACATTGGTGTTGAGGAAGTTGTTTTGGAATTCCTCAGGGAAATGACGACTCACCAGCAATCCGCTGCCGGGAGACGGACGCGCAGGACGCTTCCAGAACTCTTCCATTTTCGCGCTACCGCCACCTTCCATGGGGATGTAGCAACTTGATGGCTCGGAGAGTGTGTTCACGTTGCCTGTGGCATCAGTGAAGTAACCATTGCCCCAGCGATCCCAGATTTTGCCATGCGGATTGGTGCATGAGTAGGTGGTGAAGCGCTCGAGCTTCTGGGCGTTGAGATCGTAACGATAAATGCTGCCGTTGGTGTTGCGCACGACGCCATAGGGTGTCTCGACCTGCGTGCGGTGGAAGACGCCATCGCTCGGGTAAATCGCACCGCCATTGTCGTAGGCGAGGTAGCAAGTTTCGTGATGCGAATCCGCTGCACAGAGACCAGTGAGAATGCGCGTGCGCTTGTCACCTTTGTCATCGCCATCGGTGTCCTCGATGTACACAAGGCTGGGGCTTTGCATGACGATCACGCCGTTCTTGTAGATCTGGAAACCCGTGGGGCAGTTCAGGTCATCGACGAAGGTCTTGCAGACATCGGCATGGCCATCTCCGTTGGTGTCTTCAAAGATGAGCAGGCTGTCGCCCTTCTTACTCGTCGGTGTGCGCTCGGGGTAGTTCAGCCAAGCAGCGACCCACAGGCGGCCCTTGGTATCCCAAGCCATCTGCACGGGATTCACGAGCTGTGGGAACTCTTTTTCATCGGCAAACAAGGTGAGCTTCATGCCGCTGTGCACGGTGATGTCCTTCATCGCCTCCTTGGCATCCGGGAAGGCCACAAGACCGTCTTCGGTGAACTTCATGCCCGTCATCGGCACCTTGTTGAAATCCTTGCCCTCTTTCGGGTTCGGCATGTTGGAGGGGACGATCTCGACCGGAGGTAAGTTGTCGTCTTTGACTTCAAGATCACCACCTTTAGCCACGGCATGCACTCGCAGGTCACGATTGGCCGTCTTTTGATCACGCTGCGCCATTTCCTGCTTCATCGTTTGGAAATTGGAGATGTAAGGCTTCTCGGGGTTCTGCTCGTTCTGTTTGAAAGCACCCACACCCGCCGTGTAAGCAAGTCCGCTGCGGCCACCATAGACGTTGTAGCCATCGACAGTGCGATAGCGCTGATACCACTCCCAATTCTTGTCCTGGATCGCGGAGAGCAGCTTGGGGCTCACATCGGGTGCTTTTTGCCCCGTGAGTGCTGCATAAGCCGCGCTGGCGATGGCTTGGTCGCCATGATCATTTTGGAAGAGGCCATTGAGTGTGCCGGGCTTTCCAGCGTAGCCCTTGGATGTCGGAGCATAAAGATCGACAAAGGTCACACCATTCGCCGCAGCGACTTCATTCATCGCGGCGGTGTAGTTCTGGATGTTCGTATTCTTATCATCCGCCGGCGGCAAATTCGGATCAGCGAGCTTCTCCAAGGCGATGGGGGAGAATAGCACGATGCGCGGCGCTCCTTTGCCGCTGTAGTTTTGCTTCTTGGTGTCCTCGATAAACTTGATGAGGTTCTTTTTGAAGGTGTCGATGCCTTCATAGCCTTTGAAGGACTCGTTGAAGCCGTAGAAGGCGAAAACCACGTCCGCCTGAACCTTCTTCAGCCACTCGTCACGTGAGCCAAAGCCGTCGATGCGGTGCCACGTGCCGACTTCATCCCCCGCAAAGGCCAGATTGCGAAACGTGAGGTCTTTATCGGCATTCGCCGCCGTGATCATGGCCTCCAGCCACCCAAAATGCTGCGAGCGATCCGCCACGCCACTGCCGACGATGGCGATGTGATCGCCCTGCTTGAGTTCGAGATCCGCTCGAACGGGTAAAGTAGCGGTAATGGCGAGAAAAAGACAAAGCAGTGGTTTCATGGTTGGGATTGAAGGCTGGGCAGTGCGGGGCCGGAGACTGGATGTTTGCTGCGAATTCCGCAAGCCTGCTGTCTTATTACCTCAAAGAAACGGCAGGGGAAAATTGGTAGCGCAAAGAACTGATAAAACCTTACTTACTCAGCCGCTCTAGCACATTCTTTGTGATGCGCATCACACTAGGATCATTGCCTTGGAGGCCGTGTGCCCAGTCGGTGGTGGCGGCGGTGAAGACGGTGCCGTTGTTGGTGTAGAGGCCCAGACACGCAGCACCAGTGCGGCCTTTTTCCCATTTCTCATACCATTCGGCATCGTCGGGATGCCAGCGGACTGGGCAGGTGCTGAGAACTTCGAAGGTCTTGGGCGTGCCATCCTTGTGCGTGGCAAAAGGAAGTCCGTTGCGCCATTCAAGCTCACAGCCGTCACATTCGTAGCCAACAATGGTGTCCTTGGTGCCAAAGCGATCTCCACGTTTCAAACCCGTTCCTTCAAAGACCCAGTGATCGGGGCGGTGGACCTCATAGTCGGCTGGATCGTCCATGAACTGGCCATGGCTTTTGCGATATCCGCCAAATAGAAAGCCGACGCCGGTGAGTTGGTTTTCGGGCCGATTGATGAGATGATGACTCCATAGCGTGCTGAGTGTTTTGAAGTCACGCGAAGCAAATATGGGGTCGAGGTGGTAGTTCTGCTTGCAGCAGGTGAAGGCGCGTCCTTCGCTCTCGGTGCGCACCTGCCAACAGCAGGTGTTACCACTGAAAAAGGCTACGTTACCGCCTTTAGCGATCCATGATTCGAGATTGTCGCGCATCGGTGTGCTCCAGTATTCATCATGGCCGACGCTGAGAACGAGTTTGTAGTTGGCAAGGATCTCGGGACGGAATTCGAGTTCGTCATTGGCGGCGAATTCGAGCGTGTAGCCGCTTTTTTCCGCCCAAATGACAAAGGGCAACTCCCAGCGACTGAATTGCGAGGGACCGGGTCGCTCAAAACTCACACGATGGCCCTGATTGTTCGAGAGACTGTTGTAGGCATAGACCGAGAAGTCGCCCCAGTTGTTGTAGGCGTTGTACGTGTTGGTGCAGAGCTGCAAAAGTATCTTTGAGGTACTGCCGGGTTTGGCCTGCCGCACGATGAACCACGCGCTGCTGGTAGCTGTCCGGCTGCCGCGATGGGTCCATTTACCACCAGCATCAGCTGCACGGAATACAACCTCGTAGTAGCCACTCCTCCAATCCGCCCCCACTGGCACACGCACGCTTTCCGGCCAACGGCATCCCATTGCGCTGGCATCTTCCGGCACGGACTGCGCCGCGCCGGGAACGTCGGATTTCTTCCACACGATCTCACGCGTAGCTCCAAGACGTGCGACTTCGATTTCAAACTTCGCCGCAGTGGTGCTGACGTGAATCGGAATGTCTTCACCCTGAGCGACACTACGTTGGCCTGCATAACCCTCAATAAAGAGCGGCACAGGGTCAGCGGCGTGAAGAGACGAAACGACGAGGATAAGAGCGATGATTCGACGCATGAGACGGCTACGTGTGCCGCATGCGGCGGCTTTCATGCCACATCGGTTCGGTCACTGCTCAGTTTCGGCCAACTTCGCTGCTTCACGCTTTAAAATGCGACCGACGCGATGCTTCGCTAAATAAACTTGAGCAGCATTGACTCCGAGTTCTTTCTTCACGCGTTCCGGACTCCAACCTTTGATGACGTAGCAGGAGAAAATTTGAAACTGGCGAGGCGAAACGAGTGCACGCACGCGACGCAGGGCGAGGTCCATCACCTTGTCCTGCCATTCCTTTTCCCAGAGTTTTTCAAGAGCTACACCATTCGGATCGGCACAGCGGTCAATGGGTGCGGTGCGACGCTCTTCGGTTTCGTCGGCATAGAGATTGGCTTCACGGCTCTGCTGCTTCTTACGGCGGCGGAACTGATCGAGGATGCGCCAGCGGGCTTGATTCAAGAGGAAGGATTTGAAGGAACCGAGGCTGGTGTCGAATTTCTTCTTCTGCAGGTTCTTGGCAACACCAATAAATGTCTCCTGCACGACATCGTTGGCCTCATCATCGCTTAGTCCAGTTTTGCGGGCTACGTGAAAAACGAACCCGGAGTAGGTGCGGTAGAATTCATCCCAACTCGCCCAATCGTCCCAATTGTCCAACTTCTCGATCAGCGTCTTGCGGGTCGGGGGCGATCCGGAGGACTGCTTGAGGAGTTCTTCAGTTTCAGCGACTTTAGGGAGGTCGGACATGCGGGAACCGATAGTAACGGCGACGGTGGCGGTGGCAATGAGGTTTTGCCATCGTTTCGATAGATCATTGCGCAAGAAGGCGTATTGCAAGCCCCCAAAAACCAACCCCGGCCAACCACCCCGATGCCGGTCAGATTTCCCATGCCAAAACATCGCCTGTTCCAGCCCGCCGCCGCGTTTCTCACGCTGCTGGCCTTGGGCTTGAGTGCTTGCACAACGGGGTTTTACAAGAAGTGGGCAGACAATGAAGTTTTTGGCCTGCTGCGCAAAAAGGCCAGCAAGGTTCCAAACTCCGGGCAGTCGTTTTTGGATATAACGCCGCCGCCTCCGGTGAAAATGGAGGAATTGAGGAAGAACATGAAGACCGCCGAGTTCCTCGGCGAACGCGCATTTTTGGAGGAAAACTCCCGCGTGGTGAGTCTTGCCGAAGCCTTGAACTTTAGTGTGCATCGCAACCGGAACTACTTATTGCAAAAAGAAGTCGTCTATCTCGCGGCGCTCAACCTAACACTTACTCGTCAGCAATTCAGCCCGATCATGTCAGGCGGCGGTTCATCGACACAGGCCAGCACCAAGGTGCAGACGGGTGTGAACAATCTGGTGCGGACCTCGACACTGACGAACACCGGCAACCTCGGTTTTTCGGCGCTGACACGCACGGGCGCACTGATCGCCACGAACCTCACCACAAATTTTGTGAGGTTTTTTACTGGCGGTGCGGATTCAGGCATCTCTCAGCTCGGGTTCTCGCTTACACAGCCGTTACTAAGTGGGGCGGGCTATCTTTCCGCCTCTGAGGTGCTTACGCAGAGCGAACGCAGCGTACTCTACGCCATTCGCTCCTTCGCCCAATATCGCAAATCCTTCGCAGTGGATGTGGCCACGCAGTATTTTAGGGCCATTCAGTCGCGTGAAGCGGCGAAGAACGCCCATCTGGGCTTCAAAGCTTTCAATTTCGTAGTTGAGCGTGAAACAGCCATGCAAAAGGAGAATGCGAGCACCAAGTCTTCGCTATTTCGTCTGTCGCAGCAGCGTCTCGTGTTTAACCGCAGTTGGCTCCAGGCTATCCGCAATTACGAGCAGGCGCTGGATGATCTGAAGATTCAGCTCGGGCTCCCGGTGACTGAGCGCATAGTTCTGGACTATAAGGACATGAAGGATCTGCAAGTCATCAACCCTGATGGTTCGCTTGATGAGGCTATCACCACCGCTTTGACAACACGTCTAGACCTGTGGAACTCACGCGATCAGGTCGAGGACGCTAGCCGTAGAGTGCTTGTGGCCAAGCAGGCCGTGCTGCCCACCGTCAACGCTCTGGTCAACTACAACATTCTGGACAACCCCGATAACAACGGCTTCCAACTCGTTCCCCGCAATCGTAGCAATACGATGGGTTTGAACACCGACCTAAACCTGAACCAGAAACCCGAACGCAATACACTGCGTGCCGCCATGGTTGCCGAACAGCGTGCGCGGCGTGAATTAGACCTAGCGGAGGACCAGGTACGCAGCGCGGTGCGCACCGGTTGGCGTGACTTGCAACTGGCGCGCACTCAGTATGAACTGGCAAAGCGTGGCATGGAGATCAGCACGGCACGTCTGGAAGTGGAGGAAGCATTCAATGCCGAGGGCCAAGGAACCGCAATTAACCTAGTGGACGCTCAGCGCGACATGAACACCACGCGTGACCTTATGGTCGCCACTACGATCAATCACACACTGGTGCGGTTGCAGCTCTGGCGTGACATGGGCGTGCTCTTCATTGAGAAAGACGGCTCGTGGGTGGACGTATTGAACAAGGAGAAAGCCAAAGGCGAATGAAGCAGGGAAAGACCATCAAGAGAATCACCATCTTAGCAGGAATCAGCGTTCTCGCTGTGGCCGGCTGGTGGTTCATGTCCCGTGGAGCAACGGAAACCGAGAAGGTTCCCACCTTCGTGGTGCAGCGCGGTCCGCTGGAGATCAACGTGCTTCAGGGCGGTGAAATCCGCGCTTTGCAAAACACCGAGGTAAAGAGCGAGATCGAGACTCCCACAAAGATCCTCAGCCTCATCCCTGAGGGGTATCTCATCAACGAGGAGGATGTGAAGAATGGCAAGGTGCTCATTGAACTCGATGACACCGACCTCAAAACCAAGATTCAGACCCGCGAGATCGAGTTTCAGACCACCGTCTCCAACTTCATCGACGCGGATGAGAACCGCGAGATCCAGAAGAGCGAGAATCAGAGCTTTGTGCGCGACACCAAGCAGACGGCCATCTTCGCCCTGATGGACTTTGAAAAGTATCTCGGGCGTGAGGTCACTGCGGCCATCCTGGCCACCGCCGGACTGCCGAAGGAAGTGGATGCCTTCGAAAAATATGCGTCCGTGCTCGAAACGCAGGCCAACACGCCGGTTGCAGCGGATGTGCTCGTGCCCAAAGCGGAAAAGAGCACCAAGCCCGCCGCAGCGAAGAAGCCGGTGGTGCACACCGAAAGCGAACTCATCGACTTCACGCCCTTCTTAGAGCAAAAATCTCACAGCGACGGTGAGGCGCAGCAAAAGAACCGCCAGCTTGAGGACGAGCTGCTGCTGCACCGCTCAGAACTCGCTGTGGCGAAGCAAAAGGTCGAGTCATCCGGACGACTGGCAAAGAAGGAGTTCATCACAAGCGCCCAGCTCGAAAACGACCAGGTATCCTTTGAGAAGGTCGGTCTGTCCGTGAAGACCGCCGAGACAGCACTGGCGCTCTTCAAAAAATACGAATTCAGCAAGCAGTGCTCCACCCTCGTGGCCGCCTATCGCGAGGCATTGAACAAGCTCCAGCGCACCATCCGCGCCAATCGTTCGCGCATGGCGCAGGCGGAGACGCGATTCACGACGGCGAAGAGGCGCTACGAGATGGAAATCACCCAGCGCGAGGACTTGGAGCGCCAGCTCAAAGCCTGCGTCATCAAGGCCACCCAGCCCGGTTTGGTGGCTTACGGTGATTTAAACGCTGGCTCCAGTTATAACTACAACTACCCCATCGAGGAGGGGGCCAACGTACGCCTGCGGCAGACGATGCTCACCATTCCTGATATGAGCCAGATGGGCGTGAAAGTGAACGTCCATGAGTCACAGGTGAAGAAGGTCCGCATCGGCCAGCCGGTCAAGGTGCGTGTCGATGCCGAGCCCGGCAAGGTAATGGACGGCCGCGTCGCCGAACTCGCCATCCTGCCGGACTCCAGCAGCAGCCGCTACACGCCGAATCTGAAGGTCTATCCCTGCACCATTCACATCAGCGGCTACCACCCTTGGATGAAGCCCGGCATGAACGCCAAGGTCGAGATCATCGTTGATCAGCTTGCGGACGTGATCTACGTCCCAGTTCAGTCCGTTGAGGTCGAGCAGGATCACCACTTCTGTTACATCAGTAACAGCGGCACGTTGGAACGCCGCGAGATCAACACTGGTCTTTTCAACGACGAATTCATTGAGGTGCGCGATGGTTTGAAGAGCGGCGAGGCCGTGGCGCTGTCGTTACCGAAGAAATCCGAAATCGAACTCAACAATATAGCCCGGCCTGGACCCGCCAGTGACACTCCCAAGGCCAAACCGACCAAGGCCAAGGAAAAAGCTGTCGCAGTGGCGCAACCATGATGTCTGTGGCCGATCCCATCATTAAGCTGGTGGACATCCGCAGGAGTTACCAGATGGGCGACACCCTTCAGCAGGTGCTTCAAGGCGTATCCCTCTCCATCTATCCCGGCGAATACGTCTGCATCATGGGCCCCTCCGGCTGTGGCAAATCTACATTGCTTAATGTCCTCGGCTGCCTCGATCAGCCCACCAGCGGTGATTACTTCCTCGGTGGCCAGAACGTCGCCCATCTCGATGACGACGACCTCTCCGAGGCCCGCAATCGCAACCTTGGTTTCATCTTTCAAAGCTACAACCTCATCCAGCAGCTCAGCGTCATCGAAAACATCGCCGTGCCCATGTACTATGGCGGTGCCAAGGACGCCGACATGATCGCAACCGGCACCCGCCTCGCCACGCAGGTCGGGTTGGAGCATCGCCTCTATCACAAGCCCAACGAACTTTCCGGTGGCCAGCAGCAGCGCGTCGCCATCGCCCGTGCGCTGTCCAACAATCCCCTCGTCATCCTCGCCGATGAGGCCACCGGCAACCTCGACTCCAAGTCCGGCCAGGAAATCCTTGATCTCTTCGACGACCTCAACAGCCAGGGCAAAACCCTCGTCTTCGTCACCCACGACGAGCGCATGGTCCAGCGCTGCACCCGCATCATCCGCCTGCGCGACGGCGTCATCGAGCGCGACGAAGCCGGTGCCAAGGCCGAGCGCCTCCGTGGCAAGGTCATCGGCCAGCACTACGGCCTCGCGGCCTGATGCGCTGCAAGGGTGCAACGCATCAGCGCGGATGGCTGTTTACGCCTCGGTGGTTCTGCGACGACGACGCGTCATAAACAGCGCACCAAAACCGCTCGCGAGCAGCAGCATGCGGGAGGGCTCGGGCGCGGCGCTGGTGTTCACTTCAAACTGAAGCACACCGCCCGCAGCGTTGTTGTGCCAGGCTCCGGCAACACCATTGGTCACTGTTCGGAGATTAAGGTTATTGTAGTCACCAATGCTCCAGCCGGAGAGGCCCGTGTCACTGGTGTCCGCAGTGATGGTGATTGGGAACTGCTCGTCAGGAGCGCCGTACACCGCGCTGAATAGCGCCCAGTATTTGGTGCCACTCACCAACTGGGTGGCAACTGTCGGGGTGTAGGAATACAGGCCCCCCGCGTGTGGATCGGGGCCGGTCAGTGTGGCCAGCAGCGTGCCTGGAGCCGTGCCACCGGCGTCAGAATAAAGCGCGGCGGAGAAGCCGGTGCCGCTGGGGTCAAATCCGCTGGCAAAGTTCACGCGGATGTTGTCCAGCATCACGGTGCTTCCTGCGGTGAAGGAATTGGCCAGGTCCTGGCCCACGCGGTTGCCGCCCGATGTCAGATCATTGACGAACAAATAGGCATCGACCGAGTTATTGAGGTTGGAGACCGCAGTCACCGAGGCGTGAGAGACAGAGGTGCTGACGAGCAGGGCCGCCGCGAGCAGGCAGGAAACAGGAGACAGGAACAGAGATGTTTTCATGGATGGACGTGTGTTTGGTTTGGTGTTGTTCGAGTCTTGCCACGACCGACCCCCTCCTCGATTTCCATGGGGATACCACCCATCACCCCTGCACAGCGAACCCTTTCGGCATTCATTTCAAAGCTCGCCTCGCATCGGATGTTTGTGTTTCCCGTGGGCGCTCCGCATTTTCCATTGGTCAAACGGCCCCGCCTCCGGCTTGATGCACGGCAGCTAGCCTTCCTCGATCATGAGTGCCCAGCCCAACGCCGCCCCACGCGATCCCTTTCGCCTCTTCCTCTCCGGCTCCACCGCCGACTTCGGGTCCGTGCGGCTCAGTCTGAAGCAGGCGCTCGAGCGCGGTCAGTTGCACATCATTCATCAGGCCGACTTCCCGCAGACGCAGGCCGATACCGTCCTGAAGCTCGCGCAGCTCATCGCTCCCTGCGGCGTGCTCGTCCATCTCATCGGCAGGCAGCCCGGTTCCATCGCAGCGCCCGCCGCTGTGGCGGAATACCTCGCCTATGCCGAGCGCGAGGGCGGCTTCCTCCATCGGTTGCCCGAGCTGCGCTCGGCACTCGGCGACTGCTCCGGGCTCACCTACACCCAGTGGGAGGTCTTCATCGCCCTGCATCTCGGCATCGATGTCTTCGCCTATGGCGACCCCACCCAGGCCCAGCTTGATCATCCCCAGCGCCAGCACATCGACCGCCTGCGCAGCGCCCGGCGCTATACCGACAGCTTCACGGATGCCCAGGACTTGAAGGACAAAATCTGGGCCGCCCTCCTCTGGCACTACCGCCAGGCCGTTCCGTCCGCCCAGCTTCCCGAAATCTTCCGTCCCTCGAACCTCCCTGGCGGCTACATCGGCCGGCTCTTCCTCGGGCGGGAGGATTTCCTCTCCCAGCTCCGCGCTTCGCTTGAAAAGCAGACGCACGCCACCGCCATCACCCAGGCACCGGCTGCCACGGGCATCTCGGGGCTTGGGGCATTGGGAAAACGCACGCCGCTGTGGAATACGCCCACCGGCATCGCGGGGATTACGCCGCGCTGCTCTTTGTCAGCGGCGACTCGCCGGAGAAGCTCCACGCCAGCCTCGCCGCGCTCTGCGGTGTGCTGCATCTCGATGCCGAGGGTAATCTGCCAGCGGAAGAGGCCGTGCGTGTCGCCGCAGCCGTGGACTGGCTCGCCAGCCATCGCGGCTGGCTGCTCATCGTGGACAATGTGGACACCGAGGAGTCCGCCACCGCCCTCACTGGCCTGCTGGAGCGCCTCACCACCGGTCACGTCCTCATCACCTCACGCCTGCATGACTGGGCCGACAATGTCGAGTCCCTCGACCTCAGCGTGCTCAGCACTGCCGCCGCCACTGACCTCCTGCTCCAGCTCACCGACAAACAGCGCCGCAAAACCGCCGACGACCCCGCCCAGGCCCGCCTGCTGGCCGATCTCCTGGAGGGCCTGCCTCTCGCCCTGCATCAGGCCGCCGGTTACATCCGGGAGCAGCGCCTCACCCTGGCCGACTACCTCGCGCTATACGAGCAGGAGGCCGCCGACCTCCTCGGCTGGTTCAAACAGCACCTCATCCCCTACGCCGGGCCGGAGGAAGTCGGCCCCCGCCCCGTTCTCATCACCTGGAAGACCAGCTTTGAGAAGCTGGATGCCGACACCCGCTTCTGGCTCCTCGTCTTCGCCCACTTCGCGCCCGATCCCATTCCCGAGTTCCTGCTCGACTCCGCCCCGGATGCCGAAGACGAAGTCAAAACCCGCCACCGCGCCGCCAAGCGCGCCCTGGCCCAGGCCGAAACCTACAGCCTGCTCACCCGCGACCCCGACCAGCCCCGCTTCAAGCTCCACCGCCTCGTCCAGCAGATCCTCCGCCTCACCGCCCCGGAGGCCGACCGTGCCGCCGCCCTGGCCATGGGCATCCAGCTCTTTGATGAAAACTATCCCGGCGATCCCCAGGATGTCCGCACCTGGCCGCGCTGGACGCCCATGCAAGCCCACGCCGTCTCCCTCGCCGCCCATGCCCCCGATGCCCCAGCCCCGGAGCGCTTGAGTTGGTTGTTGGGTGAATTGGCCCTGCTGGTTGAAACCAAAGCGCTCTATGCCCAATCCGAGCCATTGAAACGCCGCGCCTTGAAGCTGGATGAGGCCAGCTACGGCCCGGACCATCCCGTCGTCGCCATTCACCTCAACAACCTCGCTGCGTTGCTTCAGGACACCAACCGGCTGGCGGAGGCCGAGCCGCTGATGCGGCGTGCCTTGGGCATCGATGAGGCCAGCTATGGCCCAGACCATCCCGACGTCGCCCGTGACCTCAACAACCTCGCGCAGGTGCTCCAGTCCACGAACCGGCTGGCGGAGGCCGAGCTGCTGATGCGGCGTGCCTTGGGCATCAATGAGGCCAGCTACGGCCCGGACCATCCCAAGGTCGCCATCCGCCTCAACAACCTCGCGCGGTTGCTTCAGGACACCAACCGGCTGGCGGAGGCCGAGCCGCTGATGCGGCGTGCCTTGGGCATCGATGAGGCCAGCTACGGCCCGGACCATCCCAACGTAGCCATCCGCCTCAACAACCTCGCGACGTTGCTCCAGGACACGAACCGTCTGGCGGAGGCCGAGCCGCTGATGCGGCGGGCCTTCGGCATCTTCGGGCGCAGCCTGGGGCTGGAGCATCCGAACTCGCAGACGGTGCGGGGGAACTACATCGGCCTCTTGCAGGCCCAGGAGGTGCCGGAGGCGGAGATTGAGGCGCGGGTGCGGGGCGCGGTGGTGGGTGGGTAGGGCGTATGGGCCCCACGCGCCGCCGGAGCGCGAGTATGGCGGAGCCTACCTGCCACTGGGGTGGCCCGGCGTGAAGGTGCCACCCGCCTGCATCGCTTTGCGAAGCAATGCGGGCAGGGGAACAAATCAGGCGAGTTGAAAACTCGCGCTCCCTGCCGTGGCGATGCCGCAGGGACGCTCATGTTCACCGCAGTGGGGCAGAGAGGCAGAGACGGCAGAGCTGGGGATGAACCCGATCAACCTCTGCGCCCTCCGCTCCCCCGCACCTCTGCGGCAGCGTCGGACGTTCCAGGATGAAAATGACCGGCGACCACACCCTGCACCCAGATGGCAACGTCTTTTCATGGCGCTGCAACACCCGCCAAGACCACTGCAACGGCTTTTGAAGTCGATGAAACGCCTTTTCATGGCACTGCAACGTCCGCAGAGGTCACTGCAACGGCTTTTGAGGCCGCTGCAACGCCTTTTCGGGTCGCTGCAACGTCCGCAGCGGTCTCTGCAACGGCTTTTGAGACCGATGAAACGCCTTTTCGGGCCGCTGCAATGCCCGCCAAGGTCGCTGCAACGCCTTTTTGGGTCGCTGTAACGCCTTTTGGGGGCGCTGCAACGGCTGTAGAGGTCACTGCAACGCCTTTTTGCCCCTCTGCAATGGTTGCAGCGGGGGAAAAAGGCGTTGACGTGCCCGATCCGGGTGCGGCATCAGGCTGATCTGGCATTGCAGGCTGATCAGCCGGTGATTCAGTTGTGAAAGCAGCCGATGCAATGAGTCTCAAAGCGCTCAACATCAGAGGTCCAGGCATGATTCAAACGCCAATGACGTTACAGTGAATCTTCCCGGTCAGCCGGAGCCATGGGTAGCGGCGTCGCTCGCATGAGGGGCTCTGGCAGGCACTTTGACCGTCCAGCCACTCATGGCTGGCGGTGTTCCGAGTGTCGAGGCAGGTGGCAAGCCGCCGTTACTTGGTCTTCGGTGCTGGAAGGCTGACGACGGAGATCCTGCCGTTGGTGTCGAGGTCCTTGCCGTAGGCGATCAAGACGGTGGGAGCGGCGGCGGGATGGCCGGGGACGGTGAGTGTGGGCGAGGAACTGTAGCCGGAGCCGCCCTTAACGATTTCGTAGCCAATGATGACCCCGTTTTTGATCAAGGCATTGACGGCGGTCTCCTGCGTCTTCCACAAGCCGCCGCGACCTGGGGGATAGCGGTAGTAGTTCGAGACGGTGTCGAGGCGTTCGTTGGTGATGCCGAATTTGCCGAGAGCGTTCATGAGCGCGGCTTTGTTCTGCCGCGCCTCGGCGTCGGTGGGACCGCCGCTGCCGGGACCGGCGGGGCGGACGTGGCTGAAGGCGTCGCGGAAGACCTCGGGTGTGACGCCCAAGGCGGCGGCGATGAGGATGACGGGCCGGCCACGGTCCACGCCCAGGGTCTCATGACCGCCGGAGAGGGTGACGGGCACACGGGTGACTCCCGGCGCGAGCTGCTGGGCTGGAGCGATGCCGCTGCTGAGCAGAGCTGAAGCGATCAGCAGGCGCAGGCGCAGGCGCTTGCTCATGGCAGCGGGCGGTTGGCGGCTTCGGCGTTCCAGACTTTGAGGTCGTCGTAGAAGCCGTCTTTGCCAGCGACGCCGAATTCGATGCGGGACTTGGTGGCGTGGGCGATGCCGGAGGACTTTAAGTAGCCGGCGGGTTCGCCGTCGAGGGTAACGCGCATTTCATCGGCGACGATTTCGACAACGAGGGTGTACCATTTGCCGGTTTCCAGCTTGGCGGGGTAGGTGACCTGACGGCCTTCGAGGAGCTTGGCGACCTCGGCCTTCTTGGCGGGGTCTTTTTTCATCGCATAGATGTCGTTGCGCATGTTGCCGTCCTTTTCGTCGATGAGGGTGATGCCGTTCAAGCGCACTTGAGCACGGCAGATGTGGCCGTAGTGGCAGCCGGTGTAGGCGCGGTCGTCGAACTCGACGTCGATCATGGTGGCGCCTTCAAACTTGATCTTGCACTCGACGACGCTGTCCTTGGTGGGGATCTCCAGGCCATGCACGGCGGCATGGGCGCGGATCTCCGGCTTGCCGTTGGCCGCCGGAATGGTGACCTCGCGGGTCTGGGTGCCTTTGAGCGTGCCGTTTTCGACGGCGAAGGTGGGAACGACTTTGACCCAAGCCTTGGCAGGTTCCGCGCCCTGGAAGTCATCGGCGAAGAGTTCGGCTTTCTTGGTGGCGATGGACTTGGCCGGGATCGTGGGGAGATCCGCAGCGATGGCGGCGGAAGCGAGAAGGAGGAGTGGGAGGAGGCGTTTCATGGTTGGGCGGGATGATGGGATGAGGTCAAGGAGTCAGGTGGTCAAGAAGGGTCAAGCGGAGGGGGCGGCACCGGCGGCGATGAGGGAGGTGCGGCAGAGGCGGGCGTACATGCCGTCCTGCGCGATGAGTTCATCGTGCGTGCCTTGCTCGATGATGCGGCCATGGTCGAGGACGTAGATGCGGTCGGCATTGCGCACGGTGCTCAAGCGGTGGGCGATGACGAAGCTGGTGCGATGCGCCATGAGATGCTCCAGCGCCTCCTGAATCTGGCGTTCCGTTTCCGTATCGACGCTGGCTGTCGCTTCATCGAGCAGAAGAATCGGCGGGTTGCGCAGCAACGCGCGGGCGATGCTGATGCGCTGCTTTTCACCGACGCTGAGTTTCACGCCGCGTTCGCCGACATGCGTGTCGAGCAAGTCGGGGAGACGTTTGACGAAGGCGTCGGCATTGGCGCTGGTGAGCGCGGCCCAGAGCTGCTCGTCGGTGGCATCGCGGCGGCCGATGATGAGGTTCTCGCGCACGGTGCCGTTGAACAAGAAACTCTCCTGTGTGACGTAGCCGATGTGGCGGCGCAGCCAGGCTTTGTTGAGTTCGTGAACGGGAGCGCCGTCGATGGTGATGACGCCTTGATCGTATTCGTAGAAGCGGGTGAGGAGATTGATGAGTGTGGATTTGCCTGCGCCCGTGGGACCGACAAGAGCGATGGTTTGACCGGGATGCGCATCGAGCGTGACGCCGTGGACGGTGGGTGTTTTTCCGGCGTAGCTAAAGCCGACGTTCTCATAACGCACGTGGCCGGTGATGGTGGCGAGTTCACGTCCGCCGGTCGTGTCGGCCTCAGGTTCGGCATCGATTACATCGAAGACGCGTTCACCAGCGGCGCGCCCCGCTTGCAAGATTTGATTGAGTTGGTGCAGGCTCTCGATGGGATCGTAGAAGAATTTGAGCAGCAGCAGAAACGCGGTGAGGTCACCGGTTTGAATTTTCCCGGCCATGAGCTGGCGGGCGCCGACCCAGAGCACAATGACCATACCGATGCTGGTGAGGAAATGCATGCCGGGCCGGTAGATGGCCCAGACGCGCATGACATGCAGTGTGGCGCGCCGCAGGGCGTCGCTGGCGCGGTTGAAGCGGTCGTGCTCCTCACGCTCCATGGCGTATGCTTTGATCTGGCGCATACCGGCGACGTTGTCCTGAAGCAGAGAATTCATGGCGCTGCTGGCCTTGCGCACCTTGCGATGGCGATCGCGTGATGTTTTTGTGTAGGTTAATGCGCCAGCAACAAGAAAGGGCAGGGGAATGAGCGCATAGAGCGTGAGCGTTGGATCCGCTTGAAACATGAACACACCCACCACGGCGATTTGCAGCACGGAGACGAGTCCTTGCTCGATGCCATCGATGAGGACACGTTCAACGGCGGGTATGTCTTCCGAAACGGTGGTCATTATGTCGCCGGAGGGGCGATTGTCGAACCAACGGAGGGGCAAGGTTTGCAGGCGCTGGTAGATGTCGCTGCGCAGGTCGAAGATGACCATCTGCTCGAAAGTGTTATTGAGCTGGATGCGCAGCGAATTGAAGAAATGCTGCGCGAAGTAGGCAGCGAGTCCCCATAGGGCAAGCGAGGTCAGACGATCCCACTGTTTGTGGGGAACGACGACGTCCATAACTTCACGAGTGATGGATGGAAACACGATGACCATCAGCGTGCCGGTGATGGCGCAGAAGATTTGAGCCGCGCCGAGTAACGGATAACGACGCAGGTAGGAGAAGACGCGGAGAATGGTTTTCAATCGGTAGGTTTGGGAGCTTGATGCTGGCGTTTCAGCAGTTATCTAGCATCCAGACTCCAGCAACCTGCATCCCACATGAAATATCACCTCGCACGCGGCGAAGAACAGCTCGGCACCTTCAATGACCTGGATGTGAGCGCCGGCATGCGGGAAGGGCGGTTTCTGGCCACGGACCTCTGCTGGGCGGAAGGGATGCCGGAATGGCAGGCACTGGGAACTCATATGCGTGAGGTGTCCGGCACGACCGAAATCCCCGCCATCACTGCTTTGCGTGAAGAGGTGCGGCAAGATGAGGTGCAAACGAAGGTTTTAGCTTCGCTGGGACAGCGATTCGGTGCCAAAATGATCGACTGGTTGTTGCTACTGTTGCCGGTCTACGTCCTTCTTATTGCCATCATGGATGCCACTTTCGAGGCGAAGATTCTAGCCCTGCGAGAAGATCCAACGGCGATGATGGAGGCCTTGAAGATGCAAACCACGCAGGCACTTGAGGCGGGCAATCAGACGGTGTTTGCGATGTATGGGGTCATCAGTGCCCTGATGATTGCCAATGTCGTGTTATTGACCCTGCGTGGCCAGTCGATCGGCAAGCTATTAACGGGTATTAAGATTGTTCGTGCCCAAGATCAATCACGAGCCGGGTTTGTGAAGGCCGTGATGCTACGCTGGTTTCTATTTGCCGTTATTAACAGTATCCAGTTCATCGGTCTGCCACTGATGCTGGGTGATTTTCTTCTCATTTTCCGTAGTGACCGGCGCTGTTTGCACGATCTGGTGTCTGATACGGTAGTGGTAAAACGAAACACTTAATCAGGGAAGCGGAGAAGAATTTGTGCTACTTTTAACCTTGTTAATCTCGTTCATGTTATCCCGTTGTTCAGGAGATAACGTTCGAATTTTTTCACGGAAAGGATAGGTGACGCCAAGCACAAAACATGAAACGTCCACAACCAGAATGATCATGGCAATGCCAATGCCGTAACGCTTCAAAGCTTCGTCGATGACTTTATTCTTGTTCACCGAAAATGTTTCCGATTTGGAGAACATGGACTGAAAGAGCCGCCTCCAACCACGCGGCTCACGGGCAATACTGAAGGACCAAATGAACAGGGCTGTCAGAATGACGCAGGCGATTTGGTATTGGATGGGGATTTCACGCATGTGGCTTGCGTAGGATCAGGAGTGCTTGCAATTTCATTAATAGGATGCTGCGGTTGCGTGTGCAAATGACGTTTTTCAGGAGGCCGTGAATTGATCCGCCGCCGGACTTGCGCCTTGGCCAGCCACTTTCGCTAGGTCATTGGCCGCTAGGTGCGTGAGCATGTGGAAGGCGTCTTCGGAGTCGATGCCGAGTTTGACAGCCAGATCGGCGGCGGTGACACCGGTGCTGTTGAGCGCGCTACGCACTTGCGCGAGCTGTTTGAGGAACTCGGTGGCGGCCTTTTTGCCAGCTTCGACGCCGGGTTGGTGGTAGGCGTTGATGTTGACTAGGCTGGCATAAAAGCTGACCGCACGCTCAAACAGCGCAATGAGCATGCCGAGGCTGAAAGCATTGATCTCCTCGATGCTCAGGGTGATGGACTCGCGTTTTTTCTCTGCCAGCGCCTTGCGGGTGCCGCGGAGGAAGCCCTGGAGATAATCACCGCTGGTGAAGCCGGGCTCGACCTCGAATGGGACGGTGTCGCGGGCTTTACGCACCTCGATGAAAGTCGCGAAGAAGTTGTTCACGCCGTCGCGCAGTTGCTGCACATAGGCATGCTGGTCGGTGCTGCCTTTGTTGCCATATACGGCGATCCCTTGGTTCACCACGGCACCGGAAAGGTCATGCTCTTTGCCGAGGCTCTCCATGACGAGTTGTTGGAGGTATTTGCTGAAAAGCACGAGCCGGTCCTTGTAGGGTAGCACCACCATGTCCTTCAATCCTTTGCCCTTGCCGGCGTGATGCCACATCAGCGCAAGCAGCATCGCGGCATTCTCACGTGCCGGGCGTTGCCGCGTCTCAGCGTCCATCGCCGCGGCTCCAGCGAGGAACTGGCGCACATCCACTCCCTGCAAGGCAGCGGCAATGGTGCCCACGGCACTCATGATGCTCGTGCGTCCGCCCACCCAGTCCCACATGGGGAAACGAGCCAGCCAGCCTTGTGCCTTGGCATGCTTGTCGAGTTCACTACCGTCACCGGTCACCGCCACGACATGCTTGGCGAAGTCGATCCCAGCCTTTTTGTAGGCGGCTTCGGCTTCGAGCATGCCATTGCGTGTCTCTTTCGTGCCGCCGGATTTGGAAATGACGAGCGTGAGGGTCGTGGAAAGTTCATCACCGATCTGGGCAAGCACGCGGTCCATGCCGTCCGGGTCGGTGTTGTCAAAAAACGCGATCTCCAGCGGCGGGTTGGCCGGGGTGATCGCATGCGCGACGAGCTGTGGTCCCAGGGCCGAGCCGCCGATACCAACGACCAACACCCGCGTGAATTTTTTGCCGTTTGCGGCCTTGATCGCACCTGCATGGACATCGGCGGCGAACTTCAGTGTTGCTTCGAGTGTTTCGTCGATTTCCTGTTTCAAGGCGGCGGTTGGCGCCAGCTTCGAATCACGCAGCCAGTAGTGTCCCACCATGCGCTGCTCATCGGGATTGGCGATGGCACCAGCTTCGAGTTCTCGCATGGCCTTGAACGCAGCATCCATTGGCCCGGCCAGTGTGGTGAACAGATTGTCCTCAAAGCCCATGTGGCTGATGTCGATGGAAAACCCAAGGTTGGCGTAACGGACGAAGTATTTTTGAAAGCGATCCCAATGGCTCATAAGAGCAGTTAAGGAGCATGCACGGCGCCACGGTGCAACCTGTTTGAAACATTGACGCAAACTCATCCCTGCGACAGTCTCGTTGACCATGAAATTTGTTCTTTTTGCCCTCACTCTTCTCCTAACCGCTATGTCCACCCTCGCCACCGCCTCTGATGCTCCTTACCGCCATGTTGTGTTCTTTAAATTCAAGGACAGCGCCACGCCTGAGCAGGTGCATAGCCTTGAAATCGCCTTCGGTGAACTTGCAAAGAAGATCGACACGGTCGCTGGATATGAATGGGGTAAGAATGTAAGTCCTGAAGGACTCAATGATGGCTTCACGCACTGTTTCTTCGTCACATTCAAGGACAAAGCTGGTCTCGAAGCCTATCTGCCGCATGCCGAGCATCAAGCTTTCGTCACCAAGCTCAAACCGCAGTTGGATAAGGTTTGCGTGCTCGATTATGTGGCCAAGCCATGACAAACCGGGCAGTCTGCCCGTATAGGTAACCGCACCTTACGGAACTGCATCGTGGCGAGATCCATGGAGAGCATCTGGCCGCACAGCGTGTCGCCGATGCCGGTGATGAGCTTGATCACCTCCATGGCGCCGATGCATGCGGCTGTGCCTGAAACGGCACCGAAGACGGGGAACTGCCGCGTCCATGTGGGTGGCACTGTCGGCACATAGCAGGCGAGACAGCCGGTCTTGCCGGGCACGAAGGTCGTGACGCTCGCTTCCAGCGTGTGCATAGCGCATTCGACCATGGGTTTGCGTGCTCGCACGGCGGCCGCATTGAGTGCTAGTCGCTCTTGAAACAGCGGTGCTCCATCCACCACGATGTCTGCCTGCGCGACGAGAGCGTCTGCATTCGCCTCGCTCACATTTTCTGCCACACCGATGATGTCGCAACGCGGATTCAGCTCGCGCAAACGCCGCACGATGGAGTCCATGCGCGGCTTGCCGATGTGATCATGGGTTTGCAGCAACTGACGGTTCAAGTCGGACGGCTGCAACTCGCCGCCATGCGCGAGCACGAGTTTCCCCACGCCTGCGGCTGCCAGCTCCAAGGCGACAAGACCACCCAAGCCGCCGACGCGCGAGATCAGTACCGAAGCGGCTTTGAGCTTGCGCTGGCCTGCATCGCCCACACCCGGAACCCAAATCTGCCATTCATAGATGGCGTGTTCTTCGGCGGTGAGTTCGGGCAGCGGCATGGGATTCAAACGAGCGGTTATTATCCGCAGTTCAATGGAGGTGAAAATAGTTCCTATCTTTTTCAACGATCCTGAAGGATGCCGCACTAAAGCCATCAACAGTTTGTGTGAGGATCAGCCCTCCATCGACTGGGTCTTGAGAGTGATTGGTTATTCACTGAAACCCTACCTCACCGCAGGATCTTAGTTGAGGTTGATTAAACCAGGGGTCGGACGGAATCGGGAGCCGTCCGGCCCTAAACTTTTGCCGAAGAAGGTCGATGCTTTAATTGGCAGTCGTGGTTGCCTGAACCCAAGCGGTTTCCCCACACCATTCGCGAGCTTTCGTGGCTAGGTCTGCCGCTTGGGCTGGAGTATGAGTGATCGCAAACATCGTGCTGCCGGAGCCGGACATGAGGGCGGCACGGACTTCACCCTGCTCAAGAAGCCAGTTTTTCATGGTGGGCAGCAGAATGAATTTTTCGAATACCGGACGTTCAAGGTCATTTACCATCGCACCCCACGGGCAAAGCTGTGGAGCGTAGAGAATACCAGGGATTTCTTTGGAATCTGCCCAGCGCTTGTAGGCCCACGGCGTAGGGATCGGAAAGGGGGGCTTGATCAATACGAGCGGCAGATGCCAGGGAAATTCAGCAGGGGTGACTTGTTCGCCGCGACCAGCGCCATCGGCCGCCGGGCTATCGAGGAGAAAGCAGGGGACGTCTGAACCGATTTGAGACGCCAACTCAATCAGTTCGGCCAAGGAGAGTGGTGAACCCGCGAGTTGATTGGCTCCGTTCAAGACCGTGGCAGCGTTGCTACTGCCACCACCGAGACCTGCCCCAGCGGGGATTTTTTTCTCCAAGTGAATGCGCCATGATGAATGCTTCCCTGTGCGGTTTTCAAAAGCACGCAGGGCGCGCATGGCTAGATTCGATTCATCGAGAGGAACGGTGGGATCGGAGCATGTGAGGGAGACTTGAGTGCCAACGCCGAGATGCTCGAGTTCCACGGTGTCTCCTAATGCGAGGCGACAGAGACGAGTTTGCACCTCGTGGAAGCCGTCAGGACGCTTGCCGAGGATACGCAGCCACAGATTGATTTTGGCAGGTGAATGGAAAGTCATGGTGTATCAGGCTGGGCGTCCCAGCAGAGCAAGCATCCGCCCGGTGAGGCCTTTTTCCATGCGGTAGGAATAAAAGCGGTGCAAATCCAAAGACGTACAGAGACCGGTATCGTGAACCTGAGTGGCAGGAATGCCAGCATCTAGAGCTTGTTGGCGAATTTGCGCGGCAAAATCGATCTCGTAAGCGGGCGGACGAATGCAGGGACTGAGTTGGACGTGAATGTCTGCCGGTCGGGAACCGAAGTGCTCCTGCATTTTTTCGATCGCATGCGTTGTGATGCCGAGTTCGGTGCCTTTTTTGCCGGAGTGCACCACACCGAAAGCGCCCTTATTTGGATCGGCTAGATAAACGGCACAGCAGTCGGCGACATAGATACCAATGACCAACCCGGCCGAATTGGAAATCAGGCCGTCCGCGCCGATTGCGCTCTCTTTTTGGGGAGAATCAATCACCGCAACTTCACGGCCATGCACCTGTTCAGCAATACAGAGCGATGTGCTTTCAAAGCCGAGTTCTTGCGTTTGGTTACGATGCCAGTCCCATAAGCGATCCACAACCACCGCACGTTCCGCATTCACATCAACGTCAGAATGACGGAGCGTGAAGCGATGCGCGAAACCTGGCAGGGCTTCGAGAGCAGGGAAAGTCATCCACAGTGCATCTTCCATAACGCTGTTCTGCCATGAAAAATCAATAGGCGCACGTATTAAACCGTGCGCCTTTGTAGAATCTTGGGATCTAGAAAAACTTAGCGGGCCATTTCGGTGCTCATCGTGCGATACGAAGACATGAAGCTGGCGGCGTCCTCAGAGGCTGTTTCGCTCATAGCGTCGGCGATCTGGTTTTGCAGTTCGTCACGCAGACGGCTGACGAGCTCAATGCCACGGGAAGTGATGCGAACAAGCACTTTGCGGCGATCATCCACGGCATGGGTGCGTTCCATGTAACCAAGTTTTTCAAGACGATCCACAAGACCGGTGGCGGCAGCCGTCGAGTGGCCCATTTTCCGAGCGATGTCAGTCATGGTCATTTCCTTCGATGTGGCTAGGTAGCCAAGCAGGAAGAACTGGGCGAAGGAGATATTGTCTCGGTTTAGCTCGCGGGAGAGGTTCAGCAGGAACTCACGCTGACTGAACAGAATGAAATCTGCCAGTTTGGCGTGGTCTTTGGCTGTGTTTTTGGTGCCGTTGGTCATGGATTTGGTTCCTTAGAGCTATGGGTTCGGGTAAAATCTCGAATTGCAGGTAATATAATCAGTTTCAAAGCTAGGATCAAGATAAATCATACATTCCATAATTGATTACATCTTTGACTCAAGAGCTTCTTATTTGTGAGAGATTAATATAATTGTATTATTATACATAAAGAGCAGGAAGGCAAGAAAAGATTCTTTTCGAGTGGCTGTGGTTGCCCGCTACTACTGGAGCGAACGCCCTTTTGTTTCTGGCGCAAACCAGACCAGGACCATCCCCACGAGGTAGATGCAAGAGAGTACCGAGTAGGCATTGGCCGCGGATTGCGATGCCGTGACATTTGCGCCATTGAACAAGCTCATGAGGTTGCCAAGTTGGAGGGCGCCGATGGCAGCGATGAGTCGACCAAAATTGAAGCAGAAGCCCTGACCCGTGGCACGCACACTGGTTGGAAATAGTTCCGGGAAGTAGAGCGGAAAGAAGCCATAGAATGAAGCTGTAATGCCTCCGAGTAGGAAGGCGCTTATCAACAGCGACGATGGCACTACTGCCTCCACAAACGGAACGTTGATGCGGAAGAAGCCGAGCGAGGCGGCAAGGCTAGCCGCGCAAAGTAATGTGTAGGTCACGCGTCGGCCTAATTTGTCTGCAATAAACGGCGTGATCAGAGTCACCACGATGGCACCCAATGCCGTAGCGATGACGACATAATCAATGACGGGCAACCTGCTACCCTTCGGTGCTAGGTCTGAGGCCCAGCGAGCAGCCTGCTGGGTGGATCCCCACGTGCCGAGCAACGCAACAGCCGCTAAGCCGGCCCCGATGAGCAGGTTGCGCATGATGGTGGTGCGGTCGGCTGACTGAGTGCTGCCTGAAGCGACAGAACGGGACATGTACTGCCGCATCGGATGCAAATAACCCCATAGCGCGATGGCGAGTCCTACCACAGTTACCAAGCCAGCTACGACGCCACTCACCGTAGCCATCGGTGACCAAATATAAATGATCCCCAAGGCTGCGATGCACGCGATCAGCACACCCATGAGATCCATCGTAGCCCAGTGTGAGGTGCTGCCGGACTTCTTCTCCGCCTCCCACTTGTGGGATTCGGGGACGAAGATCAGGATGAAGAAGTTGATCAATGCCGGTAACGCGCTGCTGACGGCAATAAACCGCCAAGCGCGGTTGTGAAGCAGGTATTCCGTGTTCTCAGGAGACAGACCAACGGCGTGAATCCACCCGGTGACGACATCCAAACTCGCATTCAGCTTCCAACTGATCAAACCCGTGAGCAGAAAGCCAATGTTCGAAGCGGCACCGATCATGCCGGCGATCCAGGCGCGATTTTTGTTACCCCAAATTTCATTCACCAAAGCCACCCCGAGAGCCCACTCTCCACCCATACCTAAAGAGGCGATGAAGCGCAAGCCGGCGAAGTGCCACGCTTCGGTCACAAAGGCGCACAAGCCGCTGAAGATGGCGTAAGTGAAAATAGCCAAGGTCATCGCCTTCACGCGGCCCAATTTGTCTCCCAGCCAGCCAAACAGCACGCCGCCCGTCGCTGCGCCCACAAGGAACACGGCGATGATCACAGTAAACCAGTCCAAATGTGCCTTGGGCATAGCGTTAGGCAGTAGGTCTTGCAACGCCGGTTTGCCGATCAGCGGGAACAAGCCCATTTCAAAGCCATCAAAGAGCCAGCCGAGGAAAGCGGCGATCAGGGCGGCGACAGCGCCTTTGGGAGCAGAGGAGGACGGGGTAGTCATGGTGGAAAAGGAGCCGGAGCAAACGGCAGCATGAGCGTAGTTCTACAGTCATGGCGAGCAAAAAAAACGAGCCGCTGTGATTCAGCGACTCGTTTCAGATTCCATTGGCGGCGAATCCTATTCTTTCGCCACACCGTTGTTCCAAGCGGCAAACATCTCTTCCACCGTCGGAATCTCCAGCGGACGCACGATGCGGAAGCCCAGCCATGTCGCATCGGTCAGGTACCAGATGCTCTTCGGAAGCTGAGGGTCCTGTTGTTTCCACAAAGCATCGGATGCTTTGCGCGCTGAACTGCGGCAGAGTTCGGGATCATCATCATAGGTGCCACCACGGGCCACGTGTGGATAGGCCGTCTTCGAAGGGACCCACGAATTGCCGAGGATGGCTGCCGCTGGCGTCGTGGGCGTGTATTGATCCAGGCACCACTCGCAGACGTTGCCGTAGATGTCGTACAGGCCCCAAGGGTTCGGCTTCTTCGCTCCCACCTTCGAGTACTGGAAGTTTGGAGCGTTGTCGAAGTACCACGCATACTCTTTGAGTTGTGCGGCATCGTCGCCAAAGAAATACGCCGTCTTCGTGCCGGCACGAGCCGCGTATTCCCATTCCGCTTCCGTTGGCAGGCGATAAAAGTGTCCCGTTTGGGCACTGAGCCACTGGCAGTACTTGTTCGCCGCATGCTGCGTCATGCAGATGGCGGGCATATGATCACGGCCCATGCCGAAATCCATCGGCTGATACGGTGGGGTCGGCTGGGAGATCAGATCTTCGGGCTTGTCCGTTGGCTTCCATACTTGTCGGGAGCCATCTTTATTGCGGCCCATGTTCGTGAGTTGGAAGGGCTCATACTCATCCCACGTCACTTCATACTTGCCCATCCAGAACGGCTTGATCGCTTTCTTCACCTGCGGGCCTTCGTCATCGCCGCGATTCGCCTCACTCTCAGGGCTGCCCATCAGGAAATCGCCGCCCTTGATGGCCACCATGCTGAAAGGGATGCCCGTCTTCGGAATCTTCGAATCATACGGCTTCATCTCCGCTTCCTTTTTCTCCTTCGAGGTCTGCACGATGAACGCGTGAATCTTCTTCACCAGTTCCAGTGTGTCGGGGTTGTTCGTGCCGGGGGCTTTCTTTTCCTTCGCGGTCAGTTTCAGGTCATCCGGCCACGGTGCGCCTTGCTGAATCCATAGCTTGAGGAAATTGATGTCCTCCTTGCTCAACGGCCCGCCGCTCTTCTTTGGCGGCATCAAATCGTCATCATCTGCCGCCAGCGTCGTCACATGATAAATCGCGCTCTTTAAATCAAAGGCCACGATGTTCGGGGCGTTCTCACCGGTGCTGAAGGCTTCCTTCTTCGTTGTGAGGATCCAGTCGCCCTTCGCCTTGTCCGGATTGTGGCAGGACACGCAGTTCTGTTCCAGGATCGGTTGGATGTGCTTCTCGAACTTGATGCGCGGCGTCTGCTCCAGCACCACGCCCGCAGGCCAGTTCGCCCCTTGCTCGATCCAGGCCTTGATCACCTCGATCTGGCTCTTTTCCAGCAGGCCTTCCTTCTTCGGCGGCATCGCCGTATCTTCCTCGGGAGCCAGCAGCAGCGTCGTGTAGATGGAGCTCTTCTTCAGATCGCCGGGAGTCAGGCCAGGGCCATTTTCATTGCCCTTCTTCATGTCCTCCAGCGTGTGCATGCGGAAGTCACCCTTGTCCTCCTTTTCACCATGGCAATGCGTGCAAGCCCCTTCGAGCAGCGGCTTGATCTGCGTATTGAAATCAATCTTCTCCGCAGCGCCGAGAAACGCGGGAGCAAGGGCTAGGACAGAAACGAAGGTTCGGGCGGAAAACATGGGCCGTGCGGATAGCATAGGCTGGGGAAGATGTCCAACGCGAGGAAATGGAGCAACGCTTTTTGCACAGGCATGCTTGTTTACGGCCAGATGGGTAAAAAACATCTCTACCTCAGCCGTCCCCATCTCCTGTGGGTGCTTCATCCGGCCTGTCACCTGTGCTTGGAAGAGGACGTAGCTTTTGTATCACTGCACATAGCCCTCTTCCGTCCGCTTGCTGTACTGCTTCAGGGGATCACGCCGCGCAGCCGTTCCTCCAGTTTGGGTTGGGGGATTGGAATATTCACACATGGAATTGCCCCTCCTATGCCGTTGCAAAGCCACATTTTTGTTGCCCAGCAACGGCATAGGAGGGTAAAACGACATTCATGAGCGCCACACCCCGTACTTTTCCCACCAAACTGTCGGATATAAAGGTGCTGACAGATCTCACGATCTGTGAATGATCTTCAATGTTAGCCGATGCTCACGTCCCTCGTGAACGAACGCAAGGCAACCAACCCAAAACACCAAGCAACACAAGTATGGACAACTACCAATGCAGCAAATGCGGGACTCTCGTGCAGAGCAGCAAGAACCCCAGCGCCCACGGATGCCCCAAGGGTTCCATGCACCAGTGGACTCGCATCGGCTCCGTCGGCGACACGAACTACCAATGCAAGAAGTGCTCAACACTCGTCAGGATGGACAAGGCGCCTTCGGCGCATGGCTGTCCTTCCGGCTCAATGCACCAGTGGACGAAGCTGTAACTCCCGCCGAATGAATTTCAGCGAGTCATCCACCCACTTCGACACCGGCTTTCGCGAGATTCAGGGTCTTACTTGGCTGCCGTGGGCTGGACATCTTTTTCCGGAGCGTCCTGCACACAAGCGCCTCCTCATCGTTGGCGAGTCTCATTACGTTCGCCCGCAGTCGCCCGACCAGCTTGAGAGCATCCTGCGGCAGTACCTCGAATACCCCCAATACACCAGAGACATCGTTTCTGAGTGCCTCGTCAACGCTGAGTGGCCCAATCGCACTCTGGATACATTGCCCAAAGTCCTTTTCAGGACGACCGACATAGACCGTGAACGGCTCTGGGGCGACACGGCATTCTACAACTTCATTCAGCGACCGATGCACTACAACCAAGAGGGGCAGCCGGAGCGTCCCACTGGCGACGACTTTGTTTCCGCTTGGAGAGTTTTTGCCGAGGTTGTCAGACTCATTCAGCCAAGCCATTGCCTTTTCATCGGCGTCGAGGCAGCGAACAGTTTCAACTACTCCATGACCACTCACGGCCTTCCGTTCGTTCCCGTCGCATGGACGGAGCAGGTTGGCAGGACGTATGCCCGGACTGCGAGGCTGGATTTGCCGGGCACGAGCACCGAGCTTTTCTTCATCCAGCACCTCGGCAAGTTCTTTAGCTGGAGTCGCTGGCATGATTACCTCAACACCCAGCACGCCGATTTTATGAACTGGCTTGCAGCGGAGTCTTATCCAATCAACCGCAACGGCTAACCATGCGCTGCAGCGAACCGCTCCGTGCGTCACGGCACCTGCTTCCGCCGCCGCCTTTCCGCCCACCATGCAGGTGCCGCGCCGCACTCCGCGGTCGCTGAGCTTGGGGTCGTTAGGCGCATCAGAAGTTTACTTTCTTCGATCTCAAGCCAGTGGAAAACCAGAAACCAATAACTGCGTATGAAACATCAGATCGCCCAAATCCTGAATCGTAAGATCGTTGCCGATGACACCGTCGCAAAGCTCGTCCGAATAATGTGTTTAATTGCTAGTCTATTCGTTCTCTCGCTCAGCCTCTGGAAGCTTGCGCGACTTGATCTGGGTGAGTCTCAATTGTTTTTGGGCTTTCTGTTAGCGCCGATCACGCCAATGCTGCTCATCATCCTCGGACTCGTGCTGCCGGGAGCAATCGCACCCAAAAGCGCCTAACGACTCCGCTTCACCCACCATGAGAACCACCATTCACTCGGAGCGCCTGGATCTGGTCCCTCTCACTCCCGCGTTCCTGCGGACGATGCTGGAGCACGATCTCGCAGGAGCCGGGCGGATACTCGGGGTGCCAATTCCAGATAGCTTGCTGGATTCCACGGATGTCATGAGTCTACGGCTCAAGCAGCTTGAGTCCAATCCATCCCTGCAACCGTGGTTGTTGCGGGCGCTGGTGCTTCGGGAACGCCGCGTGATGGTCGGTCACATCGGCTTTCACACGGCACCCGGCGCGGAGTATCTACAGCTTTATGCTCCGGGTGGCGTCGAATTTGGGTTCACCGTTTATCCACCATTCCTCCGCCAAGGTTTCGCTCGCGAAGCGTCGAAGGCGCTGATGAATTGGGCGCATCAAGTGCATCGTGTGACGAGATTTGTGATGACCATCCGGCCGGACAACGTGGCCTCACAAGCTCTCGCTGCAGGGCTCGGCTTTGTGCGCATCGGGTCGCACATCGACGAGGTCGATGGCCTCGAAGAGATTCTTGAACTCAGACTCACCAATGACAACGCCGCCTAACACAACGGATGCAGGCAACGGCTCGTATGGCATCTGTCGTGTCATCGACGCTCGCCGTCGCTTGATCCGAGTCGTACTCATGCCGCTGCGGGCAGTTCCGCCGGCTCCGCGGCGTCCTTGAATTCGAGTTCTTCCTCGATGCGAAGGTTCTCGACGATGTAGGTCTGGCGTTCGGGGGTGTTTTTGCCCATGTAGAAGGTGAGCATCTCCTTCACGCTCTTGTGCTCGGAAGGGATGGGGTTGCCGTCGGCATCAAGGGCGTGGTCGCGGATGGTGACGGGCTCCAAGCGCATGTGGGGGCCGATGAAGTGCTTGAACTCGTCGGGGCTGATTTCACCAAGACCTTTGAAGCGGGTGATCTCGGCGGTTTTGCCGCAGCGGTGGATGGCGCGCTGGCGTTCGTCGTCGCTGTAGCAGTAGAAGGTTTCTTTTTTATTCCGCACGCGGAACAGCGGCGTCTGCAGGATGTAGAGGTGGCCTTTGCGCACGAGTTCGGGGAAGAACTGCAGGAAGAAGGTGATCATGAGCAGGCGAATGTGCATGCCATCGACGTCGGCATCGGTGGCGAGCACGACGCGGTTGAAGCGGAGTTCTTCGAGGTCTTCTTCAATCTGCAAGGCGTTGGCGAGGAGGTAGAACTCCTCGTTTTCATAGACGATCTTGCGCGTGAGGCCGAAGCAGTTGAGCGGCTTGCCGCGCAGGCTGAAGACGGCCTGCGTTTCGACATCGCGGCTCTTGGTGATGCTGCCGGAGGCGCTGTCGCCTTCGGTGATGAACAGGGTGCTGTCGTCGCGGCGCTTGTCCTTGGTGTCGAAGTGGACGCGGCAGTCGCGGAGCTTTTTGTTGTGAACCTTGGCCTTGCGGGCGTTTTCGCGGGCGGCCTTCTGGATGCCGCTGATCTCTTTGCGCTCTTTTTCGTTGGCGTTGATCTTTTCCTGGAGGGACTTGGCGATGTCGGCGTGCTTGTGAAGGAAATTGTCGAGCTGCGCGGTGATGACGCTGGTGATGTGGCCGCGCAGGTTGCGCCCGTTCGGTTCCATATGGCTGGAGCCGAGCTTGGTTTTCGTTTGTGACTCGAACACCGGCTCCTGCACCTTCACGCTGACGGCGGCGATGAGGCTGCCGCGCACGTCGGCGGGATCATACTGCTTTTTGAAGAACTCGCGGCACTCCTGCACGATGGCTTCTCGGAAGGCGGCGAGGTGCGTGCCGCCCTGGGTGGTGTGCTGGCCGTTGACGAAGCTGTAGTATTCCTCGCCGTAGCCGCTGCCGTGGGTGAAGGCGACTTCCACGTCCTTGCCCTCGATGTGAATGATGGGGTATTGCGGCTCCTCGGTGAGCTTGGCGCGGATGAGGTCCATGAGGCCGTCCTTGGACTTAAACTTCTCGCCATTGAGCACGATGGTGAGGCCGGGATTCAGCCACGAGTAGAAGCGCAGCATCTCGCGCACGAAGTCGAGGCGGTAATGCGTGTCGTCGGCGAAGCTCTCCGCATCGGCGCGGAAGGCGATGCGCGTGCCATTCGGCTCGTCGCAGGGCTTGGGCTTGCCCATGTCGTAGATGACGAGTCCTTGGCTGAACTCGATGGTGCGCGTCTGTTTCTCGCGGATGGCCTGGATCTCGAAGAACTCGGAGAGGGCGTTGACGGCCTTGATGCCGACGCCGTTGAGGCCGACGGAGCGCTTGAAGACTTCGCTGTCGTATTTGGCACCGGTGTTGATCTGCGCGGCGCATTCCAGCAATTTGCCGAGCGGAATGCCACGACCGTAGTCGCGCACAGTGACGGTTTGATCCTCGGCGATGACGATGTCGATGGTGCTGCCGAAGCCCATGACGTGTTCGTCGATGCAGTTATCCAGCACTTCCTTGAGCAGGACGTAGATGCCGTCCTCGGGCAGGGAGCCGTCGCCCAACTTGCCGATGTACATGCCCGGGCGCAGGCGGATGTGCTCGCGCCAGTCGAGGGATTTGATGGAGTCTTCAGTGTAACCGTGTGCGGGGGCGGGATTGGCCATGAGGGAATGACGAAATCAGAATGAGGTATGATGAATGGAGATGCTTGAGATGGCAGAGAGGGGACGGGGAGTCAAACCGCTAGTTCGAGCGGAAGTGATCAGGCAAAGGCTTCGATGCGGTCCGGATAAACGCAGATGAGTTTATGAGAGGGAAGCAACGCTTCGATTTTGGGCCAAACGGTTGCCAGAAAGTGATGGAAATCAGTGCGCCGCAGGTTGCCGAAGCGCAGATGCACGACCCACGGTGGCGGGGATGAGACCAAGATTCGATCTGAAAAATCGGCATCCTTACTCACGATCACCCACTGATTTGTCATGGCGGTCTGCCAGAGCTGTGAGTCGGTGGGATTACTGCCGTAGTCCAGTGCGTGGGAAACTGGCAGGGAAGGAGTGAAGGTCAGCCTCGACGGCAGATTTTCATCCAGCAGAAAACCTTTCACGACAACGCGGCGAAGTGGAAGTGGTTGGACATGAGCCGCGAGACCCAGCCGTGGCAGGCATTGACATCATCCTTGGTCAAAGACGGATACTCGTCCAGAACGTCCTCAACGGTGTCTCCTGCGGCAAGAAACTCCATGATGGTCTGCACCGTGATCCGCGTGCCTTTCACGACAGGACGACCGTTGCAGATCTGCGGGTCGATGACGATGCGCTCATTCATGCGGCCAGTTTATGTCACGAAGCACGCTTGGCAACCGCCGGGTTCAAGGCAATGCCCACGTGGCACGCAACGCGGCATAATCCGCCTTCGGCAGTAGAACGTAGTGCGGTGAGGCGGCGGGATCGAGCCAGCGCAGGAGGCGGGTGAGGTCGGCCTCGGCCATGGTGGTGCAGCCGGCGCTCGGTTTGTCGGGGCCACGGCGGACGTGGAAGAAGATGGCGCTGCCGTAGCCAGGGGCGGCGGTTTGCTGGTTGTGGCGGATTTCGAGCATCCATTTGTAGGCGGCGTCGCCGAGACGCATTTTTTGCTTCTCAAACCACGGCGGAATTCCCTGACGCGGATCAATACGCACATGGCGATTGTAATAAGGCGAGGTCGAATCATCGACATAGGCATCCCATGGCCCGACTTGGATGTAGGGCCAGCGCCCGCCCGGCGGAGTGGCACCGTAGCCAAACAAGGAGCCAAGCTGGAAGACACCAGCGGGCGCTTTCCAGTCCTTTTCGACCTTGGCAGGAATGCCGTTCTGCGGCGGATTGAAGACCCCGCGGCCCCAAGCAAGGCCTTTTTTTCCCAGCAGAACGGGAACGGACTTTTCAAACACCGGCTGCCATGGTGCCCCCGCTGAAGCACGCTGCCAGCACTGCATGGTGGCCGTATTGGAGGTCCAAGTGGCCGCTTGGGTGACAATAACCTGCCGAACGGCACGCCCTAGCTGTGCGTGACTTTCTGAGGGGAATAGGGCGAAAATGACGACCCCAAGCAGAGTGAGCAGGAGTGCTTTTCTTCGATGAAAAAGTTTTTGGTATTGCATGGCAGAGCTGTTTCCGAATATATTCATTAAATCAACCCTGCCGGGTTAATTGGATTCAGGTTTTGGGGGTTTTTTTCCTGAGCTCCGAGTTCCGGCAGGGTTGTTTTTTACCCTTCTACCGAGGATTTCAAGTCCGGCATCTCGTAGATTGATTCGTCACAGGCTTCGTCTATGAATGGCGCTGATGAAATCCAAAATCTATCTTGCGCTGATCACGGTAACGATGGTCTTCAGCCTTTCCTCCTGTGCTACCAATTCTTCGGTCATCAGCCTGAATTATGTGCCTTTGCCCAAGCAAGTGCAGCGCGGAGCGCCGGAATTCGCCGTCGGTAAGTTCAAGGACCGGCGTGGCGTCGAACCGCAGACACTGGGACATGTGCGACTGCCCATCGGCCCCAGGGTCGATACACTTCAAACCCGGCTGCCGGTCTGCGATGTCGTGCGCAATGCCTTCGGTTATGGCTTGGAAACACGCGGCATGACCGCACCGGATGCCAAAGCACGCTTCATTTTGACGGGGGAGATCGAGGATCTGCGCGCCCAACTGCTCGTGCACCCCTATGGCTATGCACGCATCCGGGTGAACGTGTTGGAGGCCAGTTCCGGCCGGGTGCTGTTCACGAAGGTGTATCAAGGAGAGCGGCAAAGCGGTGCTTACCGGCCCCGCAGTGGCTCTCCTGTGCCTGTGCTGGGTGAACTGACTTCGCGTGCGCTGCAAGAGGCGGTTGACCGTGCGCTGGACGATTCGGAAATGCGCCAACGCATCGGGGCTGGAGGCGATGCCCGCCCACGCTACACCCAGGGCATGCTGTAAAGTTTCGAGGACTATTTCAGCGCCTCATTCAACACGCGACCATCCGCACCAGGGAAGGGGATGCCGAGGTGTTTCGCCATTGTGGGCGCGACGTCGATATTCTTAACCTCATCGAGCACGGCTCCCTGTTTGACACCTGCGCCACTAATGACACAGCAGCCATACATGTTGGCATCGAGTTGGAAATGACCGTGCGCCCCCTTGGGCGAATCGCTGGGAATGATGATATCGTTGTCGGCAAGTGAATCGGTGAACGTGTAGCCATCACCTGCGAGCAGGATGAGATCAGGCTCACGGCCATCTTTGTCTGCTGTGACGTGGTGCAGCTTGCTGTCGAAGTCCTTGGCCTCCACGACATCCACCACACCTTCCAGTTTCGCGAGTTTTGGCGTGATCTGTTTCAGGATGTTGTCGCGGTTGGCTGCATCGAGCACATACACAAAACATCCGCCGCCTTCGGCCATGGCGAAAACCTGCGAATCGGGCGCAAGGCTCTTACCAAGCACTGTTTTGACAAAACCATCTTTCCTTAGTGCCGCGTTAGCGTTGATCGACTTGGTGAAGGTGATGAAGCCGTGATCGGTGGTGATGATGAAGGTCGTTTTGTCGCGAATACCGGCCTCTTCAGTGGCACGAATGAGATCGGCGACGCGATTGTCGGAATCATTGGCTGCCCAGTAAGCTTCAGGCACTTGGCGGCCATTGGAATGCTCGAAGGAATCAAGACTCACGAGATGTAGCGCGAGGAAGTTCGGCTTGTGCTTCTTGATGATGTGCGTGGCGAGCAGCGTGTACATGTAATCCCGCTGTGCCTTGCCCGGATTCCCCAGCTTGCACCACTACATCTGTTTCTCGATGGGGATGCCGGCTGCACGAGCTTCTTCGAGGAGCGAAGGTGTGCCGTATTTCTCGAACAACTCTTGCTCAAACACATCCGGCACCGTCCAGTCGAGCGTTTTCGCACCACGGGACGCGGGCCAGATCACCCCAGCGGTGGTCAAACCGGCAGCCTTCGCTGCGTCGTAGATCGTCGGTGATTTGACGATCTCCTCCTTGTTGAAGAGCGGATCAGGGATGAGCGGCACTTTTTTCCGCGTTGCACGGTCGAAGTACTCGTTCGCCAGCACCCCATGCTTCGACGGATGCACGCCGGTGACGAGCGTGGTGTGATTCGTCCAAGTCACCGTTGGAAACGAGCACTCCATGCGCTTCGCCCGCACTCCATTCGCCGCGAGAGACTTCACTGCCGGCATGTGGCACTTGGGGTCCTCAAAGTAATGCTGCGCCCAACCATCGATGCTGACGAGGATGACATGCTCGGCGGGTGCGCCGAAAACAGCCGATGCCGCGAGAAGTGAGAGAAGAATGGAACGCAACATGGAGGCGAGAGTGAGTCTGGCTTACTTCCCGATGCGATACAGCTTGTCCTGCGTGCGGATGAAGAGGCTGCTGTCGCTGACGGAGATGCTGGCGCGAACGCTGGCAGCGTTGCCGTTGGGCTTGGAGCCATTGCCCATCTCGTTCATGCCGAACAGTTCAAATTTTTCGGTGTCGGCTTTGGCGACATAGACTTCGCCCCAGAAATTGATGCAATAGACTTTGCCATCGGCCACGGTGGGGCTGCTTTCGAATTTGGTCTTTCCACCTAGTTCGCCAGTCCACACAACCTTGCCGGTTTTTGGTTCGAGGCAGCTCAGGGTCTTCTTGCCGCCGTCGAGGACGTAGAATTTGCCTTTGTAGAAGGCGGGTGTGGGCACGTCGCTGGTCACGCCTTTGGTTTCAGTCTGCCAGACGGGTTTGGTTTCACCTTTGGAATCAAGTGGGATGGCAAAGACGGGCGAATTCTTTGGTGCACAGGCGATGACAATGCCATCACCAGCGACAGGAGAGGGGACGAGTCGGAAGAACTTATTGTAGCCATCGCCGGGTGGGTTCCAGGTAGCGATGCGGGAAAATTCTTTGCCAGTGGCGGCATCGTGAACGGTAAGCGTGTCACCACCAGAGATGAGCATGAGGCGCTGATTCTTGTAGGTCGTGAAAACAGGGCTGCTGAAGGCCTCCAGCGATTCTGTATTGGCCAGCGTCGGGCGAATATGCTTCCAGAGGTCTTTCCCAGTGGCTGGATCGATCGCGAGAATGTAACTGCTCAAATCCTTGCCGGGCGTGCCCTTCTCGAACTTACCCTGGAAGGTGAAGGCTTCGTTGCGTTGCAGCACCTGAATGTAGAGCTTGCCGCCGTCGATCGTTGGACTGCTGCCATAGGTCCATTGCGTGGCGAAGGCACCATGCGTCTCTTTGAAATCACGCTTCCACACGATCTTGCCATTGAAGTCGCATGCGGCGGCGATGGCGTTGGCGAAGAGGAAGTAAACGCGGTCGCCATCCGTTGCTGCTGAAGGGCTGGCGAGGTTGCTCTTGTCGTCCCATTGGATTTCGCTGCCTTCAGAAATGGTGGCGCGCCATTTTTCCTTTCCGGTTTGTTTGTCGTAGCAGAGGCCGATGAGTTTCTTCTCAGCCTCGATGGGTGCGGTGATGAAGACGTTGTCGCCCCAGATGACCGGCACGGAAGCGGAAAGGCCCGGCATGTCCACGGCCCACTTCACACCTTCAGTCGGGCTGAATTTCACTGGTAGGCCGGTTTCGCTGCTGGAGCCATCTTGGTTGGGGCCGCGCCAGTTGGGCCAGTTTTCGGCGAGGACGGCGGATTGGAACGACAAAGAGGAGAGAAGGAGGGCGACGGATAATTTCATAGCGGTGTGAGAGAAGCGAATACGTGCTGGCATGTCGAGATGTTTTCGCGAATTGATCGCCATCTTGCAACTTCCGACACTCAACCACTGGCAAACGACCGTGCTCGCCATTCTTGGCTTCACGGTTGGAATGGTGCTTCACCTGCGCTGGCACCCGCTGCGGCGGCATTGGTCGGATGCGTGGGATTTGATGCGTCTGAGGTCTGCTTTGATCCTTTGGACGGCGGGAGCGATGCTGCTGGCGTCGGTGACTGGCGAGGCGAGTCTCGCTTACGCTCTTGGACAACTCACCGACTGGCGGGAAGTCATCGTGCCGCTTGCGCGTGATGCAGCGGCGCATCTGGCCGTGCTGCCGCATGCATTGATCCCGCCATGGCCGTTTGCGTGCCTTGTGCCATTGGCGCTGCTGTTTCTAACCGTGCGCATCTGGCGCTGGCCGTATCGCTATGGCGAGCGGCGTCCTGGGCCGGAACAAAAGATCGCATTGCTCGGGGCGACGCTGATTGGCTTTTCTTGGCTGGCACTGGAAATCGCCAGTCTGCGCCACATGCTGCCGGAAGGAGCGGAGTCTCTCAAACTTGGCGCACGTTATCTTTTCACCGCCCTAGCTGGCGCTGGCATGCAGGTGTGGATCGCACGGTTCGTCATTGCCTGGGAAAAACCGCAAGACACCGAAACAGATGGCGATGCCGTGGCCGCGCTAGAGCACACCTTCGCTCGTTGGCAGAGTGTGGCCGCACTGGCCGCTTTCGATCTTTTGTGGATGATTTGGCGGTTTTGGCAAATCAGCACGCCAGCCAGCATCGGTGGCTGGTTCTGGATCGAGTTGTTGCTGATCTTCGCGGCACTGCCACTCGCTGTCGCAGCGGTGCCGGGTCATTTTTTTCATCAGGGAGCCGTGGCGTTGCGCATTTTATTGCGTGCGCTGCTGCCATTGCTCGCGCTGGCGATCACGGCACTCGCTTTTCAAATCCTCGCTCATTACACCTCAGCCATGGCGCATGCTTTGAGTGCGGATTCATCGCTGTGGCGCATGATCGTGCTGCCGTTGGATGCATTGGTGCTTGCCATGCTGGATTGCTGGCTATTGCTAGCCGCTCTTCTCATCATGCTGCGCCACGGCTTTCCACGTTCTCCATCCGCATGACCAGCGGCACGCTTTCTCCTGAACAGATCACTCGGCGGGCGAAGTCGAACCTGGCCTTTGCTCTCGCCTGTCTGCCAAAAGAACGCCGTCGTGACATGATTGTGTTCTATGCCTTTTGTCGTGTCGTTGATGACATCGCGGATGCCACGGATGTAGGCGAGGATGAAAAAGAGCGGGAATTAACCCGCTGGAAGCAGTGTGTGGTCGAAGGAAAACCACCGGGGCATCCGGTACTCGATGAAGTTGTATTGCTTCCAGCCAAATACGGCTTTCCGCGTGCCTGGCTCGGCGAGATCATCGAAGGCGTCGCCAGCGACATCACCAAGACGCGCTACGAGACCTTTGAGGAACTGCTGGGCTACTGCTACAAGGTCGCCAGCGTCGTTGGCCTCGTGAGCATCGAGATTTTCGGCTACTCGAACCCCGCCACACGCGATTACGCCATCAACCTCGGCTACGCGCTGCAGTTCACGAACATCATTCGCGATGTCGGCCAAGATGCGCGTGACACGGGGCGCATCTACATTCCACAGAGTGAGCTAAGGCAGTTTGGGGTGCTCGAAAGCGAAATTCTTGATGCGCGTCCGAGTGAGCGCTTCACCAAGATGATGGAGTTTCAGTATCGGCGCGCCCGGGATTACTACCTTGCCGCACAGAAAGCGCTGCCGCCGGAGGATCGCAAAAAAATGGTCGCCTCCGAGATCATGGCCGCCATCTACTCGCGCATCCTTGAAAAACTCAAACGCGAGAAGTTTCCCGTCTTCACCAAACGCTGCCGTCTCAGCAAAGTTCACAAAGTGTGGATTCTCGGCAGCCATTTGATCAAAGCCAAGCTCGACCTCTCCTGATCGCTGCAAGCAACTTTGTGTCACCGCCGTAGAGGCTCTCCCCGTTTTTCCCATTCATGAAAAAAGCCCTCGTTCTTGCCCTGCTTGCCGGAGTTCTTCCACTTCACGCTGAAAAGCCCCTGAAAGCCCTCCTCATCGCCGGTGGTTGCTGCCATGATTACTCGAAGCAGCATGAGGTCATCGCCAAAGGCATCCAAAGCCGTGCGAATGTGCAGGTGGATGTGATTTGGACCGACGACAAGTCCACGAACCCGCCGCTGCCGGTCTATGACAAAGTGGATTGGGCGAAGGGCTACGACATCATCATCCACGACGAGTGCGCGGCGAGCATGAACAACAAGGAAGTGCTCACCCGCATCCTTGATGCGCACAAGACGATCCCCAGCATCCAGCTTCACTGCGCCATGCACAGCTTCCGCACGGGCGAGGATCGCTGGTTCAAGCGTCTCGGCCTGCAATCGAACTCCCACGGCCCGCAGGAGCCTATCGCGATCACGTTTGTCGATAAGGAGCATCCGATCACGAAGACGCTGTCCGATTGGAGCACGATCAAAGAGGAGCTGTATAACAACGTGAACCTCTTCGACGCCCACCCGCTTGCCATGGGCAAGCAGACGGTGAAAAACAAGGACGGCACGACGAAGGACATGGAATACATCGTCGCGTGGACCAATGAAAAGGACGGTGCTCGCAGCTTCAGTACGACCATCGGTCACAACACGGAGACCGTTGCCGATGCGCGTCACCTCGATCTCATCACGCGCGGCTTGCTTTGGGCCTGCGACAAGCTCACGCCGGATTTCCTCGTGCCGTTCAAGGGCGAGAACAAAGTGACTTTTGTCGCCGCGAAGCCTGTCGAGGCTCCGAAGCCGCCGCCGGTGCCAAAAGACGCGACAGGCATCAAGGCGACCGCGAGCAGCACGCAGCCCGGCAATGACACCTGGAAAGCCGTCGATGGCGATGAAGGCACACGCTGGTGCGCCGCGGATGCGTCAAAGCCGCAATCGCTCACGCTGGAGTTGGAAAAGCCGCAGGACCTCACTGGGCTCGAAATCGTGTGGGAGAGAAAAGACAAGTCCTACCAGCACAAGATCGAGATCGACGGCAAAATGGTGACAGATATCTCCATCTCCCAAAGCCATGTCTTGGAAGCCAAGCAGGCCAAAAAGCTCGTCATCACCTGCACAGGGAACGACCACGGCGGCTGGGCCAGCATCCGCGAGGTGCGGCTGAAAGGCCCGGGCATCAAAGCCATCGCGCCGAAGCTGAGCGCTGAGCAAAAGAAGGAATACGACAAGGCGAATGATCCCCGCGCCAAGGAAGGCAACGTTGCACCGAAGATCGTCAAACTCACTCCGGAGGAGGAAGTGGCCATTTTGAAGGACGTGAAGGTCGCCGAGGGCTTTGAGGTCACGCTGTTCGCGAACAGCGCCGCAGCGAACTACCCCGTCTTTGTCGCCGCGGAGCCGGATGGCACGCTTTATGTTTCTTCGGATGGCAATGGCTCGCTGGGCCGCAATCCGAAGCGTGGTCGCGTCATTCGCCTGCGCGATCTCAATGGCGATGGCCGTGCCGATGAAACGAAGGTCTTTTGCGAGGTCGATGCGCCGCGCGGACTCGTGTGGGATCACGACCGCCTCTACCTCGTGCATCCGCCGCACCTCAGTGAGTTCATCGATGCCGATCACGATGGCGTCGCGGAGAAGCAGAACATCCTCGTGAAGGACATCGCGTTTGGTTACAAAGACCGCCCCGCCGATCACACCACGAACGGTCTCAGTCTCGGCATCGACGGCTGGCTTTACATCGCGGGTGGCGACTTCGGCTTCCTGAATGCCACCGGCACCGATGGCAAAACGGTCCAGCATCGCGGCGGCGGCGTTATCCGTGTGCGACCCGACGGCACCGGCCTCGAAATCTACAGCACCGGCACGCGTAACATCCTCGAAGTCGCCGTCAGCCCGCTGATGGACATGTTCGCCCGCGACAACACGAACGACGGCGGCGGCTGGAACGTGCGCTTTCACCACTTCACCGGCCTCGATGACCACGGCTACCCGCGCCTCTACAAGAACTTCAACGATGAGTGCATCCAGCCCCTCGCCGACTACGGCGGCGGCAGCGGCTGCGGCGCGGTTTACATCGACGAGCCCGGCTTCGGCGCTTGGAACAACGCCCCCTTCACCTGCGACTGGGGCAGCGCCGCTCTGTGGCATCATCAGGTGAAGCCCAAAGGCGCCACCTTCGAAGAAACCCGCAAGCCCGAGCCCTTCATCAAAATGACCCGCCCCACCGACGCCGATGTCGATGGCATGAGCCGCGTCTATTGCGCCAGTTGGAAAGGCGCGACCTTTGACTGGGCCGGCCCCGATGTCGGTTACATCGTGCAGGTGAGGCCCAAGGGCTTCAAAGCCGAGCCGCTGCCGGATTTCGCGAAGGCGAAGGATGAGGAGTTGGTAAAGGTGCTGGAGTCACCGAGCAATCGACGGAGGATGGAGGCGCAGAGGGAGTTGGTGAGGAGAATGGAGCGCGGCCTTGTTAAGAGTGAAGACATGAATGCCGTCCGCACACTTGCTGGCGATGTTAGCAAGCCCTTGACCTCTCGAGTTGCCGGCCTTGCTACTTCTACTGTCTCCCAACCAACGATGTGGAAATTGTCCGCAGGCGGCGCTGTTGGAATGTCCGACAAACATGATGATGATCGTAAAGCCACGTTTTCGCTTCGCTATGATGCTCCGACGGACCCCGCCATTCTTCCTTGGACCGTGCGTCTGGCACAAGCGCATGAGAAGGATGCAAAATCCGCTGATCCTAGAGTGAGGCTGGCTGTGTTGCGCAATTTCAGCAGGGATCCGAGCTACTACAAAGTCCTTCAGGTGAAGGGGCTGCTTCCAATGATCAATGATTCCGATCCGGTGGTGAAGCACGTTGCTTCCAAAGCACTCGCAGATGCTTTCGCTGGTGGTTTGATGACTACAGTTTGGGGAGGCCCGTTTGAATACCCCTTCACAAATCCCGAGAAGAAACCTTGGGGGGAGTACCTGCTATCACTTCTGCCGATTAACAAAGCTTCGCCTGAGGCAGACGCGGCCTTCAAGATGCTCGCTAAGACGCGAAGAGACGATATTCTCACGGCGCTCATCGAACGCCTTGGCAAGGCCACTGATCCGGCGTTGCGCCAAGGCATACTCGCTGCGCTGTGCCGCCTGCATTTCAAGGAAGGCGAGTGGAAGGGCGATTCGTGGGGGACGCGGCCGGACACGCGGGGGCCGTATTACCAGCCGGAGGCCTGGAGCGAGACGCCGAAGATCGCCGCCGCGTTGAAAGACGCGCTGAGCAAGGCCAGGCCGGAGGAAGCGGCCTTTTTGGTGAAGGAGCTGAACCGCAACCGCATCCAGTTCAATGAGGCACTGCAGCGCATCCTCGCGCTGGCGAAGACGGATGCGAAGGTGATTCCTGATGCTGTGGCGCAGTTGGCGACTGCGGAGAGCATTCCGGCGGATGTGGTGCCGATGCTGGTGAGTGTGCTCAAAGAGGCGGGCAAGAGTGCCCACACTCCTCTCACGCTTTCGGGTGCCATCATCGCGCTCTCGAAGACCGACAGTGCTGACGGTGTCCGTGCCACGCTGGCGGCGCTGAAGCCACTCAAGGAGATGCCGGAGTCGCAGAAGTACTATGAGGCGGCCACGAATGCCTTCTTCAACTCGCCTAAACTCGAAAATCATCATCAATTGGTCGAGGAGATCGCCGCCAAGCATGATGGCGATACCGCGATCACGGCAGATGCAGCGCTGTTGAATCTCGCCAATCGCAAATCGGGCAGCCCGGAGTCGATTCAGCTCTCGCAGAAGGCGTTGGACGAAGGCTGGAAGGAGCCTGTGCGTCGCCGACAGATTCTCATCGCGATCGGTTTGATCAAACACACACCGTCCGCAGGTAGAGTGCTCTCCGCGCTGAACGATCCCGATCCTGCGGTGAAGAAAGCGGCGGAAAGCACTGCCAAAGCGATGCGCCTAAACCTTGTGAAGGACACGACACCACTTGTCAGCACGCTGAAACCCGAGGAAGTGCTCGCCAAGGTCATCGCCATGAAGGGCGATGTCGCCACGGGCGAAATGGTCTTCACCAAAGCCACCTGCGTGGCCTGCCACAGGACGAAGGAGTCCGAGCCGCAGAAGGGGCCGTATCTCGGCAACATCGCGCAGACCTACAAGCGCCCTGATCTGGCACAGAACATCCTCGACCCGAACAAAACCATCGCCCAGGGCTTCGCCAGCGAGATGATCACGATGAAGGACGGCACCCAGCAAATGGGCTTCATCACGCTGGAGTCCGCTGACAACGTGAAGCTGCGCAATGTGGCCGCGCAGGAGTTCACCTTTGCCGTGAAGGACATCAAGGAGCGTCAGAAGCTCCCGATTTCGATCATGCCGCCCGGATTGGTGAATGGCCTGACGCTACGTGAGTTTGCGTCGCTGCTCGATTATCTCGAAGCCTTGGCGAAGAAGAAGTGACAGCTGCTACGACTTGCTGGATTGAGCTGGCAAGGAATTGTCGGCGATGCATTCCCGAACGATTCGCAGGCATTCATCCGCACTTGCTGGCATGGGCAAGGTGAGCGGTTGGCCTTGGACGCGGAGATGACGCAGATCGCCCTCCCGGCGCACCTGAGTGACCTCAATGCCGTGAGCGGCAAAGAAGCGCACGACTTCCTGATTGCTGGCGTAGCGGCTCATGATGAAGGCGCAGTCGTTGCGCTGGCGTTTTTTTGCAGGCGCCATGCCACGTCTCCACGGATGGCGAAGGGCAAGGGATTGGCCATGGAGGAAGGGATGCTGTAATCGTGGTCCTGATAGACGTCGAATTTTCCGCTCGGATAGATGAAGGCGACCATGACGCGTCCGACGGGAATCTCCTCCATGCCGAAGACGCGAATCCAGTAGGGCACCTGCTGCTTGATGCCTTCCACCTGCATGGGCTTGCCGCTGAGGTCGTATTTTTTGGGAACGTCGATTTTCTCAATGCGCCAGGCTTAGCAAAGGCAGGCACCGTCCTCGACGACACGGACTTGGATTCGCAGCCTGACACCGCGCTTCTCGTGGGCGCGAATCTCGTCGCTCTCCTGTTTCTGTTTTTTGCGCAGAGTTTCGAGAGCAAGCTTGTCCTTCTCCATCTCGATGATGGCTTTGGTGCGCTGCTCATGCCGCTGGCCAGCGGTGTTGACGGACTTGCGCGGGTCGTAGCCAAACAGGTCCTGGATATCGCGCGGTAGTTCGCCAAGAAGCACGACGGCGGCACCTCCAGAATGGATGAAGCGCACCTCCGTGGCATCAAAGCGCGTGACTTTGACGTCGGTGTAGGTCTGGCCCGTGCGGGTGGTCAGTGTAGCGAAAACGAGCGGCTTATCCTGTGCCTGCAGCAGACCAATGAACAGGAGTATGATGAGCCAGTTTCGATTCATGGGTGAATGGCTAAACGGATTAAAGGAGCATGAAGTCAAGGTATGAAGGAGTCAACGGATGGCGGAGAGAAGTTGGAGACTTGGAGATGCGGTGCTATATGCCTAGCCTGTGACGCAGTTGATTGATGCGTTTGCCTGTTGCCGAATTTTTCCAGCTATGACTCTCCGCGAACCTGAAACCGTTGAACTCTCCACACCCTCCGGCCCCATGCGCACAATGGTGCTTAGGCCTGCGGCGGAAGGTCGGTTTCCGGGACTGCTGTTTCACTCGGAGATTTTTCAACTTACGGCACCTATTTGCCGCACGGCGGCGGCGCTAGCAGGACACGGCTTCATCGTTGCGCTGCCGGAAATTTACCATGAGTATCTGCCAGCGGGAACGGTGTTGGGTTACGATCAGGCGGGCTCGGATACAGGCAATCGCTTAAAAACGGAAAAGCCCGTGGCGGCTTATGATGCGGATAACCGGGCAGTGCTGGATTACTTAAAGACTCACACAGCCAGCACGGGCCGACTCGGCTCTTTTGGTCCCTGCATTGGCGGTCATCTAACCTACCGTGCGGCATTGCAGCCTGATGTCGCTGCTGCTGCGTGCTTTTATCCGACAGATCTGCACAAGCGCAGTTTAGGTGCGGGCATGAATGATGATTCGTTATTGCGTGCGGCGGAGATCACCGGCGAACTGATGATGGTCTTTGGTCGTCAAGATCCGCATGTGCCCGCCGAGGGGCGTGCGATGATTTATCAAACGCTCACGGCTGCCGGAGTGAAGTTCACCTGGCATGAGTTCAATGCCGCGCATGCCTTTCTACGAGATGAGGGGCTGCGCTATGACGCGGAGCTGGCGAGACAGGCGCTTGGCCTGACGGTGGATTTTTTCCGGCGGTGTCTGGCTTGATCGTTGATTGGTCTTTGTTGCCTTCGAAATTTCCGAATTGGAACAGAAGATAACGGAGACTGAATGAACAGGCAGGCTGCCTGTTTCACGATGAAGTCTTAATGCAGGAAGTGACGCACACCGGTGAAGACCATGGCGAGCTTGCGTTCATCGGCGGCGGCGATGACTTCGGCGTCTTTGACGGAGCCGCCGGGCTGGATGGCGGCGGTGGCACCGGCTTCGGCGGCGGCGATGAGGCCGTCGGGGAAGGGGAACATGGCGTCGGAGGCGACGATGCTGCCTTTGAGAGAGAGTCCGGCTTCCTTGGCCTTCCAGATGGCGATGCGGCAGGAATCGACGCGGCTCATCTGGCCAGCACCGATGGCGAGGGTGCGATCATGCGTGGCAAAGACGATGGCGTTCGATTTGACGTGCTTCACGACACGCCAGCCGAAGCGCATGGCTTCGAGTTCGTCGCGGGTCGGTGGGCGGACCGTCTTGACCTTCGTTTCGAGATCGTCGAGGCCGAGAGCGCGGAAATCGCTGTCCATGACCATCACGCCGCCAGGAGCGGAGCGGATGACGGGTTCGGCGAGGGCTTCGGCCACGCCGGGGAGCATCTGGATGAGGCGCAGGTTCTTTTTCTTCTGCAAGAGAGCGCGGGCGTCGGCATCGAAGTCGGGCGCGATGATGACGTCGGTGAAGATCTCGGAGATGATGCGGGCGAGGCCGAGCGTAATGCTGCGGTTCACAACGATAACGCCGCCGAACGGAGCCTGTTTGTCGGTTTCAAAAGCCTTTTGCCAGGCTTCGCGCAGATCTTCATCCGCACAGCCGACGCCACAGGGATTCGTGTGCTTAAGGATGGCGACGGTTGGGCGACGGAATTCGAGGGCGATTTCGGCGGCGGCGTGGATGTCGAGGACATTCGTGTAGCTGAGGTCTTTGCCGTGCAGTTTGACGAAGTAGTCGCCGAAGTTGCCGTAGAGTGAGGTTTTCTGATGCGGGTTGTCACCGTAGCGCAACTCGGCGTAGAGGGGCAGGGAGAGGTTGAAGGTCTTCTGCGTGGTTTGTTCCTTGTTCAGGAAGCTGGCGATGGCGGAGTCGTAGCTACCGGTGCGTTGGAAGACCTTGCAGGCCAGGCGTTCGCGCGTGGCGAGTGTGGTGTCGCCCGCGTTTTCCTTCATCTCATCGATGACGACCGTGTAATCGGCCGGATCGGTGATCACGGTGACCCAGCGATGGTTTTTAGCGGCGGAGCGCAACATCGACGGACCGCCGATGTCGATGTTTTCGATGGCTTCTTCGAGTGTGACGTCCTTTTTGGCGACGGTCTGCTCAAAGGGGTAAAGATTGACCACGACGAGGTCGATCACTGGAATGTCGTGCTTTTGGGCGTTGCGCTTGTCCTCATCATTGTCGCGACGTTGCAGCAGGCCGCCGTGAACTTTCGGGTGCAGCGTTTTGACGCGACCGTCGAACATCTCAGGAAAGCCGGTGTGGTCGGAAACGTCGGTGACCTTCAAACCACCGTCCTTGAGATGCTTGGAGGTGCCGCCGGTGGAAAGCAGTTCCACACCGAGCGCCGCAAGGCCTTTGGCAAAGTCGAGAAGGCCGGATTTGTCGGAAACAGAGAGCAGGGCGCGGGCGATGGGCATGTGAGGTGGGGAAAGGGTCGGGGGCGCGGAGTAAAGGGAGATTTGCGGGGGTGCCAAGCGCATTCTCGGTGCGCACCAAGGATGCCATTCACGGCGCAATCTTGGGTTCGTAAGGCGGATAAAACTTCCGTGTGCCGAACTCGATGTACTGGTTCTCGGCGGTCTTTAAATACACGGGGGCCTTGGCGTCCATGCTGGCAGCGGCGGGTTGGTAAACATAGTGACGACCAGAGGCATCAAGCGCGAGTTTGAGCATCGTGGCGTCGTCGAACTCGACGGGATCAGCCGCACGGCGGTAAACGCCTTTATCTTGGCTTGTGAAGCGCAGGTTCGGCTCGTAGCGGTCGTCTTTGCCGAGAGAGGTGTAGTACTTCGTGTCGCCGAGCGCAGTGGGATATTCCGTCCACTCGTAATCTGCCGGGTGAAGATGAATACGCCAGGCCAGGATGACCAAAGAGGTCAGCAACAACGCCCAGCCAAGCAAGAGACGCCCAGGAGTGTCGCGGATTTCGTTGGCGGCCATGCGAGGATGAAAGGTCGCAGGCATTGCAGGGCAAGAGGGATTTTGATTGTCATCATTCAGCGTCTCGGCTTCGATGCGCGACTTATGAGCAAACCATGGCGCATCGCGGGCATCAACTTTGATCACTTCCACATGGGCGATTTGCTGCGGCAGACTTCAGAGCATCCGAATGCCGAGATCGTAGGCATTTGCGATGAGAAACCGGAGCGCCTTGTGGATGCCGCACGGAATTTCAGCCTCAGTGCAGACCAGGTGTTCACGGATTATCGCGCCTGCATGGAGCAGACGAAACCGGACATCGTCATCCTTTGTCCCGCTGCTTCAAAGCATGGTGAGTGGGTGGCAAAGATCGCACCGTTCGGCGCGCACATCATCATGGAGAAACCCTTTGCCGGATCTCTGGCCGAGGCGGATGCGATGATCGCCGCCATGCAACCGCACGGGAAACTGCTCACCGTGAACTGGCCACTCGTCTGGGATGCTGGGCAACAGACCGCGCATCGTCTGATCCAAGAAGGCATCATCGGCGAGGTGCGTGAATTCCATCACCACGGCGGCAATCGCGGTCCACTTTATCATGGAGCCGACAAGACCGAAAAGGAGCCTAGCGCCGCCGAAAAAGCTGCAAGCTGGTTTTACAGCCAGGCGCAGGGCGGGGGATCACTGCTCGACTACATGGGCTACGGCACTACGCTCGGCACCTGGCACCTCGGCGGCAAGGCCCCACTCGAAGTCACCGGCGTCTGGGACGAACCCGCCGGGCTGGAGGTCGATGAACACGCCGTGGCCGTCATCCGCTACAGCTTCGGTTTGAGCAAAAGCGAGACCCGCTGGGGCACCTTTACCGATCCCTGGACCTTTCAGCCGCAGCCGAAGTGCGGTTTCGTCTTCAAAGGCACCGACGGCACCATTTCCTGCTACGACTACGAGCCGACCATCCGCGTCCAAACCCGCACCAAGCCTGAAGGCTTTGAAGTACCGGTCGATCCCGTCCTCGCGCCGAACCGCAACCCAGTCGAACACGTCATCCATCACCTCGAAACCGGCACACCGCTCATCGGCCCGCTCCGCCTCGACATCTCCCGCATCGGCCAGCAGATTGTTGACACCGCGTTCCAAAGTGCGCAGATGAAGCGGACGCTGAAGCTGGTGGGGTGACCAATTTGAAGGTTAAAGTCGATCTGAACCACCTCTTATTAACTACAAACAATCAATGTAAAGTCCACCTATAAAGTAGTGGGTCAGCTTGGATATGACTATTGTTTGACTCTACTGGATCAACTCTTCTAGATCCGTCTCGCTCAAGCCTTCCATCATCGGCGCTTGGTCATTCAGAGCGGCTTCGACGAGGCCGCGCTTATGGGCTTGGAGTTTGAGGATGCGTTCCTCGACGGTGCCGCGGATGGCGAGACGGTAGGCGTTGACGACCTTTTGCTGGCCGATGCGGTGGGCGCGGTCGATGGCCTGGGATTCGACGGCGGGATTCCACCATGGGTCAGCCAGGATGACGTTGTCGGCGGCGGTCAGATTAAGGCCGTAGCCGCCGGCTTTGAGGCTGATTAGGAAGATGCGGCAATTCGGGTCTTTCTGGAAACGTTCCACTTGAGCCGAGCGGTCCTGGCTGCTGCCATCCAGGTAGGCGTGGTCGAGTTTTTCAGCCTTCAAATGGTCACGCATAAGGTGTAAGAACCGAACGAATTGACTGAACACAAGTAGTTTGCCGCCAGATTCGAGTGTGGATTCGATTTGACCGATGAGGGCCGGCCATTTGCCGGAAAGATCCTCCTGCCCCAGCCCTTTGAGCGCCTCGGGTTGGACGCCGGTGAGGCGCAAATCGCAGCAAACCTGGCGCAGGCGCAGCAGGACGGTGAACATGGTCATCTTGGCCCCGTTCTGGCCGGAATGGCGGCGGGCGGCTTTGATCTCCTCCCGGCCCTCCTCCAGAATCCTGCGGTAGAACTCGGTCTGGGCGACGCTGGGGGCGCACCAGAGCACCTGCTCGATCTTCTCGGGCAGATCCTTGAGCACCTGCCTTTTCGTCCGGCGCAGGAAGAACGGCTGGGTCAACTTCTGGAGCCGCAGCGCGGCTGATTTGCCCGCTGGGAGGTCCAAACCGGAATGGATCGGACTTTCAAAGCGCTCTTTGAAGGAACTCTGGTTCCCGAGGTAACCCGGCAGCGCGAACTGGAAGATCGACCACAAATCCCGCACCCCATTCTCCAGTGGCGTCCCCGTCAGGGCGATCCTACCGTTTGATTTGAGGCTGCGGAGCGTTTTGGCCGCGTCCGTATCGGGATTGCGGATGAAGCTGGCTTCATCGAGTAGGAGCAGACCAAACTGAATACTTTGGTAATGTAAAATATCTCTGATGATCAATTGATAAGATGTCAATACCACGTCATGAACGTTGATTGAAGCGAAAGCCTTTTCTCGGCCCGAACCCTGCACCTGGAGCACCTTCAGGGTGGGTGCAAAGCGTTCAAACTCCGCCTGCCAGTTGCCGAGCAGCGACTTGGGGCAGACCACCAGTACTGGGCCGCTTTGAGACCCTTTTCGCTGCTTCAGGAACAGCGTCAGCGCGATGCTCTGGACAGTTTTCCCGAGGCCCATCTCATCGGCCAGAATTCCTCCCCTGCCCCTCAGAACTCTAGATGTCATCCAGCAGACGCCTTCCATCTGGTAAGGCCGCAGCATTCCAGCCAACTCGCCGATTTCGGCCCGAATTTCGTCATCCGTGACCTTGATCTCATTCGCCGCCCCGGCGGCTTCATCGCCAAAGTACGCCGCATGCGCAACATGAACCCGGGCACCATCCGGCGTCAGTTCCAGCGGAACATCGCGCAGCGATTCCTCCAATTCGTCCACGGCGGCGATGTCGAGGATGTAGCGCTTCCCGTTGCGCCCTTGAACCGAGCGCTGGCCGGAACGCACCAGTCGCAGTACCTCGGCACGTGGTAGGCGGAAGCCGTCGGCCGATTCGTAGGCGAGCTCCATGCTCAGCCAGTCCCCGCCGCCCGCTTGACCGCCTTGCGGCACAAACGTGGTTTTCGGGGCAATGCGCTGAATCCCTCTTGTCGCGCCCCGCCAGCGTTCTCCTTCCAGAATCGTGGCCAACTCACGTAGTAATGGCAGTTCGGAAGCGTAGAAGTGCAGGACGTTTTCACTGCCCTGCAAACGCCAAGTTTGCCCTTCCAGCGTGAATCCTAGCCCGTCCAAACGGCGCAAAAGGCGGGATTCACCCTCTCTGTTCCACGCGTAAAATAAAAATTTAGATGATTGATCCTGAATAGGAAAGATAGACGTTGTAGTATTCAGTTTGGCGCCTTCTGCCATCACCGCCCAGCGATGGGTGCCGTATCGGGCTGAAACCTTGGCCTCCACGGCTTGCAGTGAGCCGTCGAGCTGAATTTCGAACTCACAGGGCACCGGCGAGACATGGAAGTTTGCCAAGACGCCCCGCAGTTCCATCTGGAAGCACTCGCCCAACGCCTCCCCCTGCTCGGCCAGCCAGCGCAGCGGCCGTGTGACCGCCCCCCGGCTCAAATCACCTGCAAGGGTGGTCAATTCGGGGCTGTCGGCCAGATGGCGGAACAGCGTGGCCGTTTGCTGACAGAGCCACCAAGCGCCCAGCACATGCCGATGCTGGCTGCCTTCTAGTGTGAGCCGCACGTTTTGCGCATCGACAGATTCGACCACCAGCGGCAGTCGCACCAGCTCTGGTGCCACATGCAGCGGGACTTCCTTGCCGTTCGGTTTTCCGGCAAAAACCCGCGGATGCTCCGCCAGCGATTGCAGGAAGACGTTCAAACCCTCGCCGCGGAGCGAAATGGGCAAGGTCTGCGGCTGCTTGATCCCCTGCCCCGCCAGCCAAGCGGCAAAGAGCGACGTCTCCGCTTCGCCTCCGGCCTCAAACTTTACAAAGACTCCAAACGGCTCGCGCACTTGCCCTTGGAGCAAGGTTTCCGGTAAATAGAGCGAATAACGTCCCGAGATTGTCAGTGGCGTGCTCGGTGCAGGCGCCATTTCTCGCTTCGGGCTGGGAGAAGGAGCACTGGAGGCTGATGATAGCTTACTGCCACCGCTTTGCTCCCGCACATGCGCCAGCGCCACTGCCAGCGCGTGCTCGCACATTATGCCGCTGCGTCGCGCATGCGGGCAGGTGCAGAGATTCTCCACATCTGATGCCGTGCGAATGCGCAGGCCAGTGGTGAACTTCATTTTACCTGTGCCAGCCGTGCCACGAATCATTCCGTCATTCGTGCTCGTGACAGCCGCCAAACCGGCATCCACTAGCGAGCGTGCGGATTTCATGACCGCCCAACCGCCGATCTCTGCGAGCCATTTCTCTGTGATTTCCATTTCGTGCTGGCGTGTCCCATGGTTTATCTGCAAAGTCCAGCGCCAAGTGCCCATGAGGATCGTTGCTATTTCCAATCAAAAAGGCGGGGTCGGTAAAACGACCACCGCCCTGAACCTCGCCGCATGCCTCACCCAACGAGGCGTGAGGGTGCTGCTGGTCGATCTCGACCCCCAGGCTAATGCCACCAGCGGCCTCGGCCTTGCCCAGGAAGACGGCGGCAGCCTCTACTCGGCTCTCGTCGATGGAACTGACCCACGTCTCGCCATCCGCAGCACGCGTCTGCCGAACCTCTCCATTATTCGCTCCCACCAGGAACTTGCCGGCTGCGAGATCGAACTGGCCCAGGCCGGCAATCACATGGCCCGCTTGCGGGAGGTGCTGACTCCCCTACGTGACTCCGGGCATTTCGATTACGCGATTCTGGACACCCCGCCTTCCCTAGGTGTCCTCATGACCGGGGCACTGGCGGCGGCCGATGAGTTGCTGGTACCCATTCAGTGCGAATATTTTGGCCTCGAAGGCCTCTCCAAGATCGTCAATGTCGTCCAGCAGATCCGCGACTGCGGGGCCAATCCCAATTTACTCCTCGAAGGCATCGTCATGACCATGTACGACAGTCGTGCCAACCTCGCTAACCAAGTGGTCAACGACGTGCGCAACTACTTCGCCGAAACTTGCTACCAGACCCTAATCCCGCGCACCGTGCGCTTGGGAGAGGCTCCCAGCTTTGGCAAAAGCATCATCGAATACGAGCCCTCGGGCCGTGGTGCGATGGCCTACCGAGCCTTAGCGGATGAGTTTCTTGCCCGGCGTGCTCTAGCACAGCCTGCAGCCACGGTTTAATCCGCTTATTCGCTTCATTGCAGGCACCTTACGGGCCAGCAATCTCGCGGTGCCACCAATTTTTTGCTACCACAGGAGCGTTCAGCGTTACCTAAAGAGCTTCGATCCGGCCCTGAGATGCGCTTCGTGCTCCATCATGCGAAGTTCCACGCGTTCGCGGATGGTACGTTCACCGATGCCATCGTGCTTGGTGGCGACGAGGGCTTTGAGCAGGTCGATCATGGACTTCAAATCGTCCATCATGACGTATTCGGGAGCGATCTGACGAGCGTCGTTAAGGTTGTGGTAGTTGCCGAGCGGGATGGAGATACCTGCACTGCGAATGCCCGCAGCCTGGGTGGCCGTGGCCTCGCAGGCTCCGGCATCGAGAAGACAGCGCTGCACGCGGATGCCTTGTTCTTTCGCGGTCGTCATCAACACGGCCATCGCTTCGCTGTCGAAAATGGAAACACGATCGCCAACACGCAATATCGGACCGCCACCCATGACGGCGCCATTGACGGGCCGACTGGTTTCAAGCGACAGGAAAACGCTGTCTTTGCCGAATGGCCACTTTTGTGCGAGTTGCCATGCGCCGAGCCAGCCGACCTCTTCCGCACGCGTGAAAGCTGCGTGGACGGTGGTCTGGATATTAAGACGGGCAAGTTCAAGGAACGTCATCACTATTACGGAACAGCCGATGATGTCGTCGCAAGCCGTGGCTTCGATGCGGGTGTTGGTGATATTGACGGGGAAATTCCAAGTGGCGATCTGGCCTTTGACCTTGCGCAAGCCACGTTTCACACCGGCATCGACCTCTGTTTTGCCCACACCACCGAGGAAATCCCATTCATCACGCTTGGTGCTGCCAGGTGGTTTAACGAACGCCGGATGGTCCATGTGTGCACCGAACACCCAAGTGGGCTTGCTCTTGGACTTACCGTTCTTGTAGGTGACCAGCAGATTCCCGAACTTGTCACGGCGCAACTTCACATACGGGCAATCCTTGAGTAATGCTTCGATTTCCGCACGCACGTGGTATTCGTGAAACGGCGCAGTTGGCTGCTTGAGCAGTCGTTTGAGAATGTTGTTGAGCTTGGGCGATGCCATGCGCCATCGTAACGCGATTTTCGCAAACACCAAACGCCTCGTGAAGAAGCTCCGATATTTATTTGAAACCACCCTCCTCGAAATGGCAGCATGGATCACCCCACGCCTGCCGCGCCGTCTTGTCATGGCCCTGTCACGCGGAATTGGCACCTTGGCTTACTTTGCGGATCAACGCGGGCGCCGCACAGCTCTAGACAATCTACGCTGTGCCTTTGGAGACCAGTACTCTCTCAAAGAGCGCAAGCGCATAGCCCGCGGTTCCTACCAGGTATTTGCACGCACCTTTCTTGAACTCTTCTGGTCGGCCCGGCTCACCACAGACACTTGGCAGCCACATTTCGACATCCATCCCCCGTCGGCTGAAGCTGAAGCACAAGCACATCAAACGGGTGCAGTTTGGGTGACACCGCATTTTGGGAACTTTGAGCTCATCAGCATGATCTGGGGATTTCGCGGATTTCCCTTCACCGTGGTGGCGCAGGATTTCAAAAATCCGGCCATCACACAGCTCTTCAAACGCCTGCGTGAGCAATCCGGCCACACCTATATTTCCCAGGAAAATGCGATTTTGAAACTTATGAAAGCGCTGAAGCGCCAGGGGCACGCGGGTCTGCTCACAGACCTTAGCATGGTCCCTGGCAGAGCCGCTGCTGCCATCCAATGCTTTGGCATGTGGGCTAGTTTGCCAACGTTGCACGTGGAACTCGCCAAGCGCCTCGGGCTTGCCATCATGACAGGTGTTTGCCGTCCTCTACCGGATGGCAGGTATGACGTGAAGTTTTTTGAAGTCATCAAACCCAAACCGGAAGATGACACCCGCGAAATCACGCAGCGCGTGTGGAACCTCTGTGAGGAAGCGATACGTGAGCATCCTGAATGCTGGTTATGGATGTACAAACACTGGCGCTACCGGCCTGTCGGTGTTCCGGAAACCCCGCATCCTGATTATCCATTCTATTCCAACTATTCATGGGCATTGGTGGAAATGATTCCTGAATCCATGCGTCCACAACAGACAGACAAGGCAGCCTGACGCCGAACCAACTGAAAGACTCGGCTGCGTGCTCCAGTTTTTTCGTTGCCCGTCGAGTCCACCACTCGTAAACCTCATGTCTGTCAAAAACCACCCAGCCAATGTCCATCCCTCATCTTCCCGCTCTTCGCAAAGGCCGCCCCTACGAGTCACTCGACAAAGCTCAGGTCAAAGATCATAAAACCGGCGAAGTCTGCGCCGAAATCAGTCAGGTGAATGCCGGTATCGTGCGCAAGGATCTCGCGAAGATCGGTGAAGCACGGGCGGCTTTGAAGAAGTTCACGGTCGAGCAATTGATCGAAATCACCGACAAAGCAGGTGAGCTGTTCCTCAATGGCACCCTCTCTCTCGGTGACAAAGGTCACACGCAGACACCACAGGAGTACATCGCCACATTATCACGCACCAGCGGCCTGCCACATGTCATGGTGAAGCGCAACATGGCCAAGCTACACTTTGCGCTGACGAACATGAAGATGATCCTCAACGGCCTCACGCGCGGCCTAGACCTCAGCGTCATTGATCGCGGCTTCGGCACGCAATCGGGCTGCCCAGTCTCGTACTTTCCCACCTCAAAGTCCCTGGGCCTCGTGATGCCGAGCAATTCACCTGCCGTGAATTCACTCTGGCTGCCCGCCATCGCTTTGAAGATCCCGGTGGTCATCAAACCCGGACGTGAGGAGCCTTGGACACCGTATCGTCTCATTCAGTCTTTCATTGCCGCAGGCGCTCCGCCAGAAGCCTTTGGTTTCTATCCTACCGACCACGAAGGCAGCGGCGAAGTCGTCAAATTGAGCGGCAGAAACCTCGTCTTTGGCGATGTGGCGATGGCGAAGATGTATGAAGGCAATCCTGCGGTGCAGGTGCATGGTCCAGGCTGGAGTAAAATCATCATTGGCGAGGACAAGATCGAAAACTGGAAGGATTACCTCGACGTCATGGTCGCCTCGATCAGCGATAACGGCGGACGCTCCTGCATCAATGCCTCTGCCGTTATCGTGCCGAAATATGGCAAGGAAATCGCCACCGCGCTCGCCGAACGCCTCGGTCCGGTGATGCCCACGACCTCCGAAGACGAAAATGCCCGACTTGCCGGCTTTGCGAACGTGAAAATGGCCGACTACATCGACGGTGCCATCGACAGTGATCTACAAAAACCTGGTGCTGAAGACTTGACTGCGCAGTTCCGCAATGGTCCGCGCAAAACCGAGTTCCAAGGCGGCACCTTCCTGCGCCCCACGATCATCTGGTGCTCTGACAATAAGCATCCGCTCGCCAATCGCGAATTCCTCTGCCCTTACGCCAGCGTGCTCGAAATCCCGCAGACGGAAGTGCTGGGTCGCATCGGCTACTCGCTCATCGTCACCGCCATCACGCAGGATCCGGCTTTCATCAATAATCTACTCGAATGCGGCGACATCGACCGCCTCAATATCGGGCCGATCAGCACGATGAAGATCAGTTGGGACCAGCCGCATGAAGGCAACATGTTCGAGTTCCTCTACAAGCGCCGTTCGATTGACTGCGCGTGAGGTTGCCTTGTTCCGCCTGAAGGTGGGACTACCAAACAAACTGCATGTCACTCGCCCCCTTCGACCACCAGCCGCGAACGCGCCTTATTTATGGCAACGGCACGCTGGCACGTGTCGGTGAACTCGCGCGTGATCTCGGTGGCACGCGGGCGCTGCTTGTAAGTGACCCCGGTATTTTGAAAGCGGGCTATGTGGTGCGTGCGGTCAGTTTTCTCGTCGGCGCAGGTCTGGAGACCCGCGTGTTCGGCGAAGTGCGCGAGAATCCCAGCACCGAGGATGTGGACCTCTGCGTGGCTGTGGCCCGCGAGTTCAAAGCTGACATCATCATCGGCCTCGGTGGTGGCAGCAGCATGGACACTGCGAAGGGCTGTAACTTCATCCTCACCAACGGTGGTCGCATTCACGACTACTGGGGCGTGGGCAAGGCGACAAAGCCCATGCTGCCGCTCATTGCGATTCCAACGACTTCTGGCACGGGGAGCGAGTGCCAAAGCTTCGCGCTCATTTCTGATGCCGAAACGCATGTCAAAATGGCCTGCGGCGATCCCAAAGCCGCTGCGAAGGTCGCCATCCTCGACCCCGAACTCACCGTATCACAACCGCAGCGCGTGACGGTCTGCACCGGCATCGATGCACTCTCGCATGCGCTCGAAACCGCCGTCACCAACAAGCGGAACGCCTTTTCATCGCTCTACTCCCGTGAAGGCTTCCGGTTGTGCCACAGCGGTTTCAGTCGCGTCCTGCGTGAACCCAAGGATTTAGAAGCACGTGGCATGATGCTGCTCGGTGCCGCCTATGCAGGCATCGCCATCGAGAACAGCATGCTCGGCGCCACCCATTCGTGTGCGAACCCGCTGACAGCCAAGTTTCACGTCGTTCATGGCGAAGCCGTAGGCGTGATGCTGCCGCACGTGATCCGTTTCAATGCCAAGCTGCTTGAAATCGCCGCCGTTTATGAAAGCTACTTCGACGGTGATCTCGCTGACCGCGTGAGCGAACTGCTCTGGGAAGCCCGCATGCCACGCCAGATCTCCGAGTATGGCGTGAAAGAAGAGCATCTCCGTGATCTCGCCGAAATGGCCGCCAAGCAGTGGACTGCGAAGTTCAATCCACGTGCGCCGAGTGTGGAAGATTTTGTGGAGCTCTACCGTGCGGCGTTGTGATCAATGGGGCGGTGTTATCCTCAGCATTAACCGGACTTTTCGACTCGTGTCTCTAGGCGTCACGCTTTCAACTCATCCAGCGTTCGTGCCACCTTGAGTTGCAGGCGCTCATCCAATTCGATCTGAGACACGCGGTCTGCCACTGCCAGCCACGTCACACGATTCTTAGCGATCAACAACCGCACCAAGATCAGATCCTTAGGACGTCCCACCAGCACCTTCACCGCGATAAGGTCCACCGGATCGAGCGCCAGTGCCTTCTCCACGCATGGCACCGGCACGAGACGCTCATGCCACCCTTGTGGCAGAGTTTCAAAGATCGTCGGTCTAACGATGTCGGCGTGATAACCATGACGCAGGTGAAAGGCCTTCGACTCGCCGAGAGCCTGGTCCAGCATCAGTGCCGTGGTTTCATCAAATGGCTCGGGACACAGGTCCGCGTCGAAAGTTTGAGCCAGCGGCCCATCTTCGCGACCGAGGTCGGGAAATGACGCCAGCAGCGAAGCCGAACCGATCACTACCAGACGGCAATCATCCGCCAAAGCCGAGGCAGCGCCCACAAGATGCTGGAGCGCGCTCAGATTCATGCTTCAGCTTTCAGCGATTCCAGTTCAGCATCGCTCAGCAGGCCCGGGAAAGGCGAGCAGGACTTCAGCGGCTCGCTGTCATGGTTGGGCTCTTCCATCCAACTCGTCAGCGCGGCAAGTTCTGTTACCGAACTTCTCGCCCCTTCCAGTCGCTTCCTCCATTCCAGCAAGGGGGCCGCCTGTAGCCGCCCCTGCGTCAGCCAACGCTCGATGTTCGCCAGCGGAATCTCCAAACTCGCCGGATCACTCTTCACCCGCCGCGCCAGTGCCTGCCACAACCGCATACGGCAGGGTCTGAAAAGATGCGGGTCGGTGAGAGTCACGGCATACTCTCCCTCAGAATCTCTCTCCGATCAAGCTTTCACGTAGAGGCGGCCCGTCCCGCTGACTGTGGAGTGGCAACACGGCGACAGCCGCCTCCGCCATTCCGGTTTCAACCAGGTGCCGCCAAGCAGTGGACTGCGCAGTTCTATCCACGTGTGCCGAGTGTGGAAGATTTTGTGGAGCTTTCCCGCGCGGCGTTGTGAGGAACCCGGCGGAAATGGAGTTTGCGTCACCCGATATGGCCACATGGAGCAAATGAGGGGGATTGGACGAGTTTCAACTGATCACTGTTACTTCCTATCCAGCTTCTCCTGGTTCAGCGATTTCTTGATGGCGTCGTTAAAGTTTTTTTGAAGTTCCTCTGTACTCAGCGCGGCATCGACGGTCTTTTGCTTCGAATACTCGCCGCCCTCCCAGCGCAGGTTGCGGATGGCTCTCGCTCCCTGCCAGGCTTTGGCGTCCACTTGCACCTTCTTTCCATTTTTCACCACGTCACCGTGCGGACTGATGCTGAACTCGGTGACGGTCTGCCAATTGGCGAGCGGGGTAGTAAGTTTCGGATCGGTAGCAAAGAGTTCGCTAAGTTTCACCGACACGGTTTGCCAATCCGGCGAACCTTTCAGCGTTTTCACCGTCGTGTAGTCCACTGCTGGCTTGCCGGGATTCATGGCACCCCACGCGTTACAGTTAAAGGTGAGCACGAGTTGGTTGTCGGTCTGGCACTTGACTTCTAAGTGTAGCGTTGCGCCGTCCGGGCCGCGCCATTTGGCGTCCTTCAGCTTGCGCGTCGTGGCCGTCCACAAGGGCGCATGGGCCCAGTTCAGCAGATACCAGTCGTGCCAGCCGCGCGCGCCGTCGTCGATCAGCCGCTCGGGTTTGTCCGTGGCCTTTACCTTGGCGGCTTGCAACTGCGCGGGTCCGGCCGAGAGCACACGTGAGTTAATGGCAAAAGTGGCGCTGCTCTGCTGTCCCGCTTTCTGCGCTCCGGTCCCGTATTGCGCCGGAGTTTCATAGACGACATTGGCGTAGGCGAAGATCGGTTGCTCAAGGTTCATCAACGGGCAGGCGGCGTTCCATTGCTTGCCTGTCTTCACCGTGTTCGCATCGCGCCAAAAGCGCGTCAACGCGTGCGGGTCGAGCGAGTAGTAAATGTCCACGCGCTGCACGGACCGCGAGTCGTCTGGCGTGACGGTGATGCGCAGGACACCGTCGGCCGTTTTCAGCTCCAGCGCGATCTTCGGCGTCTGCGGCATTTTGAAATCCGCGCCTTTCAGGTGCTGCTCAAACCACAGGTATTCGGTGATGGCGTGCTCGTCCGTGTGACGGTGATTCAAGTGCGGAGAAATGCTGAAGCGCAAGCGATCATTGGGCACGTTGCGCCAGTTCCAGGCCATGTTGTCGATGTGCGCATGGAAGTCGTTGGTGGGCGACAGCCATAGCACCGGGCAGGTGATGAGCGGGATGTAGGCATTGTCGGAAACGCACGCCAGCTCCATGTCCGTGCGCTTCGTTCTGCTGCCGCCGGGCACCACCTCTTCGCTTTCCAGCAGATCTCCCGAGCCGCCGCATGATGGCACGGCTGCTTTGATCCGCTTGTCGATTCCCGCGAGATTGGTCGTGAGCTTGCCGCCCATGGAATGCCCGTGCGCACCGATCCGCGTCGCGTCCACTTCCGGTTGCTGCTCCAGGAAGGTGATGGCGCGGCGTGCCGCCGTCAGCACGAGAAACCAATTGCTGTTCCGCGGTGACTCGACCGCATCGAGTGTGAATTCATCTGGCGTGAGTGCGCCTGCGAAATGGTTCACCTTATTGCGCTGCGGCGGATGCGTGGCGTCGAGTTTGCCCCAGTCGGTCTGCGGACCGCTCCAGGTCTCCTGACCGATGCTCATCTTGTTGCCCCCCCAGTTGAGCGAGAGGCTAGCATACCCGCGCTTGGCGTAAGTAACCACGCTGTTGAGCGAGGCCGACTGTCCGCCGCCGTGCATCTCGAGAATGACGGGCAGTTTCGTTGCTCCTTTCGGAAAGGCGTAGAAGGCAGCGACGCGCGACGGCGCTCCTTTGAAAAGGCCGACCTGATAGCGGACAATCCGGCAGACGACTCCATCCTGCTCCCACTCCTTTAGGACCTCTGCTTCGAGCGGTGTGTTCTTGTCGAGATCCGCAAAGCCCTCCCAGAGTTGATTCAAAGTCTGCGGGATGCCCGGCGTTTGGGCGGACGATTCGAACCTTGGCAGCATGAGCGTAGCTCCAGTGGCGTAGAGGAAATGGCGGCGGGTGATGATGTCTTTCATGATTGATCTCGATCTTAATGGCGTCGGTGGTGGGGAATGGCTATGCATTTACGTTGACCAAAATTGTATACCCTATGATTTTAGTCTCCCATACAGAGACCAAAGGAAGAGACGGTTGCCTTTACAAATCAACGCGTAGCAAGGGCATTCCATTTGGTATTTTCCCAGAAATGGGTAGCTATTCCGGCATGACTGCGGCGCTTCTCAACTCGGATGCCCTAGCAAGACTCGAAGCGAAGCTCATGGCCGACCTCGACTTGGTGCGGAAGGTGCGGGCCTTACTGAAGGAGCATCAGATGACGCCCGCCTCTGTTTTCTTCGTTATCTCCTGTTGAAATCCGGAATCTTGGTTAATAGACTTCTGTGACTCCCACGGAACATCTCGATCAACTGCTGGCCCGGCCTGAGCCCCTTCTGGCGCTGGCTCCGATGCAGGATGTAACGGACTTGGCTTTCTGGCGGCTCATGGCGCGGTATGGCGGCGCGGATGTGTACTACACGGAGTACTTCCGAGTGCATCCTGACTCGCATTTGGAGAAACCGATCCTCGCTTCCATCACGCAAAATCCCACGGGCAAGCCTGCCATCGCGCAGATGATCGGGAATGACATTCCCTCGCTGGTGCGCAGCGCCAAGGAATTGCAGCAGCATGCGATTGCAGCCGTCGATCTGAACCTCGGTTGCCCTGCGCCCATCGTGTACAAGAAATGCGCTGGTGGCGGCCTTCTAAGAGATGTGCCGCGCATCGAGGGCATCCTCGGGGCCTTGCGCGAGGCGGTGACGGTGAAGTTCACGGTGAAGACCCGCCTCGGCTTCGATGACACCGAGACCATCGACGCGCTGGTGCCATTGTTTGCGAAGCATGGCGTTGATCTCGTCACCATCCATGGACGCACGGTCACGCAGATGTATCGTGATGGCGTGCGCTACGATGTGATCGGCTCCGCCGCCGCCAACCTTCCCTGCCCCGTGCTCGCCAACGGCAACATCGGCTCCCATCTTGATGCGGAAGCCGTCACACGAACGACGGGTGTGCGGGGTCACATGCTCGGCCGCGGTGCCATCCGCAATCCGTGGTTGTTTGATCAAATCCGTCAGCATGCACGGGGTGAAGCCGTCTTCCAGCCAACTACAGCCGATCGATTGACCTACGTCGAAGAATTGTACGAAGCCGTGACGATGCCGAACACTCGAGAGATCGATCAAGTAAACCGCCTCAAGAAGCATCTGAACTTTTTCAGTGCTGGTTTGAGCGATGCTGAAGGCTTTTTAAGCGTCATGCGCCGCTGCACCACTCGGGCCGGGCTGCGGGAAGTTTGCTCAAGGTTCTTGTAGTCACATTTGAACGAGGTCGCGGCACAACAAAAAACCCGCCAGACCTCACGGTCTGACGGGTGTAAATCAAATTTGCGCCACTGAAACTACTTCTGCTTCACCTTGAAGCTACGGAACACCACAGGATCGCTGTGACCGGCGAAGCCGATGTAGCCTTTGGTGTGGTCGAGGCCTTTTGGCGGATGGGCGATCTGGCTGCGGTCGAAGGTGCTGGTGTCCACGTCGAGGATCTTGGTGCCGTTGAGCGTGACCTTGATCTTCGTGCCCTCGACTTCGATCTCCTGGAAGTTCCACTCGCCCACGGGACGCAGGTAGCCGTGCTTGGCGCCGACGCAGTGGTAGAGCGAGCCATGATACTGATAGGGTTCGAGGCCTTTCTTGCCCGCAGCAGCCTGCTTCGCGTTGTAGCCGTCGCTGTCGATGACCTGGAGTTCCAGACCATCGGAGGCGGAGTGCCCCCCGAGCGGCGTGCGCAGCGCGATGCCGTTGTTGCCAGCTTTCGGCAGTTTGAATTCGACGCGGATGATGCCGTTCTCGAACTCATCCTTGGTCAGCAGATCGCCGCCTTTGCCGGGCTTGCAGGTGATGGCACCGTCCACGACTTCGTAGCTCTCCACCGCGCCCTGCCAATTGCTCAGGTCCTTACCGTTGACGTATTCGGTGAAGCCTTCTTCACCGCGCTTGGCGAGTTCCTGATTCGCTTCGTCAGCAGGGATTTCACGGATGTAAACGTTCTTCCAGCGGATCTCGCTGCCATGGGTTTGGAGCTGGATCGGGCCTTTCGGGAAAGCAGGATCAGCAAACCAGCCGTTCACAGGCTTTTCCTCCTTCTTCGCATCCGCTGCAGCACCGGGCTTCGCAAAGGCGAGGTAGCCGGCCTTCTTGTTCGCGAAGTAGTTTTCCAGCGGCGCATTGTTCACCACGACCTCGCCATTGAAGATCACGGTCACACGCTCGCCGATCATCTTGATGTGGAAGGTGTTCCATTCGCCGAAGGGCTTGTCCATGCGCTTGAGCGGGAACTTGCCTTCCTCGCCCTTATTGTTCCAAAGACTGCCGGAGCCTTTGTCCGCACCGAGTTTGAACTTGGCCTCTTCGGTGTAGTCCCAGATCTGCACCTGCGGAATGCCGCGCAGATAGATGCCGCTGTCGCCGAGCGGGAGCATCTTGTAATCGACCATCAGTTCGAAGTCGCCGTAGTCCTTGTCGGTGGTGAGGTACAAACCTTTGCCGTCATTGACGAGTTCGCCGTTTTCGACCTTCCAGTGCGCGTTGACGTGATCGCCCTTGTCCACGCCTTTCTTGTCCATCAGTCCGCCGTCGAGGGACAGCTTCTTGTAAGCGGCCCGCTCCTCCGGCGTCATCTTCCACAGATCGGTGGGATCCTGCGTGCCCCAGCCATACCAGCCGGAGGAGATGTCCTTGCCGTTAAACAAAGCGGTGAAGCCTTCCGGCGGCGTGTTGTCCGCGGCTCCGGCCAGTGTGGCCGCAGCGAGCATCAGAGTAAGAGAGAGTGTGTGTTTCATGGTTGAATGAGAGGCACAGGAGTCGCCCGCGACATCGCGCATCTTTCAGGCAGAACGCCTGCACCTGACTTTCTGCTCGACACCTGCGGAGAAACGGGGACGATTCGCCCGCCATGAAATCGTTCCTCTGCATTCTGATCCTCTGCGCTGGTCTGTCCCGCCTGCACGCCCAGACCCCGGCCGCTGATGAAGCCGCCGCCGGAGCCAAGGCGCTGATGCAACGGCTCTTTGCGCAAAACATGACCGAGGCGGAACTGCTCACACTCGCCAAAGAAGCCAACAAAGCCGGGGTGCCGCGCCAAGCGATCATCGAGGCCAAGCTCGTCTGGGGTCTGCGCCATCAGGACACGCCCTTCCTCGTGAAAATCCTGCCCGAGGTCGAAATCCTCGCTGCCAACTTCGATTCCGCCAGCGCCGCCGCCATTCCCACGGCAGAAGCCGCGAAGGCCTTCATCGCTTACATCAAAGCGCTCAAGGCCGCCGACGCCAATGACGCCGCCGCCTTCAAACAAAATATCCTCGAGGCCATCTGGCTCAATCCGCAGCAAACACCCGTGTTCATCCAGTCCATCGAGAAATTCCGCCGCGAATCGAAGATGGTCAGTCTCGTGGTCGATCTCAAACTGCCGCTCACCAATTCCATGGGCGAGGCCACCACGCTCCACGATCAGCTCGGCGGCAAGAAAGCTCTGCTGCTCGACTTCTGGGCCTCCTGGTGCGGCCCATGCATGAACCTCATGCCCGCACTCAAGAAGAAGGCGCAAACGCTGGCCGCTTTCGATGTCGTCGTCGCCATGAACAAGGACGATCCCAAGGACAACGAAACCGCCGAGTCCATCGCCGAACGCATCCGCAAAGAACAGAACGCCACGCTGCCCTGGCTCGTTGAACCCGCTGAACGTCCTTACACCAAGGCCTTCGAGCTCGACTCCATCCCACGCATGGTCCTGCTGTCACCCGATGGCAAAGTCCTCTTCAACGGCCATCCCGAAGATCCCTCGCTCTGGGTGGCACTCAAGAAAATCAATCCCGCCATTCAAGCGCCGTGATCGGATTTCGCAGTTCCAAGTTTAAAGTTACAGGTTACAAGTTGGCATTCTCAGGCAGCTTGAAACTTTAAACCTGAAACTTGGAACTAACCGACGAGCGGAGGCTGGAAGTTCAGTAACTCGATCTCCACCGCGTGCTTCCGCTCCGGCAGCAGTTCCACCACGCTGATGCTGCCATACTCGATGTTGAAGTGCGCCATGCGTGCGAGCGGCCAGTCCAGTAGCAGGGCGATCATCACGCGGATGATGCCGCCGTGGCAAAACGCCGCCACCTTTTGATGCGGATGCGCGTTCACGATGCGCAGCAGACACTCGCGCACGCGTGCGGAGAAGCCATGCACGCTTTCGCCATTGGCAATGCCGTCACTCTCCATGATCTCCAGCCAGTCAAACGCGCTCACGCCAAAGTTTGACTGCACCTCGTCCCAGCGATGCCCGGTCCAGTCGCCAAAATCGATTTCACGCAACCCGTCCATGATCTCCGGCTCCATGCCGCGCTGTTTTGCGGAAGGTGCCAGTGTCTGCTGCACGCGCAGCATCGGGCTCGCATAGATCTTGTCGATCTTCGTGTCCTTTAGCCACGCCGCCACTGCCTCGCCCTGCTTCTGTCCCAAAGGCGACAGCGCCATGTCGATGCGCGAGCCGCCAAAGACCTTGTGGTATTTCTCCTCCACTTCGCCGTGACGGATGAAATAAAGCTGGGTGGGATGATTCGGCAGGTGGGATTTCACTCCCTGTCTATGAAACAGGCCGCAGCGTGGCGCAAGCCGTGGCTGCGATCACGCAATCTTCCACGCCTCACGCATCGGCCGCAGCAGCATCTGATTGGCCTGCTCGTCGCCATCAAAGCGCTCGGCCTTCGGATCGAACTTCAGCGGGCGCTTCAGCACCGCTGAAATGGCACCGATGTGACAGGTGGTGGCGGCACGCTGGGCGATCTCCGCGGTGGCGGCGGTGCGGCCACGGGAAAGCACGGCGTCGATGAAGTTGCGGTGATGATGCTTCGACTCGTAGAGCTTCACATCGCTGTCCTTGAGCTTCACACGCAGGATGTCGTCGGAGCTGGCTTTGAGCACCTCGGATTCGCTGAAGATCCAGCCTTCGCTGCCGATGAACTTTGTGCCCCACTTGGTTTTGTCGTCGGTGCTGAGCATGACCACGCGCACGCCGTTGGCGTAGCGGTATTCGATGCGGAAGCTCTCTGCGGCATCATAGATGCCCACGTCGCGTCGTTTCACCTCAGTGGCGCTGACTTCGGTCGGCGTCGTTTCATCCATGCCCGCGCCCCATTGCGCCACATCTAGGAAATGCGCGCCCCAGTCGGTGATGTAACCCGGCGCGTATTCTTCGATCCAGCGGAAGTTGAAATGGCAGCGCGCCGCCGTGTACGGCTTTTCCGCTGCCGGACCGAGCCACATGGCATAATCGAAGTGTGCAGGCACGGGCTCTGTTGCCTCCAAACCGGTGACACCGCCTCGAATGGCAAACTTGCCCGGCACGCCGATCTCGATCTCCTTCAAGTCGCCGATGTAGCCGTTGCGCACGCGCTCACAGGCCATGCGCACCTTCATCCCGGAGCGCCGCCAGGTGCCGCATTGCAGCACACGCTTGTTTTCCTCCACGGCACGACAGATGGCCCGGCCTTCGACGATGCTAGCGCCCAGCGGCTTCTCGGAATACAAATCCTTGCCCGCCTTCGCGGCGGCGATGGCCACATTCGAGTGCCAGTGGTCCGGCGTGGCATTCATGATCGCGTCCACATCGCTGCGGGCCAGCACCTCGCGAAAATCGCGATACACGTCGCCCTTCGCCAATCCGGCTATCTTCGCTGCCGCCTCGGCATGCTGCGCATCCACATCACACACGGCAACGATTTGCACGCGCTCATCGCCCATCAACGCCCGCAGGTTACTCGTGCCCTGACCACCCACACCGATGCAAGCGAGGCGAACTTTCCCATTCGGCGATACCGCCCCTGCACGGCCCAGCGTGGCGGCGGAAACGATGAACGGAACAGCGGTGCGAAGAAATTGACGACGATTCGGAGAAGCAGGCGTGTGCATGGGAAAGAAACGCAGATCGGTTCCGATATTGATCACGCTCGAACTCACGCCACCACTCATGGACACCACTTCCCTGCCCCGCCGTCGTGATTTTCTTCAAACCAGCGGTCTGGGCCTTCTGAGCTGGCCCGTGATGCAGTCCTTTTTCGGCAGCACGAGCACCGCGCTGGCTCAAACCGCCGCGACAGCACCAGCGATCGCTGTTCCGGCATTGAATCGCTTCCCGCGCATGATGCAGGACTGGCTGGTGGCCGAAGTCCGTGCTGCCGAGCAACGTGGCAATGCCCGACGCGATGCTTTGAAGACCAAGACGGATGCCGAAGCTTATGTAAAGTCGGTTCAAGAGCGCATCCGTCAGTGTTTCGGTCCTCTGCCTGAAAAAACACCGCTGAACGCCAAGGTGACAAAGACCTTGGAGCGCGACGGCTACCGCATCGAGAACATCATCTTCGAGAGTCGGCCCAATTACATGGTCACGGGCAATCTCTATCTGCCCACGAGTCGCAAAGGCCCCGTTCCAGGCGTGATTGGTGTCTGCGGCCATTCACTCAATGGCAAAGCCGCTGAGGCCTACCAAAGCTTCGCGCAAGGACTCGCGCGACGAGGCCAGGCCTGCTTCATCATTGATCCCGTCGGCCAAGGAGAGCGCTTTCAGTATTTGAATGAGAAACTTGGCTCACGCCTCGGCGGTGGCACGACGGAGCACAATCAAATGGGCGCACCGCAGGCACTCATTGGCGAGTTCCTCGGCACCTGGTTCGTGTGGGATGCGATGCGTGCGCTCGATTATCTGCTCACGCGCCAAGAAATCGACCCGAAGCATCTTGGCATCACGGGAAATTCCGGCGGCGGCACGCAGACGACCTGGCTCTGCGGCATGGAGCCGCGTTTCACGATGGCCGCGCCCTCATGTTTCGTCACCACCTTCCGACGTGATGCGGAGAACGAGCTGCCACAAGACATGGAGCAGTGCCCGCCGCGTGTTTTGGCGCATGATCTCGATCATTGTGATTTCCTGGCCGCCATGGCTCCGAAGCCAGTCATTATTCTGGCGCAGGAGAAGGATTACTTCGATGCGCGTGGCTCCACGGAGACTTACGAGCGCCTCAAGAAGCTCTACACGCTGCTTGGCAAGCCGGAGAACATTCAGCTTCATGTCGGCCCAGATCCGCACGGCTACACGCAGTCGAACCGCGAGGCGATGTATCGCTTCTTTGGCAAAGTCACCGGCATTCCCGCCGCAACCGCAGAACGCACGATCACCGTCGAGAAAGACGAGGATCTGCTCTGCACACCACGCGGTCAGGTTGCGGAAGCAGGTTCGCGAACGCTCATGAGCTTCACGCGTGAAAAGGCCGATGATCTGGCCGCCAAGCGCAAGCATCTGAGCGGCGAAGCTTTGCAAAAAGCCGTGCGTGAAGTCTTGAAGCTGCCTGCACTCACGGATTCGCCGCCCGATTACCGCATCCTCCGCAGTGTCGGCTCGCGCAAGTATCCCGCCAAAGGCTACTGTACCTACGCTGTCGAGACGGAGCCGATGATTCACGCCTTGGTCACACGCTTGAGCGATGAAACGCTCACCTCGCGCCTGCCACGCGGTTTGAGCAAGGCCGTGCTCTACATCTCGCATCGCTCGGCCGATGCCGAACTGCGCAGTGCTCCCTTCGTGCAGGAACTCATCGCTTCCGCGCCCGACTCGGCCTTCTTTGCCTGCGACGTGCGTGGCATTGGCGACTCGCAGCCCGACACCTGCGGGGCGAATCAATTCAACGGCCGCTACGGCAGCCACTACTTCTACGCCGCCTACAGCCAGATGCTCGACCGCCCGTTGCTGGGCCAACGCACCTTCGATGTGCTGCGCGTCATTCAGCTTCTCAAAGCCGCTGGGCACACTGAGATCCATCTCGCCGGTCAAGGCTGGGGCGCGCTACCGGCCGCGTTTGCCGCGGTGCTCAACAGCGAGGTCAAACAGGTCACGCTGAAGCATGCGCTCACCTCTTTCCATGATCTCGCAGCGCACGATGACCAGCAGTGGCCCACCGCCTTCATGCTACCGCAGGTGCTGCATCATTTTGACCTTCCCTATTGCTACCAAGCGCTCCAGCAGCAGAAACTTCAGCTCATCGAGCCTTGGACTGCTGCCGATGGCATGAAATGACTTTCAACCAACACACACCATGCAAACACAGCTCAAGATCAAGCTCTCCCTCTTCATGTTCCTCCAGTACTTCATCTGGAGCAGTTGGTACATGACGCTGGGCAGTTACCTCGGCACTCTGAACTTCACCGGCACCGAAATCGGCGCATCCTACGGTGCTTTCGCGTGGGGTGCGATCCTTTCGCCCTTCATCGTTGGCTTGATCGCCGACCGCTTCTTTGCCTCGGAGAAAATCATCGCGGTGCTCGGCATCGCTGGTGGGCTGGTGATGCTCTACATCCCGCAGTTGAAGACCTTCGGCAGTGTCTATCCGACACTCATCCTCTACTGCACGCTCTATGCGCCGACGCTGGCCCTGGGCAACTCCATTTCCATGACGCATCTCGCCGATGCGAAGAAGGATTTCCCCTTCGTGAAGATTTTCTCAGCCGTCGGCTGGATTGCCGGGGGGGTGGTGCTCAGCCAGTTGAAGGCAGAGCAGTCGTCGCTGCAATACTACCTCGCAGGCGGCACATCCATGGCCTTTGGTCTGTTTGCACTTAGCCTGCCGCACACACCGCCGAAGAAGAAGGGGCAGAACGTGCCACTGAGCGAGGTTCTCGGCCTAGATGCGCTCGCACTGCTAAAGAAGCCCACCTTTGCCATCTTTATCCTGTGCATGTTCCTCATCTGCATCCCGCTGTACTTCTACTTCGTGAACATGGGCACCTACCTCACGCAATTGAAGTGGGCTGACATGGCGCAGAAGATGACGCTAGCCCAATTCTCCGACATCATCTTCCTCGTACTGCTGCCGCTGATGCTTAAAAAGCTCGGCTACAAGAAGACCATCTTCCTCGGCATCCTGGCCTGGGCCGCACGCTACTTCATGCTCAGCGCCAGCGCCGCCAGCACCGGCACCGTGCTCATTTTTGGTGCCATCCTTCTCCACGGCATCTGCTACGACTTCCTCTTCATCGCCGGACAGCTTTATGTCGATGACGAGGCGAACGAACGCATCCGCGGCGCGGCGCAGGGCCTCATCGCCATCATCCTCTGGGGCTTCGGCTCACTCGTCGGCACTTACTTGGCCGGTTACTTCATGGATCAGCACAAACTGGCCACACCCAAAGGCGACATCGTCCATGATTGGGCTGCGATCTGGAGCACGCCAGCGTGGATCGCTGTGGTGGTGCTCGTGGTGTTCGTGATCTTCTTCCGTGAGCCGAAGAAAGCGAATGTCGCAGAATCCACCGGGAACTGATCAAGGATTGGATGGCATGGCGTCAATCCATCGTCGTAACAGTTCAAGCTCCGTGAGGGTGACAAAGTTTTTCTCTTTCTTCGGTGGCATCTCTTTGTGATAAATCAGCTCAATCAAGAGGCTCTTCTTCGCGTTGCCCGGCTTGATCGCTGGTCCTGTATCACCGCCAGTGAGCATGGCCTCAAGCGTTCGCATGTCCAGCTTGCCGCCACGGCGTTTCGCCCCGTGGCAGTGCAGGCACTTCTCTTCGAAGATCGGCAGCACGTCCTTTTTGAAATCAGGCACAGATGTCTGCTTGTCTTCGACTATCGCATTTACTTCAGCAAGGCTACTGATGAGCAGCCCGCCGAGGAAGATTTGAAGAAGCATCCGCATCACCCGCCCGAGGTTCAGGCTTGGCCGACCACGTTCACGAAGCAGTGGACGTGCGGGAGCACCCGGTAGTTCCACACAAAGCCGGGGCCTTCGATGCGCCAGGCATCCCAGCGATCATTGCCCTTCTCGGCGTTATCTTTGTAAAACGCCAGGCGCAGCTTCTCCATGCCGCCGTTGGTCTTGATGAGTTGCATCACTTCGTCGCCATCTTCCTGGCGGAAAGAATTCAGCAGCTTCCTCATCACACCGGCCACCAGGCCACGCTGGGACTCATCCAGATCGCCATAACCAACACCGGTCTCAGGCTTATCCACCAGTTTGGCTTTGAGCGCACCGACACCGTCTCCCGGAGAGCCGACGATGACCGCCAGCTTGCGCTGCGGCTCATTGAGCATGTCAAACACACTCATGACTTCCTTCGTCTGGTCGTTGTAAACGTTCACATCACTATGGCCGTTGGCCGAATGACCGTAATACATCGGTCCGCCAAAGGCCGTGTTCGGTTGCGAGTTACCATCGCAACGCAGCGTCAGGTGATGCCCGGCGAATACCCAGGAGAAAGGATCCTTGCCTGACGGGTCGCCGAAGATCGCGATGCCGTTGTTTTCAAAAGCCCCGCTGTTATCCCACTTCCCATGGCGGCTAATCCGGTCATAGGCGTCCTCTCCCGAAAGGATCGCCTTGAAAGTCTGCTGGATAAGATCCTGCTGCGGCCTGGTGAACTGCTCGGCAATCTTCTTGCCCAGTGGTGCCGCATTATGCGTCTTGAGGCGCGTCGGCATGCCCGATTCAGCGCCATCCGCCCAAGGACGCACCACCGCCGTCCTCTGCTCCGCACTCAGCGTGGCAAACAACTCGCGGATGAGGTCCTCCGCCGGCTTCGCCGTACGAGGAGATTCCGTCGGGGCTGCAATAACAGAACTCAAAGACGAAACCCCCATGACACCCATAGCGCTACCCGATAGGACACGAATGAAGTCCCGGCGGCCGCGCAGCGGAGACGCTGAAGCGTGCTCTGTGCATTCTGGGCAGATCGACTGATGGATAGGATGGGCGATAGGAGATGGATGAGATTTCATGACAGGATCATATACCGCGCTGAATCTTCACATCTTGCCGTCGCTTGAATCTTGACGGCCTCAACCTCTTCCGGGCGCCTCGCTAGCAAGAAGAGTTAATCAATGGTCGGGCTGGCGAGATTCGAACTCACGACCTCTTGCACCCCATGCAAGCGTTCTACCAGGCTGAACTACAGCCCGACCTAGTTTTGACTTCTCGCCAGCGGTGCCGCGTTGGGGTGGCTGCCGTTGGTGAGGCGCGCATTCTGGAGCAGCGCCTTTTGAATGCAACGAGATATTCGCTGCTGGAGTCATGAAAAAAAGCACGGTTAGTCGGAAACTCCCCGTGCTGGCAACAACACTGACTGGATGACTAAAGCACCGTCATTTAGCCACAGCCCACCTGCTGTCGAAATAACTCGCGTGACTTTTCTGACAGGCGGTTCAGCCGATAGCGACGATCCCGCTGCGGAAGCTTCATCTTGCCAGTTTCAAGAGGCGAATTTCTTCAGGCAGCAGCAAAGCTACGGGTACACGTTCAGCGATGCGGAAAGCCTCACCTAGTTCACCATTTGTTGCCATGATGGCGGCAAGTACCGCTCGATGTCCGGCGCTCCATGATGCGGAAGTTTCCATTCGCTGCGGTAGATCACGAAATGTCACGGGCTGCCGCAGGCGAAAATCCGCTAGGGCTTTGAGAAAATATGCACGCGATGCTGCCTCTGTTCCTGGCTCGGATGAAGAGAGTCCGGCTTTGGCAGCCACGAGTTCCAGTGAATCGCCTACCAGCAGTGCAAGGTAATCAGCACGGAAGGCGGCGGTTTCATTGCTAGGAGTGAGACGCGAGATCTCACGAGCCACCTGTAGCATGGCGGAGGTGTTGAAATTCCTGCCATGCATGTCGAAAGCTTTCTCCAGCATCGCCAGGCGTGTCTGAGGGACCTGCACATGGCCTGACAGTTCATGAAAATACGTGGCAGCCAAGTCCAAGACACCAAGTCGTCCGGCAGTTTCTGCGGTTTGGATCGCACCTGCGGTATTCTTACCACGGTCTGAAAACTCGAAGGCCAGGGTGAGATGCTGGCGGACCTTTTCCGGATCATTTTTCACCTTTGCTGCCACACAGGCATGCCAGAGATTGAACGAGATTTTTCCAAGCGTTTTTTCCAAGGCAGGAGTGAGTATTTGGTCCACATCTTCCCAACGATTTGTGTGCGCCATGGCATCCAGCTTGAGATTGAGTATTTCTGCCGGCAGATCTTTCGATTTCACCATTGCTTCGGGTGGCAAAAATTTCAGCAGCCATTCATGCTCCTTCAGAGCAGAGAGCCAGCGGGCAAACTGCATGCGCTCATCGTTGTCACCACCAGCTGCGCGCGCTGTCTCGGCGGTGAGGATGGCGTCATGCTCCTGGGGATGCAACCGCAGGGCGGCCTGGACTGCTACGAGACGGGCCAGACCAGGCTTGGGATGAATCTGCGTGAGCCGCATCAGATCATGGGCTTCTTCCGGGGTAAGAGCGCTGTCTGCCGCGAGGACCTGCACCGCTCGGCATGCCCCGTCATCTTTGCCACGCGCAAACTCCCACAAGCGGGATCTTCCGCGCACATGAACATCAGGGTAAGGCTGCTTGAAGTCTAGGATAGCCAGTCGCAACGGCGCATTGGCATCGGCATCCTGCGCCAGCAGTGCCACGCGCAATCTATCGTCAGCCGCATGGTCCTGCCCCTCTACTTTCAGGATGGTGGATTCCAGTTCGATCACGTCGGCTCGCGATCGTTCGGCTGGTGGTAGTAGCAAAAGGGTTTTGCGGGCAGCGTCAAGGTTTCCGCTCCTAATTTCAGCATGCCCCAGTTTCACCATGTCTTGCGTGGTGGCATTGCCCGTTTCGAGCAGATGTTTCAAGGTTTGCACCACATCGGTGTGGCTGGCATGCGTGCTAAGCTGGAATTCTGCGACGGTACGCAACACCGCAGGATCATTCGGTGCGATGCGCATGGCCTCTCCTAGCAAGCTTGCTGCTTTAACCCATTCCTTACGCTCGATGTGTTCGCTAGCGTTTTTCACGGTGCCTGATACCTCCCATGCCCGCCAGAAAGCAGGTTTGCCACCATGCCAGAGTGCAACCAAAAACAACAGCCCCGCTACCAGCGCTGCCACAAAACCTGCCCAGACCAGCCTCTGGCGCCATATCCTCCTACGACCGGCGGTTGATGTGCCGCGACGTCTGGTCTGTGTGCTGCTTCCAAGGTCCATCGTATCTGCGCCTATAATATGTGTTCTGCATGTCGCTTTGAACGCCGCCAATCCGAACAGGCAGCTCCGTCATAAAGCAAAAATACCCGGCGGAGACATCCGCCTCCGCCGGGTACGTTGTGCAACTTGCAACTACATTCAGGCCAGCCGGCGACGGCGGAGCATCAGGCCTGCGGCTCCCAGCAGCATCAGAATCGCACGGCTTGGTTCAGGCACCACTGTGACACGGTAAGCGAGGAACATGGTGTCGTTCTGCGTGCCGCCGGTGGGGATGCCATTGAAGGTAGTGCTGCCATCAGACAAGGTCATCGTTCCGCTGCCGGTGACGAAGTCGTTGTCGTTGCCCAGGAACAGGAAGTAGTCGTTCGGGGCGAGCGGGTCGAGCGCGGAGACGAGCGACATGCCCTCCCATTTTTCGGAGAGTGAGAGTTTGTTGACGTTGTTTGCGCTGAATGTGGTGTTGATGTTGTAGTTCGCGAGCTGGGTGGTGTTGAGCATGTTGACCGCTTCGGTCCACGACACCGGGGTGATGGAGGAGTCGAGCGCACCGTCAGTCGTGTTGTTAAAGTACGCCGTACCACTTGAGGGCATGCCAGATGGCAGAGCACCGTTGAGCGTGATCACGTTGGTACCGGTGTTGATGCTGCTCACCGTGCGCCCGAGCATGCCAGAACCGACCGCAAGGCCGGTAGGAATGCTGGACACGGTCACAGTGTTACCGCTGGTGCCGGTCACGGTCACAGAGCAACCAGGCACCACCATGCCACCCACATTGTCACGGGCAGTTCCGGCGATGTTGGTCGGATTACCCACCGAAAGGTCGGCCAGCAACACGCTTTTCACCACGGTGGGGTTGTTGCTCGTGGAACCACCGGCACCGGTGCCGTCACGGGCAAGCACAAGAATGCGGTTGTTGTCCAGCGCGACGATTTCACTTTGCGCCGCCGTTTTATCAGCCGCACCGCCGTTTCCATTGTTCTTGTAAGTCGGAAGCTGCATGACATATTCTTCCGTCGGAGTGGTGGGAGTGCTGCTGCCAGACACGTCATAGACCAACAGGCGGGAGTTTAAGCGGTTCTGATCTTTGCTGCCGATGGCGTTGTCCTGAATGGTTGCGCTCTGGAGAAGTGCGAACAGTTTGGTGCCATCTGGGGAGAGCGAGACGCCCTCAAGGCCTTGATTGATGCGGCGGCCATCCAACTGCGCGGGGCTGCCGCTGCCGTCGAAGTTGGTCGCACCGGTCACATCCTGCGGCTTGAGCGCCGCCGGGATGCCGACCACACCGTCGATCTGCTTGCTGGAATTGAAGTGATAGATGTTGGCACCGTACTCATCGCCGATGTAGCCGGAGCCGTCCGCTTTCAGCACCAGCGCCTCGGAGTCGAGGGAGAGCTTGTTCACCGTCTGCGGCACACCTGCGTTCACACCGGTGGTCGGCGTATAGGAGGTGATGAACGGCACGCTGGAACTGCTGACCGCAGAAACGGTGCCTGCGCCTGAGGCACCGGCGGCCGGGTTCAGCCCCGTGGTGTTCACCTGCGCTGAACCGTTGTCATAAGTGAACTTCACACTGCTGCCAGCGTTGTAGGTGGCGACGATTTGATTTTGCGCGGCAATCTTGCTGGCCAGATCCGTGCCGCCAATCGCGGTAGCCGCCGTGAGCGGCGTGAAGTTGAAGTCGAACTGGTTGATGCGGGCAGCGTAATCAGAATAGACCGCGCCGCTGTTGTAACCGCGGTCGGGGAGGATGTTGAATTTGCCGGTGTAGCTGCCTGCCCCGGCGGTGGCCCAGTTGGTGATGACCAGACCTGAAACCGAACCCAGTGAATCACCCCAGGCGTCCACATCATTGGCCGAGACACGGCCCACGCCGACGAGGCCTTGGTTGATAAAGGTGGTGGAACCCAGTGAGGTGGTGACCGGTCCCGTACCCGTTTCGAGGTGCGGAGTGGTATAGGCCACAACGGCGGCGGACGATGACGTGGCATGCAAAGCCAGGACAGCGAGGCCCAGCGTGGTGTTAAGAATTCGGGAGAGTGATGGGAGAGGTCTCATGCAATGCCATCCTTGGGCGGGTGGCCGCTTTCCAGCAAAACAGGTTCGGCAACAATTTCGCCACGCAACACCCCTGAACGAACTTAATGACAGTTCCCGAGGGTTGGCAGCGGTGAGGCTTGCCATCCAGACAGCACTCGCGTAAAACCAGCGGGAATATCCGCATGGTCACGATCACAATCCAGGAACTCACCAAACGCTTCGGCGGCAGCGTCGTCCTCAGCAGCGTGAACCTGCAAATTGAAGCGGGAGAGCTGTTCTTCCTGCTCGGGCCGAGCGGCTGCGGCAAAACCACGCTGCTGCGTCACATCGCCGGGTTCTACACGCCGGATGAAGGGAAAATATGGTTCGATGACGAAGACGTGACTCGCCTGCCTGCTCACAAGCGCGGCACGGGCATGATGTTTCAAAGCTACGCACTCTGGCCGCACCTCAACGTCGCGCAAAACGTGGCCTTTGGCCTCGAAGAACGCAAACGTCCCCGTAAGGAGATCGAGCACCGTGTCGCCGAGGCACTCGATCAGGTGAAACTGGATGGCCTTGGCTCGCGCAAGATCCAACAACTCTCTGGCGGCCAGCAGCAGCGTGTCGCGCTGGCTCGTGCGCTGGTCATTCGGCCCAAATGCTTGCTGCTCGATGAGCCGCTTTCAAATCTCGATGCCAAGCTGCGCCTCGAAATGCGCACCGAGATTCGCCACATCTGCAAACAGCATGGTCTCACCGCCATCTACGTCACGCATGATCGTGATGAAGCGCTCAGCATGGCAGACCGCATGGCGATCATGGAAGTAGGCAAGCTCGTGCAAGTCGGCACGCCTACCGAGGTCTATCGCAATCCCGCCACGCGCATGGTCGCCGAGTTCATCGGTGAAACCAACTTTGTCGAAGGACGCACGCTGCGTGAAAGCAGTTGGGCAGGCTTCTTCGATGTCGAAACGCCCTTTGGCATGCTGCGTGGCCGTACCAACGACTCATCATGGCAGCCTGCGCCCGGCCAACCGGTGGTCTTGAGCATTCGCCCAGAGGCGATGACCTTCGCCAACCTCACTGACTCACCGAATCGCTTCCCCGGTCACATCGTGGACACCACCTATCTAGGCCCCACGGTGCAATACCTCCTCCAGGTTCAAAACGGCCCGCTAATGAAAGTCTGCGAAATCAATCCGCAGGAAATTCGTCCGCCCTCACAAGAGGAAACTCGCGCTATGGCGGGTATGAACGACGTGGTGATCCTGCGCAAATGAACGAGCGCCTCACAGCCCTGCTGGAGCATCCACGCACGCGTGCGGTGTTGGCGTGGTTGCACCAGTGGCGCAAAGAACTCGCCGTGGTTGTGGCGATGCTGCTCACCATGGTCGGGCCGTTTCTACTCAAACCGGCGCAGAGCACCGCACCGGCCCATTTTGATCGCCGACTGGTCATCATCTCGCCGCACCATGACCGCATTCGCGAAGAATTCGGCCAGGCCTTTGCGCAGCATTGGAAAACATCAACGGGTCAGACGCTCTTCATCGACTGGCGTGTGCCCGGCGGCACCTCAGAGATCGCCATGCTCATCAAATCAGAAGCCACCGCCGCATTTCAGCAGCACTGGCAGCGTGATTGGAAAAAAACGTGGTCTCCCGCCGTCGCTCAGGCTTGCCTGAATGCGAAGGCTGCGCCTGACGACGAAGCACGCAAAGCCTACCTCGCCTCCAACGTCAGCACCGGCATGGACGTGTTCTTCGGCGGTGGTGCGTATGATTTCGAGCAGCAGGCCAAAGCGGGCACATTGGTGACCGGTGATGGTGAAAAAACAGGCATCAGCGGCTTGATGAAAAAGCATCCCGATTGGTTCAGTGACGCAGGCATTCCCGAAAAACTTAGTGGTGAGCCGTTTCGTGATCCGCAGGGCCGCTGGTGCGGCGCGTGCCTTTCCAGCAGCGGTATCGTATTCAATCGCGATGTGCTGCGCCGCATCGGCATCGCCGAAGATCCTGACGCGTGGGAAGACCTCGCCGATCCACGCTACTACGGCCAGATCGCGCTCAGCGATCCTGGCAAGAGTGGCTCTGTCACGAAGGCTCTCGAAATGCTCATCCAGCAGCAAATGCAGATCGCCATTGATCGACTCAAGGCCGTGCCCAACTCCAAACTCACGCCCGAACAACTCGAAGCCCAAGGAGTGGCTGAAGGTTGGAATGAAGGACTGCGTTTGATCCTGCGCATCAGCGCCAATGCACGCTACTTCACCGACTTCTCCACGAAGATCCCGCTCGAAGTCGCCCGTGGCGATGCCGCTGCGGGCATGTGCATCGATTTTTACGGTCGTTCTGCCGAAGAGGACGTGCGCAAGAGCGACGGCACCTCACGTGTCGGTTTCATTGCTCCACTAGGCGGCACTTCGATCAGCGTCGATCCCATCGGCATTCTGCGCGGTGCGCCCGATCCTGAAATCGCGACGGCATTCATCGAATTTGTGCTCGGTGATGCCGGACAGAAGCTGTGGAGCTTTCGTGCCGGTGAAGCAGATGGTCCGCGACTGCATGCACTGCGCCGACTTCCCGTGCGCCATGATCTTTACACCTTAGAAAACATCACGCACATGAGTGATGGCAAAGAAGAGCCCTTCACCAAGGCGCAGGCCTTCACCTATCATGCCGAACGCACTGGTCCCGCATTCTCTGCTATCCGCTTCCTCGTTCGCGTTCTATGCGTCGATTCGCATGACGAACTGCATGCCGCGTGGAAGGAAATCATCGACAACAGCATGCCCGAACGCGCCATCACCGTGCTCGAAGACCTCACCCGCGTGAAGTATGAGGCCGCCACGGGCAACATCTCCAAAATTCTCTCTGCCCGCGACAAAGTTCAGGAGACCCGACTCGCCCGCGAACTCGGTGATGCCTTCCGCACTCAGTTCATCCGCGCTCGCACCATGGCGAGGCATGGCCATTAGAGCATATTCATCATGTCCAAATCACTCTCCATCCTGATCTTCCTGGTGATGACCGCGTTCTTCGCGTGCTTCTTCGCCTATCCGATCTGGGCGGCGCTGGAGGCGGCGTTTCGGGGACCGGATCACAAGTTCACGCTGGAATACATCTCGGAGGTGTTCTTGAACGAGTTGTATCGTGAAGGCTTGTGGAACTCGTTCATCATCGCGGTGTGGACGACGCTCGGATCACTCGCCATCGCACTGCCGCTGGCGGTTTGCTATGTGCGGTTCGCATTTCCAGGCCGTGCATTGCTCAATTCGCTCGTGCTCATGCCGATGATCCTGCCACCGTTTGTGGGTGCCATTGGCATTAAAGCAATGCTGGGGCAGGCGGGTGCGTTGAACAGCCTGCTCATCAATCTGGGCCTCATGGACGCGATGCATCCGACCGACTGGCTCGGCCAGCAACGCATGCTGGGCATCATCATCATGGAGGTGCTGCATCTTTACCCGATCATCTATCTCAATGCTGCCGCAGCACTCTCCAACCTTGATCCCGCGCTCGAAGAAGCAGCCGCAAACCTCGGCTGCAATGCGTGGAGCCGCTTCTGGCGTGTCACGCTACCGCTCATCATGCCCGGCGTGTTCGCAGGTGGCACGATTGTGTTTGTGTGGTCGTTCACGGAGATGGGCGTGCCACTGCTGTTTGATTATGACCGTGTCACCGCCGTGCAGGTGTTCCGCAGCATCAACGATCTCAGCGGGAACCCCTTCCCTTATGCCTTGGTGACCGTGATGCTGGTCTTCAGCACGCTGTTTTATCTCACCAGCAAACTGTTCTTCGGCAACTCCAGCGCCAGCGGCGGCGGACGTGCCACGACCGGCCGTGAAACAATCAAGCTGCCAGTGTGGCTCGGCTGGGCCTGCACCGCGTTCTTTGCCGGAGTCACCTTCCTCGCGGTGCTGCCGCATCTCGGGGTCGTATTGCTTTCCTTCTCCAAAGACTGGTATGGCACGGTCATTCCGCATTCACTCACACTGACCCATTACCACGACGCGCTCGGCCATGAACTCACGCTGTCCTCCATCGCCAACAGTTTGAAGTACTCCGCGTTGGCGATGCTCGTGGCGCTCATCCTCGGCATCGGCGTGGCCTATGTTTCCGTGCGCACGCGCATCTGGGGTCGCCAGATTCTCGATGCGATGGCCATGCTGCCGCTCGCCGTGCCCGGCATCGTCATGGCCTTCGGTTACCTCGCCATGACGCGTGAAGGTCAGCCCTTCCACTGGCTCATGCTCGGCGAAGATCCGCTGCTGCTGCTCGTCATCGCTTATGCGGTGCGCCGACTGCCCTACGTCGTGCGTTCCGCCGCCGCCGGCTTCCAGCAAGTCAGCCCCACACTCGAAGAAGCCGCGCAAAATCTCGGTGCACGCCCCGAAAAAGCCCTCTGGCGTATCACACTGCCGCTCGTGGCTCCCAATCTCGTCGCCGGTGGCCTGCTCGCGTTTTCCTTCGCCATGCTCGAAGTCAGCGACTCCATGATCCTCGCTCAGCAGGCCGCGCACTTCCCGATCACCAAAGCCATCTACTCCCTCGTGCTCTCTCTTGGCAGCGGTCCCAATCTCGCTTCGGCCCTCGGTGTGTGGGCGATGATCTTCCTCGCGGTGACGATTCTTGGAGCGGGTGTGATTCTTGGGAAGAAGCTCGGCGCGTTATTCAGAGTCTAACTCGAAGCCCTCAAAACCACCAAATTAACAGCCCATTTTATGCAAGGTAGTTAGATTAAGGATTGGCAATGAGATCATCCACAGTAAACAGTTTTTTATCCGGCCCGGCAGAGTGGATGTCAATCACACCACCCCCGACCGGATGGACAAAATAAGATGTGCCCCAGCGGTCAAGAAGACGCCCATCGCTTGAGATGGCGGGATGTTGCGGCGGGATAACGACGAAATGCATAGGATTGTGGCCTGTAAGGGCACGTGCCAGATCAATGCTATCACCGATGGGTAATGCATTGGGGTGCCGCATGTTATGCAGATACTGCAGAACCAGTTCATGCAGCGTGTCCACATCCTGCTGAGGGCTAGAGTCAGCGGCGTTGAGTTTGGCGGCTATAGGGGAACCAACGATAACTGAATCATCATTGTCATCTACGGCACGTGCCACGGAAGTTGGAACTGCCGCAGTAGTTTGGGCATTCGCGGCCACTGACTGCTTAGCAATGCCGTCATGAACAATGCTTTTTTTTACCGTTTGGATTGGCTCAGAGCTATCCTTCTGATTCGTGAGAACTAGTACCGTGCCGATGATGAGCACGACCATCAAAGCATAGAGCAACAGCTTCATTACAGGAAACCGACTGGCGGCGCGGCGCTGCTAGTATTGTAAAAGGAGCCAATGTTTGGTAGGACTAGCGAGAGGCTGGATTTCGGCACGCCGAACCAGAGCGCAAGTTCCGCGAAGTAGCTATCAACAGCAATTTGCGGAATCAAACGGCCACGTCCGACATCAAGCGCACTGTTCAGCGTTAGGCTGGGATAATTGCCGTAAACTCGCTGCCCTTTTACTGCACCACCAAGCACAATATGGTTGCCGCCCCAAGCGTGATCGGCACCGTCACCATCCGTGCTAAGCGTGCGTGCAAAGTCGGAGCTGGTGAAGAGTGTCACGTTGTTTTGCAGGCTGGCTGCAGTGAGACAGTCGTAGAATGCCTTCACTGCGGCATCGACCTCTGGAAGCATCGCCGCCTGGCTACTGAGGAGATTATTGTGATGATCCCAGCCGCCGTATTCGACGAAGAAAGTTTGGCGGTTTTGGCCAAGGGCACCACGACTAAGGATGATCTTAGCGATCATTTTAAACTGGTTCCCCAGATTGGTGTTGGGGAACGTGACGCTAGAAGGCAGGGTGACGTTGGATGTGGCGGAAGTGAAAAGACCGGAAGCGCCCAGTGCATCAATTTTTTGCGACTGGAATGCCTCGGTCAGCAGATGCTGGTATTCAAAGGCAAGCTGTGAGTCAACCGCTGCGGTGCGAATGGGAACTGTGCTGCGCCTGTTGGTGTTTGCCTTGTCGTAGCCATTGAGCGAAGCCCCGCTGTTGCCCACAGTATATTCAAAAACAGACTCCCCGGCCTGCCAGATGTTAGTACCAGTGAGTGACATGTTCATGGAGACGCTATTGAGAGTGTTTAAGCTCTTGAGCATGTCTGCCACGCGCCCACCCCAGCCTTTGGCAGTGTGGATATTCGGCATTGAAGTCTGCCATTGCTCCTGCTGATCGGAGTGAGAGAATAGGCCCAGTGGAAGTGATCTGCCGCTGTTGTAATCCGTTTTCGTGACCGGTTGGATGAGAGTGCCGACATTCGCGACATAAGCGGCGTGACCGGCTTCAAAGAGCGATTGAATGCCAGTTAGTGCAGGATTCAGGCCCAACTGAAGGCCACTCAATCCCTGCGGATTGATCGGCAGTAGCGCACTGTTCGGCAAAGCAATGGCACCGCGCACCCGAGCGTACTCCGCATACTCAGCCGAGCCGCGCGGCACAAGAACATTGAAGGTATCGATGCCGCCAGAGAGGAAGAGACAGACGAGCCCCTTGTAGTCCGAGCCGGTGTTTGAAGCGGCAGCGATGGTGCTAGTGACCTTCAGATTTAACAAGGTGTTCAGCAAGGGTAGCGAACTTATCCCTGCGCAGTTGGCTTGCCCCAAAAAGCGACGGCGTGATAGGTTTGGTTTCATAGCGTAGAATCGTTGAAGGTTATCGAAGGATGGCGTATTCCGGCGCTGCGGTGATGAGATAGATGGCCATGCGGACACGCTCGAGTTGCCAGTTCGTGAAGTTCGCGGCAGTGATTTTTTCCAAGGCTTCGCGGATGACCTGATTCTGTTCATTGGGCAATGTGCCACCAGTAAGCAGCAGATCGAGCCATCGCAGCAAGGCTGGAGCATCAGCGGCCAGCGCGGTCTCGCCGGTGAAGTCGCCGTTGATCAGTTCATCGGGATTTGAGCTACCGTAGCGGTTGAAGTAACCGCGCTGCATGATGTTGTAGTAGTAGTTCGGAATACTGAGAGACGTGACTGAATTGAGGATCTGGAACTCCGGCGCAACGAGACCAGCATTTGCGATTGGTCCGTCAGGCGCGTAACCGGGCTTGAAAAAGTTGAACACGCTTGGTGCGCCTTGTGGCTGTTGAAAGTGGATTTCGCCTAGGTTTTGTAGGGCATAAACGCCGTTGTTTGATTTCGCATTGAAGGCGCGCACAAAGTTCACCGTGCGTAAGTACGGTTCCTTCATTTTACCGAAGGTCGCGCCATAAAGGTTCTGCGGATTGCGCGCCTCATCATCCAGCAAGATGGCGCGAACGATAGACTTCAAGTCACCACGCTGACCTTTGCCGTTGTTAATGAATATCGACGCGACGCGTCTAACGTAAGCGGGCGATGGGTTTGAAGTGACGAGCTTTTGGATGAGCTGCTTGCTGATGAACGGAGCCGTATTCGGATGATTGAATAGCGCATCAATCGAGGCATTCACGTCGGCTAGACCCGCATTGCCAGTGTCTGGTTTACTCGCCGTGCGCGCAGGAAGTTTGACGCCACCTATGATCGTCTTCGCACCAAGGTCGTGGTACTTGTCCCACATTCGCATCGGCGCGATGTAGTTACGCTTGGCATAGAGGAAACTACCCGCGTCGGGCCCACCCCAACTGAAGCCTGTCATGACACGCGCCATGTTCATGATCGTGACATTATCGTAGCTCGGGATGGGCTGATTTTGCGAATCTAGCTGACGTGTGCCGTCCAGGTTCAGCATCCAGATGCCAATACTGAAGAGCTGCATGATTTCGCGCGCGTAGTTTTCATCGGCAAAAGTGCCGGTCTCCGGATTGCCTTTTTGATTTTGCAGGGCGTTTAAATAGACACCCATGCAAGGATGCGTCGTCACATTAAAAAGCAGGTCACGGAAATTTCCGAAAGCACCCTTCAGCAGTGTGTCATAGAAATTAGCCATGCCTGCGGGCTGGTTGCGAAGCTCACCGACCACGTCGGAGATCACGAGGATCTCACTGAGCGCAAAACCAACACGCTGGCGCAGTGGATCACCAGCCTGCGCCACGCCGCTGGGCGCGAGGGTCGGCACTTCCATCACACGATTCCACCACGAGACCGTTTTGGCACTGGAACTAACCTTGCCGTTATTCGTTGACGCTACGTAGTCCACGTAGGGCTGCAATATGCCCACCGGACGCGCGAACTGATCGGTAAGCCAGCCGTCAAAGCCAAGCCGCATCACGTCCTGAACATTTTGAAAGTCATGATCTGGTCCAAAAGCACCCTGCAAAAGAAAACGCGCTGCGGCCTTCGTGCTGGGCAACGGCGAAGCATTGCCGAGGCGCACCGTTGCAGTCTGCTGGGCGAATGCGGTGCTGATGTTGTAGGCCGGGCTTGACTGGAGATTAACGATGATGGTGGCCGTAGGAATAGTGATCGTTTTTGCCAGTGGCGTGAACTCCAGCCATACTTCGCGATAACCATTTGGAATGGTGATCGAGCTGACTGCTGATGCCGTATAATCTCTGCCGAGAATGGCGCTACCACCTAGTTTGAAATTCACGGTGAGCGCACCTTTGCTCTCCAAACGACGGAAGGCCACTACACCCCGGTCCGGCCAGTCTAGCCGCATGTCGTCATCCACAAGCCCCAGTGAGACAGTGTCCCGAATGATGGCGGCAGTCGGGGAAGAATTGGTCAGCGCCAGTAAGGATCCAATGAGGGCTAAATTGGATAGGATAACCAGCACACCAGCGGACACGATCGGTTGATAATTCAGGCGATTCATCGGCATACTTAATTGGTTGTTAATTCCGATTAGATTAAATTCGGGCCGAAAAGTCAATTCTAAGAATGACAATTCCAAAAATGCTTTGGCTAGTCGCCAGATCGTTTTTTCGGGTTAACTCGAAGCCCGCGCTCCGTCCGAATGTGCACGGGTCTTTTCACGCCACCGGTATCGCGTTGCCCAAGCATTCGGTTTTCGCTCGACGACATCCGCAATGATCTCGCCCATCACAGGGGTGAATTTGAAAGCGTGGCCGGAATCGCCAGCGGCGATGATCAAACCAGGATGAGCCGGATCATGATCGATCCAGAAGGCACCGTCGAAAGTGTCGCAGTAGAGGCAGACGCGGGATGAATGCACCGGAGCGTCTGCGAGTGACGGAAAAGTCTCAAGCAGGAAGGCGCGGTAACGTTCTTCCTCGCCTGCTGGCATGGAACGCGGATCATTGGCATTCACGCGGCGGCCCGGTCCGTGGTTGGCGACTTTGACGAGGCCGTCGGCATTCGCGGGAAAGCCATACCAGCCGGTCTTGCCAATGTCGGCACCCCAGACGGGAAACTGCGGAGGCTGGAAAGGACGCGGGTCGTGCGGCTTGAAGTGAAACACAGTCTGCGCCGTGGCCCACATGACGTCTTGCAGATGCGGCAGCAACGTGGGTGTCCAGGCACCGGTGGTGACAAGAACGTGATCGGCGACCAATACGATTTCGTAACTGTTTTCGGTACCGCTTATGGAATTGACGCCTTTGCAAACTTTACCATCAAAGATCAAGCTGGGTTGTCCCTCGGAACCGAACATCTCGACGGTCTCGATGCCCGCTGCGCGTGCTTCGGCAGCGAGCCTGGCGATGACGCGTCCGCTCTCGACCCAGCCGCCGATGGGATTGAGATAACCATCGCGATAGGCGCTGTGATTCCATGCGGGATGCAAATCGCGCAACATGTCGGATGACGTGCGGCGCAAGGTATGGCCACGTGAGGTCAGAAACGCACGGCTTTCGTACTCGAAGCCGCCGGGCCGCATTTCATCTCGCGACATGACCAGGAAGCCAGACTCATGATACAATTCCTCGTCCCATTTGGCATTCCATTCACGCCAGCGTGTGAGACTGCGCTCACCCATGGCGGTGTGTTGCTCATCACTGCCGTAATCCATGCGTGCGACTTTGCTGATATCGGTAGAAGCCGCGTCAGGATGCGGAATGCGACCTTGATCGATGAGCGTGACATGCCAGCCGCGTGCGCGGAGTTCAAGAGCGGCCGTGAGCCCGAAACAACCACCACCGAGGATGAGGATGGAAGAGTTCATGCGTGCTGGATGGATTCAAACACCGCGCCTCCAAGCAAGCGCTCACCATCATACAACGCGCAGATCTGTCCCGGCGTCAGCGCACGCTGCGGTTCGGTGTATTCGAGTTCGGCACGGCCCTCGCCAAGGGGACGAAACGCTGCATCGCCTGCGGGACAACGATAGCGCGGCTGGGCTTGCAGCGTGCGTTCGTCATGCAAAGGCGCACCTGTGCTCGAGATGGAGTGCAGCACGGCTTTGCGTGCCCATAGCAACGGCGTGTCGGCGTTTTCGATGGCAACGACGAGTTCGTTCGACGGCGAACGCTTGGCGACGACGACGTAGGCCTGTTTGTGCAGCGGACTGGCGACGCCGTGGCCTTTGCGCTGGCCCAGCGTATAAAGATGCAGACCGCGATGCTCACCCAGCACTTTGCCATCGAGATTAACGATGGGACCGGGATTATCAGGCACAAAAGTGCGCAGGAAATCCTCCATCTTCACCTGGCCGATGAAGCAGATGCCCTGGCTGTCTTTTTTCTCCGCCGTCTTGAGTCCGAACTCACGTGCGAGATCGCGCAGCTCCGGCTTGAGCAGATGACCAATCGGAAACTGCGCGATGTGCACCTGATGCGGCTGCATCATGGCGAGAAAGTAGGTCTGATCTTTGTTGGAATCGGCTCCGCGCAGGATGCGGTCACCTTCTTTGCGTGCGTAATGGCCAGTCGCGATCGCTTCGAAGCCATGCTCCTGCGCCCATTCCCACAGGACGCCAAACTTCATCTCGCGGTTGCACATCACGTCGGGATTCGGTGTGATGCCGGCCTGATAGCCTTCGAGGAGGTATTTCACCACCTTCTCGCGGTATTCGGTCATGAGATTGACGACGCGAAACGGGATACCGAGTTGCTTCGCCACCGCCTCCGCATCCACGATGTCCTCCTCCCACGGGCAATGGCCGATGATGTTCTCCTCGTTGATCCAGTTCTTCATGTACACGCCATGTACATCATGCCCCTCGCGGACGAGCACGGCGGCGGCCACGCTGCTGTCCACGCCTCCGGACATGGCTGCGAGAATTTTCATCCCGCGAGAATCGGCGGCTGAAGCCGTGCGTCAACGAAGAGGCGCGCGGTGGTTTCCCACGCGCGCGCCTTGAAATGCTAAAAGTTTAGAGATGACAATCAGCTCTTGGTGCCGACGAACTTGGAATCGTCAAAGGCGAGCATCAGCAGGAAGATCGGGCTGAGCAGCCAGAGACCGACACCAAAACCGCCGCCTTTACCGAAGTTCTTGGCAATGCCAAGGGAAACGAGCAGGGCGATAATGAAGTTCACGAGTGGAATGATGAAGAGAATGATCCACCAGATGGGCTTGCCGGAAATCTTGAGCCAAACGATGGCATTGTAGATCGGCACAATGGCGGCCCAGCCGGGTTCACCTGCCTTGACAAAGACTTTCCAGAGGGCGGCGATCAAGAGGACGATCACAGCCAGGCCGATCAGCATCACGATGCCACCGCCTCCCTTGGAGGAGTATTCGACTGACACGGCACTGGCTTCTTGAAGCATGGGGAGGAGATGAGTGAGCATGGGATGGTAGTGTGATGAGTTCAGTCTCCTGAATAATCATTTTCGGGAGATTCTGTGCATGACAGCAAAAACCCCGCTTGAACCCCGGCTTGATCTTTGCCTGCCGCGCATTCAGATGAGCCATGGCAAAATTTGAAAAGATTCCGACGGGCGAGTTCCACTCCGGCTACGGCTGCGTCATCATGTCGGCGGTGATCGGTGTGTTTGGCTTCATCGTATGGTGGTCGTTCTGGCATGTGCCCTCCACGTTGAACACCGCCATCGCGGCGGTTGCGCAGGAGGTGCCGGCAAAGCTGCCGGAGATTCCCGTGGTGCCAGAGTTGGAGAAGAAGCTGTCGGATTTCGCAACGAAGGTGAACGCGGGCAAGGCAGCGACCTTGAAGCTCTCGGTGGCGGAGCTGAACGCCCTGCTGGTGCTGGCACCGGACGGCGGCAGCGGAACGTACAAGGACATGCTGCGCGTGAAGGCGCTGGATGCGGCCAAGAACGTGATCATCACCGATGCCAGCCTGCCGATGAACACGGCGAAGTTCTGGGAGGACAAGAAGCGCTATCTCGTTGGCGAAATTGATTTCCAACTGGAAATGACCGCCGTGGGGCCGGATGCCAAGGTCAGCGCCGTGCGCGTGCCAGGCAAAACGCTGCCGGAGGGCATGGTGCAGGGCATGCAGATGTATGGCTACCTCGGGCCGTATCAATCGCACCCGACGATTGGTCCCGTGCTCAAGGCGATCAAGCAGGCCAAAATCGAAGCCGATGGCCTCCTGCTGAAGACTGAACCTTAAACAACGAACTTTGAACATGGAACTCCCCACCCATCCGAACCCCTGGCAGACCGTCTCCACCCGCGACACCTACGTGAACCCGTGGCTCCGTGTGCGTGAGGATCAGGTGATCAAGCCCAGCGGCGGGCCGGGCATTTATGGGGTGGTCGAATACAAGAACATCGCCGTCGGCGTGATCCCGCTGGATGACGCAGGCTACACCTGGCTCGTGGGCCAGTGGCGCTACTGCCATGGGCGCTACGAGTGGGAGATCCCCGAAGGCGGCTGCCCGGCGGGTGAATCACCGGCGGAAGCGGCCAGACGTGAACTGCTGGAGGAAACCGGCATCGTGGCAGAAAAAATCGAGCAACTGCTCACCGGCATCCAGCTTTCCAATTCCACCACCAACGAGGTCTGCGACATCTTCGTCGCCACCGGCCTCACCCACACCGAAGCACAGCCGGAAGACACGGAGGAACTCGAAGTCCTGCGCCTGCCGCTCAAAGAGGCGGTGCAGATGGCCCGCGACGGCCGCATCCGCGACAGCGTCAGCATTTTGGCGCTGCTGGCGCTGGATGCACGGCTGGGTTGATCACTTCGCCTCCCCCGGAAACAGCAGCCAGCGGTCCGCGAGAATCTCTGTGATGTTCACACAGTGATCCGACTGCGCCTTGGCAGGAAACGCCAGCCGTACCGTCACCGTGGCTTTCGATCCCGACAGCTTCAGCGCAGGCATGGGCGTGCCATCCGGGAGATTGTGCGGCAGCGGCACCCCGATCATGTTGGCTAGGGCGATGCCCATTCCCGTTCTGCGCTCGACGTAACCGGTGACGTTGTGCAGGCCGTCCGGGCTGCGCAGTTTCACGGCCAGCCAGCGCCAGCTCTCGCTGAACTCATAGTTGTAGTAGCTGCTCTCGCTCGCGATGGCGCGCATCACCACCTCGCGCTGCGACCGTTCTTGCTTGAAGTCAGCCCAGTTCATCTCGCTCCACGCCACCCAAGATTCCCAGTCCAGCAGCAGCCTGCCTCCTCGGGTGCGGTGGAAGTTGGCACGCATCCCAGCATCGGGGCGTGTCGTGCAGGCAAACTGGAGGTTCAGCACCTTGGAGGTGCCCGCCGTGATGATGCCAGCGGCCAGCAGACGGCCTTGCTCAGGATCTTGATCTTTCCGTTCTTCATACTGCCGCCGCATCAGGGCTTCGACGCGTTCCGGCTCAAAGACGAAGGGCAGCCGCTCACGCCAGTTCGCCGCTTGCCCATATTTCGTCAGCACCGCCTGCGCCGCAGTCACCTGCGGGTCATCCAGTTGAAGGGATTCATACGCCAGCGCCACATTGCTGCTGCTGGGGTCGTACAGCGGGCCGCCGGGCGCTCCTTGCTTCGCTGCCTCCACCTTCGCGATCTGCGCCAGCGTGGTCTTCAGTTCAGGCTTCGGCGGCTCAGGGGTCGGCGCGGACGAGGCAAGGATGGTGCTGGAGGCAGGCAGGGCTTTCTTGGGGGCGACTTCCATCACCGACCTCTCCTGCGGGCCTTGAAAGAGCCAGTAGCCAAAGTAGCCGGTGGCCGCTAGTGCAGCGCTCAGCACGAGGCCCGCGACCACCAGCATGCGGAAGTCTTGGACCTGCCAGCCATTTTTCTGCGGTGTTTGGGAGGTTTCGCTCATAAGATGTCAGTCAGGGTGCAGGATGGCGGCCAGTTATGGGAGAAGAATCGAGCCTTGTCGAAAAATTTAATGGGCAAATCACCCCCGCGACCCCCCTGAAAAATCGCTCATTTTATATTCGACTGGGGAACGGTTTTGCTACACACCGCTGCCATTCAGTTCACTCCTGAATGCAAAACGACCGATCCGCACACGCCACATGATTTCAAGTTCATCCAATCCACGTCCGGCTCGCAAGGGATCCCTCAAGCCTGCTCAAATCACCGGCTATCTCGCCGGAGCCGTCGGCACCGCCGCTCTTTTCAGCGCACCACAGGCAGAGGCGGCGGTGACGGCGATCACCTTTGGATTTGGGCCGGAGCTGACGCATAGCTCCGGCTATACCACTTTCTCTGCCGGAAGTTATGGTTCACTCTATGCCGCCGGTGTTTGGTGGGGAACGCTCATCGGCGCCCCCTCGGGACAAGGCAAGGGAACGGCTTATCATAACAGTGTGGTCAGTTCGAATTATGGGCCTGACAAGAATGGCACTCGGTTAAGACCATTCATCGTGGATTTTGAATGTTCGGGAGGACCTCCAAAAGCACCGTTCATCGCGAGCATTGATAATCCAACTTTGGTACAACGGCGCGCCGTGCAGCGGGTTCAATTCGCATGGCACTTCAAACCTGTTTTCTCCCTCACTTCCCCCGCACGTTGCTAGGTCGTCCGAAGACCTCCGAGTCCAGCCGTGTC
>CANIBP010000010.1 GCA_947466075.1 Verrucomicrobiaceae bacterium
AGAACCCGTTACGTCCTGATCGACGCGAACCGCGCGCCAAAAAACGAAGGCCGAAGTCCTATCAATTACTAACTGCCCCGCGCCACAAGTTCCAAGAAATCCCCCATCGTGAACGCTACCGTGCTGCTGCTTAACCGAGTGCCATTCGTGACAGAGTCGTTACTCATGTGACTCATCTAAATCATGCCCCCCGAAGCATCTTCTTCTGCCGCCACTGTTCCCGCTGGAGTTGAACTCAAGCCGATCGACGCCTACCACCGTCGTCATCGCACCTTTGCGGCCAAAGGCCTATTGGAGCATCTCACGAACCGAATTCAGGACGTCTTTGAGGCCGTGATCGCCCACTGCTCGATCCATGCCGACACGCCAATCTATGACTCCAGATATTTCCCTTGGGTGACGCAGATCGAGGCGGACTGGACCAAGGTGCGCGCCGAACTCGACGCGGTGATGCAATACCGCGACGCGATGCCCAGTTTTCAGGACATCGTGAAGGAGGTCGGCATGATTCAGGGTGATGACCAGTGGAAGACCTTCTTCCTTAAAGGCGTCGGCATGGACTGCACGGAAAACGCCCGTCATTGCCCGGAGACGATGAAGGTTCTGGAGGCGATCCCTGGCTGCACCACCGGCTTCTTCTCGATCCTCTCGCCACGGAAGCACATCCCGCATCATCGTGGTCCGTGGGCTGGCGTTTTGCGCCTGCATCTCGGTTTGATGTTGCCGGAGCCGCGCCATCAGTGCCGCATCCGCATCGCGGATCAGGTCTATACCTGGCAGGAGGGCAGGGCGGTGATTTTTGACGACACCTACAATCATGAAGTCTGGAACGACACCGACGGCTATCGCGTCGTGCTGTTCGTCGATTTTGCCCGCCCGCTGCGCTGGCCCTTCAACCTGATCAACCACTGGATCATGAATCTGGCCGCATTGGCTCCCTTCCTGCGCGAGGCCAAGGGCAAACAAAAAGCGTCAGAGAAAAAATTCTGGGCGCGGTTTGGCAAGTGACACCGGCCTCCGGCTTGATAGCGTTGGGCCGTCTGAAAAAGCCCTGACTTCAATGCCCACGAACTTCTCCCGCCGTCACATTGGTCCTTCCGCTGCCGAAGCGGAGAGCATGCTGCAAACGCTTGGTTTCAAAACACTCGATGCTCTCATCGACAAAGTGGTGCCCGAAGGTATTCGCGTGCGTCAGGCACTCAATTTACAGCCGCCATTGAGCGAAGAACAAGCACTGCGCCGCATCCGTCAGATCATGAGCCGAAACAAGGTGCTGCGCTCATTCATCGGTCTTGGTTATCATGACACATTCACGCCACCAGTCATCCAGCGGAATATCCTCGAAAATCCCGGCTGGTACACGGCTTACACGCCCTATCAGGCCGAAATCGCTCAGGGGCGTCTCGAGGCGCTGATCAATTTCCAGACGATGATCCGCGATCTGACTGCGTTGGATGTCGCGAATGCCTCGCTGCTCGATGAAGGCACCGCGTGCGCCGAAGCGCTTGGTCTTGCCGTGGCGCAGGTCACGGCAGCTTCACGCGTCTTTGTGTCTGACAAATGCCATCCACACTGCATTGAGGTCGTGCGCACCCGCATGGATGCGCTGGGCATTCGCGTGGAAGTAGGTGATGTGCTCAAATGGAAACATGATGGCACTAAAGGACTCGCCGCCGTGCTTGTACAGTATCCAGACACACTGGGGATCATCCATGATTACACTGAACTAGCCGCAGGAGTGCATGAGGCGGGTGCATTGCTCGTCGTCAGTGCTGATTTGCTCGCTCTCACTGTCTTGCGGCCTCCGGGTGAATTCGGCGCGGACATCTGCGTCGGCAACAGTCAGCGTTTCGGTGTGCCGCTCGGATTCGGTGGCCCGCACGCGGCCTTCATGGCCGTCAAAGATCCACTCAAGCGTCGCCTGCCAGGACGATTGATCGGCGTGTCAAAGGATGCCTCGGGGAAATCAGCCTATCGTCTTTCGCTGCAAACTCGCGAACAGCATATCCGTCGCGAAAAAGCCACCAGCAACATCTGCACCGCGCAGGTGCTGCTTGCAGTGATGGCGTCGATGTATGCCGTCTATCACGGCCCGCAGGGGCTCAAGGCCATCGCTCAGCGTGTGCATGGCGCGGCGGTCTGGCTGGCCGGCGAACTCCTCCGCGCTGGGCTCGATGTACTGAGCGATGATTTCTTCGACACCATCAGCGTGCGCGTCAGCAATGCCGATGACGCGCTCAAGCGGGCGCTGTTGTTCGGCATCAATCTGCGCAAAATTGACGCCACGACTGTTGGCGTGGCTTTGGACGAACGTGTGCGCGAGGAAGAGTTACTCAATCTGCTCACTGCGTTTGGCATTTCGAAGGCGCAGCAACCACCCGTGCTCGATGACGCGCATCCGCTGAACTGCTCATCCTTGCATCACCGCTCTTCGGCCTATCTGACGCATCCGGTGTTCAACTCCTATCATTCCGAGACGGAGATGATGCGTTACTTGCATCGCTTAGAGTCGAAAGACATCGCGCTGAATCGCAGCATGATCCCGCTTGGCTCCTGCACGATGAAATTGAACGCCGCAGCGGAGATGATGCCGCTGAGTTGGCCGGAAGTGAATGGATTGCATCCCTTTGTCCCCCACGATCAGTCCGAAGGCTATCGCACCCTGTTTGGCGATCTCGAAGCTTGGTTGGCCGAATGCACCGGCTTCGATGCGGTCTCATTGCAACCCAATGCCGGTTCGCAGGGCGAATATGCCGGTCTTCTCGCGATCAAACGCTTCCACGAGGCAAACAAAGAAGATCATCGCGATGTCTGCCTGATTCCCACGTCCGCGCACGGCACCAATCCCGCCAGCGCCGTCATGTGCGGCTTCAAAGTGGTGCCTGTCACCTGCGACAACAACGGCAACGTCGCGCTCGACGATCTCAAAACGAAGCTTGATGCCAACAAGGGCAAGGTGGCCGCGCTGATGATTACCTATCCTTCGACGCATGGCGTGTTCGAGGAGTCCATCGTCGAAATCTGCCGCCTCGTGCATGATCACAGCGGTCAGGTTTACATGGATGGCGCGAACATGAACGCACAGGTCGGCCTAACCTCGCCGGGCCGCATCGGTGCGGATGTGTGCCATCTCAATTTACACAAAACCTTCTGCATTCCGCACGGTGGCGGTGGTCCAGGTGTTGGACCGATTGCTGTTGCCGCGCATCTGCGTCCACACCTGCCCGGCCATCACACCTGGCGGGCGGATCGTCGTGAAGGCGTCGTTTGCTCCGCGCCATGGGGCAGCGCCAGCATTTGCACGATCTCGTGGATGTACATCGCCATGATGGGGCCACGACTGGTCGAGGCGACAAAGATTGCCATCCTCAACGCGAACTATGTCGCCAAGAAACTCGAATCAAACTTCCCCACGCTCTACAAAGGCACGAATGGCCTCGTGGCGCACGAATGCATCCTCGACTTTAGCAACTTCCACAAGGTCACCGTCGAAGATGTAGCGAAGCGTCTCATGGACTTCGGTTATCATGCTCCCACCATGAGTTGGCCCGTCGCAGGCACGCTCATGATTGAACCGACGGAAAGTGAGAGCAAATCTGAACTGGACCGCTTCTGCGAAGCCATGCAGTGCATTCATGCCGAAATGATCGGAGTCGAAAGCAGCAAATACCACCCCACTGATAACACGCTGAAGCAGGCACCGCACACCGCTGCCGCAGTCACGAAAAGTGAATGGCCACACGCTTACACGCGCGAAGCCGCCGCCTTCCCGCTGCCATGGGTCCAGGAAGCCAAGTACTGGCCACCGGTTTCACGCATCGACAACGTCTATGGCGACCGCCATCTCATCTGCACCTGCGTGAGTGTCGAAGAAGCCGCAGCCAATTGATAGGCCGTGCCTTTGAGTGCGTTTCACCGCGCATGAAGCTTCTTCTACTCGTTCTTGCCACCCTGATCTTGATTCCAGCCACTCAGGCCGCTGATGCGCCGAGTCCGAACATTCTATTCATCATCTTCGATGATTGGGGCTGGCAGCACGCGGGCGCGTATGGTTGCGACTGGGTGAAAACGCCCAACTTCGACCGTGTGGCGAAGGAAGGCGTGCTGTTCAAGAGCGCCTTCACCTCGAATCCCAAGTGCAGCCCGTGCCGTGCGACGATCCTTACCGGCCGCAACAGTTGGCAGCTTGAGGAGGCCGTGTGTCATGGCGGCATCTTCCCGCCGAAGTTCCCTGTGTATCCCGACCTGCTCGAAAAAGGCGGCTATGACGTTGGCTTGACCGGCAAAGGCTGGGGACCGGGCGAGTTCAAACTTGAGGGTCGCACCCGTAATCCTGCCGGGCCTGCGTTTGATCAATTCACGCAGAAAGTACCCGCCAAGGGTATCACGGCGACGGATTATTCGCACAACTTCGACGGTTTCCTCGCACAGCGTGACAAGGCGAAGCCATTTTGTTTCTGGATGGGCTTCAAGGAGCCGCATCGAGCCTACGAACTCGATTCCGGCGTGCGGATGGGTAAAAAACTCGAGGACGTGAAAGTGCCCGGCTACCTGCCCGACAACGCTACTGTGCGCGGCGATTTGGCCGACTATGCCATCGAAGTTGAGTATGCCGACTCACACATCGGGCGGGCGCTCGATCTGCTGGAGAAGCAAGGTATTCTCGATGACACGCTGATCATTGTGACTTCCGACCACGGCATGCCGTTTCCTCGCGTGAAGGGTCAAATCTATGAAGACGGTTACCATCTGCCGCTGGCGATGCGTTGGGGTAAAGGCATCAAGCCGGGCCGTGTCGTCGAAGATTTCATCAACGTGCGTGATCTTGCGCCGACCTACCTAGAACTCGCCGGACTGCCGATTCATGAGCAGATGAGCGGCAAAAGCCTCGCCAATATTTTGCGCAGCGAGAAGAGCGGCTTCATTGAGGATCGTAAAATCATGCTCGCCGGCAAGGAACGTCACGACATTGGTCGTCCGAACGACTGGGGCTATCCGGTGCGTGCCATCCGCACGCCAGAGTTTTTCTACAGTCACAACTACCACCCCGAGCGCTGGCCTGCGTGCAACCCCGAGACCGGTTTCGGCAACTGCGATGACGGACCCACCAAATCCTGGATCGTCGATCACAAAGGTCCATTCTTCGATCTCGCCTTCGCCTATCGCGCTGAGGAGGAACTGTTCGACATCGTCAAAGATCCCGAGTGTCTCAAGAACCTCGCTGCTGATCCCCAATTTGCCGGGAAGAAGCAGGAACTGCGTGCGAAGATGGAAGCGATCCTCAAGGACGAAAAAGATCCGCGTGTGCTCGGCAATGCGGCGATCTTCGACACCTACAAATACCTCGGCAGCCGCAAGAACAAAGGCTACGCCGAGTGGGAAGCCGCACAGAAGGGCCAGCCATTGCCGGAGGAGCCGAAGAAGAAGGGCAAGAGGGCGGAAGAGTGAAGCAGTGCATTTGCGTTCTTGATCTCGACAATCGAACCTTTGCGGCGATAGCAGCCGCATGCATGCTCTTTCACTCCTTCTGCTCCTCGTTGCCTTCAATCTGAAGCTGTTCGCTGCTGACAAAGCGGCGACTCCCGAGGCGCTGGTTGCCAAACTCTACAAGGCGCATGACGCGGAGAAGTCGCCCTTCTTTCAGGACAAGGATCGGGCGCTGGTGGATGACTACTTCACCAAGGAAATGGCTGATCTGATGTGGAAAGACATCAAAGCCTCAAAGGGCGAGGTGGGTGCGATTGATTTCGATCCGCTTTACAACGCCCAGGACACCGAGATCAAAAACTTCGTCATCAACCAAGCCAAGGTCGATGGTGGTAAAGCCACGGTGGTGGTGAACTTCACAAATTTAGGCAAGAAGACCCTCATCACCTTCAAACTTGCCCAGCAGAACGATGTTTGGAAGATCAGCGACATCCAATACCCCGAGGGGCACGCTCTGCTAAAGCTTTACAAAGACGCTGCCGGGAACTGAGGCTGCTCGCGCGCTTACTTTTTCGCAGCTTCACCTTCTTTTGGCGCTTCTGGCGGACGGCGGAACTTACTGCCACTTTCCGTGGAGGTGCCGCCACCGGCTCCTGGGAAGCCGCCAGATTTGCCTTTGCGTTCCTGCATGGCTTTCATCGCGGCCTCACGCTCTTCGGGATCCATGACGCCATTTTTGTTGGCATCAAACTTTTGTAGCAGCATCGCCTGCATCTTTCCGCCCTTGGACTCATCGGTGCCCGCTGTGCCGGGCGATCCGCCTTTCGGGGTGCCGCCTTTGCGTTCTTGATAAGCTTTCATCGCGGCTTCGCGTTCTTCGGGATCAAGGGTGCCATTTTTGTTGGCATCGAACTTTTGCAACATCATCTCCTTGATCTTTTCGCTGCCAGCGCCTTTGCCAGCTCCGGCAGCGCCAGCTTTTTTGGGGGCGTCTTCGGCGTGGATCATGGTAAAGCCGGTAGCAAGTGCGAGGAGCAGTGTGGGGATGAGTTTCATAGGTTGATTCGGGTTCGAGTCCTTCAACACGCAGCCACACATCAAAGTTGCGGACTTTTTCAAAGCAAAGGCCCCGCTTGCCCTTTCGCCTGATGCCTTTAGTCTCGCTGCGGGTCGGCCGGAGTGATCGCTGGTGTTTCGCTGCAAGGCGGGATGCCAGAGGAAAGTCCGGACACCATAGGGCAGCATGCCACGTGAAAGCGTGGGGGCTGCGGTGCAAGCCGCGGTCACAGACAGTGTCACAGAAAACAAACCGCCGCGCTTCGGTGCGGTAAGGGTGAAACGGTGGGGTAAGAGCCCACCGCCCCAACCGCGAGGAAGGGGGCACGACAAACCTCATGCGGTGCAAGACAGAACAGGAGAAAGGCCCGCCTGGCCGCAAGTCCCGCAAGGGATGGATAACTCCGGGTAATAGTCGCACCACTGCGCAAGCAGGGGCGGGCTGGTCGCTCAGCCCGACAGATAAATGATCACAGCCAGGCGTCGCAAGATGTCGGGGACACAGAATCCGGCTTATGAGGGCCGATCCACATGAAGGCGTCGGGGGAAACCCCGGCGCCTTCGCCTTTTCAAGATTCCAGCGAACAACTTGGCGGTAGGACTTGCAGTTGCGGCTTCAGAAACTCATCCTTCTTCACCAACGCATAGATGAAGAAGAAAAGGCCGAAGGGGAAGAAGTGGCTGAAGGACATCAGGCCGCCGTAGATGCAGAGGAACCAGAACATCCACGCTGAACGATAACGGCAGGCGGTGATGGCGATAATGACAAGCACGATGCCGATCAATGACAATGCGATGCCGATGAAGGTGGAGATCAACACGCCCTCGATAGCCTCGCTCAATATGGATGGATCACTGCGACCGCTTTCGCTCAGCACTTTGAATGATTTCATGATGCCGATAACCGTTCCACCGATGCCGATGACTTGAGCGAGTTGCAGCCACGCCCCGAGTTTGGCGATGAAGGCTCCGTTGTTCGATGGTGGTTCGTTCATGATTCAGTCGATATACACGAACTCATTCGCGTTCAGCAAGGCCAGACAGTAGTCGGCAAGAGCGGCTTGGAAGTTGGGTGTCAGTGTGGTCTGATTTTGGAGGAATTCTTTCCCGGCTTCGATCTCCGGCTTCGTTGCTTGGCGTGACAGGCAGCGTAGCGTGGCATCGGTGATGAGCGCTGCGGCATCGGAGCCGTGCTGAGCATTCAAATCGGTGGTGATTTTGGCGGCGATGCTGTGTGCGAAGTCGGAATTGAGCAGCATGAGGGCCTGAGGAGCCGTGGTGGACTCGTTGCGGCGAGCGCAGCTCATTTGCGCGTCGGGACGATCAAAGAGCTCGAAGAGCGGGTTGCGCAGATTGCGGCGGGCGAAGGTGTAGATGCTGCGGCGGGTGTGTTCGCTGGCATCCTTGGTCACTTCGTTCTGACCCTTGAGCAGTGTGCCGCTGATTTCCTTCGGCAGCGGCAGTTTCACACCGGGGCCGCCAGTTTTGAGGTTGATCTGGCCACTGACGCTCAGCATGGCATCGCGCAGCATCTCGCCAGTGAGGCGTTTGCGGGTTTGGGTTTGTAGTTCGGCCTTCAGGCCGTTCTGAGTTTCCGGACGGCCTGAAGGCCGAACTACGAACGAAGTCTGCCGATAAGTCTTCGACATCACGATGACCTTGTGCAGCTTTTTGAGACTCCAGTTCTGCCGTGGCACCTCGGCGGCGAGCCAGTCGAGCAAGGCGGGATTGGTCGGCACGTCGCCTTGATGACCAAGATCGCCCGGAATCGCGGCCAGAGGTTTGCCAAAGTGCTGCTGCCAGAGACGATTAGCCATCGCACGAAGGAAGATCGCGTTATCCTTGCTTGCGATCCATTTCGCCAGTGCGGCACGATCTGCGTTGTGTGGCGTGACTCCAAAGATTCGCGGGAACGCAGGCCGAATCTCAGGACCGGCTCGTTTGAAGTCGCCACGCACGAAGACGGTGCTGACAGGCACGCCTTCCGTGAAGATGCGCACGGAGGGACCAAGCGGTTTGCGTTCCTTGGGCAGCACGGTGTTGTCAAAGAAGGCCCGCAACCGATAAAAGTCGGCCTGGCTGATGGGATCATACGGATGGTCGTGACACTGCGCGCAGCCGACGGTGAGACCGAGGCCCACGGAACCGACCGTGGTGGTGATGTCATTGAGCAGTACATGCCGACGCTCGTCTTGCTTGTTAAGGTCGGGCATGTCCGGGCAGGAGAAGAGAAAGCCGGTAGCTGTCTCATCGCCCATCATATCGCCTGCGATCTGCTTTTGGACAAAAACATCGAAGGGCATGTCGTTGTTCAGCGCATCAATGACCCAATCGCGATACTGCCAGGCGCGGTTGCGCTCGGCGTCGTATTCAAAACCGTCGGTTTCTGCGAAGCGGGCGAGATCAAGCCACCATTGAGCCCAGTGCTCGCCGTAGCGTGGAGACGCTAACAAACGATCCACGACGGACTCGAACGAGGAAGGGTTCGATACAAATGCAGAAACCTCCTCCGGTGTGGGCGGTAGGCCGGTGAGATCGAAGGTGATGCGGCGAATCAGCGTGGCTGCGTCGGCTTTGGCCTCTGGTTTGGTGAAATCGTCGATGCTTTTCTTGCCTGGGGTGATTTGCAACGGCTTGAAAGCCCAGTGCTCGCGATCCTTCTCTGTGATCTGCGGTTCATCCTTCACCGGATCTGAGGAGGCGTGAATGGCAACGGCGCGTGCATCACTCCAGCCGAGCAGAAGGCTCAAACTGATGCTGATGAAGGTACACTTCACACTAACAGATTTGCCGCAGAGGGGCAGAGAGGCGGAGGGCGCAGAGATTTCCGAATCAAACCTCTGCCAACTCTGCTCCTCCGCCCCTCTGCGGCAAATCCGAGCAGCCAGACATTCTCCTTTGATCGGATGGTTCGCCATTTTCATGCGAGGATGCTTTTCAATACGCTGCTGCCTTCCACGCCGGTGAGTTTCTGATCGAGACCGTTGAGACGGAAGGTGAGGCGCTCATGATCTAGACCGAGGATGTGCAGTATCGTGGCATGCAAATCGTGGATGTGGACTTTGTCCTCGGCGGCACGCAGGCCGAACTCATCCGTGGCTCCATGCACATGTCCATGCTTCACGCCAGCACCCATGAGCACAGTGGTGAAGCCCCAAGGGTTGTGATCGCGGCCCACGCCCTTCTCGCTCATCGGCATGCGGCCGAATTCGCCGCCCCAGATGACCAGCGTGTCTTCCAGCAGGCCGCGCTGCTTCAAATCGCGAATCAAACCGGCCACGGGCTTGTCGGTACTCGCACAGAGGTCAGTGTGGTTCTTCATCACATCTTCGTGTGCATCCCAGCCGTTCGTATCGCCGGAGTAGAGCTGCACAAAACGTACACCGCGCTCGATCATGCGCCGTGCTAGCAGGCAGCGTGTGCCGAACTCCTTCGTTTTCGGATCGTCGATGCCGTAGAGATGCTTGGTGGCTGCCGTTTCGAGCGAAATGTCCACCGCTTCAGGCGCGGCGCTTTGCATGCGGAAGGCGAGTTCGTAGGCGCGGATGCGGGCGTCGAGTTCGCTGTCGGCTACGCGCTTTGTCAGATGCTGCGCGTTCATCTGCTGGACGAGATCGAGCGTGGCACGTTGCCGCGCGCTGCTTTGCGGGCTATGCAGATCCAGGATCGGACTCGGACCAGCACGCATCGTGGTGCCTTGATACGTCGCTGGGAGATAACCGCTGCCCCAGGCGGGTGGCCCACCTTTCAAACCGCCGCCGGGATCGGGCATGACAACGAACGCGGGCATGTCGGCATTCTCGGAGCCGAGTCCATATGAAATCCAGCTGCCCATGCTCGGCTTTCCCATCTGGACGGAGCCGGTATTCATCTGATAGACCGACTGCGGATGATTCACGCTGTCGCCGTGGCAACTACGAATGACGCACATCTCATCGGCGATGCCCGCCATGTGCGGCAGGAAGTCGCTGATCTCGATCCCGCTCTGCCCGTGCTTCCGAAACGGCTTCACCGGCGCGAGCAGCGGGTTCTGCGCGACCTTGCGCCGCGTTTCGACGGCACCGTAGCTCTCCGGTAACGGCTTGCCTGCATGGCGGATGAGTTCGGGCTTTGGATCGAACAAATCGACATGGCTTGGACCGCCGTGCATGAACAGCCAGATCACGCGCTTCGCCTTCGCCGGGAAATGCGAACGCGACTCGGCCATCAGATGCGAAAGCGCCACACTGGATAGCCCCATCGCCGACGTGCCGAGAAGGCGACGGCGGGAGAGCGTGGCGAAGTCGTTTTGCATAGCTTGAAGACGCTGGCTTGAGGGCGGTTCTAACCGTCAAAGCATCTTCTGCATCCAGATCACATCAAGCCAGCGGCCGTGCTTGTGGCCGACTTCCTTGAGATGGGAGACTTTGATGAAGCCGAATTTGGCGTGGAGTGCGATGCTGGCCTGCTGATCCGCATCAATGCCGCCGAGGACGGTGTGGTGGCCGATTTTTTTCGCGAGTTCGAGGAGTTCGCCGAGTAAAAGAGTGCCGAGGCCTTTACCTTGATGCTCGTGATGAAGGTAAACGGAGTCTTCGACACTGTGGCAGTAAGCTTGACGTGGATGGAAGCGACTCAACGATCCCCAGCCGATGATTTGGCCGTTTTCCTCGGCAACAATGATAGGATGCTCGGGGCCGTGCGCATCAAACCAGTCGTGCCGCTCCTGCGCAGTGCTGGGCACGGTTTGATAGGTGCAGGTGCTGTGCTCGACGTAGTGATTGTAGATCGCGTTGATGGCGTCGAGATCGGCTGCGGTGGCTGGGCGAGTGGTGACGGGCATGGGGCAAGAAACGTGGCTTTGGTTGAAAAAGAAGCGTTCAAATGGCGAATGTCGAAATCTGAGTGTTTAACGGTTAGCGACTGTGACCGCGTGCATCGCCACTTTCAATTCTTGACTACCCATCCCTAGACCGGCATTCTCGCAGCCGGATTTCATCCATCAACCACCTTAAAACACACACCTTTATGGCCATCAAAGTCGGAATCATCGGAGCAGGCGGCATGTTGCAATATCACGCGGCGGGTTTCCGTCAGGCGGGAGCAGAAATCGTGGCCGTGGCCGACGCGGCCCCTGGCGCTGCTGCCAAGGCTGCGGCGAAATACGGCATCGCCAAGTCCTATGAATCCGTGAACGCGATGCTCAAGGGCAGCCCGGAAATCAAGGCAGTGAGTGTCATCGTCCCGAACAAATTCCACAAGCCGCTCACCATCCAGTGCCTCAAGGCCGGCAAGCATGTCTTCTCCGAGAAACCACCGGCGATGAATGCCAAGGAAGTGAAGGAGATCATCGACGCTGCCAAGGCCGCGAAGCGCAAAGTGCTCTTCAACTTCAACAACCGTGCCCGGCCGGAATCCCAGGCTATGATGAAGTACATCACCGATGGCACCGTGGGCAAAATCAACTCCGCGCAGGCGAAGTGGATACGCCGCACCGGCATCCCCGGCTTCGGTGGCTGGTTCACCACGAAGGCCCTCTCCGGCGGCGGTCCGCTCATCGACCTCCTGCACATGATCGACCTCGCCATGTATTTCATGGGCTATCCCGAACCCGCCCACGTGCTCGGCCAGACCTTCTCTGAATTCATCACCGACAAGCAGTTCAAAGGCCCCTGGGGCATTCCTGACCGCGCTGACGGCACCACCGACGTGGAAAACGCCGCGCACGGCTTCGTCACCTTCAAAGGCGGCCAGGTGCTGAGCCTCCAGGTCTCCTGGGCTGAAATGGTCAAGCGCGAGGAAGTCTCCGTGGTCTTCCAGGGCACGAAGGCCGGTGGCAAGGTCGAGCGCCTCTTCGGTATTGATGGTCTGGACAACACCGCCATCGACACCTGCGAACTCTACGTGCAGGAAAACGGCAACAGCGTGAACCGCAGCATCGTCACCCCCGCTTGCGAGGACATGGGCCGCATCGGCTCTGCCGCGAACTTCATCCACGCCATCGAAGGTAAGGCTGCCCCGCTCAACACCCCAGAGCAGGCGCTGCGCCTGATGCAGGTCATCGACGCCATCTACGCCTCCGCAAAGACGAAGAAGCCGGTGTCGATTTGATCGTGGTGTTTTGTTCACCGCTGGACCTGTGGTCAGCCACATGGCTGAAACAGAAGGCTTATCATGCGTGCGCGGCCTGAACAGGGACTGCGCATTCATTGATTGACGCTGGACAGATGCCCTGTGGCGGAGCATACATCGAGACGAAAACGCGCCTCGCCCCCACACGCATGAGTCAATTGTTAGTCCCCCAAGTCATTCGTCTATTTCTGCTCTCCACACTCGTCCTGCTGGCCTCTTGCCAAAGCGGCGGCATGCGTGGTCAAACGCAGTACCTCGAAGCTTTCCCGTCCAACACCGTGCCGCATTCTGCCATGTACAATGCCGATCAGGTATCCTACTGGGATGGCGACGGTGTCGGCGGTGCGGCGAGCATCGTCATCGATCTCAGCGACCAGAAAGCCTACTTCTACAAAGGTGGCACGCTGGCCGGTGTATCGGCACTTTCCACTGGCGATGAAAAACACGCGACCAAGACTGGCAACTTCAAGATCTTCGAGAAAGACCAGTGGCATAAATCAAACCTGTATGGCGACTTCGTCGATGGCGCAGGCACTGTGGTCATGGCAAACATTGATGTGACGAAGGACAAGCCGCCGCCCGGTACACGCTTTGAAGGCTCGAAGATGCATCACTTCATGCGCTTCAGCGGCGGCATTGGCATGCACGAAGGATTTTTACCCGGCTATCCTGCCTCGCACGGCTGCGTGCGCATGCCACCGCATATGGCGGCCATTTTCTACAACAATGTCGCCAAAGGCACGCCGGTCACCGTGCGGCTCTGATCTTCACCCGCGTATCTTATGACACCGGAATCACCGCTCGAAATCGGCCCCACGGATGTCAGCTACCTGCTGGAGCGTCCAGGCGAGCGCACCTTCCGTCTCATCGACTGCCGAGAGGAAGACGAATGGCACATCTGCCATCTGCCTGATGCGGTGTTAGTGCCGCTCTCACGTTTTGGCGAACTAGCACCGCAATTCTTTACGAATACTCAGGAGCATCTCATCATCTACTGCCATCACGGCATGCGCAGCCAGCGCGCGGCGCAATGGCTGCGGCAGAACGGCTTCGTGCATGCGCAGAGCATGCGCGGCGGTGTCGATGCTTGGGCGGACATGGTGGACCCGGAACTGCCCCGTTATTGAAACGCATCTGACGCGACTTTGCTCTAGCACATGAGTGCGCTGCGGCTACCATGCGTGCACCTCCCCCGCACGCATGGTTCGAATTCTCACCCAGCAAGGACAACTCATCGATTGGAACGACGAAAAGACCCGTCCGTTCCCTGATAACCTCGTTTTTCTTGATTTGCTCAATCCCTCACGTGGTGAGGAACTCGAAGCGGAAAAGTGGCTCGAATACGAACTCCCGACACGTGAAGAAATGCAGGAGATCGAGGAGTCTAGCCGACTCTACACCGAAAAAGGCACGCTCTACATGACCGCGTGGCTACCCGTCGGCCTCGACACACCAGATCCCGACAGCACCGCCATTTCCTTCGTGCTTGCACCTGACTGTCTCACCACCGTGCGCTATGCGGATCCCTTGGCTTTCCGCGTGCTCATTGATCAGGCAAAGCGTCAGTGCACAGCCCCACTCAGCAGCGACGCAGTCTTCCTCCTGTTGATGGAACTCATCGTCGCCCGTATCGCCGATGCCTTGCAGGGCGTTGAAGGTGACATGAAGAAAATCTGCCGTGATATTTTCCGTCTCGATCCGCACAAGGCGAATCCCGGCGTCGAAAAAGATCTCAGCGATGTGGTGAAATTACTCGGCCGTCGCAGCGCCCTCGTCGCGAACCTGCGCGAGAGCTTGCTCAGCCTCAGCCGCATGCTGCAATACTTCCTCAACAACGCCGCCTCCTGGATGCGCGGTGATCTGGCCGCGCAGTTCCGCAGCGCCATGCGTGACATCAAGAGTCTGGATGAATACACCAATCAGCAGACGCAGGAGATGACCTTCCTGCTCGAATCCACGCTCGGTTTGATCAACATCCAGCAGAACCAGATCATCAAAATTTTCACCGTCGCCAGCGTGCTATTCATGCCGCCGACGCTCATCGCCAGCATCTACGGCATGAATTTTGAGCACATGCCCGAACTCAAAGTGTCATGGGCCTACCCCGCCGTCATCATGCTGCTCATCATCTCCGCCGTGCTGCCGATCATCTGGTTCAAGCGCAAGCGGCTGCTGTAATGGTGCATGCACGGTTTGCCGGCCTTTAACTTTAATGCTTGCTGGCAAAATAGATTAGCAAAAGTCACAGTCTCGCTGCCGGGCGCTAATGAATAGAGGGACAAGTTCGTTACCGTTGTATGCGAAACGACCGTCTTATCGTTGTACTGCTGTTCGCACTCGTGCCATTTTTGGGTAGTGGGTCAGTTTGAAATTGCGAGTGCATGATGTGAATTTGTGAAGAAGTTGGGCGGGTGAAAAAGAAACCGAAAGACTCAAATCAAAAGGCATTTGCCACCGTGCAGGCGGTTATCGCTCTCACACAGGCACCGCCTCCCGCTGCTGTGATTCCATCAAATCTACCAATTCCGCGAGGCTCCAAACGTGATCCGAAAGGCCCGCAGCCATGGCAGGCGTAACGCGGATGCTCTGATGGATGCGGCAGAAATTGTAATGGATGAAATGTAACGCCACGGCCAAACGGTGATTCTCGAATTTTTTGCTGAATGCGTTGGTGAGGCGGGTAAAGCGGCGCATGCTCATACGCATGGTGAGGTTTTGCCGCTCAACGTGTGAGGTGCAAATCAGAGCGGTGTCTGGATGGCCTGAGATGGCCTCCTTACGCGTCCCGATGACCTCGCCGGGGCTGTAGCGGCCTGATGGGGTGCTATCACCGTAGATCTTGACCAGCATGCCGTAGTCCACATCGCGAAAGGCCCATGCAGCCTCCACGGCGGTGAGATAAGCCTTGTGTCCGTCGCTGCTCAATTGCACGCGAGTCCGCAGCCTTGGGGCGAGTCCGCGAAGGAATCTATAGGCCGTCTCTGCGGTGCGGTCTCCGACCCACCAGCGCGGGATTAGCTTGGTCTCAGGATCAATAGCAACCCACGTCCAGACATCGCCGCGCCCCTCGCCCTTTTCCGCCTTCGGCACATTCTTTTCCTTGGCTCCGCAGAAGGCCCAAATCTCATCGCACTGGATGTGAGTGCATGGCAGATTGACCATGACACGATCCGCGAAGGATTCGCAGGCCCGGCCAATCTCCACCGCCAGCTTGGCAACGGTGCCTTTGGCGATGCCCGTCATGCGGACAGTGGCCCGCTGGGAATTGCCCTCTACGAGGCAGGCAAGGACGCGTGTGCGGTCGGCGGTGGAGAGTTGATTCATGGCTTCTTTGGCTTGAGGTTTTTGAGGCGGGAGAGTGCGCCCTCTCGCATGAGGATGTGAGGGGCGCGTTGATTACGCTCCGCCTTGTCCACCCATGAGGCAGAGGTCTTTAGGATCCCTGCCGCCTCGGCCTGGGTAAGGCCAAGGCGGGTGCGTTCGCTGAGCAGTTGTTGAGCGAAGTTCATGGCCTCAAAACATTGCTTTTTCGCAGTTGTTGCATTCAGCCCAAAAGTGATACTTGCCATTTAGCGAGCCTTGCACTGCGGCCACTTTTTGACCGACCCTGTAGATGTTGCCGCATGCGCAGCGGTATCCCGGAGTGCTCTGATACTGAGGGCCACGATCCCCCGGTTCCCATCCTTCGACCTCTTCGAGAAAGGTTGTTCCGGCCAGCCATGCTTCTGTGATTGTTTTCATATTTCGTTTGGTTCGTTGTTTTCCTCTGACCCGGTATTTATCGCACAATGTCAGAATTGATGCAAGGACTATTTTCGCACAATGTGCGATTTATTTTCAAACTGACCCACTACCCATTTTTGGTTCTGAACTGGAGGGACTCTCCGGTTTCTGCCTTTCAAGGTATTCTCGCTCGGTTACGACATGAGTGCGATCCATCGAATCCAGAGGCAGATTACCAATGGTCGCAGAGCACTATGCCGACTGAGCGAAAGCGCGAGGCTATCATTCAGGACTGCCGCAACATTGGCGCTACATTGCTGCCGGATGTGCGCAGTCAAATGGCACGGGAACTGGATGACGAGATGCGCGGCATGCTCATCGTGATCGCCGCCGCGCTCGGTGATGCGACCACGATCGAACTGGCGGGGCGGCAGATGGCTTGGTCGGATTTTCCCGCTGTGCGCATCAGTGCGGCGAAAACCTTGCGCCGCCTTCAAGACCGCCGGACCATCGAGTGGTTTCTTGCTGCGATGGACGACGACCATTTTGTCATCAACGGCGGCTGCGGCATCCAACGGGAGAAGTTTTATCCCGTGCGATGCATCGTACAAATGGCGCTGCGCGAACTAATCGTCCGCTATCCAGATGACCGCCTAGTCAAGACATGGGGTGGTGTGCTCGATGGAATGCAACCTTTCGAGAGTTTTCAAGATCTGCAGAGACGTATGTGGGAAACCAAAAAACGTGAACTGGAAGCAATGGCAGAAGCTGAAATTCGCCTGATGAAGAAATGAGCCGAATAACGGCTGATGACATGAGAATCCGCAGCATTGGGTGCGTATTCAACGGTCATGAAATTTGTTTTCTGCACTTTCCTGATCTTCACATCGTCTCTACTTGCTCAAACAAACAGTTTGCGTGCCGGAGCGGCGGCAGTGGACATCACGCCAAAGATTTTTCCACTGAACATGCCCGGTGGTTTCAGTGCGAACATGGCGGAGAGCGCGCACGATCCGCTGCATGCGAGAGCACTGGTGCTTTCGGAAGGTAAAACCACGCTGGCGATGGTCGTGGTCGATAATCTTGGCGCAGGGCCTGACGTGCTCGATGAGGCGAAGGCCATCGCCTCGGCCAAGACGGGCATTCCCATTGAAAAGATGCTCGTCAGCTCCACGCACACGCACAGCGGCTCCGCATTAAACACACGTAGCGAGGCTGCGGCAGCGTATCGGAAGCTGTTTGTCGAGGGCGTGGCCGATTCCATCGTGCAGGCGCATGCGGCGCTGAAGCCTGCGAGCGTGGGCGCTGCGATGCATCCTCTTCCAGACGAAGTTTTCAATCGCCGCTGGTATTTGAAGCCGGGCCAGATGCAGTTGAATCCGTTTGGTAAACTCGACGCGGTGAAGATGAACCCCGGCACGAATCCAGAGGTGCTGGATCATCCTGCTGGGCCGACTGATCCCGACATCACGATCATCTCAGTGCAGGATTCGAAGCGCCAGCAGGTGTGCTTGTTCGCGAACTACGCGCTGCATTACGTCGGTGGCTCGCCTGGAGCCCAGGTCTCGGCGGATTATTACGGTGAGTTTGCGCGGCTGATGCCCTCGCGGTTGCGTGGTAACGGCAAGCTCGTCGCCATGATGTCGAATGGTGCCTCCGGCGACATCAACAACATCCCCTTCAACGTCACGCGGCCGCCGCGTGAGCCGTTTGAGCAAATTCGCATCGTCGCGCAAAAGGCAGCGGACGCGGTGTGGTTCGCCTTGAAGAAGATCGACAAGCATCGTGCTGACGCGCCGCTCGGAATGTTGCAGCGTGAGATCACACTGAAGTATCGCCGTCCTTCTGAGCAAGAGGTGATGGAGGCGAAGGCCGTGCTCGCGGTTAAGGACAAGGCGGAGATCGAAAAACTGCCGCGTCTCGCGCAAAATTATGCTGGCAGTGTCATCAGCGCCTCACAGCGCCCCGAGGAGTCGATCACGGTGAAGGTGCAGGCCATTCGCATCGGCGATCTTGCCGTGTGTGCGATTCCGTTTGAGACATTTGTGGAGATCGGGCTCGATTTGAAAAAGCGCAGCCCGTTTCCGCAGACGATGGTCATCGGACTCGCCAACGGCCGTCACGGCTACCTACCCACGCCCGAGCAGCACAAGCTCGGTGGCTATGAGACGTGGATCGGCACCAACGTGGTGCAGGAGGATGCGAGTGTCATTCTGACGACGAACCTGCTGGAGATGCTGAACAAGTTGAAAAACTAAAGCGGCAGAGTCAGGCCAAAGCAGGTTTCATCCGAAGGTGAATCGAGCAGTTCCAATTCGCCGCCGTGTGCTCGCGCGATTTCGCGGGCGATGGCGAGACCGAGACCGACGCCTTCGGCGCGATTGCGCGAGGCATCAGCACGATGGAAACGCTGGAAGATTTTTTTGCGATCCGCCTCGGGAATGCCGGGACCACTGTTGGCGACGGTGATGCGCAGCGATTTTTCATCTTGGGCGAGCGTGAAGCGAACGAAGCCGCCGGACTGGTTGTAGCGCAGGGCGTTCGCGGAGAGATTTTGCAGCAATTGATGCAGCAGGATGGAATCTGCCCGCACGATGCAGTCTGATGCGATGTCATGCTCGATGCGCAGGCCGTTGGCGAGGATTTCGGCATCAGTAATGACTTCTTGCAGCATATCGCTCACGTTCACCGGCTGTAGATCGAGCGGAAGCTTGCCGGCATCAGCCTGAGCGAGCAGGAGCAGTTTTTCGACGATGGCTTTGAGATGCTGCACTTCATCGAGCAGCGGCACAATACGGCGCTGTTCGGCGGAATCATCGGGCGAGTGCTGCAAGGCCTGCTCCAACTCGCCTTGCAGAATCGCGAGCGGAGAGCGCAATTCGTGCGCGGCATCGGCAGTAAAGCGGTTGGACTGGTGAAAACTCGTCTCCAAGCGCGCAAGCATGGCATTGAAGACTTCGACGAGTCGTCGGAACTCGCTGTCATGGCCTGCGAGATCGAGACGTTGATCGAGACCGTGGGCATGAACACCTTCCACGGCCTGGGTGAGCACACGCACCGGTCGCAGCGCACGACCAGCGAGCAGCCAGCCGCCAGCGGCCACACACAACATGACAATGGGCAGTCCGATCATGAAAGCACGCTGCAGTTCGGTCATGCCGGCTTCGATTTCAGCCATATCGACGCCGAGTACGAGAGTGGTGTAAGGATTGCCCATCACGCCAATGCGCCAAGCGCGGCCTTCGATGCTGCGAGTGATGAATATGGGTTTCTTGCGCGGCAGCGGTGGGTTATCGCGTGTCAGCGGATCTCCAGGTCGTGCGGGCGGCGGTGCGCGATGCAGGCGGCTGGCAGGATCGAGTTCCTCGGGCACTTCCGTGGCTTCTTTGGCCAGCACGGGAAGCAAACGTTCGTCTAGAGACATCGGCCAGCTTTTGGAACGATGCCGCACCGCATCATCAAGGTCACGCACAAGCATGATGTAGCGGCCAGACTGTGGTCCAGCCATGAAATCGAGCGCATTCTCCAGTCGTTCCCAGTGATCCTTGCCAAACACACGCTCCAGATTGGGCGAGGCCACGTTACGCAGCTCACGGTCAAGACGGTTGAGATGAATCTGCTCGTTCACCCGCCAGAACACATAGCCACAGGCCGCCAGCAAAGCGCTCGTCAGCAAAGCTGACAGCAATGCGATTTGAAGGCGGAAGCTCAGGCTTTTCATAACGCACGAAAGCGATAGCCCACGCCACGCAGGGTTTCGATGAGTGGCTGCTCGGGGTCGTCGCCGATTTTCCGCCGCACTCGCTGCACATAGACATCCACGAGGTTGGTGCCGGGATCGTGATGGTAGTTCCACACTCGTTCCTGAAGCTGGGTGCGGGTGAAAACCCGACCTGGTGAACGCATCAGGCAGGTCAGTAATGCGTATTCGCGGGCAGAGAGTTCCACCATCTGTGAACCGCGTTTCACTTCGCGCGTCAGCAGATTGACGCTCACATCACCTGCACGCAGCACGCTGGCAGAATCACCACCTGAGCGACGCATCACTGCATGCATGCGGGCGATAAGTTCGTCGATGTAAAATGGCTTAGGCAGATAGTCGTCTGCTCCCAAGTTGAGTCCTTCAATGCGTTCGTTGAGTGAACCTCTTGCAGTGATGAGAATCACCGGCACGCGCAGCTGTTTTTCGCGCAGCAGCCTTAGAATGCTCAGACCATCGCGACCCGGCAGCATAACATCGAGGAGGATGACATCATAGGGTTGCTCCAGAGCCATTTCGCAGCCCTCATCACCATCGCGGCACGCATCCACGACAAAACCCTGCTCCTGCAGCCCTTTGGCCACAAAAGAGGCGATTTTCTTGTCATCTTCGATGAGCAGCACTTTCACCCGGTAAACTTGCCAGCAATTGAGTTCTGGCACAACCGACGGGATGAAGAATGACAGTACTGTCATCCGTTTGCCTCAGGCGGTGTAATGGGCCGGAGGTTCACTCGGGGTGTTATGTGCCGCTCAACCAATCGCCTCAGCTTGATTAAATCAGGCCTTCTAGCAATCATTACGGTCAGCAGCATCTTTGCCGCCGCATCTTTGCGTGCGCATACCTCCAGCGGCATGGATGACCGAGAACAACTGCGCCAGCACATTCTGGAGGAGTTCATGCAGAAGTCGGGGAGAACGAAGAAGGTGAAGCCCGTGGAGGCCCCGATCACGAAGACCCTGAAACGGCCCGTGACAGTGGCGGCGTTTTCCGGCTTCGACATCTCCTCCTTCCTCACGGTGGCGGCGACGATCCCTCCGGTCGGCAACGGCGCGTTGATGCAGGCTTCGTTTGCGCCGTTCATGCCGAAGGTGCGTACCTACTGGGACGGGACGACTTTCTTCATCGAGTCTGACAACACCGGCGGCTTCAACATGCCGAACAAGATGGTGGGAATCACGACGTGGCAGCAGCAGGTGCCGATTCCGACGGCTTACTTCGCGAGTGTGACGAACAATGAGAACAATGCGGCATCGCTGGGCTTCGGGCAGCCAAACTACTGGCGCATCCCGCTGGCACCGACGGTCGCGGCGTCGCCGATCACGATTTATGATCCGCCTGCGGCACCGACGAACTTTCTGCGCGGCGCGGTGGCGCTAGGAGCAAACGGGATCGCGATTTTCAATCCGTCGAACAACGCGGGTCGCACCTCGTATGAGATCGGCGAACTGGACTACTATGGTGGTCACTGCGGTCTGGCGGATGACTATCATTACCACATCATCCCGACGCATCTTTACAGCCGCTTCGGTGGTCCGCTGGGCGATGACAAGCCCGCTGCGTGGGCTTTGGACGGTTATCCGATCTATGGCTTTGTGGAGCCGGATGGCTCGCCACGTCAGGCGCTGGATGCGCAGGGTGGTCACGATCACGGCGGCTGGGGTTATCATTATCACGCCATCGGCACGACAGCGACCGATGCGACGCATCCGTATGGTTCACCGGCATCACCTTACATGATGCGCGCCTTCCATGGCGAAGTGGTGAACTTTGGCAATCAGGTGGACGGGCAGCCGGAAGTGTCGTCGCTGCGCTCGGACAACTCGGGTGGCTACAATGCGAAGGCGGTCGCGGGGGCGAGCATCGTGGCGATGCTGAATCCGGTAGCGCTGACGACGGACGGGAATGGCAACTACATCGAAAACACCGCGCCTGGAGCCGTGGCGTCGCCAGATGCATTCATCATGCGGGTGAACTTCAGCGGCACGATCCTGGACGAGTGTTGGACGATCAATCGCAAGGTGAATCCACGCACGCTGACGATGACTTGGCGCATGCCGAGCACGACGATGATCTCGGTGGTGAGCGCGACGCAGTTCAAGCTCAGTGCGCCAGCCACAGGCACGGGCTCGGGGCTGACGCTGACCTCTGGCAGTATCACACTCACCAACTGTTCCACCACGGCAGGTAGCACGACGGTGAACTGCGATAGCACGACGGGACTGGCTTTCGGCCAAGTCGTGACAGGCACCAACATCGCCAATCAACCGGTCAACACGACGATTTACGCGCCCACCGCAGGCTCCGCGAATGGTGCGCGCCTCACGGCGTATCCGATGGGCGCTTGGTCGGAGGCCGCTTTGCCAGACACGAGTCAGATCGTGAACACCACAGCCACCTTTGGCGAAGATAGCGACTATACCTCGACGAATCAGCAGTCCTTCACCGACAATGGCAACGGCACCATCACGGACAACGTCACCGGCTTGATGTGGCAGAAGACGGATGCGGGTGAGATGACGTGGGAAAACGCTGTCAACAATGCCTCGGCGCAGACGACCGGCGGCTACAGCGACTGGCGTCTGCCAAATCCGCAAGAGCTGTTCTCGATCATGAATCACGAGAACAATGGCCTCGCGATCAACACCACCTACTTCCCCCAGAATGGCGCTGGCGCGGAGTATTGGTGGACGCGCGATGTGTTTGGCAGCAGCACGACGAACGTTTGGTGCGTGAATGCCGGTGGTGGCCTGGGGCCGAAGCCCAAGTCGGAGACGATCAGCGCGAACGGTACGTTCCGCTATCACGCTCGCTATGTGCGTCTGGCGCAGAACAACATGACGCACAACTATGTGAACAATGGCGATGGCACGATCACTGACACGGACACCTCGTTGATGTGGACGCGGTTGCCCTCTACCGCGATGGCATGGGATTCGGCGCTGACATATGCTGAAACCCTTGCCACAGGCGGCTACTCCGACTGGCGCATGCCGAACATCAAAGAGTTGCAAACACTGACCGACTACGCGCTCGCCACGGTGAGCGGCGGCACGGCGACGAATCTGAAGCCTGCGATCAACCGCACGATGTTCGCGAAGACGCTGAAGAACTGTAGCTTCAACACCACGAGCGGACTGATCAACTGCGATGACACCACGGGGCTGGTGGTTGGCATGACCGTCGTGGATCCCTTCAGCGTCGCTGGCACTTACATCTCGAATACCACGACCCCCACGATCACGCAGGTGAATAGCGCCACGTCGTTCACCATCAATGCCAATCCGACGACGGCTGGCTCCGGCCTGATTTTACGCGCGCTGCCACGCGCCACAGCCTACTGGTCGTCCACATCGAACAAAGGCACCACCACCGAGGCATGGCTGCTCGAACTTGGCGTGAACAACTCCGTGCCAGTCGCTGAAGGTCCGCCGCGTGGCTCACAAGGCATCATCAGCTATCAGGCAAAGACAGCGTCATTTCCCATTTTTGCCGTGCGCACAGCGGTGCTGACCACGAACATCACGGTGACGCAAAACTCGACCGCGTTGACCGATGGCGTCAGCACCGTGGCCTATGGCAATGTGAACGTCGGCTCATCGCTCTCGAAGACCTTCACCATTAATAACACGGGCAGCTCGGCGCTGAACATCACTGGCGTGACCATTGACGGCACGGACAGCGCGAATTTCTCAGTAACCACGCAGCCTGCCGCAAGCATCGCCGCGACTGGCAGTACGACGTTCACCGTGTTGTTCAATGCGCTGACCGCGGGCAGCAAGTCGGCTGTTGTGCATATCGCCAGCGATGACGCGGGCAATCCTTCGTTCGACATCAATCTCAGCGGCGTGGGCTTCGTGCCGCCGCCGACGATCTCGAACATTTCGGTGAATCCGATCTCGCCTTCGAGCAGTGATCCCGCGGTGATCACTGCGCAAGTCACGCCTGGCGGTGGCGCCTCGATCACGGGTGTGACCTTGACGTATGATCTCGGCGCTCAGGTTACCGCGCCGGCTTTCCGTGAAATCTTCGGCAACACCAATACGAACGGCCTGACCGGCTCGATGAATACCTGGACCACCACGACGGTGCGTGCTGCGGGCGATCTTCGTCAGCGAGGTTCTACGAGCAATCACACCGTCCCCATCGTGCTCACCAACTGCACCACGAACGGCACTACGTCGGTGACGTGTACGAGCACCACGGGCTTGATCCCCGGCATGTTGATCACGGGTACGAATATCGCGGCGAACACGACGATCTCGCAGGTGAATAGCGCGACCGCCATCACGCTCAGTCAGGCCACGAGCGGCTCGGGTACCGCGCTCACGCTCACTGCGGCGGGTGTCACGCTCACAAGTTGTGTGGCAGGCACGGTGCCAACGATCAATACCGCTAGCACCACCGGACTGGCTGTCGGCATGGGACTCAGCGGCAGCGGCTTGGCTACGACGCCGAATAATCCAACCGTCGCCGCGATCACGAACAGCACTGCCTTCACCACGAACAGCACCGCCTTCGGCACCATCCCCGCCACTCTTACGGCATCCGGGATGGCGCTGGAGTTCAATAACGGCACGGTGAATTATACCGATACGATGGCGAAGACGCCAACGATTCCCGCCGCCAACGTCAGCGCAGGCAATGTGGAGTTCTGGGCGCGCAACGCGGATCTCAGCACCGGCAATGGTTGGACGCTGCAAGTTTCGCCCACCGGTGCTGACGCCGACTTCGTCACGCGCATGACCGAGAGCTTCGCTTCCACGCAGGCGACCTGCACGCTGAACAACGGGAACAATCAAACCAGCGGCAGCACGACGGTGCTATGCTCGGACACGAGCAAACTCGTGGAAGGGAACACCATCCAAGGCACGGCGATCACCATCGCCAACTGCATCACCAACACAGCGACGCCGACCGTCATTCAAACGGCCAACACGACAGGTCTCGCGATCGGCATGTTCATCACCGGAGCCAACACCGCAGGCATCCCGAACAACTCGCGCATCACCGCCATCAGTCCCGGCGTGAGCTTCACCATTAACAACAACGTGACAGTGACGAATGCAGCGCCAGGCATCACGCTCTTGGCGAACTACTTGCCTGCGAATGTGACGATCGGTACCATCACACCGAACACGAGTTTCACGATCAGTAGCGCTGCTTTCTACTCGGGCAGCGCCACGCTCTCTTGCGTGAATCATGGCTACAAACTGTATCACTATGATTTTGTCGCTGGTGAGATGACGGCAAACATGAAACTACGCTGGCAGTATTCCGGCAATACCGCCAACACGCCAGCGCGTGCTCCATCGACCAATATTGACGACATTGTGGTCACGCTAACCACGGGGGCGGCGCCAACGATGCTCACGATGTATGACGATGGTCTGCACAGCGATGGCATGGCCAACGATGGCATCTACGGCGCAACGATTCCAGCCTTGGCCAATGGCAGCACCGTCAACTACACCATCGCCGCCACCGGCTCTGGCGGCAGTGGCACGACGACCTCGAACGCGCTGAGCTACACCGTCGCGCCCGCACCGACGATCACCACACTCTCGCCGCTGCCCACGGGCAGCACTGTTGCCGCTTACAGTCAAAGCTTTGCCGCCACGGGTGGCAGTGGTGCGGGTTACACATGGTACGTCTTTTCGGGTGCGCTGCCAAGCGGCCTCACATTGAACAGTAGCGGCTTGCTCAGTGGCACCGCGACTTCGGCCGGCACATTTAATTTTACGGTCAAAGTCACTGACTCACTCAGCCGCTCGGCGACGAAGTCGTTCGCGCTGACCATCACGACCACCACCGCGCCGAATGTGGTCATTATCATCACCGATGACCAAGGTTGGGGCGATGTGGGCTATCACACCCCTGTTGGACAAGTGCCGATTGAAACACCAAACATGGACAGCTTTGGCACCACATTGCCTGGCTCCATCCGCCTTGAGCGCTTCTACGCCACGACGGTGTGCTCCGTGACGCGCTCGACTTTGGCCACCGGGCGCAACCCGATTCGTCATGCCACCAACAATGTTCGTGGCACCCCCTTGAGTGAGCACATGATGCCGCAGAGCTTCAAGAGCGCAGGCTACCAGACTTTTATGTGCGGCAAGTGGCACTTGGGTGGCTCGGACAAGAACACGAATTTCTTCACTGTGAACGGAGTAAAAACACGCTTCATCCAGGAAGGACTGGAATACGCGCCTTACAATCGCGGCTGGGACTCGCATTACGGTCAGTATTCGGGCGCTATTGATTACTACACACATCGCAGCGCCGAGAGTGATAGCCTGGACATTCCAGACTGGTGGCTCAATGGCGTGCAGCAGGATGGAACCAGCGAGCACCGCATCACCATTGGCTTCAGCGATGGTGTGGCCCACGTCGATGCCAGTGGCACTGGCGGATGGTCGCCCGACCTGCTCGCGGAGAAAGCCGTTTCCCATATTCAGACTCGCGATCCATCAAAGCCGATGCTGCTGCATGTGGCCTTTAACTCCATCCACGGCCCGATCTCGGCCCCGCAGAACTTGATCACCAAATACACCAACCGCGGCATCACCAACGCTAATCGCCGACTCACCGCCGCTGCCGTGGATGGCATGGATCAAGCGATGGGCCGCATCCTCAAAGCTCTTGATGATGCTGGCATCGCCAACAACACCGTGGTCGTCTGGTTTGGTGATAATGGTGGTGATGAAACCAAAGGCTCACTCAATGATCCGTTGCGCGGTGACAAGGGGGATAGTTATGAAGGCGGTCTGCATGAAGTCGCGGGCATTCGTTGGCCTGGCGTGCTTGCCACCACGGGTCCCATCATCAGCAATCAATACCTGTGGGTGGGTGACTTATTCCCCACGCTCGCGGCTGCCGTCGGCGTGACTCCGCAGAACACCAAGCCCATGGATGGCCTCAATATGTGGCCCGCGTTGCTCGCGGCTAGTCCCACGACCACGGTTTCACGCGGCGCACCGCTCGTGACGGATCAGGCGGCACCGATCGCCATCTATCAATTCACCGATCCCGTGAATGGCGGCACCAAGGACTTCAAACTCCGCCGGGGGCGCGTAAACAACGTCGTCACGCCGGAGTTATTCAACCTCACCGATGATCCGTATGAAACCACCGATCTCATCGCGAACAGCGCCTATGTTAACATCGTTAACACCTTGACCAGTGCCATCACGGCCATCACGGCAGACAACAACCCGCCCTACATCGGGCCGCCAATGATCACCAACACCGTTGGTCAAGGCGGCACCACCACGCTCTACGCGCCGTTCACCAGCTACAAGGCTCCCACCATTCAGTGGCGTAAGGGTGGCTCAAGTGCCGCAGTTCCCGGAACGGCCGTCAGCACATTCACGCAGATAGTGGACAGCGCCAACGCAGTCGTTACCGGCTCGTATGCGGCCACGCTCACGCTGACGAACGTCGCGCCGGGCGACGCAGGCAGCTATGACGTGGTCATTACCAACGTTGGCGGCACGACCACCAGCGCCAGTGGCGTGCTCACGGTGACCTTTGGTGCGCCGGTGTTGACGGCACTGCCCACCTACTCACAGGGAACCTCATGCACCATTTCCTGGCCAGCGGTCAGCGGTGCCACGAGCTACACGGTGCAACGCGCCGCCACCGCGGACTTCGCCACAGTGCTCTCCTCACAGACGGTCAACACTCCGAGTGCCACCTTTACCGGCCTCGCCAGCGGCACGCTCTACTATTACCGGGCCACGGCCACTGATGGCACCACGACTTCCGTGTTTAGCAACACCGTTTCATCCACGCAGGATGCCAGCAATCCAGCGGTCGCCATCACCTCACCTGCCAACGCCGCTGTTATCGGGGCCAGTCCAGCCGCAGTTGCAGGTACCGTTAGCGACGCGCTCTCAGGCGTTGCCGCAGTCGTTGTAAACGGCATCACCGCGACTGTTACCAGCGGCAACTGGACGGCCAGTGTGCCACTGGTTGCAGGCGCGAACATACTCACCGCGACGGCCACGGACACGGTCGGCAACACCAATACCGCGAGCATCAGCGTCACACTAAACGCCGTTTCGCCATTGATTACCAATGTATCCACCGGGCCTAGCGCGCCGACCTATCTCGACCAGACCACCGTCTATGTCCAGGTGGCACCGGGGGCCGCAGCGCTCAATTCCGTGCAGCTTCTCTATGACACTGGCACTCCGGTGAGTACGAAAATCTGGCAGGAAGAGTTCAACATCACCAATAGCAACAACTGGAATGGCACCGGCGCACTCAATGCCTGGACCACCGTCGGCGGTGGCGTTGTGCGCCAAGCCATTGGTGCTTCCAATCACACGGTCCCCATCGGCATCACGAATGCGACGACCAATGGCACCACATTGGTGACTTGCGACAGCACGGCGAATCTCTGGCCGGGCATGCGTGTCACTGGCCTGACGATTCCGGCCGGTGCCACGATCGCGCAGATCAATAGCGCCACGAGTTTCACGCTCTCGACGACTCCTAGCTCCGGCTCCGTGCTCTCGCTCACTGCATCAGGCATGATTTTGACCAACTGCGCCACTACCGGCCCCACACCTGGGCCTGCCAGTGCGACGGTGACTTGTGACAACACCATCGGCCTCGTGACCGGCATGGGCTTGACCGGTAGCGGCGTGCCAAACAACGCGACCGTGAGTTCCTTCACCACCACCTCGCCGATTGGCTTCACGATGAACAACGTCGCCACGGCGACTGGCACTGGCGTGACCATCACCGCCAGCGGAGCCGCGACCGAGTTCAATGGCGGCACCGCCAACCTCACCGACTCGATGTTCACCACCACGAACGCCATCAACACCACGGGTACGGCAGGCTATGTCGAGTTCTGGGTGCAGACACGCGACCTCGCGGCGACGAACAACTGCGGCTGGCAATTGCAGATTTCCTCTGACAACGGCACCACTTGGCACAACGCCGTGGATGGCAGCGTCAACGTCGGTGAAGATTGGAACAGCGAGACGGTGAACCTAACCAACGTGGTGACCAATACCGCTGGCAGTGCCGCTGGCAGCACGACGGTCACTTGCGCCAGCACCACCGGCCTAACCACCGGTCGCAGCGTGGTCGGCCCCACGGTAAATGTCAGTGGCACCACGGGCATCGGCGCGAGTGCCGCCATCATCACCGGCACTGACACGACCAATCTCAGAGTCGGCATGTTCCTCGTTGGTAGCAGCGGCATTCCGAACAACGCACGCATCCTCACGATTGATTCTGCCACGCAGTTCACCATGACGGCGAACTCCACGCTGGCGAGCGCCACGTCCATCACGATCGCGGCGACCTACTTTGCTGGCAATGCGACGGTGAGCGCTATCTGGAACGGCACCACTTTCACGCTCAACACCGCCGCGTATGTGAACACCACCACCGCGCCGATCACAGCGGGTGCCACCACGATCAATCACGGCTACCAGCTCTTCCATCATGACCTCGACGCCACTGAGCGTGTCGCGCAAATGAAGATGCGCTTCCAAGCTGCCGGCTATTCACCGGCGGCACCGACTCGTTCACCGCGCATCAGCATTGACGACATCGTCATCGCCACCACCGCGCCGCCGCCGACTGTGACGCTGGTCATGTTTGACGATGGCAATCATGGCGATGGCGCTGCGGGCGATGGCCTCTATGCCGCGCAGATTCCAGCTCAAACAGGCGACACCACGGTGAACTTCCGCGTGCGCGCCACTGATGCTGCCGCCAATGTCACGACCAACCCCGTGAGTGGCAATTTCACCTATACCGTGAAGTCATCGCTCACCGATGCCACCATCGCGAATGGAGTCATCACCGGCGGCCCCGTCGTCGGCGCTGAGTTCCTCACTTTGCCAAAGAGCGATGGCGTGACCGTGAACGCCATCTTCTCGGTGAATCAGAACGCCTTCATCGAATACGGCACGCAGCCCGGCAAATACACATACGCCACGACGCCGACCTTGTTCAGTATCGACAACACGAAGCCCGAGTTCCTCAACCCCGTGCGCATCGCCATCACCGGCCTGCAACCCGACACCGAGTATTACTATCGCCTGCGCCACAAGAACACCGGCGATGCCTTCTACAGCGCCCGCGGTGAACGCAGCTTCCACACCGCACGACCACGCGGCACCACCTTCAAGTTCACCATCACCGCCGATCCGCACCTCGACGTGAACACGGATCAAACCTTGCTCTGGCAGGCCATGCAGAACATCGCCACCGACAATCCTGACATCCACATCGACCTAGGCGACATCTTCATGACCGACAAGATGGACGACAGCGTCACCACCGGATTGCCCGCGATCTGGGGCGGTGGCGTCACGCCCGGCACGCTCAATCAAACGATGGTGAACAACCGTGCGATGCTTTTCCGCAATCAGTTCGAGCGCTGCTGTCACAGCATCCCGTTCTTCTTCACGCTCGGCAATCACGAGGCCGAATACGGCCACTTGTTCAACGCCGCCGCCGACAAACAAAACAACATACCCGCCTGGGACCTCAAAGCCCGCAAAGCCTACTACCCCGCGCCTGAGCCGGATAGCTTCTTCTCCGGCAACCCCACGCCAATGAACTACACCGGTGGCACACTCGGCCTGCTCCAAGACTACTACGCCTGGGAATGGGGCGATGCTTTGTTCATTGTGCTCGATCCGTTCTGGAACACCACGACCAATCCCAACAGCGCCAATACCACGCCAGCGGGCGATGCCGCGTGGAACTGGTCGCTCGGCAAACCGCAATACGATTGGTTGAAGACCACACTCAAGAACAGCAGCGCCAAATATAAATTCATCTTCATGCATCACATCGTCGGCGGCAGCACCACGCTCGCCGACAACGTCACGAAGAACATCGCCGCACGCGGCGGCGTCGAAGTCGCGGGCAAATACGAATGGGGTGGCAAGAACACCGACGGCACCGATGGCTTCGCCACCAAGCGCCCCGGCTGGGACATGCCCATCCATAATCTCTTCGTGCAAAACAAGGTCGCCATGGTCTTCCACGGTCACGATCATCTCTACGGCCTGCAAACACTCGACGGCGTCGCCTACCTCGAATGCCCGCAACCTGGCACCGCGAACTACACATCGCTCGGCAGTGCTGGGGATGGCAAATACACACAGGGTCTCAATAGCTTGCTGCTGCCCAACTCCGGCCACATCCGCATGACGGTCACACCAGATCAGGTGATCGGCGACTTTGTCCGTGCTTATCGTCCGCAAGATGAGAATGCCTCGCGGCACAATCTCGATGTCACCAACAGCTTCACCGTCCGGCCGGCCGTGTTCCCGCCGATCGAGATGGTCACGGTCTCTCCGGGACAGGTTTCGCTGCGCTGGAACGCCGTGGTCAACAAGCCCTACCAAATCCAGTGGAGCACAGACCTGATCAATTGGCAGAACATCCTCACGACCCCACTGACCTTCACCAACACCAACACCAACGCAACCTACACCGACACACTTCCAGCTCGCGTGAACGGTCAGCGGGCATTCTACCGGGTGAGCTACACACCATGATCTGGGGCGAGGCTAACTCCGCCCGCAGTCCGAAGAATGACAATACTGTCATCAAATGGGTGACATCGGATTCATATGACGAAGGTTGTATGTGACACGATGAAAACCACTCTTCTCTCCGCAGTTCTGCTCTCACTCGCCACCTCATCAGGTTTTGCCCACACTTGGAAAGCCACGAGTGGTGACAACCACGAGGTGCTCCGGCAGCACATTCTGGACGAATGGCTGCAAGCGCATCCTCAGCCTGCCTCGGGCGAAATTAAGCCTGTTAACATCGCTTCAACGGCGTCAACGCTCCAGCTTGCTGCCGCAGCGGTGGCTAATGCAGCGAGCGCGCCTTCGGCGGCGAAGCCATTCCTAGTGTTTCCGAGATTGGAGCTGAAATGGGACAAGGATTTCCTTTTCGTCGGCTCGAACGGTATTCCCGACCACAACATGATGGTGGGTATCACGGCGTGGCAGCAGCAGGTGCCGTTGCCGCAAAATTATACAGGAGACAATGCGTGGCGCATTCCACTGCATCCGGTGCCGGCGAAGAACCCAGCAGTGGTTGAGGGGCATTTCCTGCGTGGGGCCATTGCGCTCGGTGTGAATGGCATCCCGATTTTCAATCCGCAGAACAATCGCGGCGAGGTGTCTTATGAGATCGGCGAACTCGACCAGTGGGGCGGTCATTGTGGACGTGCGGATGATTACCACTACCACATCGCGCCGATCCATTTGCAGGAAGTCGTCGGCAAAGGGATGCCTATCGCGTATGCACTGGATGGTTATCCAATCTATGGCCTCACCGAGCCGGATGGCTCGCCCATTGGCAAGCTGGATGAATGCCATGGCCATGAAGACGCGAAAGTCGGCTATCACTATCATGCTTCGACGAAGCGTCCTTATCTGCAGAGCGCATTTCATGGTGAAGTCGTCGAAGCCGAAGGCCAAGTGGACCCACAGCCACGTGCGCAAGGCGTTCGTCCTGATACAGCTCCCCTGCGTGGCGCAGAGATCACCGGCTTTGAGAGTGTAGGATCAAACAGCTACAAACTGAGCTACAGCGTGAATGGAGATAAGCGCAGCATCGCTTACACCATCGGCAAAGACGGCACATATCCCTTTGTGTTCGACAATGGCCGCGATGGCAAAACCGAGGAGGTTTACACGGCACGTGGAGGTGGTGGCGGCAGGGGACCTGGTGGCGGCGGCAAGGGCGAGCCGAAGGGCAAAGGTAAGGGCAAGGGCGGCCCCGGCAAAGGCATGCAGCCGGATGACAATCCTCCTGCGCCTCCAGGCGAAGCCCCACGTCCACCACGCCCGCAGGCCGCTGGCCCGGTGATGGATGTGAATGGCGACGGCATCGTCACCGCGCAGGAATTTGCGGATAATGTGAAGCGCGAGTTCACAGCGCAGCGCAGCGGTGGCACGCTGGCCGATGCGATGTCGAAAGCGCGCACCGATTTCACCTCACTGGATCGCAATCGCGATGGCAAACTCGAAGTTGGTGAAATGCCGACTCCCGACGCTCCTCCGGCGGAGATCGCGTCTGCGGAAGGCATGAGCCGCCGTGGTGGCGCTCCCGCAGCGACCAGCAGCCGCTTCGTTTTGACCAGTCCGGAAGTCGAGGATGGCGGCATGCTGCCCGCAGATTTCACTGGCGACGGCAGCGGCGCAACACTGCCACTTGCATGGAAGGGCGCACCTGCTGGAACGAAAAGCTATGCGCTCATCATGGATCACCTCGCTCCCGGCAATGAGATGAAGAGCTATTGGACGATGTGGGACATTCCGGCCAACGTGACGAGTTTGCCGAAGAATGTGAAGGGTGTCGGCAAGCTCGGTGTCGGCTTCAAAGGTGCGGAAGGGTACGAGCCGCCGCATTCACAGGGTCCCGGTGAAAAAACTTATGTGCTGCATGTTTATGCGCTTTCCGCCGAGACGAAGCCCAAGGCCACCGGTCGTGGCGGTGTGACGCGTGAGGACTTGCTCGCGGCGATTGATGGCAAGATTCTCGCCAAGGCAGATTTGAGCGTCGTTTACGCACGCGGTGGTGTCGCGGCAGGTGGTGGCGGTCAAGGTCAAGGTGGCGGACGAGGCGGCATGCCTGCTGGCGGCAGCACGACAACTGGCGGCCCCGGAGGCATGGCACCCGGTGGCCCAGGCGGCAACGCTCCTGGCGCAATGGCACCAGGAGGTGGCACTCAGCCGATGCGGCCCGAAACGGCCATGCAACCCACGCAGCCGATGCCTCCGCAAGGTGGCGGTGGGCAGCAGGGCGGACAACGCAAGCCATGGATGCAGATGCACGGCACGGAGCTTGATGGCAATCAGGACGGCGTCGTCACTGTGGCAGAGACTCTTGCAGACATGAAAGTCGCCGCTTCCAAATATGATGCGGACATGGACGGCATTATCACCCCTACCGAAATCGATGCAGCCGGCGACATTCGCGAAGGCGCGGCGTTCGCAGGCTTCATCAACCGTCATGCTTTCGAGCTGGATGTGAATCAAGACAGCCGCCTGAGCAGTGCGGAATTGGCAGACGCAGCAAAATACATTTTCGGTGCCGCGGATCTGGACCACGATGGCAAACTTACGACGGAAGAAGTGCAAAGTGCGCCCAACACGCCGCTGCGTGCCGCAGGACCTGGCGCTGGAGATCAACCGCCTGCTCCGCCTCCTGCCACGAATCCGCCTCCCGGCCCGTCGGCGATGCCAGCCGCCAGCGGTGGCAGTGGTGGAGTGCGTCCTCTCGACAGCATCTTCAATCCGTCAGCACAAACAGGCGCAGGTGGTGCCGGTTCGCAGCCGATACAGGCCGCCGCAGGTCAGGGTGGTCAAGGCGGCGGCAAAAAGAAAAAAGGCGGCGGTCCTCCCGGACTGGTTAAGCCGAGCATCGCGGACACGATGAAGCTCAACGTCTATGCCGACAATTGGTTCATGCTCTACGTGAACGGCCGCCTCGTTGCTGTCGATCCGATTCAGTTCACGCCGCACAACGTCGTTAGCGTCGATTTCCTCCCTGAGTATCCCATGACCATCGCCGTACTGGCGAAAGACAACGCCGATCCGAAGACCGGCATGGAATACGGCACCAACATTGGCGACGCCGGCTTCTGCCTGAAGTTTGCCGACGGCACCGTGACGAACGCGACTTGGAAGGCCAAAAACTTCTTCCACGGTCCCGTGAATGGCGACACCGCAAATCCGAAGGTCATTCAGGAACCCTTGCCCTCGAATTGGTGGGCCGTGGATTTCGATGACAAAGCCTGGAAGCAGGCCAAGGAATACACCGTCGAGGAAGTCGATCCGAAGCAGCCCTACTTTGAGAACGACTTCGAAGGCGCGAAGTTCATCTGGTCCGACGACATCGCGCTCGACAATACCGTCATCTTCCGCACCAAGATCGAGAAGCCCGGTTGGACCCCACGATGGAACACCAAGCCTGATCTCGACGTAACGGGTGCACCAATGCGCTGATAAATCTTTTCACGCCTCACACGCCATGAAATCATCCTCACTCTTCCTCCTGCTGGCCTGCGCCGCCGCTAGTCATGCGGAAGTCATCGATCTTCCAGCCTTGTTCGATAAGCGAGCATTGGTGAAACCCATCACCGAGATCGAAGGCACGCTGAGCGATGGCTCGAAGGCCACGGTTTACAAGATCGTGGTGCGTTCACTGCCGAATGATCATCCGATGGGGCCATGGGCACCGAAGACGATCAAGGATGTCGGTGGCTACTGGGAAGATGCGATCAACAAGAAGCTCTATCGCGTGGACATCGAATATCTCAACATCCTCAACAAGGCCGGTTGGGACATGTATGACGCGGACGGCACCGTGCATCGCACCAAGGATCGCACCGAGTTCGACAAGGTGGCACGTCAGGAGCTTGCGGGCTGGACGTTTGAGCAGGCGAAGAAGGATGGTGTGACGAATTCCATCATCGAGTTGCAACCCCTGGAGCAGATCGTCACGATCTTCCTGCCAAAGAACCCGAAAGCACTGCCTCAGTTAACCATGCTGCGGCAGGCCAGTTTTTCGCCACGTTCGGGTGTCGGCATCGGCACCAATGGCGTGCGCTTTTTCCCGCCGGAACCGGTGCATCGCATCACCGCGTATCAAAACATCGCGCCACTGGATCCAAACGGAGGTCACACGGGTTTCGGCCACGAGTATCACTACCATCGTTCACCAGCGGTGATGAACGATGACAAGTCCGGCAAGGTCGTCGGCTTTGCGCTGGATGGATTCCCAGTGCGCGGCCCCACAGAAGCCGAAGGCAAAGCACCGAAGAACTTGGATGCCATCAACGGCCACGATCACGACGGCCTCGGTTATCATTATCATGGCAGCAATGCCTGGCCCTATTTCGTGGCTGGCTTCAAGGGCGCACTCGGCACCGCAGCACTCGGTGATGTGGATGTGTGTGATGCTACCCAGCAGTCTGGCGGACGCAAAGGCGGCCCTGGAGCAGCGAAGGGAAAGGGCAAAGGTCCTCCCAAAGGCGGTCCGCCACCAGCACCTAAATGAGCAGGAGCCTCTTCCGCGTTCTGATCTTCGGTTCATTCGCCGCGCTCACTTGTTCAGCGCAGACGGCGTCACGGCCCAACTTACTCGTCATCGTCGCAGATGATCTCGGCTGGGCGGGCGTGGGTTTTCACAACAAGGCGATGGTCACGCCAAATCTTGATCGTCTGGCCAAAGAGGGCGCTGAATTGCAGCGCTTCTACGTGTATCCCACGTGCAGCCCCACACGCGTCGCGCTGCTCACGGGACAGATGCCACGCCGCTACAATGTCATATCTGCGCTGCAAGGTGCTGAGCCAGGCATGCCTGCGGGTGTGCCAACGATTGCTTCGTCGTTCAAATCAGCCGGGTATCGCACCTCGCTCATCGGCAAATGGCATGTCGGGCAGGCCACGCATCCACAGACCGCTGGCTTCGACCACTACTACGGCTTCCTGGGCTCCGAGATCGACTACTACCTGCACACTGGCAAAGGCGGCCGCCTCGACTGGCAGCGTGATGGCAAAACCATTCAAGAGGAAGGTTACACGACTTATCTCTTCGCTGACGAAGCTGTGAAGCAGATCGAGTCGCGAGATAAAGCGAATCCGTTTTACCTTCAGGTTTCGCTTAACTCGCCACATTTGCCACTCAGCGCACCGCCTGAGCTACTCGCGAAGCACAAGGGCGCGAATGGTCTCTACACCGCCGTCGTGGAAGCGATGGACATCGGCATCGGGCGGATTTTGGCAGCCTTGGATGTGGCAAAAATTCGCGAGAACACGCTGGTCGTCTTCTTTTCCGACAACGGCGGATCAGCACGTGAAGGCGGCAACAACGCACCCTTCAGTGGCGGTAAATTCGCGTTGTATGAAGGCGGAGTTCACACACCAGCGCTGATTCGCTGGCCTGGAAAAATACCCACCGGAGCAGCGCTGACGCAACCGGTGTGCGTGCAGGATCTATTTCCCACCCTCAGCGCCGCCGCTGGTGTGCCGATGCCGCGTGACGCGAAAATCGACGGCAGCAATCAATGGTCGGCCATCGCCCAGGCGAAACGCATTGAACGACAGCCCTTCCTAATCGCCACGAGTGACATAGCGATGATCGATGGCGACTGGAAGCTCATTGAATGGAACGCTGGCACGCTGTCGCTCTTCAACCTTGGAAAGGACATCGCCGAGACGAATGATCTTTATGGCAAGGAAGCCGAACGAGCCCGTGTGCTCACTGCGAAGCTCGATGAATTGAAAAAAGGACTTCCGGCCGTCACGGCGCAGGTTGCCGGACCTCCAGGCAAAGGCGGCCCTGGAAAGGGCGGTCCTGCCAAAGGAAAAGGCAAAGGGCCGATGCGCCCAGGTATGAAACAGCAGCCTTGAACGCTTTCACCTTCACTCATCTCATGAAACGTCACGCTCTTTGGATCACCATCTCAGTCTGCCTCTCTTCTTTTGCGTTCGCTCAAGCTCCGAAAGGTCAGGGAAAAGGCAAGAGCAAGCGTGAAACTCCAACTGCCTCCTCGGGCAAGGTGCGGCCTTATCAGAATCTGTGGATTCCGCCCGTGCTCAGCGGCAAAGCCATCGACCTCAGCCTGAACAAAACCAAGAAATCCTTCTGGGCTGGAGCAACGACGGCAACCTACGGCTACAACGACGCCCAATTCTGGGGCCCGACGGTGTTTCTCAATCAAGGCGAGGCCGTGCAGTTGCGCGTGAAAAACAACCTCGACGAAGTCACCACGGTGCACTGGCATGGTCTGCATCTGCCTGCCGCAATGGATGGTGGACCGCATCAGCTCATCCAGCCCGTAGGTTCGTGGACTTCATCGTTCACGGTCAAAAACAACGCCTCCACTTATTGGTATCACCCACATCCGCATGAGCTGACGCAGAAGCAGATGACCTATGGCGCAGGCGGTTTGATCATCATCCGCGATCCCATTGAAGCAAAACTCGCCCTGCCACGCACCTACGGCGTTGATGACATCCCGCTCGTCTTCACCAGCCGCCGCTTCTATGCCAACGATCAGTTCAGCTTCGAGGGCGATAACGATAAATACGGCGACTACCTGCTCACTAACGGCACGCTCGACGCGCAGGTCAGTCTTCCTGCTCAACTCGTGCGACTGCGCATCTTGAATGCCGAGATCGAACGCGGCTACTACTTCGGGCTCAGCGACAACCGACCCTTCTATGTCATCGCCACGGATGGCGGACTGGTGGACAAACCCATTCAAGTCACTCGGGTCAAGCTGATGGTTGGGGAGCGTGTCGAGGTGTTGGTGGATTTGAGCAATGATAAACAGGGATCATCACTCGATCTCGTCGCTTACAACTCCGGCCTGGAGTTTGGCTTCCCCGGTTCCGAACCTGGAATTCGCGCCCCGAATGGCAGCCTGCTCAACAATCTCGATTTTGGCATGCTCCATATCAACGTGACCGCACCCAAGGCCCAGCGAATCACGAAAGTGCCTGAAGTTCTGACCCGCAATCGCTTCTGGAACAGTGCTGAGGTGAACAACCGCCGCACCGTACGAATCAGCAAACAGCGCGGTAGCGAGTCATTCGTCTTCGATGGCAAGTCTTTCGACATGAACACGACGAACCAAGTCGTGAAGCTCGGCGATCTCGAAGAATGGACCGTCACGAATGACCGTGTGTTCGGCTACACGTTTCACATCCACGATGTGCAGTTCAAAATCATTTCACGCAGCGATGGTGCCGTTCCCACCTTTGAGCAGGGTTGGAAAGACACCTTTTACTCACCCTCCGGTTCGTCCGTGACCTTCCTCGCAAAATTTGAGGACTACGCCAGCGATACCGATCCCTTCATGTATCACTGCCACATGGCCAACCACGAGGATGCTGGCCTCATGGGCCAGTTCCTCGTCTCGCGCACTCCTTCCTCGCTCAAACGCAACAGCGCTGGCGCCATTCAGTTCCGTGAAGACATGGAGCATCCGTTGACACCCGCCATGATCAGCAAAGTCGAACGTCAGGCTCAAACGCCAGCTCCGGCCTTTCAAACGGCTGACCTCAGCGGCAATTCACTCAGCCTCGCTTCGCTCACAGCGAAAAAGCCGCTCATTCTCTACTTCATCGAACGAGAATGCCCCTGCGCCCGCGATGCCGCACCATTCCTTGCCCAGGTTCAGGAAGCGTATGGCGAAGCCTGCACCGTCGTCGGCGTTATCAATGCCGGTAACGATGTTGCCAAAGCATGGGTAAAGACAGTTGGCACTCGCTTCGCCATCATCGCCGACCCCGACTGCGCTCTCATTCATGCCTACGGCGCCGAACGCGCCGTTTACACCACCCTCATCGCACCTGGCGGCACCATTGTTAAAACCTACCCAGGCTACAGCGCCGAGACATTGAAGGATCTCTCAGCACATATCGCCCGCCTCAGTGGCAGTGCCGAGAGCCCCCTGAAGTTCGCTAATGCACCGGTTAAACTGATCGTCGGTTGCCCACTGGAACCTGTAACTTTCGCCGCCGTAAAGTAGCCACCTGCTAAAGAGGTGTTTTTGATGAAGCAAGGTGTGAGTTGCTGCGTTTGGTGGAGCCATGAAGTCACTTTTCATTCTCACCCTGATTTTCATCGGAACGTTTGCCCGTGCGGCGGAAAAGCCGAACATTATTTACATACTCGTTGATGACTTAGGCTATGGCGACTTGGGCTGCTACGGTCAGAAGATACTGACAACGCCACATCTGAACCGAATGGCCGCAGAGGGGATGAAGTTCACGCGGCATTATGCGGGCTGCACGGTGTGTGCGCCGTCGCGCTGTGTGCTGATGACGGGTTTGCACACGGGGCACTGCCGGGTGCGTGGGAATGATCCGTGGATCATCCCGGATGGGGATATGACGGTGCCGTCGCTGTTGAAGTCAGCCGGATATGACACGGCGTGCATTGGCAAGTTTGGGCTAGGAAAGCCGCTACCGATGAATGATCCGGAGCGAAAAGGCTTCGATGAGTTTTTTGGCTATGTGGGCACGAGCCACGCGCACAATTTCTACACCAAGGCACTGATTCGGAACGGCAAGGTGGTGGATCTTCCGAATACGGTGATCGCAGGTTCAGGTAAAAACACAGCAGACTATGTGGACGCGGATTTCAGTGGCACCGGCGTAGCGCCATCAGATGGGCGCAAAGCATGGGTGCCGCAACTGCTGGGCGATGACGTGCAGCGTTATCTCGGTGAGCGTGCGAAAGCGAAAGAGCCGTTCTTCCTCTATTACGCGCTCAATATTCCGCACGCGAACAACGAGGCGGGTAAAGATTCACCGTTGGGACATGGCTTGGAATGCCCCGATTACGGCGAGTTCAAGGATAAGGACTGGCCCGAAGCGGAGAAGGGCTTTGCGCAGTTGATCCGTTTTCTCGACAACGAGGTGGGCCGAGTGATGGCACGGTTGAAGGAACTGGGCATCGCGGAGAACACGCTGGTGATGTTTTCGAGCGACAACGGTCCGCATCAAGAAGGCGGACACAAAAGCGACTTCTTCAACAGCAACGGCGACTTCAAAGGCATCAAGCGCGACATGACCGATGGCGGCATTCGCGTGCCATTCATCGCGTGGTGGCCGAAGAAAGTGAAATCAGGTGGCGTGAGTGAGCATGTGAGTGGATTCCAGGATCTACTGCCGACGGTGGCAGAATTGAGCGGGGCAAAGCTGGCGGCGGAAACGGACGGAATCTCGATGGTGCCGACACTGCTCGGCAAAGAAGGTCAGAAGGAGCATTCCCATCTGTATTGGGCCATCAATGAGCAAGGCGGCAAGCTTGCGGTGCTGAAATGGCCATGGAAGCTGATTCAGCTCAACACGGGTGCCGTGCAGAAAAACGAGAAGGCCAAAGCGAAAGCAAAGCCGCTCGAAAAACTGCTCTACAACCTCGAAACAGACATCGGTGAGGAAAAGAATCTGGCGGCGGAGGAGCCAGAGATCGTCGCAGAACTTGAGCAGCTCATGCAACAATCATGGCGTGCGCCTTGAGTTGATTCACTTTGCAGTTTTGGTTGGAATGTCGTTCATGACCTTGGTCGGGCCGACGTAGGTCTTGCCTTCATAGCTGTCGGAAATGACTTTGCCTTCGCGATCGACCAGGACAAAGCACGGGATGCCATCGCCGCAGTATTTGTTGATCTCCTTCATGCGCTCAACACTGCGGAAAGCGATGGCGGGCCAGGGCATGGCATCCTCTTTGATGTATGCCTCCATGGATTTTTCATCATGATCATGGCTGACGAAGATGATCTCAAAGTTTGTCTTTTTTCCATCCTGTGCGTTGTAGAACTCGACAAGCTTCGGGGTGAAGGCACGACAGGGTGGGCACCAGTGCGCGGAAAAGTAGAAGGCGTAATACTGTGGTTCTGCCACCATCTCATATTTGCCGACACGCTTGCCGTTGAGTGCGACAAGCTTCCCCTTCAGCATGTCCTTAAAAATGGATGGCTTCTCCGCCGCAGCACTGATTTTGGTTTCTTTCGCAGGTACTGGGTCGGCGGCCAATGCCGGCAGGGCCAGCGTGATGATTGCAAGAGTGAGTAATGAGGTTTTCATAACAACTCGGAGTGAAGCTCTCCAACCGGCTATCACAAGCGGTTTGTTACCACCCGCCGTAATGCGCCACGGATCATCCCAATACCGCCAACGACAAAGAGCAGCGGAAACCATATGGAATAAAGCGCGGCCAGTGAAGCATGCTGCAGCACAGCTTCAGCAGGTGATGCTGGATTCACGAAGCAGACTTGGGATGAGCCAGTGGGATAGTTTTCCTGTTTCAACTGAGCGACATCGAAATGCTGCGTGGGTGCGGACTCGACTTGACGAATGCGCGAGCTGCTGCGCTTCACCGCATTGAATTCATACTCGTAGCGTACTTCCACGCGATGCGCGGGTGGCGAGTTCGGTGTAGGGCGCTCACTGATGATGCGTGATGAAACAATGCGGCACGGCACTTGCGTCCAGCGCCTGGTGACTTGCGCATTCTCATACGAGAGCCACATGCGCCAGGCGAAGAACGAACCGGCAATCATGAGAAGCATGCCGAGTGAGCAGAGCCACATACGGCCTGCTGTGGCGGATGAAAAATGTTTCTGCGTCATCGTCGTGGGAAGCATGCTTTGACTCTGCTTCGTGTGTGTTCCATACAAGAGATGCTGCATACTCGCAAACCTCCACATGATTGAACCTTCTCCCATCTCGATCCGCCCGCCACGATGGCTGCTAAAGCCTGCCGTGGAAGGTGCTGCAGAGCTGGCGGCAGACATGAGCGTGTCACCACTGATGGCGCAGCTTCTCATTCAGCGCGGCATCACCACCGTGGAGCAAGCGCGTGATTTTTTGGTGCCAAAGCTCGCTTCACTCGGTGATCCCACGGTGCTGCCAGAAATGCACGCTGCGGTGGAGCGCATCCTGAGCGCGGTGGACCGCAAGGAAAACGTCGTGCTATACGGCGACTACGATGTGGATGGCGTGACATCGATGGCGCTGATGCATTTGATCTTGAAGGCCTATGGCCTCGACACGAATCTGTTCCTGCCGACGCGCATGGAAGAAGGCTATGGACTGAGCCACGACGGCATCGCACGCTGCTACGAGCAGTTTGGTAAGCCCGACCTGCTCATCGCGCTCGACTGCGGCACGACATCGCTCACGGAAGTGGCACGACTGAAGGCCGATGGGGTGGACTGCGTGATCGTGGATCACCACGAGTTGTCACCATTGGGCAAGCCCGATTGTCTTGCGCTCGTCAATCCGAAACTGGGTGCTGATTACCACTACTTCTGCACGGCGGGACTCGTCTTCAAGGTGTCGCATGCGCTGCTGAAGACGCGCATGATTGAGAGCTATGATCTAAAAGAGACGCTTGATCTTGTCGCGCTCGGCACCGTGGCGGATTTGGTGCCTTTGATTGATGAGAACCGCTTGCTGGTGCGGCGTGGACTCGAAGCACTGGCACAGACCACACGCCACGGCCTGCGTGCGCTGAAGCAAATCGCCGGCGTCGATGGTCTGGTGCAGACGCATCATGTGGGCTACCGCTTGGGGCCGCGTTTGAATGCGGCTGGCCGTCTCGACACTGCCGCTACAGCGCTCAATCTACTACTCGCGGACAATGACGCACTCGGAGCCAAACTCGCCGAACTGCTGGAAGCACACAACAAAGACCGTCAAAACGTGGAGCAGCAGGTGCATATCGAGGCCGACACAATGCTCGGAACTCTCGGTGATCTCGAAAAACTCTCCGCCATCGTGCTAGGATCACGCAATTGGCATCCAGGCGTGATTGGCATCGTCGCCTCGCGCATCTCGCGCATGTGTCACCGGCCGACGATCCTCGTTTCTATTGATGAAAACGGTATTGGCAAGGGCAGCGGGCGCAGCATTCCTGGATTCTCGCTCGTAGCGGCCATTGAAACCTGCGGCGAGCATCTGCTCGGCGGCGGCGGGCATGCAATGGCGGCGGGCATCTCGGTCAAAGAAGAAAACCTGGATGCTTTCCGTACGGCGTTTCAAGCTGCGGCACGGGATGCCTTGAGCAAAGAAGCGATGACCGCCGTGCTCGAACTCGATGCGGAAGTGAAACTGCGTGATCTCTCACTGAATTTTTTGGAGAGCTACAAACTCCTGGAACCCTTCGGCCAAAAAAACAACGAGCCGCTGTTTTTCTGCCGTCGGGTGACGCCAAAACTTCCCGGACGCACAATGAAGGAAAAGCATCTGCGCATCATGCTCACACAGGATGGATCCTCAATGGAAGCGCGCTGGTTCAATGCCCCAATCGGAAAGCTCCCCCCTGCCCCGTGGGATGTAGCGATGCGCGTTCAGCGCGGTTGGTTCCGCGGACAGGAGCAGTGGCAACTCACGCTGGAAGCGGTTCGAGCCGCAGAGTGATCACTTGCTGATCAATCACGTGGCACTTCGACACCACCGATGAAGGCGTGTTGAACATTGAGTCGGCGATTGAGAATGAGAACATCGGCCTGCTTGCCTTTTTCGAGGCTGCCGCAGGTTTTGGCGATGCCGGTGCGCTCGGCTGGGGTGAGACTGGCCATGCGAACGGCATCGGGGAGCGTGGCTGAGGTGCTTTTTTTCATGTGATGCACCATGTGGTCGAGGCCTACGACGGAACTGGCGAGACCTTGGCCGGGAACGAATCCGACATTGCCGTCGCTCTCGAAAAAGGGGCCGTCATCGTCAGAACCAAAGCGGTAGCGGCCCGGCGGCATGTCGAGGGCGCGGTTGCAGTCGGTGACGAGGCAGAGTTTTTCAGCGCCCTTCATGCGGAAGGCAAAATCGAGCAGCTCTGGTGAGAGATGCATGCCGTCGGCGATGACCTCGGTGCTCATTTCAGCGGTGGCGAGCACGTACTGCTCCATGCCGGCCTGCATGGGCGTGCCGAAGCGAGTGCGCAGCGAGGCAACTGAACTCATGGCGCACCAGAAGTGATCGACGTGGCGCATGCCGGCTTTGAAGGCACGCTCCATCTCCGCCCAGTTCGCGTTTGAGTGACCGCAGGTGATGAGGCAGCGGTGTTTGCGGGCGGTTTGATAAAATTCCTCCGCACCCGGCAATTCGGCGGCGCAGGTGGCGATGCGAACGAGATCATCGCGAAACCACCTCTCGTATTCGACGGCATTCGGTGCGCGACGACCCGTGCGTGAATGACAACCGACTTTGTCAGCGGCGAAGTAAGGGCCGTAGAGATGCACACCGGCGATGCGGGAACCATGCGCGGCTTCCCAGGTGCGTTTGGCTTCGCGACAGGCACTGAGCATCGCCATGATCTGCACGGGCGCGCCAGTCGTGGTGGTGGGGAAAATCGTGGTGGTTCCGTGGAGAGCGTGCGCCTTGATGGCGGTGCGCACGGCAGGGACCGTGGCGTCCATGAAATCGGCTCCGGCACCGCCGTGAACATGGATGTCGATGAAACCGGGGCTGATGTAGCCGCCTTTGGCATCGATCACGACCGCGTTCTTTGGTGTGGCGACCTGTTTGCCGATGGCGGTGATTTTTCCGCGTTCACACAGCACCGCGCCTCCCTCAATCAGTGTGTCCGGCAGGATGAGTGTGCCGTTTTGAATGATGAGCGGCGGGACGGGTGGTGTTTTCATAAAAGTGTGAGCGGATTGACACGTGTCTGGAGTGGGAAGGTGACACGCTGGCTACCGAGGCGGTGCGATTCAAAGACGGAGCTGATCATCTCGATGATTTCACGTCCTTGGACAGCATCGCACAGCGGAGCGCGGTTGTCGCGAATGGCGGCAATGAGATCGAGGCCGGCAGTTTCGTGAGTTGAGAGTTGTTTGCCGAGATCGACGATGGGTTCAGGCAAGCCGATGCCCGCCGTCGTGATGGGCTGCCAATGACGCGGCTCCTTGAGCGCTGGATCGAAGGGACTGCCCGCAAGCAGATGCGCGAAGGGTTCCTTGTCGATGCGGAAGTCGATGATGCCCTTTGTGCCGATGATTTGGAGGCCGAAACCGGCTTGTTTATCACCTGCGTTTTGAACTGAGTCGAAAAACAACGGGATGCCGTTGGTCATTTCGAAGCGGGCATGCACCTCATTTCCGGCGAGCGCACCGATGCCTTCATCGCCCTCTTTGACGTCGGTCTTGGTAATGGGTTTGCCATCCTGCAGCACCGTGGCGACACAGGATTTTGGTGCACCGCCAAAGACGCAAGCGAGGTTGAAGATGTGCGAACCTAGCACCCAAAGATCAAGCGAACCGCCACGGGCATCCTCCTTGCCTCGACCCCGCAGTTCGAGCACGCGGCCAATGGCATCCTCCTTGATCAACTTCGCAATGACCGGCAGCACGGGATGATAGCGATTGCGATGCGCGATGGCGATCTTGGTGCCTGCCTTATCAGCGGCGGCGATCACTTCATCCACCTCTTGCAGCAAGCGGCAGAACGGCTTTTCGATGTAAATGCCCTTGGCTCCGACTTTGATCGCCGCCAGAAGCATGTCGCGATGCTGATCCACGTGACGCGGGCCAATGGCAACGATATCCGGTTTGATCTCGGCAAGCATGGCTAGGTAGTCAGCGAAACCTTTGGCAATGCTGAGCTTTTTCTGCGCTGCGGCTAGTCCGGCTGCGACCGCATCGGCAACGGCGACGATTTCTACAGTGGGAATTTTGAGCCACATCGTATCTAGGCCATGACCGTAGTTCCCACGCCCGGTGTGGCCAATGACGGCGACACGGATTTTTGGATCCTTTGCGGCAGCGAAACTGGTAGCGGCGAGGGCAGCAGGCAGGGAGGCGAGGAGGCAGCGGCGGTTCATGCATGACAAGAACGCTACCACCACCCCCAAACAAGCAGGCAGATCGCATTTGCAGCATTTCACATGCCCAAAGCACCACGCACTTTGACGTCCGCGCTCAACCTTTTGAGTTTGTTTACGCCAAATTGTGTCTATTCATGTCCAAGCGTCCATTCCCAACCACCGCAGGACTAAACAAACCCATCCATGTCAGACACTCACGAGCATGCCGCAGGCGACTCCGTGCCGGAGTTGAAGCAGCGCATTCAGGAACTGGAAGGCATGCTGCATGCATGCCGAGTGTGCCTGCCAAATGCCCCGGCAGAGGCTGTGCGTGAGCTTGCAGAGAGCGAGGAACGGTTTGCCCTAGCTGTGCGCGGCACGAACGACGGCATCTGGGACTGGGATCTGAAAACCGACGTGGTGTATTTCGCCCCGCGTTTCAAACAACTCTTGGGTCACACCGATGACGAGATGAAGAATCTGTTCTCGGAGTTCGAGTCACGGCTGCATGACGAGGATCGTGAACGCATTCTGGCGGCGCTCAAGGCGCATGTGGACCAACAGGTTCCCTATGATGTGGAATACCGTCTGCGGCGCAAAGATGGCGTTTACCGCTGGTTCCGGGCACGCGGTAGTGCCTTACGCGATGCCGCAGGCCATCCTTACCGCATGGCTGGATCGATCACGGACATCACGGACCAGAAGGAGTCCATCCAAGCGCTGGCACGGAGCGAGGAGCGTTTCTCGCTAGCCGTGCGCGGCACGAACGACGGTATCTGGGACTGGGACATCCGCACCGGTGAAGTCTTCTTTTCCCCGCCGTGGAAAAGCATGATCGGCTACGAGGATGACGAACTAGAGAATGTCTTCGCCACTTTTGACAAACTACTGCATCCCGAAGATCACGAACGTGTGATGGCGACATTGAATGACTATCTGGAGAGTCGCATCCCACGCTATTCAGTCGAGTTTCGCTTCAAACATAAGGATGGCTCATGGCGCTGGATCCTCGCCCGCGGCCGTTCTTTGCGTGATAAGAGTGGCAAACCCTACCGCATGGCTGGCTCGCACACCGATGTGACCGAGCGGAAGCATGACGAGGAGGAACTGCACAAGGCACGGCAGGCCGCCGAGGCCGCCAATAGCGCCAAAAGCGTCTTCCTGGCGAACATGAGCCATGAAATCCGTACGCCAATGAATGGCGTCATCGGCATGAGTGAACTGTTGCTTGGCACCACGCTCGATGATTCGCAGCGTGAGTACCAGAACATGCTCAAGGATTCCGCTGACTCGCTGCTCGAACTGCTCAACGACATCCTCGACTTTTCCAAAATCGAGGCTGGCAAGATGGATCTGGACTCCCACGAGTTTGACCTCAACACGATCGTCACTGAAACCGTACAGGCCATGGGCATCCGCGCCTTTCAAAAACGGCTCGTGCTGCTGCACCACATCAGTCCCGATGTGCCGGCACGTCTGCTCGGCGATGATGGGCGACTGCGGCAAATACTCATCAATCTCGTCGGCAACGCGATTAAATTTACGCACAAGGGTGGCGTCACCGTGGAGGTTAATGTGGAATCTGGCACCGCCGATGCCCTCATGCTCCACTTCAAGATCAATGACACTGGTATTGGCATCAGTCCCGAGATGCATGAGAGCATCTTTGAGGCCTTTACCCAGGCGGAGGCATCCACCACGCGGCGCTATGGTGGCACCGGCCTGGGTCTAGCCATTTGCCGAGACCTCGTCACGCTGATGCAGGGCCGCATCTGGGTTGAGAGTCAGCTCGGGGTTGGCAGCACGTTCCACTTCACCGCTGCCTTTGGCCGCACCAGCGGGATTTCGATCAAACCACTCTCACCACGGTTCCAACCCGTCATGACCGCTCCGGCCTCCATGAGAGTGCTGGTTGTCGAAGACGGCCACGTCAATCAACTCGTCAGCGCCCGCATGCTCGAGAAACGTGGTCACCTTGTCACGCTGGCCTCCAGCGGCCAGGAGGCCATCGACTTCTTCAATAGCGAGCCGTTTGACGCCATCCTCATGGATGTGCAGATGCCGGGCATGAATGGATTCGAGGCCACTGCCGCCATCCGCGAGATCGAAAAGAAGAGTGGCGAGCATGTGCGCATCATCGCCATGACGGCCAATGCCATGAAAGGTGATCGCGAAGATTGCTTGGCCGCAGGCATGGACGACTACATCGCCAAACCGTTGCGCTCGGTAGAGCTGTTTCAGGTCTTGGAGAAAAACTCACGGCGGTCAATGGTTCAAGAACCGGAGCAACCTTTCACTCGAGTTGAAGCTGCGGCAATTAGGCCACCAGTCGAATCCGTGCCATTTGATCTCGCCGCTTTCCGTGAATCCGCCGGTGATGAGAAACTGATGCGTAAGCTCATCGCCATCTTCCCCGAAGACACACAGAAATATCTGAAGAAAGCCGAAAAAGCGCTCGCTGCAGGCAAGGCCAAACCACTCTACGAAGCAGCCCACTCACTTAAAGGCATGCTCGGCGTTTATGCTGCCGACAAAGCTCTCCGTCTTGCCTCCGAACTCAGTGAATATGCCCATGCCGGCGATTTGAAGGGTGCGCAGCTCATGTACGATCAGTTGAAAAAAGAATGCGCCACGCTCAATGAGGCATTGATGGGCGCTTACGACCCTGGCATCTGAATCAGCGATATTCTGCCATGCCGTCGTAGGCATGAACCACGTGGATCGGATAGCCGATTTCACGCAAAATCTGCCGCGTCAGGTTCAACTTCGCATGCAGCGCCGTGTCATCGTGATCAGGGTCGTGATGCACCACGATCCATTTCTTGGCATTCACCAACTTCGTCAGCGCACAGGCTGTGGCGAGGTTTGAATGGCCCCAGCCAATACGCTTGGGATAATCCGTCGGCAAATATTGCGCTTCGTGGATCAACAGGTCCACACCGTCGAGGAATTTCACCATCGGATCGTAGGGCACCACCAAGTTCGAATCACGCGTCAACAAGGCTGGGGAGCCGGTGTAACCCTGCAGGAATTCATTGTCGGGAATGAGCGCAACGCTCCAGCCATCGTGCGTCACTTTGAAGCCCACGGTCGCGCCGGGATGCTGCGTGAATTCGCGCGTCACGGTCACATCACCAATTTTCACCGGTGCATCGTCCAGAAACACAAAATTGATCTTGGCGCGCAGGTCCTCACGCTGAATCGGAAAGTAATCCCGGTCCATCTGGCCACATAGTAGGGATTCGATGTTCTTGCCAAAACCACGCTCGCCATAAACCGTGATCTCAAAGCCTGGCATATAAATCGGCGTGAAAAATGGGAAGCCTTGAATGTGATCCCAATGCGTGTGCGTGATGAAAAGATGGACATGGCACGGGCCACCAGCCAGAAACGACTGCCCGGCATCACGCAGACCGGAACCGGCATCAAACATGATGCGATCCTTACCGGTGTTATACTCGAAGCACGTCGTATTCCCGCCATGCTGCGCATAACGCGCTCCGCACACTGGAATCGAGCCACGCGTTCCCCAAAGCCTCACATGCGGTCGTTTGATGTCCAGCACTGGCGCGTACTGTTCCGCCGCCGCCGGAATATGATCACGATGCGTCACCCCCTTTGCGGAAGGTGCTTCATGGAAATGCTGCCGTAACTTCTCTAGTAGTAGTTCAGGATCGAACGGCTTGATCAAGACGTCCACCGGTCCGGTCTGCTGGATATGCTTCAGCTCTGTCGAGTAATCCTTCGCCGTGCAGACGATCACCGGCAGGTTTTGCGTCGCCTGCTGTGCCCGCACATGCCGCAGCACCTCCAGGCCGTTCATCTTCGGCATGATCAAATCCAGGACCAGCATGTCCGGCTTGAACTCCTCGATCTGCTCCAGGCACTCCTCGCCATCCTCCGCTACACGCACGATGTATCCATGCTGTTCAAGTGCATGCGACATCCGCAGCGAGATGGCACGAACATCCTCGGCCAGAAGGATTTTTTTGGGTTGGGTGGGTGTCGCCATGTCTTACCTCTGTACTAATACGCGCATGGTCTGTTGGTCGGGCGGGCGGGATTCGAACCCACGACCTCTTCGTCCCGAACGAAGCGCTCTAGTAGGCTGAGCCACACCCCGCCTTTGTCAGCAATGACTCGTGCGGTTTCCGCTTTCGGCATTGCTGCCGTCTGGCGGGCGGGACGGATTGGTAACCTCTCCATCGAATGACGCAAGTTAGAAGATGTCCGGCTCCGGCACCGCAGGGCCGTGCTGGAGGAAGTCAAAGTCAGCGCCTTGGTCCGCCTGCGTGACGTGATCGACGAAGAGCTTCGCGTAGCCGCGATGATAACGTGCTGGCGCTGGCTTCCATGACGCACGGCGCTTCTCCAGCTCCTCATCGCTCACATGCAGATGCAGTTTGCGGTTCGGCACGTCGAGTTCGATGAGGTCGCCGGTTTCCACGAGCGCCAGCGGGCCTCCGACAGCGCTTTCAGGCGCGATGTGAAGGACGCAGGCACCGTAGCTGGTGCCGCTCATGCGGCAGTCGGTCAGGCGCACCATGTCGCGGATGCCTTGCATGATGAGCTTCTTTGGAATCGGGAGCTGGCCCCACTCGGGCATGCCGGGAGCACCCACAGGACCTGCCCCACGAAGGATGAGCACGGTGTCTTTGGTCACATCGAGGTTCATGTCGTCGATGCAGGCCTTCATGGCCGGATAGCTGTCAAAAACAAGTGCGGGTCCGGTGTGTGTGCAGAGTTCCTTCGTGGCGGCGGCGTGTTTGATGACCGCACCATTCGGGCAAAGGTTGCCACGCAAGATGGCGGTGCCGCCGTCGGGCTGGAGCGGATTTTTCGGCGTGCGGATGACGTCGTCGTTGTGGATGATCGCGTCGGCGATGTCTTCGCCGAGCGTCTTGCCGGTGATGGTGGGCACATCGGTGTGCAAAAGCTCGCGCATTCCATTGAGCAGTGCTTGGAGACCGCCAGCGAGATAAAACTCCTCCATCAAATACTTGCCCGCAGGCCGCATGTTGGCCAGCAGAGGGATTTTGCGGCTGATCTCGTCGAATTTCTCCAGCGGCAGCTTGATGCCGAGCCGTCCAGCCATGGCGACGAGATGAACGATGGCGTTCGTGCTGCCGCCGAGCGCCATATCGACAGCGATGGCGTTTTCAAACGAGCGCTCAGTGACGATGCCGGATGGTTTGCGGTCCAGCCATACGTTCTCGACGATCTGACGGCCCGCGGCCGCCGCGATGCGTGTGTGAGCGCTGTCCACGGCGGGAATCGACGATGCGCCGGGCATGCAGAGGCCGAGCGTCTCCGCCAAAGCGGTGAGCGTGCTCGCGGTGCCCATCGTCATACAATGACCTGGACTGCGGGCGATGCCGTCCTCGATCTCGCACCACTGCTCCCAGCTCAAATTGCCCGCGCGTTTTTCGTCCCAGTATTTCCACACATCGCTGCCGCTGCCGAGCGTCTCGCCGCGCCAGTTGCCTTTCATCATCGGGCCGCAGGGCATATAGATCACGGGGATGTCCATGCTGAAGGCACCCATGAGCAGCCCCGGCGTGGATTTGTCGCACCCGCCGAGTAAGACCGCACCGTCGATGGGATTTGCGCGGAGCATTTCCTCAGTCTCCATCGCCAAAAAATTGCGATGAAACATCGCCGTCGGCTTCGTGAGCATCTCGCCCGCCGACATGACCGGAATCTCCATCGGATGACCGCCCGCCTGCAAAATGCCGCGCTTCACCGCGTCCGCAGTGAGCCTCAAGTGCATGTGGCAGGAGTTCAGATCGCTCCAGGTGTTCAGAATGCCGATCACCGGCTTACCCACGATGTCCTTGCTGCCCCAGCCGTTCTGTTTCGCCCGCGAACGATGACCAAAGGAGCGCAGTTCATCCCGGCCATACCAGCGCCAGGATCGGAGTTGTTCGGGAGTTTTGGGAGCGGGTGTGTTTACGGAGGCCATTTTGACAGGATTTACAAGATTCGGGTGGATTAACAGGAGGGATCGCCTCCGGTCAAATCGTCCTCGTTCTCCTACTCGTCCTCGATCCAATCGCTCCGCAGTCCGACAGACGCCCTACTCCAAGTCTTTCGCCTCCAGCTCTGTCTGATTCAAAATCTTGCGCAGCAAGCCCGGACCAATCGTTTCGCCCGCATGCACCGGCACCACCGTCTGTCGGCCATCAGGATGCTGAATCACATGATGACTGCCATGCACGCGCACCAAAATGAAGCCGTGCCCTTTCAGACACTTCATCAGTTCTTTCCCAGTGAGGCGTGGGAGACGAGGCATGCGCTAAACCATCACGCGTTGAACGCCGACGAACTCTGATTTTTCCGGCACCACGCCAGCGACACCCAAACAAGCCTCAATGGCCTCGCGGATGCGCTTCATCAGCGTGTCGTAGGTCTTGGCCTGCGTGTAGCAGCCAGGAATCTGCGGCACGCTGGCCACCAGCCAGCCGTCTTCGTCACGTTCGATGACGACATGGAAATCGCGGGGCTTCTTTTTCATGCGGACAGTCTAGGGCGCGGCCATCATCTCGCAAGTCCCGCGCTGAGGCTGGCCGATTCCGTCCAAACCATGTCCGACATCAAGCTTGCAGTGGTGCCATTGTTCCGAGTAGAACCCAACCACGCATGAAGTCCCTCCTGTTTTCCTCCCTGTTCCTTCTCGGCTGTTCCTCGCTGGCTTTTGCCGCCGGCAAAGAAATCGAAGGCGAACGCGCACCCGCTGCCACCGTCTGTCCTTCGCCCCAAGACGCGCGTGCGAAAATGAGCGTGCCCGAAGGCTACGAGGTGCGCTGCTTTGCGCATGAGCCGATGATCGTGAATCCGGTCGCGATGACCTGGGATCATCGTGGCCGCCTGTGGGTCGTGGAAGGCTACGAATATCCGAACGGCTCTGAGTTTAAGGGCAACGCCTTCGGCATTGAAGCGAAGGACGACAAATACCATCCCGTGTCCGCCGTTTGTCAGGCGAAGGACAATCCGCTGAACGCGATGCGCGAGAATCATCCGCAGATCCCGAAGGACCGCGTCATCATCCTCGAAGACACCGACAACAACGGCGAGGCCGACAAGCGCACCGTGTTCGTTGAAGGCCTCGACATGGGCAGCGCCATCCTCTGCGGCGATGGCGGCATCTACGTCGGCCAGCAACCTCATTTGCTGCATTTCAAAGACACCGATGGCGACGATCATGCGGACGAATGGCGTGTCGTGCTCACCGGCTTCGGCCGCGAAGACACGCATGAACTGCTCAATTCCTTCTGCTGGGGCCCTGACGGCTGGCTTTACATGACCCACGGCGTTTTCACCAACAGCAAAGTCCGCCGCCCCGGCCAGCCGGAGAGCGAAGGCTTCAAATTCGACGCCGGCATTGGCCGCGCACGTCCGATGAGTCGTGATAAGGAAGCGAAGTGGGAATTCGAAGTCTTCGCCGACGGCACCAGCAATCCCTGGGGCTGCGATTACGACGCCGCGGGCAACTTCTTCGTCAGCGCCTGCGTCATCGACCACTTTTTCCACATGGCGCCCGGCGGCATCTACGTGCGCCAAGGCGGAGCACCAGAGAATCCGTACGCGTATGAGCAACTGCCCAGCATCGTCAAACATAAACACTTCCGCGCCGCGTATGCCGGCGTGCAGATTTATCAGGGCGGACGCTATCCCGCCGACACGCACGGTCATGCCTTCATCGGCAACATCCACGACAACGCCATCCACGAGGAAATCCTCACACCCGTCGGTGCCACCTTCAAATGCGAACCACGTCGCGACTTCCTCCGCGCCAACGACGGCTGGTTCCGCCCCGTCAGCACCCAGACCGGCCCCGACGGCTTCCTCTGGATCATGGACTGGTGCGACAAGTATCCCTGCTACCAAAACGCCAAGGCCAACCCCGAGGGCGTGGATCGCGAGCGCGGAAGAATCTGGCGTGTCGTCGTCCAAGACGACAAATCCAAAGCCACCCGCGACCACACAGACCTCAACCTCAAAAAACTCGCCACTGCCGACCTCGTGAAGACCCTGGAGCATCCCAACAACTGGATGCGCCGAATGGCGAGAAGGATGCTGGTGGAGAAGAAGAATATCCAACCAGAACTGCAGACATTGGAACAACTCATTGATGCTCATCAAAAACAGATCGGCAGCCGCGAGGCTTTTTGGACACTTATTTCAAGGAATGAGTTCTCGTGGATTAAAGAACCAAAAAATAAAGACTATTACGATAAGAATCCCTTGCCGCTAGCCAAACACCCAGATGCTGTTATTCGGAGTTGGTTGGCAAGATGGATCGCAGACGCTGGCAGAATTTGGGATGACGAAACTTTGGCGGAACTCTCGTTGAGTCCTGAACCAATCGTCAAGCATAGCGTCGTCTTTGCATTGCGTTCCATTTTCACTTGGTCAACATCCACTCAAGCTCGTCGCGCATGGATAGCGCCTCATGTGCATTTTTATCCATTCCTTTCAAAGATGGTGCTTTCCTCCGAAGTACAGTCTGACCCTCTGATCGCCTTCGCTATATGGATGGCAGTGGAGCGTGACTTTGAACATCAGGATACTTGGATACGTTGGCTTAGCGACCTGGGAACGGAGTCTGGAACTCTGGGTCAGACTTTGGCCTACAAGTCAATGCGCCGACTATGCGACCTGCGAGACCCCAAGAAGCTGGACGTGGCATTTGGATTCTGTGAGGATGTTGCAGAGTATGAACTAATTCTATCTCACGCGCTCGACGGACTCGTCAAAGGCCAGGAAGGCGGCGTGATCAAGCCGGTGAAGGATGTTTCGGCCAGCCTCGCGAAGTGGCGTTCGTCAGCGAATGCGGACGTGCGGAAGCATGCGCAGACGCTCGCGGTGCTGTGGGGCGATGAAGCGGCAGTGAAGGAGATGATTGTGGCGCTGCATGATGCCTCGAAGCCGGAGAAGGACCGCATCGCGGTGCTGCAATCGCTGCGGAAGGTGAAGACGGACGCGGTGAAGGAAGGGCTGAAGCCGTTGCTGGCTCCGGGAACGTCCACCACGCTCGGTGTGGCGGCGATTCGTGCGGCGGCGGACCTAGGGGGCGATGATTTCATTGCACCGCTGCTCAAGCAGGCCGCTTCGAAGGATTTCAATCTGCGCATCGCCGCGCTGGAGGCGCTTTCCAGTCGTGCGTCATGGACAAAGGCCATGCTGGAAGCCATCGCGGCGGAAAAAGTCAGCGCCAGCGGCTTCCCGGCTCCAGTGCGGCGTGCGCTGGCGACAAGCAAGGACAAGTCCATCCGCGATCTCGCCTTCAAAGTGCTCGGTGCGTGGCAGGATTCGTCGGACGACGTGAAATCGCTCATCGCCGCGAAGAAGCAGGCATGTTTGACCGGCGAACCCGATCTCGCCAACGGCAAGCTCATTTTCACCTCCACCTGCATGGTCTGCCACGAGTTCCACGGCGGCGGGAAGAAGGTGGGGCCGGATTTGATTGGCAGCGGACGCAGCAACCTAGATGCGATCCTCGCCAACGTGATCGATCCAAACCAGATCATCGGCAACGGCTACGAAAACTTCTCCGTTACCACCAAGGATGGCCGCACGCTCGCAGGACGCGTTGTCGAGGACACACCAGGCCACGTAAAGCTCCTCGGCGCTGGCGGTGCCGCGCAGGTCGTACCGCGTGATCAAATCGCCACCCTCACCAACACCAAACAAAGCCTCATGCCCATGGGCTTCGGCGCTTTGCCCGATGCGATGTTCCGCGATCTCATCTGGTATATCCTGGCTCCGCCCGAAGAAGGCCCGCTGACGCCCGCCAAGAAAGACCTGCTCATCAAGGGCGTCGAAGTCGCCGACACGAACGCCAAACCCAAAGGCTACAACTCGCGTGCCATCGACTGGGAAAGTGTCAGCCTGTGGAATCCCGAGTGGAAAGTCAGCGCGCCCGACTTTGAGCGCACGCCCGTCAAACTAGCTGAGTACTACGGCAAAACGAATGTGCTGCTCATGCATCCGTTTCCGGACAAGAAGACGCCGGCGAGCTTTGAGCAGAAGCTGAAGGTCGAGAAGGCAAAGCTGAAGTTCAGCGTGGCTGCAGATGATCGCGGTGACTGGGTGGTCAAGGTTTTGGTCAACGGTCAAGAGGTCAAGACGGTGACGGTGGACCATGAAAAGCCGCGCTGGAAGAGCGTGGAGGTCGATCTTGCGAGGTGGAAGGGCCAAGAGGTCACGCTGCGCCTCGAAGGCCATGCCAGCGGCTGGAACATGGAGTTCGGCTACTGGCACGGCATCACGCTGGAATAACACGCCAACGACTTTTCCCTGTTCCAAGGCGCTGAATCATGCACTGTGCGACCATGCGCAGTCCATTGGTCCTTTCGCTTGCCTTGATCTCTGCCGCGAGTCTTCACGCGGCACCGGCGACTCCTGCACCGGCTCCAGCGGCTCCGGCAACGAAACCTATGGTTGTCCCGAAGCCTGCTGAACCAACCAAGGCAACACCCACGCCTCCAGCGGTGAAGCCGCCGCCGGAGGATGCCTATGTGCAGATGGAGATGCTGACGCGGGCGATGGAGATGGTGCGGCAGAATTACGTGGATGAATCGAAGATCACGTATGAGGAACTCGTGGAGGGTGCGCTGGAAGGCATGCTGAATCGACTGGACCCGCACTGTGAATACATGGGCAAGTCGTTGTTTGAAGACATGCAGCGTGAACAGAGCGACACGTCGGAAGGCATCGGCATCACGATTGCGCTGCGGCAGAACGTTCTGACGATCATCACCGTGCGCGAGGACGGTCCAGCGAATGCGGCAGGCGTATTGTCAGGCGATCAACTGGTGCGCATCAACGAGGTACTGACGGATTCTGTGGGCATAGCGGAGGCGATGCAGCTTCTCAAAGGCAAGGCGGGCGAGGAAGTGCGGCTCACGGTGCGTCGGCCGGGTACGAAGCAATTCCTGGAGTTCAAAGTGAAGCACGAAACGCTCACCGAGACCTCCGTGCATGATCCAATGCTGCTGGCACAGAAGATGGCGGGCGAATTCAAGATCGGCTACGCGCGCATTTCGCAGTTCAACCAGCCGACGGCGCGTGATTTGAGCAAGGCGCTGGATGAACTGGAAAAAGAAGGCATGCAGGCCTTCGTGTTGGATTTGCGCAACAACCCCGGCGGCCTGGTGGACAGCTCGGTGGCGGTGTGCGGCGAGTTTTTGCCGGAAGGCACCGTCGTGGTGACGACGGAAGGCCGTGTGGCCTCGCAGAATCCCCCTCCCTTCCGCACGCCATCACGCAACGGCAAGGAACCGCGCAAGTATCCCATCGCCGTGCTGATCAATCACGGCAGCGCGAGTGCAAGCGAGCTGACGGCGGGCGCGTTGCAGGATCTGAAACGTGCGATCGTGGTCGGCACGACGAGTTTTGGCAAAGGATCGGTGCAGACGATCCTGCCGATGAAAAATGGCGCGGCGATGCGGCTGACCACGGCGAAGTATTACACACCAAGCCATCGCACGATTCACGAGAACGGCGTGGAACCGAACATTGTCTCCGCGCTCACGACTGAGCAGGAACTGCGCATCTCCAAGTGGCGTGCGTCGCATGGCACTGGTGAAGCGGCGGCGCTTGAACTGGCCGGTCTGGGCGATCAGCAGCTCGAACGTGCCGTGGATTCGCTCAAGGGCGTGCTGGTGTTCGATGCATTCGTGGCACCTGCGCTGGCACCTGCGGCGAAGCTGCTGGAGAAGAAGAGCGAGTAGCTACTCCAACAAGCCGCGGGCGATGATGGCATCGACGGGATTGTGATAGTCGGTGAAGACGTATTCGGACCGCGGCACCGTGCCGGCGGGGATGTGAGTGCGAATGAGGCGCTCCTGCCAGGAGCCAGGTGTGACGTAACGATCCACGATGAGCGGCTTCAAATCTTCGCGCGAGGCCATGAGGATGACGTTCTGCGTTTCGTCACGACGGTAGCCGACGGAGAAGACTTCCACATGAGGAAACACCTTCCGCACGGTGGCGAGCATGCCAGAGGTCAGCTCGGATTTGGGTCCGGTGACAGCAGCGATGAGGTTCATGATGAAAACGCCCTGGGGTTCGAGATGATCGGCGATCTGCTGATAAAACTCACGCGTAGCGAGGTGCGGCGGGATCTGGCGAATGCCATTGTAGGCGTCGCCAAAGATGAGATCCCATTTTTTGCCACCGTTTTGCAGCAGGAAGCGTCGTGCATCACCCGCGTGAGCATTGACGCGAGGAAACTCGTCGAGCTTGAAGAATTTGCGGCCCACTTCGATAACCTGCGGGTCGATCTCGACGACATCGACGCCAGCATCAGGGAAATCACGCGAGACATTCTCCGGCATGCCAAAGGCTCCGGCACCGATGAACAGAGCACTGCTGACTTTGGCAGGCTCACGCAGCAAGGCGAGCTTCCAGTATTCCTGATAGGGGAGGATCAAATCGCCGGTGTTCGCGTCCATGCCACCTTCCATGGTGGAGTCGAGTTGGAGCACGCGTCGCTTCACCTTGCCCTCTGTCTGCTCACTGACTTCGATGTGATGATAAAACGACTCATGCTCGAAGATGACGCCCGGCTTCGGCTTCGGCGTGGTCATCCAGCTCATCGAGAAGGCGAAGATGCCGCTCATGATTACGGGAGCCTGCTGCTTGAACGAGTTTTTAGCGAGGAGGAAGGCCGCGATGGCCAGGAGCAGCAAAATCGTGGCGGTGCCGAAGAAAATGCTGCGCACGCCGAAGGTGGAGAGCAGGAAGAAGCCGGAGAGAAAGGTGCCGACGAAGCTGCCGAGCGAGCCGAGCATGCTGATCGTTCCCGCAGCGGCTCCGACATGCGTGTCTTTGAGCGTGAGGCTGTAAAACCGCACCGCCGCTGGAGAAACAGCTCCCAGCAAGATGCCGGGAATGGCAAAGAGCAGCAGTGAAATCATCACCGGCCCGGCGATGAGACCATGAGCGCTCAAACTGGCCGCAAAGACCGTGTGGAAGGCCGGAATGAAGAAGGTAAGCACGGCAGAGCCAGCTAGCAGCCAGCCAAGAAGATCGAGCGCCATTTTGCGATCCGACAAATAGCCACCAAGATAACCACCAGCACTGAAGGCGATGAGGATGACGCCGATCAAGGCGGTCCACGTGTAAACGCTGTTACCGAAAAAGGGCGCGAGGAGGCGATACGCGCAAATTTCGATGACCATCATCGCAGCACCAGCGAGAAAGCAGGAGATGCCGAGGAAGATGCGAGTTCTTTGTGGTGAGGCGGTGTTTTCAACCGGTGCCGGTGAATTTTTTGAAGAAGATCGTGACATGCTCGGGATGAGGTTCGGGATCAGTCGTTGTAAAAGACGAGGCTCATGATCTTCCAGCCGGTGGAGGTCTTGATGAGCGTGAAGCAATCGGTGCCAGTGGTGATTTCGGCTTCTTTGGTGAGTTTCCAGCGAACGCTAGCTTGGGCAGTGCGGTCATCACGGAGGATTTTCATGCCCGTAGGCACCTCGGTCATGGGCACAGAAGTCGTCGCATGACTGAGCTTCTGACCGTGAAGGAAATCGGTAAGTCCCTGGGTTTGAGGCTGGCCTTGATGCACAAAGGTAATGCGAGCCTGCTCATGGAAGCACGAGCCGTAGCCATCCATGTCTTTGGCGGACCAGGTGGAAAAATAACGATCAAGAAAGGCGCGGACATCACCATCATCGACGGATTTGGCATCAGGCTGACAGGCCATGAGGAGACAAGACAGAATGACGAAACAAACATCACGACGTGTGTTCATGATCGTCATCGGAACGGGTTATTCCTCGGCGAAGGCTTCTTCCTCGATGCCGAGCACGGCGAGAACGCGATTCAAGTCTTCGACGCCATAGTAGTCGATCTCGATGCGGCCTTTTTTCTCGGCGTGGTGGATGCTGACATTGGTGGTCAGGTGCTGGATGAGTTTTTGCTCCACGGCTTCGATGGCGCGAGCGAATTCGGTTGCCGTCGGCTTGGGCTTCGGGGGCGGCGGCGGATGCAGGATGCCATCGATCACCTTCTCAGTAGCGCGAACGGTGAGGCCCTTGCTGACTACTTGATGGGCCACACGTTCCAGCTCGTCGTGCTTGCGCAGCATGAGCAGCACCTTGGCGTGGCCGGTGGAAATTTTGCTGGTGGCGAGCATGTCACGGATGCTCGCGGGCAGTTCCAGCAGGCGCATGGTGTTCGCGACGGTGGCGCGGTTCTTGCCGACGCGCTGCGCGATGTCCTCCTGGCGCATGTTGAAGTCCTTGGCGAGGCGCGAGTAGGCCTGCGCCTCCTCAATGGCATTTAAGCCTTCACGCTGAAGATTTTCGATGAGCGCCATCTCCAGCACGTCTTTGTCGCTGGCTTCACGGACGATGACAGGAACTTCCTTGAGACCAAGCTCACGCGAGGCGCGGAAACGACGCTCGCCTGCGATCAGCTCCAGCTTGCCGTTCACCCGGCGCACGATCAGCGGCTGAATGATGCCGTGCTCGCGGATGGACTCCATGAGTTCGGAGAGCTGCTCGGTCGGAAACTCTTTGCGCGGCTGGAGCGGGCTGGGGACGATTTGATCAAGCGTGACGCGATTGACCACATCTCCCGGCGCTGGCTGCGCGAGGGCAGGCAGGCGCGACACTCCCGACACCGACGTGGGTGCCGAAATGAGTGCGCCGAGACCTTTTCCGAGAGCCGATTTTGCCATAGGGTGGGCGAGACTAGGGAGCAGGCGCGTCGTTGCAAACCGGAATCGCAGTGAATCTGCCTGTTGCATCCAAGGCTTTACCCGAGGCCGATTTCGCTCCATCTGATGGCTATGAAAAGCATGACCGGATTTGGCAGGGGTGAAGCACAGCGCGCAGGTGTGACATGGAGCGTGGAATGCAGCGCGGTGAACCGCAAACAGCTCGAAGTCGCGGTGAATCTGCCTCGTGAATTGGCGGAACTGGAAAATGCTGTGCGCACGGAAGTATCTGCAACTGTTTCACGTGGACGCGTCAATGTGGCGGTGCGCAAAGAGGCCGCCGCAGCGACAGCGGACACGGTGCGTGTCGATCAGGCGCTGGCAGCGCAGTATTTTCACGCGATGCATGCGCTGGCCTTGAAGCTGGACATTCCGCCGCAGATCGCGCTGGCGGACATCACGCGCTTGCCCGGTGTCTTGAGCATGGCACAAACCGAAACCACGGTGGAAGAAGCGTGGCCGGCAATTCAGGAGGCGCTGGCAGCCGCATTGAAACAACTGGCTAACATGCGTGCAGCGGAAGGCGCGAGCCTGCGAGCGGACATCGAAGCACGGCTGCGCACCATTGAAGCGCTGCTGGAATCGATTCGTGCGAAGGCGGCGACGGTGCCGGAATATCAGCGCAAAATGCTGCGTCAACGTTTGGAGGAGGCGGGAATACCGTTGCCACTCGATGACGAACGTCTGGTCAAGGAGATCGCCCTCTTTGCGGATCGCACCGACATCTCCGAGGAGCAGTCACGTGCGGCGAGCCATGTGAAGCAGTTCCGCGCTTATCTTGATGCCGATGCACCTGCAGGACGCAGCCTGGATTTTCTGCTGCAGGAGTTCTTCCGCGAGTTCAACACGATGGGATCGAAGTGCAACAACGCCGAGATCGCGCATCACGTCGTCACCGCGAAGACCGAGCTGGAGAAAATTCGCGAGCAGGTGCAGAACGCGGAGTGATCACGAACCGCCCGGCTTGGGCAAACCTTTGGGCACCGATTTCGGCGTCGTGGGCTTCACTTTGCCGTCATCGGGCAGCCAGACATCGGGAGCGCCGGCTTTGACCATCACTTCGCGCAGCGTGATGCGTGCGCCGTCTTTGCGTTTACTTTCTTCGGCGGCTTCCATGAAGGCGTAGATCTCCAGCGTCTGCTTCGCGGAGACGGGTGGCTGCTTGGTCTGGAAGAACTTGATGATCTCGCTCAGCATTGGTGTGTAATCACCTTCGGATTTCTGTTCGGTAATCTTGTCGTCGCCAAAACGCGTGAGCTTGTAGCCCTTTGCACCTTCATGAATGGCATGCAGCGTGCCGGTGCGGCTGCCGGACCACAAACCAGTGACAATGGAAGCGGAAGCGGTGGTGGTGCGTGTGACGGAGAGGCAGCCGGAACCCATGACAGTGTACAGCGCCTCCGTTGGGTGGATACCGTAGAAGAACAGGTCGGGATGATGCGGCAGCACATGCGCCGGGCCATAGGAAATGGCACCGCGTGCGGGTGCCGTCTCGGCATTGGCGACTTCGAGCACGCCGGGATACCAGCGCACAGCAGAGGCGCTAAAAACGGGCACTTGGGATGTGGCGGCGAGTTGGTAGATAGTCACAGCATCTTTCAATGAGGCGGCTACAGGCTTGTCCATGAACACCGGTTTGCCCGCTGCGATGATTTGTTTCATCTGCTCCAGCCGCGGACGACCATCGAGACTGAGCAGCAGGATGGCGTCCACATCTTTGCAGGCTTCGGGGACGCTACCGACGATGCGCACGCCATACTTGTCACGCACCGCAGCGGTGAAGCCTTCGATGCGCGTCTTGCTTTCCTCAATGTCAGGACTACCGCCGGGAAAAGCCACAACAACACGAGCACCGGGGATGTGGTTGGGATTCGCCGGATCGTTCAGCCGCAGCGTGAACTGTTCCGAGTGCGAGGTATCAAGGCCGATGATGCCGATGCGAAGATCTTCTGCCATGAGGTGATTGCTCCACAGCGCCGCCAGCCATCCCATGACGAGGATGATCCGAATCGTGAGGCTTCGTGGCGGGCGCATGATGGAAAATGCAGGAGTGCCGCCCAATGCGCAACTGCGGAGTGCTTGACCACCCGAACCGGCCTGCTACGCTCGCGCCATGGAAACCGTCAGAATTGGCATTGTTGGTCTCGGAAACATGGGCAAGGCGCACCTTGCGAATATTCGTGCAGGCAAGGTGCCCGGACTGCGCGTCACCGCGTTGTGTGAGAGCGTCGGCACGCTGCCGAACTTGGTGGAAGGCGAGAAAGCCTTCACCGATGTGAACCTGATGATTCGCAGCGGCCACCTCGATGCGATTCTCATCTGCACACCTCATTTCAGCCACACCACCATCGGCATCGAGGCACTAAAAGCCGGGCTGCATGTGCTGGTGGAGAAGCCGATTTCCGTGCACAAAGCCGACTGCGAACGCCTGATCGCAGCGCACACAGACAAGAGCAAAATTTTCGCCGCTATGTTCAACATGCGCACGAACGCCTGCTTCAGGAAGGTCAAGGACCTCATCGACAGCGGCGAGATCGGTGCCGTGCGCCGTGTGCATTGGGAAGTGACGAACTGGTTCCGCACGAACTACTATTACGCGACCGGTGGCTGGCGTGGCACATGGAAGGGCGAAGGTGGCGGCGTGCTGATGAATCAATGCCCACACAATCTCGACTTGTTCCAATGGCTCTTTGGCATGCCGCAGAAAGTGCGCGGCTTCTGCCAGTTTGGCCGCTTCCATGAGATCGAAGTCGAGGACGATGTGACAGCCATCATGCAATACGACAACGGCACCACAGCCACGTTTGTCACCAGCACGGGCGAAGCGCCGGGCATCAACAAGCTCGAAATTTCCGCCGAGCAGGGCCGTCTCACCATCACCGACGGCACAACGATCCACTTTCAGCGTAATCGCAAAGCGATGAGCAAATTTTGCATGGAGGCGGAAGCTGCCTTCGCCATGCCCGAGAGCTGGCATATGAACATCCCGGTTGAGCAGACCGGCGGACAACACGTCGAGATTTTGCAGAACTTCACCAATGCCATTTTGAAGGGCGAGCATCTGCTCTCACCCGCCGCCGAAGGCATCCGCAGCGTCGAACTTGCCAACGCCATCCTGCTTTCCACCTGGCAGGATAAAACCATCGAGTTGCCCATGTCTGCTGCCGACTACGAGCGCATTCTCATCGAGAAAGGCGAGGCCTCAACCTTCCAGAAGACCAAGGTCGTCGCGAAGGCAACTTCCGACGACTTCGCGAAGAGCTTCCGCTAAGTTTGCGAGAAGTTGGTGTGCCCCTTCTACTTCGCTGCCGATGCTTTGAGTGCCTTCAATGAAGGAGCGCCACTCAACTTCGCCAGCGCAGCAGACAGAATCTCCGCCCGTCGTGCCGCTTCCGCACGATCCTTCGCTTTCGCCTTCGCCGCTGCGAGCAGAGACGAACGTAATTTTTCAGCGACGGCTGGAGACTTGCTCGCACCACTGGCCTCCCAGTCCTGCGTAAACGAGTTCACCAGCCGAGCCAGTTCCGCATCATTCTGCTCTAGCTTGTCAATCACGGCACTCACCTCCTCAGGTGTGGCTTCTGTATTGCTGATGTTCGCAGAAGAGGGTGAGCCTTTTTTGGAGGTGGGCCAAAAAATCATCGCCGCCAAAGCCACCAGCACCACTCCCACGAAAACAAACGTCAGCACCATTTGCTGTTGTTGTGTCATTGCCGCTGCTTTCTTCTGCGGCGCTCCCTTTGGTCGTTGATCGACCGAATCCGGTAGTGGAACGCCAGATTCTTGCTTCATCGCCGCATTGATATAAGCGCGGAACTCACCCGCATCCTGATACCGTTTGTTAGGATCAGGATGGATGGCCTTGGCGATGATTTCGTCCCAGCGTGAGGACACCTTGGCATATAAAGTAACCGGGCGGCGAGGCGTCTCCGGCACGCGACCGGTCAACATTTCATAGAGCACCACCCCGACAGCGAAAATATCCACACGGTGGTCCACCACATTGCCGCCGCAAATTTCCGGTGCTGCATAGTCCGGTGTTCCCATCGGATTCTCCTCCTCCGCCTCATTGGTGGGGCGGGCTAAGCCGAAGTCCGCCACCTTCACATGGTCGGCATCATTAACCATGATGTTGCCCGGCTTGATGTCGCGATGAATAATACCATGCTCGTGTGCAAAGCTGAGCGCCTCGCAGAGTTGAATGGCTAAGTTCGTCGCCTTGCGCAGAGGCAGATTGGTTTTGTGGATGAGATCGTGCAGCGAGCGTCCTTCGATCCATTCCATGACAAGATATAGATGGCCGCCTGGCGTGATGCCGAAATCGTACACGCCCACAATATTGGTGTGATTGAGCTTCGCCATCGCTCGCGCCTCGATTTTAAAGCGATCAGAGAACCCTTGTTCCGCACTAAACTTAGGCGGAAGTATTTTCACCGCCACACGACGCTCCAAGCTGTCTTGATAGGCTTTATATACTGCACCCATGCCACCGCAGGCAGCTAGTTTTTCAAACTTGAATTGCGGCAGGTAGGCGGACATCTCCTCGATGCTGGGAACATCGAACGATGGTTGATCATGGGGTGCAGCGTCTTCGGACATAAGCAATGCATTAATACCAACGAGTTGAACCTGCGGCGAGAAAAATCACTATTAGCTCGGTGTTCAATTCATGCCTTTTCCCCAGAGCGATGATCGCCTTAACTCACGACATTGCGCCTCTTGAAATGCTTCCAAGGCCGACCACTAGCCAATAGAAGGAGGGCAGCGCCGACTTTTGTACGCAGGGAAACAACCTTAAATAATGCTTAAATTTGCATTGACGCTCTATGGGACGCTCTCATAACCTGCAAACACGGCAACAGCCGCCAACAACACTATGGCCAAGAAAGCAGCAACCAAATCCAAACCAGCAGCCAAACCAGCAGCCAAACCAGCAGCCAAACCAGCAGCCAAAAAAGCTGCTAAAAAAGCTGCCAAGAAGCCCGCAGCAAAACGTAAGCCCAATCCAGCCCTGATGAAGCCGGTGCAGCCTGACGCGATTCTAGGAGTCGTCGTCGGCAACAAACCAGCTCCTCGTGGCCAGATCACGAAGAAGCTCTGGGACTACATCAAGAAGAACGGTCTCCAGGACGCCAAGAACAAACGCAACATCAATGCCGATGACGCATTGAAGGCCGTGTTCGGTGGCAAGAAGCAAGTATCAATGTTTGAGATGACCAAGCTGGTCTCCAAGCACATTGGTGCCTAATTCAATCCTGAACTCCTACACGCCGCGCCCGGATAAAACTAGGCGCGGCGTTTTTATGCTCGCGTTTGACTACGGCTCCGTTAACAACAAGCCATCCGCTATCCATGCCTGACGACTCGAAGAAAACCATCCTGTCCTCGATCCCGCTGCCTGGTGCCCTAGCGGTTCTTACAGCTTTGGCGGGAGCGGTGTTGTTGAATTACGAACCGCTCGTACCGCGCCGCCCAGTGGAACCTGCCGCACCCTCGGTAGTACTGGGCGACACGCATAAATTCGATGCCGCTCCAGGCGAAGATCCGCTACGCGCCCTAGCAAGAGCGAAGTTCGTTCCGCCAGACAAGAAGGAGTTCAATCCCGCCACCGATGTCGAAGTTCACACGCCATGGGGGTTTTTCCTCGAACTACGCGAGCGCTTGAAACTCGTGGCTGAACGGGATGTGCGGCAGCACCGTGCAAAGCCTTCCCATGTGCTGCTTATGCCTGTGCTACTACGTCCAGGCACGGACATGGCCTCGATCGAACAACGCAGCCGTGCACGAGGGGCGGTTACGGCAGGCCTGACTTCCTCGGGTTATGTGCCCGAACATGGCGGTAGTCTCGAATGTTGCCGCCTTTCCCCCTGGCCGTTGCCATTGATCAAAAAAGAACTGCCACCTTCGACAACTTCTATCACAGACGCGGCTTCCGCAGCTGCAACGGTTAATGGGCCGGTTTCTTCACTCGATGTGGCATTTGAATGGTTCAAATCTTCAAACCGCATTCCGTCTGTCAATAACCCTAGTTATGAATCCGTCGGCATTCTGTGGCTGCGAGGCGATGCCTTCGGCGGCAAACCGCTTTCCCAAATGCGCACGACGTTGCACCGCCTGCTACATGGGTATCCGCGTCGTGCAGGTTCTGAAGAAACACCGGAACTGGATGCGGAACGTCTTGAAATCCTGCTACTGGGACCTCATTCGACCGACAATCTCGCTGCTTTTATTGGTGAAGCTGCAGAAAAGCCTGAGTGGCGTGCGGATCAGTGGGCGGGGCCGTTGCGCATGGTTTCTCCGTGGGGCACGGCCTCAGCGCGTGCCCTGCTACGACTGTCAGGAGCTGGACTGCCACAAATCGCTGATGATGCCCTGCGTGCACAGGCTGCAGAGCAGCGTGTGGATGACCTTATGGCTGGCGTGCTCGATCCTGCGGGCACACATGCAGCGCCCTTCATCCGCAGCCTCACCACCGATGATCATGTGGCGAACGCCTTGGTGGATGAACTAGAACGTCGCGGTCTCACTTTACGAAAAACGTCCAGCACGGATATCCACTACGGCAACGTCGCCATCATCTCCGAATTCGATACATCCTATGGCCGCGAGCTCCCGCTTACCTTCATGGAAGCGATGACCGGCCAAGATATGCGAGGTGATTTCAATCGCTCTCAGTTCCGTTGGCACTGGATTAATTACCCGCGCGGACTTGATGGCCGTTACACCAGCGACACGGCCTCTGGCAATGCGGAAAAAGCAGCTTCCGCAGCCAAAGGGAGCGATGCAAAATACGCGCCCGATGAAATGCCCAGCGGCGTGAGTCAGGCGGATGCATTGCGTCGTCTCGCCGCGCAGCTCGAGGAACTCGATGAAAGCCTCACTCGTCGTGGGGGTGCCGGTCTGGTGGCCCTTGGTGTGCTCGGTGGTGATGTCTATGACAAGCTGTGGATCCTGCGCGCTCTGCGTCCGCGCCTTCCACGCACTCAGTTTTTCACCAACAATCTCGACGCCTGGCTTTGGCAGCGCGATGAACTGCGGACCACTCGCAATCTCATTGTCGGTTCCCCTTATGGCATCACGCTCGCGAATCCTTATCAAATGGGCAAGTTACCATTCCGCGATAGCTACCAGACCTCCGTCTATGCTGCCACACTGGCCGCCACCGGAGTGCTGGAGCCAGCGCAGTTCGAATCCTTACGCAGCACCGCCGCTGTGAGGCTGTTTGAAATAGGCCGCTTCGAACCCCATGATCTCTCGCTCGCCGCACCACAGATAAAACTACATCCACAACCAGAATCCACGGCTTGGTGGCAGCTCGATGTGCGTTCACATCAAGCATGGTGGATCGGCACCATCATCATCATGGCCTGGCTTGGTTGGATGATCGTGAGCTGGCTGCCAGGCTTGGGTCTTGTCTTTGGGAAACATAGCGTGACTGCCGACTGGCAACGCATTCTCATCAAGGTGGTAAAATCACCGGCAATGATCTTCTTCATCATCGTGGTCGTTTCCTGGCGGATCGAGTCTTGGTGGTCAGTGCAGCGGAACGGCGGCGAGCCATTACTTTTCAATTCCGGCATCAGCGCCTGGCCTGCGGAAGCCTTCCGGTTAATGGCGGCACTACTCACCATCTACCTTATCCTCAAGGCTTGCGCGATGCTGGCGGATAGCACGCAGGAACTCCGTGCACAGTACTTCGCAGATGAAGTTAAAGCGGACGAACCCACCCCCTGGCGCTCACCGCTCGACTGGTTGAAAAGCATGTTCCTATTTTGGAAGACCAGCACCGTGCTCACCACGCGGCAGGGCGAGGAGAGTGTCGTTCACCCGCTGCAGCTATGGTCAGAATACCGCTTTAGTAACTCCATTACCGCCCGCATCAGCCGCTCGATTGTCGTTGCCAGCCTGCTTTATGTCGGGGCCAGCCTGCTGCTGCATCTGCTAGGCACCACGCTGTCACCAGTGCGCGGCGATCAAGCACGGCAGATCGACCTCTGGCTCGATCGTGCCTCGTTAGCGAGTTTACTTTGGCTAGCTGCCTTTGTGGTGGACACACTCTGGCTCAATCGCGTCTTCATCCAATGGTTCAGCCGTGGCAAAAGTGACTGGCCACTAGCCATGCTTCGCACACACCGTCACGCCAAACTGCACGCCGATAATCTGCGCGACTTTATCGACCTCCAAATGGTAGCTGACTGGACGCGTGATATCGGACGGCTGACGTTCTTCCCCTTTTATGTGCTTGCATTGCTCATCCTTGCTCGCATGAATCGCTTTGATGCCTGGAGCTGGCCACCAGCACTCATCATCATCTACCTGCTCGTTGTCGTGCTCGTCATCCTCAGTGCCGCACGTGTCCGTGCCGCCGCTGAAACCCTGCGCAGCAAAGCGGTGGCTGAAGTGCAACAACGTTACTCTGCCTTGGTAGAAACACCTGCTGCAACCAGGCTCCTCAAAGAAATCAACAACCTCAGCCGCGGCGCCTTTGCCCCCTTCTCCGAACAACCTGTCATGAAGGCTCTTTATTGGCTCCTCGGCGCCCTCGGTGTTGGTGGTCTTTGGCAGGCGCTGGCGCAGTGGATGTGATGATCACTCAGGCTGTGTGCGGAACGTAGTCGATCTCCATGAACTCGGCCACCTCTGGAATCAAGCGCTGTTGCACGAAGGCGGTGTGATCGGGATGATCGCAGTAAAATGCGTAGGCAGCCGCATCGGTGAACTCCATCGAGAGCCCGAATGTGAATGGATTCTTCGCGCTCGTCTGTCGCAGACACTCGAATTTCTGCACGCCTGCAATTTTCGCGAGTTCGCAGGCGGCTTGAAGAAAATCACGCTCAGCAGCGGAGCCTGAGGCATGTTTGAGACGAAAGGCGACAGTGTGCCGGCTCATGGGATGTGATATAAGGTTCTCAGAAGTTCCAGCGTTGCGCTTTTCCATTGGCAGGTGCGACTTCGATGAAATCGATCTCTGCATCAGGCAAATAAAGGCGCATCGTGCCAAGCGGACCTTTGTCTTGGATTTCAATCTTCAACTCCTGCCAGTCGCCTGATTGGATCTCCAACGGCACTGAATGCACGACACTGGGTTCTGCGGAAGTCTTGGGCAGCGAGTCAATCTTACCTGCACCACCGCTTTGGCTGCGTACCCGCAGTTTTACCAATGCGGGACCGTTCATCTTTGCCATGCCGTGGCCCAGGAAGGCGGCATCGGGTTTGCCGACTATTTTAAAGCTGAGGATGCCATCGGTGATAGTCGCCTTGCAGCCGCGTTCCTTCCAGCCATCGAGCGGATCGGTGCTCGCAGGCTTCGTTTGGGCCACGACTGGCTTGTAGGCAGGATTGGGGCGCGGATATGTCGCGCCAGTGTCTTTGAGGAAGCCGTCGATCAGCGTTTCGAACTCCTTCACTTTGTCCGGCATCTTTACCGCGAGGTCATTGGCTTCGCTGATGTCTTCCTTGAGGTTATAAAGCTCCACCGTGCTCGGATTGCCAAACCAGCGCAGTAATTTGAAGTCCCCACTGCGCACCCATACACCGCCCGCTTTGTTGGCACCAGCGTGTGGGTGGTAGTTGAAGTAAGCGGCGCGTTTCAAATCGCCATCGCCCTTCAAGACACTCGCGTAACTGACGCCATCAAACTTTTGTTGCTCTGGTTTCGTGACGCCAAGCAGATCAATAACCGTCGGATAAACATCTATTGGACCCACGACAGCATCACTGGTGCTGCCAGGAGCGATCTTACCCGCCCAGGCCCACATCATCGGCACGCGAGTGCCACCTTCATAGAGCGTGCCTTTGCCATCGCGCAGCGGCGTATTCAGGGTGGGTGGTTGTGTGCCGGCCCACTTGATCCAGTCATCGTTCGCGGATTTTTTACCCTCTTCGGTGATGTTGCTGTGCACGTTTCCGCCATTGTCAGAGGTGAAAATGATGATCGTGTTGTCTGAGATGCCTTGTTTGTCCAGTTCGTCCAAGATGCGGCCAAAACACTCATCCAAGCTCTTGAGCATCGACGCCATGATCGGGTTTCCCTGTCGTCCGCTCGGGTCTTTTTTTGCCATGAAAGCCTTCGTGTATTCTTCCTTGTGCCCCCACGGTCCATGCACGCCATAGCACCACAGATTGAGGAAAAACGGCCCACCTTTGCTGCCTTCAATGAACTTCACTGCCTCCGCAGCCTGACGATCCACGATGTACTCGCCCACAGGTCCATCCGTGATGTTTCCCTGCCGTGTTTGCGATCTTGGTTCACGCTTTGGCACCACCGAGTAAGGTGAGAAGTAATTCCCAGGAGGACCAGGATCTGGGTGACAATGGAACGTCACATCAAAGCCCTGCTGTTCCGGCCAGTGCGGCTCCGTAAGTCCAAGGTGCCACTTTCCAATGTGCGCTGTGCGATAACCTGCGCCCTTCAACGTCTCTGCCAGCGTGATCTGCGATGGTTCCAGGTAATTCTTGCTCTCCGGCACAAGCATCGGCGCATTGGGTGGTGCTGATTCCGGCAAAAACACATGTCCCGCTGCCTGCGGGGGTTGATGACCCGTGGCGCTGGTGATCTTATGCCGCGCGGAGTATTGCCCCGTCAGCAACGACGCCCGTGTCGGCGAGCATAGCGGCTGTGAATACGCATTCGTGAAGCGCATCGCCCGTTTCGCAAATCGGTCGATGTTTGGCGTCTCATAATACTGCGAGCCATAAACCCCACTGTCCATCCAACCCATGTCATCGGCGAGAAAGAGGACGACGTTAGGTTTCGCCTGTAATGACGAATGCAGAATAACGAAAGACGAAAGGATGAGAGAAAGACATTTCATGGCAGCAGGGCCTTAAACGCACCACTAGCGATGAAATAGCTCAAAAGCTGGTTATGGCCGCCGAGTTGGCTTTCATCAGCGATACGGCCTTCGTTTCACTCGCCACCGTCGCGTCATACCAACCAGGAAATCCACGCCAGTTCACGCGGCCTTTGGCATCCGTCTTCAGCGTGACCTCCGTGTGCCATTTTTCGCCGATCCATTCTTCCAGCACCTTGCCACGCGGGCGGACTGACCAGTCTTTGTTCCAGGAGGCCGCTTCAGGCTTCCAGTGCGAGCCTTCCCAGAAGCCCCAGAGCAGAAAGCTGCTATACGCGGGATGACTGAAGACAGTGATCAGCACATCACGCGTGTAATCGGCGGCGAGTTCTTCGTCATCTGTGGTGACCACGTCATACTCCGTGATGGCTTGATGCGGCACGATTTGCGCAAAGCGGTCCGTCACAGCCAGCAGGTGCTCAGGCGATGGCAGGTAGCTCTCATGAAAGTGCGCTTGATTACCCAAGCCGGCCACGGTCATGCCAGCAGCATTCAGAGACTCGATGTACTCAAACGTGTCGTCGTACTGCGGGCCGGGGCGGAAGACTTGATCTTCGTTGACGAAGAATGGCAGTTTCGTCAATGAGCGCGCGAGTTGAAACAACTCGCGGTCTAGATGCTCCAAGCCTGCACGTTTGTTCAGCATGTCTGCACCGCCCCACGCGATGGGGTGGTTGATCACGTCCCACTCGATTACCCGATCTTTCACGAAGCTCATACGCTCACGCACGCTGTCGAGGATGCTTGTGCGAATGACGGCGTTGTCCTTAATTGATTCAAAATTGAACGGCGTGGCGATCTGCATCAAATAATGCCCGCGCACGGCGATGTGACGATCCGCGCACCATGCAAAGGCTTGATCCAACTCAGCGTTTCGTTTGCTGCGTCGATCCTCGTCGAAATCAGGCGACCAGTTGCCGTCCTTGAGATCGTTTTCAAACACCACTATGCTGAACATACGCTCAAGGATGTCGCGGTGGTGTTTGTCATCCTCGCTGGTGCCAGAGATGTGTTTCGCTCTGATGGCAGTACCAAAACCAAACTCATGTCTTCGCAGCGCGAGTTTTATCACGGTATCAGCGAGAGGTTTATCGTCGGCTCCAGTCAGCGTGAGCGCCAGGTCTGCTTTGCGATGCTGCTCGATGCGTTCCAATGCCGCCTTACGCCACGGAGCATCTGCTTCGCGGCCCTCGTAGGCGCGTTTGACCACCTTGGCACGTGGAAAGCTGGTGATGTCGATGCTGGCCGGATATTTGAGCACACGGATGCTTTCGATCTCGATACTCTGCCCTTTGTGGCCACAAAGCAACACCACTGCACCCTTACCCGCTTCAATAGAGTCCGTCGCGGCAAAGGTCACCGGCAACTCCGTCCACTCATGCGGGACAGCGATGCCAATCATGGGACCAAAAGACGTGTAGGGAGCACCTTTGAGCTGAAGCTTGGCCAGCACCTCACCATATTTCTCCTCACCTACCACGCGTGCTTTAATAATGGCAACCACGCGCTCGTCTTTGGCGATGGCTTCCTCAAAAGGCGTCGTAAATCTCGCGCTGAACGGCTTCGCCTCCTGCGCTTGGGTGATGGTGATGCGCTTACCAGTCTTTAACGCCTCCAACTTGCCCACCTCAGGATTCGCCGAAGCCTGCAAGGCATTTCTACTGATCTCCACGCCTCCCGGCGGCAGATCGAATGCGTGAAGTGAATGGATGGCTAAGAGAGTGAGGCAGAAGACGCGATGCATCTCCCATCGTGTATGCCGAGGCTTTTATTGGCAACAATTCACGAATGGCGAATAGCTGTTGCTATAAGGTAGTCCACCTCACTAGAATCGCCTCTTTTGGAAACTGAAATTTGACATTGGATTTACATCTAGAATCCGACCCATCCTCATCCACGCCACATGATCATTTACGGAACCGCCCTCCTCGCCGTATGCCACTTGCTGGGCATCATCATTGGCGATCTTCTTGGTCGAGCATTGGGAATGACGACAAATGTTGGAGGCGTTGGCATTGCGATGTTATTGCTCATCTTTGCGCGCATCTACCTTCACAAGAGTGGTCGCCTCTGCGCTACCTCTGAAAGCGGCGTGCATTACTGGGGCGCGATTTATATTCCCGTCGTTGTTGCAATGGCGATGCAGCAGAATGTGGTGGCCGCCTTAAAGGGTGGGCCGGTGGCGTTGATCGCTGCCGTTGGTAGCGTGCTTGTTTGTGGGTTGTTTGTTTCTTTCATCAATCGCATGGAGCCGGAAACGGCAGCCCCGGAGGAACCTAAATGATGTGGGAGATTCTTGAAAAAGCCGCGAAGGAGAACGGACTCGTTACCGCTTTCGCCGTGGTGGGTTTGGTGATGCTCGTTTCGGGTGTGGTCTCACGAAAGCTGACGTTCGGCCGCGTGCAGGGCTCAGCGATTGCCATTCTCATCGGACTCGCACTCGCGTATGTTGGCGGGAAAATGTCTGGCGGCTCGAAAGGGCTCGCAGATCTCGCTTTGTTCAGCGGTGTCGGCCTGATGGGCGGCAATATGCTACGTGACTTCGCCATCGTGGCCACGGCGTTTGAGGTTCATGCCGAAGAGGCCAAGAAAGCTGGCTGGATCGGTGCCATTGCGTTGTTACTTGGCACAGTTCTGCCGTTCATCGTCGGTGTGGCAGTGGCTTGGGCATTTGGCTATCGTGACGCCGTGAGTATGACGACTATCGGTGCGGGAGCGATCACTTACATCGTCGGACCGGTGACCGGTGGTGCCATCGGCGCGACCTCGGATGTGATGGCACTCAGCATCGCTACCGGTGTGATTAAAGCGATCCTCGTCATGGTCTCGACTCCCGTGGCTGCCAAGTTCCTCCGCTTGAAAACACCGCGCTCTGCCATGGTCTTCGGCGGTCTCGCCGGCACCGTGAGCGGCGTCAGTGCTGGCCTTGCGGCAACAGATCGCAAGCTGGTGCCCTACGGCGCACTGGTGGCTACGTTTCACACCGGCCTCGGCTGCCTGCTCGGGCCGTCGCTACTTTTCTTTATTGTCCGCGCTCTGACTTGAATCCTATGAACGAACTCACACTCATTACTCGCGCTCGCTCCCATGGTGCTGCCATCGCCTTTCGCATTGGAACGACCGCGCACACTTATCAGGACATCTTGGATCGCTCAGACGTGCTTGCATCAGCATTGCTTGGCGAAGAGGATGATTTGAAAGAATCACGCGTCGCATTGCTGCTGCCGGGTGGATTTGAGTATGTGGCTGCTCAGTGGTCCATCTGGCGTGCCGGCGGCATCAAGCTGCCGATTTGTTTGTCCGCCACGGAACCGGAATGGGAATATGCACTCACGGATTCCAGTGTGAGTATCGTCGTGGCCGATGCTCCTAACGCAGCGAAGATCGCGCCACTTTGCGCGAGGCTCGGAGTGCGCTTAGTGGACATCGACGCCATCACCTCAGCACCTGCAAAGACACTTCCACAGATCACCTCCGACCGTCGGGCGATGATTCTTTATACCAGCGGCACGACGAGCAAACCTAAAGGCGTGGTGACAACGCATGCAAACATTCAGGCGCAGATCGAGAGCCTCGTGCAGGCCTGGGAATGGTCTGCCAGCGATCGCATACCGCTGTTTTTGCCAATGCATCATATTCACGGCATCATCAACGTCACTAGCTGTGCGCTTTGGTCCGGCGCGATGATCGAGCCGTTCTCACGCTTCGATTTGAACGCGATTCTCGACCGCGTTCGCGTAGATGCTTACACGCTGTTCATGGCTGTGCCGACGATCTATGTGAAACTCATCCAGGCACTTGAATCCGCATCGCCAAAAGATCGTGCGGCCATCATCGGCGGTTTCAAACGTATGCGTCTCATGGTCTCCGGCAGCGCTGCATTGCCCGCGAGTGTGCATGAGCAATGGACGGCACTCACCGGACAGAAATTGCTCGAGCGCTATGGCATGACGGAGATCGGCATGGCCATCTCGAACTTGTATCATGGTGAACGCCGCCCAGGAGCCGTCGGTGCGCCACTACCAGGTGTCGAAGTGCGTTTGAAGACAGAAGGCGGCCAAATCATCACCGCAGAAGACGAACCCGGCGAGATCCAGGTGCGCGGCCCCGGAGTATTTGCCGCATATTGGAACCGCCCCGAGGCCACGGCGGAAACCTTTGACGGCGACTGGTTCCGCACCGGTGACATGGCAGTGCTGGAGCGCGGTTACTACCGCATCATGGGCCGCCTGAGCGTCGATATCATCAAGAGCGGTGGCTACAAACTCAGCGCCCTCGAAATCGAAGCCGCTTTGTTAGAGCATCCGCTCATCGCCGAATGCGCCGTCATCGGTTTGCCCGATGATACCTGGGGTGAAGCCGTTACCGCCGTCTGCGTGCTCACCGCGAATGGCACGCTCGACCTCAAAACTCTACGTGACTGGTGCAAAGACCGCCTCTCCGTTTATAAAGTGCCCCAGCGCTTCAAAGTCGTCGCCGAACTACCACGCAATGCGATGGGCAAGGTCACGAAGCCTGCCGTGAAAGCTTTGTTTTAAACGACCATCTCATGCGCACGTTGCTACTCCCATTCCTCCTCGCTGTCACCGCTTTGGCAGACGACAAGCCCTTCACCCTGCTCACTGATGAACTCCTCGCGAAGCTACCCGAGGCGCAGCGTGCCGAATGGACCGCCTACATCGCCAAATCGCGTGCCTTTGCCGCGAATGAACACCGCATTCTCGATGAAGAACGCACCAAGGCCGAAGCCAAGCCCGCGCCGGGCAACCGCGCCGAGTTTGAGTTTGATAGCGACACGCCCGCCGAGTGGTTTGCCAGCGCGGAGAATCAGAAGCTCGCGGGAACCGTCATCAGCTACCAGACACCCACCGGCGGCTGGTCAAAGGCGGTCGATTACACGAAAGGCCCACGCCAGCCCGGCACGCACTGGACCGCCCAAACCGGCGACGCCTGGCACTACTGCGGTACCTTTGACAACCGCACCACGACCGAGCAGATCAAGTTCCTCGCCGGTGTATTCACCGCCACGAAGCGCGAGGACGTGAAGGCCGCGCTCATGAAGGGCCTCGACTACATTTTCGCCGCGCAGTATCCGAACGGCGGCTGGCCGCAGAACTACCCCGTCGAGCGCGGCTACCACGAGGCCATCACGCTCAATGACGACGCCATGGTCCACGTCCTGGAGGTCCTCCACGACCTCGCCGAGGGCGACAACCACTTCGCCTTCGCCGATGACGCGCTGAAGCAGCGTGCGCAGGCCGCGTTCGACAAAGGCATCGCCAACATCGCCGCCATGCAGGTCCGCATCGACGGCCAGCCCACCGTCTGGTGTGCGCAGCATCATCCGCTCACGCTTGAGCCCGTCAAAGCCCGCGCCAAAGAGCCGCCGTCCCTCAGCGGCGGCGAGTCCGCGAACCTCGTGAAGTTCCTCATGCGCAGCGGCACCACCTCGCCCGAGGTCGTCGCCATCATCGAGGCCGCGCTGAAGTGGTTCGACGCCCACCGCCTCACCGGCCTGCGCAAAACGAAGAACGACAAGGGCAAGACCGACTACATCGCCGACCCCGACTCCACCGACGTCCTCTGGGCCCGTTTCTACGACCTCAAGACCGCCAAACCCATCTTCGCCGGCGCCGACGACGGCATCGTGTACCACACCTTCCAAGAAATGGCCGCCAAAAACAAAGTCGCCTACGACTTCTTCAGCACCCGCCCCGCCGAACTCCTCGGCAAAGAACTCCCACGATGGAAGAAGCGGATGGAGAAGGGGAAGTGAGTCACACACACTGTTCTGATTCACCACCCTTCCATGCGCTTATTACTCTGTTCGTCATTCGTTATTCTAGTTTCGTCATTCGCAGCAGAGCCGCCGAACATGCTGCTTGGCACGCAGGCCATCGGCGGGCGGTATCAGTTCACGCAGGATGAGCCGCTGCTGGAGAGCGCGAAGCTGATCGCGGAGCTCGGGTCGGGCATCATGAAGTTCTCGATTTCGAAGCAGGCCTCGTTTGGCAAAACGAAGGCAAACGCGCTGAAGGATGAGCTTGGCCTGCAAACGCTCGCGGAGGTCGCGAGCAAGGATCCCACACATCGCGCAGTGTTGGACCTTCCGTTCACGCACTTCTTCATCTGGGCCTATCCTTTCACCACGCATGGCAGCGCGGGCACCTTCAAGCCCGCGGAGCGCGATTTGGAGTATCGCGAGATGCATGACCTCGTCGCGCACCTGCTGCGCACTTACAGCGGCAGCGGCAAAAAATTCTACCTCGGCCACTGGGAGGGCGACTGGCATCTGCGGCCGCACTTTGACCCGAAACAGCCCTTCCCCGAGCACTTTGGCGAAAACTTCATCGCCTGGCTCAAGGTCCGCCAGCAGGCCATCGACGACGCGAAGCGCGACACGCCACATCAGAACGTCGAAGTCTGGCACTACACCGAGGCGAACCTCGTCGAGCCTTATCTCAAGGGCGGCCAGTGCCTCGCCAACGACATCCTCCCGCAGGTCGATGTCGATTTCGTCAGCTACTCCTGCTACGACAGCCTCCAGCGCGGCATCCGCGACGATCTCCACGCCACGCTCGACCATCTCGAATCCAAGCTGAAGCCCAAGCCCGGCATCTCTGGCAAACGCGTCTTCATCGGCGAATACGGCTTCCCCGCGCGTCGCTACACGCCCGAGGAGCAAAACAAGAAGAGCATCGAAACCATGATCGCCGCCATCGAGTGGGGCTGCCCCTTCGTGCTCTACTGGGAACTCTACGACAACGAAGGCACGCCCGAAAAACCCGGCGGCTTCTGGCTCATCGACGAAAAGAACGAGAAGCAACCCGTTTGGGACACGCATCTGCGTTACTACGAGTGGGCTAAGAAACACATCGCCGACTTCATGCAACGCACCGGCAGTCCGATCACCGACGCCGAGTTCCGCAAGGCCGCACTGGAATATCTCAAGCGATAGCCCAGACTGTTTCATGCGCGCCCTCCTGCTCATCACGCTCTTTGTCACCTCATCTTATGCTCAAGATTCCACCGCATGGCTGGAAAAGAATGCCACGCTCATCTTCCATGATGCGTTTGAGCGTGAGGAGGATGGAAATCTCGCGAAAGCCATCGGCAATGGCTGGAACAGCGCCACGGCGGATCGCGTGCCTCAGATCAAGATGGCGGACATCGACGGCGGCATCTTGAAGGTGAGCAGTGCGTCGGAGGCAGCGAAACACGCAGCGCACATTCATCACGAGGCCGGCTTCACCGATGGTGGCGCAGTGGTGCGCTTTCGTTTCCCCGGCTTGAGCAAAGGCGAGTCGCTTCAGCTCGGCTTTGTGGATCGTGAGACGAAAGGCGTGCATGCGGGGCACCTTTGCTACGCCATTCTTTCGTCCAGCAACGCCACACTCATCGATCACAAGACCGGCGTGATGAATCTGGACATCCGCGCTCGACGTCAGGGCTACCTAGATCGCAAAGAAAAGCTGCCGACCGATCTCGATGCGCTGCTGAAGACAAAGCAGGCCGTAGTCCCATGGAAATCCGACACGGAGTGGCACGAGTTGATCCTCCTCACCGTCGGCGACGAGATGCGCCTCACCTTCGATGGCAAGCTCATCGCCAAACATCACTCCGAAGGCTTCGCGCATCCGATGAAGCGCTGGTTTAGCTTTCTCATCCCAAACACGGTCTGGATCGATGACGTAAAGATCTGGAAGATCCGATAACCATGCGCTTTCTACTTTTCCTTTCGGCATTCTGCATGCTGCATTCCTCATTCGCGGCGGAGCCGCAGCTCCTGGCGCATTACATGCCCTGGTATGCCACGAAGGATGTGAGTGGCGAGTGGGGCTGGCATTGGACGATGGGGCACTTTGATCCCGATCAAAAGAAGTGGGATGATCAACGCGATATCGCCTCGCATGATTACCCGCTCATCGGTCCATATGACTCGGGGGACGATCACGCGCTGGAATGTCAGGTGCTGCTCATGAAGCTCGCCGGGCTCGATGGTGTCATCATCGACTGGTATGGCACGAGCGACCTCAACGACCACGCCGTCAATCATCGCCACACGCAGAAACTCATCCCATGGTTGAAGAAGGCCGGATTGAAGTTCGCGGTGTGCTACGAGGATCAGGCTGTTAAAACGCTCAAGAACGACGAAGACGTGAAACAGGCCCAAAAAGACCTCGAATGGGCCGAAGAGCATTGGTTTGGCGAGAGCAGCTATGTGAAGCATGAAGGCCGTCCGGTGCTGCTTGTCTTCGGACCGCAGCATTTGAAGTGGAAGTTCGATCTGAAAGCCAAACCACTCGTGTTTGGCCTGGCGCACCTCGCCAAGCCAAACGGCCTTGAAGGCGTCTTCGCGTGGCCACCCGTCAGCGGCGGCAAGTCGCTCTCGCCTGCGCAGTGGAAGAAAGAACTCGGCCTCATCTATGCCCGTGATGAAAAAGTCATCGCCACCGCCTTCCCCGGCTTCAAAGACATTTATAAGCAAGCCGGCGTGCATGACAGCTATGGCAGCATTTCCTCACGCGATGGCCAGACGCTGACCGAATCGCTCGATCTCGCGCTGAAAAGCAAAGCACCCATCATTCAAATCGCCACATGGAATGATTACGGTGAAGGCACCGTCATCGAGCCAACACGCAACAACGGCTACCGCTATCTCGAAGCGCTACCCAAATGTGGCAACAAGGCCGATCTGCGCCTGCCTGTAATGCTCTACCAACTCCGCAAACGCGGCGGCGATGCCAAAGCGCTCGATCAAGCCGCCGAGTTGCTCTTCGCCTCCAAAAAAACCGAAGCGGAAGCCATCCTCGGCGAGTTAGCCGCGAACTCGGCAAACAGCTCATCGACGCCAACTACCACCTCACCACCGAGTTGCTCTACCGCGAAGAAAAAGGCATCACTGCCGAGCAAAACCAGCGCTGCCGCCTTGACGTGTATGCGCCTGCAAAGAAGCGGCCATTTTCGACGGTGATCTGGTTTCATGGCGGCGGATTGACCAATGGTGAACGCACCATTCCCCTGCCCTTGCGCAATCAAGGCATCGCCGTCGTCGCTGCGAACTACCGCCTCAGTCCCGGCGTAAAATCACCTGTCTTCATCGAAGACGCCGCAGCAGCCATCGCGTGGACCTTCAAGCACATCGCCGACTTCGGCGGTGATCCGCAGCGCATCTTCGTCAGCGGGCACAGCGCTGGTGCCTACCTCACACTCATGTGCGGCCTCGATAAGAAATGGCTCGCCGCTCATGACCTCGATGCCGATCAAATCGCCGGCCTCATCCCGCTCAGTCCGCAGGTCATTACGCATTACACGATCCGCGAGCAACGCGGCATCGACGAAAAGCAGCCCATCATCGACGACCTCGCGCCGCTGTTTCACGTCCGCAAAGACTCCCCGCCCATCCTTCTCATCACCGGAGACCGCGAAAAGGAACTCATGGGCCGCTACGAAGAGTGCGCCTACTTCTGGCGCATGATGAAACTCGTCGGGCACACTGGAACTACCCTGCATGAGATGGGCGGCTTTGATCACGGCAAGATGCCTGAGCCTGCGTTTCCGCTGATGCTGAAGTTCATGAAAGAACCATCCGCCAAAACCAAGAAGGAGTAACCCACCAATCTCCACGACTTTGAAAACGCTATTCATCCTCGCCATGCTTTTGTCATCTGCACTTCAAGCCGCTGAAGAAGACCTCAAGGCACCACCCGCAGTCACTGCCAAAGCCTGGGCCATCAGTGATGCGAAGACCGGCGAGATCCTGTGGCAACTAACGCCGATGAAACGCGCAAAGCCGCGAGCACGGCGAAAGTCATGTGCGCCTACACCGTGCTTCGATTGGCCGAGAAAGAGCCCGCAATCCTCGATGAGTGGCTCACTGTCACCGAGCTGGCAGGGACCACCACTGGATCCACAGCGGAACTGAAACCCGGCGAGCAAGTTCAGGTCAAAGACGCGCTCCTCGGCATGCTGTTGCCTTCTGGCAACGACGCAGGCAATGCGCTGGCCGAGCACTTTCACGCACGACTTGCGCCACCCGATGTAGCAGTGTTGAAAGCAGGTCTCAACAATCCTCTGCTGGCGACGCGCTCCAACTTCATCGCCGAAATGAACCGCAACGCGCGCGAGATTGGCATGAAGGCCACCCTATACCGCTCCTCTTTCGGTGATGGAGGCACGGAGGATGATCGCACCACCAACGCACGGGATCTTTCCAGGCTGGCATTCATCGCCATGCAACTGCCCGCGTTTCGTCAGGCCGTAGCCACCCGCCGACATGAAGCCACCGTGAAGAAAGCCGACGGCACCACCCGCCAGGCCATTTGGGAAAACTCCAACGCGCTCCTCGCCCTCGACCTCGGCTACGATGGCATCAAAACTGGTATCACCAACCAAGCCGGCCATTGCATGATCGCCAGCGGCCAGCGCGGTGAAGATCGACTCCATGTCGTCGTCCTCGGCTCCACCTCTGAGGAGGCTCGCTACGTCGATGCACGGAATCTCTTCCGCTGGGCGTGGGCACAGCGTTAACTAAAAATACTTGTCAGTTGGTGGCATCTAGGTGCAAAATCAACTTATGGCCGACGTCGAACTCCCTGAAGAAGCAAACAGTCCTTTTGAGCGCATTGTCGCTCTCACCATTGCCATGCTGGCGGTGGTGTTGTCCTTCGTGGACAACACCGGCGATAACGCCAAGACCGACGGCATCGTCAAAACCAACCACGCCTCCAACAAATGGGCTTATTTTCAGTCGAAGAGCCTCAAGGAGAATTTGGCGGAGACGAGTGCCATGTTGTTAGCCAATCTGACCGCAGCTGATCCTGCCAAGGCCCAGGCGAAGGCGGAAGAGATGCAAAAAGAAGTCACCCGCTACGAAAGCGAGAAGAAAGTCATCATGTCTGAGGCTAAAGCACTCGAAAAAGAAGTCGATTATGCGATGAGCATTGATGACCGGGCCGATGAGGCATCGCTACTGCTGCAAATCGCCATTGTGATCTGTTCCATTGCCATCTTGGTGAAGTGGCGAGCGATATTCTATGTCGGAGTGGTCGTCGGTATTGCGGGCACAGCCGTTGCTGTCTCAGCTTTCATGATGTGACAGCAGAGGGCGGCAAACCGATGCTTCATCTTTTCCGCTCTCCAAAAGACCCCGCGCTCCTTTATCTACTCGGCGGAACGCTGGGATTGCTGGTCATCGCCTCCATCATCGGCGCTGTTTTAGCCAGGCGAGCCTCTTCGGATACAGCGAAGCTGACAATAGCCAACCTGAATGCTCGTACGCGGGCGTGGTGGATGATGGTGGCGGTGTTTGCAGCGGCGCTAGCCGTCGGACCGCTAGGGACAACGATCTTGTTCGGTTTCAGTTCGTTCATGGCGCTGCGCGAGTTCATCACGCTCACGCCAACAAAGCCGGGCGATCACCGCACGCTGTTCTGGGTGTTCTTCATCATCACGCCGCTGCATTACTACTTTCTGGCGACGCAGTGGTATGGTGTGTTCGTCATTTTGATTCCAGTGTACGCCTTCCTGTTTGTACCGCTGCGCACGGCGATCGCGGGTGACTGCGAGCACTTCCTGGAGCGCACAGCAAAAATCCAGTGGGGCCTCATGGTGTGCGTGTACTGCATCAGCTACGCCCCGGCGATCCTGCTGCTGCTCAAAATTCCCGGCTTTACAGGCCAGAATGCGAAACTGCTGTTCTGGTTCGTCGCCATCGTCGAGATGAGCGATGTGATGCAATACGTCTGGGGCAAAATATGCGGCAAACACAAAATCGCGCCTACCGTGAGTCCAGGTAAAACATGGGAAGGCCTGCTAGGCGGCGGTATGACGACCGTAGGACTTGGTGCGGCGTTGTGGTGGGCTACACCGTTTTCACCGTTACAAGCCGCAGGCATGTCTGCCATCATCGTGCTGATGGGTTTTGCGGGCGGCCTGGTGATGTCCGCCATTAAACGAGATCGAGGCGTCAAGGACTGGGGCACCGCCATCGGAGGTCACGGTGGCGTGATGGACCGCATGGACTCGCTGAGTTTCGCTGCGCCGGTGTTTTTCCACGTGGTGCGATATGCCTTCAATGCGTGATGGTGGAAAGCCACAGTGCGTGGCGAGCGTACATCAGCGCCATGATTTTCCGCGCCTGCCTTGTTTCTGCTGTTATTACCGCCTCTGCTCAAGGGGCGACGAAGCTTGATTTCAACCGCGATATCCGGCCGATCCTGAGTGACAATTGCTTCGCCTGCCACGGACTGGACGCGAAGAAGCGGAAGGCGGATTTGCGGCTGGATACTGCCGAGGGGGCAATTGCGCCGATTGATGGCGCGTTTCCGATCAAGCCGGGTTACCCCGAGGTCAGCACAGTCATTCAGCGCATCTTGACGAAAGATGAAGACGAAATGATGCCGCCGCCGGAGTCGAACAAGAAAATCACCCCGGCCCAGGCCGAGATTTTGCAACGCTGGATCAAAGAAGGCGCGCAGTACAAGAAGCATTGGAGTTTCGAGACTCCGGTCAAAACGGCACCGCCGCCGGTCAAGGGTATGGTCAAGAATGGGATAGATGCATTCATTCAGACGAGGTTGGCGGAAGAGGGGCTTTCGCCAGTGGCAGAAGCCTCGAAGGAAACATTGATTCGCCGGGTTACGCTCGATTTGACCGGCCTGCCGCCGACGTTGGCGGAGATCGATGCTTTTCTCGCCGATAGCGGCCCGGATGCGTATGAGAAAGTCGTCGCACGCCTGCTGAAATCGGAGCGCTACGGTGAGCACATGGGGCGCTTCTGGCTAGATGCGGCGCGCTATGCGGACACGCACGGGCTGCATCTCGATAACGAACGCAGCATGTGGCCCTACCGCGACTGGGTGGTGCGCGCATTCAATCAGAACCTGCCATATGATCAGTTTACGGTCTGGCAGCTTGCGGGTGATCTGTTGCCAAATGCGACGACAGACCAGCAGATCGCGTCTGGATTCAACCGCTGTAACGTGACGACAAGCGAAGGCGGCAGCATCAATGAGGAGTTCGTTTTCCGCTATGCGGTGGACCGCACGGACACAACGATGGCGGTGTGGATGGGCCTCACAGCAGGCTGCGCGGTGTGCCACGATCACAAGTTCGATCCGATCTCGCAGAAGGAGTTTTACTCGATGTATGCGTTCTTCAACAGCGCCGCCGATCCGGGCATGGACGGCAATATTTTAATGACGCCGCCGATCTTGCGGCTCAGCACCGACGAGCAGAAGAAGCAGCTCACGGATTTGGATCAGAAGATGGCTGCTTCCCAGACGAAGATCCGCGAGGCGATCAAGAGCCTGAACTATGTCGATCCCACCACGCTGAATCCACCGCCTCCAGTGCAGACGAGTGAGACGGTCTGGTTTGAAGATGCGTTTCCAGTTGGAGCGAATGTTGAGGCCAGTGGTGAGCCAACGAAATTTGTGAGCAAAGATAAAGGCCCCGTGTTCAGCGGCAATACGGCGCTGAAACGCACCGCGACCGGCGTGGCGCAGGATTTCTTCTCGGTGGGTGGAAAGTTTGAGATTCCTCCGAACGGCAAGCTCTCCGCGTATTGCTACATTGATCCGGCGAATCCGCCGAAGGCGATCATGCTGCAATTTCACACCGCAGGATGGAATCATCGTGCAGTGTGGGGCCAGGAAGGTGCCATTCCTTTTGGCCAAGTGCGCACTCCGGAAAAAGTGCAAATGGGCGAACTTCCGAAAGCTGGCGAATGGGTGAAGCTTGAAGTTCCCGCCGAACGCTTGGGCTTGAAGCCGGGCATCAAGGTCACGGGTTATGCTTTCACGCAATTCGACGGCACGGTTTACTGGGATCGAATGACGATCAGTTCTCGCGTCGATCCCGCGAAAGATCCGCAGTGGTCGTGGAAAATTTGGACTGAGAAGAGCCAGGGCAAACGCATCGAAGGCCTGCCGAATGACCTGCAAACCCTCGTGCGTGGCAAGAAGGCCGTCGAATGGCCAGAGAATGATATCACCCGCCTCAAAGAGTGGTGGTTTGAAAACGAGTATCAGGGCGCACGCAGCCTCGTTGATGGTGTGCGCGGCGAAAAACTCGCCTTTGAGTCGAAGAAGAAGGCTCTCGATGAAGTGATCCCCGCTACCTTCGTCATGGCCGATCTACCGCAGCAGCGGGACACTTTCGTGATGGATCGTGGTCAGTATGACAAGCCCAAGGACAAGGTCACTCGCGGAACGCCAGCCATCTTCCCGCCGCTGCCAAAGCAGGACAACTACAGCCGCATGGACCTCGCGAAATGGCTGGTGAGTCCGCAGCATCCGCTCACGGCCCGTGTGCAGGCAAATCGACTGTGGCAGCAGTTCTTCGGCACTGGCTTGGTGAAAACGAGCAACGACTTCGGCTCACAAGGCGAACCTCCGAGCCATCCCGAACTCCTCGACTGGTTGGCCGTGACGTTCCGCGAGAGCGGCTGGGATATGAAGGCCTTCGTGAAGATGATCGTCACGTCGCACACGTATCGGCAGAATTCGCATTGCTCGGATGCGGTTCTCCAGAAGGACCCGGAGAACCGTCTACTTGCCCGAGGGCCGCGCTTCCGCCTCGATGCCGAGGTCGTGCGCGATCAGGCCTTGTTTGTGTCTGGATTGTTGAGCCCAAAGATTGGTGGCAAGGGCGTGAAGCCCTACCAGCCAGAGAACATCTGGGAACCCGTCGGTTTTGGCGGCAGCAACACGCGCAACTACATCCAGGACCACGGCGAATCGCTCTACCGCCGCAGCCTTTACACCTTCTGGAAGCGCACCGCCCCGCCGCCGAACATGACCTCCTTCGACGCACCGAACCGTGAGAGCTACTGCCTGCGCCGCGAGCGCAGCAACACGCCGTTGCAGGCGCTCACGCTTATGAACGACGTGCAGTTCTTCGAAGCCGCGCGCAATTTCGCCCAGCAGGTGATGCAAACCAACACCAGCACAGATGCGCGCATCACCGCGCTGTTCCGCATCACCACCGGCCGCTTCCCTAATGCCCAGGAAGCCGAAATCATCCGCCAGTCGCTCGACAAACACCTCGCCGCCTATGCTACGAAGCCCGAGGAGGCGAAGAAGGCCATCAGCTACGGCGAATCGAAGCCCAATGAGAAACTCAACCCCGCCGAACTCGCCGCGTGGACGATAGTGGCGAATCTGGTGATGAATCTCGACGAGGTGGTGACGAAAGGGTGAGTTCACTTCTCAAACTCTGTCTCCCGGTCCGTTGACGAGAAGCAGATCACCATCTCGGCGTCCTTGCCGTCCAGAGCATGAGCGTTATGCCATTGACCCGCAGGGATCGAAATGGTGTCTCCGGGATTGAGCAGGAACTTTTCGTCACCCAAGCTGTGTTCGAGATGGCCCGAGAGTAGGTGTAAAATCTCGTCGCAGTTCGGATGGCGGTGACGCGGGTTGATTTGACCGGCAGGAATGATCACATGGCCAAAGGTCATCGTGGTTGAATTTCCCAACTCGCGGGAGGCCAGCCAGGTGAGTTTTCCCCATGGTTGGTCGATCAAAATACCATCGGAAAATGCGCAGATCGGTGAGGTGCTCATGGCGAGTGCGATGCTCACTTTAAGCAGTCTGTTTGGCGACCCCTTTTTGGCCGGTTTTTGCAGGTGGTAAGTGTTTTGTAAACCGCCCAACAATTATTGCTTCTATAATCCGAGACCCTAAAATGCCTATGTTCTCAATTCTGAAAGCCCAACGCACTTTGCCATGCCTACTTCATCACACACTCCCCGGTTCCCAAAGTCTTCGTCCGGGCTGTTGCCCAAGCTTTTGGCGGGAATGCTATCGAGTCTGGTCGCGATCACCGGAATGGCGGCTGAGTTGCCTGTGTTTCGCAGTCTGTTTGTGGATCAGTCCCTGCGTCCAGATGCCCGTTCACTCGCCGCCTTTGACCTCAGCATTCTGAACCCCCATGCGGAACTCGACATGGAACCGGGTCATGCGCAAGGAAACCGCTACCTTGCGTTGCTCGATATGGCTCATGTTCGCACGGGTTCACGTGGAGCCATGCTTGCCGCTGACCGTGAGGTATCTTCCCAGCCATCAGCAATCGACAAGCACGCCCGCATCGTTCGTCCCACGGATCCTCAATGGATTCCATGGGCGGTCGAAGCGCTGGCCGATCCAGCGGCAAAGAAAGGCTTCGATGGCTTTGTGCTTAGCCTCGGGAACGAGGAGGCGGATTCGGCCTCACGCACCAGCGTGGTCACGCTCGCCGCCACGCTGCGTCAGCGTTACCCTGACAAGCACATCCTGATTGATCTTCACATCGGCATTGGCATCGAAGCCATTCATGTCTCCGATGGCTTCCTCGCTCTCGGTGTTTATACCCGTGAAGGCAAAAACAACACGGTGGACTGGACACCCATAGCAGAGACACAGCGCCTGACACGCCTCATCCGCAATGTGCAGATGCAAGGCATGCGCGTCTTCGCGGTTGATTACGCTCCTGCCGATGACCTCACTGCCTGCCGCGAAGCCGCAAAACGCCTCACGAGCATCGGTGCGCTGCCATTCATCACCACCCCCGCATTGAATGGCGTCAATCTCGGTCCGCTCGAAGAAATATCCCGTCGAGTGCTTGTGCTGCATGGCTGGGATGAAAAGCACGTCGGTGAAAAAGCTGCGGCACCTGAAACCACCCTTACCTCGCGTGTCATGCGTCAGTCACTCGAATGGCTCGGCTGCGAACTTACGTTCCAAGCCGCAAACGGCGCAGACTTCCTGCCAAAGGATCACAACTTCGCCGCCGTCATCCTCGATCCCAGCCTCGTGCTCAGCACCGAGCAGCAGCGCACGCTCGCCGCATGGCTGCCTTCGCTGCGTGCCAAAAACATTCCGCTGCTGCTCACCAGCATGCCTTGGACCGACAGCGCCGCCCGACAGCTCGCCATGCAGCATCTCGGACTCGGCGGCCGGGCGCAGCCCGCCTCGCGTCTGGTCAAAACCAATGTCGCCAGCATGGATTCCACACTGCTGCGCCCGAATGCAAAAATCACCGCTCGCTCGCTCGGTTTCCTCGATCTCGAAGCACCTTCGGACGCGCACATCGTGCTCGCCTTGCACGGCCAGGATGCGCTGGGCTCCGAGCATCGCTTTGATCAGGCCTTCCTCGCTTCCTGGGGTGGCGCATGGATCGACCCCGCCGCCGAAGCGGCAGATCCACAGCTCAATCTGCCCGCCTTCCTCGAACAATGGCTCGGAGCAGATCACGGTGCTCCCGTGCCTGACACCACCACCCGCGAAGGCCGCCGCGTCTTCTACAGCCACATCGACAGCACCGGTTTTTCTGAACCTTCCACGCTTCCCGGCTTCCCGCTCTGCTCCGAAGTCATGCGTGATCGTATCCTCAACCGCTACCTGCTCCCCGTCACCGTTTCCGTCTGCGAAGCCGACATGCGCTGCTGGCTGCCAGGCCAGCAGGCCGTTGATGCACCGCGTCTGGAGCATGTCGCCCGCAGCATTTTCGAAATGCCGCAAATCCAGGCCGCCTCAAACTCCTTCTCCCGTCCATCGCAATGGACCGCAGGCATCAACATCTCTAGCAAGCTCAACGAACGCGCCAAAACCGCTCGTCACGACATGGAACGCGAGATCGCCGGCTCCATGAGCTACATCCACCGCCGCCTGCTGCCGATTGGCAAAGACGTGAATCTCATGCTGTGGCCTGAAAATGCGGTGCCCGCGCCCGAGGCGCTGCGCTTCTGCCGCACCATGAATGTCGAGCAGCTTCCTTCCGCATCTATCTCCACCCCGGCTTCAGCCAATTCGATCCGCATGGAGCCACTCACCGTGTGCTGCCGCTTTGCCGACGTGCGCACTGAGCAGGGCGTCGCTGCGCTCGAAAAAACCTTCGATGCCTGCGCAGGTGAGCCGCTGCACACCATGACCGCCGCCGCTTATGCCGCCAGCAATCGCGATGCACGCCGCACGCGCATCCTGAGCGCCGGTGACAATCGCTGGATCATCCTCAATGCAGGCGCCTCACGCACGCTGCGCCTCGCCGCAAGCGCTGGTGTCCCCGACATGGCACAGTGCCAGGGTGTTTCCGGTTACACCGTGCATCAGAGCCAGATTTACATCCACACCATGGGCCGTGCGCGCACTGAACTGGTCCTCACCAAGACCAAACCCTCGCAGCATATCCATCTCGCTGAAAGCAGCGCCCCGGTCGAATTCATGGAGCTGTCCTCACGGCGCGCCACCTTCCATGTACGCGATCTGCGTCCCATTGAAGTCGTCCTCGGTGGCTTCGAACCGCGTGGTCAGTGCGCCTACTTCGAAAACGGCCGCCCATACTCTGCGAATGCAGATGCCAATGGCATCGTCCACCTCGAACTCGCCTGCCGCTCCACGGTCTCCCTCCAATCGCTGCCGCCTGCTATCCAGGCTGCGATGCGCTGATCCTTTCACCCTTCCCGAGCCTTCATGTCACGCAGTTCACGTCAGATATTCCTGCTCATCGTTTCCTACACCGCGCTCGCCATCGTCTGGGGCTGGCGTTTGCATGCGGACGATGCTGTTCCGGTCAAAGAGGATGCGTTGCTCGAAACCACGCGCACCGAAATCGCTGCGCGCCTCGCCAATGCTCCCCAGCATCTGCAGCAGGCCGCCGTGTTTCAGCTCGCCATGCTGCCGGAACGTGACGTGCGTGCTTTGAACGACTGGCGTCAGGCACAGCCAGAGCAACGAGTTCGCCAGCTCACAGTACAGCAGGGCCCGGTTCACGCTCCATGCCCGCTCAACACCGCGCTCCTGTTCGCCGAACTCATGCGTGCCGACGCACCGCTTGTCGATGACAGCCGCCTGCTCGTCTTCGCCTCCGGTGAGCGCCTCGAAGAACCACACAAGATCGAAGCCTTGGAGTTGCTCGCCTCGCAGGCCATTGAAAACAACGAACTCAGCCTCGCCCTCGAAATTTACGAACGCGCCTGCGAATCTCCCATCGCAAGCTGGCAGAACGTGCTCAATCTCGCCGAGGCGGCACGGCTCGCACGGCGTCCAGCGGCAGCGCTGCGTGTCGTAAACGTATGGCTCGATGACGACAAGCCGCGCCTTGATGCAGCGCAACGCGAGGACGCGCTCGATCTGCAAACCAAACTGCTGCTCGAAGGCACCCGTTATGCTGAAGCCGGTCGCATCGTGCTCGATACTCTGCGTGAGCTGAAGCCAACTGAGGCCATTCCCGCACGCCTCATGCAGCGTGCCGTGCTTGCCACCCATGCCGCTGGTGAGTCCGATGAGCTGCTGCCTTGGATCGAGCGACAGCTCCGCACCTATCCAGATCATCAGTTCACGCTGGAACAAATCGCTGAAGGAAAAACCATCGCCAACGACTACCGCCACTGGCTCAGCGAAGCCGCTGCCATTGCCGATCTCAATCAGCAGACCAGCATCGCCTGCGAAATGTTCTTCCGTCTCGCCGCTGCCGGTGAAACCCGTGTGCTCGCACGTCTGCATGTCCTCGCGACGCAAATTGGTCGTGGCAAAGAGCTCTCGAAGTTGCTCACCACACTGCAGACTCGTTCACAAAACCCAATATCAGCTCCGCAGCTCGCCCAAGCCTTCGCCTCCGGCAATGCTCCTGCCCCTGCACGCGATCTCCTCGCTGCTCATCTCAAAGCATCCGCCAATGACTGTGAAGGCTGGCGTCTGCTCACTCAAATCGATGTCACCCTGCGCGGCAGTGGCTCCGCACCCTTTTTGTGGGAGGGTTTCCTCAAACGCTTCCCCGGTGATGCCCCCGCCTTGCGTCAGCTTGCGCAGCTTCAGTTTGATGCCGCGCACTTTCCCCAGGCCCTGCACACCTTGCAGCAGATTCCCAGTGATCAACTCGATGAAACCAGCCTGCACCGCATCATCGCCCTTGCCATACAGCTCGATGACATCACCACCGCGCATCGTGCCCAGCAGCTTCTCGTCGAATCCTCGAAACATCCCGCCGTCAGCGATGTGCTCGCTCTTGCCAGCCTCACTCGCCAGCATCCCGATGCCGAAGCCGCTCAGGACGCTCTGACCGCAGCCGTTGCAAAACTTCCCGCTCAAACTGCCTTCCACAAAGAACTTCTCGCCACCCCACAAACCGGCGAAGCAGCCGCGTTCAACACAGCGGTGAAAACGAAGTGAACGCCAGCACGGTCAGCACGCCGGTCTGTTGCGCCGTCTAAATACGACCCCTCACCCGGCCTCTCCCCGAAGCCATCGTTCAAAGCATCCGTACTCTCGACGGGGAGAGGAGAATGCGTTTCGCTCCGTCACGCTTTTCAAAGCCGCACCAAGCGAATCCCCCTCTCCCCGTCCCATGCTGTATTGCTCCATGATTAACTTCGGGGAGAGGGCAGGGGTGAGGGGCCAGCCTCAAGAATAAGAACCCAGAATGTTCATGTCTTTGCCCTGCATGCTGAACGCAGGCTTGCCGATTCCAGTCCATCCAGCACAATCAGCGCATGTCTAAACACCTCCACGCCCTCCTGCTCCTCCTTTGTCTCACTGCAGGCTGCACCATGCTGCCGCAGGACGAATACGGCCGCCGCCAGATTTACGAGCGGCGTTTGCACAGCCTCGAATTCCCCGTCACCCGCGCGCGCCTTTATAAAACTCTGCGTCCCGCCTCACCAGCACGACCCACGGGCAACAGTGGGTCCGGTTTGCTGACGGGCAGCGAGTTTTACCGGCTTGATGACATCTTCGTCGTCGAACTGTCCGTCGTTTACAAAGCCGTCGCCGGAGCTGCGGATTACTTCAATCCCGCCCCCACCATCGGCGGCCAGGTGCGTGCCATCCTCGACGCCTCACAAAGCATCGACAATTTCATGGATCGCGGCACGCCAGAACATCCGGCGGACATCATTCAGCGGGCGCGCATCGTGAGACGGCCAGCGTATCGGAGCGCGAGTTTTTAACTCGCCTGACTTTCCTGCTTTATCCGCGAACCGGAAAAGTGGCGAGTGGTCTTCGACACACGCGCGCTCCGTATTCACCCGTGCTTCTTGATGATCTGAATGAAGTCCGGCAGATACTCCTTCGCCTTCTTCTCGCCCACGCCGCGAATTTTCATCCCCGCCTCAATCGTCTTCGGCTTCAACCGCGTCATGAACTCCAGCGTCTGGTTGCTGAAAATCATAAACGCCGGAACACCCTCCGATTCCGCCAATGCCGTGCGGTGACGTTTGAGCTTCTCAAACAACGCATCATCAAAGCCAAGCTCACGCGCAGCGAGCTCTTCGTTCATCGCCGTCTTGCCCTTCGGCTTCGTCATCGGCGCATGCATCGACGGCCAGCGCATCTTCACGTTCTGACCGGCCTTCATCGCTGCGATGCCCTGTGCGGTGAGTGAGACAATGGGATATTCACCGCTGCTGGTCTCGGTGAGGCCCAGTTTCTCCAGTTCGGCGAACAACGGATGCAACGCCTGTGTGCCGACGTGCTTGAGCAGGCCGTAGGTGCTGAGTTGATCGTGTCCGGCATCAACGATCTCCTTCGACTTGCTGCCCACGAGCATCTGGATGATGCGCCCCTTGCCAAAGCGGCCCTCCCAAGTGCCGTCCGCATGCTTGGTGGACATGCGGGCGATGCCGCTGAGTGCCTGACGCAGCATGGTGACTTCCTCCGCTGTGCCTTCGCGCGGCGGCTGCACGCCTTCGGCTTTGCACACATCGCAGGTGCCGCAGGGCGTGCTCTCGGTCTCGCCGAAGTAGCGCAAGATCTGCTCCTGGCGGCAGGCTTTGTCATCGTAGCACAGTTCGATCATCGACTTGAGCTTCGAGCGGTCGCGACGGTCCTTTTCGCGCAAGGCGTCCATGTCGATTTCAAGATCGCGCGTCAGCACCTTAGGCTGCAACAGCCGTGTGCCGCGAATGCGCTTCCCCGAAATGTCGAAACGCTCGATGTAGCCGTTGCGAGCGAGATGGCTTAGCGCCGAACCAATCGCCATGCTGTTCTTTGCTCCGGCACGGTCGGCGATGTCATCAATCGAGGCCTGCACCTCGTGATTCGAGTCTGCCGCGCTCAGCAATGTCTGATAAACGTTCCGAATGATGTCCACGCTCGGGTTGTTGCCGTCGATGAAGAACTCCTGCGTCTTCGTGTCGGCAAAATTGAAGAACAGTTCGCAATGGGAAGGCTCGCCATCACGTCCTGCACGGCCCGCCTCTTGATAATAGGCCTCCACACTGCCCGGAACGTCGAAGTGAACCACAAACCGCACGTCCGAGCGGTCGATGCCCATGCCAAAGGCATTCGTGGCCACGGCGACATCGGCCTTCTTCGTGATGAACTTTGTCTGGCGTGATTCGCGCTCCTTGTCATCGAGCCCGCCGTGATACTCGACAGCCTTGAGCTTCCAGTCACGCAATTCACTGCCGACTTCCTCGACGCGCTTGCGCGTGGAGCAGTAGATGATGCCCGTCTTGTAGTGCGCGATGATTTTTTTCAGCCGCTCGTATTTGTCGCCACTGCTTTTCGTGTGCGTGATGTTCAGGCTCAGATTCGGCCGCTCGAAGCCGCGAATGACCACGTAGGGATCACGCAATTGAAGTGTCTTTAAAATATCGCCCCGCACCTCCGGCGTGGCCGTGGCGGTCAGCGCGATGACCTGCGGCCGATCCAGATGCTCCAGCGCTTCGCCGAGCCGCATGTAGTCAGGCCGGAAGTCGTGGCCCCATTGCGAAAGACAGTGCGCCTCATCCACTGCAAACAGCGCGATCTGCACCTGCCGCAGAGCGTTCGTGAACGTGCGGCTGCGGAACCGCTCTGGTGCCACATAGACGAGCTTGTACTCGCCCCGCCGCAGCGCTTCGATGCGTTCCTGTTGCTCGCCCAACGAGATCGAGCTGTTGATCAGCGTGGCGGGAATGCCTCGTCGCTCCAGCGCATCGACCTGATCCTTCATCAGCGCGATGAGCGGACTCACCACGACCGTCACGCCATCCATCACCATCGCCGGAAGCTGATAGCAGAGCGATTTGCCACCGCCGGTGGGCATGATCACCATCGTGTCGCGGCCGCTCAGGATGCCCGCCATCACCTGTTCCTGACCATCGAGGAACTCGCGGAAACCAAAATACTTCTGCAACGCCAGTTTGGCGTCGTGGATGGGTGTGGAGTCAGCGGTTGGAAGGAGTTCGGACACGGGCGGTCATCATGCATGCTCTAAAGATTGGCCGCAAGAAGACGCAAAACTTAGCCGCAGCGCGGCGACCGTGTCGTAGCCCGGCCTTTCAAGGCCGGGTCATCGAATTGTCCGCCACATGGTTCATGGCTGCGTCACAGCGTGACGCCCGAACCCTGCACAACGCTCCATACACGCCGCTCATGGTTGCCGCCGGTTCGGGTGTCGCTCTGCGACACGCGCTGATGCAAATCTGTGAGACGTTTTTATCCCCGCCTTAAAAGGCGGGGCTACGATACGAACGTCGCTCTGCGACGGGAGAATGAACCAATCAATCACTTCTCTTCCTGACCTTGCTCGTTACGGATCACGACCTTATCCAATCCAAGTCTGTTACCAGCGTAGTGCAGGCATTTCACGATATTGGCCTCCTCATAATCGAGCGCCTCCTCGGTGCCGAGGCCGGTAACCTTGGGCAGCTTCGCGGCCTTGCGTTCGCGTACCAGCGTGAGCATGCGGGCGAGGTCAGTGCCGGATTTGTCGGGAAAAGTGGCCCAGTAGCCGGATTTGAGGCAGGGAATGTCCAGCGGATCGCGCGTGATCATCTCCAGGTGATAGTCGATCTGCGGATTGTGCTTCTCAAACAGCGCAAACATGCGCGGCAGATCGAGCACGCCCTCGCCCAGCGGCACTTCGGACAGCAGGAAGCCGGTGGGCGTCTCCTGCACGGCCATATCCTTGATGTGCGTCGTTACGGCAAAGGGCGCGAGTATTTCGACGACGTGCATCGGATCTTCGAGCAAGGCCATGCTGTTGCCGGTATCGACACAGGCGCCGATGTGCGGGCTGCTAAGGCGTCCGAGCAGCTCCGCCAGCTCCGCCGCTTGGAAATCCTTGTGATTCTCGATGCCGATCCGGACGCGCTGCCGCCGTGCAATGGGTTCGGCGAGCTGCATGGACTTGAACGCGTTCGCTTTGAAGTGCTTAAAGTCCTCCAGGCTGGAAAACAGCTCGTAGCGCCGTCCGCCGGTCGCGGAACGAAAAATCGTTGCGCCTGCTTCCTTGCCGAGACGCAACTCCTTCTCGAAGCGGTCCACATGGCTCTCGTTCTTCGGCAGCGTGATGCTGCCTTCGAGTTTGATGCCGTAGGATTCACGCGTGTCACGCACCTTACCCGCGAGTTCGCCCGTCCAGCTGTTGACCATGATCTGCAACGCGCCCACACCGAGGCTGCGCACATGATCCAGCACATCCAGCGCGTTCTCAAACGGCGGACTCTTGAGGCTCGAATACTTGCCCTGCCAGCGCTTCCAGTACGAATGAATGACAATACCCATCCGCTTCCCACGCAATGCGGCTGGCAGTGGCATGGCTGCCAGAGCAGCGGCGGAAGTCAGAAAAGTGCGGCGATTCATGAGGGTTCAATGAACGTTAACGAAGCTGCCATCATTTCCAGCAAGCTTCCTGCCAAATGACGATTGGTGAAAGTAAGATGGGTGTGGCGACAGCCCGCCCGTCTGTTTGGGAGCTTGCGAGCACCAGCACGCCCTCAAACCGTCGGGCGGTGCTGCGATGTGAGCCATGCTGTTTCACGATCGCCTTCGACGCAGCACACACCCAACCTACATTCCGGCGATTTGCGATTTCAGATTTGAAAAGATGACAAGCAGCCGGGTTTTGCATCGGGTGGAGGTGCTTCTACCACCAGCGAAACCACTGAGATAAGTCATGCCAGAATTCATCCCCTTGGCGCATGGCGCAATAGCCGAAGATAAAGGCGACACCAATAACGACAGTCCAAAAGGTGCCTGTAAATGCTTCAAGTTCACGCAACCCGATGAGGAAGGCCACAAAAGCTCCGAATAGAAAACCACAACCAAAGCGAAGACGCTTTTCAGAGGAATCTGGACCGAGATTAGCATTCATCCGAATGATCTGCATGTCTCTGGGACTGCAATTTGGCACCAATGCACTGGTTCATGTATTGCTGCTGACGAAAAGCTAAAAAGACGATGATGGTGGCGCTGACAATGGGAAACGGAATCGGGCCAATAGCAACACCGAAAGCAGAAGGGCCAATGGCTGAAACGATAACCATTGCTAGATAAAATTGGAAGCGTTGGCGATATGAGGGGTTCTCTTGCATGAGACGCTTGTGAACAGCACGATAAACAGCGAAACGTTCGCCAGATGAAAATTGCTCCAGACCTGGAGTGGCTCTGTAAGTCTCGAATCTCATCGTATGTAGGATTGTCTGAACACCATTCAAAAAATGCTTTGAGCAACGATCACCTCACCGCTCCACCCACCCACTCCGGCTGTCGCTTGGCGAGGCAGTCGGAGAGCCAGCGGACGAGGTCGAAGACGGAGTCGTGCTTTTTGCGCAGGGCGTTGAGCGCGGGCCAGTCGATGCTGTGGCGGGGCGTGGGCAGGGTGATTTTCTGAATGCGCAGCAGATTATGCACGGCCTCGAACTCGGCGGCGCTCATGGCGCGGAGTTCCTTGGCGGAGGGCAGTTCATCGAGCTGCGTGAGCTGGATGCCGAGGCTGCTGATGCCGACGCCGAACTGATGGCCGAGGCTGCGGAGCGCATCGACGAGCGCCTCGTCGTTGAGGCCTTCGGCGATGACGATCTCGCTCTGCAGTGTCCAGCGGGTGGCGCTGAGGGCCTGGAAGAAGTCGGCGCTGAAGTTTTCGATGGAGACGTTGAGCTTGAGCTGCACGCCGGTGATGCCGACCTCGGGGCCGCCGAGATGACGGCGAAGATCGAGCATGGCGGCGTCGAAGCGCGGTGCTTCATCGCTGCCGGTGTCGAGATCCCAGTCGGCGACGACGAGATCGGGGATGTCCCATTCGCCTTCCATGCTTGGTGCGCCGCTGCTGTTGCGGTTCAGCAGGAAGGGATAGCGCGAGCGCTGGAGGCAGAGCCGCTCGTAGATGGCGACGAGGCGCAGGTAGCGCGACCAGCATTGATCACTCTCGTTTTCGCTCTCGAAGAGGTTCTGGCGCGCGACGCCGTTGCTGCCGGCGGCGGTTTTTTTCTGCCGCTGGTAGTAACCCTGGCCCTGATCGACCTTCGCGATGGGCGAGGTGGGATCGTAGCTGAGGATGGAGAAGTGGTAGCGCAGCGTGGCGTCGCTGTAGCCTTCGCCGAGGCGCAAACGCACGAGGCGGATAAGTTCGGTGCCCTTGATGGAATCCGCCGGATCATCGGGCAGAATTTCAGGGAGCAGGTGTCGCAGTTGTTCGCGTAGGTTCATCCGTCTAAGATTTTCACAGCATGCCGGCGCAACGCGGCCTTCGTCAACAACAGAAACGCATCAACCGTGCCGTTCTTCGCGGATGCTGTAGCGGGTGCGGCGGCTGTTGAGCCAGCGCACGCCGAACATGTCCGTCGTGGCACGCAGGGCACGATTGCCGAAGCCATACTTGCTCACGCCATGAATGCGCGGGCGGTGGTTCACCGGCACCTCGGTGACCCGCCAGCCCATGTTGCGGATGAGGGCGGGGATGAAGCGGTGCATGCCGTCGAAGAGCAGCAGCGCCTCGCGGCAGTCGCGACGCATGGCCTTGAGCGTGCAACCGGTGTCGCGCACATGGTCGCCGACAAAACGGGAACGCACGAAGTTGGCGATGCGGCTTTGCAGGCGCTTGAAGGGCGTGTCCTTGCGCTTCGCACGGTAGCCGCAGACGAGATCGAAGCCTTCATCAAGCTTCGCGATCAAGGCGGGAATGTCAGCGGGATCGTTTTGCAGGTCGCCGTCGAGCGTGACGATGACGTCGCCTTTCGCGCCGTTGATGCCAGCATGCATGGCGGCGCTCTGGCCGCTGTTTTTTTCAAAGATGATCACACGCACCCGGTCGCCACGCTGCACGCGGGCGAGCGTCTGGTCTTTGGAGCCGTCATCGACCAGCACCAGCTCGTAATCACGTCCGGCCAGCGCGGCGTCGATCTGCTTTTGCATCTCCACGACATTGTCCTCCTCATTATAAAGAGGCACGACGACAGAGATGGCGGGTGAAGCAGGCATGGGCGGGCAAAAGGGCGTCAAAAGTCGGGCGCTCGATAATCGTGGCAAGCGAAGATTTTGAGCCAGCGCACCTCATTGCCCGCATGCATGACACGGGCGACGGACAGCACCTCGAAGCGTGCGAACCTGGCCTGCAAGGTCGCAGGTGGTGCGATGGCGGCGGGATCATCGGTGACAAAGATCGCGTTGCGTCCGCCGTGATGATGCAGATCGTCGTGCAGCGACTTCACCGGCTCGTTTTGGCCGAGATAATGGTCGAGTTCGACGGCGAGACGCCAGTCGCTCGCGATCACAAACCACGGCGCATCGCCCTTCGTGTCCTTCAGCACGGCGGAAACGAGCTTCGCACTCTCCCGCCAGCCACGCATCGCCTTGGAGGGATCAGCGGTGAAGAAATGCGTGTATTCGGAACCGAGCGTGATCTGACGCGAAAAACGCCACGGCAGACCCAGCGTGCGCGGGAGGTCGGTTTGCAGCAGGAAGGCGCTTTGCAGTGCTGCGAGCACGACGGCGATGGTGCGCAGGCTGATTTTCTCTTCGCTGGCGACACCACCGAGCACGGTGCCACGATGCGCGAGCAGCATCGCCGCGAACAGCATCCACACCGCACCGCCCATGTCCGGCCAGCGGTCATGCGGGCCGTAGAGCAGATCAATCGCCGCCAGCGGCAGCAGCATCGCCAGCGGCAGACTGCGCTGTGACATCAGCGTGGCACGGTCAAACGCCAGTCGTGCCGCCATGACGAACAGTATGAGCAGCAGCGGCGAGGCGAGCGCGCTCCAGCGAAACAGATTCGGAATCAGCCTCCACTCCGGCCAACCGAAGCCGCCTTGCCATATCAGCCAGTAAATCATCGCCAGCACCCAACCCGAGACCACCACGATGAATCCCGACGCATGCAGGTGATGTCGCAGCCGTTCCGGGAGCGCAAATACCAGCGCGACTGCGAGCAGTGTTCCGAGTGCAGGCGGTTGTGCGAGCACCGCACAAACCACGCATGCTGCCGCCGCCCACCAGGCCCAATGCAACGGATGCGCATGCAGCAGAGCGATGCGCAGGCACAGCGCCAACGTCGGCAGCAACGCGAACATCAGCGTGCTGGGAGTCATCGTGACAGCGGCGAGATTGAAGGCGGGCAGCACATTCACGATCACCACGGCCCAACCGGCGATCTGCGCATCAAACAGCCCGCGCATCAGCCGCCACACCGCCAGCGATGCCGCCAGTGCGAGCAGTGGCGCGAAGAACCGCACGCCAAACTCGCCCGGGCCGCCGATCAGCATGCCGAGCTTCGCGAACAACGGCACCAGCGGCCCCATTTCGAGAAATCCGCCGATTTGCCCGTGCTTCACACGGAAAACCGCCAGCGCCTCGTCCGGCGAGAGTTCCAGCGTCGGCAGCAAGGCCCAGCGCCAGAGCGTGAGCAGGCCGAGGGCGGCAAAGAGAAAGCGCTGGCGCTGCATGATGGTTGAGCGCATTGAATAGAGGACGCTGCCGCCATGTCAAAGCGTCGCTCACCCCTGCCACCCTTATGAAACGTTTCATTCTCCCCCTGCTGCTTCTCGCCTCGCTGGCCCGTGCCGAGGACGCCCAGCCCAAAACCGCCGAGGAAATCCTGCGCATCGTGCGCCTCAGCTACGCCCTGCAAAACCACAAGATGAACGGCGAACTGCGCGATGACGCCACCGGACGCCGTGAACCCATGGAACTCACCATGGACAACAAGGTGATGCGCTTCCGCTTCAAAAACGCACCGCCTGAGATCGTCCACCTCGACCTGAACACCGAGCCTGCCACGCTGTATCAGGTGCGCCCCGGTGGATCATCTCAGGTTCCGGCCGGTCAGCATGGCGACAAGGTTCGCGGCATGGAGTTCAACTATGAAGACCTTTCCCTGGGCTTCCTGTACTGGCCACGTCCGCAACTCATGGGCGAAGGCCGCGTCAGTGCGCAGAAATGCTGGATCGTGCGCGTCACCAACCCGAGCCGCGACGGCCCCTACTACGTCGTCGATCTCTATGTGCATCAGGCCAGCGGTGGTGCCGCCAAGATGGAAGCCTACGACCGCAACAGCAAGGTGGTGAAGCGCTATCAGGTCACCAAGGTGCAGAAGGTCGAAGGCGCGACGACTTTGAAGGAACTGCGGATCGAAACCCTCAATCCCTTTAACGGTGACGTCAAAGGCCGCACCTACATGACGATGGATGATCCGGTGAAGAAATAGCGCGACACATGGAACCACCGCGCAAATTCAATCCGCATCCCTTCGCCTACCATCAGGAACTCGACGTGAGGATCGACAACCTCACCAACGAGGGTGCCGGCGTCGCCCGTGTCGATGGTTGGGTCGTTTTCATCCCCTTCACGCTCGCAGGTGAACTCGTGAAGTGCCGCGTCTTTCGCAATCACAAGAACTACAGCGAAGCTGATCTCATCGAGGTGCTGGAACCAGCGCCAAATCGCGTCACGCCCAAGTGCGCGCTCTTCGGCCAATGCGGCGGCTGCCAGTATCAGCACCTCGCGTATGCGGAGCAGCTTGAGTCGAAACGCCGTCAGGTCGCCGAACTGCTCAAGCACATGGCGAAGATCGAGCATCCCGTGCGCGAGGTCATCCCCTCGCCTGTCGAATACGGCTACCGCTCCAAGATCACGCCGCACTTCCATCGCCCAAAGAGCGGCCACATCGGTGCTATCGGTTTCCTGCGTGCGCGGACGCGCAATGCCATGGTCGATGTCGAGCACTGCCCCATCGCCATGACCGAGCTGAATGCGCAGCTCGCCGCCGTGCGCGAACGTGCCCGCGCGAATTCCGACACCTTCAAAAACGGTGCCACGCTGCTCATGCGTGCCGCAGCGAACGGCGTTCTCACCCGCAGCGATGAAATCGCCGTCGAAGACGTGAACGGCGTCCGCTTCGAGTTTCAGGCTGGTGATTTCTTCCAGAACAATCCCTTCATCCTGCCCAAGTTTGTCCGCCACGCCATCGACGAAGCCAAGGCCACCGGCGCGAAGCATCTCGTCGATGCCTACTGCGGCAGCGGCTTGTTTGCGATCAGCGCCGCACGCGACTTCGAGCAGATCATCGGCGTCGAGATCTCCGAGAGCGCCGTCAAAAAGGCCGCGCACAACGCCGAACTCAATTCACTGACGAACTGCCGCTTCATCGCTGCCGATGCGCAGCATGTCTTCAAAGACGTGCCGCATGCCGGAGCCGACACCGTCGTGCTCATCGACCCGCCGCGCGCTGGATGCAGCCCCGAGTTTTTGCAGCAACTCTTCGCCTTCGGCCCGAAAGGCGTCGTCTATGTCTCCTGCAATCCCGCCACGCAGATGCGCGACCTCGTGCTCTTCACCGAGGCTGGCTACAAGCTCGGCACCGTGCAGCCCTTCGATCTCTTCCCGCAGACCAAGCATCTCGAATGCGTCATGACGCTGAGCCGATGAACCGTTTCGAATTCGCCACCGCCCAGCGCATCATCTTTGGCCACGGCGTGATCCGCGAACTGCCTGCTCTCACCGCTGAATTCGGTCCACGTGCGCTCCTCATCGCCGGCAGCCGCACAGCACAATGGGAAACTCGGCTGCCGTACGTTGGTATCAAATCGATTTGTGGCGAACCGACGACGCAGGACATCGAAAGCGGTGTCGAACTCGCGAAACAGCACAACGCTGATGTCATCGTCGCGATTGGCGGTGGCAGTGTGGTTGATGCGGGCAAGGCGATCGCCGCCATGAGCACCCAGCCGAGTGATTTGATGAGCTACATCGAGGTTATCGGTGAAGGCAAGCCACTCGAAGCCGCTCCCCTGCCCTTCATCGCCGTTCCTACCACTGCAGGCACTGGAGCCGAGGCCACGCGCAACGCGGTCATCGCGAGTAAAGAACATCGCGTCAAAGCCAGCTTGCGTCATCTCTCGATGCTGCCTCGCATCGCGTTAATCGATCCTGAACTCGCCGTTGATCTACCACCGCATGTCACCGCCGCCAGCGGCATGGACGCGCTCACACAATGCCTCGAAGCCTTCGTCTGCTCGCGTGCGCAGCCGATGACTGATGCACTGTGCCGCGATGGCATCCAGCGTGCTGTCCGTTCGCTTGAACGTGCCTTTCAAAACGGCCAAGACCTCGATGCTCGCGAGGACATGGCCCTCTGCGCCCTCAACAGCGGCATCGCTCTCGCCAACGCTGGTCTCGGTGCCGTCCACGGCTTCGCAGCGCCGATTGGCGGCATGTTTCACGCCCCGCACGGCGCTGTTTGCGCGGCATTACTCGCTCCGGTTTGGGAAGCTAACTCAAAACGCGTGCAGAACCGCGCCAAGTTCGATCAAGTCGATCAAATGCTCGGCGGCGATGCCATCGCATGGCTACATGGCATCACGCAGCGCCTCCACATTCCCAAACTCAATGTCTGGGGTATTCAAGACGGCAATCTCGATGAAATCGCCCGCAAAGTCGCCAACGCGAGCAGCATGAAAGCGAATCCGGTTTCGCTGAGCCATGATGAGCTGGTCAATATTTTGCGGCAGGCGTTATGAAGTCACATGGGCAAAAGAAAGCCGGGGTCGCTTTCGCAAGCCCCGGCCCCGCTCGTTGTTGGTTGCGGTGATTATTTGATGTCGCCAGCGAAGCCAGCGGCATTGAGTGCGGCGGTCAGTTCAGATTTGGTGAACTCGCCCTCGACGGTGAAAGAGGTGGCCTTGGCGACGATGTCGCTCTTGGTGATGCCGGCGACGGTCTTCACCGCATCAGCAGCGGCGACTTCGCACTTCTTGCAGCAGAGATGCACACCTGAAACAGTGGCCTTGGTCATTTTCGCTTCTGGCTTCGCCGCAGCAGTCGCAGGCTTGCTGGCGAATTCTGCGCCTTCGACTTTGCCGAAGTAGCCGGCAGCGATGATTGCCTCAGCGGCTTTCATGGCGTCACCCTTCTTCTTGCTGGTGATGGTAATGGTGCCGCTTTTCTCAGGCACATCGAGAGTGACGCCTTCACCGACGCTCGTGCCGGCTTTGGTGATGCCCTTGGCGCAACTGCCGCAGCAATTGTGCAGGCCAGTCATGGTGATGGTGGTCTCAGCGCGCAAGGATGCGGTGAGGGCGAAGATCGAAAGCAGAGTGATGAATTTCATAAGCGAACATTAAGACGATATGACATCTCTGTTTATTTGCATCATTTTATTTTTAACGCCGAATCGCCGTCATGAATCCGCGTGCAACGGCGGTGTCGTGATACTCACCCGGTGTGAATCCCGCTTCATCGAGCAGTGTCGCATATTCGCTCGTGCTGTAGCATTTACCCTGCGTGGAATGCATCAGTAGGCATGAATACTCCGCCACATGCAGTGGGCCGGTCTTTGTGGCATTGATGAAGGCATCGTGAATGATCATCAAGCCGCCCACAGGCAACGCGGCATGTGAAACGGCGAGTAACTTCTTCACTTCAGCCAAGCCCCAGTCATGCAACACGTTGGAGTAGATGTGCACATCGCAGCCTGTGGGCAAGCCTTCGAACATATTGCCCGTGGCGACACTCACGCGATCCGCGCAGCCACGTTCTTCGATCAATTTGGCCGCGATGCGATCCACCGGTGCTTGATCAAATGCGATGGCCTTCAAGTGAGTGTGCTGCGCGGCGATGGCGCACGCGTAGATGCCGGAACCAGCACCGATGTCGAGCAAGCAGGTGCGTCCGCTGAGATCGAGCTTCTTGGCGAGTGCTTGCGAGAGATACAAGCCGCGGCAATCCATCGCTGCGGTGAACTTCCGCGCGAAGTCCTCCTGCTCCATCGCCTTGTGCCAATCGAACGAGGCCTTGTCGCCACTCCAGCCTGCCGGCTTGTCGGATTTGAGTACCTCCAGATAATCCCTCGCGATGGGGCGATCATGCAGCGACGCATAATACGGCCGCACGTCCCACACAGATCCTGCGCGCAGATGTTCCTTGGCCGAGGCCGAAGCGTGATAGGTGCCACTGTGATCTTCCACCCAGCCGTTGGATGCGAAGAGTGTCAGCATCACATCCACCGGACGCTCTTTAAAACCAAAATGGTCGCAGATGCCGCTCAAGGAAGTTGGATTCGATGACAGCCACGTGAAGAAGTCGATGCTCAGTGCCGCCGAGATCAAATCGACCGCGTAGAGGCTGTCGCGGTAGCGGTAGATATTGAGCGGATCAGTTTGCGGAGCGGAGGTGAGGTCGTGCGGCATGGGACCGCATGATGAAGGCTTCAGTTCAAAGCGGCAAAAGCTGATTTCACTTTTTACCCTTCGCCTCCTCGATGGTTCCGGTGATGAAAAAAAGTCCCGCGGTGCTTATGGAATGGGCTACGTCCAAAACGATTGACTTGCCGTTCCAAAGCGACACCGCCGTGAAGATGCCTTCAGGCACGTCGGGACCATGATTGGAGGCATGGACCGTGAAGTAGAAGGCTTAAACATCTACCGCAAAGTCATCTAACCCGCTTCCGGCATCCCGGTGCTCGTGCGCGGAAGTGGCCGTGTGAGCGACCGAGAAATCCTCGAACGCACGCAGGGCCTGCTCCTGCAAGGTGTCTCCGGCATCGCCTATGGCTGCAAAGTCATCCAGTATCCGAATCCCAAAGGCGTCACGCGTGTGCTGACGGCCAAGGTGCATGACCGCGCGAGTGTGGATGCTGCACTGGTGATGGTGTGAGTTCGAAGTCCCGTTCGGAGTCCTGGCTTTAGCCGGAAAAGTGCCGCATGTTGATGAAGGTGGCAAGTTTCCTCCTGGTTCCGCCAGATTTTGCGACCCCTTGCTGCCTGAATGCGGGACTCCGTACAAAAAGAAAGCCGGGGTCGTTTTCGCAAGCCCCGGCCCCGCTCGTTGTTGGTTGCGATAATTATTTGATGTCTTCGTTGATGCCCTGTGCTTCACGCGGCAGCATCTGCTTCATGCAAGACGCTCCTCACGAATCTGAGCCGACAGTTGTTCTGCCTGATTTCAGGTTATGCCCTCATTGCAAGTCATCGGCTTTCCGACGCCTTGATGATGACGATGGCTTCTTCAGCGATAGCAACTTCTTTTTGGCGTTGTCCATTTGGTTGGTCTTGGTGTTACTGGCTCCAGAAATCATCTTCAGGCTGTGGCAACCAACCAAAGAAACAATCATTGCGCATATCGACCTAGTGCGGTTCATGCTGAGTCTGAGCACAGCAGGATTTTGGATACTCAAACATGGAGCCATTTGGGTCTTGATTGCAGCGGGCGCTTTTCATGGATACGGACGTTTGCTGAAAGGCTGTGCTGCGTGCGGGAGGGGCTTTTTCTGTGATCACGCCTTCAAGCCGAATGGTCTTTTATCTCGCGCTGTTCTTATCATTATTTCCATCGCAAACTTGCGTCGCAAGCTCTGGCTCGCGATTCCCGCAACGTTGACCATCCGAGCTGTATTCGTCACAATTGCATTATTCGCCCTGCCCTTGATAAGCAGCTCTCCGGGTTTTGCTGCTTTTGCTGGAGCAATTGCTGGTGCAATCATAGCGACGAGTCTGGTGAGCAATACCGGGCATATAGCAGTTTGGTCGGCTGCGATTTCGGCGGCTGGATGTTTCGCTGCTGCGTATTTCTCCCAACCCATCCTTTTGGCAGTCCCTCCAGCCGCTTTGATTGGCTATTGGGTGATACACGACAACCATTGTTCCCGCTTGAATGGGGTCACCCATCAGGCATTCCGCAGCGCCGGACTCGCCACGATCAAAAGACTTCCGATGCTGCTCATCCTGTTGATTCCAGGGCTTGGTCTCAAGGCAGGAATCGACTGGTCAGCCAATCATGTGCTGAACGCAGTTGAAGCAAGAACTGCGACGATTGATACGCTGACGGTTCCCACCATCCGAGAGGAGAAGTATCCCTGGCACAGCCCGTTGCGCTGGCTCGGGGTGCCGAGATACACACGAAATACAGCGGCGTTGTCGTTGGAGAAGCCGAAAGAGACTTTTCTCTCAGCGGTGAGGATCACCCGAACCTTGATGGACACCCTTGAGGTAATCAGCCTTGCGATTCTGGTCCTGCTTTTTGGCCGTGTGCTCGTCAGCATGTTCATTCGTGAACTGATTGTGCAGGGAGTGCAGTTGAACGCCTATTTGCCGGTTCCCAGAAAAATTGATCCAAAGATGGACAATGAAGCGGAGGAGCCGCAGCGAGACGAAGAAAGCCAGGCACGCATAGAGAGCCATGCTTCCTTGGTCATCGACCAGACTTGGGCTGCCAGCGTCTTTCTGAAGCGTGACCTGTCACCCACCGGTGGCGTTCCATCCACCGAGATACCTGCCTCCAAAATGGCGTTCCTCGCTCGGCTGATTCATCATTGCCTCGTGATGGATCGTTACGCCCTCAAGGACACCCCTATCCAGCTCGACTCATCAGACGGGCATCGTTTTGTCCGCTGGGAGCTGAGGGAAGGCGAAGTGCTTTATTTCAATTTCGCCCAGGTGGTGGGCTGGACCAGCGCCATCCGCTTCGACACCGCACCATGCCTACAAGTCGGCATGCTGGCCCAAGGCAAGGTGCTCGTGCATCGCGCTTATGGTCCTGGATCGCTCATCTTCAACCTTCATGGTGAACCTGGGGTCTGGGCACACGACAAAGGCGCGACGTTCACACCGGACCGCCTCGTCGCCTGCCGCATCGATGTGAAGCAGGGTGACGGTCATCCTGATTTCAAAATCATCGCTGCCGGAGGCTTGCTGAATTCATTCATTGGCACCGTCTCCCAACAGGCCAGCATCGGCACGGCCCTGCTCCTTGATCCCAAAGGCCGACGCGCATCGCATAGCCACCCTGTGTTTGATTTGCTCCGACAGACGTACACCATCTTCGGCTGACGATCATTCTTCCAAGACTGAGGTTCTCCGCCATTTTGTTTTTGATTCAGATTGTTTGACCAAAAAATTAATTCAATGCCACGCCTCTCTGAAAAATCTCTGGAACTGACCATATGCGCTCAAATGTGGCACTATGCAGGCCGTCTCATGCTCTGGTTTGGCCTCACACAAACAGAAGAAGCCAGATGGGGGTATGATGCCAGAACGCGAATTGGTGGGCGGCTTTGTGTGTTCCAGTTCAAAGCGTCAAACTATGTGACCCGCACAGGAGACAGGAAGTTTAAAGCTCCCCACGACCAGATGGTTCAATTGCGCCGTCTTTGCGGCAATCGCCGAGGTTGGGTCTTTTACGTTTTACCCTTGATTGGCAACACTGATGAACTTGTCGGCATGCCTGACATCATCGCGCAGAGTTGGCTGCTAGACGTGGCTGATATACCAGATCCTGTCCCAGATCCATTAACCCGAGCAGGCACAATCAGGGCCAGCGGTGAGCATTACATTTACGCTCGTCCTGGGTTCGCTCGAATCCACTCAGAGCCGTTCGACGTTCCGCTTTACTCAGCGGCGAGAATTCTAGCAGACAAACAACAGACTGGTCTTCCTGCCACGGAGCAGGGTTTTTGGCAGCATTTGACGCTGAAGCAGGAGATCTTTCCCAAGAGAACCGATGGTGTGATCATCGCCTAAAGACCATTCTGCGAGCAACGCTGGCAAAAGAAAGCCGGGGTCGTTTTCGCAAGCCCCGGCCACGCTCGTTGTTGGTTGCGGTGATTATTTGATGTCGCCGACCCTCCGACGCTTTCGAGCGTCTTTTGACCTGAGGAAAGCTCCAGGGTATTTGAGCACTGTAGGACGCTGCCACGAATCAATACCGCTTCATCTTCGGTAAGGTCTCCATGGCCCAACGCTGCACGTGGATGCTTAGAAGTAACAGGCGAAACAGCAACGGTCCGCCACAAACTCAAGTGGCAAGTGGGCTTCGCCATACTCGAACCCATATATGATGATGGATTCGGCACATCCTGCGCGTTGACTTGCATCTCAATTCCTGACAGCATCGCCACCACCATGTCCTCGACTCCTGCTCCCAAATTCACCACCACTCATTGGTTGATCATCATCATCGCCAGCATCGGCTTCCTCTTTGACACATATGAACTACTGATGACGCCGCTGGTCGCTGCGCCAGCGATTGCGGAGCTGCTCAAGGTGTTGCCGAGTGATCCTTCGGTAACGGAGTGGGTCGGGAAGTTGCTGTGGATCGCGGCGCTATGCGGTGGTGTGTTTGGTCTGCTCGGTGGCTGGTTGGTCGATAAATTTGGCCGCAAGACGATCATGGCGGCGAGTATCTTTGTGTATTCGTTCTCGCCGTTCTGCGCAGCATTCGCCACCACGCTGCCGATGTTTATCTTCTTCCGCTGCACCACGTTCATCGGTGTGTGTGTGGAATTCGTGGCCGCCATCACCTGGCTGGCGGAGGTGTTCACCGACAAACATCAAAAGGAAAAATGGCTGGGTATCACGCAGGCCTGCGCCTCGCTGGGTGGACTGCTGGTGACGGCGGTGAGCGTGTGGATCAGCAAGAACCTGGAGACGCTGCCGCACTGGGGCCTGCCGGCTGGCAGCACGGGCATCGCTGCGTGGCGCTACACCTTGATGTCGGGCATTCTGCCTGCGATTCCCATCGCGCTGCTGCTGCCGTTTGTGCCGGAGTCGAAGGTTTGGAAGGACAAAAAAATGGCGGGCACGCTCAAGCGCCCAAGCTTTGGCGCTCTCTTTTCGCCTGAACTTCGTCGCGTGACTTTGGTGACGACGATTCTCTCCGCGTGCGCCTATGGCATCGCGTTCGGCGCGTTGCAGGTCACGGTGGCACGTGTGACGCCCGGATTGCCCGAGATGAAGGTCGAGGCGGGTGAACTCGCCGCCTTGAAGAAGACGGACATGGAGATCAGTGCCAAGCTGAAAGCCCCAGGACTCGACGATGCGGCCAAAGCGGCGCTCAAGGCCGAGATGAAAGCGAATTTCGACAAGCAGAAGCCGGTGAACGCCAAAGTGAAGGCGATGGCCGACAAGGTGCAGTTCCATCAAGAGATGGGCGGTCTCGTGGGACGCGTGCTTTTGGCCGTGCTGCTCATCGTGGGCATCAGCCGCGTGGCGCTGCTGAAGGTGTTTCAGATTCCGGCGCTCATCATTCTGCCGGTGACTTACTTCATGCTATTCAAGGATGGCGGGCAGGCGTTCCTGTGGGCCTATGCCATTTGCGGACTCGTCACCGTGGCGCAGTTTAGTTATTTTGGTGAATACCTGCCCAAAGTGTTTCCGATGCATCTGCGCGGCACAGGCGGCAGCTTTGCCACGAATGTCGGCGGACGCATGGTCGGCACCTGCATGGCCACACTGAACACGAGTTGGCTCGCGCCGATGCTCGCCGGTGGTGCGCTGGCCGTGAAGCCGATGCACGTCGCCATGGCCGCCGGTTACATTGCCACCGCGATGGCCGTGATCGCCTTCATCGTCGGCTTCCTGCTGCCGGAGCCGAAGGCGGAGGAGTAATCCGCGAGAGAAGAGGTCGTGGCGGCGTAATTCTGTCGCCATGATTTCACGACTCTTATCCATCCTTGTTCTAGCTCTCGCCAGTTTCTCTCTCCACGCGCAGGAGAAGGGTGACGGCAAACTGCGCATCGTCGTCTTCGGTGCTCATCCCGATGATGCGGAGTACAAAACGGCGGGCGTGGCGGTGAAGTGGGCACGATTGGGGCATCACGTGAAACTGGTGTCGGTGACGAATGGTGACATCGGCCACTGGAAGGAAGCAGGCGGACCTTTGGCGGTTCGTCGGGCTACGGAGGCAGCTGCTTGTGCGAAGAAGCTCGGCGTGACCTCGCAGGTGCTCGATATTCACGATGGCGAGCTGCTGCCGACCTTGGAGAACCGTAAGCTCATCACACGCTTGATTCGGGAGTGGAAGGCGGACATCGTAATCGCGCATCGCCCTTGGGATTATCATCCCGACCATCGCTATGTCGGAGTGTTGATTCAAGACGCCGCATTCATGGTCACCGTGCCGTTTATCTGCCCAGACGTGCCGTATTTGAAGAAGAACCCGGTGTTCCTGTATTCGAGCGACGGTTTCCAGAAGCCGTATCCCTTCACGCCGGACATCGCGGTGAGCGTGGATGATTCCTTTGAGCAAAAGCTCGACGGCATCCACGAACTGACCTCCCAGCACTATGAAGGCGGTGCCGGTGGCTCTGAGGAGCATGTTAAAAGCGTGCCCCCCGCCGGTGATGAGGTCGGACGCCGTGCATGGCTGAAGCGCCGCTGGGGCGCACGCCAGAGCAGCGAAGCGAACCAGTATCGTGAGCTGCTGATCAAGCTCTACGGCGAGGAAAAGGGCAAGGCGGTGAGATACGCGGAGACCTTCGAGGTCTGCGAGTACGGCCGGCGTCCGAGCGCGGAGGAAATTAAGACGCTCTTTCCGTTCTATGATGAGAAGTAGGCTATGAGGGTTTTGCAGTGGCAAAGGCCGTGGGAGCGGCTAAAGACACGGCCCACTCATCCGAACGACCATGCAACCGACGCCAGCCCCTGCTCCCGAACAGTCCGAATCCGAACTCCTGCAAATCCGCCGCGAAAAGCTCGACGGTCAGGTGAAGGCTGGCTTGAACCCGTTTGGCGGCCGCTTTGATACGACGCATCAGCCGGGTGCGCTGAAGGCTGATTTCACCGAGGCGCTCGATGTGCGTGTCGCAGGCCGCATTCTCTCCCGCCGTGAAATGGGCAAGGCGACGTTTTTTGATCTCGGTGACATCAGCGGCCGCATGCAGTGCTATCTGAGCAAGGGCGATGTGGGTGATGAGGCGTATGCGCAGTTCATCCAACTCGTGGACATCGGCGATTTCGTCGGCGTGGAGGGTTTCACCTTCATCACGAAGCGCGGGGAGAAGTCGATCCACATCAAGAAGCTCACGCCGTTGTCCAAGGCGCTGCGGCCGCTGCCGGACAAGTGGCATGGCATCGCGGACAAGGAGATCAAGTATCGCCAGCGCTACCTCGACCTCATTTCCAATGACCGCAGCCGCGAGATCTTCGTGACGCGCAGCAAGATGGTCGCGACGATCCGCAACTACATGCAGGAGCGCGGCTTCCTCGAAGTCGAGACGCCGATGATGCAGGATGTGCCCGGTGGTGCGGCCGCGAAGCCGTTTGAGACTTTCTTCCATGCGCTGAATCAGCCGATGTTCCTGCGCATCGCGCCGGAGCTGTTCTTGAAGCGGCTGCTGGTGGCGGGATTCACGCAGATCTTTGAGTTAAACCGCAATTTCCGCAACGAAGGCATGAGCCGTCGCCACAACCCGGAGTTCACGATGCTGGAGGCCTACTGGGCTTACGCGGACTTCGAAAAGATGGCCGATCTCGTCGAAGGCATGATTTGCCATCTCGCGGAAACCTTCTGTGGTGGCCTCAAGATCAAACGTTCCCGAGTTAGTGACTGCCTCACCCAACTTGCCATCTTTGGGGGCATTGTTTATTCAATGAAATATGAAGACATCGATCATTCGATGGAGTTCGCATACCTGAACGACAATCTCAGAGATTGGTCACATGCGCTTGATGTCGAGTCAGTAACCGCAGTTGCCGCCAAGGCGAAGGAAGCCTGCTTGAAAGTTTGCGAACTAGCGGGTGCAAAAATCGATGAAACTAGAAAAAAGCAATTGGACCTTTTGATCGAGAAATTCGATGGCTTGTGTGAAGAATGCTACATCGACCTATCTCGTCCCTGGAGGCGTGCTTCATACCGTGAACTCATCATGCAAGCAGCCGGTTCTGATTGGTTTGATCTCCCTCTAATGGACAAGGCTCAGCGCGCTGTCAGTTTAAACGTGACGGAAATCAAGACAGGGTTAGAAGAATACGAAATCACTCAGAAGGTGTTTGAGCAGCTCATCGAAAAGGTCACTTTCAACCCGCTCTACGTCACCCATTGCCCGAAGGAACTCGTGCCGCTGGCGAAGCAGAACGCGCAGGATGATTCCATCGTCGATGTGTATGAACTCATCGTCAACGGCCAGGAGATCAGCCCCGGCTACTCCGAACTGAACGATCCCATCGTCCAGCGCGAGCGCCTGGAGCATCAGGCCGGTGAAGAAACGCAGAAAATCGACGAGGAGTTCATCCTCGCCTTGGAGCACGGCATGCCGCCCGCCGGTGGCATCGGCATCGGCATTGACCGCCTGATTATGATGCTCACCGGCGCGGAAGGCATCCGTGATGTGGTGCTCTTCCCGCAGTTGAAGAAGAAAGCGTGATGTGCCAGTGTTGGCTCACGAAATCATGAATGCTCTGCTCAAACTGCCCGGCATCGAAAACCAAACGGTCTTCAACTTGGACCGCTGGGAGGAGATTGGGCGTGATCCGCTGGTACAAAACTGGCCCGGCAGAGTGGAAACCGACCGCTACGGAAGACCGATTATGATGTGCTACGCTGAATTTTCGCATGGGGGCAAACAATTCGACATTGGTACTCTTATTCAGAAACACGCACCCACAGGCAAGGTGACGGTGGAATGCCCTATCTCGACGAGTGAAGGCGTGAAGGTGGCGGATGTCGGCTGGGTGTCGAAAAAGCGGCTGTTGCAGATCGGTGGACGCACGGCGCTCAAAGGGGCACCGGAAATCTGTGTGGAAGTCATCTCGCCATCGAATAAGCGAGGCGAAATCGAGGAGAAACGCAGGCTCTACTTTGAAGCTGGCGCGAAGGAGGTCTGGGTGTGCGACAAAAAAGGACGCCTGATGTTTTTCATCAAAGATGAACCCGATTCCGACGCTGGCGGATCGCTGATCTGCCCCAAGATGCCCAAGACGGTGGATGCGTAAGCTCAGGGCTTCTTCGCTCCGGCATCCAGGAACTCGATCGCCTTCTTGAGCCATTCGCCTTTCGGTGGCTGGTGAGCTTGGCCGGGGATGTTCATCAGTTCGACAGATTTGAAGCCTTCCTTTTTGAAGCCGTTCTCGAAGACGGCGCTGGTGTTCTTGAGGTTGAAGTCTTTTTCGCCGGTGACGAGGACGTAGCGGCAGTCGGTTTTGGCAAGGGCGGCGACTTCGTCGTGCGGGATGTAGCGTGCTTCAAAGACTTCGGTTTTATCGAGGGTGACGATGTCGGTGTAAAAATTGGTGCCCATGAAGGCGATGGTGCCGGTGAACATATCGGCATAGGTCACGCCGAGCATGCTGGCGACACGACCGCCGCCAGAGAAGCCGGAGACATAGACACGGGCGGGGTCGATGTCGTAGATCTCACGCAGATTGTCGTTGGCATCGACGGCCATGCGCATGCGAGCGAAGACTTCTCGGTTGTTGCCGGAATTGTGAGCACCGACGAAGATGAGTTTCTTGTCGGCCAGCACAGCCTCCCATTCGGGGGAAATGGATGGCGCAGGGCTGGGGCTGACCCAGATGAAGAGGCCATGGGGATCGCCCTTCTTGTATTTCTTCGGCACGAGGATGTCGAACTTCTCCATGCTGACATCGTAAGGCGGCGGTGTTTCAGCGGCATGCATGCGCATTTTGAGCTGCTCATTATCTGACACCTGTGGCGAGGTTTTGAAGGAGATGGGAGAGCGGACGCCGGGCTTGATGGTGTCGTCGTCCTTCTTTTTCGCGTCGGCGGCAAAGCTGAGGGAGGCAAGGAGCGGGAGAAGCAGTTGGAATCGAGGCATGAGAGTACCGGCGCCGAGGTTTGAAATGGGTCTAAGTGCTCGTGAAATGGGTCTAGTCGAGCGGCCGTCGGTCGTTGTCAAAGGGTCGCGGCGGTCGGCCCGCGGGGACTAGGCGGCCGGGTCGCGGGCGGTCCGCGGATCCTGGGCGAGC
>CANIBP010000011.1 GCA_947466075.1 Verrucomicrobiaceae bacterium
AGGTTTGAAGTGCCATGCGAATTGAACCCGCTGCACGGCACGCCGTTGTACCAAAGTTGAATTATCAATGCTCGCGATGAACGGTGCTTTTGGAGGTCCTCCCGAACATTCAAAATCCACGATGAATGGTCTTAACCGAGTGCCATTCGGGACAGACACTTTCCCCTGCGAATACGGTGATCAGCGCAGCGCGACTGGGTTGCGTTTGAACTGCTCGTCAAAGGTGCGTTTTGTCGTTAATGTCTTGTTCATGTCGGTTTGGGAAGTTACCCAACTTTTTCTGTCCACATAAACGAAGGAGGCTCATTTGGCCCTTCCAGGAGTGACGTTGCTATCCCCCTACACAAAATTTCAACCGGCATAGATAGCACTCCTCTCAGGTCGTCTTCGTCAAACGATGGTCCTCTGTATCCGCTAGGGCGCATGATATTGCGGCTTTTTCCCATGGCGTTGATTACAGGCCAACATTCATCGAAATTAATCGTGTCCTTAATGAGAATACTAAATCCTGGATCGCCTTGCGGCTCGGCTGGCTTGTCCTCTGTCCCTCTTGTGAATGGGGTTGATGGACGACCTAGCATAGATAGATCCAAGCTCATTCGACAGTAAGGGAGATCTTTGTGGTGATTCTCCAACAAAAAGTCTTCCACATTTAGGATGCAACGATTCGTAACCTCAATCCATAGTTCAGTTTCATCATTCATGGGGCCTACATTACCTTGGCATAGAAAAGTGCGACACAAACAATCCGCAAAGCGGCGTCGCAAATTGATTCCTCAACGGGGAGCGTCTAGGACAGATGGCATTTTCTCTCCGGCTAAAACTCGCAGGGATTTTCCATCCAAAAAAATCTCATCCCATTTTTCGCGTTCAAGAACCAAATGATGAGGGCCTTTAAATGGCTGTTCATAATGCCGCACAGCTTCAATCTTCCAGCGGCTATCGCTTCCTTGAATCAAGAAATAATATGTTTCGCCTGAAAGACCGTGGTCTTCAGACCCCAAACAGATGCGATTTGTATTCATACATTGCAAGAATCAATAATACTTCACCAGCCCGTCCTTCCACAGAGGCTTGAGCTGATCGATGGGGGAATCGATCAAGGTGGTGCCGTTGTGGGAGATGTAGAGGTAGGGATCACGCGTGGCTTCGCCGATGATGGTGAGGCCGGCTTTTTCGGCGGCGGCGACGTGTTCGGGGGCGATTTCGATGAGGAGGCGGCCGGGGGTTTCGCCGAAGAGGAGTTCGGCGGTGGTGAGGCCACTGGCGGTGACGGGCATCTTGTCGGTGGCGATGCGGAGGCCGGCTTTGCCGCTGAAGGCCATTTCGGCCAAAGCGACGGCGAGACCGCCTTCACCGATGTCGTGGGCGCTGAGGATGGCGCCTTGCTTCACGAGGTCGAAGTAGCGGCGGTAGGCGGCCATGCTTTCGGCTTCGTCGAAGGACGGACCGGCGTCGAGGCCGATGCCTTTGGTGTATTTGGCGACGATGCTGCCGCGCAGACCGGCGCTGACTTTGCCCAAAACGGCGATCTTGCTGCCGACGCGGCGCAGGGAGGCACCAACGACGTGGCTGGCGTCCTCGACGATGCCGAAGCCGCTGAGCAGGAGCGTGACGGGGATGGAGACGGGGCCTTCGTCGGTGACGAAGTAGTTGTAGAAGCTGTCCTTGCCGCTGACGAAGGGCGCCCCATACGCGATGGCGCTCTTGGCCATGCCCTTGGTGCATTCGACGAGGGCACCGAGCTCGCGCTCGTTGTCGGGATTGCCCATGCAGAAGTTGTCGAGGATGGCGATGCGGTCGGGGTTCGAGCCCATAGCGACGAGCTGGCGCACGCATTCATCGACGACGGCGCGGCCCATGAGATGCGGGTCGGTCTTGCCCCACTCCGGCAGCAAGGCGCAGGCTAGGGAGACGAGCTGCGTGCTGCCATCGACGCGGATGACGCTGCCGTCCTGCGGGCAATCGCCCGCCGCACCGGCGAGCGGTTTGAGGACGGTGTTGCCCTGCACTTCGTGGTCGTACTCGCGGATGATCGGCTCGCGGGAGACGATGGAGAAATCAGACAGCAAGGTCTTGAGCGTGGCGGTCCAGGATTCCGGACGCACAGGCACGGCAGGCTGCACATCGGCGGGCGTGCGCCATTTCGCCCGCATCTCGCGGCGCGGGGCCTCATGCAGCGCGGTGACGTGCAAATCGCACACGGTGGTGCCGTGGTGCATGACCTTCAGTCTTTGCGAGCCATCGGCCTTCGCGAGGACGAAAATCTCGGTCTGATAAATGTCGGCGAGCTTCTGCAGCTCGGGCAAATCCTTCTCGTCGATGGCGATGACCATGCGCTCCTGGGACTCGCTGATGAAGACCTGCCAGCTTTCGAGGTCGGGCGCTTTCAGCGGCGCATTCTCCAGCCACACCTCGCCGCCGGTATCGCGCAGCATTTCGCCTGCGGCGGAGCTGAAACCGCCTGCGCCGCAATCGGTCACGAACTGGATGAGGCCCTTCTCACGAGCGGCGAGCACCCAATCGGCGACTTTCTTTTCCTCGATGGGATTGCCGATCTGCACGGCGGTCTGGTCTTCCTCATGCGAGTCGGTGGTGAGCTCGGCGGAGCTGAACGTCGCGCCTTTGAGTCCGTCTTTGCCGGTGCGACCGCCAGCGGCGATGAGCAAGTGGCCGGGCTTCACTTCCTTGGCGATGTCCTTGATCGGGATGATGCCGGCGGTGCCGCAGAAGACGAGGGGATTGTAGATGAAGGTGTCGTCGAATTGGATCGCGCCATTGACGGTGGGGATGCCCATGCGGTTGCCGTAATCGCGCACGCCGCGGACGACGCCGCGCAAGACGCCAAGCGGATGGATGACGTCCTTGGCCTTGATTTGATCCTGCTCGATGTCGGGCGGCCCAAAGCAGAACACATCGAGCGAGGCGACCGGCTTCGCGCCCTTGCCCGCGCCGAGGATGTCGCGAATCACACCGCCGAGGCCGGTATTCGCCCCTGCGTAGGGTTCGATGGCGCTGGGGTGGTTGTGCGTCTCCACCTTGAGGCAGACGGCCTTGTCGTCATCGAGCTTCACAAAGCCCGCGTTGTCCTCGAAGGCGCTGAGCACAAAGTCGGGCTTCGTTTTGCAAATCTCCTCCGTGACGTTGCGGATGTAGGTCTTGAACAGGCCGTCCACGACTTCCTGCTGTCCATTGAGCGTGTGATAAATCTTCGCGCCAAAGATGCGGTGCTTGCAGTGCTCGCTCCAGGTCTGCGCGATGACTTCCATCTCGACATCCGTCGGCTCGCGGCCCTCATCTTGATAAATCTTCTGCACCGCGAGCATGTCCGCCTTGGAAAGCGAGAGCTTCATGCGCTTCGAGAGATCGAGAAGCTGGTCGGCGGTGAGGTCGCGTAGGGGGATGGAACGGAAGACGGCTTTGGACATGGTTTGTAACCATTCGTTTTGGCGAGGAAACCTCCAGGTTCAAATTCTCAATCAGGCAAGTTGTCTGAAGGAATTGGAATGAAGCTCTCGGTGGCTTCGAGGCTGATTTTCGGGTTACCTGCCTCGGACGTTGCCTTGATGTGCGCAACGTGATAACCGAGATGTGAGCCGCCGCCCCACGCTAAACTATTTCCAGAAGAAGCTTTCATGGATGCGTCGATGGCGGATTCGTATTCGCCGGATAGGGAGACCATAAAAATGTTGTTCCGCACTTCGATCACATTTTTGCCATTCTCATCCTGCCTCAGTTGTGGAGTGATCATGGAAAAGACAAACTGGCCCGGCTTCACTTGGTAGCCAGATGTTACCACCGACTCACCTGGAAACACTTCGGCACTCCACAGGTGTTGTTCGTTCGGTTTGGTGTCCTTGAAGTGCGATTTGTATTCCAGCAACTGGCTTTCGGGCAACTTTGACCAGTCCAGATCGCTTTTGACGACGAACGCTGCTTTTTGCGTATCCGGCTTCGATGGCGTTGAGCCATGAGCGTCCGTCCTCTTTTCAAAAAGCCACCAAGTCGTTCCGACGACGGTCAGCAGCGTGATGGACAAAATGATATGAAGTGAAGTTCGGCTCATTTCAGGTTTTATGGGCCGGCCTAATCCAAAGCTGCGTGATTTGCGAGTCTCCACTCGGCCAACTGCTGACGAAGTCGCGTGCGGACTGATTCCCAAAGAGGAGTCGCTTCAGGGTGCTCAGTGTATCGCTGCAATTTCCGATCAAGTTCCTCCAACACGGCCTGTTTTGCTTCGGCGGTCTATGCCGAATGGTAGCGATCATCAAAGATTTCATCCTCCAACTCATGCATCACCAGCCACTTATCCTCACGGGACATGGCTGCGAGTTCAGGCAGACGTTCGGCGATCATGGCGGGAGAATAATGGCCCGCTGCGGCAACGTCAAGCCGGTGGACGGCGGATAGGAGGTGGTGTGAAACGGTTGCTGTTCTTCCTGCGCCCGCTTTTATCCTGAGATCATGGCAACCATCGCAGTTCTCGGCACGCTCGACACCAAAGGTCACGAACACGCCTACGTGGCGGAAATCATCCGCGCTCGCGGGCATCAGACGCTGCTGATCGACACTGGCAGCGGCGAAGCACCGCAGGTGAAGCCCGATGTGACGCGGGAACAGGTCGCGGCGGCGGGGAATGTCGATCTCGCGGGCATCATGGCGCGCAAAGACCGTGGCGAGGCCGTGACGGCGATGGCGGGAGCTGCGGCGGTGTTTTTATCGGCCTTGGTCGAAAGCGGCAAGGTGCAGGGCGTGATCTCCCTCGGCGGCGGCGGCGGCACGGCCATCGGCACAGCGGCGATGCGGGCGTTGCCGGTCGGATTTCCGAAGGTGATGGTCTCCACACTCGCCGCAGGCAATGTGGCACCGTATGTCGGCACGAAGGACATCGTGATGTTTCCGAGCATCGTCGATGTCAGCGGCATGAACCGCATCTCCCGCGTGCTGCTGGCCCGTGCGGCGGGCGCGATCTGCGGCATGGTGGAAACAGCTGTGCCTGTGGCCGATGACAAACCACTCATTGCCGCGTCGATGTTCGGCAACACGACCGAGTGCGTGAACATGGCGAAGAAAATCCTCGAAGACGCAGGTTACGAAGTGCTCGTCTTCCACGCCACCGGCACCGGTGGCAAGATCATGGAGTCGCTCATCGAAAGCGGCATGTTCGCGGGCGTTCTCGATGTCACGACGACGGAGTGGGCCGATGAACTCGTCGGCGGCATCCTCGGTGCCGGACCGACACGACTCGACGCGGCGGGCAAAGCGGGCATTCCTGCCATCGTGACGCCCGGCTGCCTCGACATGGTCAACTTTGGCGAAAAGGCGACGATTCCCGCCAAGTTCGACGGTCGCACGTTTTACATCCACAACCCGCAGGTCACGCTCATGCGCACCAACGCTGCCGAATGCGCCGAACTCGGACGCATCCTAGCAGAGAAGGTGAATGCGTATCGCGGACCCGTGACAGTTCTGTTGCCGCTGCGTGCGATCAGCATCATCAGCGCCGCAGGAAAGCCGTTCCATGATGCCGCCGCCGATGCGGCCTTGTTTGACGCGATCCGCCAGCACCTGCGCCCCGGCATTCCGCTCATTGAGATGGAATACGAGATCAACGCGCCGGAGTTTGCGGCAGCTTGCGCCAAGGCGTTGTTGGGAAGTTTGGGCTAAGTGAGTTGCCAAGAAAAAGCCGCACCCTGCGGTCAGGAATGCGGCTTCTGGGAGTAAAATGCAGCGGCTGAACTTTTAGTCGTCGTCTTTGTCTTTTCCGCCTTTGCCCTTGTCGTCTTTATCCTCTTTGTCTTTCTTGGGCTTCTGGCCGATGCTCGATTTCTCAGCAGCCTGCGTGAGGGTTTTGGCTTGGGCTTTGGTCAGCAATTTGGCCTTCACCAGCTTCTCCGCCAGTTTCTCCGCCAGTTTCTCCGCCAGTTTCTCCACGCTCTCGACATAATCGCCGTGGTTTTTGGCGGAGGAGGCATAACTGGCCAAAATGGCTGATACTGCCTGACCTTTGTAGCTGAAGTCTTTGATGCCGGTGTCCTTGCCATCAATGATGATGTTGGTGGTGACTGCCGTGATGGTCACACTGTAGTAGCTGTTATAGGTGGGACCACCGCCAAACTGGTCATAAAATGATTCATTGAGTAGCAAAGATATATTGGTGTCATTCTTCGGATCTGACACGCCTGATTGTGTGGACGTGGAGTAGAGAATGATATTCTTGCCAGTGCTGCTGCCATCAGGGGCAAAATCAACACCGAACCAGGAGAACTCTTTAGCCAGAGAGCTATCCCGATAAATGGTATCGTCCACATCCAAGGATGTACCAGTTCCTCCGCTGAAATTCGTCGCCTGGGCCGTGATTTTGAAATTCGGATAGTTGCGCCATTCGCCAGGAGTATTAGGAGGTATTTGGGCCTGCGCAGCGAGATCCACGGTAATGGTGCCAGTCACAGTGGCACCAAAGAAAGCGTCACCGCTGGTTTTCGTGCCCGTGCAAGTGTAGGTGACCACTTGCTGTGCCTGCGCGGTGGCAAAGAGCATCGAAGTGAGAACGGGGAGGAGGAGGGAACGGAGTGTGCGTTTCATCGTTTTCGTGTGTTTGGGGAGTGCTTTCAGCTTAATTACCGAGGCATAAAGCATGAAAACCGATTCTGAGTTTCAATGTAATGAATTATCTCAAAATGGATTGTGAAATTCCTGTGACGGAACTGGCCCGGTGGAATTGCTGACGGCATTCGCGAGCCAACTTGCCTTCGCGTTGACACCGGCCAAGTTGGCGGCCTCATGAACTACCCGATCACGTTTCGCTTCAAGCTCATCGCCCTCGCTCCGCAAATCTATGTGACGGACGCTACCGGCAAGACCATCTGTTATGTGAAGCAGAAGCTGTTTCGTTTCAAAGAAAAGGTGGAGGTGTTTACGGATGACACGATGCAGCAGCTCATGGCAACGATTGAAGCGGATCGCATCATCGACTGGTCGGCACGTTACACCTTTAAGTCGCCCACCGGTGAAGTACTCGGTGCCATCGGCCGACGTGGCATGAAATCACTGTGGAAGGCGCACTACGATGTCTTCGCGCCGGGAGCGCATTCGCCTACGTTTGCGATTCAGGAGGAGAATCCGTGGGTTAAGATGCTGGACGGTCTGGTGAGCGGTATTCCAGTCGTCGGAGCGTTTTCGGGTTACATGCTGCACCCGAGCTACATCGCCAGCCGTGTCGTAGGTGAGGCTGCCGTCATGCGTCTGACCAAGCAGCCAGCCTTCTTTGAAGGTCTCTTCAAACTGGAGCCCACCGGTGAAGCCAATGAAGGCGAGCAAACAGCCCTCATGCTGTCCTTCCTGATGATGAACCTGCTGGAGCGCGCACGAGGCTGAGCAAAGTAGCCTTGTTGCTGTGCAACAAGAAATCCCTGTTCCGCAGGAACAGGGCTACTTTGGCAATCGTTCCATCAGCGATGCAGGAAGCTCCACGGTCTTCTGTCGGCTGGAAGTGCCTCGTAGCAGGGTGATCTGGCCTTTGGCGCAGTCGATAGCTTCGGCGAGGAAGCGCAGGAGTTCGGTGTTGGCTTTGCCATCGACAGGCGGAGCGTTGAGCTTCACCAGCAGCACGGGACGACCTTTTTCATCGGCAGTCCAGCCGGCGAACCCAGATTTTTTGGCGTTCGGTGTGACGCGAACGGCAAGCTGAGCACGGTCGTTGTTGGCGGCCATGATCAGACGAGTTTCAAACGCTTGCGCATGAGCCACTCGACGGTGAGCAGCAGGATCGCGGCACCGAACCACCACCAGCTCGACCAGAGGATGGTTTCTTTGGTGATGACTTGCTTGCGGTCGAGGGTTTGCAGAAGATTCGGCAGGTCGGTGGCGGCTTGTTCTTCGCGCAGGAAACGACCGCCGCTGTTGGTGGCCATGGTTTCGAGCAGCATGCGGTTCATGGTGAGCGTGGCCCACTCGGGATTGCCGGTATCAGAGACGTGGAGCGAGAGGCGAGCATCACTACGCGGAGCACTGGGGCTTTCAGCGACGGCGATCTCGTAGGTGCCGGCTTTGAGCGGTGGCGTGAGCGCACGATAGACGCCGACGTGTGTGGGATCGGCCTCAAGCTGAAGGGTGGCGACTTCGTTGCCGTCGTGGAGCAAGTAGGCTCGCGGTTGGGCATCGGTGATGATGTCACCTTTGTCATTGCGGACACGCACGCGGATTTCGGAGGTTTCACCGGGCGAGTAACGCAGGCGGTCAGTGCCGACGGAGAGTTTCTTTTGATCGATCTGGAACGGTGGTGCGGCAACCCAGGCTCCGAGCTGCATCCAGAGACGCTGATGATACAAATCGGCGACTTGGAAGCGCCAGCGCCAGAGTTCATCGGTGCCGAAGTAGAGCACCGCGCCCGCTCCGACTTGGCGAAAGACAACGAGCGGCTGATTGGCTTTGGCCAGTGTGATGGCGGCGGGCAGTGGCTCGACGTTGGAGTGCCAGTTCATTTTGGGCAGCGTGGGCCAGAGCGTGGTGTTGGCGCTGGGGCTGTCACTGAGGCGCAGGGCATCGAAACGCTGGCCGTCGGTGGTGAGTTCGATGCTGGTGGGAGTGGCTTTGACCGGCACGTTGAATTTGACGGGAATGAGCGAAGCAGTTTTGCCATTGGCCCATTCGTGCAGTTTGCCGCGCTGGCCGTCGATGAGAATGAGGCCGCCGCCGCGTTTTTCGACGAACTCGACGATCCAGTCGAGGTTCTCGGCCTTGAAGCGGCTCAAGGCGGCATCGCCGAGAATGATGAGGTCGTAGCTGAGGAGGTCGTCGCGGGTTTTGGGGAAGTTTTTCTGCAACGTGCCATTGGCGTCGTTGTCGGCCATGTCATCGAAGATGAGCGTGGCCTGCCAGCGATCATCGCGGTCGAAGTGGTTGTGGATGTAGCGTGTTTCCCAGCGCGGACGGCCATCGAGGATCAAGACCTTGCGTTTTTTCTCGAGTAGATGAATGGCAAGCTCACGAGCATTGTTGGAGCGGGTTTTTTCGAGCGAGGCACGATCACCGCTGGCGGCGATTTGGATGTTCACAGTGCGCAATGTCTTGTCGCGCTGACCGGGAGCGGGTGGTGGCAGTTGCGCGACAGGGAAGATGAAATCGAAACCCTTTTCGCCTTTGCCGTCGGTAATGAATTCTTTTTGCCACAGCACCTTGCCCTGGCTTTCGATGCGCACGTTGGCGGGAACGCCTGCGGGCATGCTGTCATTCACGGTGAGGCGGCCCTGGAAGTTTTCTTTGCTGAAGACGGATTCAGGAGCGCTGACATCGAGCAGCGCGAGATCGGGCGGTGGAACTTCGGTGCCGAAGCCGATGGTGAAGATGGAGGTGCCGCTGGCTTTGACTGCGGTGCTGAATTCCTCGGGCGAGCCGGTGGTGTTGTGCTGGCCATCACTGAGCACCACGAGCGCTGTGCCGGTGGTGGCGGGACCGAGTGCGGAGCGCAGTGTTTGATCCAGGTTGGTGATTGGTGAAGTCGCTGGCAACTCAAAGGCAGTGGGAAGATCGCCCGAGGTGTCTTTGCCGCCCTGACGATGCCACCAGAGGCGCTGCGTGTTGTTGCCGCGCAACGCGACGAGTTCGACGTCCTGCGTTTCCGCGAGTTTTTTGAGCAGCGGGTTGGTGCCTTTGAGCAGCAGGTCTTCAGCGCGATGGAAACGCGATTTGGATTTGGCTTCATCGGTACCGTCGGTGAGTTGCATCGAGGCGGAACTGTCCACCGCGATGACGACGCGGCCAAGCTGGCGCAAGGTGGTGACGTGACGCAGCACCGGACCTGCGAGAGCGAGAACAAGAATGAAAACGGCCAGCGAGCGCAGGATGGCAGGAACTTGCGCGAAGCTGCTGCCGACGAATTTCAGTTCACGCCGATACAACCACCACATCAACCCCGCGAGACCGAACGCGACCACGATCACTGGCAGCGGCGGGTAGCCGCCGGTGAAGCGCAGGGTGGTTTCGGATTGCGGGTTCATGAAGGGAAATCGGATCAGCCTTTGGCGATGCGTTGTTGCAACAGCACTTCAAAGAACAGCAGGGCGAGCAAGGCGATCAGGAGCGGCTGCCAGAGTTCGCTGCCATGCCTGCGGGTGCGGTCGAGTTTTTGGTAGGACTGTAAGTTGTTGGCGAAACTGGCTTCGTGGCGGGTGGCGATCTTTTGGATGTCCGCCGTGGAGAGCGCTTTCAAATTGGACTCGGTGCCATCGACGTTGAAGGCGTGGAAGGTGGGTTTGTCGCTGCCGGTGCGCGTGAGCTGGAAGATGCCGGGCTGGGCGATGGGCGGGCTTTCGAGGAGGATGTTTTCGCCTTCTTTGCGCGGTGTGAGCTTCTGCGTCTGGCCGGTGGGATCGCGCAGGGTGTATTCGGCGTTGAGCAGATCTTTGGCGATATTGAGGCGGATGGGGGTGCCGACGAGCTGCCACGCAGGAGCGCTGCCTTCAGTGGCGAGGTAGGTCGTGAGGCGCTGCATGAGCGGGACGAAGAAGGGCTGGAGCGGAAGATTGCTCCATTCGGCATTCGCGGTGGTCGCGGCGGCGATGACGCGCCCGCGGCCGTGTTTTTTCTCGACCATCAAGGGCACGTTGCGGTCGAGATTGAAGATGCGTTGCACTTTGTCGCCCTGCGTGGTGAATTCGAACCAGTGGCGGAATTCGGCATCCTGGAGGCGACCGCCACGAGCATCGTTGAAGTAGAGAGCGGCGGGATGCGTGAAGCGCTGCATCAAGATGCGGGCGGGCGTGGCGTCCGAATCGGCGCGGGCGTAGCCTTTGATGGCGGAGGGATACAGGCCTTCGCCCTTGCGGTAGAACTCGCGGTTGTACCAATCGAGATCGCACTCAGGACCGGCGAAGATGAGCAGTCCGACGCCGTCTTTGACCATTTTATCAATGTCCTTCATTGCGCGGTCTTGCAGGCGCTGGACATCGGCGAGGATGATGACTTCCTGCTGGCGGAGATCTTCCTCGCGCAGCTTGCGGGCGTCGATTTTTTTGGTGCGGATGAGGTCTTTAAGTGTGGCAGCAGCGGTGGTGTGCGGCGTGAGGGCGATGTCGAGGAAGTCGGTGGCACCGCTGAGCGGGTCTTTGCCGGGATTGCCCTCGATGAGCAGGACGTTGAGCTGATTGCGCACCTGCACGATGGAATGGAAGGCGTTGTCGTCAGCGAAGCTGTCGCCTTCGAGACGGACGGAGATGGAATGATCGCCCACTTTGTCGAACGCATGCGTGAAGGAGAGAACGGCCTCGCCTTCGGGCGCGAGCGAGACGCGTGCGGTGCGGAGGCGTGCGCCATCGGCTTCGAGATGCACGGCTACATCTTGCCAGGGGCGTTTGCCGTGGTTTTTGATACGCACGCGAAGACCAACGGGCTGAGATTCGGTGGCCACGAGCGCGGAGATATCGGCGCTGGCGATGCTGAGGTTTTCGGCGAGATCGCTGCCGACGCGGTAGAAGGTGATCTGCGGCTTGGGCTCTTGTTTGGCGAGATTTTCGAGCGCGGGTAACGCTGCGCCGTCGGCGATGGCTTTCCAATCGGCTTCCTGGAAGTCGGAGACGATGAGGACTTCGCGTGCGGCATTGGGAGCGTCTTTCAAGGCTGATGTGGCGCTCTGAAACGCATCGTTAGCGGACAACGGGCCGGACATTGAAGGCACATCGCTGAGTTTCTTCGGCACGAGATCGAGCGCGGTGGTGGCTTGATCGAGCAATTTGCGTGGGGAACCGCCGGAAAGGATGACTTGAGCACTGGAGCCTTTCGGAAGGTCCGTGAGCATCGTTTGCATGTCCTGACGTGCTTGTTCCATGACGGTGCCACCGGGCAACGTTGTCTGTGCCGCAGGTGCGCGCATGGAGAAGGAATCGTCGAGCATGACGATCAGCGAGGAACTGCCGAGACCGAGGGATTGCAGCGCCGTGAGCACCGGACGTGCGAGGCAAAGCGCGAGCACGATGGGAATGGCGATGCGGGTGATGAGCAGGAGAAGCTGCTCGATCTTCATCTTGCGCTTCCGCTGCCGGATGACCTCGTGCAGAAGGTGCATCGCGCCCCAGCGCATGGTGATGACCTTCCGCTTGTTCAACAAGTGGATGATTAGCGGGATCAAGAAAGCCGCTGCGCCTGCGAGGAGGATGGCGTTGAGAAAGGTCATCGCATTCTCAGGGCTAGGTAACTCCGCAAAGCTGCGGAATGCGATTCATCCGTGGGAAGACTCAAGTAATCGACCTGATGCTTGCGGAAGCCGTCTTTGAGCTGCTCAGCGAATTTTTTCTGCACTTCGAGGTAGCGCTGACGAATCGTGGCGGGGTCGAGCAGGAGGAAATCGTCGTCGTTTTCGAGATTTTCGAAGCGTGCCCAGTTGCCGAAGGGGAAATCGATTTCGTCGCGATCCCAAAGCTGCAACGCGATGACCTCGTGGCCTTTTTTGCGCAGGACGCCGATGGATTGCAGCAGCGCGGCGGGATCGTCGAAGAAATCGCTGATGAGGATAACGAGGCCACGACGCTTAAGGCGTTGGGCGAGGGATTCGATGACAGGAGCAAGGCTGGTATCTTTGCCGGGCGTGGCCCTGACCATCGCTTCGAGCATGAGATGGAGATGACTGATCTTGGTGCGGCAGGGAATGATGTCGCGCACTTTGGAATCGAAGGTGACTAGACCGACGGCGTCCTGCTGGCTCATAAGCAAGTAGGCGAGGCTGGCGGCGAGTTTACGGGCGTAGTCGAACTTGAGCACGCCTTTCTGACCGCGGTAATTCATGCTGCCGCTGGCATCGAGCACGATGGTGGCGCGCAGGTTGGTTTCTTCGTCGAACTCGCGGATGTAGAAGCGGTCGGTGCGGCCAAAGATTTTCCAGTCGAGGCGGCGAATTTCATCGCCCTGCACATACGGGCGGTGCTGGCGAAACTCGACGCTGAATCCCTTGTGCGGCGAGGCATGATGGCCGGTGGTGAAGCCCTCGACGACGGTACGGGCAAAGAGCTGCAGGTGCTGCAGTGATGTGATGTCTTCGGCTTGAAGAATGTCGCTGAGGGTGGCCATGCGTGGGTTTAGCCGAGAGGATTAACAGGGTTGGAGGGTTCCAAACTGTTACAGCACTCTGGTTTCACTCTTCTTCGTTTTTTTGATCAGTTCAGCGATGATCTCATCCACGGTGATGCCTTCGGCTTCGGCGTGGAAGGTGGGAACGAGGCGGTGGCGGAGAGCTGGCGGGGCGAGCGCTTCGATGTCGTCGGTGGTGACGTGGGTGCGGCCTTGGAGGAGGGCGCGCACTTTACCAGCAAGGACGAGCATCTGGCTGGCACGAGGGCCGGCACCCCAACTGAGCATGCTTTTGACGTATTCACTGGCACCGTGTTCGTTTGGCCGGGTGGAGCGAACAAGTTCGAGGACGAAGTCGATGACGTGATCAGGCACGGGAACTTTGCGGGCGAGCTGCTGGGCGGCGTGGAGTTCCTCGGCGGTGATGACGGCTTCGATTTCCTGCGTCTCACCACCGGTGGTGCGGGCGATGATTTCGCGTTCGTCGGCGAGCGTGGGGTATTCGACTTTGATGAGGAAGAGGAAGCGGTCTTTTTGCGCCTCGGGAAGGGGGTAAGTGCCTTCTTGCTCGATGGGGTTCATCGTGGCGAGGACAAAGAAAGGCTTGGGCAATTCGTGAGTGATCTGTCCGACAGTGACGTGCTTTTCCTGCATCGCTTCGAGCAAGGCGGCCTGCGTTTTGGGCGGCGTGCGGTTGATTTCGTCAGCGAGGATGATTTGAGAGAAGATGGGACCCTGTTGGAAGACAAGTTTGCGACGGCCAGTCTCGGCGTCTTCTTGAATGATCTCGGTGCCGGTGATGTCGGCAGGCATCAAATCGGGTGTGAACTGGATGCGGCGGAAGGTAAGGTGCATCGCATCGGCGAGGGATTTGACGAGCAAAGTTTTGGCGAGGCCAGGAACACCTTCGAGCAGACTATGACCACCAGCGGCGATGGCGATGAAGACTTGTTCAATCACGGCCTCCTGTCCCACGATGCGTCTGCCGAGGGCAGCTTTGAGTTTATTATAACTTGAAACGAGAGCGGCGGCGGAAGCAGAGTCTGACATGGGGAGGGGATAACGAATGAAGAGTTCCGAATGACGAATGCACTCAGAGTGACAAAGGGAACACGGAAGCGCAATGCGCGATCTTTCCGCCAACTTATTTCCTACTGACGCAGGCAACGGCCATAGCGGCGATGCCTTCCTCGCGACCGACGAAACCGAGACGTTCGTTGGTGGTGGCTTTGACGCCGACTTGATCGGGCTGGATACCGAGGGCGGAGGCGATGTGTTGTTTCATCGCGGCGGCGTGTGGATTGACCTTCGGCGCTTCGGCGATGATGGAGGAATCGACGTTTTCGATGCGCATGCCTTTGTCAGCGGCGATTTGAGCACATTTTTCGAGGATCTTGAGGCTACAGATACCTTTGATGGTTGGGTCTGAAGGCGGGAACCAATAACCAATGTCGGGTTCGCCGAGAGCACCCAGAACGGCATCGGCGATGGCGTGACTGAGTACGTCGGCATCTGAGTGGCCTTTGAGGCCACGACTGTGAGGTATGGTGACTCCGCCGAGCACCAGTGGCCTACCCACTTCGAAAGGGTGAACGTCGTAACCGATGCCGGTGCGAACCATGTTTGAGTTAAGCGTTGTGGTCGGCGGCTTTCTTCAGACTGGCGAGCACATCGGAGATTTTGAGATCGATACGCTGGCGGTTGAGGAAGTAACTGACCTTTTCGTAGCCGACTTCGGTGAGGTTGTTCAGGGCGGTAACGAAATGCTCACCGACACGCACGGCTCGATGGGAATCAGAACCAACGACGATGGGAATTTTGCGTTCGGCCATCATGCGGAGCATTTCGATGCCGGGGTTCATCTCGGAGTAGCTCTTGTTAAGACCGGAGGTGTTTAACTCCATCGCGACTCCGGTGGCAGCGATGCGGTCTAGAGCGGTTGTGACAGTGTTTTTGACAATGGCGAAGCACCAAGAATCCGGATGGTAGTTTTTGACCAAGTCTGGGTGTGCGAGGCAGTCGTATAGGCCAGACTCGGCAGATTTGGCAAGGTTCTCGAAGTAGGCCCGGCGGAAGTTTTCGATGGTGCCGGTTTCGAACTTATTGAGATACTCCTTGGCCTGCCAATGAACAGCACCGAGGACGTAGTGGAAGTCGGCACGCTGATGCAGACTGGCGATGTATTCTTCACAGCCGGGGTAGTATTCGCTTTCGATGCCGAGACGAATGTCGAGCTTGCCTTTGAAGGCGTTAGCAGCGCGTTGAACGAGCGCAACGTAGGTGTCGAATTCACTCTCAGACATGCGCACGGAAGGCCAGAAGCCATTCGGCATTGGACAGTGGCAGGTGAAGATGATGCCTTTGAGGCCGGCTTTGACGGCTTGCTGGGCATATTCTTCGGGTTCACCCCAAGCATGCTTACACAAGGGCGTATGCATGTGTGAATCGTAGAAAAGTGCACCCGATTTGGTGGGGCCAGCAGCGACCAATGACTGGGCGGGGCTTTTCTTTGTTATTGGTGCTTTAACAGCAGCGGAGACGGGAGCAGGGGCTGTTTTCGAGGCGGTGACGAATGCCGGCGCCGCTTTTGTAACCTTGGCCACTGGCGCTGGTGCTGCCACAGGCTTGGTTTGTGTCGTTGTCTTGGCGCTGGCGATAGGCTTAGGCGTGGGTTTAGCAGGAACCGGTGCGGGTTTTGCCGTTGGGGACTTGGCTTTTGTGAGTGCTGCCTTGACCGCTGATTTCTTCGCGACCGGTTTTGATGCCGGTGCCTTCTTTTTGGGTGCCGATTTAGGCGGGGAGGCTTTTTTGACCGGTTTTTTTGGCAACGATTTTTTGGCCGGTGCGCTTTTAACCTTCTTTTTTGGAACAGGTTTAGAAGCGGGCTTTTTGGCGGCAGCCGACTTCTTGGATTTGCTCGCAATAGGCTTGGCCTTACCTTGGGCCGCCTTCTTTTTGGTAGGTTTGGTTTTGCTCACAGTCTAGCTCCTGGTTCCTTGCAGTATCAGCCATCCCTTGCCTTCGACATCGGCGATACGAACGCTTTTGCCACTGCCTGCGGGACCCGGATAGCAGAGTCGCAGAGTTAAAGGTACATCCTTCCAGTTACCCGTTTGGAGTTGCTGGAGAAGAGGTTGAAATTTGGGGTTTTTGCGGTCGAAATATGCGTAAATCAAGTCCCCATTGTCAGGGGGTTGGATCTCGATCACCTCGTTATCCTGTGGTGTTTCACCGGGAGGGGTGTGTTGAGGCTTGGAGGCAATCACGCGAAAAAGTTTGGGAGAAGCGGGACGCGTTTGGATGAAATCACCCCAGTCGAGTTCGCCGTACCGCACAGAGCTTTCCCAGTCCACACGAAATGAACCATCTGCAAGTTCCTCAATGATGAGGCTGACAGGTTCTGAATTGGCTAGGATTGCTTGGGCATAACTGAGGCGGTAACCTTGCTCTTCCACCGGCAATACCCAGCCCAGACTTTTCCATTCAAAACGAACTGGAGGGTGACTACGATAGTAGCTTTCCATCAACGGTCTTACACGTTGAGGATCGCGGGCAAAGGCAAGTTTTTGCTCCACATCAACCGCCTCAAAAAAACCACGCACCGTAAATTCGATATCGGATCGTTTGCTTTCGATGTTCTGGATCGAGGAAGAAGCAGGGGGCATGACAGCCACCGGCGTTTTGGCGCTGATGGGATGCGTTTCTGCCGCAGGAGGAAGGGCGATGGCGGGGGTGGCTGCTGTTGGCGTGGAGGCTTGGGCATGAGGCTGAGTTTCAGCCGATTCATTCAAAAGTGAGGGTAATTCCTTGGTGTTGCCTGACCAACGTTGATCCAGATCATTGTCATAGACCGACTGAACGTATTCAGGGTTGACGCGAGCGGACTCCCACAGTTTGACCATGACGACTCTTACCACCGTGGCTATCATGACTACCAAAGCCATGCAACCGAGGACGGTGGCGATGGCATTGACCATGGCTTCACGACGCCGGGATCGGCTGCGGCGTGGCATATTATTATCAGCGGAACTCGGGTTGGTCATGGCATACACGTGTTGATGGAGCCGAAGGCGGGATTTGAACCCGCGACCCTCGCATTACGAATGCGATGCTCTACCACTGAGCTACTCCGGCTTGTAAACGCGTGACTGAAAGTCAGTAAATTATATATAAAGGTAGGCGAGATATTGTCATTTGCTTTCTTCAGGCTGTCGCAAAAATCATCCTGCGAATCAAGATTTTTGGAAATGATGTCCCTGCTATCAGCCAGCAATGATCACTATCCCAGCCTGAGCTTGAATCCTGACAGCAATTGCCACAAGTGATCAAAATGGCTGATTTTTCCCTCCAAGCATCCGCAGGCACACTTTACGGCGAGTTTCTCGCCGAACAGGAAGAGATTCAGCGATTGAAGTGGCTGGTCAGTGAACGTGAAGGACACGATATCGGCTTTGAAGTTGCTCTCAATGATTGGGCAAGGAATCACCGCGCCAAATGGCGCAGTGAGCGCAAGGAACTCCTCATTCAACGGTCCTGATGGCGCCAGCGTTTATGCCGTCCCCACTGCGACCTTACTCGGGGGCGAGCGGTGAAGTTTTGATTCTAGGGGCACCGTGACTGGGGGAGCTAAAAGACTGCACCCACGATGAAGCAAAACGGCAGAGTGTGATCGACAATCCGTCTGATCCCGCCTACTCAAGGCCCAGTTTCCGCCAAAATCTCGCTGAACTTGATAAAAAGCCAACTTAGTGGTTGCCAAACAGGGCTGTAATTTGTTAATCATAGATAAGCAGCATGAAAAATCGTCTATTACTTCTCTCCGTCACTATTCTGACACTCTCCAGCTCTGCCTTTGGAGACATCCAGTCGCCATCTGGCCACCACTACACTTGGAGTCGCAAACTCAGCCGCGGTCTGGGCAACCTTATGTTCGGCTGGATGGAGTACCCCACAACTTGGCGAAAAACCAACAAATCTGAAGGTGGGATTGCCGCTGCTACTGATTTAATCGTTGAAGGAACCAAGCGTACTCTCGTGCGTGCAGGATATGGTTTGTATGAAACCATCACCTTCCCGGTGCCAAGTTGGAAGCAGAACTACCGTCCGCCTTACCACCACCAAGAAGTGCTCGATAATTGGTGGGGATACACTGAGTTCCCGCCGCAATTGGGGTTCCGCACGGAGATTCCGTATTCGAGCTCTCAGGGCTGGTAACCTTGATGTAATCACATCCAAAGGCGTAGGCTGGCAACAGTCTGCGCCTTTTGTTTGCAAAGCTTGCCGCCTGCTGGCAAGAAAGCAACTCTCCCATGCCTGCAGTCCATCAGATCGATATCCATCACGTAGCCACCTTGGCACGACTCACACTTAGTGAAGACGAAGCCGTGCGCTACGCCGCCCAGCTCGATGGCATCCTCACTTACATCGACACGCTGACTCGTTACAACCTTGATGGCGTGGAACCAACCGCGCATGCCATGCCGGTCTATGATGTGTTGCGTGCGGATGAAGTCCGTCCGGGATTCACCCAGGACCAGGCTCTCTCGAATGCTCCCAAACGAACCGCTGACCAGTTTCAAATCTCCAAGGTAATCGAGTAAAACGTTGCCTCTGCTTTTCGCTCCATGCTCGCCTCCTCCACCATCACCGCTTTGCGCCAGCAAATCACCGCTGGTGACATCACCCCGCGGGACATCGTTTTGGATGTCGCCAAGTCCATCGATGCACGTAATACCGAGATCGGTGCCTATCTCTCGTGGGATGTCGAATCGGCGCTAGCTGCGGCTGATCGTGCGGATATCAAGAAGCCGCTCGGTGGTATTCCCATTGGTGTGAAGGATAACATGAATGTCACTGGTCAGCCCTGTACCTGCGGCTCACGTATCTTGGCGGAAAACTACACGGCACCCTACGATGCAGGTGCAATTCAACGACTGCGTTCTGCTGGTGCCATTCCATTTGGCCGCCTGAACATGGACGAATTCGCCATGGGATCGAGCACCGAGAACTCGGCGCTCGGTGTTACGCGTAATCCACGCGACATCACGCGCGTTCCCGGTGGTTCCAGCGGTGGCAGCGCGGCAGCTGTTGCAGGTGATCTTGCCATTGCAGCCCTCGGGTCCGACACTGGAGGCTCTATTCGTCAGCCCGCTTCCTTGTGCGGCTGCGTCGGCATCAAGCCTACCTATGGCCGCGTGTCTCGTTATGGCCTCGTTGCCTTTGCTTCCTCGCTTGATCAGATCGGCCCTCTGACCAAAACGGTCGAAGATGCCGCCCTAATGTTGAATCACCTCTGCGGCTATGACGCTCATGACTCGACTTCATTGAATGTGGACGTGCCCGACTTCACCGCCGCCATCGGTCAGGATATCAAAGGCCTGCGCATCGGTCTCCCCAAGGAATATTACATCAGCGGTATTCATGCCGGTGTCTCCGCCAGCATCCAGGCAGCCATCAAGCAACTCGAATCCCTCGGTGCTATCATTGAGGAAATCAGCCTTCCGCACACTGAACTCGGCGTTGCCACTTACTATGTCCTCGCTCCGGCGGAGGCCTCGGCCAATCTCGCCCGTTTCGACGGAGTACGCTACGGCCATCGTAGTGGCCGTGCTGGGGATTTGATGGAGCATTACACCCAATCGCGTGCCGAGGGTTTCGGTCCTGAAGTAAAACGACGCATCCTGCTCGGCACCTACGTCCTTAGCTCCGGCTACTACGATGCCTATTACATTCGTGCGCAGAAAGCCCGTACGCTCATCCGCAATGACTTCACCGAAGCCTTCAAACATATCGATGTCATTCTTTCTCCAACGAGTCCCACACCCGCGCATAAACTCGGAGAGATGAAGGACAATCCGCTCGCGGCTTATCTGGAGGATGTCTTCACGATCCCCGTCAATCTCGCCGGATTGCCCGGCATCAGTGTTCCCTGTGGCAACATCGAAGTGGATGGCATAGCGCTGCCCATTGGCCTACAAATCATCGGTAAAGCACTCGACGAATCCACCGTCCTTCGCGTTGCACACGCGTTCGAGCAATCGCGCTGATTGGTAGGTATTGAAAAACACTCAGTCCGCACAAGCCATGCCGCGCTCAATTGCGAAAACGACAGAAGCAACGGGGCAGCCTCATGGAATGTTACCTAGGGTGGAGACTGCCTCGTCTAGCTTCAACGCCCATTTGATGCCGGCGAGGATCATTTCCTGGTAGGTTTCGGCAATTTCGGGGCTGTTTTTGCGCTCCTTGGAGTCTGCTTTCCATGTAGGATCCCAGACGTCTTCGCGATGGCCGAGGGAGTTGTAATACACCCGACCGATGCCAAACTCTTTGCACCAAGAAACGGGAAAGTAGCGCTTCATATCCTCCTCCTTCTTTTTCTCTTCTTCGGGTATTTGCGCTAGGTTTGGATGCGAATTGAGACCAAGAAGCCCGTGCACCTTGGCTTTATCGAAGGTTTTGATGATATAGATTTCATCGAAGACTTTCCAGCCCATGGGGACGGATTTCGTGATGATGTGAGCGGGGTCGTGGATAATGGGTTGGATTTCGACCTGGGATTTGTGGGTTTCAAACTCGCCGCCAAGCATTTCGATGTAGCCGCGGAAAGGATGGTAGGTGTCGGAGCCTGAATGCATGGCGATGAAGGCCTTGCCGCCTTTGATGAGATCAATGAAACCTTCACGGTCGGGGAGAAGGAGGTCGCCGGTAGTGTTGGCGAATACGAAGCCGTCATAGCCTTTGATTTTTTCGAGAGCCATATTCTCGGTCATGTAGGCTTTGATTTTGTCGCCCCAGACTTTGTTGGCTTCGTTGAATTCTGCGAGTGCCTTGCTGTAGGCTTCCTGTTTGGCTTTGAAGGATTCATGAGTGTCCTTTTTTTCATCACGCACTGGTGGCTTGCCGGGATTCTTGGGCTGACCTTCCGGTTGGTGGACGTAATCAACGGTAAAGGCACCAGATTTGGCACCAAGTTCGGCGAGGACTTTCTCGGCAGTTTCAATTGAGGAGTGACGGAAACCGGTGGTGACGGTGACGACGAGGAGTTTCTTCGGTTCCGCGTAGGCGGAGGAAAGTAAGAGAGTTGCGGCGAGCAGGAGTGTAAGGCGGTGGATCATGGGTGACTACTAAACGTGGCGTGGAGAAGATCTTTTACAGTTGTAAAATATGAGAAATAGAAGAGATGGGCGCTGATTGATAGATGAAAACGAGCACAAGCAGCCTGCGAGGCCTGCCTATTGGCCGATGGCGGCTTTAATGTTTTGATCCTCAATTGAAATTCAGGGCAGAGCTGACTACGGCTATTGGTATGGAGCACTGGTGCAGTGAGAAATATTCTCATCACTGGCAATCTATGCATGGACTGTGGCCGTAAACTTGCTAAGAACAGTTCTTGGTTCTCTTTTAAGCCAAAGACGGGTGTCATGCTCAAAAAATAACTTCGACAAGACTCTTCCTAACGCCCCTAGTGACTTATGCTTAAAGTGCAGCGCCAACGTGGAGTAACCCACCGTGAGGAAATCGATTTCGCGCGTAAGTTTATGTGGGCGCACATGATTTTTGGGGCCGTGGTGATCGCGATGTTTCTGTTTCACGAGATCTTCTCGTGGTTTGCGGGTGCTATCTTCTGGTACACTCTGAGCCTAGTGGTGATGTATGGGTTCATGAACGAGCATAAATGTTGCCGTTGGCTGCTTGCACTGGTCTTTCTAGGCGGAGCTGGTGCTGGGTTGATTTTCATCAACCATGTGTTTCCAGGAATTAAACCACCACGTGGTCAGTTAATTCCACATCAGGTCGTTCCGATCTGGGTGGGGTTCGCCAATCTGATTTATGTGATAGGAGCCCTCTTCCTGCTGTTTAATTCGCGGTTACGGCGTGCTGGGCAGGTGGGATTCACGTTGTGGTAGAAATAGAAACGCCAGAGAGCGAACTCTCTGGCGCTAGCATCTGCCGATTGATGATGCGGTTTACTTCTTCCGATCACGTAACGCACCAGTCTTGAGGCGCAGGCCATTGAGCCGGATAAATCCAGTGGCGTCGTCCTGGTTGTAAGCTTTTGTTGGATCGGCTTCCATGGTGGCGATTTGCGGGTTGTAGAGGCTGTAGATGCTCTTGCGGCCCGCAGGGATGATGTTTCCCTTGTAGAGTTTGATGCGCACAGTGCCGCTGACCTTCTTCTGACTCTCCGTGACGAGTGCTTGGAGGGCGAGGCGCTCTGGAGCGTACCAGAAGCCGTTGTAAACGAGCGTGGCATACTTTGGAATGAGACTGTCGCGCAGGTGCATGACTTCTCGGTCCATGGTGAGGCTTTCGATCTGGCGATGCGCGAAGTGCAGGATGCTGCCGCCGGGAGTTTCATACACGCCGCGGCTCTTCATGCCGACGAAGCGGTTCTCCACCATATCAACGCGGCCCACACCATGCTTGCCGCCGAGTTTGTTGAGCAATTTCATCACGCCGAGCGGGGAGAGCAGTTTGCCGTTTACGGCGATGCAGTTGCCTTTTTCGAACTCAAGAATGACGGTCTCAGCCTTATCGGGAGCATCTTCTGGGAAAACGGAGAGGGTATTGAAGTAGCCTTTGTATTTCGGATCGCTGGCATCGAACCACGGATCTTCGAGAATGCCGGCCTCGTAGCTGATGTGAAGGAGGTTACGGTCCATGGAGAAGGGCTTTTTGGCACTGGCCTGAACGGGGATGCCTTTCTCCTCGCAGTAGGCGATCATCTCGGCACGACCGGGAAACTGGGTGCGGAAGCGTTCGTCACGCCATGGGGCGATGATTTCGATCTCTGGGGCTAGAGCAGCGGCGGTGAGTTCAAAGCGCACCTGATCGTTGCCCTTTCCGGTAGCCCCGTGGGCGATGAAGCCGGCTTTTTCAGCCTTAGCAATCTCCACCATGCGTTTGGCGATAAGCGGACGGGCGATGCTAGTGCCCAAGAAGTACTCGCCTTCGTAAATGGCCCCAGCCTGGATCATCGGATAGATGAAATCGGTGGCGAATTCTTCCTGAAGATCGTCGATGTAGATCTTCGAGGCTCCGGTCTTTTTTGCCTTCGCGTTGAGTCCCTTCAATTCGTCGTCCTGCCCGACGTTGGCGCAGAATGCGATGACTTCGGCATTGTAGGTTTCTTTGATCCAAGAAAGAAGGACGGAAGTATCAAGACCACCGGAGTATGCGAGGACGATTTTTTTGCTCATGAGCTTATGAAAGGAAGGGCGGCGAGATTAGAGCCGAAAGGCATGGTGTCGAGGGCAGGCGCGGGATTTTTTAGCCAGTTCATGGTCTGCTTGGGGCTTTTTAATACCACGTTGCCATTCTGGTTCATGCGTGTGCCAAAATGAGGGCAGGAAGGAATAGAAAGTATTGAGAATGAAGCATTATCCCTCAATGTTAAGAAAACTTTATTATTAAGCCTGAAGTTATTGAAATTATATTAAACACTTTTAATTTGAGGGTGATTCTCGAAAAATCATGGCATCACCCTCTTCCGCGATCAGAGACATCCTCTGCCCCCACCATGGGCAAGAGGAGGGTGGTTGTGTGGATAGGCGGAGCATTTGGAACTGCAGACTCTTCACGATCGCTCTGCTGTTTGGGCTGATTTTTTGCGCACTTGAAAAGGCAGCAGCGCACAACCTCAATCAGCGCATGGATTACATCGGGTTTGATCCAGAGACGCTTGCTCGGATGCAGCAGCGGCAGGCGGCGGGGCAGGCACTGATTCAGGCGGGGGATGTGGTGGGTTTGATCTTGAAGGCTACGCCTTCGGTCGGTACTCCGACGGGCGCAGGTGGCTACTCGACATTCTTCGTTCCTGTGGGCTCACAGCTTGTGGGTGCGCAGTATGGCCGCATCGATCCGAATGGGAATTTTGTGCCGATGCCAATGAAGGGGCAGTCAATCTTGGCGCTTGGGGATGGTTCTGTAGGTGCGAAGGCGCAGAATGCGCTGAAAGGGCTGGAACTCGGGCCTAACATCCTTGGCGACAAAGCTTACACGGTGGACAGCAGCACTGGGCTCATGCGTGGGACAATGGCGGGTGTTTATTCCGACACGGGGATTTTTTATTCGACTGATCCGAAAACGGCCTGGCAGAGTTGGGTGACGATGGGTGGACTTGATGGCAATACGGGAACTTCAGACAACCAACTGACGAACAACTCGGGAGACGTTGTGATTCCAACGACTCGCTGGGACGCAGAGCAGTTGCTCGCTTTCGGTGTCAAATCACCCATCGCGCCGCTGGTGGACAGTGCGGATGGACGTGGCAATACGCCTTGGGGCACCGGCAGCGGCGTGGCTGGCCCGCAGAGCGGTTATGCTTGGGCCTTTAATAAAACCTACTGGGATGCGAATGCGAGTGACCCTGCGCGAATGAAGAACGCGATTCGCAATGTGGGTCCATGGCAGCGCATCAAGTATCCCGGCAGTATGGTCGCCAAGGATACGCCAGGACTGCGCAGCACGGCGTTGGGTTACGTCGGAGTGAATGGTGGCCAACTTGGCTGGGACCTCAGTGAAGCCAATCCGTTGCCTCCGACGACGAGTTGGACGGATGCGACGAGTCCGAAAGCAGTGCGTGTGGCTTGGGGTAATTTGGAACTGTTCCGTCCCGAGTATTTCCGCGCAAAAATCAAAATCGTCGTCGGTCCGGGCCTGCCGAACTCGCCCTTCGACAGTCAGGGCTTCCTGCAATCCTACGGTGACACGTTTGGTGGTGACGCAGGCGGTGAATACACGAATAAAGACCATCTCTGGCGCTACTATGAGCCCACGGCGGTGTCGCTGGTGAGCAAGCCGATGGTCTTCAAGCAGTCTTCGAAACAGATCGTGGCACCAAACGAAGTTTTCACCTACACGATCTGGTACAGCACCTTTGGCAACACCTCCCTGACCAATGTGGTCATTGAGGACACACTACCCAGTGGCCTCACTTACATCAGCGCGACTCCCTCACCCACGAGCACGAGTCCACTTCGCTGGAATGTGGGCACGGTGCCAGCGAATGTTGTCCGCAGCATCAAGCTGACGGTGCGTGCTACGGGCACGGGCGTGCAAACAAACACCGTCTGTGCCACCAGCACGCAGGCTCCACGCACCTGCAACACAGACAGCATTCAAGTCGCCGCTGTCTCGCTGCTTTACCCTGACAAGACTGTAACCCCTTCCGCCGCAAGTCCTGGCGATCTGGTCACCTACACATTGACTCTTAGCAACGAAGGGCCCTGCCCGAATGGAGCGCCTTTGGTCATTCGCGAATTGCTCCCGACTGGTTTCACCTATGACAGTCTGGTGTCAGCGAAATTGGGTGGTGCTCCTACATCATCGGTTAGCGTGAATGCCAGCAACACCGCGGAGCCTGTCTTCACCGTGAATACGGGCATCGATGGAAATAAAGCTCTGGTGATCGTTTTCAAAGCACGCATTAGCCCGACTCAATCAGCAGGCGTTTATACCAATAGCTTCACTTTTGAATACGAGAGCAAAGTGATGTCCACGGGTGCACTGGCACCGGTCACCGTTGGCAGTGGTCGCATTGGTGACACGATCTTCCGTGACTGGAATGGCAATGGCGTGATGGATGCATCAGACGAAGGCCTGCCAAGTGCCACCGTTCAGCTCTATGCCAGCAATGGCACCACGCTGCTCAATTCCACCACCACAGATGCTCAGGGCCTGTATGCATTCGCAGGCGTGGGAGCTGGAAACTACGTGGTGCGTGTGGTTCCGCCCCCAGGATACACGCCGACCTTTGATGCGGATGGCATCGGCACGGCCAATCAGGCTGCGATTGTGCTTTCGGCCAATGAATCCAAGCTCACCGTCGATTTCGGTTATCGCCCCGGTGGCACTGGCAGCATCGGTGATCAGGTGTTCAAAGAACTCGACGGCAATGCCACGTTTGGCGGCACGGACACAGGACTTGCCAATGTTTCGGTCAATCTTTATGAAGACACCAACGCCAGTGGTGGTCTTGATACTCAGGATGCACTTGTTGCGACCACGACGACCAATGTCAGCGGCGTTTATTCGTTCTCTGGCCTGGCGACCGGATTAAACTACATCGTCGATGCCTTGGAGACTGACATAGATCTCATCACGGCCTTTTCTTCCAATCCCTTCAATGCCACCACGCCCGCTTTGCGTGTGGTGACGAACCTTGCAGGAACCGTCACGACCGCCGATTTTGGGTACCAGGCTGCGGTGCTGGCCTCATGGAGCGGACGCGTCTTTGAAGACATCAATCGCAATGGCGTTTTCAATTCCGGCACCGATGGAGGACTCGCCAACATCACGGTGACGCTCTACAACGACACCAATGCCAATGGCACTTATGAGGCTGGTACGGACACCCTCTCTCAAAGTACTACGAGTGAACCGGATGGCAGTGGCACGTACACCTTCACCGGACTTGCAGCGGGCAGCTATGTCGCGGTGGTGAATCAGGCTGATACAGACATCCCGACGCGCCTCGTGGCTTCCGTGGCTGTGCGTACCTCCACTTTGGTGGCCAGCCAGACCTTTACTGGTGCTGATTTCCCCTTCGCCACCGTCTTGGTAAAGGCGGTTAATCTCACCGCTGCGATTCCTGGCAATACGCTTACTTACACGCTGACGCCGAACTACAGCGGAAGTCAGATGCTCACCAATGCACGCGTGGTCGATACCATTCCGACCGGCACGACCTATGCCGCAAGCAGCGCCAATGCCGGTGGCACCTTTGGCAGCAATCAAGTCACCTGGACTCTGGGCACCAACACCGCCGGCATTCCGAGTGTTACCAGCAGCCGCAATAACTCGGTGACGACCAGTCGCACGCTGGTCAGCCCAGGTACGCAATTCACTGTCACGCAAACGCTCACGGCTCCTTCCAATGTCACGCTCGTGGTGCCTAGTGCCCCGGTGGTGAATGGCACCAATGGTGTGGGTGCTACGCTCATCAGTGGTCCGTCCCCTGTCAATGCCACGGTCGGTGTCAGTGGCACGACGTTTACTTGGACCTATCAGGCCACGGCGGGCACCAGCATTGGTCGGCTCACGTTTGCCATCAGTGCGAGCAGTGGTGCCACGACATGGACTTCCGCCACTAGCAACAGCGTCCTCGTCACTCCGAATCTGACCTTCAATACAACCGTCAATGCCGTGCCCGGTGTCAATGTTGTCAGCAATACCGCTAACATCATCGATGACAGCGGCACCATCCCAACGCGTGTTTCCAATCAAGTCGATACCGCCATCAGCACGATTGGTAGCATTGGTGACTTCGTCTGGAATGACGGTAATGGAAATGGCGCGCAGGACGTCGGAGAGGCCGGTCTATCGGGTGTGCGGGTTTACATCGATCAAGACGGCGATGCTGTCTTCGATGTGGGTGAACCCAGTGCTGTGAGCGACTCTCTCGGTGCCTACCGCATCTATGGCCTCGGTGCAGGCACCTACTCGGTGCGCATGGATTACGTCAGTGCGCCACCGCGTTACGTGCCAACCACCAGCATTTTGGTGAATGTCACGCTCACTGCTGGGCAGCAGTTCAACGCTGCCGACTTCGGTCTTTGCCCCCCAGGAGGCTTTGGAGTGCCTGGAAGCATTGGAGATCGTGTTTGGACGGATGTGGATGCTGATGGCGTGGTGGACGCGAGTGAATCAGGTTTGGCTGGCGTGCCGATCGCTCTTTATCGCGATACCAACGGCAACGGCACTTTCCAAGCTGCCAATGACATCCTTTTCTCCAGCACCACGAGCAATGCCACGGGTACATACTCCTTTCCAAATCTGCCTGCAGGAACCTATTTCCTGGATGCAGATGAAACGGTGCTGCAACCCGATCTGCGTCTTGTCAGCGGTGGTGCCAATTTGTCGACTGGACGGCATACCATCGTCCTCGCGGTCAGTGCGAACGTCCTCACCGCCGACTTCGGTTATCAATCCATCATTCCTCCGACACCTACAGCCACGATTGGCGACCAAGTCTTCAAGGACGTGGATGGTGATGGCAGCTTTAGCAGCGGGGATGTCGGCGTCGCCAATGTCACTGTTAAGCTCTACGTCGATACCAATAGCAACGGTGTCATCGATGCCGCCATCGATACGCTTTTTGGCACGCAGACCACCAATGCCAGCGGTTTCTACTTCTTTGCCAGCGTTCCGCAAAACAAGGCTTACATCGTCGATGCCGATGAGGCTGATGCCGACCTCATCGCAGCCATGGGCGGCACCTTCAGCACCACGACACCTGTGTTGAGAGCCATCCCAAACCTCACTGGTAACAATCTGACAGCGGACTTCGGTTATCTGGCCAGTCCCGCGAGCTTTGGCGGACTTGTCTTTAGAGACACGAATCGAGATGGCACTTACACAACAGGCACGGATGCTCCTCTGTCAAAAATCACCGTCAGACTCTATCGTGATGTGAACGGGAACCAGCAGTACAATGCGGGCACGGATACCTTGATCAGCAGCACCTCCAGTGCCCCCGATGGCACTTATAACTTCGCCGCACTGGCCGCCGACAGCTATGTGGCGGTTGTAGATGCTGCAGATACGGATCTGCCATCGGACCTTGTCGCTTCCGTGAGTGAAAGGGCTTCAACGTTGGCCGTTGGGCAAGTTTTCTCCACAGCACATTTCCCCTTCGTCTCCATTTTAACTAAGGCCGTCAATCTCACGAGCGCCATTCCCACCAATACACTCACCTACACGCTAACGCCCAACTACAGCGGCAGCCAAATGCTCACCAACGCACGTGTGATTGATGCTATACCGGCTGGCACAACCTATGTGAGTAGCAGCGCCAATGCGGGAGGTATATTTGCTGCTGGAACAGTTACATGGACTCTCGGTAGCACCAGTGCGGGCGTCCCCAGCACGACAAGTGGCCGAAATAACACAGTCACGACAAGCCGCTCCTTGGTTGGCCCTGCCACTCAGTTCATCGTCACTCAAACACTCACGGCTCCTTCCAATGTCACGGGGGTTACCCCTGGCACTCCAGTAGTGAATGGCGCCAATGGCGTCGGTGCCACGCTCATCAGTGGCCCGTCTCCAGCTAGCGCTACGGTTGGTGCGAGTGGCACGACTTTCACCTGGACCTATCAGGCCACGGCGGGCACTAGCATCGGTCAGCTCACCTTTGGCATCACTGCCAGCAGCGGTGCCACCACTTGGGCTTCCGCCACCAGCAATAGCGTCATCGTCACGCCAAATCTGACCTTCAATGCCACGGTCAACGCCGTTCCAGGTGTCAGCGTCATCAGCAACACCGCTAGCATCATTGATAACAGTGGTGCCATTCCAAGCCGCACTTCCAATCAAGTCGATACCGTCATCGCCACGACGGGAAGCATTGGCGATACGGTCTTTGCAGACACCAATGCCAATGGCGTGCAGGACTCTGGTGAGCTCGGCGTCTCTGGAGTGCGGATCAGCATTGGAAGCAGAACAGCCACGACCGACAGCAGCGGAAACTACCGCATTTATGGTCTGGATGCTAATGGTGGAGCACCTTGGACAGTCAGCCTCGATCTCACGACGCTGCCCGCCGACTGGGTGATGACCACGACACCCACGCTGAGCCGTACACTGGCCACCAACAGCACCCGAATCGACGATGCCGACTTCGGTGTACTCAAGCCTGCCGATCCATCCGTCGCTGCCACGATCCAGGGCCTCGTTTGGACAGACCGTGATGAAAATGGCTCCATCGACGATGAGGAAAGCCCTCTCGGCGGCGTGAGCGTGAATCTCTATCGTGACATCAACAGCAACGGCAGCATCGATGCGGGTGATTTGCTACTGCTACAGTCCACCACCGATACCTTCGGCCTCTACAGCTTCAGACTGCTCAATGCTGGTGCCTATCTTGTCGATGTGGTCGAAGCCACGCTGCCTGTTGGTATGAATTACGTCAGCGGCGGCAGTGCCGTGCGTCCGGTGACGGTCGTGGCCTTGCAAGTCAGCACGGGCAATAACTTCGGCTACAATCACAGCGCTAGCATTGGCGACCTCGTTTATTACGACACCAATAACAATGGCGTGCGTGATAGCGGCGAAACAGGCATCCCTGATGTTCGCGTCAGTGCTTATCTCGATGAAAATGCCAATGGCGAAGTTGATGCCTCCGAAAGTGAAGTTGGCATAGCCTTCACCAATGCCAGCGGCCTTTACAGCATCACCAAACTGCCTGCTGGCAACTATGTCGTCCGTGTGGATGAGCAGCACGTGCCCGCACCCGTCGGCAGCCCGAACGCTGGCCTCTACAACACAATGCTGCCCACCACGGGCGAAGAAATCGCCGTCACCCTGGCCGCAGCTCAGACTCTAACCACTGCCGACTTCGGGTTCGCTGAGTTGGGGGCCTTCAAAGGCCATGTCTTCTACGACAAGGACTCCAACACCATCTTTGACACCACCGAAACAGGCATAGCCAACATCACCGTCACACTTAACGGCGTCACTCTGAGCAGCACTCCAGTGAGCATGAGCACCGCGACCAATGCCGCCGGTGAATACACCTTCCTCGTCCCCGCTGGCACCTACAACATTGGCTTCAACGCTGCCGACCCTGATTTTCCAGCGGGCATGTCACTGACCACCACAACCAGCGGTTTCACCGTGACGTTGCAAGGCGGTTGGGAACTTGAAGACCTGAATTTTGGCCGAACCTACTCAGGCGCTTTGGGTGGCGTTATCTTTGCTGATGCCAACGGCAACGGCATCGGTGAAGTAGGTGAGGGGGGTATCGTTGGTGCCGTGGTTGAGTTGTTTGATTCGGCGGGAACGATTTGGCGTGGTTCCAGAGTCACGGCAGCCGATGGCCTCTATCGTTTCGATGGTCTCATCAATGGCACACACGTCATCAAAGTGCGGGCAGATTCACTCACAAGTTTGAATGGTGCCGTGATCACTGCTGATCCGGTGGCGCCGCTGGATGGTACGGCCAGCGGCACGATCACCGCTGGCTCGCAGAATTTGAATCTGAACTTTGGTTACAACAGTGGCAGTGTGCCACCCACCACCAACTGCGCTCTTGCTCTCGGGCAAACCTTGGGTGCGCAGTATTTGGTCACGCGCGTCGGCAAGGATGTGCTCGGTGGGCAGAGTTTCAATCAGGCGCAGTGCATCATGAACATGTCACCGAACGGGCGCTGGGTGACTGGCGTGCGTTTTGGCACTTCCACACGTGCGTTTGTGCTGAATGCGCTCACCTTTGCCTATGCTGACATCACTAAGGTCACCGCCAGTCGTCCGTATGCTCTGGGCAATGATGTGAATGACGACGGTAATGTGGTGGGTCACGAAAAATGGACCTCAGGTGCCAACACCAACATCATCGCTTGGTATAACAACCGTAGCACTGGCACGACGCAGCGCTTGCTGACTCCCTTCGATGCTAACCCCAGCATCACCGCCATGCCTTGTGCGATCACAAGCGATAGCCTGTATGCCTTTGGTACCGTCGATCCTGATGGTCCCGCCGGTGCCACGACAACTCAGGGTGGCTACTGGACTCTTAGCAGCCTCACTTGGTCAGCGATCCCCGGCGTGCGTGAAGTGCTGGACGCCTCGGCTGATGGCAGCGTGCTCCTCGTGGTGAACACTAGCGGCCAAGGCCAAATCCTGCGTGGCAGCGTGCAAGATGGCTGGACCAATGTGGTCACCACCTTTACCGGCAAGCTTAAGGTTGGCAAAGTGAGCCCCAATGGACGCTACGTTGGCTCGGCAGAGATCATCAGCAGTGTGCCAACGCCTTTCGTCTATGACACGCTCACGACGACACGGACGAATTTGCCACGTGGAGCCTCGGACACGCTCGGTGGCATCGTGGGAGCTATTTCAGACAATGCCCGCGTCTTGGGCACCATTTATGCAAGTTCTGGTGGAAGCAGCCGTGCCGTGCTGTGGGAGTCGCCGGCCTCATTTTATACCGCGATCTCCAATATTTTGCGCATCGATGGTCAAGTCGCAGCGGACATCAACTACATCGGCTGGAACATCTACAACGGCGGCGACGGCATGTCTGCAGATGGTCGCAACTTTGGTGTTTACGGGAATAACCCCTTCTCCTTCGAAGACAGCCTGCTCTTCCAAACGCAGCCTAGCTCTGGTGCTGGTCGCATTTGCCTTGGCAATGCCGTCTGGAACGACGCCAACTCAGATGGCCTCAAAGATGTCACTGAAACGGGGGTCGCAGGTGCCGTGGTACGTCTATATGCCACGGGTGCAGATGGTGAGATCGGTGGCACGGGCTTGAATGCCGACTACGAGGCGCAGCCCAGCATCACCACGACTGCCTCTGGTAGTTACCTTTTCAGTTCGCTCTCGGACGGCAAGTATTACATCACCGTCACTCCGACTGTGGGCCTACCCTTGAGTTCCGGCGCTGCGGATTTGGAAGACAACGGTCAGAACGATGACAATAACGGACGCCAGCCCGGTGGCCCCGGTACGCTGATCTATAGCCCAGTCATCACGCTTCAGGCCGGCACCGAGCCTATCAATGACGGCGATACGGATTCGAACACCGATTTGACGCAGGACTTCGGCCTCACCTCCGGTCTCGCTGTCGGTGATGTCGTGTGGAATGACACCGATAACGACGGCATCTACGAAAGCGCCAATGGTGAACTTGGGGTGGCTGGAGTCACCGTCGAGTTGCTCAATGCGAGCACCGGCGCGGTTATTTTGAGTACGCTCACGGACAGCAACGGCAGTTACATGTTCGGGCTTGGCAATGCCCCTGGAAATTACCGCGTGCGTCTGCCCAACCTGCCTGCCAGCGCTCCTTTGGCTTCCAGCACCGTCGGTGCCACGGATAACGGCGTGGACCATGACAACAACGGTTCCCAGCCAGGTGTGCTCGGCACCGCCAGCACCTCCATGAGTTTTGCCCTCCTTGCTGGCACCGAACCAGGCAGCAGCGGCGGCACGAGCTATGAAAAAACCATCGACTTCGGTCTGCGCGGTTGCCCCACGCTCAGCATCACCCCCGCATCACTTGCTTCAGGTGTGTTGGGCACTGCTTATAGCCAAACGCTGACCGCCAGTGGCGGTGTGGCACCGTATGTTTGGTCGCTGGCCAGTGGCACATTGCCAGACGGCACCACACTGAGCAGTGCCGGTGTTTTGAGTGGCACGCCGACCGAGATCGGCACCTATGTCTTCACCGTTCAGACCGTAGATGCCAAAGGCTGCGGCGGCATGCAGAACTACTCCGTCACGATTGCCTGCCCGGCGATGACTTTGAATCCAACGAGCTTGCCGAATGGCAGTGTCGGCAGTGTTTACGCGCCACAGACACTCACGGTGAGTGGTGGTAATGCACCTTATGTTTACAGCGTGAGCAGCGGAACGCTGCCTGCCGGTCTGGTGCTCGGAACGGACGGTGTCATCACTGGCACACCTACCAGCAGTGCTGCGGCTACCTTCACCGTCAGTGCGCTGGATATCAAAGGCTGTGTCGTCACCCGCAGCTACACACTTACTCCAGTTTGTCCGGCGGTTTCCGTCAGTCCGGCTGTAGCGGTCACTGGCACGGTTGGTGTTGTCTATTCGCAGATTTTCACCGCCAGCGGTGGCACCGCTCCACATTCTTTCAGCGTCACGAGTGGCACGCTGCCAACAGGTCTCAGTCTGAATGCAGCCACTGGTATCCTCAGCGGCACCCCGACCGTTTCCAATGGCGCTGGAACCAGCTTTGTTGTCCGTGCCACGGATACCTTTGGTTGTTCTGGAACGATCACGGTGTCACTGAAAATTTGTCCAGTTATTAACGTGAACCCTACGACTTTGGCAAACGGTGCGCTAGGCGCTGCTTATTCGCAAACCGTGTCAGCGCTCGGCGGCACGGGTCCTTATGTGTATACCGTTAGCAGCGGAACGCTTCCTGCCGGATTGTCTCTGAATGCTGCCAGCGGTTTGATCAACGGCACACCCACCGCTCTGAATGCGGGTGTTACTTTCAGTGTGGCTGCCACAGATGCCAATGGATGCTCTGGCACACGCAATTACACGGTTGCGGTTAACTGCCCAGCTATCACGATCACCCCAGCGTCACTCACAGGGGGAGTTGTTGGCTCAGCCTACTCACAAACACTCGTTGGGAGTGGTGTAGTGGGGCCATACAGTTCATGGACGGTCATCAGTGGCACGCTGCCAAGTGGTTTGACGTTGAACGCAAGCACCGGCGTCATCAGCGGCACGCCCACTGCTTCCGCTTCTCCCGCGACGACCATTACGGTGCGCGCCAACGATGCCAACGGCTGCCAGGGTTCACAGGCGGTCACGCTGCAAATCTGCCCCGTCATCACGCTCGCATCGACAACACTCACGGCGCCGACCGTTGGCACAGCGTATTCACAAACCATCACTGCCAGTGGTGGTACTGCGCCCTATACGTTCACCCTCGCCGGTGGTGCGCTGCCAACATGGGCCACACTAAGCTCTACAGGTTTGTTGAGCGGCACGCCAAACAGCACCACTTCCGCTACGTTCACGGTGCGTGCCACCGATGCGAACGGCTGTGCCTCGGCGCTCGTCTACACCGTCACACCTGTCTGTCCGACCATTAGCATCACGCCAACGTCACTCACACGCGGCAGTGTGGGAGTCGCATACTCACAAACACTGGCTGCCGCTGGCGGCATCGCGCCTTACAGCGCGTGGACCATCACCAGCGGTGCCTTGCCTGCGGGGTTGACTCTCAACGCGAGCACAGGCGTTATCAGTGGTACTCCAACCGCCGCAGCTTCTCCTGCCACGAGCATCACGGTTCGTGTCAATGACACCAATGGCTGTCAGGGAACACAAGTGGTCACACTGCAAGTCTGCCCCGTTATCACCCTTGCACCCACCACGCCTGCGACTGGCATCGTCGGCACCGCGTATTCACAAACCATCACTGCCAGCGGTGGTGCAGCACCTTACACCTTCGCTGTTACCAGCGGCACGCTTCCAGCGGGTCTGTCATTGAACGCGAGCACGGGTGTTGTCAGCGGCACGCCTACGACGCAGATCAGCAGCAATGTCACCCTGCGCGCCACGGATGCGAACGGTTGCCAGGGCACGATTGCCGCGAACTTTGCCATCAGTTGCCCGGTTATCACCGTCACGCCTGCTACGCTAGCGCAGGGTACGGTGGGCACGGCTTATTCGCAGACTCTCACGGCGAGTGGTGGTTAATCATCGTATGTGTATGCCATCACTAGCGGCACACTGCCCGCTGGTTTGACGCTCAACGCGAGCACCGGCATCATTAGCGGCACGCCCACGACCAGCAATGCGGCAGGAGTCAGCATCACCGTCAGCGCCACGGACAGCTTCAATTGTGCCGGCACCAAGTCCTACACGCTGCAAATCTGCCCGGTCGTCACGCTGGCTACTTCGACGTTCACCACACCCACGGTTGGCATCGCTTACTCGCAAAACATCACCGCTTCGGGTGGTGCCGCGCCCTACACGTTCACACTCGCGAGTGGTTCTTTGCCAGCGTGGGCCACCTTGAGTTCAGCAGGTGTGTTTAGCGGCACGCCAACCAGTACGGCTACCAATACGTTCACTGTTCGAGCCACTGATGCCAACGGCTGTGCTGGAACTCTGGTATATACCAGTACTCCAGGTTGCCCGACCTTCACCATCACGCCAGGTGCACTCGCTCAAGGCACGGCCGGAGTCGCCTATTCGCAAACCCTCGCCGTCAGTGGCGGTACCGCACCTTACACTTCTTGGGCGATCACCAGCGGCAAATTGCCTGCGGGTTTGACGCTCAATGCGAGCACGGGAGTCATCAGTGGCACACCCACCGCATCAGCTTCACCCGCTACGAGCATCACAGTGCGTGTGAATGATGCCTATAACTGTCAGGGCTCACAGGCGATCACGTTGCAAATCTGCCCAGTCTTCACACTCTCGCCCACGACACTCACGACACCGACTGTCGGCACAGCCTATTCACAAACCATCACAGCCAGCGGCGGCACCGCACCATATACATACACACTCGCGGGTGGCGCACTGCCATCGTGGGCCACCTTGAGCGCTGCTGGTGTATTGAGCGGCACTCCGGTCAATACCACCACCGCCACGTTCACCGTGCGTGCCACCGATGCGAATGGATGTGCCAGCATGCTCGCCTACACGGTCACACCGGTGTGTCCTGCCATCACGGTCAATCCAAGTCCCTTGGCCGATGGTCTTGCTGGCTCCGCGTATTCGCAGACGCTTAGCGCCACGGGTGGTGTCGCACCCTACACCTTCGCTTTGACGGGCGGAACGCTGCCAGTCGGATTAACTCTCAACGCAACCACTGGTAGCATCAGTGGCACGCCTACAACGAGCAACGCTGCCGGGGTGAGCCTTACCTTCCGTACCACAGATACGAATGGTTGTACTGGAACGCGTAGCATCACTCTCAAAGTCTGCCCGGTTATCACCTTGCTGCCAGCAAGCCTCACGCAGCCCTCCATTGGCACCGCATCATCGCAAACCATCACCGCTTCAGGCGGCACGGCACCTTACACCTTCACGCTCGCCGGTGGCTTACTCCCAGCGTGGGCCACACTGAATTCCGCCGGTGTTTTGAGTGGCACACCAAACAACGGCAATACAGCTACCTTCACCGTGCGTGCCACCGACGCGAACGGTTGTGCTGGCACACTCGCCTACACCGTCACGCCAGTCTGCCCCACGATCACGGTCAATCCTGCCACACTGTCCGTTCCCACGATGAATGCGGCCTACTCGCAGGCATTGACCGCCAGTGGTGGCACATCGCCTTACACTTGGGCGGTGAGCAGTGGCGCCTTGCCAACAGGACTCACGCTAGACACGGCCACTGGCCTGATCAGCGGTACAGCCACGAATCTTATTACCGCGAACTTCACGATTCGCGTCACCGATAGCACCGCTTGCACTGGTACACGCTCATACACAGTAACGCCATCCTGTCCGGTGATCGCTATCAGTCCCGCCTCAGTCGCCAATGGCACTGTTGCCGTCGCCTACAGTCAAACAGTGAGCGCAACCAATGGAACAGCACCTTACACGTGGGCTGTGAGCAGCGGCACATTGCCTGCGGGCCTCACCTTAAACACCTCCACAGGAGTGATCTCTGGGACGCCCACAACGGCAGGCACATCCGCTTTCACATTGCGTGTCAGCGACTCGAATAACTGCCTGCAGACGCAAGCTTACAGCGTCACCATCTTCTCACTGACCATCGGTGACAGCGTTTGGAGTGATGAGAATAACAACGGCTTGAAGGATAGTGGCGAACCTGGCGTCAGTGGTGCCTTGGTGCAGTTATTCAGCCCCGGCAGTGACAACGCCATCGGCGGCAGTGGTGCTGCGGCGGACACGCAAGTGGGTGGCGATGTCACCACCAGCGCCAGCGGTGTTTATTCCTTCGCAAATCTCGTTCCCGGTAAATACTACGTGAAAGTGACCGCGCCATCGATCTACACGATTACGAGTGGCGCACCGGTCACGCTCGACAACGGCGTGAATAACGACAATAACGGTTCGCAGCCTGGTGGTACGGGAACAGCGCTGTTTAGCCCCATCATCGACATCGCCGTCGGTGCTGAGCCAGTGAATGACGGTGATACCGATCCAAACACCGACTTGAGCATCGACTTCGGTCTCTACAACGGCATCCTTCTTGGTGATCTCGTTTTCCTTGATGCCAATGGCGATGGCGTTTTCCAAAGCGGTAGCGAAACGGGCGTTGCGGGCGTGTCAGTGGCGCTCATGTCACGTGGCACGGATAACGTGGCATACAACGGTGATGACGTGGTCATCAATACCACGACCACCAACACCAGCGGTTTGTATAACTTCACCGTCTTCTCAGCTGGCACCTATTATCTGCGTGTCACGCCGGGCGCATCGCAGTTGCTCGCCTTTAATGGCGTTTCTGCCGACAATGGCACCGATAACGACAGCAATGCGATCAGCCAGCCTGGCGGTGCGGGCACTGCGGTGAATAGCGTCACGTTCACGCTCAGCTTTGCGGGCGAACCTGGCACTGGCGGAACGACAAACACGGAAAACACCATCGACATCGGCCTGCGTAACTGTCCTGCGATCACGATCACTCCCGCGACACTTCCTGCGGTCATCGCCGGAACATCCTATAGCCAAACCTTGGCCGCCAGCGGTGGTGTCGGGCCATACGCCTGGACGGCGCAGGCTGCATCGCTGCCAGTGGGCATCGTGCTTTCTCCCGGCGGCGTTCTTAGCGGTACACCAAGCATCGCCAGCTTGAACAACGTCGTTGTTACGGCCACCGATAGCCTCGGTTGCACTGCCACATCGACCATTCCGTTGCGTGTCTGTCCGGTCATCACGCTCAATCCGTCCACACTGCCTGCACCGGTCATCGGATTCCTCTATTCGCAGACAATCACGACCAGCGGCACTAGCGCCACGCCAGTGACGTGGAGTGCAAGTGGCCTGCCGGCCTGGTTGAGCATCAATAGCAGCACGGGTGTGCTTAGTGGCACGGCTACGACAAACACGCCTGTTTCATTCACACTCACCGGTACGGACGCCAATGGCTGTGCCGGTTCGCGTGCTTATACAGTCACGCCCGTCTGCCCGAGTATCACCATTGGCAACACCACGCCGCCAAACGGTTATCTCGTCACGAGCTACACGCACTCGCTCACTGCAAACGGCGGCACCTCGCCTTATTCATTCGCATTGATCAGTGGTTCATTGCCGCTTGGACTTACGTTGGCCTCTGATGGCACCGTGAGCGGCACACCGACCACGCTTGGCAGTTACACAGTCACCGTGCGTGCCACGGATGCTTACACCTGTCAGAGTTCGACGAGTTCTGTCTCTTTCCTCATCAAAGGCGTGGCTCTCGGCAATCAGGTGTGGATCGACATGAACGACGATGGTCTGCGCGGCTCGACTGAAAGCGGCGCGCCAAACCTGCGCATGCAGTTGTGGTCGCCGGGCATCAACGGCGCGCGTGACAACGGTGCAGGCGATGACGTTATGATCGCCACGACCATGTCCGATAGCAATGGTCTCTATCTCTTCAACAACCTTGCACCCGGCGTTTATTATGTGCTCATTCCCACGCCGCCGACGTTCTATCCGAAAGTCAGCACGAACCAGGTGGCGCTCGATAACCGCGTCAACAATGACAACAACGGGATTCAGACGGTTTCGGGCAATCCAGTGGTCACACCCTTGATCACTTTGTCACCTGGTGCCGAACCTAGCAGCGGCTCGGATGGCGATGACACGGATACTGACAGCACCATCGACATCGGCTTCTCCAACATCAATCCGTGTCAGATCACCAATCTCATCGATAACCCAAGCTTTGAGTTCCAAGGGCTGCCGAATACAACCGGCACACCCACAACCGTGCTCGGCTACGATGCATCTGGCACATCTTTCGGTAGCAATATCAATGCATTCCAATGGCTGGGCGGCACCAATGGAACCAGTGGCATTGGTGAACCCCTGCAACGTGCGCAAATTCTCGCCGGTAACAATGGTTCACGCGTGTCCTGGATGGAGAGCGTGAAGAGCCGTCATGGCAAACGCATGATGCTGCTGCAAGGCACCAATTCCTGCCTCAGCTTGCGTCCAGCGGGCGGTGGCGCTTGGAGTTCTGTGTTGCAGGCTGGCAAGGAATACGAATTGAGCATTTGGGCTTCGAGCGCTTCATCCGGAGCGGCTTCGATCCTGTGGGACCTCGGTGCGAACGCACAGATCTTCCAGATCATCACCGGTTCCACCCCTGGTATCTATCAGTACTACACCGTGGCTCAGGGAGAACTGAGTGCCACGGCTCCAGGAACCCAGCAGTGCTGCGGCTTTAGTGGTGGCACGGTTTCTTACCCTGCCTTTGGCGCATCGGATTACAATGGCTGGACCGAAGCTACAGCGAACACCTTGCAGCCTATCTGGCGGCAGTTCACTTACCGCTTCCGTATCGCCAATGCGGCCACTCAATCGCAGATCGACACTGCCAGCGTTGTCCTGTCTGGCGGTAGTAGCACGAATCCGGTGGCGGCGGACTTGGTGTATCTCTGTCAGGTCAGCACGTCGGCCACGATGACCATTGGTAACCTCATCTGGAATGACGCTAACAAGAATGGTGTGCGCGACACCGGCGCATTCAGTGAGATCGGCATTGGTAGTGTTTCGGTGGATCTGTTCCGTAGCACGAATGACATCGCGGGTGATGCCGATGACATTCTGATTGGCTCCACCACCACCACTCCGACTGGCGCTTATAACTTCACCGGTCTTGCTGATGGTAAATACGTCGTGCGGGTCACGCCACCAACGAGCATTCCCGCCACGGGCGGCAATGTGGTTATTGCCGACAACGGCATCAATAACGACAACAATGGCTCACAACCCGGCGGCCCTGGAACCTTCATTTACAGCCCGGTTATCAATCTCGGCATTGGTTCGGAGCCGATCAATGATGGTGACACTAATCCCGATACCGAACTCAGCATCGACTTTGGCTTGTTCACCGGCATTCAGCTCGGAAATCAACTCTTTATCGACAGCAACAACGATGGTGCCTTCAGCAGCGGCACAGAAACCGGTGTTGGAGCTGGTGTGACAGTCGAATTGCTCGATGGCTCGGTGAACACGGTCATCGCCAGCACCACGACAAACAGTTCAGGCGTCTATGGCTTTACCGTCTATCAGCCAGCGGCATATCGCGTGCGCGTTCCCACGCCGCCCGCATTGTATCCGCTCGCGTCGGGTGTGGCTGATGGCGCTGACAATGGCGAAGATAACGACAGCAATGCCCTACAACCCGGCGGCATCAGCACGGCAGCCATCAGCCCGGTGATCACACTCACCGCCGGTGGCGAACCTGGCAACACCGGCAACACGAACGTTGAAAACACCATCGACTTCGGCTTCCGCGGCTGTCCTACCATCACCATCAGCCCGGGTACGCTCGGTGTAGCGATGCAGTATGTTTCGTACAATCCGCTCACGCTTACCTCCAGTGGCGGTGCCGGTGGTTACACGTATTCAATCAGCAGCGGTACTCTGCCAAATGGTATGACCTTGAATAGCATTGGCATCATCAGCGGTACGCCGGGTGCATCCGCTGCGCCTGGTAGTTACGCTTTCACCGTGCGCAGCACCGACAACTTGGGCTGCGCTGGCACCCAGATCTACACACTCACGTTGATGAACGCGGTTGTGACAGTAACGCCGAATACGCTGCCTGGTGCGACACAGTATGCGGCCTACACGCAGAACCTGCTCGCTGCGGGTGGCACAGCTCCCTATACCTGGAGCGTTGGGCCTTCGGCGTTGAGCGGCGCTGCAGTCTGGTGGCCGGGCGAAAACGGCGCGGCAGAAGTGGTGGCTGGTAACAATGGCGCGTTGATGAACGGTGTTGCCTTCACTACCGGTCAGGTCGGACGTGCGTTCAATTTTGACGGGGTGGATGATTACATGCAGGTCGCTGACCAGTCGGTCATGCGTCCGGCACAGATCAGTCTCGAAGCTTGGGTGCGTCCTGGTAGTGCCGCGCCATCTGGTAGTCGCATTCTCTTCGCTAAGACCACCACCATCGGCTCGGTGACGGATGGTTACGGTTTGCAGCAAAACAGCGGAGCCAGCACCGTGCGTTTCTGGATCAACGGCACCACTTCGGTTGCTGGCACCTCCGATTTCGTCGATGCGCCGCTAGCGCTGAACACGTGGAGCCATGTGGTGGCCACATATGACCTCACGAACCTGCGTATCTATGTCAACGGCGTGCAGATTGCCTCGAAAGCATTCACCACGGCCATTACTCACTCCTCGCAGCCGCTGGTCATGGGTGGCAGCGCTACGGCGGGCACGCAGTGGACCGGTGCACTCGATGAACCGGTGATATACAATCGCGCGATCAGCACAGCCGAGGCACTTTCGCGCTACAATCTAACGACCAGCGGCAACAACGGTCTTCCCGCCGGTTTGGCGCTCAATACGACCACGGGTGTTCTGAGTGGAACACCGACGACTGTGCCAACGAGTTATCCGTTTACCGTGCGTGCCAGCGATCTATACAGTGGTCTCGGTGTGCGCAGCTACACACTGGTGGTTGGTTGCCCAGTCGTCGATATCACCCCCAAAACGCTCGCGGATGCAGTTGAGTATGCGCCTTACACGGCCGTCACATTGAATGCGGCGGGTGGCACGGCTCCTTATCTGTGGGATATCACCAGCGGCGCATTGCCCACTGGCATGAGCTTGAGCAGCGCAGGCGTGCTCAACGGAACACCGGGTTCAGCGCCAGGATCGTATGCATTCACGGTGCGTGCGCGTGATGCGAACAATTGCGTGAGCACTCAGGCATTGAGCGTGCGCGTGATATGTCCAACGATCACCCTCACACCCGCAACGCTGTCGAATGCACAGCAATTTGCGGCCTACACCGCGGTGCTGCTCGATGGCATGGGTGGCAGTGCGCCTTACACCTTCAGCATTGATAGCGGTGCCCTGCCTGCCGGGATGAGCCTGACGAGCGCTGGCCTGATCAGTGGTACACCCACTGCGACGACGGGTGATTACACGGCGGTGATTCGCGGCACGGACAGCGTCGGCTGCTCTGGAGTCCGCAGCTACACGGTGCGTGTTGACTGCCCAGTGATCACACTCAGTCCATCCTCGCTAGCGAATGGTCGTCAGTATCAGGCTTATAGCCAGACCATGAGCGCGAGCGGCGGAAATCCTGCCTATACGTGGTCTTTGGAAAGTGGTTCTCTGCCATTGGGACTCACCCTCAGCGCCACCGGCATTATCAGCGGCACGCCAACCGCAGCGCCGGGCAGCTATACCTTCCGCGTGAAAGCCACCGACAGCACGGGTTGCTCCGGCTCGTGTGACTGCACGATCCTGTTTGATTGCCCTCTTATCACGATCACGCCGACGACATTGCCGCAGGCGACAACGACCGTGGCCTACAGCCAACAACTCACGGCCAGTGGCGGCACCACACCCTATACTTGGTCCATGGCAGCCGGTGCATTGCCTTCGGGTATCACCTTGTCTTCATCGGGCTTGATTAGCGGCACCACCATGGCGGTGGGTTCTTTCAGCTTTACGGCGCAGGCGAGCGATTTGAACGGTTGTGTGAAACAGCAGGCACTCGCGCTTGGCGTGAACTGCGCGGCGATCACCATCACGCCGGCCTCATTGCTCAATGCGACAGTCGGCACCGCGTATTCGCAGCAACTCACAGCCAGCGGCGGTGTGGGCACGAAAACATGGTCGCTCACTGCGGGCACCTTCCCCACCGGCATGAGCATTTCTCCGTCCGGCCTGATCAGCGGCACACCCACGGGTGCGGCTGGCAATTACAGCGTCACCATTCAGGCGATGGATACGAACAACTGTCCTGGCACGATCATTTACGTCCTCACGGTGGAGTGTCCAGTGGCAACCATATCGCCGACCACAGCTCCTGATGGCACGGTGGCGTTGAGTTATAGCACCACCTTGACCGCTACCGGTGGCAACGCTCCTTACACTTGGAGTATTCCGACGGGATCAGCACCTCCAGGACTCGGATTGAATCCTTCGGGCCTTCTGAGTGGCACACCGACCGTGCCCGGCAGTTATTCCTTCACGGCTCAGGCTCGTGGAGTCTATGGTTGTACCTCCACAGCCACGATCAATGTCACGGTGAACTGCCCCACCTTGGTCCTCAGTCCCTCCAATCTCACTTCGGGCTATCGAGGTGTCGCATACAGCCAAACAGTCACCAGCAGCGGCGGCATCGGCCCTTACAACTATTCGGTGATCGCTGGCAGCCTGCCTGCGGGCTTGACGTTGAACACCAGCACGGGTGTCATCAGTGGCACTCCGACTGCCACGGGCAGCGCCAGCTTTACCATTCGCAGCGTGGATAGCGTCACCTGCTCTGGCACACGCGATTACATTCTCACCATCAACGGTCTTTCCCTCGGCAATCTCGTTTGGGAAGATTTGGATCAAAGCGGCACGCGCGATGCAGGTGAACAGGGGATCGGTGGTGCTTCGTTGCAGTTGTTCTCGACGATCGACGCTGTGATCGGCAATGGCGATGACGTTTCGCAAGGATCCACCACCACGGACGGCACGGGTGCGTATGCCTTCACCGGTCTCGCCCCAGGACTCTATTTCGTGCGCATGACCACGCCACCAACGGCACAGCCACTGTCCTCGGGTCCGCAGGTCGCGCTGGACAACGGCATCGACAACGATAACAACGGTGTGCAGACAGGCGGGAAGGGGACCACGCTAAATAGCCCAGTCGTCACACTCGCTGTGGGTCGCGAACCTGGCGATGTTGTCGGGGGAGCCGATGCGGACAACAGCATCGACTTTGCACTGCGCGCTGTGCCAGCGTCGATCACCAACCTGCTGGAGTATGACCTGAACAGCGCCAGCGGTGGCTTGCCAGCACCTCCGAGCTATAAGAATCCGTGCGTCGTTAATGCTGCCAAAATCCAGATCGAGGACGACATGAACGGCCTTACCGACATTAGCGAGCCGACAACCAACGGTCCGATTCGTGGTGGTTCACTCTCACGTCGTATGCGTGACTGGGATGCAGCCTATGACACCGGTTATGATGCTGCACCCATCACTCTGTTGCAGCGTCCTGACAGCCTATGGATTCGCTATGACATGGATCCGACGGCCACCGGCAACATAGGCAACCTGCTCTTTGATGTGTTCCGTGTTGGCTCCACCGCGCCAGTGCAGGGTAAGGCCATCCTTTCTTGGAAAGAAGGTTCCGTCATTCGCTCTGTGGTGACGAATAATTTCAGCCTTCCAGCCACCGGTTCCTGGTACTCACTGAATCTGAACTGGAGCAGCTTCCTTGGTGGTGCGACAGCGGTGCCGACAGGCGCGCAGCTCGCTGGGAAATCGTTCATGATCGAAATTTACCTCTGGGGAGGTGATGGCTCTGGCTACATCGACATCGACAACATCCTGTTGCAAGGAGCCGCCACTTGCACCCCTCCAACACTTTCGATTGGTGACTTCGTTTGGGCCGACACCAACGCAAACGGCATCAAAAACCCGCGTGAACCCGGTTTATCTAATCTCACGGTGCAATTGTTGCAGCCGGGCGCAGACAATCTGCCCAATACTGGCGATGACCAACTCATCGGCACGAGCGCGACGGATGCGAACGGCTACTACCTCTTCACCGGACTTCCTGCGGGCAAATACTTCGTGCGTCTGCCGACTCCAGACACACTCTGGCCGCTGGCTTCGCCTGCAGTGAATCTGGACAACGGGGTCGATAACGACAGCAATGGCATCCAGTCTGGTGGGGCAGGAACAGCGGTTTCCAGCCCGGTGATCGACCTCGCTGTTGGCAAAGAGCCGGGAAATCTTGCCAGCGGTGGCGGCAATCAGGAAATGACAGTCGATTTCGGCTTCAGCGCGGCATTGACCCTGGGTAACTTTGTCTTTTCGGACAACAACAACAACGGTGTCGTGAATGCGGGTGAGACAGGCGTTTCCGGTGCTCAAGTGGAGCTCTTCTCATCTGCCGACACCACGGTGAACAATGGTGATGATGTGAAGGTTGGCGCAACCTTTACGACCGCCGCCGATGGCCTTTACAGCTTCACCGGACTTAGCGCGGGTAAGTATTTCGTGCGCCTCACGCCACCAATCACTCATCCACGTCGCAGCACCACCAGCAGCAGTACCGACAACGGTATCGACAACGACAACAACGGTATCTCTCAGTCTGCCACCGGTGCGCCGATCTACTCGCCGATGATCACCTTGTCCGCGTTGACCGAGCCTGGGAATCTGTTGGCTCCGTTTGGAAGTAACATCGATAACACCATCGACTTTGGTCTGCGTCCTACCTTCTGCTCGATCGGCAATCTGGTGTACAAAGATGGCAACAACAACGGCGTCTATGACTCCGGTGAAGGTGTGAGCAGCGTGCGGGTGGAATTGCTCAACAGTTCCGGCTCCTTTGTCACCAGCACGACGACAAGTTCCACCAGCAGCACACGTGGACGCTACCAGTTTAGCAGCGTGGTGCCGGGCTCCTATTATGTGCGTGTCCCAGCGTCTGAATTTGCCGTTGGCAAAGCTCTGGTGAACACAATCTCAATCTTCCCGGCCAGTTCATCGGACAACGATGTGGATGATAACATTGTCGGCAACGATGACGGTATCGACAATGCGCTGCCGGCCGTGAATGGCATCAGCAGTGCGCTCATTTCGCTGACAGATAGCGGTGAAGTCACCAACAGCACGGGAGAAAGCGGCGCATTCAATACGATAGATGATAGCGACGACAATAATGGCAACATGACCATCGACTTTGGTTTCAAGGCCAGTGGTCCGACAGCCACAGGTTGCTATCACTTCCTGGCCTGTGACAAGAACCGTGATGGGGTGCTGAGTTCGATCACGGATTGGACTCCAGCGCAGGCTTATGACTTCAACTACACGCCAGGCATCGCGCAGATTGACAGTGCGGATCTGATTTATGACGCGGCGCTCAGCCGTCTCGATTTGGATGTGACATTCAATCAAATCGGCAGTGCCAAAGTGGATGCGATATGGTTCCTCGTCAGCACGGGGTCGAATCCAGCCACAGCGGATCGTGCCATTGTTTACATCAACGGTATGACACGTTCCAACCCATGCGTGAGCATCTACCGCTACGATCCTGCGTTGGGATGCCAGAGCTGGCAGACGACGGCGAACTTAATGGTGACCACTGCGGCCGGTAATGTCACAGGAGCTGACGTTCTACTGCAAAGGGTCACCGAAACGGGTAGTGCCGTGCGCTTCGAGTGCGTCCTCGATGTGAGTCGCGTCAACAACGCTGTTAACTGGAGTGCCATGGGGGTCAATGCCTCGACGTGGGAAGGGATTCAGACTGGTGGCAGTTCTGGTATCGTGCTGCACATGGTCGATCTAACCAGTGCTCCCACTTACGATAGCAACGGCGCGCTGACTTCCTTCAGCTATACGCCGAGCAGCACCACGGAAGGCTTGTTTGAGACGGATGTAGGAGGCGTTTTCAGCATCGCTACCGAACCTTGCTCGGTTTCGCCTTGGGTGAGCATCGGCAACTTGGTTTGGAACGATGCCAACAACAACGGTCTGAAGGATACGGGCGAACTCGGCATCAGTGGTGCCACGGTACAGTTGTTCAACACTGGCGCTGACAATCTCATCGGTGGATCGGGTTTGAACGCTGACGCACAGGTCGGTGGCAGTGTCGTCACCAGCAGCACCGGTCTCTATGCCTTCAATAATCTAGTTCCCGGCAAGTATTATGTGCGTGTGACGCCGACTGTCAGCATTCCAGGCGCTAGCGGTGTGGTTCAGGTGCTCGACTATGACATCGACAACGACAACAACGGTAGCCAGCCAGGCGGCCCAGGCACCTTTGTATTTAGTCCGGTGATCGATCTCGCCGTGGCCGCTGAACCTGCCTCGGGTGTGGATGGCGATGGCACGAATGGCAACAACACGATCGACATTGGCCTGTTCACCGGCATCACGGTGGGTGACTTGGTTTGGAATGACTCCAACAACAATGGCCTGAAGGATACCACTGAATCTGGCCTCAGCGGTGTGGTGGCGGAACTGATGAGCCCCGGCGCTGATAATGCCATCGGTGGCACAGGTGCAAACGCCGACACCTCGCTGCAGACGACTTCGACATTGAGCAGTGGTGCCTACAGCTTCAAGACCTACACGGCTGGCAATTACTATGTCCGTCTGACTCCTCCTGCCGCCTATTCACTGGTCAGCAGTGCTGTGGTCAGCGCTGACAATGGCGTGAATAATGACAACAACGGCTCGCAGCCCGGCGGTGCAGGTTCCTTTGTGAATAGCATGGTGTTTCTGCTCACTGCCGGTGGTGAACCCGGCAGCACTGGGGTGACGAGCACAGAAAACACCATCGACTTCGGTCTGCGCTCATGTCCGGTGATCACCCTCACGCCTGCGACACTGACGAACGCGATCAAGGGTACGGCATACAGCGCTACCTTCAACGCCGCCGGTGGCAACTCGCCTTACACTTGGAGCATTTCCAGCGGCGCACTTCCTTCGGGATTGACTCTCTCTAGCAGCGGTGTGTTGAGTGGTTCTGTCACGGCTGCTCCTGCGACTTACAGCTTCACCGTGAAAGTTACGGATGCTTCTAACTGCTCCGCCACCCAGGCGATGACGCTGGCCGTTGTTTGCCCGGTGCTGACGATGTCCCCAACCACTCTGGCATCGGTGGCGCAAAACTCGATCATCAGTCAGCAGTTTACCGCCAACGGTGGCACAGCACCTTATACCTACAGCCGACCATCGGGTGCCTTCCCCGGCGGTATTTCACTTTCTGCCAGCGGTCTGCTTTCAGGCACCGTCACCGGTGCGCCTGGCAGCTACACCTTTGTCATCCGTGCGACCGATGCGAACGGCTGCGTGATCGATAATTCGATCACTTGGGCCATCACCTGTCCCACACTTACTCTGACTCCAACGTCAGTTCCTGCTGCGACGCAGTATGCTGCCTATGCAGCACAAACTTTGACCGCGAGCAATGGTACAGCACCCTATGCGTGGAGTTTCACTGGCACGCTGCCTACAGGTATGATCTTGAGCAGTGGTGGTATTCTCAGCGGCACTCCATCCAGCGCTCCCGGAACGTACAACATCACGATCACGGCTACGGATACGAATGGCTGCTCACGGGCGGGAGTTTATTCCATCGTGGTGAACTGCCCTTCGATCAACATCACCGCTCCTACCTTCCCGAATGGCACGAAAGGCGCGGCGTATCCGAATCAACAGCTCACAGCGACGGGTGGCACATCGCCTTACACCTGGAGTGTGGCGGCTGGTGCTTTGCCCGCTGGCTTGTCATTGAGTAACACGGGTTTGATCTCCGGCACGCCCTCAGCCATACCAGCGAGTTACAGTTTCACCGTGCGTGCGACGGATGGCGTGAACTGCTCCGCCACCACGGCGATGCAAATTGTCATTGCTTGTCCGACGCTGTCAATTGGTCCGGTGCCGCTGCCTTCCGGTGTGCAGTATGCGGCTTATAGCCGGACGCTCTCCGTTGGCGGTGGCACGGCACCTTATACCTGGTCGCTTGCCTCAGGTGTGTTGCCGACAGGATTGACGCTTTCGAGCGGTGGTGTCTTGAGTGGCACACCCACCGGACTTGGAAGCAGTACCTTTTCAGTGCGTGCAACGGATGCGGATAACTGCGCATCCACTCAGCTGTACACTTTCACGGTGGATTATCCCCCGATCACGATTCTTCCTCCGACGTTGCCAGATGCCACCCGCTTGGTGCCCTACTTCCAGCAAATCACGGCGATGGGTGGCACCTCACCTTACAGCTTCAGCAGGCTCACTGGCAGTCTGCCCACCGGCCTCTCCATCTCTTCCTCGGGCGTTATCTCTGGGACCACCACGGCTGCTCCCGGCACCTACTCCTTCACCGTGCAGGCGCTGGATGCGAACAACGCACCCGGAACACAGCCATACACCATCACCATTCGTTGCCCCAACTTCGTCATCACGCCTGCCACTCTCTCAAACGGCACCGTGGGCAGCGCTTACTCCGCACCTTTGACTGCTACGGGCGGCAGTGCGCCGTATGTGTGGAGCGTGCTCAGTGGTGCACTGCCTTCAGGACTCTCGCTAAGCTCCAGCGGCATCATTTCCGGCACCCCCACGCAGGCGACGACAGCTTCGTTCACGATTGAAGCACGCGATGCCTTCAACTGCGCCGTGACAAGCCTTTACACCCTCGCGGTGAACTGCCCTTCCATCAGCATCACACCATCGACACTGACGAACGCCTACTACGGCACGGCATACAGCCGTCAACTCAGTGTCAGTGGTGGGACCGGGCCTTATACATGGAGTTTGATCGCTGGTTCACCTCCTGCGGGCATCACGATGTCATCTGCGGGTCTGCTTTCCGGCACGCCTACCGCCTATGGAAGCGCCAGTTTCACGGTGCGTGTTACGGATTCCTACAATTGCTCCTCCACACAGTCTTACTCGCTGTTGGTGAAAGGACTGAGCGTCGGCGATGTCGTCTATGAGGACACCAACTTCAATGGTCTGCGTGACATTGGCGAACCAGGCATCAAGGACGTCACCGTCGAACTCTGGGATCCGGGTGCGGATCAAGCCATCGGTGGCATTGGCCCGAACAGCGATCTCATGCTGCGCAGTGCCACCACCGGAGCCTTGGGTCAGTATCACTTCGACAATCTGCAGCCCGGCACTTTCTTCATGCGCGTTCTCATGCCCACCGCATTGAATATACCTGGGGGTAATCCAGTGAACCTCGACAATGGCGTCGATAACGATAACAACGCTGCCTCACAGCCCGGCGGCGCTGGTAGCCCGGTCTTTTCTCCAGTCATCAGCCTCGCAACGGGTAGTGAACCGACGACGGATGATGGTGATGCGGACACCGACTACACGGTCGATTTCGGTATCTTCCGCGGCATGAGCGTGGGTAATCTGGTTTGGCAGGACACCAACGACAATGGAATCCGCGAAAATGGTGAACCCGGGATCGACGACGTGAGCATGGAACTCTGGGCGACAGGCGCTGACAATCGCATCGGTGGCACTGACGACCTGCTCTTGAAAACCACGACCACGAGCAATGGCGGTGCTTATCTTTTCACGGCACTCCCACCGGTGAAGATTTATGTGCGCATTCCGTCACCACTCGCTACGCAGCCACTCTCCAGCAGCAGCACAGTGTTCCTCGATAACGGCGTCGATAACGATGACAACGGCCATCAGGTCAACGGCGGTGCGGTTTACAGTCCTGTCGTGACTCTGACTGCTGCCGATGAACCTGGCACTGGCGGTGGAACCTACGAAGAAACCACGATCGACTTCGGCTTCCTGAATGTGACGCCGAGCATCTATGTTTCTGCTACGCAAGCCGACAGCATCCAGAGCTTCAGTGCCAGCACAGGTCTATACACCGGTTCGCTCGTTCCAGCCTTTGGTAACAGCCTTAGCCAGGGCAATGCCGACTACGGCGATGTGCCGTATGCCATGGAACTGGGTCAAGATGGTAACTGGTACGTCGCGCATTACGGAGCCAGCAACATCCGCAAGATCAGCCCAGCCGGAACAGATCTCGGCACGGTGCTCGACAACTCGACTGCCAGTGTCAGCTTGATCGCGCAGTTCACCATCGGCCCAGACGGCAGCTTCTACGTGGCTGATGCGAACGGCGGCCGCATCGTTCGCTTCCAAGGTCCGACAGGTAGCAATCCCGGAGCACCGATTGGCACTGCGCCTTTCACCTTCATTACTCAGTCTGGCATTGAGGATCTCAATTTCGGTCCTGATGGCAACCTCTACCTCGTGGTTCAAACCAGTAACACTCGCGAAATCCGACGTTACAGTGCAACCACCGGTGCTTTGCTGAATACGATTGTTACCGACACGCAGTTGGTGGACATGGTGCCCGGTGGTCAGCCTATCGCTCTGATCTCAGGCATGGATATCCAAGGTAGCACCCTGTACGGCGTGAACCGCAGCGATGGCGAAATATTCAGCATCAATCTCACCACACCTGCGGCTCCTGGCCTGCCGCAGCTCATTGCCACGATTTCCAGCGCAGGCAAAGGCCAGGTGGACACACGCGACGTCGAGTTTAACCCAGCCGACAACAAGCTCTACATTTCTGGTTACCATTGGGGCAAGCCAGTTAACGCTGGCACCTACATCAGTGGTGCGCTGCTCTGTGTTGATGTTGCCGGTGCGCCGAATGGCACGGTGCGTATTAACGAAGTGCCGATTCCGCGTCCGCCAGGGCCGAACAGCGAAATTTGGGCTGGCCCACGCGATCTAGCCATCGGTCGTCCCTTTGCACCGCTGCCAGATTCTGTCGCCATTGGCTCCGTGGTATGGAACGATCTCGACGCAGATGGCATTCAGGATGCTGCAGAACCTGGCATTCCTGGTGTGCGTATCGAACTCTAGCGTGATGTGAACGGTAACTCTGCCGATGGAGCTGAATCGCGTATCGGCTGGACTTACACGGATACCAACGGCCACTATTACTTCTCCGGTCAGGCTCCAGGCGTGTATCAGGTGCAGATTCCGGATTCCAATTTTGTGGATGGCCTGCCGCTTGCGGGCAGTGGCTACAGCAGTCCCATTTCCTCCATCTTGGATGATCAAATCGACGGTGATGACAGTGGTCGTCAGCCTGGCGGCCCCAAGACTCTCGTTTCCAGTCCGCTCATCACACTCACACCTGGAACGGAACCGCTCGGCAATGGCACCACAGGTGCAGAACATGCGCGTGGTGGTGAATTGGATAACTACACCGTTGATGCCAATGGCGACATGACCATCGACTTCGGTTTTGTCGAACCCGGCATCATGGGAATCGGCAACCTAGTCTTCGTTGATGCCAACGGTAACAATCGTTTCGACGTTGGTGAGGGCCGCGACGAAGCTGCCATCGAACTCTATCGCTGGGGTGACACGCCCGGCGTCACTCAGCCTGTTGCCTCCACTGTCACCGCCAACGGTGGCTTGTTCCTCTTCAGCAATCTCTGGCAGGGCCAATACTTCCTGCATCTACCCGCCCCACAGTTTGAGGCGAATGGCAGCCTGCGTGGCCTGTTCAGCCTACCCGGATTCTCCAACGGCGATGATGACACTGGTGAAGACTCACGCGACTCCGACACGCCCTGGATTACGGGTATTAGCAGCGGTGTCATCAACCTTGTGCGTGACAGTGCGCCTTCAGATAATGGCACGGAGACGGGTTTCGACTCCTCCACCGATCTCAATGACCTCAATATCGACCTGACGGTGGACATCGGCCTCTTCCGTCCGGTAGCACTTGGCAATCTCGTCTTTGCCGACAATAACTCCAACGGCCACTATGATTCAGGTGAAGGACAGCCTGGTGTGCGCCTTGAACTCTATGCCGATACACAGTTCCCCGGAGTGGATAATCCGCTAGCTTTCACCACCAGTGATTCGGCTGGACGTTACGGCTTCAGTTTCCTGCGTCCTGGCAACTACATGGTGCACATTCCAGCCTCGCAGTTCTTGTCCAACGGACCGCTGTATCAGCGCATCAGCATTCTCGAAGGTTTAGTGGGGGATGATGATGTCGGTGAAGACGGTATCAACAACGGCGAGCCGGTCCTCAATGGTGTCTCATCACTCGTCATCAGCTTGTTCCCAGGCAATGCACCAACCGATGATAGTGGCGAATCGGGCTTCGAAAACACTGCTGACAATCAGGTCGATGCCGCAACCGATCTCACCATCGATTTCGGTTTCCAGACACCCGTTGGCGTCGGCAACCTTGTTTACATCGACAGCAACGAAAATGGCTTTGCCGATGCGGGTGAAGGTGTCGATGGCGTGACCGTGGAACTCTATCGTGGCAATCAAACGCCCGGTTTCGGTATTCCGATCTTCTCACGCATCACCGGCAACGGCGGTAGATATTTCTTCGATTCACTTCCTGCTGGCAGCTATATCCTCAACATTCCGCCGTCTGAATTTGAACCCGGACGTCCATTGTATGGCTTGGAATCTGCCGCTGGAGCCAGCAGCGTCACCGCAGTGCTGGATGACAACATCCCAAATAACGAAAATGGAATCGACGATCCTACGCCGTTCCTTAACGGCATCCGCAGTGGTGTGTTCACCCTCGCCGTCAATGCTGAGCCGGTGGATGTGAACGGTGAGGGTGGTGCCTTCAACGACATCGATTCATTCGACGATAACAACTATGACCTCACGCTCGACTTTGGTTTTGCTGCGTCGAATCCGAATGGTGTTGGCGTCGGTAACCTCGTGTTCATCGATCTTAACGGCAATGGCACGTATGACGCCGGAGAAGGCATCGATGGCGTGAAGGTGAAGTTGTTTGCCGCCGCTGCCGATCCGCTCACTGCCAGTGCGATTTCGACGATCACCACCAGCAACGGCGGTTCATACCTGTTCAGCAATCTTGCTGCTGGCGACTACAAAGTCTTTATCCCGCCGTCAGAGTTCGCTGCTGGCAAGCCGCTTTCTGGCTGGCGCTCGATTCCTGGTGTAGGCGGTGACAACGGTGTCGATGACAACCAAGACGAAAACGGCTCTGATGCAACAGACCCATCCGCAACCGGCATTGTTTCAACGGTCTTCCATTTGGCTCCCGATGAAGAGCCCACCAACTCGCTCGGTGAGTTCGGCGGGAACGCCTACACGGATGATGTGAACGATGATAACACCGACCTCACCATCGATTTTGGCTTCTTCCGCTCCGTCGGAGTCGGAAATCTGGTCTTCATCGATGCAAACTACAATGGTCGTGCGGATGCGGGCGAAGGTGTCGGTGGTGTGACCCTTGAACTCTATCGTGAGAGCATGAATGGAGCCGTGCCTTCCTATTCGTTGTTTGCCCAAGTTACCTCCGCGACCGACGGCACCTACTTCTTCAGCGATCTAACGGCAAGCCGCTACTTTGTGCGCGTTCCTGCTTCGCAGTTCGACTTCGGCATGCCGCTTTACCTGCACGCCAGCTCCTTAGGTGTGCAGTCAGGAGATGATCAGCTCGGCGAAGACGGCATCGATGACGGCAATCCATCATCCAATGGCGTTCAGACGGCGGTGTTTGAACTCAGCACCACGAATTCCCCTACTGGCAGTCAGGAGGGCGGACATCTCGGCTCTAGCGACGATCTCAATGACATGGCGGTCAATCTGACCATCGACTTCGGCTTTGTGCCGCAGGTTTCCATTGGCAACCTCGTTTTCAATGACGCCAACAATGATGGCATCTTCGATCCGAACACCGAGACCGGAATTGATGGCGTCACTGTTGAGCTATGGTCGAACCAAACGGCTGCTGCCACGGCAGTTACCACCACGACGACCTACGGCGGTGGCCTCTATAACTTCAACGTGGCCCCTGGCGGCTACTATGTGCGTGTGCCGGCTACCAACTTCGCCGATGGCCAACCCTTGGCCAATCGAGTGCCGTCGAAGCCCGCCTCAGCTGGCTCCGGCAGCATCACTACCACCGCTGGTGATGACGATGCCGCACAGGATGGCTACACCACCAGTTCCGTGCTCGTCGATGGGGCTCGCACAGCCCTCTTTACCATCCTTCCTGCCAATGCACCGATGGCAGCGACCAATGAGACCGGTTATCTCTCCGAAACCGACGACTATGCTGATGCCAACATCGACTTAACCGTCGATCTTGGCTTCTCACCGAAGCCCTTGAGCGTCGGCAATCTCGTGTTCCGTGATTTGAACTCGAATGGTCACTACGACAGCGCCGACTTTGGTGTTCCAGGAATCAAGGTGTGTCTCTTCAAATCCGGCGACAATCCTGCCATCAATAGTCCGGCGCATGAGGTAATCACAGGTATTGACGGCACCTTCCTGCTCAACGCTTACGAGGCTGGTGAATACTTCATGCACATCCCAGCATCCGAGTTCGGTGGCAGTTCATTGCTGGCCGGCAGCCTTTCCGTGACCGGTTACGGCAATGACGACGGTTCCGACGATGACGTGGGTGAAAATGGTCTTGATGCCACTTCGCCTGCCACCACTGGCGTCAGCTCGATTGTCTTTGAACTTGCCTATGACACTGAGCCGCTGGATACCACGACCGAAACCGGATTCCAAGCCACGCAGGACTCCATCAATGATGGTGATGTGGACCTGACGATCGATTTCGGCTTCACGGGTGGCGTATTGCCGAATCTGATGAGCATCGGCAATCTCGTCTTCAATGACGCCAACAACAACGGCGTCGCGGATCCTGGAGAAGGCGTGCCTGGCGTCTGGATGTTGCTCTATTCGGGCTCTGGTAATGTCGGGTCATCAGGCGCCATCCGCAGCACCTTCACGGATGCGAATGGACGGTATATCTTCAATAATCTCAGTCCCGGCATATACACCGCCCACGTGGCCGCAGACAACTTTAAGGAAAGCATCAGCATCAATGGCTCAGCACTCGGTAACGGTCCGCTGTTCCGTAAGGTCTCACTACGAGGCTACCAAGTCAGCGTGGGTGATGATAATCTCGGAGAAGACGGCGTCGATGTTCAAAATCCCGAGCAAGTCGGCGTGACTGCACCGCCTGTAAATCTGACCGCGAATGCAGCGCCAACCGGTGCGCTTGAAGGTGGCTTCCAGGGTTCCAGCGATGACGCCACCGACAATCGCGTGAATCTCACCATCGACTTCGGCTTCGCCACTCGCATTGGTCTCGGCAATCTCGTCTTCCGCGACATCAATGCCGACGGCAAATTCCAGACCGGTGTTGATGCCGGCATTGCGGGCGTCAGCGTCGAGGTGGTTCACGTCAATACTTCCAACAATTTGGAAAACGTCATCGGCGTGACGACCACGAACGCCAATGGCGCTTACATCCTCTGGGTGCCGCCAGCATTGACACCGAATATGTACAAGCTGCGCATCCCGGCAGATCAATTCGGCACCCCTGGCATGCTCTCCTTCCTGGAGCCCAGTGTCTTGACCACCAACGGCTATGATGACGGTAGCAATCAAGATGCGGTGCCTACGGCCAATCCTGCCACCACCGGCGCTTACACGAATGCCTACAACTTTAGTCTCGGCTCCCAGCCTACCGACACGGATGGTCGTGAAACCGGCTATGATATGACCAGCGACAATGCTGAGGACGCTAACGTCAACCTCACGCTCGACTTTGGCCTCAAACCCAAAGCAATGATGGTGGGCAATCTCATCTTCCGCGATGTGAACGGCAACGGCACCTTCGAGTCTGGCATTGACCCACCGATCCCGAACGTCACCGTCCGCCTCTTCCAATCATCGCAGTTGATCACCGACACTCCGGTCTCGGAGGCAGTCAGCGCCGCGAATGGCACCTACCTTCTCTACGCCAAATCGGCAGCGGCTTACTACGTCCACATTCCTGATGCCATGTTCGCCACTGGCGCACCGCTCAATGGTTTCGTCTCTGTTGCTGGCACTGGCAACGTAGCGAATACCACCAATGCCGACACCGCCAAAGATGATCGCGTCGATGAAAATGGCATCGACGGCACAGCCCCGGCCTCTGCGGGTGTCTCCTCCGGCATCATCAATCTTGCTTATGGCAGCATGCCCGTGAACTCCAGTCCGACCGCCAGCACGGGTGAGAATGGTTTTGAAGCCTTCATGGATGATGCCGCCGACTCCTCAGGCATGATGACCATCGACTTCGCCTTTGCACCGCCTGCTGGTCAACCAACCTCTGTGATCGTGCGCCGTGATCTAAGCAGCACCAACTCATCCACTGCGGCCACCTTCACCGCTTAGCAGTCACAGAACAGCCTGAGCGGTCTAAATAATCCGAATGACGATCCTGACGCCGATGGTCTCACCAATCTGGTGGAATACGCGCTTGGCACACCTGCCAAGAGTGGGGTCGGGAACAATCGCTTCCGCCTCGAAGTCAATGCCACCACGGGTGCCGTTGATGCGTTGGTCACACGCCCTACAGGTGAACATCGTGATCTTCGTTACCTTCTCGAAGGAAGCAATGATCTCATCGCTTGGACATCGCTTACCGTCACTCCAGCACTTCAAGTCGGGACCAATCAGACTGAAACTCTGCGTTTTGGCAATGTCACCACTGCCTTCCTGCGCCTCAAGGTGGCACTTGATGCCGACCTCGATGGCACACCCGAAGCAAGTGCTATCACAGGTGAGGAGGGCTGGTCACGCCGCATCTTCCCAGTCGGACGGCAGACGCTGTCTATGCCGCTGCTGAAGCCTGCCGTATTCACTGGTCGTGTCGTCAGAGTCACCGGCACGCAGATCACTCTGCCTGTTACCGTCACACTTCCCAGCGGTGCGCACTACCTCGAAGTCCTCGATGGTCCGCTTGCTGGACAAATCTTTGATTTGGATGCCCAATTCAATCTTCCTGCCAGTTTCGCACTTGCCGGTGTGCGAGTCGCTATCCGTCCGCATTGGACGCTCGATTCACTGTTACCTGCCACGACCTTGCAAGCAGCAGCAACTCAGGAAAATGCCGACCGCATTCTCTTCTTTGATAGCATCACTAACAGCTTCCAAATCCACTGGCTCAGTCTTGCTACCACTGAGCCGCAATGGCTGCGCGATGGGGCTGCCTCCGCACGCGTCATTGCCCCGCAGGAAGGTCTATTTGTGCAGATTCGCAGCGCACCTGCTGTGGTTACTTTCCTTGGTTCAGTGCGCAGCAGCCAACTCGCGTTACCACAGTCCAATGGCACACGCTTCATTGGCACGGGCCTAGTCACACCGCTCGCGCCAAGCGCACAACCCTTCTCCATGGGCTCTCGCCTGCGCCTCTGGAATGGCGATACCGATGCTGCCGCCGTCAACTATCAGAACTACCTGCTCAACCCGCAGTCACGCTGGATTGACGAAGCCACTGGTCTTGACGTCACCACCCAGCCGCTACTCGACGCCTTCCGCGCCCATTTTTTGGTCAAATAGTGGCGTCGCTGGTTTTTGATCCTTGAATTTTGAACCCTGAACCGCGAACTCTCGCGCATGGTTCCACGTTTTCTTGTTCTCGCAGTCCTGCTGAGCAGTTGCACTACCGTCCAGACCACGAGCGCTAACGCATTCCGTTATAGCCGCAAATTCGTCACCAATGACGTTCCGCAGGCCTCACGCCGCATGTGGGAGCGGGTGAGCGGGTTGTTTCGCGAGGGTGATGGCTCGTTCTGGTATGCCGATCAGATGTACGGCAAACCCAGCATCGTGATCAACCTTGGTGAGCAGCGGGTGTATCTGTTTAAGGATGGACAACTCGCTGGCGGGTCACCGATTTCCTCCGGTTCCGAAGGCTACAACACGAAACCAGGCAGCTACCACATCATGGAGAAGGATATCGGCCACAAATCCTCCATCTATGGCGACTACGAGGACTACCTCGGCAACGTGATCATGCAGAACATCGACAACCGCAAAGACCCGCGCCCGCCGGGCACGCGATTTGAAGGTGCGAAGATGTTTTACTTCATGCGTGTGTATGGCGGCGTTGGCATGCATCAAGGTTTTCTGCCCGGTTATGCCGCTTCGCATGGTTGTATCCGGCTTCCAGGACATATGGCGGAGAAATTCTTCCAGCAGGTCGCGGTGGGGACGCCGGTGGAGATTGTGCCATGATTTGCAACACTCGATGTTTTTCCCGCTACAACTGCCGTCCTTCCTGAGACTGATGTCTGACGCAAAGATCTTGCGCTCAAGCGTGAAACTCCAACATTCTCCTCCAACCATGAAACGAATCCAATTTACCACACTGCTGTGTCTGCTGACACTGTCTGTTTCCCGTTTGTCGCAGGCAGGGCCGGTGACAGCCGATGGCGAGAAACTGCTGGCCTTTCTGGATGCCATGCATGTCGAGGAGCATTGGATCGCGGGTGCGATAGTGGACTGGAAAACGGGCGAACCGACCGGGCAGGCGGTGAAGGATGATGGCAAGCACACGCATTGCAGCCAGTTCGCAGCCGCCGCGTGTGAGCGCACGGGCATCTATTTATTGCGTCCGCCGGAACATAGCGCCGTCTTGCTGGCCAATGCACAGTATGAATGGCTGCTCGAGCAGGGCCGCAAGAAAGGCTGGACCGCTGTGGCAGAAGGAAGGGAAGCACAAGAACTGGCGAACCAAGGAACGGTGGTTGTGGCGGTTTACAAAAATCAAGATGCGCAGAAGTCCGGCCACATCGCCATGATCCGCCCGAGCACGAAGAGCATCGCGCAGATCAAGGCCGAAGGACCACAGGTCACTCAGGCTGGTGGCACGAATCACAATTCATGCAGCCTCAAAGAGGGTTTTAGCAATCACCGCGCGGCATATGAAAAAGGTGAAATTCTTTTCTTTGCCCATGCGAAGCCTCGTGCTGGCAAAAAGCCGTGACGGAACAGTTCTTGTTAAAGCGCCTCGCCGTGCAGTAATCCCCGTGGCACTGGATGCTGCTCATCCACATCATGCACCTCGATGATCTTACCGTCGTCCATGCTGGCGATGCGGTTGGCATGATGAAAGATGCGGTTGTCGTGCGTCACGATGAGCACGGCTCGATCACTGCCGCGTGCGACGCTTTCGAAGAGTTCCATCACCACATGACCATTCTTCGCGTCTAGTGCCGCGGTCGGTTCGTCGCAGATGATGAGCTTCGGCTCATGCACCAGCGCACGGGCGATAGCGACGCGCTGCTGCTGCCCACCGGAGAGCTGGGATGGCCGGCGCTTCACGAAATCGCCCATGCCAACCTGCGCCAGCACCTCACGCGCGCGTTTTTCTGCCTTCGAAGCAGCCACGCCCTGAATGAGCAGCGGCACGCTCACATTCTCCGCGCAAGTCAGCGTCGGGATCAGATTGAAGGTTTGGAAGATGAAACCGATGTGATGGGCGCGAAACCTAGTGATCGCTGCCGTGCTCATTCTGCGAAGATCATGACCGAAGACGTTCAATTCGCCTTCATCTGCATCCAGGGTGCCGGCAATGATGCTAATGAGAGTGGTTTTGCCACAACCTGAAGGCCCCACGAGCATCGTGATGTCCCCTTGCCGTACCTCCAGATTGATGCGCTTGAGCACCTGCAGCCGCGAACCACCGTCGCCGAAGCTTTTGGAGATGCCCTGCACGTTTGCTGCGAGCTGGCTGTTTGCGCTGGTTGTCATGCAGCGCTTGATTACGCACCGAACGCGGTGGCGGGGACACCTTTGGCACCTGGGCGGCAAACGAAAAGACGGCCCGCGAGAGGCTCTTCAAGACCGGACTTGATGCCGGTGGTGATATAGAGATCGCCTAGATCGGGGCCGCCGAAAGCACAGGCAGTGGTCTCAACGCAGGGGAAGTCGATCTGCGCTTCGATTTTTTTCGTCGCAGGATCAAAGCAGACGACCTTGGCTCCATGGCAGAATGCGACCCAGAGACGGTCCTCGCTGTCGATGGTCATGCCGTCGGGCGAGGAGGGATCGGCGCTGGTGTCCCATAATGTGCGCTGGTTGGAGATGTTGCCGGTGGCGTTGTCGAAGTCGAAGGCGAGGACGCACTTCCGCGGTGTGTCGATGTAATAAAAGGTCTGCGTATCCTGCGTCCAGACGAGACCGTTTGAGATCGTCACCGGGGCAAACTTCTTCTCAATGCGGTGATCGGTATTCAGGCACCAGAGTGCGCTCACAGGCTGACGCGGGCTGTTCATGTCCATCGTTCCTGCCCAGAAGCGACCTGCGGGATCGCACTTGCCATCGTTGAAGCGATTCGTTGCGATAGCGGCTTCGGGGTGGATGATGAGCGTGCTTTCGCCACTCGTTTCATCGAGTGAAAAGATGCCTTTTTCTCCAGCCCAGATGAGGCCGCCACTCGCCCGTGGCACGACAGTGCCGACACGCTGACCCACATCCCAGATCTTTTCTGCGCCGGTGCTTGGCGTGAATGAGATAATCTTGTGGTCTTCGATATCGACGTAAAGCAGGCGGTCGTTATGCCAGATCGGGCCTTCGCCCCAAACCGAGGTGTAGTTGCTGATAGGTTCAGGAGACATGAGAGGGTGCAAACGACTATCCTTACTGCTTGTAGATGACCACCACGCCCGATGACGGGCCGCTGGGAGAGAAATCGTTGCCAAAGCCGACAGTTTGTAGATTGGCGGCTTCAACGCCGAGTTCGATGAGGCGCTGACGCACGGCAAGCGCACGGCGATCCGAAAGGGCGCGAGCGTGGTCTTCTGGCAGATTGGGTGGCGCATAGCCAGCGATGATCACGCGGCTCTTTTTTTCGGACACCATCTCCTTGGCTAAGCTGCGAACTGTCTGCTCATGGGATTCGGTGAGATGAATTCCATCTTGGTCAAAGACCAGCGCCTGACAGGCAGGCTTGAGACCAGTGCTCAATGGAGAAGTAAATCCATCCCGCGGGCCAAGTGCATAAACGACGGCCTCGTCAGCAGGATTCCGCAGGAACGAGGGCATGGGAATGCTGCCGCAGGAAGAAAGCAGGAGAATAGTGAATGCTGCATAAGCATTCATGATGGCGGCAAAGGCTGTTCTGAAATTCGTCATTCTGATTTTGTCATTTCCTACCGCATCCAACGGGGTTCGGTGATACGGCCAAAGCCGCGGAGCAGCGCGCGACGGTTCCCGCTGCGGAGGTCTTGCACAAACAACTCGCCATGCTGGATGTAGGTGAGGAAATGGCCGTTCGGACTCCATGAAGGATGCTGAGCACCACCAGCCTGCAGGATGTGAGCTCCGCCATTGGGATAGGGCTTGATGGCGACGGCCCACTCGCCTCCTCTGCGTGTGGTGAAGGCGATGTTTCTGCCGTCAGGCGACCATTCGGGGTCGGTGCAGAAGTGATAGCCGGTGCGCCAACGAAATAGGCGTGAGCTGCCGCCTTCTTTCTGCGGGACTTCGACAACAAACAGTTTTGGGCCGTCCCCATCATCGTTGGAGAAGACGATGTGTTTGCCATCAGGATGCCAGGAAGGACTGGCCGGCGCACCAACGGAATCACTCACGCAAGCGGCGGTGTTGGTGTTGAGGTCACTCACGAAAATCTCGGGATTGCCGATGAAACTCATCACGGCGGCGAGATGCGTGCCATCAGGGGAGAAAGCCGAGCCAAAACTGCTACCAGGTGTGTCAGTCACACCTCGTTCCCAGCCAACATTGAGATCAAGCAGTCGAATGATTGGGAAACCACTGCGGTAGCTGGTGAAGGCGACCATGGAGGAGTCAGGCGCTAGTGAGGGAGAGACGGCACCGTGTTTGTCATGCGTGACTTGATGCACATCGCCACCCTCGGCATCACAAACATAGATCTGCCGCTTTCCGGTTTTGTCGCACACAAAAACGATGCGACTCGTGGCGAGACCAGGCCTGCCAGTGATGGTGTAAATCACATCGTCGGTGAGCGCTTTGAGGTTCTCATCGAGACCCGGAGCGGCGTAGCTGCGCTGAAAGAGTTCTTTGCCCTTGGCATCACGGAGTTTGCCAGTGACACGTCCGCCGACGGAAGATCCCTCGATGGCGAAATCGATTTTCTCATCGTCTCCGGCCACGAAGAATTCACGTGAGGCTAGTAGTTCTTTACGCAACGCATCCTGGGCGCTGACCGCCATGCCACCGGTGAAGGGACCGATCCGAATGCGCGGCATCGATTTCTTCTGCTCCTCACTCTTCGCTTTGTTCCCTAGGCCGATCCAGCCGCGCAGGGTGTCCATGATTCCAGCCTCAGCTCGTGTGCCGAGGCTGACGGCGAGCGTGAGGATGAGAAGCAGCGCACGGGCGTTCATGGTTGGTTTCAGGGCAGCAGGAGAAAGTTGAGTTCCAGATCGTAGCTGTCTTTGGAGAAATTTGAAGGCAGTGCTGTGGAAATTTTTTTCACTTTGGCCGCCGCCTCAAGGATGGATTGATCTAGGACATGCGAACGTGAGAATTTGCTCATTTGCGTTTTCAACACGCTGCCATCCTTGCCAATGGAGATGTTCAGTCGTGCCTCACGCTGGGTAGCTGGCACAGCATCAATGGGCGGCGCGGTCCACCCGGCCAAAAACGCACGATTCACGGCTTCGTCTATGGGATCGAGGTTCACCTCATCTTCTCCCGTCTCTTTTCCTGGGAGTGGCACGGGCGGCGGGCGCATGGCATTCAGTCGCGCAAAGTCCATCAGCGTGGGATTGGCCATGGGTGGAGGGGGCACGGCATAAGCACCATAGCCGCGTTTCTCCGGCGCACGTCGCAGGGTGATGCTGCGATTTGCCGCAGGTTTTGGAGCCGGGATTGCGGGCGCAAACAGTGGCGTGCCAGAATCATTCGGCACGGCCACCATCTGATGCTGCTGCACGGGTGCAGCGATCAAGGTGGCTTTTTGCACCGGCGGTTCTGCACTCGGTTTCGGCTTTGATTCAGGGGGCGTCGCTTTGGCTGATTTCGGGGCTGCTGCCAAGGCCTTGGTTTTTGGCGCAGCAGGTGCCGAAGAGGTGAAATCACCGGGCTTCATCCAAGTCAGCGCCTTCTCCTGGGCGTTGCTGCGGCTGGCACCACTTTCATGCCACCAACACCAGATGCCAAAGGCCACTGCCAGATGCAGCGCTACAATGCAGATCATCGAAGCGGAGATCGGTTCCAGTGTGGTGGGACGACTGCGTTTCATCTGAAATTAAGGTTCGTCGGCATGCGTCGTGACGGCGGTCTTCTGGATGCCTGCTGTTTCGAGTATTTGCATGATCTCCACCAGTTGCTGTACCGGTAGATCACGATGAATGCGCACTTGGATGCCCAAGCCTGGCCGACTCGCGGCGAGCTGCTTCAATGAGGCAGGTAGATCGGCACGCGCGAGCATGGCGGCGTTGAGCGTGACAGACTGGTCGTAGTTCATCACCAGCGTCAGTGTTTCCGCCGGTGCCGTCACCACCTTTGCCACGGATTGCGGTGGTGGGGGTAACATGGATTTGTCCGCTTTGAGCAGCGGAGCCGCCAGCAGGAACACAAACAGCAGAATCAGCACCAGATCGAGCAGCGGAGTAATGCTGATCTCAGTGATGAGGCGAAGCTGATGCCGATTCGAATGGCGTTTCATGCGCGGACGTGGGCCGCGTGCATTGCGGCGGGCAGGGGAGAGGAACTGGTGCCGGTGAAGGCAGGCATGGATGGGCTGCCGAGTCCATTCATGCTAGGCAGTGCTTCGTTGCTGAAGCGATGATCCACAAACGTACGATCAAAACCGGCGCTGAGTTCACTGGAAAAGTTATCGAGGCGCACCACCATGCCACGGATGCGGTTCACGAGGTAGTTGTAGCCCACTATACTAGGAACGGCCACCAGCAGGCCCAGCACCGTGGTGACGAGCGCCGTGGTGATTCCTGGTGCCATGGCGGCCAGAGTCGCAGCCTCACCGAAATGGGTCATCGTGCTGAAAGTGTCGAGCAGCCCCCACGCGGTCCCCAGCAGTCCGAGGAACGGTGCCCCACTCAGCGCCGTGGCCGCCACACTCATGCGGGCCTCGAGTCGCAGTGCCGCTTCCGCCACGCTGCGCTCCATCGCTGTCTGCACCGCGCTCATTTGTGAAGGGGTGATACGGCCCGCGCCTTGCAACCGTGCGGCAAAGGTCGCGCTAGGCTCATCCTCACCCAGCAGATACCACGACAACTCACGGCATGAGGCATGGTAGATGTGGTAGGTGGAAGAGAACTCGTGATGCTCGCGCAATTGGAATAGCTCCAAAGGGTGATTGCTCTCGCGGAATTGGCGCAGAAAAATGAGATTCGCACGTTGGACGCGGGAGAGAAGGAAGTGCTTACTCAAAATCACTGACCAACTGGTGATCGACAGCAGCGCGAGGACGCCGCAAATGACCCAGCAGGTCAGATTGCTGTGTTCTAGGCCATACAGCAGGCCGGGTGAAAGAAAGGATTCAAGAGGCGGCATGACGAAAGAGGGTTACCACTAGTTAAAGAACCTTAACAGTCGGGCGTCAACCGATTTGCCGGAGCAACGGCGGATCAACCCTAGGGCGGCGGATCTGCGGCGTAGCCAAGTTGCTCTAAATCTTCTCATCAATGCGCCTGCAGCCAGTTCAAGCCAGTGCCTGCCTCGACTTCCACCGGCACACCTTCTAGCGGCAGAGCGTTCTTCATCGCTTCGAGAATGATCGTGCGCGCTTGATCGACTTCGCTTTCGGGCATTTCGAAGAGGAGTTCGTCGTGGACTTGGAGGAGCATGCGGGTTTGCAGGCCTGCTTGTTTCAAGGCGGTGGCGAGGTGGATCATGGCGAGCTTGATCATGTCGGCGGCGGTGCCTTGGATAGGGGTGTTCATGGCGACGCGTTCGGCGGCGGCGCGGATAGTGCCGTTGCCGCTGGTGATGTCGCGAATGATGCGGCGGCGACCCGTGAGGGTTTCGACGTAGCCACGGGTTTTGGCGTCTTCGACGATCTGCTCCATGAAGCGCTTCACGCCGGGGAACTGTTTGAAGTAGTTGTCGATGATGGTGGCGGCCTCGCCGCGCGGAATGCCGAGGCGCTGGCTCAAACCAAAGGCGGAGATGCCGTAGATGATGCCGAAGTTGACCATCTTGGCGGTGCGGCGCATCTCGGGCAGCACGCCGTCGAGTTCGACGCCATAGACGCGCGCGGCGGTGGCTTGATGAATGTCTAAACCTTGGGCGAAGGCTTCGATCATGGCGGCATCACCACTGAGCGCGGCCATGACGCGGAGTTCGATCTGCGAGTAGTCAGCGCTCATCAGCACCCAGCCGTCGAAGCCTGGCACAAAGGCCTTGCGGATCTCGCGGCCGAGATCGGAGCGGATGGGGATGTTTTGCAGATTCGGATCGCTCGATGCCATGCGACCGGTGGCGGCCATGAGCTGATGGAAGGTGGTGTGGACGCGGCCGGTGACCCTGGAAACGGCATGCGGCAGCGCTTCGACGTAAGTGTTGTTGAGTTTGGTGACCTCGCGGTAGTCGAGGATGTCCTGAATGATGGGGTGCAGGCCCATGAGCGACTGGAGGACTTGCTCGTTGGTTTGATACTGACCGGTGGCGGTCTTCTTGGGCTTGTCGGTGAGTTTGAGGCGCTCGAAGAGCACTTCGCCCATCTGTTTCGGGCTGTTGAGGTTGAACAGGCCACCAGCGGTCTCGTGGATGCGCTTTTGCAACTCGGCGGCTTTTTTATCTAGCTCGACGCCGTATTCGCGCAGTGCCTGCACGTCGATCTTCACGCCAAAATTCTCCATGCTGGTGAGCACGGGGATCAAAGGTGACTCGATGGTGTCAAACACGCGTGTTTGGCCATGCGGAGCCATTTCGGGCCGCAGTTTGGCGGCGAGTTGCCACGTCACATCGGCGTCTTCAGCGGCGTAGTCGGAGACTTTTTGCGTATCATCCGCGGCGGCTTGCGCCATCGTGGAACTGAAGAGGTCATCCTTTTCCGTACAGATGAGTGCGGTGATGGGGACGGGCGTGTAGTGGAGATAAGTCTCGGACAAGAAGTCCATGCCATGCCGTTGATCAGGCTCGATCAAGGCATGCGCAATCATGGTGTCGAAATATGGCCCAGGGACCTCGATGCCATGCGCGAGGAGCACGCTGAGGTCGAACTTGAGGTTGTGGCCGATCTTCTCGACGCCCTCACGCCTGAGCACACTGCGGAATTCTTCGAGTACAGCCTTCGCTGCGGCTTTGTCGCGCGGAAAGTGCGCGAACCAGCCTTCGTGTGCTTTCCATGAGAACGCGATGCCGACGATGCTCGTATCGCGTGGATCGAGTCCGGTGGTTTCGAGGTCGAAGCAGAAGGATTTCAGCTCGGTGAGCTGCGCGAGGAGGTTTTGGCGCTCGGCGGCGGTTTGGACGAGATGATACTGATGAGGCGTATCGGCGATGCTGGTGAGCTTGGGCGGCGTGATGGCTTCTGCGGCGAAAAGATCGCCTGGAGCAGCTTCCGCAGCCGTTTTGCGACCACGACCGGCTTTGAAGTCATCGCCATAGAGTCGGCGGCCGAGCGCGTTGAACTCGAACTCGGTGAAGAAGGCCTTCAGTTCATCATCGTTGTGCGCTTTGACGACGAGGTCGGCGACTTCGGCATCGTAAGGCGCATCGACGAAGATGGTGGCGAGTTTTTTGGAGAGGATGGCGTCTTCACGGCAAGCCTCCATTTTCTCACGCTGCTTGCCTTTGAGTTGCTCCGTGTTGGCGATCAGGTTTTCCACGCTGCCGAACTGCTGAATGAGTGCGGTGGCGGTTTTTTCGCCAAAGCCTTTCACGCCGGGGATGTTATCAACGGCATCACCCATGAGCGCGAGGATGTCGATGACTTGCTCTGGTCGCTCAATGCCCCAGCGCTCGCAGATTTCCTTCACGCCGAGGATTTCGACCTCGGCACCGGAGCGGCCTGGTTTGTAGATTTTGACGTGATCGGAGACGAGCTGGCCGAAGTCCTTGTCCGGCGTGACCATGAAGGTCTCGATGCCGTCTTTCTCCGCGCGTTTGGCCATGATGCCGATGATGTCATCCGCTTCATAACCATCACGCACGAGAATGGGCACGTTCATGGCCTGCATGAGCCGTTTGATCTGCGGAATGGCCATGCTGATGTCCTCCGGCATCTCCTCACGCTGCGCTTTGTAAGCCGGGAACATCTCATGCCGCGGCGTGGGCGCGGATGTATCCAAGGCGACCGCAAGATGCGTGGGCTGCTGATTTTTGAGGATGTCGAGAAGCGTGCTGGCGAAGCCGTAGAGCGCGGAGGTGTTCAACCCATCGCTGGTGCGGATGGGGGCTTTGATGAAAGCAAAGTGCGCGCGGTAAAGCAGCGCCATGCCATCGAGGAGGAAAAGGCGTTGGGACATTCGCTGTCAGACTAGGCGGGCAGGATGCTCGCGCAATGGCTCAAGCGCCTTGCAACGTGAGCGCGGCATCTTCCATGGCGCGGCTGGCTTCAGTCTCGTCGTTGACGACTTGCGTGGCTCCGAGGCGTTTCAAGCGATCGACATCGGAGCTGAAACGCGCGCGAGCGAGCACAGCGATGTCGGGACGATGCTCGCGGATCATCGCGAGGGCTTGTGCATTGACGGTGGCATCGGGAAAGGTCAGCGCGACCATGCGGGCGTTCTTCAATTTCGTGAGTTCCCAGGTTTCCTCGTGGCTGGCATCGGCAAAGAGTACGGCTTGGCCCTGGCGTTGAAGTTTGCGCACCGTTTCGGCATTCAATTCAACGACAAGCGTGCGCACACCTGAATCGAGCAGTGCTTTGTTGAGTTTTTCGCCGACTGGACCATGACCGCAGATGATGGCGTGATCGGAGAGTTCTGCGATGCGCTGGCGAAGGTTGCCAGCGTCGAATTTGACGGGTTTGCCACGGCCCCACCCGCGTTTCACGAGCCAATCTCCCAGTGGCTGGCCGAATTTGAGCAGGGCAGGGAGCAGGCCCATCGAAAGCGCACTGGCGGCGAGCAGTGTTTGTTGTGTGTCGTTGCTCCAAAGATGAGCATTGCCAGCGTTCTGCAGCAGCACGAGTGAAAATTCCCCCGCACTGCACAAACCGATGCCTGCCATGAGCGCCTGACGATGCGCGAGACCTAAATGACGCCCGATGACCGTAATGAGGCTGGATTTGGCGAGTATGAGTGCAGCGGTTAGCCCGCAGATTGGCAGCCAGAGCACGACGGCAGCCTTGATGTCGATCATCAGGCCCACAGAGACAAAGAACAGCGTGAGGAAGAGATCCTTCAGCGGCATCACGTCCGCCAGGATGCGGTGCTTGAAGATGGACTCACTCACAGCGAGTCCGGCGATGAAAGCGCCGAGCGCGAGGCCGAGATCGAGTAATCCACCAATGAAAGCGAGGCCTACGCAACTGCCAATCACTGAGAGCGTGAACAACTCACGGCTGCGCGTGTGAGTCACGGCATTCAGCAGCCAAGGAATGACACAGCGTGCCGCCACACCGGCTAGGATGACGAACGCACCACCGCGGAGTGCCAACGAGGCGAGTCGCGGCATCAGTGATGTTTCAACACCAGCTTGTGGCAGTAGCAACGGCAGAAAGAGGAAAAAGACGATGATGAACAGATCCTGAAAAATCGCGACGGCGAGTGCCATGCGTGCGCCGGGACTGGATTCAAGTCCGAGGTCTTGGAAGCTTTTCAAACTCACGGCCGTGGAACTCATGGCGAGTGCCACGGAAAGAATGACCGCACCCTGCCAGGAAGGATGAATCAGTGTTGAAGCCGCCGCAGTCACCACAACGCAGAGCCCCATCTGCCAGCCACCGCCGACAAAAGCGAGGCGACGCAGGAAGCGCAGTTCACCCAGTGAGAACTCCAAACCAAGCGTGAACATGAGCAGTACGACGCCGAACTCGGCCATCTGTGAGACATGTTCATGCGATTCACCACCGCCGAGTAGATCGAGCACACCGGAATTGGCGATCACAACGCCGCAGATAAAGTAACCGGCCAGCATGGACTGTCTCAGTCTTAGCAGCAGCAGCGAAACCAGCACCACACCAGCAAGCATCAGCGCCAACAGCGCAAAGACGGGCGGCATGCCCTCGGCGGCGGCGAGATGGAAGACGCAGGTCATCCTGGACGTGATTCTTCTCCGCTGAACTGAAGGTGATACAGCTTTTGGTAGAGCGGATTGCGGTCGAGCAGTTCGGTGTGCGTGCCACGGTCGAGAATCCGTCCTTGGTCCATGACGACGATCTGATCCGCTTTGAGAACCGTGGAGAGGCGATGGGCAATGGCGACGACGGTTTTCCCTTCCGAAAGGATGTGAATGGCCTCCTGAATGATTTTTTCGCTCTCGGTGTCGAGGGCGGAAGTGGCTTCATCGAGCAGTAGGATCGGCGCATCACGCAGAATGGCGCGGGCGATGGATATTCGCTGTTTTTGACCACCTGAGAGATTGCAGCCGCCTTCACCAACGACGGCATCGTAGCCGTTGCTGATTTGCTCGATGAATTCATGCGCATGCGCCTTCTTGGCGGCGGCGATGATCTCAGCCTCAGTGGCGTCGAGACGACCGTAGCGGATGTTTTCGCGAATGGTGTCGTGAAAGAGAAAGGTGTCTTGGCTGACTACGCCGATATTTCCACGCAAGGATGCTTGTTTGATGCTGCGAATGTCACGGCCATCAAGCAAGACGGCTCCAGAATCAGGATCGTAGAACCGCAACAGCAAGGCGTAGAGTGTGCTTTTGCCAGCGCCGCTGGGGCCGACGAAGGCGTAAAATTTGCCGGGGTCGAGTTGCAGATCGATGTTCGCGACGGCGGGAGTTTCTTTGCGTTCGCCGTTGCTCTGGCGGTAGAAAAACGTGAGTTTTTGGAAGGTGACGGCACCTTGAGCGCGACCAGTATCGACCGCATCGGCGGCGTCCTTGATATCAGGCTGGCGATCAAGCAGCTCAAAGACCATGCCAGCAGCGACGGTGGTTTTTTGGAGCATCATTTGCACTCGGCTCAATTCCTTCACAGGCGGATAGATCTGCGTCAGGGCCATAACGAGCAAAAAGAAGTTTTCCGCTTCTAAACCATGATCCCAAGCATACACTAGGCCGGCGGCGATGCCGAACGAAGCTACGGTTTCAACGATGGGTCCGACAAGTTCCATGGCCTTGGTCCAGCGCACCTGATTCTGGGTCATGCTGAGGTTCGTGCGGGCAAAACGTTGCTCAGCATGGTCTTCGCGGGCATAGGCTTTGACGAGGCGGATGCCGGCAAAGGATTCCTGCATGGCGACCATGAGCTCACGGGAGTCATGTTCCTCCCGCGCGCCGTTTTTGCGCACACGTTTGCCGATGCGGATGATCGGCACTAGGCAGAGAGGAAAAACGACGAGCGACATGAGGGTGAAGAACCAATCTTGCGCGAAGAGAACGACGAGGATGGAGATGATCGTAAGCGGGCGCTGCGCCAGAGTTTGAATGAGCTGCATGGCATTACGCTGCACCACGGCAGTCTGGCTGGTGACCGTCTGCATGAGTTCACCCGTTTTGGCGGAGTTGAAAAAGCCGGGAGATTGGCGCATGACGCTATGGAATGCGTCGTTGCGAAGCTGATAGGCGACTTTGCTGGTGACCCAGGCCTGCATGTAGCTGGAGAGGTAGGCGAAGAAACCACGAAGGAAGATTAGCACTGGAATGAACGCGCAGGCGATCATGACTCCAGTGAAACCGATGGGGGCGTCAGCATCGGCTCCGAGTATTTTGGACAGGTCAATTTCACCGATAAGCGGGAGATTGGTGGGTTCGCCCAGCGCGCGGGTCTTCCCCTTCAAAACGAGGGAAAAGATGAGTTGGAAGCCGATGAGCATGAAGCCGTTGAAGACGGCACTGAGCATGCCTAGTAGCAGGCTGAGGGCGAAACGGCCTCGGTAAGGAACGACGTACTTCCAAATGGACTTGAGCGTTTGTTTCGCCAAAGCGGCAAATTGCGGATCGGCAAGTTTGAGCGGATGGGCTGGCGTTGGTTGGGGACGACTGGACATGATAAACGTCAGGCATTAACCGCCGCATCGCTAACCGCACAACTAGGAAGTGCCGCAGGCAGGTCATCGCTGGTTGACTGTAGGCCAGACATCGGCATAAACACAGTGCACAGTCTGCTGTGAGAGGCACAAGGCTGATCGTGTCTGACTTTTTCCTGCAACTCATCCCATGTCCTTTCTGTCCTGGCAATACTCCTTCTTCTTGCCGCTGGTGGTGATGCTGTACTGGATGTTGCGGCTGCGGGCGCGCATGGTGCTGCTGCTGCTGGCGAGTTATGTATTCTACGGCATGTGGGACATACGCTTTCTGGCACTGTTGATGGGATCAACTTGCGTGGATTACTTTTGCGGACGGGCGATTGTGGGTGATCGATCTGCGACATGGCGCGTGTTTGTGACAGCGATGCTGCCGCTGGCGTGGTTATTGGCTTGTGGGCTGCTTCCGCATGGCGCGGGCGATGTGCGGACGACGATGTTCGAGTTTGGCGCGATCTTTGCGGTGTTGTTTCCGCTTGGATATGTGCTGATGTGGCGAGTTTCTGAAGAACGTCGGCGGAAGGGGTTTCTGCTGCTGAGCATCGGTTCCAACCTGGCGGTGCTGGGCATCTTCAAATACTTCGGTTTTTTCGCGACTTCGCTGATGGCGCTGCTGCAAATGGTGGGCTGGGACTGTGGCTGGATTTTACCTCAGGTGGTGCTGCCGGTGGCGGTTTCTTTTTATACCTTCCAATCCATCGCCTATGCAGTCGATGTGTATCACGGCAAGGCCAAACCTGCACAAGACTTGCTGACCTTCGGAGCCTATCTAGCCTTCTTCCCACAACTGGTCGCTGGACCAATTGAGCGACCGGCGCATCTGCTGACACAGTTTCAGCACGCAGCGCAGTGGGACTGGAGTCATGTGCACATCGGACTGCGTCTGCTGCTCATTGGAGCCTTCAAAAAGGCGTTTGTGGCGGACAATTGTGCGATCCTAGCGAGCTATGTGTTTGAGCCGGGAACCGTATTAAACGCACCTTGGGCGATTTTGGGCGTGCTGGCATTTGCCTTCCAGATTTACGGCGATTTTTCCGGCTACACCGACATGGCGCGTGGTTCAGCGCGGCTGCTGGGAATTGAACTGAGCCAGAATTTCCGGCTGCCGTATGCAGCACGCGGACCGAGCGATTTCTGGCAGCGCTGGCACATCACACTGTCGCGATGGTTCCGTGACTACGTGTACATTCCGCTGGGCGGCAACCGCTGCGGTCCGATCCTGACGCTGCGCAATTTGTGGGTGACGATGCTGCTGGCAGGACTGTGGCATGGCGCCAACTGGACGTTTGTGCTGTGGGGCGGCTACCATGCAGCGCTGCTGACGCTCTACCGGCTGGTGCCGTGGCTGGGACGCTTGGAAACGAACACCGAACAGCGCGGGTTCGCACGTTATGGCAGCGTGGCGCTGATGTTTTGCCTGACCTTGGTGGGCTGGGCCATCTTTCGTGCGCCGGGATTGGCGGGGCTGGGCGCGTGGTTCGCGGCGCTGGGAAATTTCAATGCCACGCTGCCGTGGCTGAAACCTGCGGCCTGGCTGGCGGTGCATGCAGTGCCGTTGCTGCTGCAATGGGCCACCCGCAATCACCAGGATGAGTCTGATCTGGATCACCTGTCGTGGCCGGCGCGTGGCGTGGTCTTTTTGTTGATGTTTGTGTTGTTCGCCAGCGCGTTGTCGGGCGAACAGGAGTTCATTTATTTCCAGTTCTGATGCGTACGATCTCGAAATCTTTTCTGCTGATGGTGGTGCTGCTCGTGGGAGCGGAATTGGTGGGGCGGCTGCTCTTTGCGCAGACGCTGAGCGGACGTTTTGACTATGGCTATGATGCGACGGCGGGATTCGTCGAGAACGCGAACGGCACGGTCGATCTCGTGCGTGCAGGCGGGCGGAAATTTTTTCCGCAGTCGTTCGCCATGAAACGCGAGCCGGGCACGGCACGCGTCATGGTGGTTGGAGACTCGGTGGCCCGTGGCCGAGATGTGGCGTCCAGTTATGCGGGGCAGCTCGGTGAGATGTTGCGCAAGTCGGGCGTGAGGGCGGAGTCCTTTAACCTCGGTCTGCCGGGGTATGGCGCACGCCGCAAACAACTGGTGCTGCAGCAGGCCCTGAAGTACAACCCCAGTCTGGTCGTCCTGCATGTGAATCTTTCGAATGAATTCGAAGATGAGCGTGAATGGCGTCGCCGTGAGGAGTTTCGCTCGCCGCATCCCCGCAACTGGCTGATGAAATCCGTGGTGATTCGCCGGCTGTTCGAAGTTCGCACGGAAAAGATCTTCTGGGAGCTGCTGCCGCAGGAAGTGCGCCTTCAAGGAGCTGTGAGCGATGCGGATGCCGAGATCGTCGCCGGCATGAATGATGCAACGCTGGCGCGGTGGAACAATCTGGTGCGCGATCAGACCGCGCTGTCAGTGGAAACGGCCAGGAAAGCCGGAGTGCCGATGCTGCTGGTGATCCAGGCCGACAAGATCACGGCTCCTGACGGACGCAGCCGTACGGATGATCTGGGGCAGTATGAGTGGGCGGCGAAACTGGCCGGGCCCGATGTGGAGATCATCCGCATGAAGGATGTGCTCAAGGATCAGGATGTGGATGCCATTTATGCGGATGGCTCACATGTGAGGGCCGCCGGGCATGAGCTGCTAGCACGGGCGATTTTTGAGCGCATGAAGGCCGGATTTGCCGCAGTGAAGAATTAACCCCGAGCGTGGTCAGCCAAGCAGATGCTGGCGGTAAATCGCATCCACACGGTCGAGCATCACTTCGAGGCTGTGCTGGCTTTCGATCATGCGCCTGCCTGCGGCGCACAGCGTCTGCGTGGTTTCACGTTCAGTGAGTGTCTCGTGGATGGCGGCGGCCAGAGCTGGAGCGTTTTGCATGGGCACGAGACGACCGGTCTTGCCGTGCTGGATGATGCTGGGAATGCCGCCGACATCGCTGGCCACCACCGGAATGCCGGTCGCGAGCGCTTGCAGGCCGGATTGCGGAATGGCCTCGTGAAACGAGGGGATGGCGATGATGTCGAGCGAACGCATGATGTCCGGCACGTCCTCGCGGTGTCCGGTGAGGGTGAACTGATCTTCCACGCCGAGTGTGGCCAGTGTGTTCTCCAGTCGCTGGCGGTGCGGTCCTTCACCCACGATGACGCAGTAAATGCGCAGCTTGTACTCATCCCGCAGAATGCGTGTGGCTTCTGCCAGTACCTGCGTGCCTTTGGCGAAGCGCAGGACGGTGATCATGCCAATCAACGGGGTGCCGGGCGGTAAGGCAGGCAGCGGAAGTGATGCACGCGGCCCCTCAGGCTTGAATCGCTCCAGATCGACGCCGGTGGAAATAGTGGAGATCTCAGCAGGGTCCAAATCAAAAGTGGTGGTGAGCGTTTCGGTGATCTTGGGGCTGGTGGTGATGATGTGGTGGCTCCATTCCTTGTACATCAGGCGGCTGAGAGACCGATTCGGAATGGGCACGTCGAAATGCCGGCTGCGGATGATGAGCGGCACGCGGGCGATGCGTGCGGCGATGGTGAGCAGCCAGCCATCACGCGAACTGTGTGGATTCACGATCTGAATGCGGTTCCGGCGCAGCCACCAGGCCAGGTTCAGTGCATGAAAGGGCAGCAGGATGCGCTGATTGAAGGGTTGAGCCACCACCGGCACGCCGGTCTGATCCGCGCGTTGATAGAGCTGGCTTTGCTCGGGAGCGATGAGCCAGACTTCACTGCCGCGACGGCGGAAACCCTGCATTTCCGCCAGGATGCGATGCTCCTGCCCTCCCCAGCCGAGAGATGCTTCAGAGTGGGCAATGCGCCAGTGATGATGTGGAAGTTGGGAGTCAGGCATGCAGCGGGCGCGCTTTCATGGCCTGCGCAGACATTGAAATAAAGCCTCTTTTTGACAAAAACTTCTGGCATGCCGGGTGCCTTGCTTTCATATGACTGTTTGAATCGTTCAGTTTTTAACGTATGACGTCATCCACCATCGGTATCATCGGTCTTGGCTATGTGGGGCTGCCTTTGAGCCTCCAGTTTGCCCGGACGGGCAGCGTTGTGCTGGGATTCGACATTGATGCCGCCAAGACTGATGCGCTGACGGCTGGGGAGAGCTACATCCTGCATATTCCGGCCGAGGCCGTGAAAGCGCAGCGTGATGAGGGGCGATTGTCCACCACCACCGACTTTTCCCGCGTACGCGAGTGCGAGGCGGTCATTATCTGCGTGCCGACGCCGCTGGCAAAACATCGCGAGCCTGATCTCACCTATGTCTTGAACACCGGACGTGCCATTGCGCCGCATCTGCAGCGCGGGCAGCTTGTTGTATTGGAGTCCACGACTTATCCCGGCACCACGGACACGGAATTACGCGAGGTGCTCGAAGCCGGTTCTGGCCTCAAGGCAGGCGTGGATTTTCATCTCGCCTTCTCACCGGAGCGTGAGGACCCGGGCAATCCGCAGAGTGATGTGGCGGTGATTCCGAAAATCGTCGGTGGCCTCACATTGGAGTGTCAGAAGCATGCGCTGGCGGTCTATGGCCGTGCGATCAAGACGCTGGTGCCGGTGGAGTCCTGCCGCGTGGCCGAGGCGGTGAAACTCACGGAAAACATCTTCCGCGCGGTGAACATTGCCATGGTGAACGAGCTCAAGGTCGTCTATGCGGCGATGGGCATCGACATCTGGGATGTGATCGATGCCGCGAAGACGAAGCCCTTTGGCTTCATGCCGTTTTATCCCGGACCGGGATTGGGCGGGCACTGCATCCCCATTGATCCGTTTTACCTGACCTGGAAGGCTCGCGAATACGGTCAGGAAACGCGGTTCATCGAGCTGGCAGGCGAAGTGAACACCGCCATGCCCGCCTATGTGATCCAGCGCGTGGGTGAAGCACTCGCCACCACACAGCAGACCATCAGTGGCAGCCGCATTTTGATGATCGGCATCGCCTACAAGGCCAACGTCGATGACGATCGTGAAAGTCCGGCCTATGTGCTGTGGGAGATGCTGGAGAAAGCGGGTGCGCAGGTGGATTACCACGATCCACATGTGCCGGTGATCCGGCCTTCGCGCGAGCATGCGCACTTCGCGGGTCGCAAGAGCGTGGCATTGAGTGCGGAGACGCTTCCTGGTTATGATCTGGTGCTGGTGGCCACGAATCACAAGGCCGTGAATGCAGATCTCGTAGCCGCGCATGCGCGGCTCGTGGTGGATTCGCGCAATGTCCTCAGTAGGCAGATGAAAGGTAAACCCAACTATTTTAAAGCATGAAAGCTCTCGTTACAGGTGGCGCAGGATTCATTGGTTCCCACATCACAGAGGAGTTGTGTCGTCGCGGAGCATCCGTTGTGGTGTTGGACAATCTGAGCCTAGGCAAGGCGGAAAACCTCTCTTGGAAAAAGCCGGGGGATGATATTGAACTCGTTGAGGGAGACATTCGTGATACCGCGTTGCTCGCGAAACTCATGCCCGGCATCGAATGGGTGTTTCACCAAGGTGCGCTGGCATCCGTGCCCCGATCCGTCAGTTCACCGCAGGACACTAACGGCAATAATTTAGACGGAACGCTCAATGTGCTCGTTGCCGCTAGAGATGCGGGTGTTAAACGACTGATGTTCGCGTCTTCCTCGTCGATCTATGGCAATGCCGATGCACACTCGAAGCATGAAGGACTATCGCCGCAGCCGCTCTCACCTTATGCGCTGCAAAAATACGGCGGCGAACGCTACGCGCAGCTTTTTCATCAGCTCTACGGTTTTGAGACCGTCTCGCTGCGTTACTTCAACGTATTCGGCCCCCGTCAGGCTTTTGATTCGCCGTACTCCGGTGTGATTGCAAAGTTCTGCACCTGCATGTTGGCAGGACAGGCACCGGTGATTTTTGGCGACGGCAGCCAGGCACGTGATTTTACCTTTGTGGATAATGCCGTGGCCGCCAATCTGTGTGCTGCCGAAGCACCGGCGGACAAGGCGGCCGGCAAGTTCTTCAACGTGGCCTGCGGCGACTCCATCGACCTGCTGCGACTGGTGAAAGACATCAACCAGCTCACGGGGCAGCAGCTCCAGCCACGCTTTGAACCTCGCCGTGTGGGTGATGTGTTGCATTCGCTGGCGGACATCAGTGAGGCCCGCGAGTGCCTAGGCTATGAGATCCAGGTGTCGTGGGAGGAAGGGCTGCTCAGGACGTTGGAGTATTATCGTCAGCAGGGCTGATGCGTGGACAAGTTTGGGCTTGCCAATGCAGTCCCATTCAGATAGGGCGTGAGCAGGTTTTCAACACTCGCATTCCACATGGCTCAATCCCGTCTGACCCTTCGCCTCGCCCGATTTCTTCGGGTCAAACTGATCTGCCACTTGGTTTTCAAGATCCGCTTCTGGTATTTCATTTACATCAAGCGGCAGCTTCGTTCCTGCGAAGACCAGGTGGGCGTGGACGGCCATCAGCACAACCTGCGGGCACTCAAACTGGCGCGTCCCAGTGACCGCATCCTGTGGCTTATCCAGCCACTGTCGGCGATCGACAAGATGAACGAAAACTCGAAGGTGCTGGCGATTGGCGTGCGTCTGGAGACCGATCTGCTTTATCTCGCGGCCTATGGCTTCCATCCGAAGAACATTCGCGGCATGGACCTGCTCTCCTACTCGCCTTGGGTGGATCTTGGCAACATGCACAACATGCCCTATGCCGACAATTCGTGGGATGCGATTATGCTGGGATGGGTGCTGACCTACAGCACTGACCCGCAGAAAGCGGCGGATGAACTGGTGCGCACGAGCAAGAATGGCGGCATCATCGCCATCGGCCTGACATACTACCCGGAGCATGTGCTCGAAGGGTATCGGCAAAGCCAGGGTAGCCTTATGGGCACGACCGGGCAGATTCAAACGGTCGCGGATGTGCTGAAGCTCTTTGAAGGCAAGGTGGACCGCATCTACTTCAACCACGACGTGGCTGATCCGACCCGGCAGGGGCCGACGATGGTGATCTTCTCCGTGAAAAAGTGATTTCGGGCTGTGCCGGGAATCAGTCCACCAGTTCGTGCTTCGGATTGAAGGTCACGACCTGTTTGAACGGTTCCTTGAGCGCCTCGACTTCGGCGCGGCGGAACTGCTGCGGCTTCCAGTGACGTACACTGACGTAGCAGAAGGTGATCTGGTCGCGTCCGCCGTTGTTGTTGCGGTTGCCGCTGTGCAGGCCGTTGGCGTCGAAGATGGCCACGGTGCCCGCAGGTCCGGCGACTTCGACGATGCGGTCTTTGTACTCGGGATGCTCACGCAGGTCGGTGTCAAAGCGGGAGCCCTGGCCGCGGCCGCGCAGATAGCTGTAGTAAGTGTGGTGTGACTTTGACAGGTAGGACATGCGCTGGCCGTCAACGGCCAGGTCCCGTAGCAGGACCATGAGATGCAACTGCCGTCCGCGGGTGTCGTGATGCCACTGGTAGGAGCCGTAGCGGCCGGTTTCCGCTGGCAGCAAGCGCTGGGCGCAGGAGCGGCCGAGCGCGAATTTTTTCTTGTAGTAGCCGCCGATGATTTCCAGCAGCACCGGATCAAGCGCGGTACGCAGGAAGGCTGGATCCTGAATGAAGAATTCGTCGCACTGTAGTGAATTGGGGTTCAGCTTGCACCACTGGTGCGCCACAGATTTGTCAAAGGCGGCCTGCAACTGTTGCAGCAGCGCGCCTTGGAAATAGCCCGGCAGCATGACAATGCCGTCCTCACTGAGCTGCTGGGAGCCGGCCGCGGCCTTCGCGGCGTCCTCGCCGGAGCAGAAATGCCAGTCGAACTTCGGATCGGGTCGGCGGTGGAAATACTCCTTGAGGCGGAACTCAGGAGTTTTGAGTAGGGACCAGATTTGTTGCGCGATCATGCGCCACCACTAAGGACACGCTCAGGGAAATCAAGATCGAAGTATGCGCCTGCTCAGGCTGCGGCCAGCACTTTTTTGGCCTCGTCAATCACGCGTTCAGGCGGGATGAGCGCGGTGGGCGGCTGCGGCTCATTGGCGAACTCGCTGGCATGAATGGCTCGGTTGCGCGGTGTCTCGTGATGCCACATCTGTGTTTTAGACGGGCCGAAGAGCACCACGGTGGGGCGTCCAAAGGCTTGCGTGATGTGTGAGGCCGCGCCATCAACAGTGAGCGTGATGGCGGACTGCGAGAGCAAGGAGAGAAAGCCGCGCAGCGTGGTCTGTCCGGCGAGGTTGCGCACCTGTGAGGCTGGAAACCCGTCACAGATCTCGCGTCCCATTTGCAGATGCCACTCGGCAGTGCCGCTGGCGACAAAGACGGGGCTGAGGCCGGTGGCGAGCAGCGAACTGATCACTGCGCGCCAGCCTTCGACCGTCCAGGATTTTCGTTCCCAGCCCGAGGCCGGATTGATGATCACGGCGTTTGTGGCGGAGATCTCAGGCTGCGCCCACTCGGGCGGTGGTGTGCGGAGTTTGGGCGGCGCGAAGCTGTCTGAGTCTGTGCCGCCCACTGCATCAAAATAATAACGTGCTACATAGATGTCATTGAGATTCTCCGATCTGCAGGCGTGGAACAGCAGGCGGTGATACCAGCGGATATAAACTTCGGCACGCGTGAGCAACTGCCGGTGCTTCGCGTGCAGACGCAGACTTTTCAACAGCGACTGTGAGCCTTGGTCGAGGGCGAAGACACGATTGAAGGCTCCGGCATAATGGTTGGCTTTACCGCCCCAGCTCACACCGGGCATCAGTTCCACCAGCGGTTGATGGCCGGACAGCGTGTAAAGCGCTACCGCCTCGCGATCCTGCGCCGCCAGCCGTGCGAGGGCGGGTTGCAGCAGCAGCGTGTCTCCAAGCTGTTTGTGGTAGGCGACGGCGGTTCTCACTGGCGGTGTCTTTTCCACAGGGCGGTCGCGCTGGCGAGTTCCTCTTTGAATTTCTCCAGCGGATAGCTCCAGTGCTCGCATTTTTGAATCGGCTGCCCGGCAAACAGACGGGAAGCGAGATTGCCGTGCAGCAAGGCAAGATCACGGAAAGTCTGGGAGAAGTAGGACTCACCCCATCGCACCTCGGTGTCGAGGATCAGGCACAGCGCACCGCTGGAGACCAGCAGATTGGCAAAGCCTTGCCCTAGGGCGCCCACGATAAGCGGAGCCTGGGCAAATTTGCGCAGTTGTGTGGCGAAATCGAGCTTGCTCAGCTCCAGCACTTCGCAGCTTCCCCACTGACGTTCCACCTCGGCGGCGATTTCCTGCTCGTTGAGCAGTTTGCGGTCGGGCGCGTCCGCACGAGAGACTAAAATAGGTGGCTGGCTGATTGCGCTGTCGGAGGAGAGCTGGCTGTGCGTCAGGAATGCAGCGCGTATGCGCTGCAGAATCTCAGGAGATGCCAAAGCGGAGTCTGTCCACATCTGCGGCGCATAAAACAGCCGGTCCACCAATGTGGTGCCGGAACCGGCGCGGTGCATGGTTTCGCCCGGGACTCCCACAGCGGCCAGATAGCGTGCCTGCCAGCGTTTCTCCCGGCTGCCCAGCAGCACCTTGGGATTTCCCATCGCCGCGAGATCGTTTTGTGCGGCAATGAGGCGGGGCAGGTGATGCAGCAGGAAGTGGCCGTGGTTTTCGTAGTTTCGTCCGGCGAGGTAGAAGCAGGGTTCGGTGATCTTTTTGGCCAGCAGCCGCAGCGGACGGCGGATTTTGCGATCTGGATGGCGCTGAAGGCTGGGACAGCGCTTGAGGTGTTTTCCGGTGGCGAGAAACACCGTGCCATCATCGCCAGTGAGGCATGCTTGGGCGAATTCATGGCATACAACATCCTTCCAACGCATTTCGATCTGCGCCGGGCAGACGGGATTGAGGGTCTGTTCGAGGACGTTGTCCAGGATGCGGCTGCCTTGAGTTTGCAGCGTCCAGGTTCTCAAGGCGACGGCCTGCATTTCCTCCTCGGTGGCATGTTGCAGCGCGCATCCGAGCAGCGCGGCGGCCCGGGTGTGGCAGTCATGGGCGAGTCGGGTCAGCTTGTTCATCGCGTGCCAGGGTCCTTAGCCTGTTGCTGTGCCAGCCGGCGGATTTCATCCACCACATGGAGAGAAGCGTCAGGGGTGCGCAGAGGTCCACCGGCAGTGGATGGCTCCAGCCTTGCCACGCCGCTCCATTGATTCAGCCAGGTGCGGATGGCCGGCCGGATGTTCAGATCCATGCAGGCGGTTCCCAATTTCAGGCGGTCGAGGGGCAGCGGACTGGGGCCGGTGGCTCCCGGCTGCAAACTCAGCACGGGTTTGCCAATGAGAGCGGCTTCGAGCAGAAACACCGAGCACATGCCCGCCACTCCTTCGGCAGCATGCTGCGCCAGGGCGGAGTCTCCGGCCATGCCGACAAAGACCTGTTCAGAGACATGACGGGCGAATTTTTCCGGCGCTTCGCGTGGATGCGGCCGGATCCACAAAAACAAATCGTCCGCCGCCGGGTGTGCGAGCAATTCCTGGCGGAACACTTCGACGATGATCCTTTCATCGTAGGGCAGCACGGCGTAGCCCGCTTTCGAGGCGATGTCAGAACAAGGCTGCGAGGCGAACAGAATCAGATGCCGTTCCGCCGAGCAGCCAATGCGGACGCGCAGTTCAGCAAGCTGGGCGGCGGAGGTGGTGTCGATCTGCAACCGGTCAAACGCGGGCTGGCCGGTCACGCGGAGGCGTGTTGCGGCCACCCCGATGGCACGCAGGTCTTGGGCGGCAGTTTCATCCATCACCGCAATGATGTCCGGTAGCGCATCCAGCGGGCCGTCAGGCGGCCGTGAGGTCAGGCGGCCATGATAGTTCGACCAGAAGTCGAGCACGGCGATGGACGGCACGCCGAGCTGCCGTGCGGCGATGATGAAGGCTTTCTCATCGTCCCTGCCATTGACGGAGGTGCCGCACAGCAGCACGGCTGGGCGTGCCTGCTCCAAATAGCGCAACGCTGTTGCGACGGGGGTGGCCCGCTCCAGAACATGATCGGGGGCGGGAGTGAAAATATTCACCGCTGCATCGTAGGCGGCGGTGATGACCTGCTCCTGCTGACGGCGCAGTTCCTGCACCACCGCCATCACGGCCTGCGCACCACCTGGATCTCCTGCGACGGCATAAACTTTCATGATGCGGTGAGCAGTGCGGTGGCGGATTCGAGGCATGCCACGGCATCAGCGCCCGTGCAGGCAGGTTGTGCGGCGCGACCTTCAAGACATGCCAGCAGATCGTCCACGGCATGAACGATGGCATCCTTGAGGCAGTGGAGCTGGATGTCTTCGTCTCCTAGGTTCACGTAACCGGCGTACAGCGGGCTTTCGACGATGCGTGAGCGCAGAATGCGATGACCGCCGTTCAAAATGCGCACGCGTCCGGCGGTGCCGAGGATGTCCATTTCAAACAGTGTGAAGGCGGTGTGATCGAGGGCGCTGAGCGTGGCGGGAATGCCGCCAGCGCAGATGATTTGAGCAGAAGGCGTGTGTTCATCCGGCCTCAATGTCGTGGGCACAGCGACGTGCTCGATGTCGCCGATCAAATAGCGCAGCAGATCGAGCCAGTGCGTACCGTTGTGGATGATGCCTTTGCCGTAATAGCCGTGAACCTGCTGCACACGGCCAAACACACCCTGCCGCAGTTCGTGGCGCAACTGCTGGAACGCCGGGCAGAAACGCCGCGAGTAGTTTACCGAGAGAATCACGCCCTTTTGTGAGGCCATCTGCACCAGCGCACGGGCTTCATCGAATGCGACGTCCAGCGGTTTTTCCATTATCACCGCACGGGTGGATGATGGTGAGAGAGCCAATCGCAGCATGGCGGCGTGGCTTTCATCCGGCGTGCAGATGCTTACGATGTCCGGACGCAGCGTGGACAGCATCTCTACCGGATCGTTAAACGCTGAGCAAGGGCCGAAGGCCGATGCAGCAGCTTGCGCACGTCCCAGATCATGGTCTGCGAGTCCCACGAGTGTGATGCGTGGATGGCGTGCATAGGCTTCTGCGTGGGACTGCACGCCGACGGTGGTTGGATCACGCGCCGTGCCCGCACCGATCCAGCCGCAGCCGATCACCACTGCGCGAAACGGGCAGGTTGTCTCGTCATTCGTCATTCGGATTTCGTCATTGCAGGCACCCGTGTTGGAAAAGACGCGGCTCAACGCACATTGGTATCCATGGCCGCAGCCACCGGGGTGAACAGCGTGCCTGAGTCCGGCACAGTGCGGGCGATTTCGGCGGCATGTTCGAGCACGCGTTCCATCGCGCTGGCCACATCGTCCATGTCTTCCGGCGTCAGGGGCTCACGCACGACGGGGCATAGCAGCATTTCGTTTTTGTACAGATTCTCGGTCACCGGGCAGATGCCTTCGCTGTAGTCCGGCCAGCCAGCAGGAGCAAGATTGAAGGGGAAGCCTTTGGAGCCGATGGCGATGCGCTTCTGATAAATCGGACTGAGGTAAAGGGGCTTTACATAGCCTTCGGTGAGCGCCGTGCCTTCAAAGCCCTCCGGCTTCGGCAGTTCTGCCAGCACCGCTTTGACGAACTGATGGCGGCTGAGACCGGCCTGCTGGGCATTGAAATGCACGGGCAGCAGGTAGTAGGCATGCGTGCCATGCTCGGGATGCGCTTGCGCACGCAAGCCTGGCAGCTTGTCGATGCGTTGACGCAGATGAGAGGCCAGCGCGGCACGCGTGGTGAGGCAGGCGTCGAGCTTGTTCATCTGGGCGCTGCCGATGGCCGCCTGAACTTCGGTGAGGCGGTAGTTGCTGCCGATGCAGTTCACCAGTTCCGCCGGATCCTCGCCGGTGACCACGTTTTCGCCGTGGTTGCGGATCAACCGGCAGCGCTGGGCCAGATCATCGTTGTTCGTCACGATCACGCCGCCTTCGCCGGTGTGGATGTGCTTGTGAAAGTTCAGGCTGAAGCCGCCGAGGTCGCCGATGGCACCCACCGGCTTGTCTTTGTAAAAAACTCCGGGTGCCTGGGCCGCATCCTCAATGACCTTGAGGTTGTGCTTGCGGGCCAGGGCCATGATTTCATCCATCTCCGCCGGATGACCGAACAAATGCACGACCATGATGGCCTTTGTGCGCGGCGTGATGCGTGTCGCGATGGATTTGGCCGAGATGCAGAAGGTGTCGGGATCAATGTCGGCAAACACCGGGATGCCGCCGTAAAACAGGCAGCAGGTGGCCGAGGCCGACATGGTGTAGGGCGGGCAGATGATTTCATCTCCCGGTTCGATGCCGATGGCACCGACAGCGGCCACCAGGCCGGTGGTCCAGGAGCTCACGCTGATGGCGTGCTTGAAGCCGTAGCGCTGGCACCAGATGGCTTCGAAGTCGGTGACACGCTTGCCGCCGTTGAAAAATTTGCCGCTGGCACCGATGAAGGCGGACAGTACGTCGCTTTCGATCACTTCGCGCACGGCCGTCTGCTCGGCCTGGCTCATCGTGACGCGGGGGGCGAAGGGGCGGGTGCGGATGGGATCACCGCCGAGAATGGCTGGCTTGCTGGAGGATGAAGGCATGAAAATGAGGCTTGCGTCGGGGATGCGAGTGCCTAACAGACACAAGCACGCCAGGAATGCAACTGCCGTGCTTTTGAGGGTGGTTCAAGCCGCCTTTGCCTGTTTTGATTTTCTCCTCATGCCGATTCCCATTCTGTTTCCGATCGAAGTCACCAGCCGTGAGCTGGATGCGAGGCTGCTGCTGGCGGCGCACTGCGCTGGAGAGGGCCGCACGGTGTTTCTGGGGCAGGACCGGGGCATCTACCGTCTGGCACGGCGCTGGCGTGGCGGCATCTATGTGGGCAAACAAATCCTGGTGGGCGGGCAGAAACCGAACCTGACCAAGTACCGTGTGCTCAAGGAGCGTGGTTTCCGCGTGATGTTTTTAGCGGAGGAGGAGCCGGTGTTTGGCGAGGAAGCGGATCTCGACCGCGACCAGTTCCTGCAAATGTTTCATCCCAACTGGCTCGATTCGGATGATGTGATCTGCGCCTGGGGTGAGTTTTCCGCCGAAGTGTTCCGCAGTGCGGCACGACCGGATGCAGCAGCTATTCATGTGACCGGACATCCGCGCTTTGACCTGTGCAAGCCGGAACTGGCCTGCATGTATGAGTCCGAGACGGAGGCGATCCGAAAGCGTTTCGGCAAGTTCATCCTGCTGAACACGAAGTTCGCGCTGGCGAGCAACCTGCCGGCGTTCTTGAGCGTCAAAAACGCCTTCACCGGACAGGTGGCGGGTGGCGACGCCGCCGAATACTGGCTGCAATTCCACGCCTACCATGCACGCCTGCAAACGGCCTACATCGTGCTCGCCAACCGGCTGCGGAAAGAGTTTCCCGACTACCACATCGTACTGCGTCCGCATCCCGGGGAAGATCCCGCCTGCTACAACGCCGTGCTGGGTGGCATCAAGAATGTGAGCGTCCTCACGGAAGGCAGCGTGCTGCCATGGCTGGCTGCTGCCTCGGTGCTGGTGCATACCGGCTGCACGACGGGCCTGGAGGCCTGCCATCTCACGCCGCGCATCATTCAGTATGCGCCGGATGTCGGTTACGTGTTCGAGCAGCATCTGCCCTCACTCGTCGGTGCGGTGTGTGGCACCGAGGACGAAGTCGTGCGCGAGATTCGCGGTGGTACGCGTTTGACAGTGGAACCGGCTGCTGAGCGGCGTATCTCGCGCATCATCGCCAACTTCTCGCCCCAACTAATGTCTTCCGAACGCATTGGGGCTCTGGTGGCGGAGGAAGCCAAAAAGATGCCTGCATCGGCCACGCAGGGTCGTTTGGCCGAGTTGGAGCATCTGGCGCGAAGCTTGGTGCAGCCGCGCAATCAGCGTCAGCGCAAGGCGGGGGGGGTGCCGAGAAAATTCGAGCCCTTCGAGCCCGCTGTCATCAATGCTAAACTTCGTGTGCTGGAAGGCTTGGTGGGCAAACGCCTCAAAAGCCGCCTGATCAGCCGGTTTATGGTGGAAATCAGTGCCGCATGAAGATGAACCTCGAGATTTCCGAAAGCGATCTATTGCTCCTGGTGTGCCGCCAGCTCGAATCGTTGTTCCTATCGCTCAAAGTTGGGGAAAAGGAGTGCCTGGAGGCAATGATCCGCCAGACACTGCCGCGCTGTGAGCACTGCTTTCTCCATACTCGCGTGAAGCGCTACGTGATCGACGGTGTCGCCCAGTTTAATCCTTATCACTCCGGGAAGTATGCGGTCTTCCTCTACTTTCTCTCTAACACACTGTTCAATCAGGCGGCACCAGAGATGCGCAGCCTTGCAGATCGCTTGTATTTCCTGAACAAGGCGCTCAATGGCGTCGAGTTGTATTACGAGGTCGCGCTGCCCTCCATTTTCATGCTGGACCATCCCGTGGGAAGCGTCATTGGTCGGGCGGAATTCCAGGACTACTTCTCGTTCTCCCAGAACTGCACGGTTGGAAACAACTGGGACTGCTATCCCCGCATTGGACGCCGTGTGGCCATGCTCTCTGGTTCCAAAATCATTGGCGACTGCCAACTGGGTAACAACGTGATCTTGGCCGCCAACGCCTGCGTGATCGACTCCAACGTGCCGGATTGTTCCATCGTTTTCGGCAGTTCACCGAATTTGACCTTCAAACACCGCTCCGAGGCCTTCTTTGAGTCCTACTTTGAGACTGCAGGCGGAGTGAAACCGAACTGCGACTGATCTATCGGCACGGCGTGCCTTTGCCGATGCAGACGTAGTGGTCGTCGGTGTAGCTGGGACGTTTGCTGGAAGTCGCCGTGTGCGTGAGATCGAAGCTGGATGCCTGAGGTTGCTTCTCCGAGGCCACGGGAAGATTCAGGAGGTCGATCTGCTGCTGCCACTGCCAGTTGGCATCGCGTTTCCACAAGGATGGGCTGCGATGTTGGTCGGTAACCCACTGGAAGGCGTTGGGGGTGATGCCCAGCCAGTCCAGGAAGGCATCCAAGTGCTTCGGTGGCTGATTTTGCCAAGTGCGGGCGGTTTCCACGGTCTCCTGGCGACTGAGGCGGCCCCAGCGGAGTTCGCGCACGGCGTGGTCCGTAGCTTTGCCGTAGCCGTGCTTCAGATACTTGAGGTAGTCATGCACGTCTGAGTAATTAAAACAGTCCACATCGTTGTAGAGATCGAAGGTGCGTGTCTGCGGACCGCTTTCATAGCCGTAGGTGGCAAGCATTTGATCGTGCTGCCGTCGCGTGTCCCAGGGGATGAAATTTCCGAGGTAGATGCCACGCACTCCGACGCGTTGCAGTTCATCATAAGCTGGGTAGGTCCACGGCAGTACGTCACGCGGCTGAATGTGGTCAAACTCATGCACCAAGTCTTCGGCCTCCAGGCCCATCAGATCGTGGTCCTTGCGGTAGCGGCGGGTCATTTCGACCTGATGAACGTGGGAAAACATGCCTGTCTGGTCCAGGCCCTGATGAGCGCCCCAGATGATGAGCGGAATCTGAAAACGAACGGCGGTTTGCACCGGGAAAACCGTCTGTCCTGCAAGGCAATGCCAGTAGATGCTGCCCAGCCGACGCAGCGTGGCGCGGGTGACTTTGCGGACTGTGTCAGGATTGGCGGTGAAAGTGAGGATGTCTGAGTCGAAGACGGTGCGCAACCGGGCGAGATTGCGGATGCCGAGGTCGGTGTTGTAGAGCTTGTTGTAGGTGACGAGCAGGGGATTGAGGCCGAGCTTCTTGACCGTGTGGACGATGAAGAATGAGTCACGCGCACCGCTGACGGGCACGATGCAGTCGTAGTTTTGGCCGTTTTTGGAGCGATATGGCTCCACGAGTCGTTCGAGAGCCTTCCAGCGCAGGTCCCAGTCGAGCGTCTGCTTTTCCTCATGCACGCGGCAGCCGGAGCATACGCCTTCTTCATCCAGCACGAGGCCCAAAGGTTGCCAAGTGGTGTAAAGGCAGCGCACGCAGGCGCGAGGCGGCTGGCTGTGAGGTGACGTCATGGAGCGGTGAGGTGCAGAGAACGAATGGATGGCGTGGTGGCGAGGACGCCGCGCTTCACTTCGGTGATGGCGCACTCACTGTGGGCAAAGAGATTGCCGGCGCAGGCTCCGGCAACTCGGCTGGCGCGGAAGACGTCTTTAAAGTGCTGGGTGCTGCCTGCGCCGCCGCTGATGATGACAGGAACAGCCACATCGGCTGCATGAGCAGCTAGGGCGAGATCAAATCCCTGCATCTGGCCGTCGGCATGCACGGCGTGCAGGATGATTTCACCAATGCCGCGTTGTTCCAATTCATGCATCCAATCTTCAAGCGAGGTGTCAATGCAACGGTGTGTCAGATGCTCATAGACACGCAGTTTGCCCTCGACGGCAAGGACATCTATCCAAGCGACGATGCACTGGGATCCGAAAAACTGCGCAGCTTCCTGCACGAAGGTGCCGTGCTTGCGTGCGGTGGTATTGACGAAGATGCGCTCCGCACCGCTACGCAGCAGATCTTCCACTTGCTCGATGGTTTGAATGCCGCCTCCGACGGTGAGAGGCGTGCGCAGATACTTCGTGGCGCGGATGATGAGATTTTTGGAAACCAGACGTCCCTCTGCAGAGGCGGTGATGTCTGCCATCACGATTTCATCGGCCTGCCACTGATCGAAGGCCTCGGCAATGACGACGGGATCACCGATGGGCAAGTGCTGACGGAACGCGATGCTCTGCACGGCTAGTGGGCCGCGTGTGAAGATGGAGCCTATGATGCGTCGAAGGGCCATGGATCAGGGCAGGGGATGTCGGGAGCGCACGACGTTGAGAAACCAAGCCAGGAAGATTTCGCCGCTGGTCTGACTCTTTTCTGGGTGAAACTGGCAACCGATGATGTTTTTCCAGCGCAGGCAGGCTGGGAAACGGCGCTCTCCGCCAGTCAGGGCGATGACTTGATCCTCGGGGCTCTCGTAGAAGTAACTGTGGGAGAAATAGTAGCAGCCGTCGATTCCGCTGCGGTTGGTGGCCTTCACCTCCATCCATCCCGTGTTGGGCACGGTACCTTCGTCTGCGGGAAGACGTTTCACGGTCCCTGCCAGCAAGTCCAAGCCGCGTACACCGGGAGATTCTTCTGAGGCGGCAGCAAACAACTGCATGCCCAAGCAAATGCCAAGAACGGGCTTTTCTTCATCCCGGATGGCAGTGCGGAGTGCCTCGGTGATTCCAGCTTGCTCCAGGGAGTTCATGGCGGTGGAAAATTCTCCAACGCCTGGCAAAACGAGGAAATCAGCACGGCTGATGTCTTGCGCTGAACGCGTGATCATGGGACGCGTTCCAGCACGTTGCAGGGCCTGAAAGACACTGCCGACGTTGCCAACGCCGTAGTCGATGATGGCGGCACGCAGTTTCACAGTCCTACCCCCACGGTGTATTTTCTTTTCCAGCTTCGTGGCCCGGTGCGTTCAAACAGATTTGGATTCACGCAGGTGCCGATGATGCGCCAGAATTCTTCGACGGTGATGTCGATGAAGGCACAGAAAGACTCGATGTAAGCATCCGAACAGCAGCCGTCGTAGCGCTCAACGAGGTCGATGCCCTGCTCGCGTGTGAGGCGACCTCGGCGGAGGTCTTCATTCACGTAGTCAGTGATACGGCCAAAGCCGAACTTGAGGTATTTGATCATCTGGTTCATGCCCACCCAGTCTTCATCCAAGGAAGTGACACCATGGGGGTCTCCAATGGCTGAGGGCGGCTCATCGCGGATGTCCAGGCCACGAAGTGTGGCAAACTGTCCATTTTCGAGAAGTGACCATTCCTTCCAGAAGTAACCGAGGTAGATGATCTGAATCTGATGCTGATCAAACTCCTGAGGATGCGGATAGCGGTAGGGAAGCAGGTGCGAAGCAGGGACTACTTTTTCCATCCAGGAGATGTCACCTCCAGCGAGGGTATTCATGTAGCGCAGATTATTACCATCCCAGCCCGCACGGCCTGCGGTGCCGAGATCGCCGAGCTGTAGCGCTGGATTTTCTCCCCAAATGATCAGCGGGATCTTGTAAGCGATGGCGGTGCGGGGCACACCAGCGAACAGCGCCATCTCGGTGGATTTGCACCAGTTCTGAAACGTCAAAAAGCTGTGGCGCATGAGCTTGCGCCAGGATTCCGGGGCTGGATTGACGATCAGCGTGTCAAACCCCTGGTAAATGAGCGCGGAAATGTTGTCCACGCCGCGCTGAGAGACCTGTTCGGGCGGATAACCCACGCAAACCAGCAGCGGATTGAGACCGAGCACCTCTTTGATGAAGAGCGCCTGTCGCGTGCTGTCTTTCCCACCGCTAACGCCGATGATGCAGTCGTAACCATCCTGGGTGCGGTGGCCGAAGTTCTTGATGATCGTGTCCAGTTCTGCACGGCGCTCATCCCAGTCCACATCGGCCAAGGTTTCAAAGTAGCGACATGCCGGGCAGATACCTGCGTCATCAAAGCGCGTGTTGGGCCGTGTGTCAGGCTGCAGGCAAGTTCGGCAGTAGATCATCGTGGACGGAATTGCTCGGCCAGCAGGCCATAAAGGACGACATCGACATACTGGCCGTTTTTGAAGACGGCTTGCTTCAGTACGCCTTCTTGTTCAAAGCCCAGCTTTCCGGCGATGCTGCGCATACTTGTGTTTCCAGCATGTGTGCCGTAGGCGATCCTGCGCAGGTTGAGAGCCTGAAAACCATGGCGGATGAGGACCTCACAGGCCTCCAGCCCGATTCCCTTACCCCGGCATTCTGCATCGCCGATTAGAATGGCCAACTCGGCACTCCGGTGAATGGGGTGAATCTGCTGCAAAGAGACATTGCCCACATGGCGACCGTCTTCCTTGAGGGTTATCGCTAGCACGAGGCTGCTCTTGCTGCCACGCACGGAGGCAATGTATTCGAGTGCCTGCTCTCGGGTGTAAGGATACACATGGTGGCTGTTGCCCGCACAGGTCTCGGCATCGTTGAACCACTGCGGATAGGCCCCGTCAGCATCCTTTTCCGACAGCGGTCGGAGGATTAGGCGGGGCGTTTCCAGAAAGCGGATCATGCAGGAGAGGAGTAGTGTGGGAAGTATCTGCCGGAACAGGGCGGTTGCAAGAAATGACGTGCCTGCGCAGCACTCAGCGTGCCTGTGCGCGTGTTTGGTATTTCACTTCGGCCAGCAGCCAGTCGGTTTCATTGTCGATGTCTTGCGCATCCATCTCGGAGATGACCAGCGGCGCTGAAGTGGGGGCCAAAAGACGCAGTTTGCCGGAAATCTTGTCGGCACGCATCCAGTACCACTGGCCGGAGTCGTGGTAGGCCTTTTCCATGTCCTGCGTGCGCACGAAGTAGTTCTCCGGCTGGATCATGTGCAGGCGTTCCGCGTCGATTTTCAGCGCACGCTGGATCGGGTAGCCAAAATGCAGCACTGGCACCACGGCGTAGAGTTCGGGGTCGGCTTTGAGCTTTTCATGGCCGATGCGCAGGTGCTCGGGCTGTGTCAGCACCGCCGTGGGGAAGATGCTGCAGCACAGCTCAAAGTTCCGTCCCAGCTCCCGGTAACGTTCTAGCACTTCCGTCAGGGCATCGGTGAAGTTGGAGTGGTCATCCGCTGTGGCCGCTGAGCGCATGAACGGCACAGTGGCACCATATTCACGGGCGATGCTGGCGATCTCTTCGTCATCGGTGGAAACCATGACCTCATCGAAGCATCCGGAGTTTTTGGCTGCCTCGATGGCATAAGCGATGATCGGGCGGCCAAGGAAGGGGCGGATGTTTTTGCGCGGAATGCGTTTGGAGCCGCCGCGTGCGGGGATGATGCAGATGGTGGAGCTAGGGGGTGCCATGGGAAATCAGGATAGATGCTCGATTTGCAAAGGAGTGCCTCGTTCGATGCTTGTGGCGGCCTTGGAGGTCAGAACGCGGTCAAATTCACGCGGATGCAGACCGTGGCCAGGACGTATGCAGCGCACGTTGTCGTGCGTGAAGGATTCGCCGGCTTGGATGTCCTTCACGGCGAAGAGGGAGCGGCGGAAGGCCTTGCTCTTGGCTTCTTTTTCCGAAATGACGTAGTTGTCGGGCTTGCCCAGCGCTTGTTCGACGACGCGGATCGCATCCACCATCTCGCGGAACTCCCTTGGTTCCATGCTGAAGGTCGAATCCGGGCCGCCTTGCGTGCGGTCGAGGATGAAATGCTTCTCGATGATGCACGCACCCAGCGCTACCGCCGCCACAGGCACGGTGTGGCCCATGGTGTGATCACTCAGGCCAATGGGCACACCAAAGCGGCGCTGCATGTCCTGGATGGTGAGCAGATTCATCTCGGTCGGATCAGCGGGATAGGCGCTGGTGCATTTGAGCAAGGCCACTGGGCCACTGTTGGCCTTTCGCAGCACTTCCAAGGATTCTTCGATCTCTTCCAGGGAAGCCATGCCGGTGGACATGATGATCGGTTTGCCAGTGGAGGCCACTTTGCGCAGCAAGGGGTGGTCGATCATCTCAAAGGAGGCGATCTTGTGCGCTGGCACGTTCATGCCTTCAAGCAAGTCCACCGCACTGTCATCGAAGGGCGTGGAGAAAAAATCGAGACCCAACTCGGTGGCCAGCGCTTGGAGTTTTGGCTGCCAATCCCAGGGCATGAAGGCCTCATGGTAGAGTTCATGCAGCGTTTTGCCATCCCACAGTGTGCCGCCAGTGATTTTGAAGGGCGGTTTGTCGCTGGCGATGGTCAGCGTGTCGGCGGTGTAGGTTTGCAGCTTCACGGCATCCGCTCCGGCTTCCTTCATGGCGCGGATCGTGTCTGCGGCGATCTGAAACTCCCCACCGTGATTCGCTGAAAGTTCGGCGATGATGTAGCAGGGATGGCCGGAGCCGAGGGAGTGTTGACCGATCTTCATTCGTTGGGAGCGGCGAAACTAGCTGCGGTGGCTGTGAATTCAACGGACTCCGTGTCCTGAGAGGGTTTCCTGAAACCTGCACGCTCAAAAGCCCGCAGGGACGGTGCGTTGCTGTGCTTCACCCGACCCCGGACTTCGGTGCAAAAGCCTTCATCCAGCACGGAAAACGTGCCCAGTCGGATCAGTTTGGGCCCCAGGCCGCGTCCGCGAGCCGCAGGGGCCAGACTCAGCGAGATTTCGGCCACACCTGCTTCGCGGTGGTCAAAACGCACGGTTCCCACGGCTTGGGTGCCATCTTCGGCGATGTAAAATGCGCACTGCGCATCGTTCAGGCTTCGTTGCAGCCAAGCGACATGAGTTTCCCATGGAATCGACTCACTGTTGAACGAAGCCTGCCTCGTGACGGGATCATTGGCCCATTCCAGCAGCTGTCGGGCATCTTCCAGGGTGGCTCGTCGCAAGGAAAGCGGGTGGCAGGCGAGGTTTTCCGCCACTCGGCTTGCTCCACGGCCATCGACGAGGCTGCGCGCGTTTTGTGCGAGCGTCTGCCGCGCTCCTGCATCCGCCAAGAGTTCACGCAGGGCGTCGAGATCAAACAAACGGCCAGCGGCATGGCTCACGAGGTAATCGGCGATGCCTTGCTGGTTGTCGGCGATCACTTTGAGCAACATCGGCACCCCCAGGCTGGCGAGCTCCCAGCAGGTGCTTCCTGCAGCGGTGATGGTCACGTCGGCCTGCTGCATGATGGCGGGAAGGTTGGGCGGCTGAATGAGCAGTTCGATCCCTGGCAGTGCACGCAGGGATTCAGCATGCGCATTGGCGGCACCGATGAGCACCCGCCGATGGAGGTCCGTGCAGGCTGTGAGCTGCTGCAACACTGCGAGTGTGTCGTTGTGTGGATCACTGCCGCCCATGGTGATGAGCACCGTTCTTGCAGTGCTTAAAAACGTCGTGCGCGGTGGTGGCGAGGCAAATTCGCGCCGCAGCAGCGTGAACCGGCTGCCGCACAGGCTACGCTGCCCCGGATACATCGCGGCAGTGGCGTAGGCGTTGTGATTTAGCACGAGATCAGCAGCGGAGAGGTCGGAATCGGCCAAATCATCCACGATGAGCAGTGGGCGGCCCGCTTGCTTGAATGCTTGTCTTTGCTCAGGCGTGAAGTGGTAGCCATCCAGTATGATGCATTCACCAACGACGCCACTGCTGGCACGAATCTCCATTTTTTCGGCTTCCAAACGCTGCTGGAGTGCCGCAGGGAGTTCGTCCGTGAAGAAGATGACTTTGCCGCCGCGATCCTGCCATGCCTGTGCGAGCGCTAGGCAGCGCATGACGTGGCCCATGCCGATCTGTGTACTGGCATCCGTGCGAATGCCCAGCGTGCCGAAGAGCGCGGAAGCGGGCATCGTCAGGCCTCCAGGGCAGTTTTGAGCGCCGCGATGACGCGATCCTGGTCCGCATCACTCAGGCCGTAATACATCGGCAGGCTCAGCGCTCCGGCGTAGCAGGCTTCGGCGGCAGGAAAGTCGCCGGGCTTGAATCCGAGGGCGCGATACCACGGCTGCGTGTGCACCGGGATATAATGAATCTGCGCGTGGATGCCCGCGGCTTTCAGTCCTTCGTAAACAGCCAGCCGTTTGGCCGGATCCACTTGGATGACATACAAATGCCAGGCGGAAAGTGTGTCTGGATGCTGCCAGGGGCTTGTGAGCGGCAGGGCTGCGATTTTTTCATCGTAGCGTGCGGCCAGTTCGCGACGGCTCTGCAAAAAAGCGGGCAATTTTTTGAGCTGGCTGGCTCCCAACGCGGCCTGGAGGTCGGTAATGCGGTAATTGAAGCCGAGATCGACCTGTTCGTAGCTCCATGGGCCATCCGGCGGGTTCTGCGTGAAGCGCGGATCGCGGGTGATGCCGTGGCTGCGCAGGCGGATGAGTTGCTGATACAGATCGTCGTCGTTGGTCAGCAGCATGCCACCTTCGCCGGTAGTCATGATTTTGACGGGATGAAAGCTGAAGATGGTGAGGTCCGCATGCTGCCCACCGCCGATCTTTTGGCCGCGATACTCGCCACCGACGGCATGGGAGGCGTCTTCCATCACTCGGATGCCATGGCTGGCTGCCAGCGCACGTATTTCGGCCATTTCGCAGCTCTGACCGGAGAAATCGACCGGGACAAGGATATTGGGCAGCGTGCCGTCTTGGGTGGCGGTTTCGAGTTTCGCCTTCAACGCGCTCACACTCATGTTGTAGGTGCGCGGATCGACGTCCACAAAGTCCACCGTGGCACCGCAGTACAAACCGCAGTTGGCGGAGGCGACGAAGGTGTTCGGTGTCGTCCACAGGCGGTCGCCGGGCTTTAATCCGAGCGCCAGGGCACCGATGTGCAAAGCGGCGGTGGCATTGCAGACGGCGACGGCATGCTTGGCACCGCAAAACGCGGCCATGGCTTTTTCAAACTGATCGATGGCCGGTCCTTGCGTGATCCAACCGGATTTAAGCGTGGCGACGACTGCGGCGATGTCGTCGTCGTCAATGAACTGCTTGCCGTAAGGGATCGTGGGCTGGCTCACGCGGATCAAACAAGGTCAAACGTGGGGTCACAGAACTCACGGATGAGCTTGCGCAGTTGTGGGACGGTGAGCCACTCCGAGTTTTTGCCAGAGCTGTAGCGGAAGCCTTCGGGCACCTGCTTGGCTCCATGATGAGCGGAGTATTTTTCCATCAACTCGGTGATGGAGCAGCCATAGAGCATCGGCACGATGACGTAGTTCGTGGCGGTTTCGATGGTCTGATAGGAGTCGGTCTCGGTGATCATCTCCTCGTGGATTTTTTCGCCCGGGCGAATGCCGACGATGGGCTGCTGGCAGTCCGGGCCGATGGCGGTGGCCACATCGGTGATGCGGTATGAAGGGATCTTGGGGACGAAGATTTCGCCGCCGAGCGCGTGCTTCAAAGCGTGCTCCACCAGTGCCACGCCTTCTTCCAGCGTGATGTTGAACCGGGTCATGGCGGGGTCCGTGATGGGCAGGATGCCCGTCTTGCGGCGGTCGAGGAAGAAGGGGATCACCGAGCCGCGTGAGCCCATCACATTGCCGTAGCGAACGACGGAGAAGCGGATGTCATGGTGTCCGTGAATATTGTTGGCCGCGATGAAGAGCTTGTCGGAGCAGAGCTTGGTTGCGCCGTAAAGATTGATGGGGGCGGCGGCCTTGTCGGTGGAGAGGGCGACGACGTTACTGACTGTGGGCGTGGCCAGGCAGGCTTCGACGACGTTCTGGGCTCCGAGCACGTTGGTTTTGATGCACTCGAAGGGGTTGTACTCGGCCGTGGGCACTTGTTTCAGGGCGGCGGCGTGTATGACGGTGTCCATGCCCTTCAGGGCGGCGGTCAGACGGGTAAGGTCACGCACGTCACCGATGAAGTAGCGCAGGCGGCTGTCCTGAAACTTCTGCGCCATCTCGAACTGCTTCAGTTCATCGCGTGAATAGACGACGACGCGTTCGACGGCTGGATCCTTCAGCATGGCGCGGATGCATTTCTGGCCGAAGGAACCGGTTCCGCCGGTGATCAAAATGGATTTGGGTGGGTGCACGAGGATTGAATTTCAGGGGGATAAAATCACCGGCTGAGCTGGCCACCCGGAGGCAGACCGTTTGTCCGGATGGAAGAGGTAATCAACTTGGATTTCGTTGTTGTGCGTCTCGTCGGCGCTTGTAGAGATGCACCGCCTGCTGCCGATTTCTGCGTTGTGGAGAAGCGGCGGCGGCCCTTGATTTGACCGATGACCAGCGACATAGACGAACCTATCGACAGCACTTGGGCGGTGCTAATTTCCAGTTTTGACGACAACTGCGATCTCTGGCCGCTCTTCTTCGACTACTTCTTCAAGCAGTGGCCCGACGTGCCAGCCCCGGTCTATCTTGTCACCAATTTCAAACGCTACGATGACCCACGTGTGGTGAGCCTCTGTGTCGGCAAGGACACGAACTGGGGCCACGTCATTACGCAGTCCCTCGCTTCCATCCAGGCACGTTACATCTGGATGCTACTGGATGACCTCTTCCTCGACCGCCCGGTGGAAACCACCCGCGTCAACGAGGTTGTTGGCCAGATTGCTGGGCGAAACGGGGTGTATATCGAAACCGGCCGGCAGAGCGACATCGGGCCGTTGATCGAAGGCACGGACCTTCGCCGCATCCCCAAAGAAAATCCCATAGCGGGCATCAATTCCGCCATCTACTCCAAAAAACTGCTACTGGAGCTGGCCCGGCCCGGCAACAGCATCTGGGATGGCAACAAGTTAATGAACAGCCTGAACCTGAACGATTCTCCGGATCTCTATTACGTGAGTGAAGGCGTGCCGCCCCTGATTTCTTTTGTCGAGGCAGTGAAGGGCAAGTTTTGGAAGCCCATCGCCATGGAGTTCATGAAAAAGTCGGGCATGACGCCGGACCTGAAGTGGCGACCGTTTCCACCGCAGGGGCAGGATCCGCTATCCAAGTTCATCCGCAGCATTTACAAGCGCCGCATGGATCTACGCAAGAAGCGGGATGAGCGCCGCTTCGCCGCTGGCTTGGTGCCGCCTGTGGTACGGCCTCATGATGAAGAGGCAGCCGCATGAAAGAGGCTGTCTGGAACCGACTTGACCTGTTTGGCCCTGCACCCGCCAATTGGGAGCGCATTTTCTTTTTTTCTTTGTGTTCACATCATTCCATCTGATAGGAAATCATTATTCCAATGTAGCGGCCAGCATTGCAGTTTACCCGCAACATTAACATTAACATTAACATTAAGCATGCGCAGGGCACTCATCGTCGGACATGAAGGGCAGGACGGCCGCCTTATGTCAGCGCACTTGCGCGCGCAGGGATATGAGGTGGCGGGCTGGGGCAAGCGCGGCTGTGAGGGGCTGGTGGGAATGGCGAGCGGCGGTTTCAGCATTGGTGACCCCAAGGCGGTCTCAGCGGTGATGGAGCACTGGAGGCCGGATGAAGTGTATCATTTCGCGGCACATCACCATTCTTCCGAACAGTTGCAGGAGGATACGGTGGAATTGTTCCGTCAAAGCGTGGAGGTCAACCTGATGTCGCTGGTGCATTTCTTGCAGGCCGCGAGCGATCACCTGCCCGCGGCGCGCCTTTTTTATGCGGTGTCTTCTCGGATCTTTGGTGCGCCGGTGGCGGGTATTGCTTCGGAAGTGTCAGCCTTTGACCCGCAGTGCCCCTATGGCATCACTAAAGTGGCAGGCCTGCCGGTATTACCGAAAAAAGCATTCCCTCCACATCTCGGTGGGGATCTTGTTCAACCATGAGTCCTCGTTGCGACCAGAATATTACCTCTCTTACAAAATCATCCAAGGGGCGCTGGCCATTCGCCGAGGACTAAAGAACGAGCTTTGGCTGGGCTGCCTCATTTCGGGTGCCGACTGGAGCTACGCGCCGGATACGGTGCAGAAAATCCATCGCATGGTGCAACTGCCTGCCGGGGAGGATTTTGTCATTGCCACCGGCGTGGCACACACGGTCGGTCAGTTTGCTGAGACGGCCTTCGCCCTAGTGGGGCTCAACTGGAGTGATCATGTGCGCACGAAGGCGGACATCATACAGCATGTACGGACGCCGTTAATCGGTGACGATACTCGGTTTCGCCAGGCATGCGGCTGGACGGAAGAAAGATCTTTTCGTGATTTGATCCGGCAGTTGATTATCGACGCCGGCGGAACTGATTTACTGATATGAATCTACATAAAGACACCCAAGAGCAGCCGCTGTGGGCGGTGCTGGTTTCCAGCTTCGATGACAACTGCGACCTGTGGCCGATTTTCTTCCACTTCCTGTTTAAGCACTGGCCTGATGTGCCAACACCGGTGTATCTCGTTACCAACTACCGCACCTACGACGATCCGAGAGTGGTCAGCTTGTGTGTCGGCAAAGATGTCTCATGGGGCGAGACGATGACCCGTGCCCTGGCGAAGATTCCCTCGAAGCATGTGTGGATGCTGCTGGAGGATTTCTTTCTTACCCAACCCATCCAGACGGCGCGCATCGACCGTATCGTTCGCGCCTGGGATGCTATGGGCGGGAAATATCTTGAAACCGGTAGGCAGAGTGATGTTGGCGAAATCGTTCCCGGCACGGACTTCCGGCACATTCCTGCCGAGAACCCTCAGGCGGGCATCAACTCCGCCTTCTATGAATGCGCCTTTCTTGGAGCATTGGCGCAACCAGGCTGGAGTTTGTGGCAGGGCAACAGCCAGTTGAAGAAGCTCAATATGGCCAGCCATCCGGACCTATACTACCTTCGCGAAGGCGTGACTCCGATGATTCAGTTTGTCGAGGCGGTGAAAGGCAAGTTCTGGAAGCCCGTTGCCATGGATTTTCTCAAGGAGACGGCGGTTCCGCCGGATCTCAAGTGGCGGCCGTTCCCGCCGCAGGGGCAGGACGTGATCTCCAAATACACACGCAGTTTTCACAAACGGCGCATGGAGTGGCGGAAAAAACGCGACGAGCGCCGCTTTGCTTCAGGTTTGGTGCCATCGGTCGTGTGTCCTCTGGGCCGTTGAATCCAAACGAGTCCTTGTTTGCCACAAGCAACTGCACAAAGTTGACGGATGGTTGATAATATTCTGGGCAAAGAAGAATATGCACTCCTCGATAGTGGTGGCGGGCGTGTGCTGGAGCGGTTGGGTGGCATGGTGTCTTCCCGGGCTGTGCATGGTGTCTGGTGGCGGAGGAAGCTGCCTGGCGGAGAGTGGCGTAAGGCGGTGGAGTTGAAGCGGGATTTGAAGCAGTCGTTGCCGCTGAAGATAGGATCTTTGCGCTTCCAGCTTTCTGCCGCAGGCGGCGTGCGGGTGTTGGCACCGGAACTGCGCGAGCATTGGGAGCGTGTGAGTGCCTTGTGTGTAGCGTTTGCTGAAAAGCAGCGAACTCCGGCGCGGGTGCTGAATTTATTTGGTGGCGCGGGTGGTTTCACGCTGGCGGCGGCGCAGGCGGGTGCGGCGGTAGCTCATGTGGAAGATTCGGCGGACGCGATCAAGCGTGCCCGCGAGCATGCGGCGATCAACACGCTGGCTAACCGCGACATCCGCTGGCTGGTCGATGATCCGGTAAAATTTGCGCAGCGTGAGCGCATGCAGACGAGCCGCTACGACTTGATCGTTATAGATCCGTTGATGCCGAAGGATGCGAAACGCGGTGCGTTTGAGATCGAACGTGACCTTGGCACGCTGCTGGCCACGGTGAGCGGACTGTTGTCCGACAAACCTATCGGTGTGCTGCTGTTCTGCCGCCAGGGGTCAGTTTCTCCTACGACGCTGCTGCATCTGATGCGCCAGGAGTTCGGTGTCTTTGGCGGTGGCATTGAGCACGGGGAAATCCTGCTCAAGGGGGCCGAAGGCGTGCCAGAAGTTCCATGTGGCGCGTTTGCCCGCTGGCTCAAGGCGGCGTGAGTTGTCAGTGACAATGGCGGCTTGCATGGCGGAGAGGGGCGAACTATCGACAAGTTATGAAACTTCCGCCGCATTTGCTCGATGAAATCATTCTCTCGCTTGGAGAGGTGTTTGTGGGCAAACGCTATGCGGACAAGGTGATCGAGTTCACCTTCAAACGGCATCGTAAGTGGGGCAGTCGGGATCGGCGCATCTTTGCGGAGTCGATCTATGAGTGTGTCCGCTGGTGGCGCTGGTATTGGTTTCTGGCCGGCTTGCCGGATGAGGAGCATACGCTGCCGGAGGAAATCACGCCGGAGCGTCTGTGGCGTGTGTGGGCGGCTTATTGGATCACGAATGGGCGTGATGTTCCGGTGGATGAGACGGCACCGCAGATTCGGCCCAGTGATGTATTGCAGCGGGCGAAATTGGGGGCGTCCCCAGCGATTCGGGCGGCGATTCCTGATTGGTTAGAAAATCGTGGTAGTCGCGAGTTAGGTTCCGCCTGGCCGTCGTTGCGTGAGTCGCTGAATTTGCCGGCGGATGTGTTCATGCGTGTCAACACGATCAAAAATGACCGCCGTTCCTTGCGTGAGCGACTGGGGCAGGAGGGATTCGAAGCTGAAGTCGTGGATCAGGTGCCAAGTGCATTACGTTTGAAGCAGCGAGCGAACTTGTTTGGCACCGCTTCTTACAAAGATGGGTTGTTTGAAGTGCAGGATGCGGCCTCGCAGCTCATCGCGCCGTTTTTGCAGCCAGAACCGGGTATGCGGGTGATTGATGCCTGTGCTGGTGGCGGCGGGAAGGCACTGCACATTGCCGCCATCATGCGCAATAAAGGCCGCATCCTCGCGCTGGATGTGCACGCGTGGAAACTGGCCGAATTGCGCAAACGCGCCTCACGTGCGGGCGTGGACATCATCGAAGCGCGGGAGATTGAAGGCTCGAAGACGGTGAAACGTCTCGCGCAGAAGGCGGAGCGGGTGCTGCTCGACGTGCCGTGCTCGGGTTTGGGTGTGCTGCGCCGCAATCCAGATGCGAAGTGGAAATTGAGCGATGCGGAGATCGACAGGCTCATCGCCTTGCAGGCAGAGATTCTCGAAAGCTACAGCCGCATGGTCGCTCCCGGCGGCAAGCTGGTGTATGCCACCTGTAGCATTTTGCCGAGCGAAAATGAGCTTCAGGTGAAGGCGTTTTTAGCCAAGCACGGTGAGGAGTGGACGCTGGAAGAGGAACTGCACCGCACGCCGGAGTCCGGGGCGTTTGATGGGTTCTATGCGGCAAGATTGCTGAGAAATTCCAATCAAGTGATGCCTACGGAAAGCGCGGAAGAAACGGAATGATCGGAGTTTTCCGGTTTCCGTGTGATCTATAGGCTCTCTAATTCAATGGCATCCGCAACCGGTGCCACAGGACCCGCCGCTGCTTGAACTGGAGGTGCTGCTGGCTCCCATCAGGCCAGTGCCGCCAATGGGCACACGGCGGATAGGTTGGCCGCTGTCGGGATGCTGCGTGAGAGCGGCGTCCTTCATGCTTTGACGGACTTCGAAGCGCTTGGCGGGCTCGCCTTCGACTTGAGGGATGGTTTCGTAAACGTAGGTGGGCATGGTGAATGAGTTACGGGTTGAAGGTTCAACGTTTCAAGTTGGCTGCAAGCGTGAAAATAAAAACGGCGTCCCGGTGAGGGGACGCCGCTTGATTGGGAATCTTGGAATCAACGCTTACGCGGCCTGTTCGTCGATGGTCAGAGGTTTGTAGCCGCCGATGCTCTTGAAGTAGAGTAGCAGGAGTAGATAGATCACTGCCATGGTGGCCGGGATGTAGGAGTCAAACTTCAACGTCTTGCGGTCGCCTTGCTGGTCAGCTGCGACAACGACTTGCTGGTCTGGGGTCTTTTCCTTGGCTTCTTTGGCTTCAGAGAGTTTTTTGCCATCAAGGCCGATAGCAGCAGTGGCGGCGAGGTTGAGGAACTTACTTGGCGCTTCGGCTTTGTAGGTTTCATAAAGGGCCGGATTCTTGGACTTGAGTTCTTCACCCGCAAAACGGTCCTTCGTGTAACCGAGGCCCGGGCCGCCGATGATACCGGCGGAAAGCATGCCGATGCCGCCCATGATGGAGATAGCGACGGCACCCGTGCGTGGGTAGCGGTCCGAAGCGACTGCGAGCATGGTTGGCCAGAAGAAGGTCTTACCGAAGGCGTAAATGCCGAGGGCGATGAGCGCCGTGGTGAAGGTATTCATGGTCGAGGCCAAGGTGAGACCACCCCAGGCAAGAGCAGAGCAGAGGCAAAGCAGGCCGACAGGAGAGAGCTTGAGGGTCTTTTCGATCCAATGAGCGCAGAAACGCAGGCCGAACATGATTGCGGAGGTCCAGAGGAAGAGTGCTTTGCCTTGTTCAGGGGTGAACAGGTTGCCGGTGATGTTCTGAATCCAGCCGTCCGTGCCGAGTTCGACTGCACCGACGAGGGCGTGAGTCACGAAGAGCACAAAGAGCACGATCGAACCGAGGGAGAACTTGGTGATCACTCCGACACCGATGAGCAGAGCGCCACCGACACCGTAGCCAACATTTTTGGCCAGATCCGGGGCGAGGCCGACCACGTCTTTGAAGAAGCCTTCAGCGAAGAAGCTGAGGAGGAAGCAGGCCACGGCACCGCCGAGGATGCCCACATCTTTGAGCATGTTGCCAAAGCTGACGCCCTTGGCGGCAGCCGCAGACTGCGGGAACTTCTGGCCCATGAACATGAGGCCGTAGATCACGGTCGGGATGAGGTAGAGCGCGAGCTGGATGCGCCAGTTGATGTTCATCTTGTCGTCAAGGAACCAGCCGATGATCACGCCAATCACCATCCCAGCAGGCCAGGAGGCGTGCAGGATGTTGAGGTAATGCGTGCGGTTTTCTGGGAACAACGTGGCCACAAGCGGGTTGGCCACGGCTTCGAGAGCGCCGTTGGCGAATGCGAAGATGAACATACCCAGAGAGAGCACCATGAAGGCATTGCTGCCGGCGGCGGTGAAGGTCACGAGGGCGGAAACGACGTGGAGCAGGAACGCCAAGACGATGAGCTTGCCGTAGCCGATTTTATCCACCACGACGCCACCCAGGATGATGCCGAAGCAAAAGCCGTTGAAGCCCATGCCGCCGATGGCACCGAGCTGAGCGCCGGTGAAGCCGAACTCCTTGGCCCAGTTGTCAAAGATGCCGCCGCGGACGGCGAAGCCGACGCCGGCGGCCAGGATGGCCATGAAGCCGGCCCAGAGAAGTCTCATTCGATTGTTGTCGCTGCTCATAGAGGGAGATGTGATTTGTTGGATGTGTGGTTGTGGTAGTTGTCGTCGGGAAAGGGCGTGTTTTAGGTGCCGCGCTTGAATGCGACAAGAAAAAAGTGTTCTTATTAGTGAGAACTGGCGAGATCGACGGGCTTGTAGCCGCCTCGGGTCACTGCTTTCAGACATCGAAAGGCGGAGCGGCCCCATGCTCAGGACCGCTCCGCCAACCACGGAACGCCGGTCACCAGCCGACTTCCCGTGCCGTGGCATCACGGCACGGAAATCTGTGCTTCGGGTCCGCTGCTGGCTTCTAGGCCGCTGTTGAGGGCGATGATTTTGACCTTCAGCGTCGCGTTACTTGGCAGGGCTTTGATCAGCTCATCGGTGGCGTCGCCGCTCTTGCTGTATTCGCGGTATTGTGCGTCCACGCCCACTACTTGGATCAGCACGCGGTTGTCGTTGCTGCGGGTGCCACGATCCCATTCCGCCAGCACTTGGTGCGGACCGGCGAGGCTGAGCACCAGATTCTCCGCCGGATCGGGCGCACGCGGATTGGCGGGCACATTGAGGCCAAAGGTCTCCCAGCGCGGGTCTTCATCGCTCAGCAGCAGGGACAACTCATCCACTAGGGCGATGAGGCGGCGGCGCAGCGTGTCAAAGGCTGCGTCCCGCGCCAGTTTGGCGGCTTCCTGCGCATCGCCACGCGCATTGGTCAGTGCGCGGGCATCACTCAGCGCGGTGTGCAGGGTCTGCGCACGGGCTGCGGTGATGATGGGGTGCGGGGCAGGGCCGGGGGACTCCTGGGAGGGATTCACGGTGAAGTAGTTGGCGCTGATGGAGATGCTGTCGAAGCGCTCATCCTGCGTGGTAGGCACTGCGGTGGAGCCGGGCTTGGTGAAGCCCGCCGTCACCCATGCGGGTGACCAGTCGGTGCCGAGGATCTTTTTCAGCACGTCTCGTGCATCGGTCAGGAAGTCCTTCACCTCCTCGTCCTTGGCTCTCAGCGCGGCGCTGGCGGCGGCGGTGGCCAGTTTGGCCTGGTCGTAGAGGAAGTTCAGACCCAGGAAGGCAGGGCTGCCAGACGGGGCGGTGGGATCGCCCTTCAGGGTGGCGATGAGAGTGCGTAGGTCGGGGCTGCGTGTCTGCTTGAGGCCGACGGCGTCTTGGATGGCGGTGGCACCGTCGGCAGCGTCCTCAGCGATGGCGAGGACGACGGTTTGGGTGCGTGAAATGGGATTATTGCTCATGGTATGCTTGCCTTTCTTAGGTAATATGATGTTGGTTGGTGGTGTGTAGCCGGGATCGCCCGGCTCTAAAATGTAGGATGGGTTCCCCCAGCGCAGGTTGGGATCATTCCAGGTGTAGCCGGAGTCCCAGGTTAAAGTTTTCATGGTGGGTTGGGGGCATCTTCTGCAAGGCCCCGAAAAACGCGTGCGCGGGGCACTGCACGTTGTGCGAGGGGGTGAAAAACGCGTGCGCGGGGCACTGCACGTTGTGCGAGGGGGTAAAATACGGCTGCGCGGAGCACTGCACGTGGTGCGACACGCCGCGCAATGGCCGCGTGGCATGCTGCTCGATCTGCGGTGGGGTTCGCGGCGCTCACGCACCCTGCTGCAGCACCCGCAGCAGGGTGGCCTGCGGCTGCGCGGGGCACTGCACGGCCTGCAACACGCCGCGCGACGGCTGCGTAGGGCACCGCACGTGCTGCGATGGGGGTAAAGACGGTCACGCGATGCCACGCACGTCCTGCAGTGGGCCACATTTTCATCTTCCAAGCCCACACCCGACATGCCGCTTCCTTCCAGGTGGCGCGTGAGCCTGCCTGTGGGGACGAGCGATCTTGGAGAATCATCTGCGAACCCTTCGCGCGAGGTTGGGCTCGTGAATTAATGAGATTAAATCATGCCACCGCTGCCGGTGTCGAGAAAATTCTTGTGATTCACGGGGGTTCCGGTAAAAAGGCCGTGTATCTCATTCAACACTGCCTATCGGATCACGACGATTTCTCTAACATAACCAATTTGCGTGCTGCCTTCATTGGCAGCGGGGCTTCTCTGAAAACCGTCAATTTTCGCCTCTTCGACAACGCCAAAGGAAACCGCACCCGAATGGGGCGCGGCTTGCTCTGCGCCTTGTCGAAAGGCGCTTGACGGTGCCTCAGAGGAGGGTGCGACAGGTCGCGCCCTCTGTTTTGTCCTCGCTGGCACGGGAAAAACTCTAGAAACACAAGCGATCATGAACCTACGACTATTTATCCTTACCGGCCTCTTGGCTGAGCAAATGTGTGCGCAGGAAACCGCTGCGGAACTGCCATCCAAACCTGCCCCACTGGCATTCCGCGTGCTGCAGGAATCCGTCATTCGGCAGCGCAATGGGGATACGGTGACGTTCAAGCGGGTGGAGCCGCCGGTGCTGCCAGTGGAGGCTGCGGTGCCGGTGAAACAACCAGCCATGACGGCGGCTGAGGTGGCGCGGGTGCAGCGTTTGGAGCGTAAGGAATCGTCGTTTCTGAGTGTGTCGGCCTCAGTGCAGAAGGATGGGCGGACGCTGCTGCGCTGGTGGCCGGCGAATGGGGGTGAACGGCTGCAAGCGGTGAGTAATGTGGATTTTAGGTTCCTTGCCGGCATCGGCAGCTTTGAGACCGAGAAGTGCGTTTACAGCCTGTTCATGGGCATCGGGCCGGATGCGCAGCCGCTGGCAGCGGAGTTTGCAGCGTTGGCGAAGTGGTTGCCTGCGGATGGCAGGCCTGCGTTTGTGATGCCGCAGGCAAGCAAGGGGCAGACGCCAGTGGAACTGCAAGCGGTGGCGGCGATGGAGGCGCTGCATGATTATTTTGAGGCGAATCGCGAGATGTTGATGCAGCAGCATGCGCAGCGTGAGGTGGAACGTGCGGCACGTGAGCTGGCAGAGCGGAATGCGCC
>CANIBP010000012.1 GCA_947466075.1 Verrucomicrobiaceae bacterium
CACCGGCTTGTGCTCCACCGGCTTGTGCTCCACCGGCTTGTGCTCCACCGGCTTGTGCTCCACCGGCTTGTGCTCCACCGGCTTGTGCTCCACCGGCTTGTGCTCCACCGGCTTGTGCTCCACCGGCTTGTGCTCCACCGGTGCGGCGGAGGGCAGGATGGGGGAGAAGGCTTCGGCGGTTTTTTTGGAGGACTTTTTGGCCACGGTCGGAAAGGGGAGGGGCGCGAGAATAGACAGTGCGTGGGGGAGTGCAAGGGCGCGCAGCGTAGTCGCGCCAACTATCAATCTCTGCCAATGATTTGATGCGCAGAACTGTATTTACAAACTACTGAATTGAGGGTTGGGCGTGATGCGCGGTTGGTATTTGGTTCTGATAATCTGCTCAATTATGAATCGCATCACTGCGCAAATCACGCGTTACATCATTTCTAGGTGCGATTTTGCTGACTTTTACTAGTCCCAGTCGGCCGACATCAATCCTCATGTACAGGCCGATCAACTCCTGGCGGAGGCTGCGAGGCTAGCGCCTGTGGCAGAGGCGGTGGCGATGAATTTCACCGCAGTCTCACCCTCGCAGTATTCGACTTTGGTTAATTGGAGCGCGGTCATCCCTTGGACTCCACATGTTCCGGTGTCTGCTGCAATGCTGCCCGATGGCAGGCTACTTACCTATGCCTCAAACCAACGTACTTCATTCCCGGACGGGCCGCAGTTCACGTATGCAGCCGTGTGGGATCCAGCCGCTGGACTGTTTACGGAGATCAACAACGGCCGTCATGACATGTTCTGCGGCGGTTTGTCGTTGCAACAGGATGGTAGGCTGCTGGTGAACGGCGGGAATGGCGTCAGCGGCACGACAGCGTTGGCAAGCCTCTTCGACTGGCGCACCAATGAATGGATTCCTGCACAGTCCATGGCGGATGGCCGCTGGTATAACACCAGCCTTGCTTTACCGAATGGGGAAGTGATGACGGGCAGTGGCAATGGTGGTGATAATGGTAACGGAACCATTGAGCAATGGAATGCCAGTTCAGGCTGGCGGCGTATGAGCGGAATCAACTGGCAGACCGTGGCAAATTCGCCCATAGCGAACGCCATCGAAACGAACTGGCATCCGTTCTTCCTACTCGCTCCAGACGGCCGCGTTCTGCACTTCGGCCCGCATCAGGCGCATGACTGGATTACCACGACAGCTTCCGGCACAATGACCCCGGCGGGTTCCAGCAACCCTGGCACTCATTACCCGAAACAAGGCGCATGGGCGATGTACGCGCCGGGTAAGGTTGTGGTGGCGGGTGGCTTGCAGGCAATCGACAACGGCACAGTGGTGAATAAAGCCTTCACCGTCGATTTCAATGGCTCTACACCGGTGGTGACACCGACTTCGCCGATGGCAAACGCGCGTTCGTTCTCGAACTCGGTCATTCTGCCGAATGGCGAAGTGATGATCGTCGGCGGCAGCAGTTCAGGGCAATTCTTCAGCGATGTCGGCGCAATCTTGTCGCCAGAAATTTGGAATCCAACGACAGGACAATGGCGTGCGGTGGCGGACATGAGCGTAGCGCGCACCTATCATTCGCTCGCGATGCTACTGCCGGATGGACGTGTATGGTCAGGTGGCGGCGGTCTGTCAGGCGATCCTTTAATCGATCACCAGGATGCACAGATATTCACTCCACCGCAGTTATTCAATACGAACGGCACCTCTGCTCCTCGTCCGCAAATTACGGCCGTGCCGGATCGCATCGGACCAGGAACAATCTTTACGGTGAATGCCACACCGGGCGTGCAATACTTCAGTTTCATCCGCATGTCCGCTCTCACGCACTCGGTGAGCACCGATCTGCGTCACGTGCGCTTCACACACACGAGTCCATCCAGCGGTGTGTATGCCTTGACGGCTCCTTCGAGCATCAATGTGCTCACACCGGGTTACTGGATGATGTTTGCGGTCGATGCGAACGGTGTGTGGTCGGTTTCGCGTGTGATTCAGGTGACGAATACCACGCTGCCCGTAATCACCAATCCTGGTCAGCAGTCTGTCACGCAGAACACGGCGGTCTCACTCCAAATCAGCGCCAGCATCGCGATTGGTACTTTGAGTTATTCGGCCAGTGGTCTTCCGGCAGGGCTCAGCATCAATGCGACCACGGGATTGATTTCTGGCAGCGTAACGGCAGCGCCGGGAACGTATCGTAGCACGATTCTCGTGAATGCTTCTGGTCAGGTTAATTCCTTGTCCTTCAACTGGATCGTGCTTTTGCCGAATCTTGGCACAGGACAAATCACGCGCGAGTGGTGGTCGGGCATTGCAGGCAGAACGGTCGCGAGTTTGACCAGTAATGCGGCTTATCCCGCGACTCCGAGTGGTCGTGATCTACTTAGCTCGTTTGAAGCGCCATTGAATTGGGATGACAATTACGGCCAGCGTGTGCGTGGATTTCTTTCCGTGCCGGTGACCGGACAGTATCGCTTTGCCATCGCGAGTGATGATCAGTCGAGCCTGCGACTCAGCACGGATGCCAATCCCGCGAATACGGTGCAAATTGCCAGCCAGCCAGACTGGACTGAACCGCAGGCTTGGGGCTGGTATCCGCAGCAGCAGTCGGCGCTGATCACGCTGAATGCAGGAACGCGCTACTACATCGAGGCAGTGATGAAGGAGAACAACGGTGGCGACCATCTTGCGGTCGGCTGGCAAAAGCCAGGAGACTCAGCGATTGCGGTCATCGCAGGCACGTATCTATCGCCTTACCTGCCAGTGAATTCTCCTGTAGTTGCCTGGAACCTGGATGAAGCCTCATGGAACGGCACGACGGGTGAGGTGAAGTCCAATGCATCGAGCTTGGTTGCCATCAATGGCACTGCAGCTGCTGGGGCGACAACAACGGCGTCCAATCCTGCACTAAGTGGCAATCCAGGCACGGGCAATAGTGGCATCTTTAACGGCACCAGTCAGAGCGTGGTCATGCCTTACAACGTGGTCATGAATCCGAACGATTTCACCATTGCTGCATGGGTGCGGCATGATGCGGCCCTTGGCGCAGCGCGTAGTATTCTATCTTCCCGCGATGAATCCACCACCACGAAGAAAGGCTACGGCCTGTGGACGACAGCCGGCGGTCAATGGCAGTTCCGCACTGGAGCGGATACAAGTGCTCTGAATGGCGGAACCGTCACGGTGGGTCAGTGGACGCATGTCGCGGTCTCTTTCCAGACAACGAGCATCACCGGCACGACACGGACCGGTCTGCGTAAGCTTTTCATCAACGGTTTCCTTGCTGCACAAGACACGAGTACTTGTGTGCTGAACACTGCGAGGCCTTTTGTGGTCGGCGCAGCGGACAGTCCCGGCACGTCTTACTTTGCGGGAGCGATTGATGAGATCGCATTGCATGCGGCGGCGCTGTCGCAGGCGGACATTGTCGCACTACGAGATCAACGGCACTCCACCAGCACGCTGCCACAGAATCAGCCGCCGCAGATCACGAATCCGGGCACGCAAAACACCATCGTCAGCGCAGTGGTGTCGCTACCCATCGCTGCGAGTGATCCAGAAAACAATCCGATCACCTTCAGTGCTTCCGGTTTGCCGACAGGATTGTCGATCTCGGCCAGTTCAGGTGTTATTTCAGGCACGGCGAGCACGGTAGGTGTTTTTACCGCGATGATCAGTGCCTCGGATGGCATCGATCCGGCCAGCACGATCACATTCACATGGTCAGTCTCGGCCGGACTCGCCCTACAGCCGATGGCATCGGCTCCGATGGCTGCTGCCACCTCGATTAGTTATAATGCAATCGCGACGAGTGGCGTGAATCCGCGCTTCAAATGGAACTTTGGCGACGCCACGGCGGAAACCACATGGTCAACGGCCACGAGCATTGCCTACACCTTCGCAAGCCCCGGACGTTATCTCGTCACTCTCACTGCCACCGATGATACCGGGCGCCTCGTGACGAGTACGTTCTACCAAGGTGTTTTTGCGACACTGACAGCGAGGAAGCCCACTGTTTCCGGTAGTATCTTGTTTGAAGACCTTGCTACCGGCAATGATCGCGTCTGGTGCGTGAATCCCGATAACAACAGCGTCAGCGCCTTCGATGTGGTGACACAGGCACGCTATACCGAGCTGAACGTGGGTACGTCGCCGCGCACACTGGCTTTGGCGCCGGATGGCAGATTGTGGGTGACGAATGTCGAGTCGGCGACGATTAGCATCATCAACACGAGCACACGCACCGTTGCCGCCACGGTGACACTGCCTCGTGGCTCACGTCCATTCGGCATTGTCTTTGATCCGGCAGGCACAGCGGCTTGGGTGGCATTGGAAGCCACCGGGCGCGTGCTGAAACTGAATCCGAGTACCGGAGCGCAACTAGCTTCGGTGGATGCGGGTGGGCCGGTGCGTCATGTCTCGGTGTCGGCTGACGGAGCGCGTGTCTATGCGACACGTTTCATCACGCCGCGTGTCACGGGTGAAAATAATGCAGCTCCAGTGCTCACCGGCAGTGGTGGACAAGTCGTGGTGATTGGCGCAACGGCGCTGGCGGTGGAACGTACCATCCTGCTCGGGCCAAGCACGGCACCGGACACCTCAACTTCTGCGCGTGGATTGCCAAACTACCTCGGCGCGGCGGTCATTTCTCCGGATGGACTCTCCGCTTGGGTGCCGTCGAAGCAGGACAACATTCAGCGTGGTCAATTGCGCGATAGTTTGCCGTTGAATCACGAAAATTCGGTCCGCGCCATCTCCTCGCGCATCAATCTGACCACACAGGCAGAGGATTTGGCTTCCCGTATCGACTTCGATAATGCTGGTATGCCAACTGCAGGTGCTTTTGATCCGTGGGGCATCTATGTTTTCACGGTATTGGAGGCCAGCCGTGATGTGGTGATCGTGGATGCGTGGTCACGCCGCGAATTCCTGCGTTTCCCGGCCGGTCGTGCTCCTCAGGGGGTCACGCTCTCGCCGGATGGAAGCACGCTTTACGTTCACAACTTCATGGATCGCAGCATCAGCGTCTTCAATGTCAGTGGCATTCTTCAAGGCGGCAGCACGCCGCCTACCGCTCTCGCTACGCTCAATGCGGTGACGACGGAAAGACTCACCGCGCAGGTGCTGAGAGGGAAGCAATTCTTTCATGACGCGTTCGATCCACGTCTTGCGCTGCAAGCTTATGTGAGTTGTGCCTCATGTCACAACGACGGCGGGCACGATGGCCGTGTGTGGGATCTAACGGGTTTTGGCGAAGGCTTGCGCAATACCATCACCCTCAAAGGCCATGGAAATCACGGTGCACTGCACTGGACCGGCAACTTCGACGAGGTGCAGGACTTCGAGGGCCAGATTCGCACTCTTGCTGGCGGCACTGGCCTCATCAGCGGCGGCACGCCGAATCCGCCACTTGGCACCGCCAATGCTGGCCGCAGTGCGGATCTCGATGCGCTAGCGGCGTATGTGAAATCTCTCACCGTGAATGGCAACAGCCCCAATCGAACCAGCAGTGGTGCATTGAGTGCCGATGCCACTGCTGGTCAGCAGATCTTCCGTGCGCAAAACTGCGCGGCCTGCCACAGCGGGGCAAACTTCACCAGCAGTGCGCTCAATGTCTTTTCGAACGTCGGCACGATCAAGCCGACGAGTGGCACACGCCTTGGCGCACCGCTCACGGGTCTTGATGTGCCGACGCTACGTGGTGTTTGGGCCACTGCGCCGTATTTGCACGATGGTTCCGCTGCGACGTTGGCCGATGCCATCACCGCTCATCAAGGGGTGACCCTCTCCGCCGCAGACATGCCAAAGCTCGTTGCTTACGTCTCAAGTATTGACGATGCGCCGACCTCGGCACCGCAGCCGTTCGCCGTCGTGCTTAGCACGACTGGCCCTAGCGTTACCGCCGCCTTTAATGTCACCGTGATCTTCAATTCCGCCGCTACCGGTTTCACCTTGAGTGATATCGTCGTTACCAACGGTGTTGCCTCAAACTTCAGCGGCAGTGTGGCAGCCTACACCTTCACGGTCACGCCCACGGTGCCTGGTGTCGTTACTGTGAGGGTGCCTGGCGGTGCCGCCGCAGACAGCACGGGATTGGGAAACACTCTTTCGAACCTGCTCAGCGTGAACTTCTCTTCCACGGACACCACGCCGCCCACCGTCGTGCTATCCACCTCTGCGTCTGCGGTGACAGCACCGTTCGTGGTTACCACGACTTTTAGCGAAAACGTCAGCGGCTTGCTTGCCTCAGAATATAGCGTTACCAACGGCACCGTCACCGCCTTGTCCGCTGCGGGTGCGGTTTGGTCTGCCACCGTCACTCCGACAGCGGCGGGAAATGTGACGGTCACTCTGCCTGCTGGTATGACACAGGATGCTGGAGGCAATGGCAACCTCGTCTCCAACACATTGACCGTGAGCTACAGCATCCCAGTCATGATAAGCGGGATCACGGCTGACTATTACAGCGGCAAAAACTTCGAGCAGTTTGTCCTCAATCGCATCGATCCGAACATCGACTTCACCTGGAGCGCAGCACCCGCCGCAGGTTTGCCAGCGGATGGTTTCAGCGTGCGCTGGCAGGGCACCATCGTGCCGACGAGTAGCGGGGTCTTTGATTTCATCACTCGCAGTGATGACGGCGTGCGTCTCTGGCTTAATGGCGTGCAGGTCATCAATAACTGGACCAATCATGGCGAGACTTGGGACTACGCCACGCTCACACTCACTGCCGGTGTGCCGGTCACGGTGAAGATGGAGTTTTACGAAAACACTAGCAGTGCGATGGCCCGTCTCTTCTGGGACGGACCAGGTGCGAACTTCGTTGCTATCCCACAGTCCGCGTTGCGCCCGCTGGGGAGCGCCCCATTAAGCATGACGCTCACCTCAACCTTATCGCGCACGATTTCACTGGGCGCTAGCATCGCACCCGTGAACACCGACGACGATGACTCACCTGATTTGATCGAGCAGGCGCTCGGCACCTCACTCACCAGTGGCATCACGCAGCCGGGTGAAGGTTTGCAGCTCACCACCCGTGCCAATAACGCTGTGGATGCTACGCTGCTGCGTCCAGCGGGTCAAAGCGGCATCACCTTCGCACTCGAAGCCTCGAATGATCTCGTCAATTGGGCCACGCTCGCGGTTTCCCCCACGATCGTCAGTCTTGGCAACGGCTGGGAGCGTGTCACCTGGTCGAATCTGCCTGCGGCAGTTGGGCAAAGCCTCGCCCGTGGCATCGTACGTTTGCGTGTCACGCAAAGCGGCGGTCCCACCGCCACCAGTGCACCGCTTGGCTGGCAGCAGGCGACCTTGCGCACCGGCATTCAGAGTTTCGGTCTCAATCTCACGAACACGCCGCTCTTTACCGGTGCCGTGAGCAGTGCCACGGCCACCAGCATTACACTCGCAGAGCAGACCGCTCTTGCCGCAGCTCGGGTGCCGACTCTTCGCTACTACCTTGAAATCCTCAATGGGCCGAACGCCGGGCATCGCTTCGATCTGCAAAGCATCACGCCCACGGCTTGTGTCATCGCCGCTGATTCCACGAACAGCACCCTCACTTCCGCTGCCAGTATCAATTGGACTGGCATCCGCATCGCCCTTCGGTCGCACCAAACACTCGCCACCGTGTTTGATCCCCAGCGCTTCCAAGGCTCGACCCTCATCGCCAGCGCCGATCAGGTGCTCTATCACACTGGCACCGCGTATCGCACCTACTGGCTCTATGCCAATGCAGGCGAACGCCGCTGGGTCTTGAGTGGAGATGCCACACGCGCCAATGCCGCCGACACGCTCATCCCCCTTGGCACCGGCTTGATGATTCAGCTTGCCAATACCGCGCCTTCGCCCTTGCTGCTCACTGGCACTGTGCGCACCACACCTTTGGCTCGTGTGCTGAACAGTGGTTACAACCTCGTGGCCAATCCCTGGCCGGTGGATGCCACGCCCGCTGCCACGGGCCTCACCACCGCCGCCTTCGTTGCCAGCACCTCGGTTGCCAGCGCCGACCAGTTGCAGCTCTGGAGCGGCGATGCCAATGCCACTCTCAGCGGCTACACCGGTTACTGGCTCTTCCAGATGCCCGGCCAGCTCATTCCATTCTGGGTCGCCACCAGTGATGCCACATTGTTATCTCAAAACAACACCACCCTGCTGCGTGCCGGACGTGCGACTTTCATCAAAGCGCAGACCAAAGCGAATCGTCCCGTGTGGATCATTCCGCCTCCGTGATCCGCAGGCTAACGTCCGTCATGATCAACGCGCGAAGCGTGTTGGGTTAATGACCTGGTTCGCTTTTCTCATTTGATCGCACCAGAAAGCACCATTTCTTGGTGTATGTAATTTATCTGTCCTGATACTTCACGGCCTTTGGCCGTGTGTGTCATCAAAATTTCATCTGTTTTAGTGTATCTATGGGTCAATTGGACAGTGTATGAATTAGCTATCCAGCCTAACATGGACTGATAAAAAACGGCCTCATCCAAATCTACCCACTTAACTCCACTTACGCCCTTGGTCCATGGAAGTATTCCAGAATAAATCCACACACCCCTATCATCATAATATATTTTGTAGCTCCTCAGGTCAAGGAACCGATACACAGGCCACGCGAGGGCGACGATCAATCCAAAGAGACCAACACCAAAATTGGTGACCGCCACTACAATAAGAGAACCAAGGAAAAGTAGTAAGGTCGTGAATACGAGTCGAAGGTAGGCCAACCACGATTTACGGGCGAGAACCGTTCCGCCCGATGATGTAGTTATATTGTTTGTTTCCATATTTTCAGCGAACGTCTCGGATCAGGCGACGGCGAGCGCAAGACGTTGCTGACACGACAGATAGCCTTCGAGCCGTTGCCTGCATCCGTTTTGTTCGCCCCATTGTGGTTCGTGATCATGCTTCTTCGAATGTCTCAGATCGCCCTCGTAGAAAAGTCAGGAGAATATGCACCCCCAGCGCATACACCCAAAATCGTGATACAGTCGCAAACCAATTCAAGCTAAGAGCGGGTGTAGTAACTGGCCCACCACCTCCCCCGTGATAGAAGAACTGAAAATCGTCCCAAGACTTCGCACCTGGTATCGCGACTGCGGGAGTGGGCGGACTCCAAATCGGTGCAGATGGTGCGATGTAGGTCTGGTAGCTGGGCGTGGGTGAATCAATGCAAGAATACAGACAACTAACCACCCAATCGACTCGGCAAACCAATAATAGCAGCGCCAAGACGTAGCCGACAGAGTGCGCCCGAGTCCAACCAAGCGAGCAATAGTCCCGGAACCATGAGACGCCAGCGATGAGCGCAGCCAGAGGAGCAAACATATAGAGTGGCGACGGCACGTCGAACGAGTCGGAGAATAGCCACACAAGGAGCACCGCAAAAGGGAGTAGCCCTATTACACCGGAAGCTACTTTGCTGGCGATAGACATTGGACTCCGTTTCTTGGGCGAACGTTAAAGCTCAGAGACGACCAGTCTAGTGGCATCAATCGCAAACATGGCAGCCATGGTCGTTCTCTGGAGCGCCTGGTTCGGCTCAGTGTTTTTCATATTACTTTAGTCTCGCTTTATGATTGCTTCTAAACATTGCCCCTTAAGGTCAAAATTTATAACTAGCCATTCTGAGTCGATTCGAATGAAACCGCGCTCTGGACCTAACTGATAAACGGAATGCCAGTCCTTAAAATAGCCAGAATTTTTATCATCTGGACCAAGTATGCTAACAATCTCACTTCTAGACTTACCGATAAGAAGACGCGAAGCGATTAGGTTGTCAACCATGCGAAGGCGATTAGGCCACATCACATCTTCTTTGTTCTGATTCCATGTTAATGAATCGAATCTTTTAGATTTTAGTTTTGAGTCAATTGATGGCCATGAAGCGAATAAACACACGGCAACGACGACGATTGCAAATAGCGTAAGGCAAACCTTCACAGTTACTTCGATCCACTTTGGGCACTTTGCATTTGATTTCATATTCTGCCGAACGTTGTTTATCCACACTTAACTGTGGACGAATCCGATTCGCCCACAGTTTTCTGTGGATTAACCGGATTGGGTAGAGGTAAAACGAGGGCGTTCACGAAAGAAAGGATTTTGATGAATGCGCCGATGGGAGCGAAAAACTCGCCGGAGTTCAAGCCTAGGGGGCGGCGGCTGGGCTGAGGAGCGGAGACTGGCAGAAGCATGGCCCACGGAGCACGCGGAATCAGATTCAAGCAGAACCATGCCCCCCCCCTTCCGCGTGTCTGGTGCGGGCCTGGAACATGAAAATGCGCCAACCGTCGATCGTGTATGGCATCGCGCGACCATTTTTTACCCCATCGCAGCAGGTGCGATGCCCCAAACCGATAGCGTGGCCCCCCGTTGCAGATGTCGCAGTGCCCCGTGCGCGTGTTTTTTTGGGCTTTGCAGATGATGCAATCTTCTCACGATAAAGACTTTAATCTGGGAATCCAGCCACACCTGGGATGACCCAGCCTGCGTTCCTTTGGCCTTTAACTTCGCCTGCAGGAAGCCGAAGAGGTCGGGACACTTCATGTGGGCGTAGTCGTTGTTGTCATTGATCTCATGCTCGATGCCGACGGCTTTGAGCTTCTCGGCAATGCCTGCGCCAAAGTTCGCTGAGTGTGGCGGATCTTTGTAGGGTTGGCCGAGGTTCGGCGGATTGTCGTAAACAGCAGCACGGGCGGATCACCGGCGGTGGCGAGGGCGTTAGGGGAGAATGGCTCGATCCATGGCATCAGCGCATCGCGCTTGTCGATGAACTCCTGCATGCTGGCCAGTCCGAAGGCATGGTTGCCATATTGACTGTTCGGAATCCACGCCTGCATCTGTGCGGCACGAAGGCCAGCACGCAGCGTAATCGCGTGGACTCACGGGAAATCGGATCAGCACTCTTCGCATCGGCCATGTTAGTTCTATCTGCTGATTCACTAAATGCGATGCAGAAGCACTTGTGGGCTAGGGCATTCTCGTTTTTATCCGCACAACTCGTTCGTTCGTCGCTGCCATGCCTCTTTCCGATCCCTATGCCTTCCAGCTCGCTGGTTTCAGTGAGCATGATGTCGAGGAAATCCTCTCGGATCTCGACTACCTGCATCGCAACTGTCCGTGGACGCACCGACGGGATCAAATCGAGCGCATGATTGTCGATTCTCCCGTGATTCTGCTCGATTTCCTGCGCAGTGTGAAGCCGGAGGTCGTGCGCAGTGCGATGATTCCGCTGCGGGTGAAGGATGCGGTGCTGCGGCCGAAGGTGGCTGTTTGAGTTGTTGCGCCAGCGCTGACTTCCGCCACATTCGGCCTCCCCCAAGCCCGGCCAAAGTGCGCCGGTCGGCGTATTTTATTCTCTCATGTTCAACTGGATCATTAAAAAAATCATCGGCACCAAGAACCAGCGCACGGTGCGCAAGCTCATGCCCACCGTGGTCGAGATCAACCGGCACGAGGCTTTGCTGCAAAACGAGCCCGAGGAAGAGCTGAGTGAACGCACGCAGAAGTGGCAGGCACAGTTCCGCGCGTTTCATACGCCGCCGTTCCTCGGTGGTGTGTCGCTGCGTATCGCGGATGAAGCTGCGGTGGATGCCTGCCTTCAGCAGGTGGAGCAGTATTTTGTGGCATTGAAGCAGCATTTCCCGGCCTTGGAGGCGGATGAATTGGCGCCGTCCACGTGGGCCGCTGCGTCGCTGGAAGACAAAAAAGCGCTCATCGACGGCGCACGTGAGGCATGGAACGCCATCCAGCCGGACTTCGCCGCCATCGAGCAGAAGATGCTCAATGACATCCTGCCGGAAGCTTATGCCGTGGTGAAAAACGCCGCCCGCCGCATGTGCGGACGCGAGATCATCGTCTGCGACCAGCCGCTGGGCTGGAACATGATCCACTTCGATGTGCAGCTCGTTGGCGGTGTCGCGCTGCATCGCGGCATGATCGCTGAAATGGCGACCGGGGAAGGGAAGACCCTCGTCGGCACGCTGCCGGTTTATTTGAATGCGCTCACCGGCCGTGGTGTGCATGTCATCACCGTGAATGATTACCTCGCACGACGCGATAGCGAGTGGATGGGCAGCCTCTACAAGTTCCTCGGCCTCACCGTTGGGTGCATTCAAAACGACCAGCCAAGTCATTTGCGCCGTGAGCAGTATCAAGCGGACATCACTTATGGCACGAACAGCGAGTTCGGCTTCGATTACCTGCGTGACAACGGCATGGCCTCCAGCAAGGAGCAGCAGGTGCAGCGCGGTCATTACTTTGCCATCGTCGATGAAGTGGACTCCGTGCTCATCGATGAAGCGCGCACGCCTTTGATCATCAGTGGTCCGGTCATGGCGGCAGAGAGCAATCATCAGTATGAGCGCTACAAGCCGCTGGTGGATCAAATCGTGCGCCGTCAGAACACGCTGTGCAATCGTCTCATCACCGAGGCCAAAGAAGCCGCTGCTGCGGGCGAATTGGAGCAGGCCGGTCTGAAACTCTTCCAAGTTCACATGGGCCAGCCGAAGAATCGCGCGCTCACTCGTTGCATGGAGGAGCCCGAACTCCGCCGTGCCATGGAAAAGGCCGAGCTGAGCCTCTACGCCGACACGCAGAAGGTCGAGTTCTTCAAACTCAAGGAAGAGCTGTATTACTTCATCGAAGAAAAGAGCCACGACGCCGATCTCACTGAGATGGGACGCAATTTCCTCAGCCCCGATGAGCCAGACGCCTTCGTGCTGCCGGACATCGCCACCGTTTACTCCGAGATCGACGGCGACACCTCGCTGTCTGAAGAGGCGCGCAATCGCAAGAAGACCGAGATGCAGGATCGTCTTTCGCATCAAGGTCAGCGCATCCATCAGATCAGTCAGTTGCTGCGTGCCTACTGCCTCTATGAGAAAGACGTTGAGTACGTTGTCGAAGAGAACAAGGTTATCATCGTCGATGCGCAAACAGGTCGCAAAATGGCCGGTCGTCGCTGGAGCGATGGCTTGCACCAGGCCGTGGAAGCGAAGGAAGGCGTGCAGATCGATGCCGAGACGCAAACACTCGCCACCATCACCATTCAGAACTACTTCCGCCTCTACATGAAGCTCGGCGGCATGACCGGCACGGCTGAAACGGACGCGGCCGAGTTCCATGACATCTACAATCTCGATGTGCTCACCATCCCGACGAATCGTCCGGTGAAGCGCAAAGATCACAACGACAGCATCTACAAGACGCGCCGTGAGAAATTCGCCGCCGTGATCGAGTTGATTCGCGAATTGAATGCCAAAGGCCAGCCGATTCTCGTCGGCACCGCCAGCGTTGAGGCCTCAGAAATGGTCTCGCGCATGCTCAAGCTGCAAAAGATCACGCACAACGTGCTCAATGCGAAGTATCACCGCCAGGAGGCCGAAATCGTTGCCCGCGCAGGTCATCGTGCCGCTGTGACGATCTCCACAAACATGGCAGGTCGTGGAACTGACATCAAACTCGGCGAAGGCGTTTCCGAACTCGGCGGTTTGTTCGTCTTGGCGACGGAACGTCATGAATCCCGCCGCGTGGACCGCCAGCTTCGCGGTCGTAGTGCGCGTCAGGGCGATCCCGGTGAAAGCAAGTTCTTCCTCAGCTTTGAAGACGATCTCATGCGCAACTTCGGCGCCGCCGAGCGCATGACAAAGATGATGGAGCGCTTTGGCATGAAGGAAGGCGAGGAACTTGCCCACCCATGGCTCAATCGCAGCGTCGAAACCGCGCAGAAGCGCGTCGAGCAGCGCAACTACGTCTGGCGCAAACGCGTCCTCGAATACGATGACGTGATGAACCAGCAGCGCGAAGTCGTTTATGAATGGCGTAACGACGTGCTCAACAGCAACGACACCCGTATTCTCATCAACGAAGCCGTGGAGAAGGGTGTCACCGAGCGACTCAGCGTCTTCGTGCCCAAGGAATCCAAGAACGCTGATGAAGCCGACTACGATGGCCTGTTGAACTGGGTGAACACTGCGTTCCCGATCGGCCTGCGTTCCTTCGATGACGCTTTCAAAGCACTCGATTTCGACGCCAAGTCCGCTTTCCTCAAAGACAAGATCCTCCACGCTTATGGCGTGAAAGTAGGCAATGCCAACCCGACCGCCTTGCAAGAGATCGAGAAGATGATTCTCCTCAACGCCATCGACCGCCTTTGGCAGGAGCATTTGTATGCGCTCGATGCCTTGAAGGAAGGCGTCAGTCTGCGCACCTACGGCCAGAAAGACCCGCTCATCGAGTTCAAGCAGGAAGCCTTCACGATTTTCGCGGAACTGATGAACAACATCAACGGAGAAGTCCTTGGCAACCTGTTCCGCAGCACCCAGCAGCTTGCCGCCTTCGAGCAGTTCCTTGCCCAGATGGCTGCTCAGCAGAGCGGTGAGTCCGCGCCGCAGCAGCGCCGTGAAGAATCTGAGGATGGCGAAGAGGCACAACCTAATCCCGGCCGAGATGGACCCCGCCTGATCATGCCCAGCGCAGCGAATAAGCCCAAACCCAAAGCTGCCAACGTCGGCCGCAATGACCCATGTCCCTGCGGTAGCGGTAAGAAGTTTAAACAGTGCTGTGGGCGCATCGCCTGAGGTTTAGACCACACATCGTGCGTAGTCCAACCCACCGGGTTAGAGGGCTGAGTGCCTTCTGCTGCCCTTTGGAACATGCATTGCTCATTGGCGATGTGGCTGGGCTTGTATGACCGCAACAGGAGATAGCCGGTGCGAAATCTCGCACGTGTGACCCTTTTGCCACTTGGCAAAGTCTCAGGACTCGCCAGCATAGTCGTCCAACATCAAGGAACGAGCGTCTCGTGTGCTTATTCCTTCCTGCCGAAATTCCCAACTTAGGAGCTATGCATGAATGAAGTGTTGACGAAATCTACCGTACTAGTGCTGAACCGGCACTGGCAGGCCATCGACTCGAAAACGCCGATCGAGGCCTTTAGCATGATGGCGGCAGGCAATGCCACCGCACTAGACATCCATGAAGAGGGCGATATGCGACCTGTCACCTGGGAGGATTGGCTGGAACTGCAAGTGCGTGAGTCCGACAACCGCATTGGTACCGTGCACGGCCCGGTGCGTGTGCCTTCGGTGCTGGTGCTCGCCCGATTCGATAAAGTGCCGAAACGCCGCCCAAAATTCTGTGCGAAGGCGATTTGGGAGCGCGATGGCGGAGTGTGTCAGTATACGGGCCGCAAGCTCAAGCCGAATGAGGGCAATATCGATCACATCGTGCCAGTGTCGCGTGGCGGAGCCAGTAACTGGGAGAACTGCGTGCTGGCGGATCGCAAGATCAACAGCCGCAAGGGTAACAAACTGCCTGAGGAGGCTGGATTGAAGTTACTGCGTCGTCCAGCGGTGCCCCGTGAGATTCCCGTGACGCATCTCATCAAGAATCATCACAAGGTGCGTGATTGGGAGATGTTTCTAGCGGGTGGCAGCGGGGTATTTGAGGTGTAAGCAGCACTCGTGCTCGATCACGCCAACTTCGCGCCAAGGCGTTTGAGCATCGACTCCAACATGCGGCCGTATTTGATGTAGCTGTCGTACTGCTCCTTCGCTTTTTGCTCGGGAGAAAGATCATCCGCAGCACCCGCACCGTGGAATACGACTGCCACATGGGGTTCGATGCTGATGTAACCTTTGTAGCCGATATCGACGAGATCCTTCATGATGCGCTCGGTCTGGCCTTCACCTTCACCGGGGAAGGTATAAACGGCGTCGTTTTTGTCTTTGTCCCAGATGCCGTCTTTGACGTGTACGTGAGCCATGAAAGGCTTCACGGCTTGATACATCTCCCAGGCGTCTTGTTTGTGGCCGGGCTTGTCGCGATCGTCGATGAAGACGGGGTTGCCGGTGTCAAAGACCCACTTCATGCCGGGAACGGCCTCAGCCATGCGCTTCACATAAGTCGGGCTCATGCCGCCCCAGTTCATGCAGTTCTCGTGAACGACGGTGAGGCCGGCATCGGCGAAACGCTTGTTCACTTCATTCATGCGCTTGATGCGCTCGGGTGCGAACTGCTCCGCGTCGTCTATGCCATCGGTTTTACATACGGCGTAGCTCATGACGCGAATAAGTTTGGCTCCCAGACGCTGCATGCGCGGGATGGCACGGCTGATTTCAGCTTCGGTAATGCTGAAGTCGTCGGTGATTTTCTTGGCCCAATTGCCAATGAGAGAACCGAAGCCGCTGATCTTCATGTTTTTCTCCGCCAGACGTGCCACGACCTTCTCGAACACAGCGTCGGAAATTTCATGCAGGTTGCCCTTCACGCCGTCGATTTCGACGCCACGGGATTCAATGCTGTCCCAGCCGAGTTCCTGGTGGGCCTGGATTTGCACATCTAGGGATGCGCCTGCTTCGTCTGCGATGCCGGTGAGTTTGATCATGGTTGGGGAAGGGGATTTGGGTGGAAAGGATTGATGGATGGTTGAGAAGCGGATGCAAGGTTCGCCTTTGACAAAACACACTTCAACAGCGGACGGTACCGAATGTCTGACGCACCATCTACATCACGGCGCCTCGAATTCCTGCTGCTGGGCGGGACGTTGCTGATTTATGTCGTCGTCACGCTGCTCTGCCACCGAACTGATTTGATCTGGGATGAGGGGCGCTACCTGTGGTTCGGGAAGAACCTGACTCAAGGCTATTACACGACACTAGAGAAGCCTGATCTCATCAATGGGCCGGGCTATCCACTTGTTTTGGCTGGATTACTGATGGTGAAAGTGCCCTTGCTGGGGTTACGCATGTTCAATGCGGTTTTGATGGCGCTGGCGGTGTGGTTCAGCTTTCGCGCAGTTCTGCCATATGCGGGAAAACGCTGGGCGCTGGGCGTGGCATTGGTCACCGCATTGCATCCGAGTTTGATGCGCACAGCGCCGTATCTCATGACGGAGGCCTTAGCGCTTTGCTGCATCGCTGGTTTTGCTTGGGCGTTCACGACAGCGTTGCGATCCGACAAATGGAACTGGCGCGTGATTCTGGCCGCTGCGTTCGCCTTTGCAATGCTGACGATGACGCGCGTGTTCTTTGGCAATGTATTGATGGCCTTCACGTTTTTTCTGATCGCGTTGCTACCGTTTTGGAACAGCCAGCGAGACAGGCTGCTACGCTCACTGGTGGTGATGGCTGTTTCGTTTGCCATGTGTCTTCCATGGCTGGCCTACACGAAGTCAAAGACTGGCGACTCTTTTTGCTGGTCAACGAATGGCGGTGAACTGCTTTATTGGGCCACGAGTACGCACGATGGCGAAAACGGTCACTGGTTCTCCGAAGAAGACGCACAAAACAAACCCGAACTCATCGCCAATGGTCATCGCGATTTCTACAAGGCGAACTACTACCTTCCCGTGAAGGAGCGTGAAGCGGCGCTGAAGCAGAAGGCCGTGGAAAACATCCGCGCCAACTCCAAAGGCGTGCTCAAGAACTGGGTGTGCAACTGGGGGCGCCTCGTTTTCGGGTTTCCTCGCTCCTATCAAGCTGAGGAAGTGATCATGCTTGTGTTAGTTGGCGTGAACGGACCGCTCATGCTTGTCGTGCTTATAGCCGTATTCGTCGGTTGGAGAAACTGGCGATCCATCCCTGCTGAGATTCTACTGCTAGCTCTGATGATCTTCATTTATTTGGGCGGGACTAGCCTACTGCCTGGTTTGCCGCGCTACACCGTGGTTATCTGGCCTTGGCTCGGGCTGGGTGTGGCTTTGGTGTTGAGGCGCTATCTGACTGTAAAGCTACGAATTGGCGAAGTTAGCTAGCCTATACTCACATCCCCCTAATTTTTTCAGGCACCTTTGGGTTTATTCCTGACGCCTGAATTCTCAAAAATGATTCATCGAATCACTTATAGAGTGCATTAAAGAGAATTACCATATTTTTATTTGCTTGCCATAAATGGTGGTTTATCATGGTAATTATGAAATTGATCGCCAATTCCGGCTTCAAGCCATCCAAAGTCCTCATCTGCCTCGGAACTCGCCCTGAGCTGATCAAATTTGCCCCAATGATCAAGGCACTGGAAAACCGCGGGGCTGGTCTGGTCACGGTGAACACGGGACAGCATACCGATTTGCTGGAACCGCTCTTTGATCTCTTTGGTATTCGTCCGCACCACAATTTGGAAGCCAGGAAGGCCGGGCAGAGCCTGAACGCTCTCGGTAGCCGCTTGCTGGAGCGTTTGGATCCGGTCATGGAGTCTGAAAAACCCGATCTCGTGCTGGTGCAGGGTGATACGTCGTCCGCAGTCATGGGCTCGATGGCTGCCTTCAACCGCCGCATTCCTGTCGGCCATCTCGAAGCCGGTCTCCGCTCGGGAAATCCCCTCAGCCCATTTCCCGAAGAAATGAACCGCCGTTTGGTCGGCCAGATTGCTGCGTATCACTTCGCAGCGACCGAGCGCAATCGCCGTACGCTCTTAGATGAGGGGGTTGCCGCAGATTCCATCCATCTGGTTGGCAATACCGTCGTTGATGCACTGCGTCAGACGCTGACGACAACTCGTCCGAGCAAGGCTGTTGAATTGATGCAGCAGTGGGCGGCTGGAAAGCGTCTCGTGCTCGTCACCACACATCGTCGTGAGAATTTTGGCGAAACCATGAGTCAGCATCTGCGTGCGCTGCGTGAGTTTATCGAGAGCCAACCAGATCTCTGCATGATCTTCCCAGTGCATCCGAATCCGAATGTGCGCGCTGCTGTCGCTGCCGAACTGGAGCACCACCCACGCATCCGTCTGACTGATCCGATGGGTTACCGCGATTTTGTGCATCTGCTTTCTGGTGCATGGCTCATTGTTTCTGACTCAGGCGGCATTCAGGAAGAAGCCACCGCGCTCGGCAAGCCGATGATCGTGCTGCGCGAAAACACCGAGCGTCCTGAAGCTGTGGAATGCGGTGTCGCACGTCTCGTGGGTGAATCGCCCGATCGTCTGCGCGAAATGCTGCGCACTGCCTTGATCGACGAAGTCTGGCACGCCAACGCCAGTCGATCCCGCGACGTGTTTGGCGATGGTCAAACCGCTGAGCGCATCTGCGACCTCCTTCTCGGACCGAAATCGGCCAATACCGCCATCGAGCCGATGCGCCTCGCTGCCTAAGCACCCATTCACTTTCGCGTCATGAAACCTACTGCCAGCATCTCTCTCGATCTCGATAATCTCTGGAGCTACCTCAAAACGCAGGGCGCTCCAGGTTGGGGGAATTATCCGAGCTATCTAGACCAGGTCGTGCCCCGCATGCTCGAGACGCTCGATCGCTGTGGCCAGCGCATCACGTTTTTCATCGTCGGCAAAGACGCCACGATGGAATCCAATCGCGCCGTGCTGCGCTCCATTGCTGATGCCGGGCATGAGATCGCGAATCATTCGTTCATGCACGAGCCATGGCTGCATCTTTATAACCGCGAGCAGCTGAACATGGAGATTGGCGATGCGGAGAACGCCATTGCCGCAGTTACCGGCAAAACGACCCGTGGCTTTCGCGGTCCCGGTTTCAGCACATCGCCGCTCGTGCGTGACGTGCTCGCAGAGCGTGGCTACACCTATGATGCTTCGATTTTTCCGAGCGCCCTCGGTCCGGTGGCACGTCTGTTCTTTTTCCTGAATTCCAAGCTCTCTGCCGAAGAAAAAGAGATGCGCAAAGGTCTCTACGGCAAGTTCAGCGACGCCTTCGGCACCTTGCAGCCCTTCGCCTGGCCGAACGGACTCATCGAGGTGCCTGTGACCACGATGCCGCTGCTGCGTCTGCCGATTCACACGACTTACCTCATGTTCCTGGCGCAACAGTCCGAAGCGCTGGCCAAACTCTACTGGAACACCGCAGTCACCCTCTGCCGCGTGCGTGGAGTCGCACTGTCGTTGCTGCTGCACCCCACCGACTTCCTCGATGTGAAGGATGTGCCTGAAATGAGCTTCTTTCCCGGCATGAAGGTGCCAGCGGCAAAAAAAATCGCCCTCGTTGAGCACACGATCCGCAGCCTGCAGCAACACTGGCAGGTCGGTACGATGAGCCAGCACGCCGAATCCTTCAGCCATGCAAGCCGCATGCCTGCCAGCCTTTCCACCCAGACCGCCTAACTCAACACACGCCCGCACATAGCCATGAAAACACCGACCCAAATCAACGAAGTTGCCATCGTCCTGCCCGCCTACAACGAGGAGAAGGATCTGCCCACGCTGCTCGAAAACATCCGCACCACGGTTGGAACGATGCCATTCAAATACACCGTCGTTGTCGTCGATGATGGTTCCAAAGATCGCACCGCCGAAATCGCTCGTGAATATGCCAAAACGATGCCTCTCAAGCTCGTGCAGCATGAAGTGAATAAGGGTCTCGGTGAAGGCATCCAGACCGGTCTCCGTGAAGGCTGGCTCATTGGCGATGCTGTGATCGTCATGGATGCCGACAACACGCACAATCCCAAGTACATCCTCGACATGGTGAAGATTATCGAGGCTGGTGATGCTGATGTCGTCATCGCCTCGCGCTTTCAAGCTACCAGCGTAGTGCAGGGTGTGCCGTTCTTCCGCCAGGTGCTCAGTTGGGGCTGTTTCGCCATGATGAAAACACTGCTGCCTTATCGCAATGTGCGCGATTATTCCACCGGCTTCCGTGCGTATCGCAGCCTCACGCTCGGTCGTCTCATCAAGACCACCGGACCCAAGTTCATCGAGGAATCCAGCTTCGCATGCATGCTCGAACTCCTCCTCAGTCTGCGCTGGGTTGGCGCACGCGCTGTCGAAATTCCTTACACGCTGCGTTACGATCTCAAAGTCGGTGTCAGCAAGATGCGCATCATGCGCACCATCCGCCGCTACTTCAATGTCATCGGCAAATACTGGGCCAAGGACGTATTGCCACAGGCAGAAGAACCTTCCCTCCACGAATTGCGTTCCCAAGTGGGAAGCCGCGCCTGATTCAACAACTGAACTGCACCTCCGTTATGTCCGCCACACCCAAATCAGTCGCCATTCTCGGCGGCGGTATCTCCGGCCTCACCTGTGCGCTGCGCCTCGCGCAGGAGGGGCGGCGAGTCACGTTGATCGAGGGTTCGGCGCATCTTGGCGGCCTTGGCACTTTCTTTGAGCATGATGATCGCACGTTTGAAAAGTTCTATCACTGCATGTTGCCTAGTGACGGTCCGCTTCTGAGCGTGCTGGAGTCGCTTGGGATTCGTAACGAGGTCTATTGGAAGCCTACCACCTTCGCTTATGCGCATCAGGGCCGGTTCTTTCCACTCAATACCGCCCTTGATCTGCTGAAGTTCGCGCCGCTGCGTTTCATTGACCGCATTCGCGTTGGCATCACCGGATTGTATGGCCGTCTCGTCTCGGATAAGGGGCTCGATAACGTCACCACCGTGAAATGGCTCACCCGACTCAGTGGTGCTCGTGCCTTTGCCAAATTCTGGCAGCCCATGCTCGAAGCCAAGTTCGGTGATCGCTACCACGACGTGCCTGCGCTCTGGTTCTGGACGCGCTTCAATCGCGAGAAAGGCGAATCCAAAGGCGAGTGCAAAGGCTACATCAAAGGCGGCTACAAACACATCACGGACACTTTCTCGCGTGTGCTGCGTGAGCTTGGTTCCGAAATCCGCCTCAACACTGCGGTGCAGAGCATCGATCTCGATGCCGATGGCCGCACCACGGTCAAAACCGCCGCAGGCAGCGAAACATTTGATCAAATCGTCGTAACACTGCCCACGCCGCAGGTCGAACAGCTCATCGGCCCCGCTTTGCGCCGTGAAATGCCTGCCCTCGACACCACCACGGATTACCAAGGCGTCATCAACTGTCTGCTGTTCCTCAAAAAGCCACTCACCACGCACTACTGGGTCGCCACACCAGGAAATGACCATCCTTTCGATGGCGTCGTCGAAACCTCCACGCTCATTGACACCGCTGACCGTGGACAGCGCCACGTCGTCCATCTCACCAAATACCTGCATCGCAGCGATGAACGTTTCGCCGTCAGTGATGACTGCATCCGCGCCTATTGGATTCCAGCATTGAAACAGCTCTTCCAACAGCTCCAGGACGACGACATCGAGACCAGCCATGTTTTCCGCGCTCCCTTCGTCGAACCGATCTATCGCCTCGGCCAGATGCAGCTTCGTCCGCCGGAAGAGTTGATCAAAAACAAAGTTTATATGGCCAACACCGCCCAGGTCTATCCCTTCGTTACCTCTTGGAACGGCAGCGTCATTCAGGCCGAGCGCACACTTGCCACCATGGGCATCGGTCCTGCTGCCCCGGCAGTTAGTGAATCCACTCCCATGGGATCACGCACTGCTGAATTGAAGCTCGCCAGACCACGCGCGTCAGCAACACCTCTGCGTCCGGCGGTCGCTAAGATGTAAGTTCAGGTCAGCAATGTTGACGAATTACGCCAACGAATGGCCTGCATCTGCGATTCATTCAGCTCGGATTCTTGCATTTTAAGGCGTGCGGAGTCCCTTTAGAACACCGGGGCGAAGGAGCCGAACACGAGTCGATCCAGTGGCCAGATTTTCAGCAGATTTTCCACGCCGCCCACACCTTCGATCATCGCGAAGTCGAGCCACACGTTGGGGCAGTCCTGCAAATGTTTGATCACCATGGCGGCATTCGCATTGAGCACCATCACTCGGGCCGCTTTAATTTCCTTCATGATCGCAGACAGCGGTTGGAGATCGACGGGTGCCACACGCACTTGCGGGTGTTGCGTGCGTTCATCCTCCATTTGGTCCACGATTTGAATGAGCACGTGATGTTTCACTGCGAACGCGAGCAAATCGCGAAAAGTAGGAGCTTCGAGCGTGTAGCCGTGATAGTTCGGATGCAGGCGCAATACACGCATTCCGTAAACTTCGACGCAACGTTTGACGTCATCCTGCCAGTCCGGCAGAGCGAGATTGATCGTGCCACAGGGGCGCAGGGTCGCATTGGTTTTGCAGTGTAGTGCGAGCTGACGGTTCACTTCGGCCACATCACGGCGGAGCAGTCCTTCAAAAGCACCAGCCCAAGCTTCCGTGACGGGTTGCTTCAAGAATGACTGCTCGTCTTCAAGCTGCCGAAAGGGGTGCTGTCCTACATAAACATGGCAATCGGTCAATCGTGTGGCCTCGTCTGCATGCAAGGATGAGGCGGCCAGCATGGCGCTGGAGCGAACCAGGAAATTCCGACGATTCATGCCACCATCATGCGTGATTTGCCTCCAGTTGGAAAGCATTTCCTCACGCCTTGCGTCATGGCCGCCGCGTGATAGCCTTGCGCTGAAAATGAATTGGTACATCAACAACGCTGGAGCCGCCGAAGGGCCGATAGATGAGAACGCCATGGCCGAACTGGCTCGTGACAAGAAACTGGCGTCAGACTCGCTTGTCTGGCACGCGGGGCTTGAAGCTTGGCAGACGGTAGCAGCGCTTGCTCCTGCGTGGTGGTCATCAACTCTGCCTACACCTGCGGGAAGACCTGCACCTATCGTTGAGAAGAAACCCGCGAAGTTTAAGGAGGACGCTTCTGCACGCCGTTTGTCAGGTCCCAAAGCACCAACCAGCGAAACGACCGAAGAGAAGGAAAGCGGCGGTTTCTTGAAGCGATTGTTCGGCTTCGGCAAAAAGAAGCCGGACTGATTCAGGTATTGATGCCCTTGGCATTTAAGATCGGCAGCATCAGGCCACGCAGGTTATCACAGAAAATTCTCTGTTTGTCGGCATCACTGATTTTTGCGCCGTGAATCTTGGCAAGCTGGCTGGCAAAACTGCGCCCTCCACAGTCGCTGCCGTAAATCACGCGTGAGGCACCGAGTTCGCGCACCGCCATTTCGGTGATGCCTGCGGTGGGATCGGAGCCAGCGAGATCAGCATAGAGATTGGTTTGCCCGCGAATCGCGCGTATACCGAGTTCCCAGGTGCCGCCGGTGTGACCGCAGATGATGGGCACATCGGGAAAACGCTTCGCCAGCGTCACGAGATCATCCGGTGTTGATTCGCCAGGATAGTTGCCGTTTGTCTTGAACCAGGTGTGTTGGAAAATGACCGCCTTCAATTCTGCTGCACGACGAATAATCGCATCAATGGCTGGAACCGTGCAGTGTTCCGCCACCCACAACTTTACGCCGACCATCGAGCCGTTGGCGACGCAGCGTTCGAGCTCCGCGAGGCTTTCTTCGGGGTGTTTGGCGCTCAAATAAACAAAGCCGAAGGCGCGGTCAGGAAATTGAGCAACGGCGCGCAATACCTCGCTGTTTTGCTGCACCAAATCGGGTGGAGATGGATCCTGCGACCATTTCATGCCCATGTAAACACATAGCCGTTCGATGCCCATACGATCAGCATAAACAAGCAGTGCCTTGAGCCGTTCCTCTGGTGTAAGGCCGGGGACGCCGGACAGATGGCAGTGTAAATCCCAGATGCGCATGATGCATCAGTGAAGCGGGCACTTCTCCCAGCCACAAGTGAATCTTTTGCGGCTGCTGTTGGCTGGTATTGCCGTATTGGAAACGGCGAACGTCGCTTGCGGCGTGCGCCTATCCTCGCATCATGCGCCTATGCCGCCGACAGTGAAATCACACCATCCTGAACAATCGCCCGAACCGCCAAAGCTGCGTCTGACCGAGGAGCATTTTATTAACCGCGAACTTAGTTGGCTCGCCTTCAACTCCCGTGTGCTCGACGAGGCTGCGCGCAGCACGTTACCCGTGCTCGAACGCGTCAAGTTTCTCGCCATTACTGCCTCGAACCTCGATGAATTTTTCATGGTCCGCGTTGGGGGGCTTCAGCTTCTGCGCGAACAGGGCCTCCGCGTGCGTGACAGCGCCGGCCTCACGCCCACACAGCAGTGGGAGCAAATTCATCAGCAGGCGGCTTTATTTATTGCGCGGCAGTACGACATTCTGCAGCAGCAGTTGGTGCCGTTGTTGAACGAAAAGGGCATCCGCCGCCTCGCCATCAGCAGCCTCACGCCCGCCCAGCGTACGCAACTGCGCGAGTACTTCGCCGAGCACATCTTCCCGGTTCTCTCGCCCGTCGTGGTCGATGATGCAGGTGCTCGCGCCGCTATTCCTGCGCTGCAAATCGTCCTGCTTTGCACCGTCACAAGTGGTGATAATGGGCACGCTGAAAAACGTCACGTCCTACTGCCACTGCCCGCCAATCTGCCGCGCCAAGTGGCCATTCCTGATCCTGATGCTGGTCAGTATCTCTATGTGAACCTCGAAGACGTGGTCACACTCTTCATCGGCGAGTTCTTCCCGGCGGAAAAAGTCTCAGCACCCGCTCGCTTCCGCGTCAGTCGTAACACTGACATCACCGTCGATGATGAAAGTGCCTTCGACCTTGCCAGCGAGATGGCCGAAGTACTCGAAGCCCGCCTCAAGAGTCCCACCATTCGCATCGAGATCGAATCCGGTGCCTCACGCGAGCACATGCGCATCATCCGTGACCTCTGCGGCGCACGCACTGCGCAGGTCTATGATATTCCGGGCGAACTCGACCTTCGCTCCTGCTTTCAAATCGCCAGCATTTCCGGTTTTGAAGAACTGAAGGTCGAGCCGTGGGATAGCCATCCGAGCACCGCCATCACCCCCGGCGAGAGCATCTTCGCAGCGATCAAACGCGGCGACATCCTGCTCCATCATCCCTTCGAGAGCTTCGATCCCATTCTCGCCCTCGTCGAGGAAGCCGCCGCTGATCCGAACGTCATCGCGATCAAACAGATCCTCTACCGCACCGCAAAAAATAGCCGCATCATCTCCGCATTGATTCGTGCCGCTCAGGCCGGCAAGCACGTCACCGTGCTCGTGGAGTTGAAAGCCCGTTTCGATGAAGCACGCAATCTCGAACGTGCCGCCGATCTCATCAATGCGGGCGCTCAAATCATCTATGGTGTCGCCGGTTTGAAGACGCATGCCAAGGTCTGCCTCGTCATGCGCCGCGAATCCGGCCACATGACGCGCTACATGCACTTCGGCACCGGCAACTACAACGAGGCCACCTCCAAGCTCTACACCGACATCAGCCTGCTCACCTGCCGCGCTGAACTCGGTGCCGATGCCTCCACCTTCTTCAACACCGTCACCGGCCGCTCACGCTTCGTGCATTTCAACAAGCTCAGCATGGCCCCTTACGGCCTACGCGAGCGCCTGCTCTCCATGATCCGCAGCGAAACCGAACGCGCCCGCCAGGGCGACGCCGCCGAGATCATGCTTAAGATGAACGCCCTCGAAGACCGCCAGATGATCGAGGCGCTCTACGACGCCTCACAGGCTGGCGTGAAGATCCGCCTCAACGTGCGCGGCATCTGCTGCCTGCGCCCCGGCATCAAAGGCATCAGCGAAAACATCAGCGTCGTCAGCATCATCGACCGCTATCTGGAGCACGCCCGCATCTTCTGGTTCCGCCAGGGCGGCAAACCCGCCGTCTTCATCGCCAGCGCCGACTTCATGAACCGCAACCTCTCGAAGCGGGTTGAACTCCTCACGCCCGTCGAAGACAAAGAGGCCCGCAAACGCCTCCAGCACATCCTCGAAACCCATTTCGCCGACACCGCCCGCGGTCGCACCCTCAAAGCCGACGGCACGTGGCACATCGCTCACGTCACCGCCGCCAAGGCCCACCGCTCCCAGGAGCAGTTTGCCCGCGAAATGACCAAGCGTGCGCGCCAAGCGAATGAATCGCCGGATGTGCTCGTGCCGCACACACCGAAGTAAGACATTACCCGTTCCCAAGCGGTGAAACATAGTTCAGGGCGATGGTGAGGAAGAAATTGGAGACCAGGATCGTCAGCGAAGAGAACACCACGGCGCGAGTGGTGCCGAGGCCGACACCCACAGCTCCGTTCTCGGCTTTGAGTCCCTGATGACAACTGACCAGCGTGATGATGATGCCAAAGACGAGCCCTTTGAACATTCCGATGTACACGTCCAGCATATCCGTGTGATCCACGGTGTGATGCCAAAACCAGGACGAAGGAACGTCGCATCCGTAAACAATCAGTGCATAGGACGCCATCAGCCCAAAGGCGATGCTTTCAGCCACGAGCAGAGGCATGGAAACGATCATCGCCAGGAAGCGTGGCAGCACGAGGTAGTCCACCGGATGCACCCCCATCACGCGCAGGGCGTCGATTTGCTCTGTCACCTTCATGGTGCCAATGTCTGCCGCCATGGAAGCTCCCACGCGACCCGATACCATCAATCCTGCGAGCACCGGCCCGAGTTCACGACATAACGCCACCGATACAATCGCTCCCACGCTCGATTCGAGGCCGAACGTCTTAAATTTCGCGTAGGATTGAAACGCAAATACGGCGCCGGTGAACGCGCCGGTCACAACGACGACCAACTGCGAGCCAAAGCCAATGGCGACAATCTCCCGCGCCACCAATTTGAGTCGCCACACTCCGCTGCGCAGTCCGCGTCCCAGTTCAGCCATCAACGCTGCGATCTGGCCGAGTGAGGACAGCACGCCAAGAAAAACCCTGCCCAACAATGCCAGCCATTCCAAGTGTCGCAGTGATTCCATCCAGCCACGCATGTCCTGCATTTGCGCCGGATGAACGCCTGACTTTGTGCCAATTTAGTCACTCGGTTTGCGCCGCCTTCAACCGCTCATCATCGAGATCGAGGCGGTACATGATCTGATTGTAGTCGTAGCGCGGTGTGGCGACGGGATTGCCGGAGAATGTCTCGGCATAGGTGCCTTGGAAGAAGATCACGCGACCATCGAGCTGATCAAAGAAGGCATGGTGACTGGGGTTGTAGAAGCTGTACTTCGGATGCGTGGCGATTTTCACTGCCTTGCGCCACGGGCCTTCGATCTGTTTCGCCTCCACATACCAAACCTCACCGAGATAGGACGTGTCGCTGCCTTCCTGCACGGCGATCATGATCCAACGCTCACGATGTTTGTTCCAATGCACGCTGCCAGCATGCAGATGCACCGGCTTGCCGGTCTGCGTATCGACGACCTGCATGCGTGCCTTGTCTTTTGGTAGCATCTTTTCTGCGATGAGCTTTTCCTCATCTTTCTGCGTCGTTGGATTTGCTGAGTTCTGCCAAACATAGTCGTCATGTTCCGCTGACCACAACAACGACTCATAGGCTGAGGTGTTTTGCACGGAGTCGTAGTCCGCTTTCACGCGGGTCTGGCAGAATGGCGTCGAGAAATACATCCAATCGGCACTTTCGCCCTTCGCTCGCACGGCATTGCCACGTGGATGCTGCCACTCAAACTCATCTCCAAGCACGGCGATGCGGTGGAAGCGTTCGCTGGGTTCATCCAGTTCCGCGAGGCCGTGCTCCAGCCGCTTGCCGAGATCACGCCAACGCGAGTAATGCGCGATCAGATGCTTCTTGTCCGCCGCGTCCATTACCGCACACATGCCGAACAACCACACCGGACCGGGCTCCTCGACCGGCAGCATTTTCGCCACAGCATCGTTTTCATCGGTGATGTATTCAAAGTGAATGCCGTGCTCGGGATCGAGGCCGCCTTTGTCTGGTGGATCACTCCACGCGGCGGTGGATTGATAATTGCCCAGCGGATAATTCGCACGCAGCGTGTCGCCAAAGATCCAGAAATAGCGGCCCTTCCACGACACCACCTGGACGGAGTCCTGCCCCATCACATCAGCAAACAAGTTCGGACGCGGCAGCGGTGGCTCATGGCCCAGCAGGGTGCTGTCGCTATAAATTCCCTGTCCCGTCAGCCGGCACAGCCGCTCGGCGATGTTCGTGCGCAGCACCTTCACCTCCGCTGTTTTCCCGGCCACCGGCGTCAGCCGTACGCCCGCAAAGCCGAACCCATCTTTCGGCAGCGCATAACCCGGCCCCTCGACGTTGAAATAGACCACACGGTTCATCAGCCCAGGCTCGTTGAAGGCGATCCAACCCGCGCTGTCGGTGATCAGCGTGATGTTGTTCGTCGTTTTCAACGTGATCAGCGGCACACCGCGGCCGGTCGTCTCATCGGCCACGTGAATGCCAAAATAATCCTCCGGCGCGGCGAACGCAGCCAGTGGCAGTACGGAAGCGATGAAAAAGAAACGGAAAATCATGTTGCTGGTGTATCACCAATCCCTAGCGCCTGAAAAGGACAATTTGGTGACGCTTGACACTCATAGCGCAGGTGCGATTGCCCATGGCATGTTTTTCGACACGCATACTCACCTCGCTAATAAGCAGTTTGATCACGACCTGCCCGCCGTGCTGGAGCGCGCACGCGCTGCGGGCATCAAGCGCATGGTCGCACCGGCCACCGACCTCGAAAACGCCCGCAAGCTACTCGCCATCGCTGAACACGAGCCGGATGTGCGCGTTGCGGTCGGCATTCACCCTTGTGATGCGGACACGGTTTCTGGCACTGCCTGGATCGACGAACTCCGTGAGCTATCAAAATATCCCAAGATCTGCGCCATTGGCGAGATTGGCCTCGATTACTTCCACGCGCCGCCTGAGGGCTTCACTCTTGATGATTGGAAGGCGCATCAGGCGAAAGTGCTGACCGCACAGCTCGAACTCGCGGCAGAGGCAAAGCTGAACGTGATTCTGCACAATCGGGAGAGCTGGGACGATCTCACTGCGCTCGTGTTACCTTTCAGTGATCGCATTCGAGGTGTCTTCCATTGCTTCACCGGCACGATGGAGCAGGCGCAGCCGCTGCTGGAACAAGGACACCTCATTTCCTTCACCGGCATCGTCAGTTTCAAAAACGCCGGTGTCATTGCCGAAACGGCGCGTTTGGTGCCAGCGAACGGCTACATGATCGAAACCGACGCGCCCTATCTTGCGCCAGTTCCGCATCGCGGCAAACGCTGCGAACCAGCCTACGTGGCTGACACAGCGCGTGCCATCGCCGGGTTGCGAGGTGAAGCAGTCGAACAAGTCGTTGCCGACACGACTCGCAACGCACTCGATTTCTTCCGTGGCTGGAATTGATCTCCAGCGAAAGCATTTCAATCTCACCACGTTCTCTGCCACCACCATGAAACTGCCAACTCTTCTTGCCTCACTCCTGCTCGCCTCGTTTGCCAGCGCCGCTCAACTCACCATCGAACAAACCGCCACCGGCGGTGCCATCGTGAAGGTGGACGGCCAGATTTTTGCCGAATACATCGTCGATCAGGCGAACAAGCCGTATCTCGCCCCGGTCTTCGGCCCCACCGGCAAGCAGATGACGCGCAACTACCCGATGAAGACCGTCGAGGGAGAGCAACACGATCATCCGCATCATCGCGGTATCTGTTTCGGCCATGAAGGCATCAACGGCATCCAGAGCTGGGCAGAGCAGTTGACTTTCGGTGAAGCCGCCAAGAAAAGCGAGAAGGCCATCACACTGGGTAGCGAAAAACACCGCGAGTTCAAGAAGATCGAGGCCAAGGGCGACTCTGCCGTGCTCGTCTCCATCATCGACTACCTCGACGCCGCTGGAAAAAAATACCTCGAAGAAGAACGCACTATGACTTTCCGTGCCGATGGCAAGACCCGCAGCATCGACATGCAGCAGATCCTTTCCGCCACCGAAGGCACCGCCAAGTTTGAAGACAAGAAGGATGCCGGCCTGAGCATCCGCGTGCCTACCGAGATGGCCGTCGAGATCGAGAAAAACAAAAAGGGCAACGGCCACATCATCAACAGCGAGGGCCTCAAAGATGCCGACGCTTGGGGCAAACGTGCCAAGTGGTGCGACTACTACGGCACCGTTGGCGGTGAAAACGTTGGTGTCGCGATCCTGAACCATCCTTCCAGCTTCCGTTTCCCCACGCCGTGGCACGTTCGTACCTACGGCCTCTTCACCGCGAACCCCTTTGGTACCAAGTCACTCGACAAGGAAGCTTCCGATGGAGCCTATGAACTCAAGAAGGGCGAGTACACCTTCCTGCGCCATCTGTTCCTCTTCCACCCCGGTGACGAAAAAGAAGGCAAGGTCGCTGAGGCTTACGAAGCTTACGCGAAGCAGTAAATCAGAGTTCGCCGTATCAGTGCCCCGACTGCACTTTCAACTCGGAAAACTCGACTGAACACGCACGTGTGGGTGCCCATGAGGCATCTCCGCCACCGTGGAAAGTTTCAAAATAGAGACCATCCACACCAAAGGTGTCCACCGTGCGCCATTCCATATTTGGACGTTCGACCATGAGGCGCTCTTCCTGACCTTGCAACGTGAGCCAGACGCGCAGACTTCCAGTGCGACCACCTGGAGCATTCATGGCTATTGCCATGCGCACTTTCACAGAGGCATCGGTGGGAAAGCGGAAGTCAGAGGGGAAGGCGAAGCTGTCTCCATAATCACCCTTTTGGTTCTTGTGATAGACGTAGGCCTCACCGCGGCCCTCCTTGCGCCACATGAGGCGGGCGGAGAAGCCGTTCGTGCCAGTGGCTCGGTGGCCGCCGCTGACATTTTCTGGTCCACCGCATAGTCCAGGTAGTTTGCCGCCTTTGACGAAATCGAAATCCTTGCTGAAGCGCAGTATATAGCTCAGTTCTGCGGCTTCGTTTTTGCCAAACGGCATGCGCCAGCCCGCTCCACCTTCCTCTGAACCAATCTTACCTGTGGCGAAGTTCACGCGCAGCCATTTTAAACCTTCGCTTTCGATGACAGAAACGCGACCTTCCTGCACACCGCCTTCAAATTCGCAGCCCGGCCAGTCCTGCTTCCATTGCTTGACGGTGTAAGGTCCAGCTTCGCCTGATGGGGTTATGCTGAGTGGTAGTTCTACAGCCCAAGCATCAAGAGTCGTGCCGAGAACCATAGGAAGTATGACAAAAAGTGATAATCGCATGTGCTAGCGAAAAACGTCCATGAGTTCGGCTATGTAAACGCATTTTTTGTTCCCACTGAGGCTGATGCATGTCATGCTCAATGCCCATGCGCACCCAACCCATTTTTACCACCTTGTTGGCTCTTGTATTGCCAGCTTTTCTTTCTGCTGAAGACGCAAAGACCAACAAATCTGATACGCCTCCGGAGGTGAAGAAAGAGGACAATGGGGAAGCGAAGAAGGAGGATAAGAAGCCGGATGCGGATAAGCCGGTGGTGACGGAGGGCAAGGTGACGATTCGTGGCAAGGAGATCGCGTATGAGGCGAAGGCGGGCACGCTGCCGATCTTGAAGCCGGATGGGAAGCCGTCCGCGCAGGTGTTTTACACGGCTTACACGATGAAGGATGTGAAGGACAAGGCGACGAGGCCGGTGACATTCTGTTTCAATGGTGGACCGGGCAGCAGCTCGGTGTGGCTGCATCTGGGTGCCTTTGGTCCGAAGCGCGTGGACTTGCCTGCGGATGGCCTGACGCCGCCAAAGCCGCCAGGTGGGCTGGTGAACAATGAGTTCTCCCTGCTGGATGTGACGGATCTCGTTTTCATCGATCCGGTGAACACAGGCTTCAGTCGTGCGGAAGATCCGAAGACCCTGGGGGACTTCCTCGGCGTGCAGGAAGACATCACGAGTGTGGGCGAGTTCATGCGCCTTTGGGTGACGCGCGAGCAGCGCTGGCGCTCGCCGAAGTTCATCGCGGGTGAAAGCTATGGTGGCATTCGCGGCGGTGGTCTTGCGCAGCACCTTCAGCAGCGGCATCGCATGTATCTGAATGGCATCATCATCGTTTCTGGATTGCTGGATTATGCGACGCTGATTGCCGGACCTCTCAACGAGGTGCCATTTGAGGTGATGCTGCCTGCCATGACGGCCACCGCGCATTATCACAAAAAGCTGCCGGCAGATTTGCAGGCGGACTTAAAGAAAGCCATCGCGGAGTCGCGCACCTTTGCGTTTGGCGAGTATGCGTCTGCGTTGCTCAAGGGCAGTGATTTGACCCAAGCGGAGCGTGAAGGCATCGCGAAGAAATTGGCACGCCTCACTGGCCTGGAAGCCAAGTTCATCGAGGATCAGCACCTGCGCATCGATAGCGGTGTCTTCCGCGAGATGCTGCTGCGCAAAGAGAAGCTCATTCTCGGTGCCTATGATGCCCGCGTGACCGCCAGTGATGGCGATGAATCCGAAACGCAGCCGCAGTTTGAGCCCTTCATGCGCGTGGTGGGCAGCGTAGCGGCCGCGTCGATGAACGCCTACCTGCGTGAAGAGCTGAAATATGAAAAAGACCTGCCCTATGAGGTCCTGGCACCGCAGCCAAACTGGAACCATGGCAAAGGCAACAGCTACACCAGCGTCAGCGGCCAGCTAGCCGAGGCCATCACGCAAAACCCGCATCTCCACGTGCTGGCTCTCGTCGGTTGGCGTGATCTTGTCACGCCGCCGGACAACATGCTGCTCAGCGTCCGCCAGATGCATTTGCCGGATGAATTGCGCGGAAACATCGAGTTCGCCGAGTACGAATCCGGCCACATGATGTACACCAACCGCCCGGACATGGACAAGATGCACGCCGACATTACAGCGTTCATAACGAAAGCTTTGAGATGATCCTATTACTAACAATCATCAAACATGGCCTAAATATGGCACTCTCAATGTTTCGAATAAAACGGCTTTTATGAGCTCTCGCTGGGCTCTGAGAAGCCGAAACGCGGCCGAAAACGCGAATACCGAGCCAAAGCAATGGTTGCCGCACTCTTATAAGCAATTCTTGGGCTGGCGAATAAGCCCGTCACCCCCAAGGGACTTGCGTTAATCGCAAAAAAAGCTCTTTTAAGCCTAATAACTGGCTTTCTGGGCCGTTGGGTCATCAGAAGTAGCATCACTTCATTCCACACTACACCATGAAACAAACCACGAAACTGCTCAGCAGCCTCTTCGTTACCGCTCTTTTTGCGACTTCCGCCCTAGCGGATCTGCGCACTTGGACGGACACCAAGGGCCGCCAAGTCACCGCCTCATTCATCGGACTCGATGGTGAGAACATCATCCTGCAAACCGCCGACGGAACTACACACAAGTTCCCCCTGACGAACCTTTCCTCAGAAGATCAGACGCTGGCAAAGACGATGAAGCCTTCGGAACAGCCTGTGATGCTGGCAAACGCCACAGTCGCCCAAGCTTCCGCTGCTGTTGACCGCCTGGTTGCTGCCGGTCTTGTTCGTGCCAATCCTGAACGTGTGAAGGGTAGTAAGAAGCCGATCACCGGTTTCAATCCCATGGCCAACGATGAGCAGTTTGTCCGTCGCGTCTATCTTGACGTGGTGGGCCGTATTCCGAATCATGATGAAACAACTCGATTCCTCCAGGATTCCAACCCGAACAAGCGTGCCAAACTGATCGACATGCTGATCGATAGCCCCGGCTATAACAGCAATACCTTCAACTACTTCGCGGAGATGCTGCGTGTGAAGGACCGCTTGGAACAGGACAACCTGCGCGGCGTCCCTTACATCAACTGGATGCAGGATCAAATCGGCAAAAATGTCCCGTGGGACAAAATGGTTTTTGAAATGCTGACAGCTACTGGCAAGATGTGGGACCGGAAGCCAGATGGCACCTATAATGGCCAGGCGGGCTATCTTCTGCGTGATGCAGGCATGCCGCTGGACAACTTGGCCAACACACTAGCTGTTTTCCTTGGAACCGATGTGGCTTGCGCCCAGTGCCATGACCATCCGTTCTCGGACTGGACTCAGCATCAGTTCTTCGAAATGGCTTCCTTCTTTGGTGCCACCACCACTAACATGCGCACTGCACAAGCTCCCAAGGGGAAGGATTCACCGGGTATGGCGATGAATGCCATGAAAGACCTGATGCCTAAGATCGAAGAGTTGGTCACCAAGAGTGGTCAAGACATCAAGCGGATCCGCACCGGCATTCAAAATTATATGAATGCAAATCGCAATATCGTGGGTGACACGGATAACAATCGCATGAAGTTGCCTCAAGATTACAAATACCCTGATGCTAAGCCCAACGATCCAGTTGAGCCGAAATTCATCTTGTGGAGCAAAAACGACAAAAATCTTCCTGCCTACAAGCAGAAGATGAAATTCACTGAAGAGCTTCGCACCGCATTTGCCAAATGGACCACTGACCCTAGCAATCCACGTTTTGCTATGGCCATCGCCAACCGCATGTGGAAACGTGCATTTGGTCAGGGTATTTCTGAGCCTGTGACAAACATTGATGATCCTAAGCAGTCGGTGAACCCTGAGTTGCTTATTCATCTGGCCGAGGAAATGAAACGGGTGAAGTTCAACATCAAAGACTTCATGCGTATCATTTACAATACCCGCGCTTACCAGTCTGAATCCACCAGCGAAAAGATCGCTATGGGAGAGCCTTACTACTTCCAAGGTCCACTTCTTCGTCGTATGACGGCAGAACAAGCTTGGGATTCATTCATGACGCTGGTTCTCGGCGAGCCAGATAAGTATACCAAGCCTTTGCAAGACCTCTACAGTCGCTCCATTGACCTCGACCTTACCAACCCTAAACTCGACGCGCAGACTGTGCTTGTGAAGTACGACGCCTTCCGCAAGATGGCCGAAAAAGAACGCGCTCTTATGGGCGGTGGTCTTGCTGAAGCTGGCGGTGACATGATGGAGAGCGGCGCGAAAGCCAAGGGTAAGGCTGAGGCTAAACCTGCTGAAGGTATGATGGAAAATGCATCTCTCAGCTACAATGGTATGGTGCTCCGCCGTGCAGCAGAACTCGAACAGCCAGCGCCGAACGGGCATTTCCTGATCGATTTCGGCCAATCACCGCGTGCATTGATCGACGGCAGCGTAAAAACTGGTTCTGTGCCTCAGGTATTGATGATGATGAACGGCAAGGCTCAGCAGATGCTCACCAGTTCAGACTCGCTGATCTTCCGCACGATGGAGAAAGTAAAATCTCCGCCAGAAAAAGTTGAAGCACTCTTCATCTCGGTTCTCAACCGTCGCCCGAGCTTGTCAGAGAAGGATATTGCCAAGCGTGCGCTTTCCAGTGGTGAGGATGGCTATGCCAACATGATCTGGGCACTGATCAACACACGCGAGTTCATCTTCATTCAATGATTCACACAGATAAACACCAACAAAACAACGCGCTAAAAAACAAATACTTATGAAATCAGAATTCAATAAACTCAATCCTATTGCCCGTCGCGACTTCATGATGCGTACGGCTCAAGCCACTCTCGGCGTGACTGTCATGCCTGCTCTTAATCTTGCCGCAGCCGGCACTACCGGTGCAGGCACTCCTGGCTTCGGTAAAGCTAAGCATGTCATCTTTCTCTGGATGGGTGGCGGTATGACGCACATCGACACCTGGGATCCAAAGGACGGCCCTACCAAGGGTCCTACTGATCCTATCAAAGCCAATGCTGGCTCTGGCAATATGGACCGCCTTGGTGGCACCATGGAGAAAATGGCCAAAGTCGCCAACAAGTTCTCCATCATCCGTTCCATGTCTTCCAAGACGGGCGTGCATGATCAAGGAACTTATGTGATGAAGACAGGTTATGAGCCTCGTGGTACCATTGTGCATCCGTGCATTGGCGCATGGGCTTCTCATTTCTTGGGCCGCATCAAAGGTGTGACCTTGCCGGACAGTGTTGTTGTCAACAGCGGCAATGCCTTCCCTGGTGCTGGATTCTTCCCCACAACGACGAGTCCAATTCCGATTTCGAACCCAGAATCTGGACTTCAAAACATTAAGCCCACTACTTCGGACGATCAGTTCAAGAAGCGTATGTCGCTTACCGATGAGTTCGACGCAAACTTCCGCAAGAAGTTCCAGTCTGAAGAAGTCAAAAGTTACACCGAGTTTTACGACGAAACCGTCAAACTCATGAAGAGTGAAGACCTCAAAGCCTTCGACCTCAGCCAGGAGCCTGCGGCGGTTCGTGAAAAGTTCGGCAAGAACAACTTTGGCCAAGGAGCTCTCCTTGCCCGTCGTCTCGTTCAGGCGGGTGTTCGTTTCGTCGAAGTACAGTCTGGCGGCTGGGACATGCACAACACCATCGATAATGCACTCGGCACCACCGCTGCAACGATGGACAACGTCTTTGCCACGTTGATTGAAGATCTGGCCTCCAATGGCCTGCTTGACTCCACGATGATCGTCATGGGTTCCGAGTTCGGCCGCACTCCGGACATCAACGAAAATGATGGCCGCGACCACTACCCGCTCGCTTACTCCACCGTCTTCGCAGGCGGCGGCGTCAAGGGTGGCTTTGTTTACGGTGCCACCGACAAAGAAGGCCGCCGTGTTGCTGACAAGCAATGCACGCCGCAGGACTTCCAGGCCACCATCGGCCACGCCATGGGCCTTCCTGTGGACGAAGTGGTTATGTCTCCTTCTAACCGTCCGTTTACGGTCGGTGACAAGGGCGTGCCAGTTCTTGATATCTTCGCCTAATTTAGCGAAGGTCATTTCACTCAATGAAAAAACACCCGGTCGAAAGACTGGGTGTTTTTTTGTGCAGATGTACCTTAACGCATACGCAAATATGCTATATGCAACGGCGCTTCCTCTGAAGCATCAGCATAAGAAATGCTATTCCCGCTAGGACCACACTGCTTGGCTCAGGAACTAGCACTGGACTCACGGTGAAACTGAAGTCATCAAAGTAGTTCTTAAAGCTGGCGGCACCGTTGTTAAGCGGCCCGCCACGTAGATCCCATTGGAGACTGGTCAGTGCGCCCGCATCCAACCTAAGACTTTGATTGCTTAAAACATAAGTCTGTGCGCCAAGCGAAGATGTAGTGTCATCGAAAGCACTCACGGCGATGCCTGCAGTGTTATTCAGTGTGTCCAGAATCACCACCAACTCAGACCATCCCGCTGTTCCTAGGCGATTTGAGGTCGTCTGCCAAGTTCCGCCGTTTAGTCGATATTGGAGCAGGTTATCTCCGGTATCCCCCACCTGAAAGACCATCTGATTCATCGCATCCTTTAGCGACAATCCCAGAATATTGCCTGTATCAGTATCATCCCAATCAGAGGGGCAGGCCCAAAATGCCATTTGTATTAAGTTGGAATCGGTGGCGGACGGCGTGGTGCCATTGAAATCGCGGGCATCGAGTGTGTAGGCATAGCTAAGGTTCGTTTCTGAGGCCAGAAGGTTAATAACTGCTGAACCGGTGCGTGCTCCTGGATAACGGTAGGCGTGCACATAGTCACGTGTGAAACTGCCGCCATTGTAATAGGGGACATTGACATCTTCATTGAGGCGTCCTCCAGCAAGCGCCCGCCAGAGTCCTGAATTATCTGCAATGTCCGTCGCAGTTCCACCGGGACCACCACGGTTGGTTCCATAAGCCCCAGCATTGTAACGACTCAAGTCGGCGCCATGGGTTCCATCGCCGAGGGTATTGGGGTAAGTTCCCAGAGGCACTACCCCGGTATAGCCATTGGCATCGATATTATTGAGGTAAAACTGTGCGTCTCCAATGATGTCAGCGGAAAGAATCTGACCATTCAAAGGAATACGATAGCCATCTTGCTCCTCAAAACTGCCCAGATAAGCACTTGCAGGCTGAGGCCAAAAAATGGCGCTCAGCATACAGGCATTGAGGCAAAGTCTGAAAATTCGTCTTTTCACAAGCTTGTTAATATATACTTAACCATACCGAATAAAAATGCAATAATTGCAAATTATACCTTCCCACGAACTATGATTGGCCTGAATTGTCCATTTTCTTCCAACTCAAGAGCCTATTCACCTCTGTGTTTCTGTTATTTTCATGAAAGGGTCAGCCTATTTCAGCACTGGCGGTTGAACGCACGATCCTTAACAAGCTTTTCCTGCTTGCGGCACCCTTGGGGCCCATGATAATGGCAACCCCTTCGGCCTAGTGCCAGAGCGACCCATTTCATGAGTAAATCCACTGAAAAGAACGATCCCTCCTTCGAGGACGCCATGCAGCGTCTTGATGAAATCGTTGCGGGTATGGAAGACAGCCAGTTGTCTCTCGAAGAAATGATCTCTAGCTACGAAGAAGGTGTGAGCCTTCTTAAACTCTGCCGCCAGCGTATCGATGGAGCGCGCCGCCGTGTGGAACTCATCAGCGGCGATTTGGAAGGCGGGAAAGCCTCTCTCACGCCATTTGAGGAAGCTAAGGAAGACGAACAAGCCCCCAATTCTGCCGAAAAACCCCGTAATCAGCCCCGCCGACGTAAAACCGCCGAGACCGAAGGCGGCGAAATCCGACTTTTTTAGACCTGTGGACACCCAACTGCCTGCCATCAACTCCCCCGCCGACCTCAAAGCCCTGCCGCTGGAGAAACTCCCCGAACTCGCGGAAAAAATCCGCCAGACACTCATCGAAACCCTCAGCCAGACCGGCGGCCATCTCGGGCCGAATCTCGGCGTCGTGGAGCTTTCCATCGCTCTGCACCGCGTCTTCGACACGCCCAAGGATCGCTTCGTCTTCGACGTCGCGCATCAAGGCTACGTCCACAAGATGCTCACCGGCCGCTGGGACCGCATACACACCATTCGTCAGCATGATGGCCTGAATGGCTTCCTGCTCCGAACTGAAAGCGAACACGACTGCTACGGCGCAGGCCACGCCGGCACCGCTCTCTCCGCCGCCCTCGGCATGGCTACTGGGCGTGATCTCGCCGGAGGTGACGAGCACGTCGTCTGCGTCGCCGGTGACGCTGCCTTCACCTGCGGTCCTGTGTTTGAAGCGATGAACAACGTTGCCGCACACACCAAGCGCCTCATCGTCGTCCTCAACGACAACGAGTGGTCCATCGACCGCAACGTCGGTGCCATCGCGAAGTACTTTAATTCCATCGCCACGCATCCTGCCTACGCAAACCTGCATCAAAAAGCCGGCAAGCTGCTTGAATTCATGCTCGGCGAAGACGCACGCCGTATCGTCAAGAAGGTCGAAGACCACGCCAAGAACATTCTCCTGCCGCAGAGCCAGACGCCATCGAATCGCAGTTCGCTCTTCGATGAATTCGGCATCCGGTACTACGGCCCCATCGACGGCCACAACATCCCTTTGCTCATCCAAACCTTCGAGTTCCTCAAGACTCAGGACGAACCGGTGATCCTCCACATCATCACCGAAAAAGGCCGCGGCTATACCCCCGCGCTCAACGATCCCGGTAAATTCCACGGCCTCGGTAAATACAACAGCGAGACCGGCGAGACCCCCACCAGCGACAAGCCAACCTATTCGCAGGTCTATGCCCGCAGCCTCACCGACTTCGCCAAGGCCGACAAAAAAATCGTCGCCATCACAGGTGCCATGCCCGGCGGCACCGGCTTGAGCGTCTTCAAAAAAGAAATCCCCGAGCGCTACTTCGACGTCGGCATCGCTGAGGAACACGCCGCTCTTTTCGCCTGCGGCCTCGCCACCCGTGGCTTCAAGCCCTTCCTCACCATCTACTCCACGTTCATGCAGCGTGCGTTCGACATGATCGTGCATGACATGGCCATCCAAAACCTCCCCGTCCGCCTCTGCATGGACCGCGGCGGCCTCAGCGGCGACGACGGCCCCACGCACCACGGCCTTTTCGACATCGCCTACCTCCGCGGCATCCCCGGCCTCGTACACATGCAGCCACGCAACGAAGACGAGTTCGTGGACATGCTCTGGACCATGGCCTGCTACGAAAACGGACCCATTGCCATCCGCTACCCGCGTGGCAACGGCCCCGGCATCATGCCCAAAGATAAACCCGTCCGCCTCGAAATCGGCAAGGCCGAAGTCATCGCCGACGGCAACGATGTCGCACTCATTGCCCTCGGCGACATGTTCCCCGTCGCTGAAGCCGCCAAAAAAGAACTCGAAGCCAAAGGCCTCTCCGTCGCCCTCATCAATCCACGCTGGATCAAACCTCTCGACATGGCCTGCTTCGAATACTTCGCCAAAAAAGTGAAAGTCGTCTGCACCCTCGAAGACCACGTACTCCGCAACGGCTTCGGTGCAGGCGTCATCGAGCAACTCAGCGACGCCGGTATTCACACACCCGTCGTCCGCATCGGCTGGCCCGACCAGTTTGTCGAGCACGGCACCCCCGCAATCCTTCGCCAAAAGCACGGCCTCAGCGTCGAAAACACCGTCGCGAAGGTGCTCGGTGCTCTGTCGAAAGAGTAATTTAGCTGGTCAATATCGGCGCTTATTTGTGCTCATTTGGTTATTTTGAGTCAGTCGTCTCATATCGACTGCTGATTGAAAAATCGCGTGGCCACTGCAAGCTCGATCCATGAAACGGCTCCTCACTATCCTGCTCTGTGCATTATGTCTTTCCGCCTGTGAAAAACAGCCTGCCGAGGTCGATTTCGCCGACAAGAACGTCGAAATGCTCAATGACGGCAAAGAAGCGAATTACCAGGTCAAACCCTATACCGGCCTTGTTCGTAACAAGCATTCGAGCGGCAAGACGGCTGGCGAATACCCTTATCAGAATGGCAAAATGCATGGTGTGATGAAGGAGTGGTGGGAAAATGGCCAGCAGTCCGCCGAAACCAACTTTGATCACGGTCAGCGACACGGCCTGAACCGTTACTGGGACATGAAAGGCAAACAGACCAAGGAACAAATCTACGACCACGACAAATCCATCAGCGAGAAGCACCTCTGAACTTGGAACCTTAAACCTGAAATTTTAAACGCAAGTTCATGGTCGCCCCCGTTATCGCCCTGCTCGTCATCGCCCTCGTCTCACTGCTGGCGGTGCGGGTGGGATCGACGGCTCTGATGATGACTGAAATCAGTTGGGACACGGCCAGCTTCCAAGCTTACTCCGCGTTCTTTGGCGTCGGTTTCACCACGAAAGAGGCCGAACTTGTGGTGAACCACCCCGTGCGCCGCCGCATCATTCGCGATCTCATTCTCGCTGGCAACGTCGGCCTCACCTCCGCGCTCGCCACGCTCATTGTCACACTCCTTCAAAGTGGCTCCGGTGGCGATACGATGCTCATGCTTGGCTGGCTCATCGGCGGATTACTGCTGCTACTGTTTATTTCACGCCTCACTTGGTTTCAAAAAATTCTTGATCGTGTTATTCAACGCACGTTGGAGCGCACTGGCATGGTGCGCGCGCTTGATTACGAATTGCTACTGCGCATTCAACACGGCTACGTCGTCTCTGAAATCGAAATTCTGCCGAACACCTTCCTCGCCGGTCGAACCTTGAGTGAATCACGCCCTTGGGACCGAGGCGTCGTCATTCTGGCGATCAAGCGCGATGGCGAAACACACCCTGATATCCCCAGTCGTGATGATTTGATCAAAGCGGGAGATGTCGTCACCGCCTATGGTAAGGAGTCCGCCCTTCACACCATGACAAAGCCGCAGGATCAGCTCCCCAAATCTCTCAATGATAATTCATCAGGGCGCGTGGAATCGAAGGACTGAAGATTTTAATGCGCGTGAACTTCGGCGGATCCGACATAAAGACGCTCTACAGCACCGTTGTTAACAATTCGTAGCCATTGCGGAGAACATCGTCGGTTTGCTACGTTGACCTGAATTCATGCTATGAAACCTCTCTCAATTCTGATACTCGGCCTCGCTTTGAGTTCGTGCACTTCCATGCGCTCACCTCTTGTTTCTGGCTTCGTGCCCAAGGATCACGGCCTCATCGGGGCAGGGGAAGGCCCGGCGTGGAAAGATGGCTCGCTCTACTTCACCGACGGCGAGCACATCAACCGCATGGACCCGAAAGGCCACACGACAGTGTTTCGACAGAATGCGTCGAATGGTCTGCTCTTTGATCGCGAAGGCCGTCTCGTTGCTTGTGAGTCGGGTCTGCGTCGTGTCACACGCACCGAGAAAGGCGGCCGCATCACCGTGCTCGCCGATCGCTTTAAAGGAAAGTGCTTCAACACGCCGAATGACCTCTGCATGAACTCGAAGGGGCAGATTTACTTCACGGACCCGCGCTATGGTCCACGCGAAAGCATGGAGCTTGGCTTTGAAGGCGTTTATCGCATCGAGACCCCTGATAAAGTCACCCGCATCCATTGCGATGGCGCAGAGCGCCCCAGCGGCATTCTCATCACACCTGACGACAAGTATCTCTTCATCGCCGACAACAATAACAACAACCACGGCGGCTCACGGAAGCTGCTGCGCTACGACCTCGACAAGAATGGCGATGTGAAATCAGGCTGCCGAAAGGTCGTCTTCGACTGGAAAAACGGACGTGGTCCCGATGGCATGAAAATGGATGCTGCAGGCCGCATCTACGTCGCTGCAGGCACGAACAAGGTGACCGAATGGGAAACCAACCGCTTCAAAGCTGGCTGCTACATTCTTTCGCCCAGCGGACGTCTCATCGACTTCATCCCCACCGCCCCCGACGAAGCCTGCAACTGCGCTTTCGGCGGCAAGGACGGCAAAACTCTCTTCATCACCTCCGGCAATCATCTGTGGAGCGTGTCGCTGAAGTGAACTTAAAGCGACATTCTTGTGCCCGGCATTGTTAAACGCATGATTCGTCTTCTCGCCGCATTTCTCATTCTGCAAAGTCTTGCTCTTGCCGAATTTCAGCAACCGGTGCCCGGAGTGCATCTCTGGCAGGATACTTGTAATGTCTATGTGCTAAAGCACGAGGAAGCCGCGCTTATCATCAACCTAGGCGATGGCTCTGTGCTGGAACACTTGGCAGAGATTGGTGCGAAGCGAGTCGAGTGGGTTCTTTTCTCGGATCACCATCGAGAACTGTGCCAAGGATCGCCGATGCTGGATCGTGCGGTCACGAAGATAGCGACTTCGCAGTTGGAGAAAGAAATTCTCGAAAACCCACTCTCATTTCGCAAATGGAACCCGCGTCTCGGTGACAAATACAGTGTGCATGGCGCGAGCTACGTGCGCCCGCCTGCTGCGCCGGTGAAGATCGACCGTGTGCTTGCAGATGGTGAATCGTTCACCTGGAAGGGCTTCAACCTCACCTGCGTGAGCACACCGGGCCACTCGCCCGGCGGCATGAGCTTCATCATTAAGCGCGATGGTCGCACGCTGGTTTTCACCGGTGGCGTGATGCATGACGGTTCGAAGATGACGAACTGGTTCGACACCGAGTGGGACTACGGCTTTGCCAAAGGCCTCGACGCGCTCACCGCTTCTGTGCAGAAACTCGCTGCATTAGGCATTGATACGGCATTTCCATCGCAGGGACCGATCATTCAAAATGCGACAAAGCAGTTTGAAGCATACCATCAAAAGCTCGTTAGCTTTCGGCCCGATTACATTCGCGGTTATCCCGTAGAGAACTTAGCCAAGCGCGGCCCACATCCGGCCACAAAGCCGACGAAGGCGCACTACATCGTTCAAGTCAGCCCGCACCTTTACATGTTCGGCCCCGAGATGGCCGGGAAGAACTTCGCCATCATCATCGCTAACAATGGCCACGCGCTGTTGCTGGATTGCGGCCTGTTTCCGAAACTCGTGCTCGAACGCATCATCAGCGACATGAAGGAGTTTCTCGGTCTCAAGCAGATCGACGCCTGCTGGATCTCGCACTCGCATGGCGACCACTTCACGCTCTTTCCGGCACTTAAAGACCATGGCGTGAAGTTCTGGACCATGGACACCATCGCGGACAAATGCGAGAACCCACGCTTCTACGACTACCCGGCGATGATTGGCACCTACAACGCCGGATTTGAGCGGGCGAAGATCGACCGCATTCTCAAAGCCGGGGATGTCATCGAATGGGAAGGCTACAAGCTGCACATCGACTGGATGCCAGGCCAAACCGAGTTCGGTAATGCACTGTGGCTCGAACTCGACGGTAAAAAAATCGTCTTCACCGGCGACAATCTCTTTGGCGATCCATCCGATCCCGCGCAGAACGGCCACGAATGCGTGAACGCCCGCAACAGCGCCATCATCGACGAAGGCTACCTCGTCGCCGCGAAGTATCTGCAAAAGATCCAGCCCCAAATCATCATGGGCGCACATGGTGTGCTCATGACGGAACCCGCCGCCTTCATTGATCGCTACCACGACTGGGCGCTGCGGGCGATCCGCAAATACAAGGACCTGCTGCCTGATGCGAACTATGAATACCTGTTCGATCCCTACTGGGTCAGTGCTTACCCGTATCGCGTCGATGTCTCCAAAGAAACCGAAGTGAACATCACCGTGCGCAACTTCCGCGACAGCATGCAGCAGCACCGCATCGTGCTTAAACCACCACCGGGTCTCAAAGCCGAACCCGCTGAACTTACCGGCACCGTCGGTCCAAAATCACGCCAGAGCTTCAAGATCAAGCTCACCCCCGATCCCGCCAAACTGCCCGCTGGTGTGCAGATGGTGCCGCTGGACATCACACTCGACGGAAAGCGCTATGGAGAGTTGTTCGATTTTATCGTGCAGGGAAGAGAACCGCCTACGTCAGCTGCCAAATGATGAACCGCCGCCACTTTACCACCTTGCTCACTGGCATCGCTGCGATGAAAAGCCGCGGTGCCGAACCTGATCGCATGCAATCCGCCCTTCAAATCATCCAGACGCAAATCGACAACGGCACCCTTCACAACGCCGTGCTGCATGTGCGCCGCGGGGATCAGGTGACGCAACACGTCTTCGGCAAAGCGCAGCCAGATTCGATGTTCCTGCTCGGCTCCATCACCAAGCCGCTCGTCGCTGCCGTTCCGGTGATGATCCTGGTGGATCGCGGCGAGGTGAAGCTCTCGGATCACGCCGTGAAATACCTCCCTGAGTTCAGCGAAGGTGCGCGAAAAGAGATCACCATCGAGCAACTGCTCACGCACACCTCGGGACTGCCGGATCAGTTGGAGAACAACAACGAACTCCGCGCCCAGCACGCGCCGCTGTCGGAATTCGTCAAAGGCGCGGTGCGCGCGCCGCTGCTCTTCGCGCCAGGCACAAGGTATCACTACCAAAGCATGGGCATCCTCCTCGCGGCGGAGATCGTGGCGCGTGTGACGAAGACACTGCTGCCGGAATTCCTCCAGCAACATGTCTTCACGCCGCTTGGCATGTCACGCACTGTGCTTGGCCTCGGCCAATTCAAAAAGTCCGACATGGTGCCGATGCAAACCGAGCATGCGGCACCTGAGGCTGGCGGTGGCGATCCCAAAGCCCGCGAATGGGACTGGAACAGCGATTACTGGCGCAACCTCGGCGCCCCTTGGGGCGGCGCTCACAGCACGGCGGCCGACATGTCCATTTTCCTGCGCAGCTTTCTGCATCCCGATGGCAAAGTGCTGCTCGAAGCAACGGCACGCCTCATGATCCAAGATCACACGCCCACACTCGAAGCGAATCGCGGCATCGGCTTCATGGTCGGCCCTGCCAGCCTCGGCAAAGGTTCTTCCGCTCATGCTTTCGGCCACTCCGGCTCCACCGGCACGCTCGCGTGGTCTGATCCGGCGACAGATAAGACCTTCGTCCTGCTTACCGCACTGCCGAAGAATGTCTCCGGCGACCTCATCCTGCACCCGGTGGCGGATTTGATCTCGTCCCAAGCCTGATCATGCTGATTTTTGCCATGGTGGATGTCGGAATATCCCATTTCTCAAACACGTATCTGTGTAGATTCAAATTTATGTCCAAAGCCCTTCTTTTCGCCACCCTGGCCCCCATCGCTGTTTTCGCAGCCGAACCACCCGTTCCGGCCAAAATCGAGTTCAATCGCGATGTGCGGCCGATTTTGAGCGACAACTGCTTCTACTGCCACGGCAACGATCCAAAGCACCGCGAGGGAAAACTCAGGCTAGATATTCGTGAAGAGGCTCTCGCCAAGGAAGCATTCGTGCCGGGGAAGGGGAAGGACAGCGAACTCGTCTCCCGCATCCTTACCGATGACGAAGACGACCTCATGCCGCCGCCGGATTCGCACAAGAAGCTCACGCAGCGGCAGAAAGACATCCTCAAGAAGTGGATCGACCAGGGCGCGGCCTATCAGCAGCATTGGGCTTATGAGAAGCCGGTTAAGGCGGTGATCCCAGCGGGCAAGAATGGCGTGGACTTTCTGGTGCAGAAGCGTCTTGCCGAGATCGGACTCAAGCCGTCGCCACAGGCGGACAAACGCACGCTCATTCGCAGGCTCTCCTTTGATCTGCTCGGGCTGCCGCCCAAACCTTCCGACGTGTCTGAATGGTCCGAGAAACGCTACGACGAACTCGTGACCCAACTCCTCAAAAATCCCCACTACGGCGAGCGCATGGCCATTGGTTGGCTCGATGTGGTGCGCTTCGCCGACACCATCGGTTACCACAGCGATACTCCGCGCAATGTTTGGCCTTACCGTGATTACGTCATCAAATCCTTCAATGACAACAAGCGCTTCGATCGCTTCACCATGGAGCAAATCGCCGGTGATCTCATGCCGGACGCGAATCTGGAAACCAAAGTCGGCTCTGCCTTCAATCGCCTGCTCCTCTCTACCGAGGAAGGCGGCGCTCAGGCCAAAGATTACGAGCAGCGCATGCTCACCGACCGCGTGCGCGCCGTCGGTGCCGCATGGATGGGGCAGACTACTGGCTGCGCTCAGTGCCACGATCACAAGTTCGATCCCTTCAATCAACGCGACTTCTACCAGCTTGGTGCCTTCTTCGCTGACATCAAAGAGGGCATCATCGGCAAGCGCGAGGATGGCATGATCGTCGGCAAGCCGGATGATGAGAAGAAACTCGCACAACTCGATACCACTCTCGCCGACGCGAAGAAAAAGCTCGCCGCTGTGCAGCCCAAGCTCACGGAAGCACAAAAAGCCTGGAAGACCGAGTTGCTCGCCAAAAAAGCCGTCACCGAAAAGGTGGAGAAGGACATTCTTGCCATCCTGAAGGCCAAAAGCCCTAACGCAAAGCAAAAGCAAACGGTTGAAGCCCATTTCCTCAAAACCACAGCGCTCTACAAAACTGAGCGCGAGGCTGTCGTGAAGGCCGAGGCGGCCCGGAAAGCCTTCTACGACCCGCTACCGAAGTGCATCGTCTCCATCAGCGACACCGCCAAGCGCACCGTGCGCATCCTGCCGCGTGGTGATTGGATGAACGAGAGCGGCGAGGTCGTGAAGGCCTCCCTGCCGAGTTACTTACCGAAGCCGAAGATCGAAGGCCGCGATCTCACGCGACTCGACCTCGCGCAGTGGCTTGTTTCCAAAGACAACCCGCTCACCGCACGCACCGTGATGAATCGCCTGTGGAAGCAGCTCTTTGGCACCGGTTTGAGCAAAGTTCTCGATGATCTCGGCGCGCAAGGCGAGCCGCCCGTGAATCCCGCGCTGCTCGACTGGCTCGCCTGCGAGTTCATGGATAGCGGATGGGACTTCCAGCACATGGTTCGCATCATCGTGAGTAGCGACACCTACAAACAAGTCAGCACCTCCACCAAGGAACTTACCGCCGCCGATCCCTGCAACCGCGAATGCGCCCGCCAGAGCGCCTTCCGCCTCGATGCTGAAATCGTGCGCGACAACGCCCTCGCCATCTCCGGTCTCCTCGTGCCAAAAATTGGTGGCCCCAGCGTGAAGCCTTATCAACCCGCCAAATACTGGGAAAACCTCAACTTCCCCACCCGCGAGTGGCAGAACGAAAGTGGTGAAAGCTTGTATCGCCGCGGCCTCTACACTTGGTGGCAGCGCAGCTTCCTGCATCCATCACTGGTCGCCTTCGACGCCCCCAGCCGCGAAGAATGCACCGCCGAGCGAAACCGCTCCAATATCCCGCAGCAGGCCCTCGTCCTTCTCAACGACCCAACGTACGTTGAAGCCGCCCGCACCTTCGCCGCCCGCATCCTTCAAACCGAAGGCGATACCGCCAAACGCATCACCTGGGCCTGCCAGCAGGCCTTGCAGCGCCAACCTAATGCCGAAGAGATGAAAACGATCTCCGCCTTGTTCGCCAAGCATCTCGCCGACTACCAAAAAGATACCGCCGCAGCGGAGGCTCTGCTCCAAACCGGTGCAGCCACGACGCCCGCCAATCTAAACAAAAGCGAACTCGCCGCCTGGACGCATGTCGCACGCGTGCTGTTGAATTTGCATGAAACGATCACGCGTTCATGATCCCAAGCCCGTCAATTCACCTTCAGGCCTTCCAGCTTCGCCAACTTCTTCGCTTTGGCGTCAAAGCTCCAAAACGTATCGCACCCGAGCACCAGCGCGGAGGAGACATGCAGGATATCATAGGTGCGAAAGCCCTCTTTAGCAGTATGGCGATCACAAAGTTCCATGAACACGCGTTCGACGGCATCTTCATCAAGTTGGCAGTTTTGAAAGCGCCTGCCCATGCTAACTTGATCCGCGAATTGTGCACGAACCGCAGAAACGTACTCTGGAGTGATCCGAAGCACCTGCGCACCGTGTTTGGCCATGTAAAGGCATTGTTGAAGCGCATTGGCGATCTCCAATCGCAGCAGTCGAGTGATGGGAAGAATGCCGTGTGCGTCAGGAAGAAGCCGCCTTGCATTCTCGCTGTCGGAGAGGTTCACCAAAATGTTGGTACAGAAATTGGTGTCGGCGTAAATCATGCAGCCTCTCCGGCGATCATGCGGGCCAGCAGGTCTGACTCTTCACGGGAAGCCGTGACAAGTTCACCACGAGCACGAAAAGGCTTCTGCAATAGCTCTAGTTGCGCTAGGAAATCATTGGGCACGGGCTTTGCCCCTGCCTTCGCTCGCGGGCGTGCAGTCCGTTTGATCACGCGAACACCAGCAGGTGCCACGGAGCGGCGGGGGGCAGATTTTTTGGCAAGCGTCTTGGTTTTCATGAGCGAATCATGGCGGAAATCCTTCCTTCCGGCAAGCCACTTCTCCTGACATGAACTCTATCACTGCTCAAACCCGCCGCGCCTTCCTCGGTCGTGCTTCGCACGGACTCGGCAGCGTTGCTTTGGCCTCGCTGCTGTGTCCGGATTTACTGAATGCAGCCTCCCGTGGTGTGCTAGGCACGTTACCCTTGCCGCAGAAAGCAAAGCGCGTCATCTGGCTCACGATGGCAGGCGGACCGTCGCAGTTGGAGCTGTTTGATTACAAGCCGAAGCTCGCGGAGATGGACGGCAAGCCGATGCCGGAGTCGTTCACGAAGGGGCAGCAGCTCGCGCAGCTCCAGGGGCAGAAACTCGTGTGCAAGGGACCGATGTTTCGCTTCGAGAAGTATGGGAAGTGCCAGATGGAACTTTCGGAGTTGCTGCCGCACATCGGCAGCGTCGCGGACGACATCTGTCTCGTGCGCTCGATGACCACGGACGCGATCAATCACGATCCGGCGCACATGTTCATGAACACCGGCACCCAAATCGCCGGACGGCCCAGTATGGGCTCATGGGTGACTTACGGACTCGGCAGCGAAGCGGAAGATCTGCCGGGCTTCGTCGTGCTCAACTCCACCGGCAAAGGCCGTAACCCGCAGCCCATCTCCGCGCGACAGTGGAGCAGCGGCTTCTTGCCGTCGAAGTTCCAAGGTGTGCAACTTCGCTCACAGGGCGATCCCGTTTTGTATCTCACGAGTCCCAATGGCGTCACTCGAGACCGACAAGGCGCGGACGTGACCGCGATCAACGCTCTCAACAAACAACACGCTTCGCATTGCGATGATCCCGAGATCGCCACACGCATCGCGCAGTATGAAATGGCCTTCCAGATGCAGGCCAGCGTGCCTGATTTGATGGACGTGAGTGCCGAAGGCACCAAAACGCTCGAACTCTACGGCTGCACACCCGGCGACGGCTCCTTCGCATCGAACTGCCTCCTCGCCCGCCGCCTCGCCGAACGCGGCACACGCTTCATCCAGCTCTACCATCGCGATTGGGACCACCACAGCCTGCTGAAGGAAGAACTTCCGCTGCGTGCGAAGGAAGTCGATCGTGCCTGCATGGCGCTCATCACCGATCTCAAGCAGCGCGGTATGTTCGACGACACGCTCATCATTTTCAGCGGCGAATTCGGCCGCACACCGATGGCGCAGGGCAACAAAGGCCCCATCGGCCGCGATCATCACAACAAAGCCATGTCCATGTGGATCGCCGGTGCCGGCATCCAGCGCGGTCTCACCTACGGCGCCACCGACGACCTCGGCTACGCCGCGCAGGAAAACATCACCACCGTCCACGACCTCCACGCCACCATGCTGCATCAGCTCGGCATTCAGCACGATGCCTTCAGCTTCAAGTTCCAAGGACTTGATGCCAAGCTCACCGGCGTCGAAGGAGCCAAAGTCCTCAAAAAGATTCTCTCATGAAAAACACCCTCCTATTCTTCGCCCTCGCGCTTCACGCGCAAGCCTTCGACATCACCGTCGCCGAAAAAGATCACGTCGCCGTCGCCAACGGCGGCAAAGTCGTCGCCAAGCTCATGATGGCGAATGACCTCAGCACGCCGGAGAAGCATCACGAGACTTATAAGCCCTACATGCACATCTTCAGCCCCGATGGCTCCACTCGTCTCACGAAAGGCGCGGGCTTCAGCTTCACGCATCATCGCGGCATCTTCCTCGGCTTCGCCAAGATCAACTATGGCGGCAAATCGTATGACCGCTGGCACATGAAAGGCGGCGACCAGGTCGTGACAAAGGTCGCGCCGGGCGACAACACTTTCACCGCAAACATCGACTGGCAGGGCGACACCACCGCGCCCTTCCTCACTGAAGAACGCCGCTTCAGTTTCACCACGCCAGCGAAACCGTTTTATCTCGGCATCGAGATGAACAGCGCCCTCAAAACTGTCAGTGGCGAGGCTGACATGAGCGGCGATCCCGAGCACGCTGGTGCCCAGTTCCGCCCCAGCGAACTCGTGGACACGCAAAGCACGACCTACATCTTCCCCGGCGAAAAAATCGACGCCCACAAAGCCAAAGACCTACCTTGGGCCGCCGAGGTCTTCACCATCGAAGGCAAGACCTTCACCGTCGTGATCCTAAACCACCCCGACAACCCGAAGGACACTGCCACCTCAGCTTACCGCGACTATGGCCGCTTTGGCATGTTCCCGAAAGGCAAAGCCACTGCCGACGTGCCCTTCAAACTCCGCTACCAATGGCTCATCGCCGAAGGTGGAGTGCGTGATGCTGCCGTCTTCCAAGGTGCCTGGAACGCCTTCGCTGGCAAAAGCGATCCCGTGCCAGCTATCACCATCAAAGCCTCCGAACGCAAAGCCGCCAAGCCCACGAAATGATCTCGCGCTCTCTTACCATCCTCAGTGTCCTCACCATCTCAGCATTCGCCGTTCACACCAAGAACGCCGGACCCGAGAAGGTCGAGCTGAAGTTTAAACTGCCGCCGCCAGTGCCGCTTTCACCTGAAGAGGCGATGAAGACCTTCGCGGTCGAAAAAGGCTTTCGCATCGAATTGGTCGCGAGTGAGCCGATGATCGAATCGCCAGTGGCGATGAGTTTTGATGATCAGGGACGGCTCTACGTCTGCGAGATGCGTGGTTACATGCACGATCTGGCTGGCAGCACGGAAAAGGAGCCCACGGGACGTATTTCGCTACTCGAAGACACCAACGGCGATGGTCGCATGGACAAGGCGACGGCGTTTCTCGACAAGGTCGTCATGCCGCGTGCCGTGATGGCCGTGAATGGCGGTGCATTGATCGCGGTGCCGCCTCAGTTGCTCTTCTGCAAAGACACGAATGGCGATGGTGTTGCGGATGTGAAGGAAGTCGTCGCGAATGACTTTGGCACGCTTGGCGGACAACCGGAGCACATGGCCAATACGCCAGTTTGGGCCATGGATAATGCGATCTGGAGCGCGGGTTACAGCACGCGATTCAAACTGCGCAGTGGCGTGTGGCAAAAAGACACCGGACTTGGCCGCGGCCAGTGGGGCTTGTGTCAGGACGATCACGGCAGGCTCTACTTCAATTACAACTCCGACATGCTGCGTGCCGATCTGCTGCCCACGGAGGCCTTTACGCGGAATCCCCTGCTGCGAAACGCTACCAGCATCAATGCCAAGCTCGCGGCTGACCAGACGCTTTACCCATCGCATCCCACGCCCGGCGTGAATCGTGGGTATGACCCCAAAACACTGCGCCCCGATGGCACACTGCCAAAGCCCACCGGCACCTGCGGCGCACTCATTTATCGAGGCGACATCTTCCCCGCCGCGTATCGCGGCAACGCCTTTGTCCCCGAGCCTTGCGGCAATTTGGTGAAGCGCTTCACCATGAGTGAGGCCGACGGCATCGTTAAAGCTACGAACACGGCCAAAAACACCGAATTCCTCACCTCCACCGACGAGCGCTTCCGCCCCGTGCAGGCCGCGAACGGTCCCGATGGCGCGCTTTACCTCGTGGATATGTATCGCGGCATCGTCCAGCACCAGAGCTTCCTCACGCATTACCTCATCGCCAACATCAAGGACCGCAAGCTCGAGACGCCCTTCAATCAAGGTCGCATCTGGCGCATCGTGCCGGACACGAAAGAGCGCCCGCCCATCATGAAGGTCAGCAAAGACGTGAAAATGCTCACCCACGAGAGCGGCTGGGTGCGCGACACCGCACAGCGGCTCATCGTCGAGTCTGGCGATGCCTCCGCCGTGCCTGCACTCAAAGAGATGCTGAAACACGATCACGCACTCGCCCGTCTGCACGCGCTGTGGACGCTCGACGGCCTTGCGGCGATCACGCCAGACATTTTGCGTGTCGTTTTAAAGGATTCAGATGCACAAGTCCGCGCTGCCGCCGTGCGCATAGCCCCGCGCGACATGGCACCTGATTTGATCGCCATCACGACCGAGAAACAGCCGCTCGTGCTCGCGCATCTCGCCATCAAGCTCACCGCACTCAATCTTCCCGACGCCGATGCCGCCGTGGCCAAACTGCTTGCGAGCAACGGCAAAAACACCCTCATTCGCGAAGGCGCGCTCACCGGACTGCGCGGAAAAGAGGCTGCATTTGCCAAACTGCTCGCCGCACAGCTCACCAAGGATAACAGCACGCAAATCATGCCCGTGATCGAGGTCCTTGGCGTTTTGCTGGCACAGGCCAACAAGGCCGGGCCATTCGAGGAAATGCTCGAACTCGCCGCTGCGCAGCCACAAGGCGGCGCATTGCAAGTCGCAGTCATCAAAGGCCTCGCCACCAGTGACAGCAAGTCCACGCCGAAGCTCCTGTGGCTCGATGCAGAGCCAGAGTCACTCAAAACACTCAAGAAAGCGATGAGCGACAAATCGAGCGCGAAGCTCTTCGCCAGCGTTGAGGCCCGACTCGCGTGGCCTGGAAAACCTGGCGCTCCAAAGCCGCCCGTCATCGTTCCGCTCACGGAAACACAAGCCGCCCTGTTTGAAAGAGGCAAAACCGTCTACGCCACTCTCTGCGCCGCCTGCCATCAGCCGCATGGCTTCGGTCTCGACGGCCTCGCGCCGCCGCTCGTCGATAGCGAATGGGTGCTCGGCAAGACTGACGTGCTCGCCCGCATCGTCATGCATGGCCTCGCCGGGCCCGTGAAAGTCAGCGGCCGCACCTACAACCTCGCCATGCCGCCGCTGCCGCAGCTCACTGACGAAGACATCGCCGGTGTCCTCACCTACATCCGCCGCGAGTGGGAACACAACGGCTCTGCCATCGAAACCAAAGCCGTCACAGCCATCCGCGATCAAAATAAAGGCCGCATGATGATGTGGACCGAAGAAGAACTGAAAAATCTCGGGAAGAAGAAGTGAGCCGCCTTCGCTTCCGAGGCTGGTGTTTGACGAGCTGTTGCCTGGCATCGATTTACCTTTTCCATCCCCATGACTTCTCGCCTTTGCCGATTCGCCATTGTTCTCGTTCTCTGGAACACGCATGCGCCTGCTAGGGCCGCTGAAAACGATCCTGCGGCCCAGTTGCGTGTCGTGACGGAGCATGTGCTGAAGGAAACGACATGCCGGCTGATTGATCGCAGCAACGGACAGGCCTTTGAAGACAGCACGAACTTGGCGCCGAAGCCGGAGATCAGCATCGAGAGCAAGTTCAACGCGTGGTTTTATCAGACGTGGCTGCTCGCGGATGGCATGAGGCGCGTAGCGGAGTCGCTCGATGAACCAAAGTATCGCGGCTACAGCGAGGCAAACCTCGACTTCATCTTCCACCACATGGGTTACTTCCAACGGCAGCACGACGCGCACATGAAGGCGGCTCCGGTGGGGGATGGGAAGCTCTCGCCGATCGGCTTCTACTTTGACCTCAGCGCTCTTTGGCACACGGGGCTGGCTCCGCTCGTGCTGGAGCGTTCGCAGGCGATGAAGGATGCGAAATACGATCCGTTTCTGAAGCGGATGAGGCAGTTCATGGCTGAGTGTCCGCGCTTCGATGACGGCCTGCTGTATCGACCTGGCAAGGGCGCGATGACGGATGATCCCTTTATGACGGTACCGTTCCTTGTGCGCGAGGGGCGTTTTGATGAGGCCATCGCGCAGGTGCTCGGCACGCATGCGCGGCTGCTCGACGCGGAGAAGCATCTGCTGCGGCATCTGTGGGATCTGAAGGCGCAAAAGCCCGCCGGTGAGTTTTGGGGTCGCGGCAATGGCTGGACGGTGCTGGCGCATGCGGAGCTGCTCGCGGCCTTGCCAAAAGAGCATCCGAGACGTGCGGAAGTGCTCGCGACCTTTGTGAAGCACATGAATGGCCTGCGGGCCTGCGCTGATCCCGAGGGCGGCTGGCATCAGGTGCTCGATCATGCCGAGTCCTGGCTCGAAACCTCCGCCACTGGCATGATCACCTATGGCATGGCACGCGGCGTGAACGAAGGCTGGCTCGATGCCTCGTTTGCCGAGACGGCGCTGAAGGCCTGGAAGGCGTTGCAAAGCAAAGTCACGCCCGAAGGAGATCTGCTCGATGTGTGCGGCTCCACCGACACCGGCGACTTGAAGTATTACCTCAACCGCCCGCGTCTTCAGGGCGATCTGCACGGCTTTGGCAGCTACCTGCTGGCCGGGGCGGAAATCGTGCGCCTTCAATCCAAACAGAACCGCTAACATGTCCTCCACCCGTCGCCATTTCCTCCAAACTACCACAGCCACACTCGCGGCGTGTGCCTGTGATCCGACCTTGTTCGCCGCTGATGCCGTCGAGGCCGATGTATGCATCTATGGCGCAACTGCTAGCGGCATCGCGGCGGCGCTCGGCGCGGCAGATGCAGGAGCCAAGGTGGTCGTCGTGGAGCCTTCGCGATGGCTCGGTGGCATGAGCGGCGGTGGGTTGAATGCGATTGATTGGGGCTACAAGCGCTCCGTCGGCAAGATGGCGCTGAAGCTTCTCATCGAGAAGGACGACGTGGCGATGCGCGAACTCTACAAAACCGAACTCGCTCAGCGTGGCATCCCGGTGATCTATGAGCATCGGCTTTCCAGCGTGACGAAGGAAGGCGCTCGCATCCGCAGCATCACGCTCGATCACGCGCCGCCGGACAAGCTCGGCTGCCCCATCGAGCAGCCTTTGACGAAGAACGCGAAGACCGTGACGGCGCGGGTATTTATCGACTGCTCGTATGAGGGCGACCTCATGGCGAAATCCGGCGTGAGCTACACCTGGGGTCGTGAGTCGCGAGAAGAATATGGCGAGTCGCTCGGCGGCGTGCGGCCCATGTTGATGCGCTACGACATCGACCCGTATGTGAAGCCCGGCCATTCAAAGAGTGGCCTGTTGCCGCTGCTGCAGGACATTCAAATCGGCCCGCTCGGCAGCGCGGACAAGCTCACGATGATGTATGCTTTTCGCTGGGTGCTCACGAAGAAGGACCCCATCCGCATCGAGAAACCCGACGACTACGATCCCCGCCGCTATGAGATCTTCCGCCGCGGTTTTCAAAAGGGCGTGGACATGCGTGCGGGGCGGAAGATGCACGTGCTCGGCGAATACTCGGAAAACAACGGCTGGGGCATCTTTAGCGGCAATTCCAGCCGTGCGCTCTGGGCGCAGTCGGTCGCTGGCGAGAACGCGGCCTATCCCGATGGCGACTGGGCCACACGCTCGCGCATCTGGCGCGATCAGATGAACTTCGTGCGCGGCATGTATCACTTCCTGCGCACCGATCCCTCCGCTCCTGCGGACCTGCGCGAGAAGGCGGAGACCATCGGCTTCCAGCGTGGTATTTTCGATGAGACAAACGGTTGGCCGCATCAGCTCTACGTGCGCGAGGCACGGCGCATGAAGTCCGACTACGTTGTCACGCAAAAGGATCTCGAAGGCGCAGCGAGCCCGGAGGACTCCGTCGGCCTCGGCAGCTATGGCGTGGATGATTGGTCGTATGCCACCATCGCGCACGAGGGCGGCATCGCGCTCAGCGGCGGCGAGTTCAGCATCATGAAGGCGAATCCAGCACACAGCGGCATTCATCGCCTGCCGTATCGCGCCATCCGTCCGAAGCAGGGCGAGTGCGAGAACCTGCTCGTGCCCGTGTGCTGCTATGCGAGTCACATCGCGATGACGTGCATCCGCATGGAGCCCGTGTGGATCACGCTCGGTCTCTCCGCTGGCATCGCCGCCGCTCACGCGATCAAAGAGAACGTCGCCGTGCAAGCCATCGACTTCCTGCGCTATCGCCGCGCTCTGCTCGATGCCGGCCAGATCCTCGAACTAAACGAAACCAGCGCCGCCGGCTGGAACTCCCGCGACGAGTGGAACCAAGACAAACGCGGCTACGAATGGGCCTTCGATGCCATCGACGAAGACAAAGACGGTCGCATCTCCCCCGACGAGTATCGCGAGTTCCAGGCCTTCAAGCAGAAGCACAAGGACTGGCAGGAACTGCTCAAGACGAAGATCGGTGGGAAGTGATTGCTCAACGTCCACCCTGGCTCGTCAGCGTGGCATCAGCCTGGAATCAATTTCCGCCACCTGAAAACTATTTTCGGCAAATGAAGCGGGCACTGGTCATGTTTGTTGAGTGACCGACTCCGAACAGCAACGCCATGACCTCTTCCTCCGACTCTATGTGGAGCATGAGGAATCGTTGCGTGGCTTTGTGCGGTCGTTGGTGCCCACGTTGGAGGATTCGCGCGAGGTGATGCAGGATGTGGCGGCGGTGCTGTGGCGGAAGTTTGAGGACATCACCAGCATGGATGACTTTCGCCGCTGGGCGTTTGGAGTGGCGCGGTTTGTGTCGATGGAATTTCTGCGGACTCGTCGGCGGGATCGGCATGTGTTTGGCGATGAGGCGCTGCGCTTACTGGCAGTGGCTTCCGAGGAATCGGAGGATGCCTTTGAGGCGGAGCGTCGGGCTTTGAATGATTGCCTTCGTAAATTGACGGATGATCAACGCACGTTGGTGGAAGAGGCCTACAAGCCAGGGGTGCGCATTGATGAACTGGCAGCGCGGGCGGGCCGCAGTGCGATGGCCCTCTACAAATCGCTGCACCGCATTCGCATCGCATTGATGAACTGCACTCAGCAGGTGCTCGCACAGGAGGAACGGACATGAATCGAACTGAACATGAGCTTGAACTGATGCGACTCTACTTGGAAGGCGTTGCTTCGCTGGAAGAGACGCAGGAGTTGGAATCACTCATCGTGAAGGATGCGAGCGTGCGTCAGGACTTTCTGCGCTATACGCATCTTGATTCCGCGCTTGCGGGAGTTCGCAGATCGCAGCCGTCGGCGGTGGCTCCACGTCGTTCCGTCTGGCTCTCCTGGCGTCCGCTCGCGGCGGCGGCCGTGGCGCTGCTCGTGGGCGCGAGTTTCTACTTTTACTCGATGCGGCTGCGCGATGACGCGCGTGACATCCAGACGGCAGCCGTGGCGGCGAGCGAGCCGCATGTGGCGGTGGTGACGAGTTTGTCGGACTACGATCACACGTCGCACGATCCGCTGGCCGTGGGCCGCGCGCTTTCGGCGGGCGACTACCACCTGCCTGGCGGTCGCATGCGGCTGAGCTTCGCAGGCGGCGCGCAGATGATTGTCGAAGGACCGGCGCAACTGTCGCTGCTCTCCTCTTCCCGGGCGCGGTTGATGGGCGGCAAGGCCGCTGCGCACGTGCCGGAGGGCGCGCGCGGATTCACGGTGGAGACACCGGGTGTGGAAGTGGTCGATTTGGGCACAGATTTTGGGGTGTCGGTTGGCCCGTCGGGCGTGTCCGACGTGCATGTGTTCAGCGGCGAGGTCGAGGCGCGCGTGGCGGGAGATGATTCGCGGCCGGGTTCACTGGTGGCATTGAACACCTCGGAAGGCCGTCGTTTTGCGAGCGACGGTGTGACGGTGGAGGCGCGGCTGGATCCGTCAAGCTTCCCACCGCCACCATCTCCCACGCCCGATGCGCCGCGGACGGTGGGCGCGATCCATTATCTCCAGCAGCCGCCGGTGAGCGTTGAGACGGGCCATCTGGAGAGCAACGAGTTCATTCTCCTCTTCAAAGAGCGCGAAGCTGTGGACCTGAACCAAGAGACGGTGGTGTCGTTCGCGCGTTCTGGCCGTTACTCGGGGACCCAAAAGCTGCGCACCAAGATCGGGCCGACGCGGCAGGTGACGAGCTTCCTGATGCATTACGATCCCACCAAACGGCCCACGGACCGCTCCCCGCTCCGACGCGAGGGCAGCGTGACCTTTGCCGCTCCCATCGTCGGCGTGATCAACAGAAAAGGGGTCCTGAACCAGACGGACGATCTCTTCGGTCATCCGGGTGTCATTTATGATCAGGGCAAGCGTCGCGGTGTCGAGCGCAGCAACGCTTCCGATGCCAGCAGCGACGTGATCGTGATGAGCCACGACCTGCGCACGCTGCACTTCAATCTCGCCGTGTCTGGCGACCTCGACCAAATCCGAATCCTCGTGCGCGCTACCGAACCGTCCGCCGACACAAAACCCGTGTCAGATTTGCCAGTGCGCACAGGTAAGCAATGAAACTAACGCCGTCCTCAAGCCATGAAACACAAGACCTCTATCATCCTCTCGCTTTTTGCGCTCGTGACCACGCTTCCGGCGCAGCAAAAAGCGGTCAGCCCGAATACCCAAACTTGGACCGATGCACAGGGGCGCAAACTGGAAGCGACCTTCCGCGGCATCGAAAACGGCCAGGTCTTCCTTCAGGTGCGAAATGGCTATGTTTATCGCCTGCCGCTCGACAAGCTCAGCCCGATGGATCAGCAGGCGGTGAAGACGCTGAAGCCAGAAGGCCTGGGTATCCCGGCGGACCCGAATCTCGCGCAGGCGGCCGCCCGCATCGACCTGCTCGTTGATAGCGGCCTCTCCAAGGGCGGACAGAAGCCGAACCCGCTGGCCTCCGATGAGCAATTCGTGCGCCGCGTGTATCTCGACATCGCCGGGCGTATCCCGACACGCGAAGAAGCCCTCGAATTCATCGCTGACACCAGCGTCTCGAAGCGGGCAAAGGTCATTGACAAGCTGCTCAACTCCGATGGCTACAGCAGCCATCTCTTCAACTACCTCGCCGACATGCTCCGCGTGGCCGATGTGGCTCAAAAGGCCCGCTTTTATACCTACCAGGACTGGTTGAAGAGCCAGATCGCCGACAACGTGCCGTGGAATCAGACAGTCTTCGCGATGATGACCGCAGATGGAAAGTTGCTCGACAACGGCGCGACCGGTTACCTGCTGCGGGATGCTGGCATGCGACTTGATAACCTCTCGCTGACACTCAGCACCTTCCTCGGCGCGGATGTTTCCTGCGCCCAGTGCCACGATCATCCTTTCGCAGATTGGACACAGCGGCAGTTCTACGAGATGGCGGCCTTCTTTGGTGCCAGTAAGACCTACAATAACAAGGGTGGCATTGCCTCTGATATGCGCCGCACCTTGGCCTCGCTCGATGACGAACTTATCAGGCAGCAGACCAAAAACATTGTCCGCGTGAACGCCATGGCCGTGGAGGACAGCACGGAGAACGATTTGAAGCTGCCGGATGATTACAAATACAATGATGGCAAGCCCGGCGATCCGGTGAAGCCCAAGCTCGTCACCTGGGCCGATGACAAGACCAAGAAAGCCTACCAAAATGTGCAGACGAAGAACGAGGAGGACCTCCGCACGCAATTCGCCAAGTGGATGACGTCGCCGGACAATCCGCGTTTTGCCATGACCATTGCCAACCGCATGTGGAAGCGCATCTTTGGCGTCGGCATCAAGGAGCCCGTCACCGATCTCGACGACCCCGAGGCCAGCGTGAACCCCGCCTTGCTCCATCACCTCGCCGCCGAGATGGTGCGGTTGAAGTTCGACCTGAAACAATTCACCCGCCTGCTGTGCAACACGCAGGCCTACCAACGCGAGGCCACCAGCCATGAGATGGCCGATGGCGTCCCGTATCTCTTCCCCGGCCCCGTGCTTCGCCGCATGAGCGCCGAGCAGGCCTGGGACTCCTGCGCCACGCTCGTCGTCGGCGCGGACGTGGATAAATTCCACGCCCACCGCGGTGCGAAGTATGCCGAGGTCATGAAAGTCAATTTCGGTGAAGGCATGACTCCTGAGTCGCTCAAGGCCGACAGCGAGGAGGCCGCCGGTGCCTTGAGCCAACTCGGCAAACCCGGGAAGATCGCAAAGAAAAGCAAAAATAAGAAGGTGCAGCCTGCTGGTGATGGCGGGGACAGTGTGGAGATCACCCCGCCCGAGCGAAACGGCCTCGTGCTCGCCCGTGCGTCCGAACTGCCCCAGCCTGAAAGGGACCAGCACTTCCTCCGCATGTTCGGCCAGAGTGACCGCCAGATCGCCGATAGCAGCAGTGATGAAGGCAGCATCCCGCAAGTGCTCATGCTCATGAACGGCGCGGCACAGAAAGTCATCGGACAGGACGACTCCCTCGTCATCCAGACCGCCACCAGCCTAAAATCACCCGAGCAGCAGATCGAAAGCCTCTATTTGAGTTTCTTCAGCCGCAAACCGAAGCCCGAAGAACTCGCCGATGCCGTCGGCGCCCTCGGCAAGGACCTCACGATGCGTGACCTGAGCTGGGTGCTGTTTAACACGCGGGAGTTTGTCTTTGTTGAATGAACGACGTGCCAATTGTCGCGATTAATGCCCCAAAAAACTTCATCACTTTATGAAACTTCAGAACCAACTCGATCCGCTCTCCCGCCGCTCATTCTGCGAAAAGTGGGCAAAAGCCTCTTTGGGCGTCACCGTGCTTCACGGACTCGGCGACCGAACCTTGGCAGCCGACGGCCCCGGCTTCGGCAAAGCGAAGAATGTCATCTTCCTCCAAATGCGCGGCGGCATGTCGCACATCGACACGCTCGACCCAAAAGAAGGCGTCACGCAGGGCCCGGTAAAGCCCGTTTCAGCGAAGGCGGGTCTTCAGCTCGGCGGCACGATGCAAAACCTCGCCAAGCAGGCCGGCAAGATCTCGATCATCCGCAGCATGACCTCCAAAACCGGCGTGCATGCCAGCGGGTCGTATTTAATTCGCACCGGCTATGAGCAACGCGGCACCATCAAGCATCCGAACATCGGCGCTTGGGCGCAGAACTTCCTCGGAGCCAGTCACAAGACCCTCCCCTCCAGCGTGTGCGTGAATGGGCAGCCGAACGCGGGCAACGGCTTCTTCCCCGCCAGCTACTCGCCGCTTCCCATCCTTGATCCCGATGCCGGATTGCAATACTCCCGCAGCGACGCGGGCGCGGGCGTGGTGCAGAAGCGCCTCGCCATGCTCGACAAGCTCGACGCGGGCTTCCGCGAGCGTTTTCAAACCGTCGGCGTGAAGAGCTACACTGAGTTTTACGACAAGACGGTGGCCATCATGTCCAGCACCGACCTAGAAGCCTTCCGCCTTGATGACGAGCCGGAGCCGTTGCGTGAAAAATATGGCCGCAACAAGTTCGGCCAGGGCTGTTTGCTTGCCCGTCGCCTCGTGGAAAAAGGCATCCGCTACATCGAGGTGGCCAAAGGTGGCTGGGACATGCACAACGACATCGAAGAAGGCCTCGAAGAACACGGTGCCGAGCTCGATGTGGCCCTTTCCGCCCTGCTCGAAGACCTCTCGCAGCGTGGTTTGCTTGTCTCGACCCTAGTCGTGCTCTGCTCCGAGTTCGGCCGCGGCCCCAAGATCAATGGCAATGCCGGTCGCGATCATCATCCACGGGTGTTCTCCACCCTGCTCGCCGGTGGCGGCGTGAAGGCCGGCTACGTCCACGGCTCCAGCGACCAAGAAGGCAACTCCGTCGCCGACAAGCAAGTCAGCCCCCAGGACTTCCTCAGCACCATCGGCTGGAGCCTCGGCCTGCCCGTCGATGAAGTCGTCATGTCCCCCTCCAACCGCCCCTTCACCGTCGGCGACAAAGGCAAGCCGGTGATGGAGGTGTTTGCATAAGAGGCTGTCACACGTTTCAGATGCCACGTTGCAAGTGGCTCGGCGCTGGCCCGGACTGGAAAGCTGCTGCGGTTTAGAGCATTTTAAATATTAATGTCGAATGGCGTGCCCACGCTGCTGACTCGATACGCGAAGGATTTCCCAGCGCAGCCAGAAAAGTGAGGCTCAAAAACACTCACGCATGAACCGTCATGCCCACCGCGTCGGACAACCACGACTCCTACAATTACGCCGAGCGCATCCGCGCGCGGCTTCCGAGGCGCTTGCAGGAACTCCGGGAACGCTGTGGACTGAGCAAGTATGGTCTTGCTCGTGAGAGTGGCGTAAGCCGGGAATACCTCGGGAAGATCGAGCGTGGCAAAGCCAATCCGACATTGCCCGTCACCGCGCAGATCAGCCATGGGCTGGGCATGACGCTGGAGCAGTTCACCGGGGAGCTGGAGGACGAGGAGTAAAGACCCGTCACCTATGATTGACTAACGGCCCTCATGGGTGCTGTGCTCTCATTGGCGGAGTCACACCCGACGCACGCCATGAGCCTCCCAACACGCCAAACAGCCCTCATTTTCGCCTCAGGAGGCCATTTCAGCCTCCAAATGGCCTACCCGGCCTCTTTGGGATCAAACCCGGACGCGGCGGGTTCGTTGGTCCGCGCCAGGGTATCCAACCCGCGCCCGGCGGGTTCATCACTCCGCGAAATGGTATCCAACCCGGCAGCGACGGGTTCCATCCCGGAGCAAATGGGATGGCTCCCCGCGCCAAATGGTATGCGACCCACGCCGCGCGGTATCGCACCCCGGAGCGGCGGGTTCCATCCCGCGCCGCAGACTTGTCAGCCCGGCGCGTGCGGTATCAAGCCCGCGAGACTCGGTATCGAGCCCAAATGGCACCGCGCCGCCACCCAGCCGGGAACTGTGAACCGCGAACCGAGAAAAGAACCCGCATGAACTGGGATCAATCCACCTGGGACAGCTCCTTCTGGGACCAGCCGTCCGACTATTTCAACCCACCCAAACCACAGAACAACCGAACCAAAATGAAACGCCAAGTCTATTATCCAAGCCGCATCGGAGATCAGGTCAACTGGCTCGACAACTACGCCGTGAAACTCCCCCTTCACGGCCCCACGCTCGGCGTCATCGCCGCCGACATCACCGCCAGCGTGAATGACGCGAAGTATGCCAACTACGTCCTCGGCACCTGGCTCACCGCCGTGCGCAATTTCTCGCCATCCACCACCGATGCCGTGGACGATGTGCTCACCGGCAGCGGCACAGGGGCCATGGTGCTGCCCACCTTCACCGCGCCCGCCTTGCCCGCAGGCGTCACTGCGGCACTGCCGGGCACGCTGAACCGCATCTTTGCCCTCATCGCCAAGATGAAGCTCTCCTCCGCCATGACCGATGCCATCGCCACGGATCTCGGCATCATCGGTGCCGAGCAAACCGAGAAGCAGGTGCCGAAGTTCAGCGCCGAGACCGAGCAAGGCGCGGGCTGCCAGTGCGTGCGCCTGCGCTTCGCCAAATACGGCCACATGGGCGTGTATATCGAAAGCCGACGCGGAACAGGAGCCTGGGAGTTCCTCGCGATCGACACCGAAAGCCCCTACATCGACGAGCGTCCGCTGCTCGTCGCAGGCACCCCCGAAGTCCGCGAATACCGCATGCGCTTCTGGGACAAAGGCACCCCCAACGGCGACTGGACCGATGTGGTGAAGGTCACGGTGTCGCCATAGCGCCGAAGGCGCTGTTTGCGGTGGTTGGCAATGGCTGAAGGGCGCTGCGCGCTGTTGACCGTTGTTTCCCAAACCACTGCAAACAACCGTCAACCACTGTCAACAACTGCAAACTCCTTCAAGCCATGCCCTTCGATCCATCCAAACCCGCGAACAACTCGCCTGCCTCCAGCGCCGAGATGCGCAGCCAACTCACCTCGCTCAACGCTGACATCCAGCAACGGGCGACCTTCAACGATCTCAACAACGCCATCGCCAACGCGCTCCAACAAACGAGCAACAACAGCAACGGCGTCGGCACGCTGGGCATCGGAGCCGATGGCGGCTACAACCAGCAGCAGATGCAAGATTTGATCAACAAGGTGGATGAGCTGATCAATGCGCTAAGAAGGTAGATTTTTAGCACCATGGCCGTTAAGGATCGTCCACGTGCTACGATCACCCTTTGCCATACTGAAACTCACCCTCGCTTTTGTTCTTTGCGTGTCGTGGCTCGCTTCCTCGGCGGCAGACCTGCCAGCGGGGCCGTGGGCGGTATTCAAAGGCAAAACCGGTCCCGGTGCGGGCAAACGCATCGTCTTCGTCACCGGCGACGACGAATACAAGTCAGAAGAGTCGATGCCGATGATGGCGCACATTCTCGCGGAGCGGCATGGCTTTGACTGCACGGTGCTCTTTGCCATCAGCAAGGAGACCGGTGTCATCGACACGAATCAGAAGGACAACATTCCCGGGCTGGAATCGCTGAAATCCGCGGATCTGATGGTCATGTTCACGCGTTTCCGCGCCCTGCCGGATGCGCAGATGAAGTTCATCGACGACTACCTCAAGTCAGGCAAACCGGTGATCGGTCTGCGCACGGCGACGCATGCATTCAGCTTTCCCAAGGACAGCACGACATCGTATGCGAGCTACAGCTTCAATGATGCCAGCGGCGGCTTCGGTCGTCAGGTGCTCGGGCAGACGTGGGTGAACCACTGGGGCAATCACGGCAAGCAAAGCACGCGCGGAGTCTTCGCGCCGAGCGCTGCTGCACATCCCATCACGCGCGGGATCGCTGATGGTGAGATCTGGGGGCCGACGGATGTGTATGAGGCGACGCTGCCGCTGCCGGAAGGCTGCACGCCGCTGCTGCTCGGCCAGGTGCTGCAAGGCATGACGCCCGATGACGCGCCAGTGGTCGGCGAGCAGATGAACGGCAAGTGGAAGAAGATGGTGAAGGTGAACGATCCCATGATGCCCATCGCATGGACCTGGCAGCGACCCGTCGGTGTGAAGGGTCGCGTTTTCACCAGCACCATTGGCGGCGCGATGGCGGGCGGCAGCGACTTTGCGAATGAAGGCATGCGCCGGATGTTTGTGAATGCCTGCTACTGGGCGGTGGGATTGGACAATGCGATTCCACCGAAAGCGGACGTGACTTCAGTCGCCGTGCCTCATCCCTTCAAACGAGGCGTGAGAGTTGGTCAGTGAAGCGGATTCTTTTTGAGCGATCTGCATCTTCTTGCGGCAAATCGATCCTTAGCGGACGTGTTTGAAATGTGACCTCTGTTGAACGCGAACGCCAAGACCTCTTCCTCCGGCTCTATGTGGAGCATGAGGAGGCTTTGCGTGGGTTTGTGAGGTCGCTGGTGCCGACGCTGGAGGATGCGCGGGAGGTGATGCAGGAGGTGGCGGCGGTGCTGTGGCGGAAGTTTGAGACGCTGGAGAGCACGGATGACTTCCGGCGATGGTCATTCGGGGTGGCGAGGTTCGAGGCGTTCAATTTCAACCGTGCGCGGCAGCGTGAGCGGCTCGTCTTTGATGATGAATTGCTCGGTCTGCTGGCTCAAGAGGCTGAGGATGAGTCCGCGAATCAGGAAATGGAGGCCAGGGCGCTGGAACAATGCCTCCAGAAGTTGCCGGAGGCTCAACGGGCTCTCGTGCAGGCGGCGTATGCGCCGGGCGTGCGCATCGATGAGCTGGCGCGGGCATCGGATCGCTCGGCGATGTCGCTCTATAAATCGTTGCATCGCATTCGCATCGTATTGGCGGACTGCACACGGCTGGTTTTGGCCAAGGAGGTGCAAGCATGAAGTCGAGCGAAGAAAACCTCGAACTCATGCGTCGCTACCTCACCGGCGAAGCGGACGCGGAGGTCGTGAAGCTGCTAGGTGACCGATTGAAAGTCGATGCAGTGCTGCGACGAGATTTTCTGGCTTACGCCCGCGTAGATGCGGCGCTCGCAGCGATGCCTGCGAAAGTTGTTCCAGTGAAGAATACGCGCTGGCGAGTTTGGGCACCGCTCACGGCAGCGGCAGCGATGCTTGCAGCCATGGGGCTGGCATGGATAGGCCTTCCGTTTGGTGCACGCGGAGAGCCGATTGCGACGCTCGTGGCAACGACGAATGCGCGATGGGCAGACCCGAATGTCGAGCTTGCACTCAGCAGCGGCGGGAGCTTGCCCGCGCAGTTGCAACTGGAATCAGGCCGCGCGGAGTTTCGGATGGTGGATGGCGCGAGGATCGCCTTGCAAGGGCCTGCGACGGTGAGTTTCACGCAACAAAAGGTCGTCTCGATAACCGAAGGGCGGGTCTTTTGCGAATGCCCCACCCCTGAGTCTCGCATCACGATCGAGACACCGCAGACGACAGTGGTGGATCTTGGCACGGAATTCACCGTGGATGCGCGTGCGGATCAAAGCACGCGTGTCGCGGTGCTTAGCGGCAAGGTGAACGTGATCGCTCGAGAAGCGGGCGTTTTGATGGCGGGTGAAGTGGTGGAAGTACACCAGAACCATGTCGTCAGGCTTCAGCCGCTCACGCCAGAGGAGATGACGGCCATCTCTCTGAAGGAGGCGATGCCGCCCTCAGGCATGGTAAGTGGCGGCCATAATGCGCTATTAGACTCCAGCTTTGAAAGCAAACTGCCGGGCCGTATTTGGCATGGAACAGATGATTGCATTCAGGAGGCTCCAGCCTTTGGCAGGACTGGGCAGGCCGTGCGCATACGTGCCGGAGGGAAACACTATCCACTGGTTAAACAGCGCGTGGAAACAGGCGCTATTTCGGGGCGCGTCGTTCATGCCATGGCCTGGGCAATGTCTCCCAGCGATGATCCACTCTCAGATCGCCAGCGCGCTGTATTGAAGATCGCATTCCTCAATGCCGAAGGCAGGGAGTTTGCATGCTCGACGCGGCATTATCTGCATACCGCACGCCGCACAGGCGAGTACGTGCCCATGGAGATCGCAGCGTCGGCCCCGGCTGGCACGCACAGCATTGAAGTCCAGCTGCTACTCGCTGCGAGCACCCTGCGCTCCGGTAGCGTGTGCTTTGACGATGCCGTGCTCTTGATCGTCCCTGACCAGAAACCTTAGCCAGACTATTCATCCATGAGACATCCCCTCCATCGTCGAAACTTCATCGCCCGTGCGGCTAGCACGCTGCTGGGAGTGCATCTGCCGCGGCTGTTTGCTGCGGATGCCAAGCCCGCGAGCACCGCAAAGGCCAAAAACATCATCTACCTCTACATGGACGGTGGCATGAGCCATATCGACACGTGGGATCCGAAGCAGGGCGTGACCGCCGGGCCGACAAAGGCGGTCAAAACGAGCGCGGACGGCATCCAGATCGCCGAATACCTGCCGCGCACGGCGAAGCAGATGCACCACGGCAGTATCGTGCGCAGCATCACCTCCACGCAGGGAGCGCATGGGCCGGGGAACTACTTCATGCACACCAGCTATGAAGAGCGCGGCACCATTTTGCATCCCAGCCTCGGCGCGTGGCTCAGCGTGTTTCAGGGACCGGGCAATCCCGAATTGCCCTCTAGTGCTTACATTGGCAATTCTAGCCGTCATTCTGGCGCGGGTTTCTTTCCTCCGGTGCACACGCCGTTGTTCGTGAACAATCCCGAGGCGGGTTTGCGCGACATTGAACTGCCAAAGGGACTCACGCCTGACTCCCACAAGGCTCGCATGGCCTTCGCTGGCGATCTCGACGCGTTGTTTCTCAAAAAGTATCCGCAGCGCGAGGTGAAAGCCTACGCCGAGGCCTATGACGGAGCCTTCAAGATGATGAAGAGCGCGGACATCGCCGCGTTTGACCTCACGCAGGAGAAAAAGGAACTGCGTGAGCGCTACGGCAGCGATCCCTTCGGCCAAGGCTGCCTGCTGGCGCGGCGTCTGGTCGAGCATGGCATCCGTTTCGTCGAGGTGAGCCTGCACGGATGGGACACGCACACGAACAACTTCGTCGGCACCCCCGATCTCTGTGAGAAGCTTGACGCCGGTCTCGCCACGCTTGTCGAGGACTTGCATCAGCGCGGCATGCTCAAGGACACACTCGTGGTCGTCACGAGTGAGTTCGGCCGCACGCCGGAGATCAATGTGAACCAGGGCCGCGATCACTATCCGAAGGCCTTTTCCTCCGCGCTCTTCGGCGGCGGCGTGAAGGGTGGCAGCGTATTCGGCTCCACGGACAAAACGGGCGCTGAGATCGAGTCGGATGACCTGCGCGTGCCCGATTTCAATGCCACGCTCGCCTACGCGCTCGGCCTGCCGCTGGAGCAGATCGTGCACTCGCCCACGATGCGCCCCTTCACCGTCGCGAACAAAGGAAAGCCTGCCACGAGCCTCTTCGCATGAAACGTTACTTCTTCACGCTCTGCGCTGCTTTCCTTACCAGCGCTTCTTTTGCCCAAAACACGCCACAGCAGCACGCCGCCGCCATTGATCGCGTGCTCGAAGCGCATTGGCAGGCGAACCAGGTGACGCCGAATCCGTCGGCGAGCGACGAGACCTTTCTGCGCCGCATTTACCTCGATCTCGCGGGACGCATCCCGACGGCTGCGGAGGCGCGAAGCTTCCTGGAGTCGCGTGAGAGCGGCAAGCGGGATGCGTTGATCGACGACCTGCTCGCACGCGAAAGCTATGCCTCGCACTTCTTCAACGTGTGGGCCGATGTGCTGCGTCTCAAGACGCACTTCGTCAACACGTCGAACGTCATTCCGTCTGCCTACCGTCGCTACATCCGCGAGAGCTTGCGCGCCAACAAGCCCTACGACGTTTTTGTGCGCGAGATGCTCTCCGCGAAAGGCTACGCATGGGACAATCCGGCCATCGGCTACTACCAGCGCGATCCCGACATGCCGCTGGACAACATGGCACTTACTTCGCGCATCTTTCTCGGCACGCGCATCGAGTGCGCGCAGTGTCACAACGATCCCTTCGACAAGTGGCTGCAGACCGACTTCTACCATCTGGCTGCCTACACGCATGCTAACAATTCGGTGAAAGAGGCCTTTGAAGGCGCACGAATCGAAATCAAACGTCGGCAGGACATCATCGAGGCCGATTTCAAAGCGGAAAAGAAAACCGCCACCGATGGCGGCAAGGCGGCGGAAGCGCGGAAGCAGCAGCGGCTCGATGCCATGCACTACCGGCCGGTCGTCGGCGTGATCAAGAATCCCGTGGGCCAGCTTCTGAGCCCCATCGGGTTGAATCGCAAAGCGGACAGCATTTTGAAGTTGCCGCACGATTTCAAAGAGGGAGATGGCAAGCCTTTCGATGTGATGACACCCGCCGCGCTCATGGGCGAGGCCGCGCCCATCGCTGCGGAGCAGGATTCGGCTGAGGCCTTCGCGAACTGGCTCACCTCGCCGAAGAACCCGCGCTTCACCCGCGTGATCGTGAACCGCCTGTGGCGGCAGATGCTTGGCGTGCCTGTCACCGAGCGCTTCGACAACCTGCGCGATGACTCGAGGGCGATGATTCCCGAACTGGAGGAGCATCTTGTCCAGCTCATGATCACGCTGCGCTATGACATGAAGGCGTTTCTCGGCACGATCGCGCGCACACGCGTGTATCACGCGCAGGCCAGCAGCGAGGCACATTCACTGGGATCAGTTTACCACTTCCCCGGACCGCTGCTGCGGCGCATGAGCGCGGAGCAGGTATGGGACTCGCTTGTGGCGCTCATTTCCCATGAACCCGATGCGCGCGACACGGAGCGCGAGTTCATCGACGCGCGCCGCGTTGGCATCTCGCAGATGGTTTGCGATGCCTATCTGGCCTTTGATGGCAAAAAGCTCGTGGACATCGCCTATGAGGCGCTCGGTCCCGACATGGAACTGCAAGCCAAAGAAGCGGCCATCATGGAGGAGATGACGAAGGCGAATCGCGTCAAAGACGACGCGAAAGTGCTCACGCTGCGTCGTGCGCAGGGCGACATCCGCCGCGAGCGTGCTATGAAGATGATCGAGAAGTTCATCAAACCCGTCTTGAACGGACTAGCTGAGCAAAAAGGCGTCCAAGTCTTTGAAGACACGCTCTACAAGATTAATCCCAACCCTAGCGTTTTGGTGAGCGAAACTTGGCGGCGTATGTGGCTCCCCGGCTACGGCCCCGAACCGGCTACTGAAGCCGAGTTGAAGGCCGTAGAGGCCCAAAAGGCCGCGCAGCTCACCGAACTGGCCCAGCGCCTGCAAATCCCGACCGAGCGGCAAAACGACTTCATCACGCACACCAAGAAAATCCTCGTCGAATGGCATCGCGCCTCCGAACTCGACTCTCCAGCGCCTCGCGGCCATCCTTTGCGCACGCTGGGCCAGAGCGATCGCGATTTCGTCGAGAACTCCAACCTGCAAGCCTCCATCCCGCAAGCCCTCATGCTCATGAACAATGAGATCATGACTGAAAAAGCCCTGCTGTCACCGTGGTCACCACTCATGCTCAGCGTGACAAAAGCAACGAGCGCCGAACAACAGCTCGAAGCGGCCTGCATGGCCCTTTTGAGCCGTAAACCCACCGCTGAAGAAAAAGCCCTCTGTGCTGCACGAAAGCTCTCACGCGCCGAAGACACCGTCCATGCGCTGCTGAACACGAAGGCGTTCCTGTTTATTGAGTAGCATTCACACAACCGCCACCGCATCGCGTGTAGAAATGATCGCCTGATGAATCGGACCCAGAAGTGAAAAAGAGTAGGAACTGAAGGCGATTGCTATCTCACATGCGTCTGACATTTCTCTTCCTGTTCCTACTGATTCCCGGTTTGCCCTCGCAGGCAGCCTCCGCTGCTTTTTTCGAGCAGCATTGCGTGAAGTGTCACGATGCCGAGGTACAGAAGGGCAATCTCGATCTCACGGCGCTCAAGGCGGACTATGCGAATGCAGAAAACTTTGCGCGCTGGGTGAAGATTCATGATCGCATCCATTCGGGCGAGATGCCGCCGAAGAAGGAGAAGCGTCCTGCGGAGGCGGAAACGAAGGCGATGACGGCGGCACTATCACAATCCCTCATCGCTGCGGAGCGTGCACAGTTGGATGCAACCAGCCGCACGAGCGTGCGGCGCCTGACGCGGGTCGAGTATGAGAACACCGTGCGCGATCTCTTCGATATGCCGGGCCTCGCTCTACAAATCCTGCTGCCTGCCGATGGCACTGCGCATGGTTTTGACAAAAATGCCGACACGCTCGAGATCTCGCACGTCAACGTCGCCAAGTATGTCGAAGCGGCTGATCTCGCGCTTGATCTGGCCATTGCCACCCGGCCCAAGGCACCTGCATCGCAAAAGGTGCATCTCTCACTGCTCAATCGCGGCGGCCAGGGCGCGTATCTGTCGATGCAGGGGGATGTGGTCGTGCTGCGGGATCAAAAAGCCGATCCCGCCTTCCCGCCCGCCAGCGAGCACCGTCACCTCGACCAGGGTGCACACGAGCGCATCAGCAGTTTTGAAACAGACAGTTCTGTCGGTGTCTTCCGCCGTGAGGATGAATCGGTGAACTACTACTTTCGCGGCCACACCACGATCTATCCCGGCCGCTATCGCGTGCGCACGTCGCTGTGGTCGTTTCAATGGGACAAGGGCAAGGTGCTGCCCGCACGGGGAACCGAGGCGGCACGGCTCGCCGTGGTGCAATTAACCTCCGATGGGCGCGGCGGCCAACACCCGAACTACACACTCGATTACTTCGACGCACCTTCTCTCAAACCAACTGAGCATGAACTCGAGGTGTGGATGAATCACAACGAGTTGATGGGCTTTGATGTCGCTTCGCTCGCACCCGTGGCCAACTACAGCCGTAAAGACCGCGCCATGGGCTTCACCGGCCCGGGTATCGCGGTGGACTGGATGGATGTCGAAGGACCGATCCATGATGTGTGGCCGCCGCGCTCGCACCAGTTGCTGTTTGGCGATCTGCCGATCGAGGAATTCATCGCGAAGGATCATCCCGAGGTCCGCGTGCCTGCGCGCAAGAACTGGGAGAAAACATGGCTGCGTGGCGGCAAGAACAAGGCTGATCCGGTCACGGGCATCTGGACGGTCCGCAGCGACAACCCGCTCGCCGATGCGCAGCGATTGCTAGCGGCCTTTTTGCCGAAAGCATTCCGCCAGCCCGTCGCTGACGCTACGCTCAAGGCTTACATCGACATCGTCGCGGGCCGCCTGCAAGCCGGTGAATGCTTCGAATCGGCCATGCGCGAGGCCTACCGCTCGGCGCTGTGCTCGCCGGACTTTTTGTATCATGCCGAGCCGGAAACCAAGCTCGCGCAGCACGCGCTGGCGTGCCGCCTCAGCTACTTTCTCTGGAACTCTGCACCCGATGCAGAACTCGTCGCCGCCAATCTGCACGACGCCAAAATCCTGCGTGTGCAAACCGAGCGCCTGCTGCGCGACGCGAAATCACAGCGCTTTGTCGAAGACTTCCTCGGCCAATGGCTCAAGCTCCGCCTCATCGCCGCGAATGATCCCGACAAGAAGCTGTATCCCGAGTTCAGCCCGTATTTGCAGGACAGCATGGTTGCAGAAACACGCGCCTACTTCCGCGAACTCATCGGCAGGGATCTCAACGCCACGCATCTGGTGAAATCCGGCTTCGCCATGCTGAATCAGAAGCTCGCCACGCACTACGGCATCGATGGCGTCGTCGGGCCGAAGATTCGTCGCGTGGAATTGCCACAGGATTGTCCGCGCGGCGGCTTTCTCACTCAGGCGGCCATTTTGAAGATCACCGCGAACGGCACCACCACCTCGCCGGTCGTGCGCGGTGCTTTTGTGCTCGATCGCTTGCTCGGTCAGCCGCCAGATCCGCCACCAAGCAGTGTTGCCGCCGTCGAACCCGACGTTCGCGGCACCACGACGATCCGCGAGCAGCTAGCGCAGCATCGCAACAACGCCATCTGCGCTAGCTGTCACGCCAAGATTGATCCGCCGGGATTCGCTCTCGAATCCTTCGATGTCATCGGCGGCCAGCGCGACCGCTACCGCATCGTTGTCGAAGGCACGGGCGATCCAGCACCACGCGGCAGCATCGATCCCTTCATCGGCATCAGCTTCAAGCTCGGCCTCAAGGTCGATCCCGCCGGTGAAATGATCGGCGACCTGACCTTTAACGACATTCGCGACATGCAGCGCCTCCTTGCCGCAAAACCTGAGCTGCTGCTGCGCGCCCTCGCACAAAACCTGCTCAGCTACAGCACCGGTCGCGAAGTCGCTTTCAGCGACCGCCCTGCGCTGAAGACCATTCTTGATAAAACCGGCCCGCAAGGTGGCGTCCGCACGCTCATTCACGCCATCATCCAAAGCCCGCTCTTCCAAACCCGATGAAGCCTCTTGCCATCTTGATCATGCTCACGCTGTCGGCGACCGCCGCCGAGCAAACCGTCCAATACAGCGTGCGCGGCCTGTTTCAGCCCGACCGCAAAGACGCGCTCACCAACGCCGCCACAGCGCTCGAAAACTGCCGCCTCATCGAAGTGAACTTCGATCTCGCCCGTGCCACCTTCGGCTACGATGACGAAGCACAGGGCTTCAAGAAGGCCAAGCCGGAGCAGATCCTCCAGCAGATCGACAACCAGGTCCGCAGCGCCACCAACCACACCTTCACACTCCAGCAGCCGCGCGCTCTTGCCGAAGACAAGCTCAAGCGCATCGAGTTCACCATCGAAGGTCTGGACTGCCTCGGCTGCTCCTATGGCGCGTATTCCACCGTCGTCGCGATTGAGGGCGTCGAACGCGCCACCGCCAGTTTTCACGATGGCAGACTCACCGCCTTCATTGATCCCGCCAAAACCAACCGTGAGGCTGTGGCGGAGGTTTTGAAGAAGAAAGACATCAAGATCGTAGAAGCTACTGACAAGCAAGAACCCAAGCCCAAGAACTGACGTCATGCACATCCCCCGCACTCCTCTCAACCGTCGCGCCTTCCTGCGTGGAGCTGGCGTCACGCTCACCCTGCCGTTGCTCGAAGCCATGCAGCCTGTGTTTGGCTCCCAGGCAAAATTGAGCATCCCGCGCCGCATGGTCTGCATCCAGACAAACATGGGCATCCTGCCGCAGTTTTTCTTCCCAGAGCAAGCCGGACGTGATTACGTCCCCAGTCCCTATTTGGAGCGCTTGAAGGCGCATCGCGATCAAATCACCGTGTTTTCAGGCGTCAGCTATCCCGGTGTCGATGGCGGCCACACCGCGCAGAAGTGTTTCCTCACCGGCACACCGCATCCGGCACGCGGCGGCTTCCGCAACGGCATCTCGCTCGATCAATTCGCCGCTGAAGAGGTTGGCAATCAAACGCGGCATCCTTCGCTCGTGCTCGCCGTCACCAATGAGAACGCCACGATGAGCTTCACACGCAACGGTGCCTCCATTCCCTCCGAACAGAGTCCGAAGAAGCTCTTTGAGCGCCTCTTCCTTCAAGGCAACGCCAAAGAAGTCGCCAGCAACGTCGAAGCGCTCCAGCGTGGCCGCAGCCTGATGGATTTCGTCAGCGATCAATCCAAACGCCTTGGCAAAACGCTCTCCAAGAACGACCAGAACCGTCTCGATCAATACTACACTGCCGTGCGTGAACTGGAGCAGCGCCTGCACAGCGCGCAGGAGTGGGAAACCAAGCCCAAGCCCGCCGTCGCCGCCAAAGCGCCCGACGAAATCACCGACGCAAAGGAATTCGTCCGCCGCACGGAGCAGACCTTTGACGTGATGAAGCTCGCGCTGGAGACCGACAGCACGCGCGTGATCTCGCTCTTCATCGACACCACAGTCATCCACAACATCACGCACCATGGCAATCGCCCTGAAGTGCTCGGTGAGCTGCGCGGGCATGAAGAACGCCAGTTCGATGCCCTGAACGGCTTCCTCAACGTCATGCGTGACACGAAGGAACAGGACTCCAACCTGCTTGAACGCACGCAAGTGCTCTACGGCACCTGCATGGGCAGCGCGAACTCGCACAGCAACGTCAACCTGCCCGTCCTGCTCGCCGGTGGCGGCTTTAAGCACGGCCAGCATCTCGCCTTCGACAAAGTGAACAATCACCCACTGACCAATCTGCACGTCTCCATGCTCCAGCGCGTCGGCATTGAGGCTGGCGAGTTCTCCACAGGCAAGAGCACGATAAAGGGGCTGGAGATGGTGTGAGTCGAAGAAAAGAGCTCTTCCACGCGTTACACTCACCATGACTTCATTGCCGCTCCATCGTCGCGCTTTTCTGGGCAAAACCTCGCAAGGTCTCGGCGCGCTCGCGCTCGCATCCTTGTTGAAACCGGTGCTGGCGGCACCGACGCGCGGCGTTCTTGGCACACTGCCACTGCCGCAGAAGGCGAAGCGGGTGATCTGGCTGACGATGGCGGGCGGACCATCGCAATTGGAGACGTTTGATCCAAAGCCAAAGCTTGCGGAGATGGATGGCAAGCCGATGCCGGAGTCGTTCACGAAGGGGCAGCAACTCGCGCAGCTTCAAGGCAAGCCGCTGAACTGCTTCGGGCCGCAGCACAAGTTCGCCAAGTTCGGGAAGAACCAGGTCGAGATTTGTGAGATGTTTCCGCAGATCGGCAGCGTCATCGATGACATTTGCCTCATTCGCAGCATGACCACGGACGCGATCAATCACGACCCCGCGCACATGTTCATGAACACCGGCTCGCAGATCGCCGGTCGGCCGAGCATGGGCTCATGGATCACGTATGGACTTGGTACCGAGGCGGCGGATTTGCCGGGCTTTGTGGTGTTGACCTCACTCGGTCAAGGCGGACAGAATCAGCCCATCGCGGCGCGGCAGTGGAGCAGTGGCTTTTTGCCGTCGAAGTATCAAGGAGTGCAGCTTCGAGCCAAGGGAGATCCCGTTTTGTATCTGACGAACCCGAATGGAGTCACTCGTGATCGCCAAGGAGCCGATGTGGCGGCGATCAATGCCATCAACAAGCAGCACGACGCCCTCGTCGATGATCCTGAGATCGCCACGCGCATCGCGCAGTATGAAATGGCCTTTCAGATGCAAGCGAGCGTGCCGGATCTGATGGATGTGAGTGCTGAAGGAGCCAAGACGCTCGAACTTTACGGCTGCCAGCCCGGTGACGGCTCGTTCGCGTCGAATTGCCTGCTCGCGCGTCGTCTGGCCGAACGCGGCACGCGTTTCATCCAGCTCTACCACAAAGACTGGGACCACCACGGCGGTGTGAAGCTTGGCGTGGAGCAAAAGGCGAAGGAAATCGACCGCGCCTGCATGGCGCTCATCACGGATCTCAAGCAGCGAGGCATGTTGGACGAAACGCTCATCGTCTGGGCCGGCGAATTTGGCCGCACACCGATGTCCCAAGGAGGAAGTGGTCGAGATCATCACAACAAAGCCATGTCCGTCTGGCTTGCAGGCGCTGGCATTCAAGGAGGCATCGTCCACGGAGCCACGGATGACCTCGGCTATGCCGCTGTGGAGAAAATCACCACCGTCCACGACATCCACGCCACGATGCTCCATCAACTCGGCATCCAGCACGACGCCTTCAGCTTCAAGTTTCAGGGCTTGGATGCCAAACTTAGTGGCGTGGAAGGCGCTAAGGTGATCAAGGATATCTTAATGTGAGTTTACACTTGGCTACTTCCGAAGCGAACGTGCCTTGTCAGTATAAAAGACCATCGACAGACTTAAGTGTTCTTTTTCGCCAATTGGGGTGCCAACGAGTGGGATGGGAATTCTAAAAGGGAATTCGGGACTGGGCATGAAATCCTTGTCAAAGGCGAGCATTGGGCCACGCATGATGAGATCGCGCCATTCGGAGTAAGGGCCGGTGTAAACATCGGTGATGCGATCTACTTTGGCGGAAATCGGTGTCATGATGAAGCCGGCGAGCTTTGCACCGCGTTCTTCGGCCTGTGTTTTCATGCGTTCGTAGTCGGCACGCTGCACGGGTAGGTTCACGCAAGGGACATCAGCATACCAAGCGACGAAGGCGGGCGAGTCCGACAAGATGAATTCATTTTTCTCTGTAAGCAGCCGCACGAGGAAGATGCGCTCTGGCAGGAAAGGGGGCCAGTGTGGTGGGATTTTGCCGCCCATGGTGAGGCCAAACTTCATCAGCACAGGTAGATTGACCGCCAGTGGCAATGCGGTGATGAAAAGTGCGGCGATGGGCGCACCCCAGCGTGCCATGAATTCACCGCTGATCTGAAAACGCGACCATAGCACCACAAGCATCGCTGAGCCAACGGCGGTCATGGCAGGCATGAGCACGATGTAGAGCGAGTTGTCGTCTAGTTCTTTTTCTCCGAGTCCCAAAAGCCCCAGGCCGAGCGCTAAACAGGCGAATACAATGGCCAGCATCCTGTGTGCCGAAGTGACATCCGCCTTGCGGAAACGATGGATGATCGCGATGAAGAAGAGCAACGCGGGAACAACTAATCCAAAATGGGCATAGATTTGTGACAACTGTGCTTGCCAGTTCAAACCGAGACGGCGCAACAGATCGTCCACCTGTGTTGCTTGGACACTGGGCGTGAAATCGCGAATCAGCGAGTCATGCGAGACTGCTGAGGTTTGCGCCTGCAGCAGCGCTTTGACGCCGCCGAGCGGATCGCCGCAGAGCTGTGTGTTCCACCAACCCCAGGCCACGAGGGTGAGCACTGGAAACAACGCAACTAAGATCACACCCACTCGGCCACGTGGCAGAAAGGCTGCCACACCGATGAGGATGCCTAGAACGATCCACAACGCCATCCAATGCGAGATTATCATGAGGGCACAAACCATCCCGAGCATGGCGAGGATCACCAACGAACTCCGATTTTCCACCGCACGCCCGGCTGCGGCGGCATACAAGCGGAACGCCATGGCAAACAGAGGCAGCAGCATCGCACGCGGTGCACCGCTAACCGTCATTTCCCACGCCGGTTCGCACACGAGCAGGGCAATGGCGGCAATGGCGGCGACTTGTTCATCAAACAGACGCCTTGCGGCTCCGTGCGTGAGAAAGATCGTCAGCAGATACCAAGTGACACCGAAGCAGGCGATCACACGATCCATAAAAAAGACGGCCCCACCTTGGACTGGGTCATAAACCTGCCATGACTTTAGAAAATGGAACGCCACGGACCACAGCAGCGGTTGCAACGGTGGTTGCACCGTCTCAGGCATAGCGAGTGGTGTTGGCTTTTTCCCCGCCGCTTCCAACTGTGCCCAAGCATAAGGTTGTATGGCCAGGGTTTGATACGATCCTGTACGAGCAATCTGCCGCGCGAGCTGGGCTTGATTCATGCCATCCGCGCTGCTTAAGCCGCGAAACATCACAAACACATGCAACAATGCCATGACGAGCGTGGCGGCATAAAACACCAGTCGTAGCAAAGCGCCGGGGCCGGAGGAGTTAGGGGACATGCGCGCTACATTCCACATGCAAGGCCTGCGTGCCAAGAACGATCTCGCGTTTACTGATGCGGCTCGAAGATCACGCTAGCACAGCCTGCATTGCCTTCCGCCCCAGCACACCGCCAATGCCAACGAACGGCCGGCTTCACGAAAGAACCTAAATCGCCCTCAAGAATGCGGAACTGCCCCAGCAACTCGCCGCCATCCCGGACAACGAGCGACCGAGCGGCCACCTTGCCTGAGAGCATGCCTCCAGCCTCCAGTGTCACTGGCCCCTCGCAGACGAAATCACCCGATGCATGACCGGAAATCGTGATTGTTCTTGCCCGCACTTCTTGCAAAAACGTCACTTCACAGCCGCTGGACACTTCGAGGCGGTCACAGAAGACAGGATCGGCGATAAGCCCGTCCGTGTCGATCGTGCGCGAGGGCAACTCCAAGGTCTCCTGCTCAACATGGCGGAGTTTTTTCAGGCAGACCGGACAAGAGGGAGTCGAATGATCGCCTGCGGTGGTGACGACGAATAGGAAGTCACTCTTGTCACCCGGTAGTGCACGCACGGCGGCATCCAGACCAGCGGCATCCACGGCCTCGATGCGCAGTTCTTGCGCCGTACGCAAGGCCGCAGGGCTGAAGCCTGGAGGTGCGATCAAAATGCCACGCGTGTCGCGAGCGGTGCGTACTTCCTGCGCAAACCGCTGCACGGTCTCCGGTGTGGCGCCCCATTCGTTCCACGGAGCAATTTTGACCATGGCTCGTCGTGGCTTTGCGGACTTTGGCTGCTCGATCATACCAAAGTGGACCGCACCATCCGGCATCACTCGCGAACCCGCCAGCTCGCAGCCTGCTTCAGCGGCTATCGCTCGCGCCAATTCAGACAACCGCGCCCAATCCAGGCTAGCAATTAACTCCGCCGACCACCCCGCCAGCCGGTCCACCCCGCCGCGATTCCGCAGTGAAAAGCCGGCTTCTTCAAGTGTGACAAAAGGATCGAGCATGAAAGGGGACAGGGATGGAGCGGCAGAACATCCATCAATCCCATGATCCATCAATCTCTCATCTCTGCCTTGCTGCATCTCCAAAACCCTGTTTCTTCTTCGCCTCATGTCGAAGGCCGCCAAATCAGAAGAAACCAAGTTTTTCCAGTCAGGAACCGCCAAAGAACCCTTCGTGTTCGCGTCCGGTGACCAAATGCCCGGCATTACGGTGGCCTATGAGACCTATGGCAAGCTCAACGCCAACCGCAGCAACGCCATTTTGCTATTCCATGCCTTATCTGGCAGCCAACATGCCGCGGGTATCACCCGCGAAGTCGCTGGCACCGATGAACGCTGGACCGAGGACATCCACACCGGGTGGTGGGACCTCTTCATTGGCCCGGACAAGGCGCTCGATACGAAACGCTACTTCATTATCTGCGCGAACTACCTCGGTGGCTGTTACGGTTCCAGCGGACCTGCTTCGATCAACCCTCGAACTGGAAAGGCTTATGGCAGCAGCTTTCCGCCCGTGCGCACCAGCGATGTGGTGCAGTCACAACTCGATCTGCTCGATCATCTCGGTATCAAAACGCTTCATGCCGTGATGGGCGCCTCCGTGGGCGGTCTGCTCGCGATCAATCTGGCCACGCTGCACCCAGAACGCGTCAAACTCGTCGTTCCCATTGCCAGCGGCTGCCGCACCACCGTTTTGACACGCCTGACGCTGTTCGAGCAGGTGCTTGCCATTGAAAACGATCCTCATTTTCAAGGCGGCGATTATTATCAAGGCAAGGCACCTGAGTATGGCATGGCCCTTGCACGCATGATCAGCCACAAGACCTTCGTGCATCTCGACGCCATCGAGCGTCGGGCGCGGCAGGATTTGAAGCACGGCGGCGATTCACTCTCGTGGTATCGCGTGCAGCACAACGTCGAAAGCTACATGCTGCATCAGGGCAAAAAATTCGTGAAGCGCTTCGATGCGAACACCTACCTACGCATCGCTGATATGTGGTTGCGCTTCGACCCACTGCGCGATGCTGGCGTTTCGTCGTATGCCGAGTTGTTTGCTCGCAGCGCCACCGCCGGGCAGCACTACCTTGTCTTCAGCATCGACAGCGACTTCTGTTTTTACCCCGAGGAGCAGGCGGAACTCGTCAGTCACCTCGAAAAAGCCGAGGTCTCGAACATGCACATCACCGTGCATTCCGACAAAGGCCACGACTCCTTCCTGCTCGAACCCCAGCTCTACACCCCGCACCTCTCCTTTACCCTCGACGGCCGCTGGAACAAAGGCTCCGTCGATCGGCCTGTTCAGGAAGTCGAATAGAGTGCATCGCGAATACACGCCATGGAAATGCAGCTTACCTTTCTCGGCACCGGCACATCCGTCGGTATTCCGGTGATTGGCTGTGATTGCGCTGTGTGCCGCAGCACGGACCCGCATGACAAGCGTTTGCGCTGCTCGGTTTACATTAAGACGCCAGAGGCCGCTTGGGTCGTCGATACCGGACCGGATTTTCGGATGCAATGCTTGCGTGAAAACATCCGCAGTCTCGATGCCGCGATCTTCACGCATCCGCACATGGATCATCTGACCGGGTTCGATGATTTGCGGCGTTTTACCGTCGAAAGCGATCATTTCATGCCGATCTACGGCACACCGGAATGCATTTCCGTTCTAGAGCGAATGTTCATCTACGCCTTCAACGGCGAGAACCGTTACCGTGGTTATCTCAAACCTTTTCCGAAGCCGATCCATGGGCCGTTTCATCTTGGTGAAACGACCATCACGCCACTTCCGGTTCAGCACGGCAAGGTTGAAACCATTGGTTTTCTTTTTCAACGCGGCGGAAAAAAACTCTGCGCTTACATTCCCGACTGCAAGACGTTGGCACCGCAATCGCTCGAGGCACTGCGTGGTGTCGATACACTCATCATTGATGCCTTGCGCCATACGCCACACTCTACCCATATGAACTTCGAGGAAACATTGGCCGTGCAGCGTGAAATTCAGCCGCGCCAGACTTGGTTCACTCATATCCAATGCGAAATCATGCACGCGGTCGAAGATCCTAAACTGCCAACTGGCGTGAACATCGCTTACGATGGCCTCAAACTTGAATGGAAATGAATATGTGGATTTCCAGCCTCCTTATTTTCGCGCTGACATTCCTCAGCGCAAGCCTGCGCGCCCAAGCAATCGCTGAGTGGGATGCTGATGCTGAAACAGCCGTCGTTTTCAATCCTGACTTTCCTGGCTCCGCCGAACTGGCTGCTTACTACGCGGAAAAGCGCCATATCCCCAAAGAGCGTATCATCGGCCTGCGCTGCTCGCAGGAGGATTCCATGTCACGTAGCGAGTTCGACACATTACTGCGCCAGCCGTTGCTCAAACTTTTCGAAACCAATCACTGGTGGGTCGCTACTCCACCCGCTTCTGGCAAACCACTCAGAGGTGAAAACGTGATATCCCCCCAGTCCTCGCGGGTGCGAGTGCTGGTGCTCATGCGCGGCGTGCCGTTTCAAATCCGCCGTGATGCACAGAACCCCAAACCGTCCGAGGAAGACGAGGCCAGTGTCGATTCTGAACTCACGGTGCTTGGTTTAAACCATCCACCCGTTAAAGGTGGCCTACGTAATCCGTACTTCGATCAGCAGTCACGATTTCCTAACTTCCCAAGCTCCACCGGGTTCTTAGTGGTTGGCAGACTCGACGGCCCGATGATAAAACGGTGAAACGGATGATCGACGATGCGATTCATGCCGAACAAAACGGACTGCTTGGCCGTGCGGTGGTCGATCTCGCACAAAAAACCGGCATGTATCAGGAAGGCGAGGAATGGCTCAAAAACAGTGCCGAATCGTTCCGTCGGGCCGGCATTCCCGTTTATATTGACCGCTCCGAGGCTGTGCTGCGTGATTATTGGCCGCTGCCCGATACCATTCTGTATTTTGGCTGGTACACTGATCACATTGCTGGCGCACTCAGTTTACCTTCGTTTCAATTCAAGCGCGGTGCCATCGCTTGCCACCTGCATTCCTTCAGTGCCAGCGTCATCCGCAGTCACGACAAGGCCTGGGTCGGCCCGCTGCTCTCCCACGGTGCCGCCGTGACCTTTGGCAACGTCTTTGAACCTTATCTCTCACTCACGCTGCACTTCGACATCTTCAACAAACGCCTGCTTGAAGGCTACACCGTCGGCGAAGCCGCTTGGAATGCTACTCCAGCGCTGTCATGGATGAATGTCGTTCTGGGCGATCCGCTTTATCGTCCCTATGGCAAAGGCCTCGGCGCGAAGCTTGGCAGCGGCACGGACCGCGATTACGCACTCTATCAAGGCACGGTCAAACGTATGGCGGGAGAAACGGATGCCAACATCAAGAATGCACTCACAGAGTTAGCTGAAAAACGTAGCAGTCCGCAGCTTCTTGAACTCACAGCCCTGCTTGCGGCGCTACAATCCAAACTGCCACAAGCCATCGATCTCTTCGAACACGCCGGATTCGCCGCCCGGGAGGTATTTGATATGATCCGCCTGCAATTGTACCGCGCCGAAATGCTCCGCCGTACTGACAAAGCCGATGACGCCCGCAGACTGCTGCGTGAAGTCCTCAAAGATGACGCCTACAAGAATCAGACAGCCCGAGCCGCGGTCGAAGCCCTGCTTCAGGACATGGGTGGATAATTTTACCTCCACACACCAGAAACTGCGCATAATCGCACTCTGTGCTAAAACTCTGTGTCCAATCCCCGTTTGAGCTAGGTCAACTTTCACCACCCACATCATGAAGACCACCACCATCGTTCTGTTGTCATTGTGCCTCACGCTTTCCGTGCAGGCCGAAATCCGCATCTGGAAGGACGCTTCCGGTGCCCATGAGATCAAAGCCGAACTCGTCGGTGTGCAGGGTGGCAAGGTCACCCTGAAACGCGAAAACGGCACGCTGATCACGCTGCCTCTAGCCAGTTTGAGCAAGGCTGATCAAGCAATTCTCGGCGGTGGCAAGTCCGGTGCTACTGCTGCCGCAGGTGACTGGCCACAGTGGCGCGGCCCGAATCGCGATGATGTTTCGAAGGAAACTGGCTTGATGAAGAAATGGCCCACCGATGGTCCGAAGCGTGCATGGGTCTTTGAAGACGCAGGCCTTGGTTACTCAGGTTTTGCCGTTGTCGGCGGCAAACTTTACACCATGGGCTTGTACGACGCGGAGGAAAAACTTATCTGCATCGACACCGCTTCTGGTAAAAAACTTTGGGAAGCGCCTGTCGGACCCATTCTCAAGAATGGCTGGGGTGACGGACCTCGCGCCACTCCCACTGTCGCCAATGGCATGGTTTATGCCACTGGTGGTAATGGTGATGTGATTTGCGCTGATGCAGCCACTGGTAAAAAAGTGTGGGAAAAGAGTCTCGTTAAAGATCTCGGCGGTAAACTGCAAGGCTGGGGCTATACCGAATCTCCGCTCGTCGATGGTGATCTCGTCATCGTGACTCCTGGTGGTGCCAAAGGTGCCGTCGCTGGTTTGAATGCCAAGAGTGGCAAGGTGGAGTGGCAGACCACTGACGTGACGGAGAACGCGCAGTATTCCTCCGTGATCCCCATCGATCACAGCGGTCAGCGCGAGTATGTGCAATTGCTCATGAACAGCATCCTTGGCGTTTCCAAGGACGGCAAAGTGCTGTGGAAGGCCGACTTCCCGGGTAAGACCGCCGTTATCCCAACGCCGATCTACAATGACGGTCAGGTTTATGTGGCCGCCGGTTACGGCGTGGGCTGCAAGGCAGTGAAACTCGACGGCAGCACTGCCACCGAGGTGTATTCCAACACCAACATGGTCAACCACCACGGTGGCGTGATCCTGATCGACGGCCTGCTTTACGGCCACTCCGACAAGGGCGGCTGGACCTGCCAGGACTTCAAGACTGGCGACATCGTGTGGCAGGACAAGGGCATCGGCAAAGGCGCGGTGACCAGCGCAGATGGCATGCTCTACTGCCTCGCTGAGGACAGCGGCACCGTGGCGCTCGTGGAAGTCTCGAAGAAGGGCTGGGAGGAAAAGGGCAGCTTCAAGCTCCTTGCCACCTCCTCGCAGCGCAACCCTAAGGGCAAGATTTGGACGCACCCTGTCATCGCTGGTGGCAAGCTCTTCCTGCGCGACCAGGAGTTCATCTCCTGCTACGACGTGAAAGGCTGATGAAACAGCGTGGCAAACGCTTTGGACGCAGGGCCGCATGGCTCTGCGTCTTTCTTTTGGTCGCCTTCATCGCCCACATCTTTTATCTCGCACTGTATGGAGTGGCCAAAAAAAACATCTTCCTGCTGAACAGCCTCGCTTACGCCAAGAATTGGAAGCAGGCGGACATTCCCGAGTCCGGCAAAGTCGTCTTCACACCAGCCCAGCACATCGACCAAGGCGAGATCGAGCTGTTTCCCGGAGAGCCGATGACCGGTGCGGTGTTCAGTGCCGCATTCATGCCGGTCATGCGTTACGCCATCGAGTTCGAGGCCATGCGCGTGGAGGGGAATGACTTCTTCGGCACCGTGACCTTTCCCGTGAACGATGCGCATGTCTCCCTCGTCATCGGCGGCTGGGGCGGCACGCTCGTGGGCATCTCCTGCATCGACGACATGGATGCCAGTGAGAACACGACCACCGGCAATGCCTTCTTCAAAAACAACGAGTGGCACAAGGTGCGGATCGAGGTGCGTGATGAAGATCTGCGAGCGTGGATCAACGGCAAGCTCTTCGTCAACGTGAGCACCAAGGGCCACAAGTTGGGTCTGCGTCCTGGCGACATTGAAAAATGCGAACCCTTCGGCTTTGCCAGTTACGCCACGCACGCACGCATTCGCGATGTGATCATCCGTAAGCTGTAAAACCGGAAAGATTGGGTGCTTGACCTATGAATGCCACCCGATACTCTCCTATTCATGGCGACCGTGCATTTACAACGAGGGCAGATCATTTTCCGTGAAGGCGACAAATCTCAGGAGGCTTATTTCATTGTCTCCGGGCTAGTCGAAATATCGATCAACACATCCCACGGGGTGCAATCCCTCGCCAAAATGGGACCGGGGGAAATCTTTGGTGAGATGGGCATGATCATGGACCGTCCGCGTTCCGCGACTGCCACTGCGTTGGAGGCCACCACCATCGAGACCATTGCAGATGACGAATTCGAGCAACAGATCATCCAACGCCCCGACCGCTTGCACGTTTACCTAGCAACGCTGTTCGAACGCATTCGTAAGACCGATCTGCTGCTTTCCACGACCACCAACGCCACCGTGTCGCTTATTTCCAAGGCCAAGCCTGAGAAGGAGCCGGTTTTCCGTGTGAAATTGCGTTCGAACTACTCCGCAACGAGTGCGGGTCTTCTGCCGGTGGAAAAAACCATCACCAAGCTCCCTTTCCGCATTGGTCGTGCCTATTTTGACACTGCGGTTTCCTCACTCGCACGCAACGATCTTTCCATTGAAGAGGAACATCCCTGCCAACTCTCGCGTAATCACTGCGAGATCGACTATGAGCATGGTCACTTCATTCTGCGGGATCGCGGCAGCAAGCTTGGCACTTGGCTGGATGGTAATCACGTCTGCGTCGATGCTGGCTGTATCTCCTGTCCGCTCAAAGTCGGCGAAAACAAACTCACCTTCGGCAATCAAGACAGCCCGCATCACTTCACGATCACGATTGAGGAGTTGCACTAAGCGTGCGCTTCACTTCATCGGCTCGATAGCCGAATCCCGGCCCGCTGAGCGTGCTCAAGTCCACGATACCATTACGGCGCTGAAACAAACCGGGATGAATCTCCTGCTCCGGCAGTGACGCATCAGGGTAAAACTGCATTGCGTTGCATTCCACGCCTTGGATCGTGCCCGCGTGCGCTGCGAGACGCACATGCGGAATCATGGCGAGCATCGGATTGGTCAAATCCTGCACCATGAGCGGCATGCCGTGGGCCTTGGCCCAGCAAAGGCTCAATAACGCACCGGTTTGCGTTTTACAGGTCTTCAAGGCTACGCCGGACCAACCGAGGCGTCGGCCAAGGCGCACGAACTCCCAGTCGTGAGCGCTTTCATCGAGGAACAGCGGCTTGCGTGCGGAAACGCTGCGCACATCGATTTGATGGGCTTCGAGATCATAGGGGAAGGGCTGCTCCACATACAAGGTGCGGGCAAAAATCTCCGGCTCCTCAGCGAGCAGACGATCCAGAATGGCATTCACATATGCTGGCTCCTTCACGGTGCAGTTAAAGTCGGCACTGAACCACGTCACGCCCCCGGCGAGGCCGATGCGGCCCACGCGTTGCATGCGTTCGAAGTCCCACGCTGCGTCCGTGCCACGCAGTTTCACTTTGAGGCACTTCAGGCCATCTCGTTTGATCCAGTCCGCGAGTAGCAGCGGATGTGCGTCTTTCGGCTCGGTGCCGTTTAAATCAGCGGCTTCCAGTGCATCCACACCGCCGACGAGATGCCAGACGGGGAGTTGCTTCGGTGCATTCATCACGAGGAAATCCTGCGGGTAGCGTCCAACGAAACTGATGCCGCTGCCTTCTTCCGGCGTGATGAAGGCAGATAGATCACGGCTCATAAAGTCCGCGTTGTAAGTCGTGTAGATATCGCAGTTGTGTAGAACGCCATAAGCATCATGAACGGCAATGTCGAAGGCACTGAAGGCTACGAGTGAACCAAGATAAGGCATCGCGTCGCCACCGGCTTGAGCATTGGCTTCCTGCAAGGTGGCTGCCAGCGGGCCGTGCATGAAGTCCTGACCGATTTCCATCGGGTGGCCACTTAAACGGCTTTTGACGAGCCGTTTCGCCAAGAGTTTGGAAAAATCCTGCATGCGCTGCGCCCGTACCGCCACGCTTAGCGTGCTGGGCCAGACCCAGGAAACGCTGAGCGGCGTTTCACCCCAGCCTTGAGCCGTTTTGCCATGCTTGTCGGCCACGGTCACGCGCACCCGAAGGCAGACCACATTCGTGACCGTTTCCGGACCAAATTTCAAAGGCACGCGCATGGCCACAGGCAGGAAGAAAACTTCGGCTGCGGTGACACGGATATCGGTTTGCTTCGTGGTAGGCATTTCGCGTGAATCAGGATTTGGAGAGGGTGATTTCATAGCCGTAGATTTCACGGAAGAGATCACACTTTGAGTCGATGGCGATTTGCTCCACGGTGGTGTCATCGACGCCTTGGGTCAGGACGTTGAGGCGTGCTCCTTCAGGACGGAGTTGGATGGATTTGATGCGCTGGGCGTGGCTGCGGTCGAGTGAATCGGCCAGACGCAGCAGGGCGGCGAGTTTGAGCACGATCATACGCTCCTCGCGTGTGAGGTCAGAGAAGCTTGGGTGATTGGGCTCGGGATTGTAGCGGCGGTGGTAACGTGCGAGCAGCGCGACCATGACGCGGTCTTGCGTGCTAAGACCGAAGATTTCGGTGTTCAGCAGGATGTAGAGGCTGTGCTTGTGATGCTCACGCGGGCTAATGAACATGCCGACTTCATGCAACGTGGCGGCAACGCGGAGAACGAGCTCGTACTTGGAGTCGAGGTTGTGAAGGTGCTGCAATTCACGGAAAAGCTGCTGGGCGAAGTTGGCGACCTGATCGGCGTGTTTACGGTCGGTTTTGTAGCGTGCGCCGATCTCGGATGCGGCCTGCATGACTTCCTCCTGGAAGATCGCGGTGCGTGAGCCCGAGGTCATCAAGTCGAGCATGAGTTCGAGCTGGAAGTCGCCTTCCGGCACCCAAATGGCGTCATCACCGAAACGACGCGAGAGCGCAAGGTTCGTTTGCAAGGCTGGCACGATGCCCTCTCCGCCGGTGTAGTGAACGTGGAGTTCGCGCACAAGTTCATCAGGCGTCAGGCGCGCGAGTTTGTCGGTGAAGGTGGAGAGATCCTCTTCACGCACGAGATGCGCTCCATGCCGTGCCTTGCCGAGGCGTGGAGCGATGCTTTGGATTTCCGCGCCGATAGCGACGTGGTGGTCGATCTTCACGCCGGAGTAATCCTGCGCGAGATGATCGACGACACCGCGGATGTGTTCTTCGAGATGCAGCATCTGCTGCTGAGTTTCATCGTCGGGTGTGGCGACGGCCTCGCGTGCGCGGAAGATGCCGAGGCGATAGTTGCTGTAGGCGGCGAGGCGGCCCTGCTGGAAGTAAATCGCGCGCGTGTTGCCGGGGCCGATGTGAGTGACGAAGGTGTTACCTTTGGCTAGCGTGGGGTTCTTCAACAGCATGCGCTGCGCAATTTGATAGACGAGGCGCGTCATGTTGCCGTCATCAATTAAGCTGGGCGTGACGCCGCTGTGAACTTGAAGGCGATTGAGGAAAATTTCGTGATTGGAGGCCTCGGCAAGGATGTTCGAGGTGAACAAACGCAACTGCGAAGGCGGGATGCCGTATTCGCGCATCGTTTGAAGATAATCACGCAGGATGGCAGCCGCTTGATCAACGGTGCTGCGAGTAATGCTGCCGGAACGGAAGGTGTCGCGTGCGACAGGCAGCGGCTTATCGAGACTCTCGATACGGATGAACTGGCCGCTGGCATCCTTTCGCCCGATGACGAGGGAGACAGACGCAGCACCGACATAGATGACGGCATGTTCGGGCGGTGGTGTCGTCGCTGCTACTGGAAGTGGGTCGCTCATGCGTGATTATTTCTTCTCATTACGCAACCAAGCCACGGCACCAGCGGCAACGGCCTGACCACCGAGTTTGGCAAGCGAGTAGCGGATGCCTCTTGCGAGTTCGGGGATGGCGTAGCGTTCGACCTCTTCCTTGAGCAGGTTCATGTACAGGCCGGGCAGTTCTTCGACAAGACCACCGCCGAGCGTGATGCGGTCAGGCGCGAGCAAATTGACGACGGTGGCAACGCCCATGCCGAGATAGCGGATGGAATTGCGGAACATGATCATCGCTGCGTCATCACCGCTTCTGAAGGCGTTGGCGAGTGCCTTGCTGCGAATGCTGCGAAGAGCGCCTTCGGTTTTTTTATCGAGCTCTGGCATCTGGCCGCGATAGCAGGCAAGACCTGCCTGTGAGGCGAGTGCAAGGCGACTGGTGAGATCTTCGAGTGCAACAACGCCGAACACCGGGCTGCCAATATGTGTGCCGGGAAAGAGCAGATTGCCGAATTCCATCGCCGAGATCGATTTGCCCATGACAAGCTGCCCGTTGTAAACCAACCCGGCTCCAACGCCTGTGCCGGGGAACACTCCGAGCAGTGAACGTGCGCCTTTACCAGCACCGAGGACATATTCACCATAAGTTCCTGCATCGACATCGTTTAACACGGCCACGGGTGCCTTGAAGATGGTTTGCAGCAGCTTCCGCAGTGCCATGTTCGTCCAGCCGAGATTTGGGGCAAAGATGAGGATGCCTTTTTCAGGATTCACGAGGCCAGGGCAGCCGATGCCGATGCCTTGAATGCCCTTGGGATTCACTCCTGCCTCTTCAATGGCTTCATGAATGGCTTTGACGATTTTATTGCGGCCTTTTGCTGCGCCTTCGGAGCCGTTGGTCGATTTACGTGCGGAACCCAGCACGTTGTAGTTCGCATCGAGCACCGATGCCATCATCTTCGTGCCACCTAGATCGAAGCCGATCCAGAAAGGCACGTTGCGGAGTTTCTTCGATGCTTTGGCGGGCTTGGCCACCTTTTTGGATGCTTTTTTTGCGGGCATATGTTCGCAAGACACACGGGCTTGGCAGAGTCGGCAAGTGACATTCTGCCGAGTGGTGAAATCACTTCGCCCAATGGCGTGTGGCGAAGTTCATGTACTGCGTCCAGTCGAAGTCGGTGACGTCGTGTTTGCCGGTGCGAATGTGGTAGCCGATGAAGTCGCCGACGGGGTGGTCGATGGCGGGCTGTTCATCAACGACGGTGCCTATTTTACCGAACAGCGCATAGACGGGGCTGGCGTATTTACCGGAGAGGAACTCGCCTTTGGGGTCGGCCCACGTGTCTTCCACGGCACTGGCGATGTAGATAGGGCGTGGCGCAGCGAGAGAGATGAGCATGTGCATGTCGATGGGACAAGCGGCGGCGTTGTTGGCGTAGCTCGAATATTTCGGCGTGAACCAGTGTGGGAAAGCTTTGGTGATGATCGCGGTGGTTTCACCGAAGTCGCGGCGCATGAGGGCGGCACCGCCTTCGCCCGAGTCGTTGGAGATGACGACGCCGAAGCGAGTGTCCTGCACACCGGCCCACAGCGATGTTTTGCCGAGACGCGAGTGACCGATGACGGCGACATGCTTGGCATCGACCTGAGCATCGCTTTCAAGGTAATCGACGATGCGGCTGAGGCCCCATGACCAGGCACCGATGGCTCCCCACTCGCCGTCTTTCCAAACGGTGTTCGCTCCATCCTTGCTGACAGCGGCTCGCAGACCTTCCTTCCAACCCTCGGCGTGGTCGGGTTCGATGTCGCCGTAATAAGCGGTGGCGACGGCGAAGCCGCGTTTGAGGATCATTTCAAGCGGCCAGCGGCTGCTTTCGGTGCCACGTGTGGCTTCGGTGGCGCGGTTGTTGACGATGTTCTTCTCTTTGTTATCGCGCTGCCAGCGGGTGTTGAGCGGGACATCGGTTTCTTGGCTCACCGCATGATTACCGCCGAAGCTGAGGCCGACGAAGCAAGGCGCGGACTTGATGGCGTTTGGCGTGTAGAGCATCACATCCATGCCGGGCCATGCGGGACGATTCGGGAGCGAGATGTGGACGAATTTGCGTGTGGCGAGACCACCAAGGGCGTCCGTCTCCGTGGCGGTGACTTCAAATTTTGGCGTGCCGATGTCGGTGGGTGTTTTGCCAAAGACATGGTCTTCGAAGAGCTTCATGATCTCAGGGCGGCGCTTGCTGGTCCAATCCTCGGCGGTGGTGAGTTTTAAATCGGGCAGGGGATCATTGCCGACTTTGGCTTCATCGTAGTTCACGCCTGGGCGCGGCGTTTGGGCATGGGCGATGGTTGCGAGGAGTAGAATGAAGAGAGGGCGCATGGTTGGATGAATGGAACGCGATGGACGGGACGAATTTAACTCCAAGTGAGCAGATAGCTCAGCAGCAATCATACTCTCTTCTCAACCGTCACTGCCGGACTAGTTGATCGAGCCAATCACTTGCGCGACACGATCCATCTCTGCTTCAGTGTTGTAAAAATGCGGGCTGAAGCGCAGGAGTTGCTGCCCAGCGCGGTTGTGGCGCAGGGAAGGGGTGATGTGGTGCTCCGTTAGGTGTTTCGAGATGTCTTCGAGAGACCGTTGCGGATGCTGGACGGTCGTAATGGCCGAGGCCTGGATGCTTTGCGGAGCGGGGCCAAGGAAAGTGAAGCCTTGCGGTTGTAATCCGACATGTAGGCGGGCTTTGAGCTTCAAGAGCTGTGCACTGATCGCGGGGAGGCCGATTTCCTGAATCAACTCGATGCCGGCTTTCATGCCGAGAATGCCGGAAATATTCAGCGCTCCCGGTTCATAGCGACGTCCGCCGCGTTCAAAGGCTATTTCCTCCTGCGCGATGAAGTTCGGGCTGCGCACATTCCATGAACCAAGCAGGCTGGGTCGCAGCATGTCCTGAAGTTCTTCGCGCACATAAAAAATGCCGGCACTCATCGGGCCTAGCATCCATTTGTGCGAGTCGGCGGAGAGGAAATCGACGTGATCGACGCGAGTCTCGAAGGCACCAACGGTTTGAATAGCATCAAGGCAGAACAGAACATCGCGCTCGCGTAGCATGCGGCCGATGCGGTCGATTTCGATGCGGTAACCGCTTTGGAAATGGCAGGAAGCGAGCGCGACGAGTTTTGTTTTCGTTGTGAGCGCTGCTTCGACGAGTTCGGGCGTGATTTCACCAAGCGAAGCGGGCTGGAGGCGTTTCAAAACGACGCCGTGGCGTTCGAGATCGCTCCACGGATAAACATTGGCGGGATAATCATCCAGATAGGTGACGACTTCATCGCCAGACTGCCATGGGAGGCCGTTGGCGACTAAACTGAGACCGACAGAGGTTGGGCCGATCAGGGCGATTTCATTCGCTTGAGCGCCGATGAGTTGTGCGGCGATAACACGCGTCTCGTTTACGGCTCTCCATGCCTCGGGATACTCCTGCATGCTCAGGCTGCATTGTTCGAGGTAATCCTGCATCGTGCGCGTGACACGGTGTGGGAGGATGGTGACGCCAGCATGGGCGAGGAACAGGCTGGCCTTGATCACCGGAAACTCCTGCTGACGCAGAGATTCGTCGTTTAGCAGGGCTTCAAGCGTGAGAGCCATATCAAGCGACCTTGAGAGTCTTTGCGCCTTCGTCGATGAGGTGCCAGAAGCTCTTGGACTTGCTCAATTCTTCGTCTTCGCCACCACCGGGTAGATTGCTGCGGAACAGGAAGTCTTGGAGCGTGTTTTTGTGCAGCACGCGGTGCACGCGCACGTTGCCATCGACGATGCTAAAGTAGATGCGGTGGTCGCCAGCGCGGCAGCGGTAGAATTTTTTGCTGCTGCGCTCAAGGACGCCGTAGCGCTTCGCCAGAACGGTATCGTCGATGTCGGCGGGTTGGATGTTGAGGGCTTCCAGCAGATGAAACTGCACCTGCGTAGGCAGATGGGAGAGTTCGGAGGCGCTGATGTCGTTGAAAACGATTTGAATCACGGTGCGGAATAGGTTCGCGGTTGGTTAGAATCGTTTGATCACATGCTTCTTGCGGACGCTTTCCATCCACTTGTCGATGTTGGCCTTGGATTTTTCCTGGTTGAGCATCTTTTCGATTTCTGGGCGCATCTTCGCCAGATCCGGGGCAATGCCGAGCTTCTTCGCATCACACGCGACGATGATGTAGTTGGACTCCTGATCGATGATCTGACTGATGCCACCGGTCTTGAGTTCCATGGCGGCGTTGGAGATGGCGGGCATGAGATCCGTTTTTGCCATCCAGTCCCACGAGCCACCGGTTTCGGCGTGGCTATCCTGAGAGTAGGATTTGGCGGCGGCGGCGAAATCACCGCCGCTGGCGATCTTGTTGCGCAAATCCTGGGCGAGTTTGAACTGCTTTTCGGGCGTGGAACCGACTTCGCCAGTGAACTTAGGAATAGTGATGGTGGAGATTTTGATTTGGTCGCCTTCGCGCCACTTGTCCACGTTCTTGTCGTAGAAATCCTGCACTTCACGTGGTGTTGCAGGTGGATGCTCGCCGGAGTTGCGGGCACGCATGACGTTCATGATGACCATCTTTTCGCGCATCTCACGGAACTTCTTCACCGACATGCCGGTCTTGCCAAGTTCGTCCACGAAGGCATCACGGTTCCCTTTGAAACTCTCACGGATGATGGTGTTGATGTCGTCATCGACGTACATCGGCTTGATGACACCGCCGATTTTTCTGAACTCGGCCAAGAGAATCTCACGATCGATGAGGGTTTCCACGGCGGAGGCGCGAATGGCGGCCAGTTCTTTGTTCAAGCGGGCCGGTTCGTTCGCAAGCTGATAGCGGACGATTTGCTCCTGTGCCTTGATGGTGTCCTGAACCTCGGAGGACATGATGGGATTCCCATCGACGACGGCGATGATGCGATTGGTATAGGACTGGGCCGCGGCGCTGGAAAAAGCGGCGGCGACAAGGGGCAGAAGCAGGCAGGTGCGCATTGAAATCATGACGAAAGAGACGCTTATCGTAGGGCGTGGGGGCCTTGTGGCAAGGCGAAGTTGGCTCGTTGGCTGGCATCAACTGGCCCAAATGCTCGTTGTGTCTGATGGGAGGCAGACAAGTTGCTTGAAATAGTTCTTGTCATTTTTCGGCCATTTTTTCATCATCATAATTAAGCCTGTTTCTAGCAGGCTGTAAACCAACCCACCCAGAGGACGATTTCATGAAAGCATTTCGATGGCGCAATTCACCGTCAATCTCTTCCCGATACAGCATCGTGCTAATGGCGATGCTCGCCAACCTCGCGTGGCCACACACTGCATCGGCACAGACACCTGCCCCACCTGCGGCGGCACCGGTGCCCTCCGCCGCTCTAGTTCCGGCTCCCGCGAAAAAGGAGCCCAAGATCGAGCCTTTCGTGCCAGCGCCGGAGGTTTCAGTCACGGATATGGAGTACGCCACGAGCGTCGCGCTGGCACAGGGCGTGGCCAAATTGAAGCAACTATCGGCCGCCGACCCGCAAGGCTGGATAATCCCGCCGATCCAGCGAGTGCGCATCACTGGTTACAAGGATGTGCCGCGCAAATACCGCCGCATCGAAGTGGACCGGCCCATTTTTGAATACACCGACCTTGTGGTGATGATCCCGAATTCCTCACCCGGCGAGCCACCGCTCCGCCAGGTGCGCAAGGTGCCCACTCGGCAGATCGACACGAAAAAGGAAATCATCATCCGCTGGGATCCGAACGGCCCGGAGGAGATGATCGACAAGCAGCCCATCTATGAGCACGTCGGTGACACGTCGTGGCAGTTCAATCTCATCGGCGACTCCGCGATGGCGCTCACCGCGCTGCGCCATGCGGGCCTGCCTGAGAATGACCTCGCCGTTTACCACATGTCGGAGAACCTGCTCAACTACCTCGATACCTACGGCGCGCCTGATCACACCTGGAATGTCGCGCAACTCGCCATCGCGCTGGCGAGCACGCCGGGTGAGGTGGCGCAGGAATGGACTCTCAAGCTCGCATCCCGCCTGCTCGACGGCCAAATCGCCGACGGACCCGCGCGTGGATTGTGGGGGCCGATGTGCATCCACCCGCGCATCCTCGCCGTCGTCATCCGCGACTACCTCGCCGGTGAGGCAGAAGTCGAAAAGCTCAAGGCCAAGCTCAAGGAGCGTCCCACGAAGGCGAATGAGGTTCTGCTCAGTGCCGCCGAGGGCGGTCGCAATCGGCTCAAAACCTACGCCGAGTCGTGGAGCCGCAGTGCGCTGCGCTTTGCCACCGTGGAGTGGCCGCTCGTGTGGGAGGATCTGTCGTCTGAAAAGGTGCAGTTCGGCGGCGCGACGGAGTTCTTCTACAATCAACGCGCTGCTGACATGGAGAGCACCTGGGTGGCGCTATTCGCGCTCTCTGAGTGTGCGGCGGCGAAGCGCCTGCCCAAAGAATCTCTCCGTCCAGAGATCCCTGTCGCCTACAGCGCCGTCACCAAAATCGGCGACAAGGCCAAGCCGCAGGGCGAGGCCAAATCCATGCTCAATGCCACCACCGTGCCGCCGGAGAATGCCATCGCCGTGCTCGCGCGCGCTGCTAACGCGCTCGCCACGCTCCTCGGTGATGGCTCCGCATGGCACGAGTGCAACATCCACCAGCCCGTGCATGACTTTGACACCTTCGACAAATACCTCTCCGTCCCCGTCGTCGAGGATAGCTTCATGCCGCTGCCTTCGCCCATCACCCCGCTCAGTGCTGTTCAGGGTGTCGCCGCGCTCGACAGCATTGGCCGCGTCGTCGGCATCGACAAGATGGCCAAGTTCATGCCAAAGTACGAAACCGGTGCCAAAGGCCGCGTGATGCTGCTCGCCGAACATCTGCCGACGCTCTGGAAGAAACAGAATCAGAAGCCCAACCCCAATGTCGCGAATCCGGAGCTGCTTGGCCTCTTGCTGGCTTCCTCCCGCTCTCTGATGATGCCCACGCCTCTGAGTGCAGGCGGCGAGAACACTGCGGATATCCTCGCACGCATGCTCATCCTCGCCGCTGATCCCGATGGCACCTGGGGAGCGCGCTTCAGACGCGTCTTCCGTTCCAGCAGCATGCGGGAGCGCTGGACCATCATGTCCGAGATGCCCGGCCGTCAGTGGCGGGACTGGCGCGTGAACCAGCCCGTCGATATCAACAAGGCCCACGTCGCCTACTGGAACCACGTTGGCAGCGAATACACCGTCAGCCCCGGCACGCCATTCGCCACCGCCGTCGCGGTCAATTACCTCGCCTCCCGCCTCAAAGATCCCGGCGCGATGGTTTCCAAGCTCATCGATGATGCGAACCTCGCCGACCAGCGCAAATCCATTGAGGCCATCCTGCTTCCGCCGCCGAAGCCCAAAGCACCGCCGCCGCCCAAACCCATCGCCCAAGTCACTCCGAAGCCTGCGGAGCCGAAAAAGGCCGAGATGGTCGTTCCCAAGCTCGAAGACAAGCCCAAGGACGCCGCGCCGAAGAAGGACGAGACATTCTGATCCCGCTTCGTTTGGAGGCAGCGCGGCAACAGAATCACAAAGTATCGTTACTCCGTGATTGCCAGCACGGCAGGTTTGCGTTTAGCCTGCTCTCCCATCACCGACCTCATGAGCAAGAAAGCCGCCGCCAAAACCGCCCCAAAGAAAGCCGCCAAATCTGGCAGCAAGAACCAATCCCTCCTGACTGAGAACCGCGTGTTCAAGCCGAGTTCGGAGTTTGTCAAAAAGGCCCGCATCAAAAGCATGGCGCAGTATAAGACGATGCATGCTGAGTCGTTGAAGAATCCTGACAAATTCTTTGGCCGCGAAGCAAAGGAACTCACCTGGGCGAAGCCGTTCACGAAAGTGCTCGATTGGAAGTGCCCGAACGCGAAGTGGTTCACTGGCGGCAAGCTCAATGTCAGTGAGAACTGCCTTGATCGTCATCTCAATGGCCCTCGCAAGACCAAAGCGGCGCTCATCTGGGAAGGCGAACCCGGCGAAAAGCGTGTGTTCACCTACCAGCAGCTTCATCGCGAGGTTTGCCGTTTTGCCAACGTGCTGAAACGCCACAAGGTGAAGAAAGGTGATCGCGTGATTATCTACATGCCGATGATTCCCGAGGCGGCCATTGCCATGCTGGCCTGCGCACGCATCGGTGCGGTACACAGCGTCATCTTTGGTGGTTTTAGTGCGGAATCCATCAAGGACCGCGTGCTCGATTGTGGTGCCGCCCTTGTCATCACTGCGGATGGTGGCTATCGCCGTGGTGCGGTGGTGCCGTTGAAGAAGAATGTCGATGATGCGCTCAAGGGTGGCGACACAGCGGTGAAGACGGTCATTGTTTACAAGCGCACCGGTCAGGATGTGCATTTCGAAGAAGGCCGTGACGTGTGGTGGAATCGTGAACTCGAGTACGTTGATGCGCATTGCGCCCCGGTGGCGCTCAATTCCGAGGCCGATTTGTTCATTCTTTATACCAGTGGCAGCACAGGGAAGCCCAAGGGCATCCTGCACAGCACGGCTGGCTACCTTTTGCATGCGCAGATGACCTGCAAATACGTCTTCGACCTGCGGGACGACGATGTGTACTGGTGTACCGCCGACATCGGTTGGGTCACGGGTCACAGCTACATCGTTTATGGACCGCTGGCCCTTGGAGCGACATGCTTGATGTATGAAGGCGCGCCAAACTGGCCAGAGAACGATCGCTTCTGGCGCATCATTGAAGAATACGCCGTCACCGTGTTCTATACCGCACCGACTGCCATCCGCGCTTTCATGAAATGGGGTGACGAGTGGCTCAAGAAGCACGATTTGAGCAGCCTGCGCCTGCTCGGCACCGTCGGTGAGCCGATCAATCCTGAAGCTTGGATGTGGTATCACAACAAAGTCGGCGGCGGCAAATGCCCCATCGTCGATACCTGGTGGCAGACCGAAACCGGCGGTCACATGATCACGCCGATTCCTGGCGCAGTTCCAACCAAGCCCGGCACCGCCACGCTACCGTTCTTCGGTGTCGAGGTCGGCATCGTTGATGATCTTGGCAAAGAAGTGGGCACGAACGAACAAGGCAAGCTCGTCATCAAGAAGCCGTGGCCGTCCATGCTGCGCGGCATCTGGGGCGATAAGGAACGCTACCAGAAGACCTACTGGAGTGACTTCAAAGGCTGGTACTTCGCTGGCGACGGCGCACGCCGCGACAAAGACGGTTACATCTGGATCATTGGCCGCATCGACGACGTGCTCAACGTTGCTGGTCACCGTCTCGGCACCGCTGAAGTCGAAAGCGCACTCGTTTCGCATCCATCAGTCGCTGAAGCTGCCGTCGTGGGTCGTCCCGATGAATTGAAAGGTCAGGGTGTTGTCTGTTTCGTCACCGTGAAGGAAGGCATCAAAACGAGCCGTGAACTTGGCGAAGAGCTCAAAAAGCACGTTCGCAAAGTCATCGGTCCCGTCGCCACGCCGGATGAAGTTCGCTTCGCCGCCGCTCTGCCAAAGACACGTTCCGGCAAAATCATGCGCCGTCTCTTAAAGCAAGTCGCCGCTGGTGAAATTATCAAAGGCGACACGACCACGCTGGAAGACATCAACGTCATCGCGCAGCTTGCAGCTAGTGGCGAGGATTAACCTGGGTTCGAGCCAGTAGCCCCGCTCATCGGAGCGGGGCGGTCCTCGGGGGCAAAGACCATGTTCTGACGAACGTGGCCACAGCACGATTGACATCCCCCCGCCTCGTCCGGCTATGCTGCGGGCAATCATGAAAATCATTTCATCCTGTCTCGCTCTCGCAGCTCTGCTCGTCCACGCCCGTGCGTAAACCTCGCTGACCATCTACAATCAAAACTTCGGCGTCGTGCGCGATGTAGTGCCGCTAGATTTGCAGCAGGGCGTCAATCAGGTGCGCGTTGCTGACACCACCGCGCATCTGGAGCCCGACTCCGTCATCCTGCGTGATCCGAAGACCGGCCTGAAGCTCAGTATCCTGGAGCAGAACTACCGCGCCGATCCCATTTCTGCCGGCCTGCTGCTCCAGCTCAACGAAGGCAAAGAGATCGAGTTCTTCGTGCGCGAGCCCAGCAAGCCCGACCGCATCGTGAAGGGCAAGGTCATCCGCAGCGGCTACGAGCGATACAACCGAGGCGCTGAAGCATCACAGCCTGTGATCGAGGTCGATGGCAAACTACAATTCTCTCTGCCCGGCGAGCCGCGTTTTCCTGCGCTGGCTGACGACACCATTCTCAAGCCCACGCTCGAATGGCGCATTTACACTGACAAGGCCGCAAAACTCGATGCTGAACTTTGTTATGTTACTGAAGGCGTCAAATGGGAGGCGGATTACAACGTTATTGCTCCTGAAAAAGGCGACATCATGGGTCTCACCGGCTGGATTACCATCGACAACCAAAGCGGTAAGACCTTCCAGGATGCCAAACTGCAACTGATTGCCGGTGATGTGGCAAGATTTCAGGGTCCCAACGCTGGAGGTGCGGCTGCCGACCCGTTTGCGTCAGGAGGTTCAGCAACTACCCGAGTCACTGAAAAAGCCTTCGACGAATTCCATCTCTACAGTTTGCTTTTGCCTACCACATTGCATGACCGCGAAACCAAGCAAGTCGAGTTCGTTCGTGCCGAGGCAGTGAAAGCACAGCGCATCTTCATCTACGACGGCGCTGTCATTTATCAAAGCAGCGACTTTGGCCCTGGCACTCATTCAATACAGTTCGGGGATAACTTCGGCAGACTGAGCCATTCCAAGGTTCGAGTGTTGCGGGAGATCAAGAACAGCGAAGCCAATCATCTTGGTCTGCCGCTGCCGAAGGGCATTGTGCGCTTCTATCGCCAGGATGAGGACGGGCATCTCCAATTCGTTGGCGAGGACGAGATTGATCACACCGCCAGGGACGAAACACTGCACCTAAACTTGGGTAACGCATTCGACCTCGTGGGCGAACGCAAACTTACCGACTACAAATACGATGAGAATGCTGGTTGGATCGAAGACACTTTTGAAATCAAAGTGCGCAACCGTAAGCAGGATGAGTCCGTAGAGATTCGGGTCATCGAACACCTCTATCGCTGGACCAACTGGAAGATTCTCGATCAGTCAGATGATTTCAAGAAAACCGACGCACAGACCATCGAATTTCGAATCCCACTCAAGCCTGGAGAAGAACGCACTGTGACTTATAAAGTGCGTTATTCATGGACTATGAAGGCGGCTCCAAAAATGGACGGCGATCCTTTTGGTGCTCCTGCTCCGGCCCCACAGCGCTGACATGTCGATTTTGACCTGAGTTGTGTTGGACTGACATCTTCAGGTCACGATCAGCGTTTCATCACGCAACCAACCCAATCGCCATGAAACGCACGCTCTCCCTGTTCTTCGCTCTTTGCCCGCTGCTCTCCGCGTTCGCCGACAATTGGCCGATGTGGCGTGGGGCCAACGGCGATGGCACAACCACGGAGTCGAATCTGCCGGAGAAGTGGAGCCAGACGGAGAATGTGGTGTGGAAGGTGGCGCTGCCGGAGCGGGGGAACTCGACGCCGGTGGTGTGGGGTGACAAGGTGTTCGTGTCGCAGGCGATTGAGAAGGAAGGGAAGCGGTTGCTGCTGTGCTTTGACAAGAAAACAGGTAAGCCGCTCTGGGATGCGGGCACGCTCTACAAAGGGCCGGAACTCACCCATGCCACGAATCCTTACTGCGCCGCTTCACCGGCGACGGATGGCGAACGGGTGATCGTGTTCTTTGCTTCGGCGGGCGTGTTTTGCTACGACATGAACGGCAAGGAGCAGTGGAAGCGCACGGATCTTGGCAAGCAGCATCATATCTGGGGCAATGGCACCTCGCCGGTGATTGCGGGTGATCGGGTGTATTTAAATTTCGGTCCGGGCGAGAACACGGTGCTGTATTGCTTCGACAAAAAGACGGGCAAGACGATCTGGCAGCACAAGGAAGCTGGCGGTGCCTCAGGTGAGGCTGGAAACAAGACGTGGCTTGGCTCGTGGAGCGATCCATTGCTGCGAAACACGGGTAAACGCGACGAGTTGCTCATGTCTTATCCAGGTCGTGCCTGTGCGTTTGACCCGACGACGGGCAAGGAACTGTGGACCTGCGGCGGACTGTCGGCGTTGGTCTATAATTCGCCGTTGTATGCCGATGGCTTGATGTTCGCCATGTGCGGCTACGGCGGCGTGGCGATGGCCGTCAAAACGGGCGGCAGCGGCGACGTGACAGCGAAAAACCGGGTATGGATTGAACCGCGCGTCCAGCAGCGCATCGGCAGCGGTGTCATTCGGGATGGGAATCATTACATTCTGACTGACGGTGGCATCGTGGAGTGCCGCGATCTGAAGACGGGCAAGCTCGTCTTCAACGAACGTCTCAAAGGCCCCGGCCCTACGGGGCAAAACTGGTCCTCGCTCGTCCTGAGCGCCGACGGCAAGTGCTACGCGGCCAATCAGGGCGGCGATTGCTTCGTCTTCAAGGCTGCGCCGAAATTTGAGCTGCTCGCCACCAACACGCTGGGCGAAAAAATCATTGGCTCCATCGCCGTGAGCGACGGCAGGCTCTACATCCGCGGTTACCAGAACCTCTGGTGCATCGGGAAGAAATGACCCCGCGCATAAGCAGCCACCGTTGGGTTCAGTTGGGGCTTTTCTGAGCACTCGACGAAGCCATCAACGATGTGGGGAGGGGATGAATCCGTCCGCCACAAGGCCACTGAGTCTGCGTCATCTTAGATCCATGCGCGAGATGCTGCTCCGCTGAAACACGCTCCAACGGACACGCTGGCACACCTGCTCTTGCACCCGGCCCGAATCTTGCTCCCTTCGGGCGCTCAACTCCCAAACACCCACTCCTAAGATGCCCGTCGCCACTCCCGCCCAATACCGTGCCATGCTCGATGCCGCCCAGAAGGGTGGTTACGCCTATCCAGCCATCAATGTCACCTCCATCACCACGATCAACGGTGCCTTGAAGGCCTTTGCGGAGTCCAAGTCGGACGGCATCATCCAGGTTTCCACGGGCGGTGGTGAGTTCGCTTCCGGCACCGCCCTCAAAGACCAGGCCTTTGGTGCCATCGTCCTCGCTGAGGCCACCCACCGTCTCGCGGAAAAGTACAACATCCTCGTCGGCCTGCACACCGACCACTGCCAGCCGAAGAAGGTGGACAGCTTCCTCAAGCCCCTCATCGCCGAGACCGCCAAGCGCCGCGCTGCGGGCCTCAACAATCTCTTCCAAAGCCACATGCTCGATGCCTCCGAGCTGCCGCTCGCGGAAAACATGCGCCTTTCCAAAGACCTCCTCGCCGAGTGCGTGAAGCACGAGATCATCCTCGAAGTCGAAGCCGGCGTCGTCGGTGGTGAAGAAGACGGACACGACACCAGCGGTGTCGCCGCTGACAAGCTCTACACCACGCCCGAAGACATGGTCGAGGTGTACGAAACCCTCAGCGGCATCGGCCGCTTCATGTTCGCCGCCACCTTTGGCAACGTCCACGGCTCCTACAAGCCCGGTGCCGTCAAACTCAAGCCCACCATCCTGCGCGACGGCCAGACCGCTGTCACCGCCAAGCATGGTGCCAAGGCCGAGATGGACCTCGTCTTCCACGGCGGCTCCGGCTCGCTTCTCGAAGAGATTCGCGAAACCCTCGGCTACGGCGTCGTGAAGATGAACATCGACACCGACACCCAGTACGCCTTCACCCGCCCGATCGTTGATCACATGATGAAAAACTACGCCGGCGTCCTCAAGATCGACGGCGAAGTCGGCGACAAGAAGACCTACGACCCGCGCTCCTACCTCAAGAAAGGCGAGCAAGGCCTCTGCGACCGCATGAAGGAAGCCTGCAACGACCTCCTCAGCACCGGCAAGACCATCTTCGGCACCGTCTGATCTGCCTCATTGGTACGACAGACACTCCTGTCTGTCTGGTCTGACAGTGACGCAGGGATCGACGGGCAGGAGTGCCCATCGTACCTTGTGGAGGCTCCGCCAATCACTCCCACGAGGGCCATGCGCGAGCATGGCCCTCTTTCTTTGGGAGCGACGACGATTCGCCTCGATCTTTGTTCATTGCCCGATTGAGCTTGTGCCGAAAAGGCGGACACGAAAACCAACCTGAACTAAGAACAGTGTCCCATGAACCGAACGATAGAACCTACTGAGAACCGAGTGCGCCCTGCGCAGTATGACGCCGCCTTCAGAGAACAGGCGGTCAGCCCGCAGGAAGAAGGCACGCGTAGTATCACTGCGCTGGCCCGCGAGCTTGGCATAAGCCACAAAACTTTGCGTAACTAGCGGCAACGCTATGGGGCTGCGGCAGCCGGAGCGCGCAGTGTGCAGTGTGCAGTGTGCAGTGTGCAGTGTGCAGTGTGCAGTGTGCAGTGTGCAGTGTGCAGTGTGCAGTGTGCAGTGTGCAGTGTGCA
>CANIBP010000013.1 GCA_947466075.1 Verrucomicrobiaceae bacterium
AAGGCATCAACAACAAAATCGGCAGACTCACGCGCATGGCCTATGGCTACCGCGACGTGGAGTTCCTCCACCTGCGCCTCTACGCACTCCATGAGTCCAAAGCCATACTCACTGGCACCTGATCAACGCACCAACTTCCCGGATGAACCAGAAGAAACCAGCCGCCAAAGCAGCGCTCACCAAGAAATGGCGTCTCTACGTGCTGCGCTGTCAAGACGGCACGCTCTACTGCGGCATCACGAATGATCTCAAACGCCGAATCTCACAGCACAATCTGGGCAAAGGAGCGCGCTACACACGTGGGCGAGGCCCGGTAGAACTGGTGCGCTCCTGGCCGCAAAAGAACCAATCCACAGCACTAAAAGCAGAATTTGCCTTCAAACGCCTCACTCGGCGTGCCAAAGATGCCATTCTTGCAGCCTAAATGAGTCGCTAATTGTCATGAATCGTCACATTTGATGATGGTTTCTGAGACAGAACTCTATTCGTGTGGTAGCAGAGACGATGGTCACCACTAAAGCAGTTACGAAAAAAGCGCCTTTCTCCCGTCGAGTTGTTGACCACGTCACCGATGAATTGGTGAACGTTCTCTCCTCCGGTGAAACTTTTGAATTCAAAGCCCTTTTCATGAAGGTGTTTGAAAGACTCAAGCTCAAAAACGCCGTCAGCGGTGGTGAAGAGATGCTTCGCCTGCGCTCGTACGAAAAGATTCTCAAGCTGACCAATTGCGGTTTGGTTCAGAAGGTCGGCAAGACGTATCGGGCACTCGAAGGCATCGAAACAGCCTCAAGCGTCCACCGTCTTGCACGTCTTGATTCCGCCATTTTGGCGGCTCAGAACAAGACCGCTGTTTAATTCCCAAGGAATTGTTCCTACTGCCCACGTCTTAATTCGAGCGTGGTTGCCTCACAAGGATTTGAACCTTGAATAACAGATTCAGAATCTGCTGTGTTACCATTACACCATGAGGCAATAGGTGGCGGGCGCGGAGAATAGTGGTGCCCGCAGTGGTTGCAAGTGGCACCGCAGACTTTTTCAGCCCTTGCCGGTCAAATCATTCGAGTGCGCTTTGGTTTCATCGGCAACGACGCCACTGAGACAGATGAGACAGATGAGATTCGGAATTGCCATGAGGCCGTTGGCTGCGTCGGAGAAGTCCCAAACCATCTTGGCTGGCCAGACTGATCCCACCAGCACCATGACTACCCAGGCAATGCGATAAGGCATGACAGCCTTGTGCCCGAAGAGATATTCCGCCGCCTTTTCCCCATAATAACTCCAGCCGAGAATGGTGGAGAACACGAAGGTAATTAAACCGAAGAGCAGAATAATGGGCCCGATCGTGTGCAGATCGCCAAAGGCAGCAGCTGTGAGTTGTGACTTCGGCAAACCTTCCTTCCAATGACCGCTGCTGACGATGACGAGTCCAGTCATAAGGCAAACCACCACCGTGTCCCAGAACGTACCGGTGGATGACACCAAAGCCTGACGCACCGGATTGCGTGTCTGCGCGGCAGCAGCAACGATGGGTGCGCTCCCAAGTCCTGATTCATTCGAAAACAGCCCACGTGCGATGCCTTGTTGGACTGCTTTGCTTAATACCGCACCGGTAAAGCCGCCAACTGCCGCCGTGCCGTTCCACGCACCGTTCCAGATGTCCACCAATGCTTGCGGCAGTCCGCCAAAGTTTTTCGCCAGTACAAACACACAACCAGCCACATAAAACACCGCCATGATTGGCACGAAGAACTCGCAGACTTTTGCTATGCTCTTTACGCCACCAAGAATGACCGCAGCAGTAAGCAGCGCCATGACGCTACCAGCGACCCAGCGCATGATGGTTTCGCTATCTTTATCCGGTTTGATGATTTCATCCCGCAGCATTTCCACCACCGAGTTCGCTTGCGCCATGTTACCGATTCCGAAAGCGGCGATGCAGGTGAAGGAGGCAAAGATCATCCCAAGCCATTTCATGTTCAATCCACGTTCCAAAGCATACATCGGACCGCCGGCAAAACTGCCATCGGGCATCTGCACGCGATACTTCACCGCCAGCACGGCTTCGGAATACTTTGTGGCGATACCAAAGACACCCGTCAGCCACATCCACAGAACGGCTCCAGGGCCACCTGCCGAAATGGCACCCGCAACACCAATAATATTGCCGGTGCCGATCGTCGCCGCGAGCGCCGTCATCAAGGCACCAAACTGCGACACATCCCCTGCCCCTTCTTTTTCCCGTGAAAAGGAAATACGAATCGCCTGGGGCAGAAAACGCTGGATGAAGCCAGTGCGCACCGTGAGGAAGAGATGCGTGCCAAAGAGAAGCGCTATCAGCGGTAAACCCCACACAGCAGAGGAAAGATCGGATATGGCTTTGGAGAGAGAATCAATCATGGCGCATGTTTTAGCGGCTAGGCGTGGTATTCGCCAAGCACAAAGAATGCCCCGGCCACAATTTCTATGCAAAGACGTGATTTTTTCAGAATGCGACATTCACGTTGCGTATTTCCAACCCTCACCGCTATCCTAGCGGCCCATCCAACCATCATGAAGCCATCGCTCTTTCCCAATCGTCGTACATTCCTACGTAACACCGCCGCTACTGCTGGTAGCATTTTCCTTCCTAATCTGCTCATCGGACAAGAAGGTGCCGTCAAAAAACTCAACGTCGCTGGCATTGGTGGTGCAGGTGGCAAAGGCGAATCTGACATCGGCATCGCCGCCAAGGGCGCGAACGTCGTCGCGATCTGCGATGTGGACCGTGACCGCCTCAAGAAGGCGCAGGCCAAATACCCTGACGCAAAGATGTTCGAGAGCTTCCGCGAGATGTTTGAGACCATGGGCGACAAGATCGACATGTGCACGGTGTCCACACCCGACCACGCGCATTACCCCGCCGCGATGGAAGCCATCAAGCGTGGTAAGCACGTCTGCGTGCAGAAGCCACTGGTGAATCGCATCTGGGAGGCCAATCAGCTCCACGAAGCCGCAAAGAAAAAGGGCGTGAAGACCAACATGGGCAACCAAGGCCACACCGGCAAAGGCATCCGCTTCCTCAAGCAGTGGGTCAGTGAAGGCATCGTCGGTAACGTCAAAGAAATCCACGTTTGGACCAACCGTCCCATCTGGCCCCAAGGTAACGAGGCTGTGGCGAAGTACACTCCCGGTGAAGTTCCTGCCAATCTCAATTGGGAGTCATGGCTTGCCGCAACGCCGCAGGTGCCATTCACCAACGGTCTGCATCCCTTCGCCTGGCGTGGTCATCGCGAATACGGCGCTGGTGCCATGGGCGACATGGGTTGCCATCTGCTCGACGGTCCCTTCTGGGCCTGTGGACTTGGCGAACCTTACAAAATGGAAGCCGAGTGCGATGAACTCACCGATGCAAGCTGGCCGAAATCCTCCCACGTCGTTTGCTACTTCAAGACCGAGAAATACGGTGAGATCAAACTTCACTGGTATGAAGGCAGCCGCAAACCTGAGCGTCCGGCCGAACTCGAAGCCGACCGCGACTGGTCCAAGATCAAGGGTGGGTTCATTCTCCGCGGTGACGCCGGTGTGATCCTCAACACCGACGACTACTGCGGCAGCCCACGCCTCATCCCAAGCACCAAGATGACCGACTTCCTCGGTGGCAAATCACCTGAGCTTAAGATCGAGCAATCGATCGCCGAAGGCGAACCCCAACTCGAACTCGTTCGCGCCATTGAGCAGAACAAGATCTGCGGCAGCAACTTCGACTACTCGGTGCCGCTCACCAAATTCTGTCTCCTCGGCAACCTTGCCATCGCCACGCCTGGAAAAGTCATCAACTGGGACAGCGCTAAGCAGGAGTCCGACAACGCGGATGCCAATAAGCTCATCAAGCGTGCCGCGTATCGCGATGGCTGGGACTACAGCGCCGAAAAGATTTAATTCGAAGCGGCTTCAAGTCATCTACCTTAACCACATCGCCCGGCAGCATATGCCGGGCGATTTTTTTGCGCTTAACGCTCAAAAATCAGGACTGCTTCATGCTCATGTCATTGAACATGCTTTTAATCACATCCACGGCCTCACCCATGCCCTTCAACAGCTCCTGCAGCCCAGGACCGAGAATCCATGAGGCATACGTGATCGCCATCCACCACGCGAATGCATTCACAATGATCATGATTGTCACCAGCACCTCCACCCACCTGCCCCAGACTTTGAGGTAACCATTTTCGTCCTTTTTCTGGCGGAAAATGTGATCTGAATAAAGCGACACCCCCCCAACCACAGCAGCGGCGGCACAAACAAGAAACCCATAATCATGCGCCGCAGCACCGCACCACCGCGCTGGTTGTAGGGCACGCGGTTATAGTCGCGATAACGCGCTACGCGACGGCGTGTAGGCCGCGCAGTGAGACCGTCGGCGGAAATTTGCCCCTCAGCATGCAGTTCCAGCAATGTCGAAAGCGGACGCCATTGTTCGTCATGCTCGTGCTTTACCAGATCGCTGTCCTTAATGGATCCATACGCGAGAAAATTACGCAGATCATCCTTGGAGCAGGGCCCCAATGTTTTTTGACCTCTGGCGATGTAGTAGAGAGCATGCACGATTCGGGAGAGTCGAACGAGTTAACGATAAGCCAGTCGTAGGTAAGAATGCAATATCTGCGCCAAGAAGAATTGTAATTTTTTCCTCATGTATCCCAACGCCAAAAGCCGCCATCCTCTTGCAGTCAGGGTCTAGTCGTGCCAAAGCAGCGAACCATGAATAAACTCGTTATCATCACTGGCGCCTCTTCCGGTATCGGTGCCGCCACGGCCAAGGCATTCTCTGCTGCAGGACATCCATTGTTACTGATCGCTCGCCGTTTGGAGCCAATGGAAGCTCTCAAGCTGCCAAATGCGCTTTGCCGTGCCGTTGATGTGCTTGATTCGGTGGGCTTCAAGACTGCCATCGACGATGCGCAGGCAAAATTCGGCCCCGCTGAAATCCTCGTCAATAACGCTGGGGTCATGATGAATGCGCCCGCAGCAGAAGGAGAAACAGCTCAGTGGGACGCCATGATCGACATTAACATCAAAGGCGTTCTTACCGGCATCCGGCTGGTTATAAATGACATGATCGCACGCAACAGCGGCACCATCGTCAACATCGGTTCGATCGCGGGCGTAAAGACCTTCGGTAATCATGCTGTGTATTGCGGTACCAAGTTTGCCGTCCACGCCATCACCGAAACAATCCGTGAGGAAGTCAGCAGCAAAAATGTGCGCCTTATCACCATCGCCCCTGGCATGGTGGAGACCGATCTCGTCAATCACACCACCCATGATGCCGCACGCGAAGGGTGGTGGAGTTATGCCAAACAAATCGGCGGTGCCTTGAAGCCTGCAGACATCGCCGAGGCCATCGTTTGGTCCGCCAAACTCCCACAAAGCGTCTGCGTTCGTGAAATGGTGATTTGTCCGACCAAACAGGAACCTTGAGCGTAAATCCGTCACTCTCTCCAAATTCATGACTCCCTCCGAACTCCTCGCCGCGCTGAACTGGCGCTACGCCACCAAGGTCTTTGACCCGACGCAAAAAATTCCTGCGGCCACTTGGGCCGCGCTCGAAGAGTCGCTCGTGCTTACCCCTTCGAGTTATGGCTTACAGCCTTGGAAGTTTCTCATTATTCAGGACAAAGAGCTGAGAGAACAACTCGTGCCGCATTCCTGGCGGCAACGTCAGGTCGCCGATTGCTCGCATCTCGTCGTCATGGCAACGAAGCGCACAATGACCGAGGTCGATATCGACGCCAATCTCATGCGCATCGCTGAAGTGCGCGGCGGCACGCCGGACGCACTCGCCGGCTTTCGCAAGATGCTCATCGGCGATGTCATCACCGGTGAACGCAGTCAATACATCACCGTCTGGGCCAAGATGCAGGCCTACATCGCCCTCGGCCAGTTCATGGCCGCAGCCGCGTTACTCGGCATCGATACCTGCCCCATGGAAGGTTTCATCCCCGAAAAATACGACGAAATTCTCGGTCTTGAAGCCTTGGGACTCACCACCGCAGTCCTCTGCCCTGCCGGCTACCGCAGTGCTGATGACCGCTACGCCTCATTGCCCAAAGTGCGCTTCAAAAGCAGTGATGTTATCGAGCATCGCTGATAAAAAGCACGACAGACACTCTTGTCTGTCGGGTTTGGCATCGAGCACCTTGATCGACGGACAAGAGTGTCCATCGTGCTAAACAAAACGCCGCTGAGTTTCCTCAGCGGCGTTCGTGGATTTAATCTGACGGCGAAAGCTTACCAGCCGTGGGCGTCGCGAACTTTGATCATCGCACTCAGGATGTTGTTCCAGGTGCCGGGCGTTTCGAGCACAGCGTTCGGGAACATGCAGCCATCCCAGCAAATGTGCTTGATGCCACGGGCGGCGGCATCTTTGAGCCAATAGCCAGAGGCTTTGGTGATGTCGAGCTTGCCGTTCGGATCGTCAGCGCGGCAGTGCTTACCGGTCTTGTCGTGCGAACCAGCGCCATGGACGGTGCCGTCGTTCTGCGCGACGTGGAAGTCGATAGTCCAAGGGCGAAGAGCATCGGTCATCTTCTCGTAAGCAGCCCAGAATTCAGCGTCGCTATAGCCTTCTTTGAGAAGCGCATGTTCAGGGGCGTTGTAACCAAGGGTGTAGAGGTAGGTGTGGGCGAGATCGGCCTGGAAGCCAAGGGCTTCTGGCATGCCTACGCCTTCGAGGACGTCGAGCATGTCCTTCCAAGAGTGCATACCGGCCCAGCAGATTTCCCCTTCGGCAGCGAGACGCTCACCGCTGTCTGCGGCAATGCGAGCGGCCTTCTTGAAGGTATCCACGATTCGGGCGGTGTTGGCCTTCGGGTTCTCACGCCATTTAGCAATGCCGAATTCAGCGGAGTCGATGCGGATGCAGCCATACTTGCGAACACCGTGTGCATTGAAGATTTTGGCGATGCGGCAGGCCATCTTCACGGCGCTGAGGAATTTTTCCTGCTGTGCGTCGTCACCCATGGCGGAATCACCAACGGTGCCGGGCCAGACAGGAGCCACGAGGGAGCCAACGCTGAAGCCTTTGCTGGCGATGAGGTCGGCGATCCTTTTGAGTTCATCTTCCGTGGCCTCAGGATTGGTATGGGGCAGGAACAGGAAGTAGTCGATGCCCTCGAACTTCTGACCATTCACGTTCGCTGCGGCAGACAGATCGAGCATCTTTTCGAGACTGATCGGCGGTTCTTGGCCTTCGCCATCGCCTTTGCCGACGAGGCCGGGCCACATTGCATTATGAAGTTTGGGTGCGGAGTTGCTCATGGTGTTTGCTTGGTTTGGGAAGCGAGTCGGCGAGGTTAGAGGGCGTGTTTTGAAACGCACGAAGAAATTTGATCATTTCGCCTTCTTCTTCGGCTTTGCGGTAGGTGATTTCTTGCGGACCACCACCTCGACAGCGTTCTGCTGCGGCATCCCTTTCGTACTGCGGCCATCGGTAACGATTTTTTCGAGTTGAGCTGTCATCTTGGAGACGATGTCCGGCTTTTCACTCTGGAGATTGGTCTTCTCACTGATGTCATTCTCCAGATTGTAAAGCTGAGTGTCGGGAAGACCTTGCTCGCCGGGGCTGCCGGGTTTGGGATCGCTCCAGCCACCGGAACCGGCGCAGAGTTCGAGTTTCCATGCGCCTTCACGCAGCGCAAAGGAACCGTTGATCGAATGATGGATGACGCTCTGCCGCACAGTTTTGCCGGATTCGCCGAGCAGAGTCGAAAGAAAGCTGAAGCTGTCTTCTGCGGCGTTGTCAGGCAGCTTCACATGAAGAATGTCAGCAGCGGTGGCGGTGAAATCGGTGAGGCAGACGAGTTGGGCGGATTTTTGGTCGGCTTTGACCTTCGCCGGCCAGCGCACGATGAAGGGCACGCGATGACCACCGTCGAAGATGTCCGCTTTGTGGCCACGATAGATCGCGCTGGGGTTGTGACCGAAGGTTGCGAGCTTGGGGTAATCAGCGCTCGGGGAGCAGCCGTTGTCGCTCGTCACGATGATGAGCGTGTCCTTGGCGATGCCGCTTTCTTCCGTGGCACGCATGATCTGGCCGATGGTGTCATCGGTTTGCATGACGAAATCGGCGTAGAGGCTGATACCGCTTTTGCCCTGCCATTCCTGGCTTGGCAGGATCGGCGTGTGCGGTGAGTTCAGCGGCAGGTAGAGGAAAAAGGGCTCGCCTTTCTTCGCGGCGGCGGCCTTCTCCTGAATGAGCTTCGTCGCATGCTGTGTGAGTGTGGGCAGCACGTCCTCGCCACGGAAACCAGGTGAGCCGGGGCCTTCGCGAGTGAAGGATTTTTTGTCTCCAGCCGCGTTCATCTCCAGTTTCATCGTCTCGGTGGGATTCGCCTGCACATGATCGTTCTCGATGAAGCAATACGGCACCATGTCCAGCGAGGCGCTGATGCCGAAGTAGGTGTCAAAGCCGACGCTGGTTGGCCCGTTGGTGATCGGCTTCGCATAATCGACGTTCTTCACCTGCTCCGGCGTTTCGATGTTCAATGCGCTGACTTCACCGGTGCGTTGCCAGTCCATGCCGAGATGCCATTTGCCGACACAATGCGTCGAGTAGCCCTGTGCCTTGAGCATGCTGGCGACGGTCAGACGGTCCTGCTCAATCAAGCGCGGACTCAGGCCGCCGAGCACACCGCTTTGCAGCTTCGTGCGCCAGGCGTAGCGGCCGGTCATGATGCCGTAACGGGTCGGGGTGCAGACGCTGGAGCCGGAGTGGGCGTCGGTAAAGGTCATGCCTTCTTTGGCGAGACGATCCATGTGCGGCGTGGCGATCTTGCCCTCGGGATTGAGGCATTTCACATCACCAGTGCCGAGGTCATCGCATAGGATGAAGATGATGTTCGGTTGGTCGGCTGCGGTGGCAGCGACGGAGAGGAAGGTGAGACAAAGCAGGGCCAGGAGTCGGTTCATGGTCCACTGGAACGCGTTCAGTCCTCCGAGCTATCGAGATATTCCAGCGCCTTGGAGAAACTGGCCTGCGTGAGGAAGTGATTCAGCCGTGGCGGCAGTTGCGCACGCAGCCGCTGATGCTCGGTCATGATCTCCTCGGAGACGTTTTTGAGTGCCTCCAGATGCGTCTCTGCATCACGGTCCCGAAACGCATGATCGGCGATGAGATCGAGACGACGTTGGAGAAGCGTGCGGAGATGAGCGTGGTCGGACATGCGGCGAGTATGGAGCGCCGACGAGCCTTCGGCAAGGAGCGCGGGCTTGCAGTAGTGCGGGCAATCTTGCCCGCGAAGGCCGCGTTCGACTCGGGCAAGATTGCCCGAGCTACTCAGAGCTTCGGCGGCGCGGGCTTGATGGGGGGGCTGTTGGCCGCTGACGACGCCTTTGGCCTTCGTCGGTCGTTTGTAGGTGTGTGTCTTGAAACGTTTGTCCCAGCAAGCAACGAACAACTCGCTGAGGTCTTTGCCGCCGAAGCAGAGGTCTTTAGGCTCATGCGGTGTAGGGATGATGAAGTTCACACGTCCTGCCTGATCGCAAACCTGAATGCCAAGCGAGGTCGCAACATAGAGCCAGCCGTTAGTATCCACGCACATCGCATTGGTTTTTACTGGGTAAGTAAGCCCGTAAGGATTCTCGGTGAGATAAAAAGGCTGTCCATACTGGAACAATGGCGGTTCATCACGGAGCTGCACACAATCGATCCGTCCGTCGTCGCCTGTGATATAGAGCAGACTTTGATCCGGCGAGAGGCAGATCAAACCACCCGACGAAATCAGAACATCAGACTGAAGTTTCTCACCGTGAAGGTAGTGGTAACGCCCGTCCATATCGACCCTGCCGATCAGGGCATCATTGCCTCATGCGAAATACAATCTGCCTGAATGGTCGCAGCAGATGCTCCCATGCCGGGAGTACGGCAGGTCGTAGATGTTGCCCTTATCTCCAAATCTCACTTCCTGTTCCACCCGTCCGTCTTGGGTGATGTCCACGATCCGTGCATACTTTTTGGGATGCTCGGCATTGAAAAAGAGGCGCATGCGGTTGTTTGGCCCTGCTCGAAAGCCGCTGACCCCGCCTGCGACGCGGACTTTGATCTCCTCTTTTTTCCAGAAGCATCGATCCGGACAAACAAGACGATATCTTGCTCAGGCGAAGGCTTGTGGATAAACACGGAACCATCCGCCATGGATGCCATCTCAGGGGAAAGCTGCGGGTAATCCGACTCCGGCTTCTCAGGCTCCTGCAAGAGGCTTTCCCACTTCCCATCTCCCACCACCTCATACCCTTTCCACTTCGACTCGCCTTTCGGATTCGCTTTGATCTCGATGTTCGTCTGCCAGTCGCGCCAGAGCCAGCGCATCACGTCGGGGAAGATTTGGGTGGCGTGCTTGGCGTTGTGGCCGCCTACGCCCCAGGCGTGGTTCACGTCGTAGCCAGCCCAGGTGAGGCTGCGTTCCATCATCTGGTTGGCCATCCACCAGTCGCCGCAGTAGAGGTTGTTGTCGCCGGTGCCGCTTTGGAGAAAGACGCGGAGGGGCTTGGGCTCGAATTTGCGGACGAGGACGGGCAGTTGATCTGCCCCGTGAATGCCGACGTAGGTGCCCACGCCGGTGAAGACGCGGCGGAAGCGGTCGGGGCGATGCCACGCGGCCATGAAGGCGCAGATGCCGCCGCGGCTGTTGCCGGAGATGGCGGCGTGATTGGGATCGGTGCTGAGTTTGAGGGCGTGCTTGGCCTCAATGGCGGGCAGGAACTCGTTGAGCAGGAACTGCGAATAGGTGTCAGTGACGCTGTCGCACTCGTAGCTGCGGTTGAAGCGCGGCAAGGCGTTGTCATTCGCGGCGGGGACGACGCCGGGCTTGATGAAGATGCCGACGAGCGGGGAGATTTGCTTCTTCGCGATGAGGTTGTCGAAGACGACGGGCGCCTGATAGATGACGCCATCCTGGAAGACCATGAAGGCGGCGGGCTTTGTTTTATCGAAACCGGCGGGCAGGTAGATCTGGTAGTCGCGCTCGGTGCCGGGGAAGACGCTGCTTTCCTTCGCGGTGTAGCTGTCCTTGAGCAGCGTGCCCTTCGGCACGTTGGGCTGCGGCTGGGAGTCCGCCGTGAGCGGGAAGTCGGGCTCGGCGGCTAGCAGGAACGGAGCGAGAAGCAGGAAAGTGACGGTCGGGCGCATGTGCCGATGCTGGAAGAAACGAATTCGGGCCGCCAGTGTGATTTTGTGCCGGTATCTCCGTCCACTTCACTTGGTTACATCAATGTCATGCGTCTTTGGCGCAGGCTTGTTTCCATCGCCTTTGCGCTTGAGGAAGTGGCCGATATCGAGGCCGAAGTAGGCGAGGCAGTTGATGAGCAAAGCCGTGGCCGCCGCTTCATCCAGATTGCCAAAGATCGGGATGTTGTCGGGGATGAACTCCGCGACGCCAAAGCTAATGTTCAGCAGGTACAGGGCCGAGAGGATGCCGGAGGCGAGCACCAGGAGATCGCGAATCAGTTTCATGAGATGTGTGGGGGTGAAGAAGACACTGCGTATTGTGCGCAGGATATTGTCGCTCCGTCAAAACATCCTTGGGCGGAATTTGGAATGCCCGAGGACTGCTGCTGAAAAGCACGATTTACTTCTTCACCCACCCATCCTTCAGTGTGACCGTGCGATTAAACACCGGCGCGCCGGGCTTGGAGTCGATCGGGTCGGCGTAGAAGTAGGCGACGCGTTCGAACTGCCAGTGGGTGCCAGGGGCGGCGGCCTTGAGGCTGGGTTCGAGTTTCGCGTTGGGGATGACCTCCAATGAGGCGGCATTGAGGAACTGGGTGAAGTCGCCGTCTTCGCCAGCGTCGGCATCCGGAGTTTCGACGGTGAAGAGGCGGTCGTAAAGGCGCACGGGGGCGTCAATGGCGTGGCGGGCGCTGACCCAGTGAATGATGCCTTTGGGCTTGGTGCGGCCTTCGGGCTTTTTGCCGTGGCGGGTGGTGTCGTCGTAGGTGCAGCGAAGTTCGATGATGTTGCCAGCGTCGTCTTTAATGACGTCCTGGCAGATGATGCAGAAGGCGAACTTGAGGCGCACTTCACCGCCGGGTTTGAGGCGGTGGAAGCCATCGGAGGGCAACTCCATGAAGTCGTCGGACTCGATGTAAAGCTCGCGGCAGAGCGGCACTTGGCGTGTGCCTGCGGCGGGGTCTTCGGGATGGTTGGCGGCTTCGAAGTGTTCAACTAGGTCCTCGGGGTAGTTGGTGAGGACGACTTTGATCGGGCGCAGCACACCGTAAGCGCGATGGGAGATTTTGTTGAGGTCCTCGCGGATGGCGTGCTCCAGCAAGGCGATCTCGGTGAGGGAGTTGAACTTGGTGAGGCCGATGGTTTTGCAGAAGCTGCGAATGGCGGCAGCGGTGATGCCACGACGACGCAAACCACTGATGGTGGGCATGCGTGGGTCGTCCCAGCCGTTGACGAGGTCTTCTTTGACGAGGCGGAGCAGCTTGCGCTTGCTCATCACGGTGTAGGTGAGGTTCAGGCGGGCGAACTCGCGCTGATACGGCTGCCCGGGCAGGCCATCGATGTTGTTGATGAGCCACTCATACAGCGGGCGGTGAATCTCGAACTCGAGCGTGCAGAGGCTGTGCGTGATGGACTCCAGCGCGTCGCTGAGCGGATGCGCGTAGTCATACATGGGGTAGATGCACCACGCGTCGCCGGTGCGGTGGTGATGCGCGTGCAGGATGCGGTAGAGGGCGGGATCACGCAGGTGCATGTTCTTCGAGGCCATGTCGATCTTCGCACGGAGGACTTTTTCGCCTTCCTTAAACTCCCCTGCCCTCATGCGGCGGAAGAGATCGAGGTTTTCCTCGACGCTGCGGTCCGCGCAGGCGCTGCGCGTGCCTGGAGAGGTCACCGTGCCGCGATTCGCGCGCATCTCCTCCTGCGTTTGGTCATCCACATAGGCGAGGCCCTTGGTGATGAGCTGCTCGGCGAATTGATAGAGCTTCTCAAAGTAATCGCTGGCGTAGAAAAGGTGCTCGCCCCAGTCGAAGCCGAGCCATTTCACGTCGGCCATGATGCTATCGACGTACTCGACCTCTTCCTTGGTAGGATTGGTGTCGTCAAAACGCAGATGGCAGCGGGCATTCGGCGCGTGTTCCTGTGCGAGGCCGAAGTTGAGGCAGATGCTCTTCGCGTGGCCGATGTGGAGGTAGCCATTGGGCTCTGGCGGGAAACGGGTGACGACCTGACCGCCGTTATGACCGGCTGCGAGGTCGGCAGCGATCATTTCACGGATGAAATCGAGAGGGGCGGGAGGTGTGGCGGCGGCTTCGGACATGGAGGGCGGAGTTTGGGCCGAAAGTTTAAAGTTCAAAGTTTAAACTTCAACGTTCGCGACTTGGTGTTCGCAGTTGCACGAGGGCGGAATCCGTTGTTTTTCAGGCCAACCATGCCCCACCCTGCCCCAGCGCCCACGCACCTCGATATCTCGAAACTCGGCGAGCCCGTCTATCGCGGCTCCGTGCAGAATCTTTATGCGGTGCCGGATCATCCGGGCTTCGTGGTGTGCGAAACGACGCCTGCGGGTTCGGTGTTCGACGTGGGATCGATCTTCAACATCGAGGGCAATGACTTGAACCGTGCGATCTTCCGCCACGCGATGTACTCACGCCTCGGCAAGCCGGAGACCTGGCAGCGGGTGAAAGCGGCCATCGAAAAGACGCCGATGGAAGAATCCTGGCGCAAAGAACTACTCAGCGGGCCGATGGAGACGATGCTGGAGCGCGGCGCGCACACACATCACGTCGGCATGGTGGATGCGAAGACCGGCGAGATCGTGCGCGACGGCCTGCCAAAGAATCCGAGCTGCTACAACGTCGTGCGCCGCTTCCCGGTGATGCATCCGCCGCAGCGGAACTTGCTGGGCACGCATGTGTTTGATTATGCCCAGTTCCACCAGAGCGCGACGTATGTGGTGCCGCTGGAATACATCGTGCGTTTCGGTGTGACGAGCGGTTCGTCGATCTTGAAGAAGTATCAAAGCCTCAGCGACGCCGCGAAACGTGGCTATGAGCAAGAACTCGGTCTCTCCAAGCCAATGGGCGTGTGGGAGATGCTGGAGCGGCCGATTTACGACCTGACAAGCAAGTACGAGCCGGAAGACCGTGCCGTGAGCAAGCAGGAGGCACTCATGATGTCCGGCCTGAGCAGCGATGATTTTCTGCACACCGTTAAATTAGCCATCCTTGGCGGCTGGGCCGTGCGCGAGCTGTTGGAGAGCGCGGGGCTGCTGCTGTGGGATCTGAAATGGGAATTCGCCGTGAATCGCGAGGAACTGCTGTTTGTCGACACCATCGACGCCGATTCCTTCCGCGGCACGACGTTCCTCGATGTCGAAGGCCGCAAGCTGGTGATTCACTACAACAAGCAAGCGATGCGCGACTACTACCGCCTCGTGCATCCCGACTGGTATGCCGGAATCAACGAAGCAAAGACCCAGGCGCAGAAAATGGGCATTCCCTTCAAGCAGGTGCTCAAAGCAGGTCAGAACGAAGGCATCTGGCCGCAGACTCCGGTGGTGGATGCCGCGTTCATTGATTTACAGGCCCGCAAGACAGCGCTGATTCGACAGCACGTTGCCTCCGAACGCGATGCCGCAGCCATCCGTGCCGATTTGCAGGCCACGGGCGCGGCGGAGGTCGAGTTTTACCGCCAGCGCGGTCTGCTGAATGAACTGCTAAAGGCAAATGCGGTAAGCTAAATTGACCGTAAGACATGCAGACAAAATGCTTGCGTGCTGAAAGGGAGGGTTTACAGATTGCGCCCCTTTCTTCGGGAGGGGAACGTGATTCCTGAGTAGCTCAGCGGTAGAGCGGGTGGCTGTTAACCACTAGGTCGTAGGTTCGAACCCTACCTCAGGAGCCATTTCAAAAATGACATTACCGGCAGTGTAGCTCAGCGGTAGAGCAGAGGACTCATAAGCCTTTGGTCGGCGGTTCAAATCCGCCCTCTGCCACCAAATGGTGGCCCACATATCAGGACTAAAATCCTGATTCTTTTTTTGCCTCATACAACGAGGCAATGCCAAAGGTCAGTGGCGTTGTCGTGGCCGTTTGGAAGCCATTGGAGCAAATCAGAATCTCCATGTCCTTGCCTGATGGAAAGCGCTCGATGGAACCACAGAGATAGACATAGGCGTCACGTTTGCCGGTGATCCAGCCAGCGATGCGGGGCATAATCTGCTTCAAGTAGAAAAGGTAGAGTTGGCGAATGCCAGTAAAGCGCGGGATGGAGAAATCGAGCACGAACAGACTGCCCCCGGGTCGCAGGACGCGGCTCATTTCCTGCAAGGCGGCGGGCCAGGAAGCCATGTTGCGTAGGCCAAAGGCAACGGTGAGCACATCAAAAACGCCATCCTGGAATGGCAGGGCAAGGCCGTCGGCAGCGATGAGAGTGTGAAAGCGGCGTGCTTGAGCCTCACGCATCATTGGGACGGAAAAGTCAGCACCAAGCACCTTGGCAGCGGGACAGGCCGATTGAATGGCTTGTGCGAGATCGCCACTGCCGGTGGCGAGATCAAGAACGCGCTGCGGCTTGAGTGCGGCGATGCGTTTGGCCGTGGTGCGCCGCCAGAGGCAGTCGATACCGAGGCTCAGCACATGATTCGCGAGCACGTAACGCGACGCGATTCCCGCAAATGCCTGCCTAACGAATCCTGCGTCCTGCATGTGAATTGATGTTTAACCGGTCACCCCTGCGGCACGGTGCCGCTGGATGGTGCTCACGACTGGACTCGAACCAGCACGATGTTACTCACTAGAACCTGAATCTAGCGCGTCTACCAATTCCGCCACGTGAGCAAAGGAGTCGGGTTGACCGGGACAGCGAGTCTTGACCACGGCACAGATTTCTCAAGCGGGAAAATGAGTTTCTTCTGGCGACATGCACAGGTTCGGGCTAGTCGCGTGCATATGTCCTTTCGTCTTGAGATGCTGCAAGTTGCGCGCTTGGCGCCGAAACTCCTTGGGGAGTCGGCGGCGCTGGTCGAGGCGTTTTTACGATCACGTATGGCTCTAGACGGCGCATTCCTCGATCGCAACGACAAGTCTGACCTCTACTACACGGTGTTTGGACTGGAGGGATTGCAGGCGTTGCTGATCGATCCGTCCAAGCAGTCAGATGTGCGTCCTTGGCTAAAAGGTTTTGGCGATGGTGCGCAGTTGGACTTTGTTCATCTCTGCTGCCTAGCACGCTGCTGGGCGAATGTTGGCTTGGATGACTTTCCCATGGCTTCGCGTGAGGCATTGGCTGCACGCATTGAAACGTTTCGCTGCTCTGACGGCGGTTATCATCAGGCGCCCGGCCGGAGCAAGGGCAGTGCCTATGGCTGCCTGCTGGCTTGGGGTGCGTATCAGGACCTTGGTGGCCTACCACCGGAGCCGTGGCGCATGGCGGAGTGCATGGGCGGACTGCGCACACCGGATGGGGCATGGTCGAACGAACCCAATGTTCCAATCGGTTCCACCACAGCCACAGCGGCAATGGTGGCACTGCATCGTCATCTGGATATTCCACCGCCAGCAGAGGCGGTGTACTGGCTGATGCGGCAATGCTTGCCAAACGGCGGCTTTCTAGCCTTCCCGGTGGCTCCCCTGCCCGACCTGCTTTCCACAGCGGTGGCGCTGCATGCCTTGGATGCGGTACAGGCGGACTTTTCACGACTCAAGGAGCCGTGCCTCGACTTCGTCGATTCACTCTGGGATGCGACGGGTGGTTTCCACGGCAACTGGACAGACGACACGCTGGACTGCGAGTACACCTATTACGGACTGCTGGCGCTGGGACATCTGAGTCTCTGACAAACAAAAAACCCGGACATCGCTGTCCGGGTTTTCCGTGTGATTCGTTATGTCGTCGAATTATGCGAGGGCTTCCGTGAGGATGCGGCCACCGTTGACGATGTCCATCGGACGTCCGCCTTCGGACATGATGCGCTTCTCGGCATTGATGCCCAAGAGGCGATACATGGTCTTAGCGAGATCTTCAGGGCCCACCGCATCGCGATCAGGCTCACCGCCAAGAGCGTCGGAGGCACCGTGGATATAGCCTTCTTTGACACCACCGCCAGCCATCGCCACGGAGAACACACGTGGCCAGTGGTCACGACCATTGGTGCCATTGATCTTCGGTGTGCGACCGAACTCGGAACTGACGATGACGAGCGTCTTCTTGAGCATGCCACGGTCCGAAAGATCGGTGATGAGGCGTGCGAAGGCCTGATCGAAGTTGGGAGCCTGGCCGGTGAACGCATCTTTGATATTCGAGTGGTGATCCCAGCCGCCGTAATTGACGGAAACCATGCGGACACCAGCTTCGACAAGGCGACGAGCCAGCAGGAAGCGCTGACCAGCAGAATTACGGCCGTATTCATCACGAAGCTTGTCGGTCTCCTTCGAAATATCGAAGGCTTCACGAGCTTTTTGGCTGCTGATCAAGCCATAAGCAGACTGGTAGAAGCTGTCCATGGCAGTGATAGCGTCGGATTTTTCAGCAGCCTTAAAGTGCTCGTCCACGGCACCCAGCAGGCTGCGGCGGCGGTCGAAGCGCTTCTCATCCACATCCTTCGGAGTGAGCAGATCACGCACACTGAAACCCTTATCAGCAGGATCGCTGCCCAAAGCAAACGGGCCAAAGGCGCTGCTCATGTAGCCAGTCCCTTGCTCAGGAGTAAACACGCTCGGCACAGTCACATACGGAGGCAGATTATTACGGCTACCCTGCTCGTGTGAAATGATGGCGCCGTAGCTTGGGAACTTAATCGCCGGGCTGGGGCGATAACCGGTAAACATGTTGTGAGTGCCACGCTCATGAGCGGCCTCACCGTGGGTCATCGAGCGGATGACGGTGAGCTTGTTCATGATCTTGGCGATGTTCGTGAACTTCTCGCCGACGTATTCGCCGGGGATCGAAGTCTTGATCGGTGTGAACGGGCCACGATAATCGGGCGAAGCGAAGGGCTTCGGATCCCACGACTCATGCTGGGCCATGCCGCCGGGCAGGTAGATGTGAATCACGGAATCAGCGATCGGCTTAAAGGTCTCCACATCAGGCATCACCTGAGCAGCCTGAAGACGAAGCATTTCAGGCAGCGTGATGCCACCGAGTCCGCCGAGCATGCCGACATAGAGGAAGTCACGGCGGCTGACACCGGAACGGAGGTCAAGGTGGTTACCTTGGCAGTTTGGATGCATTTTCATAGTATGAGGAGGTGTATTTTTCTGAATTCGTGAGGAATTACGGGGCACATCGGGGGTTCTTGCAAATCTTGCGAAAAAGATCGTAAATCTTGATCATCTCGCTCAAGCCGATTACTTCGTCACCCATCCGGCCTGCACGACGTGAGATATCCACACTTGGAAATCAACCGGCGCATCGAGAGGGAATTTCAGACGAACGGTGATCGGCACCGTTGCATCGCTGTTTTGTTGCAACCAGTAGTCCAGTTCTTTGGCCATGGGATTTTGTTTATCAACATAACCGTAAACCACCTTGGCACCTGGTTCAGAGATATTGCGCAGGCTGTAACATTTCAGAAGAGCGGGGTCTCCAAACTGGTTCTCAAAATGCCCCGCCGGAGAAACCAGCACACGAAACAGCTTGGGGGCTGCCGGCTTCCTTTCGAGAAAATCCGACCACGCCATTTCACCCGCTCCAACGAACGACTCCCAGTCCACCCGCGGTCCTTGCGCCGTATGTTCGACAGTCGCAAGACGCCGACCACCACCCTCGAACACCACCACATACTCGCTGAACTGCGGAGAAAGCTCTGTCGCCTCAACGATGGAATCAAAAAGCATCGGCCCGTCGGCATTTTTCGCATAGTAAATGCTCATCAAAGATGCCACACGCAGTTGGTCACGTACCAGTAGCAGGCGCTGCTTCCAGTTTTGGGACTGAATAAACTTGCCAAGCACTTCTTCAGCGGCAGCGAGTCTGGCTAGATTCTCCGTCGAATCAGAGCGATCAGGCGCAGCGGAGGCCATTTTAAGCTCTTCACTTCCCGGTGGTCGAAAAACCAAATTGCCAGTGCTCACTGGGGGCAGAACCTCGTCCGGTGGAATCATCGCTGTTATGGATGAATTTTGGGGCCCATCTTTTCCTGCTTCGACTAGAGCTGTTTTGGCCTCAACTAAACCAATAGACTGTTTCATCACTTCTTTCTCTTGAGCCGCTTGATAGAGGCTCAGCACCAGCAGAATGATCACAACCCCAGCAATCAAACTCACACCAAGCAACAGCCGAAGCCGAAATGTTTGAATCTCAGGATCCATGCGCATGCGCTCAAAGGCATCGCCAGGTAAAGGCTGAGGCTCATGGGAAGGAGCCAATTCAGAACGGGTGAGACTCGTGGTCGTCGGCGGCTCGGCTTGATTCATCAGCAGCGCACGTCGCTTCGTCTTCGTACTCTTCTCTGCCATCTGCAGCATCACCATCTCACCACACTCCGGGCAAGGGCGTGAGCGCGTGACAGACGAAACCTGGATTTCGACGGATTTTTCGCAGTGGGGGCAGACGAGAGTGGTGGCCGGCATTACTGGCAGAGTGTTTTGGGGTAGGAGACTCTGCCGTTAGGAAGGCTCTGTCGCAACCAACGCTTCAATCATTTTCCTCACCACGTCATGGCGACCCCAGTGCGCGAACGCAGACGCTGCAAGCCCCAGTTCATCATGATGCGGGCATCTTCCCAGATGTATTTCGTCTTGGTGCCGAGTTGCACCAGGATCACCTCACGTCCGCCACTCGCTGCACTCGAAATCAAACAGCGCCCACTCGCCACGGTGTAGCCGGTTTTCATACCGTTGCACTCCGGCATCACCCCTAATAGCTCATTGGTATTCTCCAAAGTGACCGAACGACCATCCGCACGTTGGAAAGCATAATACTTCCTTCGCACCACGTCGCGGATCACTCCATTTCGATACGCGGCCATCGCCACGCGGGCCATGTCACGTGCGGTGGAATACTGCCCTGACACCGTCAAACCATGCGGATTTTTGAAATTGGAGTTGGTACAGCCCAGCGAGTGCATCTTCGCATTCATTTTCGCGGTAAAGGCAGCAATGCTACCCGCATTGTCGCGAGCGAGCACGTTCGCCACATCATTGGCGCTTTTTACCAGAAAGGCATACAGCAGCGTACGGCGTGAATAGACCTCGCCCGGCTTCAAGCCCAGTCGGGTCGGCTCCACCGCCACGTCAGAGGCTTGAACACGCACCATTTTGTCCAGATTGCCCGCATCCAGCACCACCAGTGCCGTCACCAGCTTCTGGGTGCTAGCCACCCCACGCGCCGTTTCCAAACTGCGTCCCGCCAAATGCTGACCGCTGCGGGCATCCAGCAGCAGATATGAAGCCGCACGAATTGCAGGGCCGGAGGTCGCCACCAGCATCGTCTGCTCCGGCAACATGACCTGCATCGCGTTGGGATTGGCATCGCCCTGCTGCATGTAGTTCGTTCCGGAAGACACGGGAATCGCGCGCACGACTCCCATGTTCGCACAACTGCTTAGCGACCATACAGTCGCGCCGATCATCAAAAATGGGGTCAATCTCATCATCATGGAAACACTGAGGCCGTGGCACGCAATTATCATGCCGGACAGACTACGTTTGCCATCTAGGCCACCACACTCTCGTTGTCAAACCTTGCGCCCCGCGCTTCGCGCTCCATGATCGCCATCATGGCTCTCAACATCAACGGCGAACACATCGACGACGAAATCATCGAGGCGGAATTCCGCCAGATTAAAGGACACTTTGAACGCACTCTTCAGGTCGCCTGCTGTGAACGCGACCCCGAATTTCGTGGTATGGCCAAGGATAATCTCGTCTCCCGTGCCCTTCTAGGCCAGGAAAGCCGCCGCCGCTTTCCTGAAGTGACCGCAGACGATGTCACCGCTCGTCTGACCAAGCTCATCGACGAAGCCGGAGGTGAAGAGCAGTTTTACATGAACATTGGCATGGTCGTCAAAGATGAGGCCCTCGTTCGCGACAACGTCGCAGGTGGTGTCCGGCTCGACAAGACACTCAACGAAATTTACGCCCCTGAGCCTGTGCCCACCGAGACCGATCTGCGGACCTGCTACGAGGCCAACCTCAAGCACTACATGACCGAGGAGCAGATCAAGGCCTCTCATATCACTAAAAACCTCCAGGGAGCCAAAAGCCGCCAGGAAGTGTATCAAACCATGCGGGACATCCGCTCCGAACTCCTCGCTGGAGCCGATTTTGACAAACTCGCTGAACAACACCGCGCTGACGAGCAGCAGCAGATCGATCTCGGTTGGTTCAAGCGCGGCGAGTTCATGGAGGAGTTCGAAACCATCGCCTTCTCGATGAACGAGGGAGAAATCAGCCCCGTCTTCCACACCCAGCTCGGCTTCCATATCTGTAAGCTCACCGGTCGGAAGCCCCCTGTTGCACGCCCCTTCGAAGAGGTGAAGGAGGACGTGCAAACCCGCTTCATCGAAGAATACCGCGACCAAAAGTTCAATGCCTTCCTCGAAGAACTCAAAGCCGCCGCCAAGATTGAAGACACTGACCCTGAAGAAGGGGCGAACTGCGGCCACTGATCACATCTTCGACATCACAGGCACTGTTGGGCGGAATTCTTCCTCCGGCTCCGGCAGCGAATCGTCTGGCGGTGGGCCGGGAAAATTGTCATCCACGAAGCGCCGCCAGGTGTCCCGCGTCTTTTGCGAGATCATCCCCTGCACCGTGTCGCCGCATTTACCGCAGATCATCACGCTGTGAAGCAGCGAAATGCCCTCGCACACGCCTGTGATCACAAAATCATCCATGCCCTTCGCATGTCGTGACGCATTGCACACCGCGCACGATTCCAGCCCACGATCCAGCGTCACCTCTTCGTCCTGAAACTGCGCCAGTCGCTTTTTAGATTCCTGGGAGAACTCCTCCATCATCTTCGTGCGGCAGTGGTCACACAGCGCATACTCCATCACGCACTCGCCGCGTTTGTAGGCCTTCGAGATTTGAAACCCGCCCGGAAAATCTGGCAGCGACTCCCCACAGCGCGTGCAGCTTTGGAACGGACGCTCCTCATACTCACACCGCAGGTCAGGCGGGATCGGCGGCGGTTGCTGGAGATTGTGATCAGACATCGGCTTGCGTTGCAACAAAGCCCACGTCATGCCAGTTTCACAGTCCAAACTCATGCGCTCCACTTTTTTCCTGTGCCTCCTCCTTTCCGCCTCCGTGCAGGCGCAAAACGCCGACTGGCCCGACTCCCGTGGCAACGCCGCCATGACCGGCACCTCGCCTGTCGAACTCAAATTCCCTCTCGAACTCGCCTGGCAGTTCAAGCTCATGGACAAACCCAAAGGCCAGGCCGAAATGCTCGTCTCCAGCGCCGTCGTGCGTGCGGGCAAAGTCTATGCTGGATGCAAAGACGGTAAATTCTTCTGCCTCGAACTCACCACCGGCAAAGAAATCTGGAAAGCCGAAACTAAAGGCGCTTTCGACGGTGCCGCCGCCTTCGCGGGTGATTTGGTTGTCGTCGGCTGCCAGGACGGCTTCGTCTATGCCTGGAACGCCGACACCGGCAAAGAAGTCTGGAAGTTTGAGACCCAAGCCGAGATCCACGCCGCCGCCAATGTCTGGACCGATCCTGAAACCAAGGCGCAGAAAATCATCATCGGCTCCTACGACTACAACGTGTACTGCCTCGACGCCAAGACCGGCAAAAAAGACTGGGCCGCTGAGACCGGCTACTACATCAACGGCGGTGCCGCCGTCGGCGACGGCAAAGTCGTTTTCGGCGGCTGCGACAGCGTCCTGCACGTCCACGACATGAAGACCGGCAAGGAAGAAAAACAGATCGAAGTCGGAGCCTACATCGGCAACAACGTCGCCATTGCCGACGGCGTCATCTACGTCAGCCATTACGGCAACCGCGTCGGCGCTTACAGCATCAGCGACGGCATGCAGGTCTGGGAATACGGCGACCGCGACTTCGAATACTACGCCGCCCCCGCCATCTGGGAAAAAGGCGTCTATGTCGGCGGCAGAGACAAACGCTTCCACGCCATCGACCGCGTCACCGGCAAGCAGCTCTGGGAATTCCGTGCCCGCGACCGCATCGACAGCAGCGCCGTCATCTGCGCCGGCAAAACCGCCATTTTCGGCAGCGACGATGGCTACGTGTACGCCCTCGATCTCGCCACCGGCAAAGAAGTCTGGCACAACGAACTCGGTGCCCCCGTCAAAACCTCCCCCGCCATCGCCGGCGACTACATCATCGTCGGTGCCGATGATGGCGTGCTGTATGTGTTCAAGAATGGGAAGTGAATCATATGACGGACACTCACATAGACGATCTCCGCGACACACTAACTCACGCACGTTTATGTTATGAAGGTTGGTGGCTTTTTGAATGCGAGCATCCTAAACGGCAGCAGATTGTTTCAGCCTACGGTCAACACTTGGGCTTTTTCAACGCTGTTCACCCTGCCCTGTATGTCACTTTTGCCATCAAACTCGCATCGGTATTTGGAGGAAGAGACGATGAAATCTCGCTAAAGAAGATACCGCACGTTGATCAAATCACTGGTTTCTCTGAGCTTTGGGATCGCGGTCGTCTCTTTCACAAATACCGCAGTAAAGTAATCGCCCACAGAGACATCCACATCGGCACCAAAACGTTTATTCCAGAGAGCGGCTTCCTAACCAATGATTCTTTGAAAAAGCTTCTCGATGACACATGCCGGTTGTTTGATGCTGCCGCAGAAAGGCTGAATGTTCGCGAAGTTCACTCATGGACGCTTGAAGAAGACTTTCTTTCGCTTGTTTCAGTGATAACCCAAGGCCAAACGCATTGCGTCCCGCAACGTGAAGTTTTGTGAAGCAGGCATAGATTAACAACGAACCGGAACCGCGTACGCCTTGCAACGCTTTGGCATACCGCTAAAGGAAACGGGTGCGCATCATCTCCGGCACCGCAGGCGGGCTTGCCCTTGAAGTCCCGAAAACCGTCACACGACCCACGCAGGATCGTGTGAGGCAGGCTGTGTTCTCGATGCTCGGCGAACTCGTTCCAGGCGCGCATGTGCTCGATCTTTTCGCCGGCACGGGTGCCATTGCCCTCGAATGCCTGAGCCGCGGAGCTGCGTCCGCCTTGATGGTGGATGAAAACAAAGGCGCGTGCGATGTGATCCGCCGCAACATCGTCAAAACCAAGCTCACCGGCGGTTTTGTGCGTCAGAGCGATGTGTTTCGCGTGTTGCCGCAACTCCACACCGAAGGCAAGCAGTTCGACCTCATTTTCGCCGATCCGCCGTACACGCACTGCGATGCGGACACGGATTTCGTCGCGAAACTGCTCACCGAAGAGGCTCTTCCCGCGCTGCTGCATGCGGAGAGCCACCTCATTCTCGAAAGTCACCACTTCAACCGCGAAACCAAAAGCTGGCCCGGCTGGGAGGTGCTGACCGACCGCAATTACGGTTCAACCCGCATCGTCTGGCTCCGCAAACTTCCGCATGGCATCGAAAGCGCTTAGCCTCACCCTCTACAATCTGGCGCTGCCGCTCGGCCTCGTCTGCATGCTGCCCGGCGCGATCATTAAGATGCGCCGTCGCAACGGTCGTTGGCGTGATCTCGCGCAGCGCGTCGGTTGTTTCGATGAGGACACAAAAAACGCCATCAATGCCCTGCCACAACGCGAGCGCTTCTGGGTGCATGCTGTGAGTGTTGGTGAGGTCGGTGTCGCGAAAAAACTCATCACACGACTGCTCAAAACCCACGCTGATCTCGGCATCGTCCTCAGCACCACCACGCCTACAGGTCACGCGCTCGCGGTGGAGCTTGCAGCGCAGTATGTCGGACGAGTCGTCGCCATTTTCAGCCCGGTCGATCTTCCCGGCATTGGCCGCCTGATGCTTGAGCAGATCCAGCCGACGCAGCTCATACTCGTGGAGGCCGAAGTGTGGCCGAATCTGACCGCGGCTGCCGTGCGCATCGGCATTCCCGTCTCCCTCGTCAACGCCCGCCTCTCTCCACGAAGCGAACGCCGTTACCGGAAGTTCCGCCGCTTCGTCGGCCCCATCTTCGGCATGCTGAAACAGATTCTCGTGCAGGAAGAAGACGACATCGCCCGCTGGGCGAGCTTCGGCGTCGAGCGAAGCCGCATTCACCTCACCGGCAGCATCAAATACGATCCCGAAGGTGCCACCGTTCCTAACGTGAAGATTGATGAATTGCGCAACGTGCTCACGCAAACCGGCATCGCGGTCACACAGCCCATCATCCTCGCTGCCAGCACGCATGCAGGCGAGGAAATCGAATTCGCCCGCGTCTTCCAGCGCCTGCGCGAAAAAATCCGTGACCTTGCTCTGCTCATCGTGCCACGTCACGTCGAGCGCCGTGCCGAGATCACCGCCTCACTCAATACCATTGGCCTCACACCTGCTTTGCGCAGCGATCCGGCTTCTTGCGTCGATTCAAACGCGCCCGTCTTTGTCATCGACACCACCGGTGAACTCGCCGCATGGCAGCACCTCGCCACGCTCGTCGTGGTAGGCAAAAGCTTCCTCGCCAAAGGCGGTCAAAACCCCGCCGAAGCCGCGCTGGCGCAGAAGCCTGTCCTCTTCGGGCCGCACATGGAGAACTTCACGCCGCTCGTCGATCTCCTGCTCAAGAAGAAAGGCGCGCAGCAGGTCGCCGACTTCAACGAACTCGAAGACGCCTGCCTCGCCCTGCTGCAAGACCAAGCGAAAGCCGCTCAGATGGGCCAATCAGGCAATAAAGCCCTGAAAACTCACGAAGGTGCCACACAGCGCAGCGCAGAGTGCTTGCTTTAACCCCACAGCGATTGCGGATACTCACCCTCGTCGATCAGCTTGCGGATGCTGGCCACGACCTCGGCCTTGTCCTCGGGATAAGTGACGCCGAACCACTTGCCGGTGGTTTCAAGCACGCGCACCTCGGCTTTACCAACGTGGATGAGCGCATCAACTTCAGCGGGCACATAGCACTCGGATTTAAGCTCGTTGCCGCGTTTGGCGAGGAATTCGGCGAAAGCCTGGCGCAATTGCGGAAAGATGTCCGGTGTGAAGCCGAAGAAGTTCATCGACACGACTTCATCACCGTTGAGCGGCACGTAAGCGCCCTCCACCTCGCGATTTTCAGCGCCGCTGCCATGCTTGAAGATCTTCGTCATCTCAGTGACCGTTGCCAGCATGCCGTTCGCATCGCGTTTGCAGACGCCACGTGAAACACTGCCGTGTTCCGAGAGCGTGTTCTTCAAATAGAAGCCCACCATCGACCAGTGACTCTTGCCGTCGTTAGGACGCTCCTGCACCAAATCGGCGGCGATCTTCTTGTAGGCGTCCTGGCCGTAGAAATCGTCGGCGTTGATCATGAGGAAAGGCTCGTTCACCACGTTCGCTGCGGCGAGTAGCGCGTGTGCCGTGCCCCAGGGCTTGGTGCGACCTTCGGGCACGGAGAAGCCAGCAGGCAAGTCGTTCAAATCCTGAAACGCATAATCCACGGCAATGCGACCTTCGAATTTGGAGCCAATCTGCGTGCGAAACAGCTCCTCAAAGTCGCGGCGAATGACAAACACCACTTTGCCAAAGCCAGCACGGATCGCGTCAAACACCGAGTAATCCAGCACCACCTCTCCCGAAGGCCCCATGGCGTCGAGTTGTTTCAGGCCGCCGTAACGGCTGCCCATGCCGGCAGCGAGGATGAGAAGAGTGGGTTTCATGAGAATTCAGAGTGGGAAGGGCGCGCATTCTTGCTGCGCACCCTTCCGGGTTCAAGGTGCAATGCCTTAACTTTGAACTTTGAACTTTGAACCGAACCAGCTTACATCCTCCCACATGCTTCCAGCCATCACGAAACTCATCCAGCTTCAGGAACGCGATCAGCGCATCCGCAGCCTTCAAAAAGACCTCAAAGACGTGCCGACACAGCAAGCACGGGCAAAAATGCAGCTCGCCGGAGATCAAGCCGCTGTTGAGGCGGCAAACCTCGCGATGAAAGAAGTCGAGGTGAAGATTAAGAGCATCCAGCTCGACGTGCAAACACGCCAACTCTCGATCAAGCGCCTGCAGGATCAGCAGTTCGAGACGCGCAAGAACGACGAGTTTGCCGCCCTCGGCCACGAGATCAAACGCTACCAGGCTGATGTCACCAAACTCGAAGACGGTGAACTGGAGCAGATGGAAGCGCTCGAAACCGCCAAGGCCAAACTCAAAGACGCCCAGGCCAAACTGGCCGAAACACAGAAGCGTGTGAACGAGGAACTCAAAAACCTCGATGAACGTGCCATTGGCGTCAAAAAACGCCTCGATGACCTCAATGTCGAACGTGCCACCCTTGCCGAACCCATTGATCCCGACGCACTCGATCTCTACAACCGCATCTTCATCAAGAAGGGCGACTCCGCCATCGTGCCGATGGAGAACGCCATGTGCGGCGGCTGTCACATGAAAGTGGTCGTCGGCGTGATCCAATCGCTGAAGCAGTCCATATCGCTCACGCAATGCGAAGCCTGTGGTCGCATTCTTTACTTGGTGGAGTAGCGCTCACGCCAGTAGCTTCTGCAGCACCTTGCCGTGGACATCGGTGAGCCGGAAGTCGCGGCCCTGGAACTTGAAGGTGAGCTTTTCGTGCTCCAGCCCGAGCAGATGCAGAATCGTGGCATGCAGATCATGCACATGAGCCGGATCCTCGGCGACACCGAAGCCGAGTTCGTCAGTCTTGCCGAGTGTTTGACCGGCTTTCACGCCACCACCGGCAAACCACATGGTAAACGCGTCGATGTGATGATTGCGGCCGGTTTTGTCGCGGCTTTCGCCCATCGGTGTGCGACCAAATTCACCGCCCCAGATGACCAGCGTCTCTTCCAGCAGGCCGCGTGATTTCAAATCGCGAATCAACGCCGCGCAGCCTTGATCCACGTCTTTGACGACCTTCGGGAAATCATCCTCCAGCGTCTCGCCCTTGCCGCCATGATTGTCCCAGCTCGTATGGTAAAGCTGCACAAAACGCGTGCCCCGCTCGACCAAGCGCCGCGCCAGCAGGCAGTTGCGTGCAAACGACGGCTGTGCGGGATCAACGCCGTAAAGATCGAGCGTGGCCTTCGATTCGCCCCGCAGGTCAATCAGCTCCGGCGCGCTGCTTTGCATGCGCCAGGCCATTTCATAGGCGTTGATGCGCGTTTGAATCTCTTCATCGCCCGTTTCGACCAATCGCGAGAGATTCAACTCACGCGCCGTGTCGATCACCCGTCGTTGGCTCGCTGCGCTATAGCTCGCCGGTGTTGAGAGATTCAAAATCGGTTCCCCCGAACCACGCAGCGGCACGCCTTGATACGTCGTTGGCAAGAAGCCGCTGCCCCACAGCACGGAGCCACCACGTGGTCCACGCGGACCGCTTTGCAATACGACGAAGCCCGGTAGATCACTCGATTCACTGCCAAGGCCGTAGGTGACCCATGATCCCATCGACGGCCGCCCGAACTGGCCACTGCCGGTGTTCATGAACAGTTTCGCCGGCGCATGATTGAACAATTCCGTTTTGCAGGTGGTGACGACGCTGATGTCATCGACGATGCCTTGCGTATAGGGCAGCATGTCGCTGACCCAGGTGCCACTCTCACCGCGCTGCTGGAAGTTGCGACGCGTGCCCAGCAGTTTGAAGCCGTTGCTAGTGCCCATGAAGGCAAAGCGCTTGCCCTCGATGTAGCTCTGCGGGATTGGCTGACCGTTTAGCTCGACTAGCTTAGGCTTGTAGTCATACAATTCGAGCTGCGACGGCCCGCCTGCCATAAACAGGTAGATCACGTTCTTCGCCTTTGGAGTGACATGCGTCTTCTGCATCACTCCCGGCCCCGCAGATGCCGCCGCACTAGCCGCATTTAATCCGCGTTCAGCCATCATCGACGCCAACGCCACCGAACCAATCCCCATGCCGCACTGGCTGAAGAAATGACGGCGGGTGGTGTCACGGAGGCGACTGTCTTGCTGGGAAATCATCAAGCAAGTTTACGAAGGGAATAGCCGGGTTGTTTCAGACCGCCACACCCAGCGCCGCCAGCGTCTTGAGCACGATGGGCTCGCCGGGTTGCAGCTTTTCGCGTTCTTCAAACAGCACGCGAGTCACCCGTTCGTAGTCTGGCAACTTTCCGGTGCGACGTTGGGCCAACAGGCGCACGTAACGCACCGCACGGTCGATGAGCTTGTTGTTGCTAGGCTTAACGTAGGTCATGAGGTTGTCGAGATAGCGCCCCAGTCTGCCCATGACGAGCGTGGAATGGATGTTCATGAACATCTTGAGCAGCAGATGCGCGTGGAATTCAGGCACATTGGAGAGGTCAATTCGTTCCCGCAGGCCATCGAACTCCCAGACCATCTCCCCTGCCCCACCGCCGATGCGAAACGGCAGATGCTCGGCGTTGTGTGTGCGGATTTGACGGCGTGCGGGCAGTTGCGCAGAAAAGTCGTAGCAGGCGAGTACTTCGGCACCAGCGAGGTGTTTCACATCCGGCCATTCGAGCGTGCGGGGTTTGCGATGCAGCAAAGCTTTCCAGGCTGAATGAGCTTCGGCCTGCTCCGGCATGAGAAAATGGCACCATGCAGCTGGCGCAGCCGGATCATCCTGCTTTTCAAACGCGGCAAGGCTGAAGGTCGGTGCGCGTTCCGTCGTGTCAGTGACGACGGTGATGCCAAAACGATCGCTCTCATACAGAACGAACGCTCCACGCTCGTAAACAGCGGCTTCATGTTCAATGAAGGGCACCAGAAACTGCCCGTCACGATGCACCACATGCGAGATCAGCTTCAACACTTCCAAAGGTGCGTTCTCAGGATCCCGCGTGTGCATGAAGGCGAAGCCAATCGCCGCCATGAGCACGGTGCTGGCCTGCAAGCGGGTGCTACCAGAAACCGCCATCGCACCGACAGCCAGGTTCATTTTGCGAATAGCTGGGTTTTCAATCACCTGCTTCGACCGGGCAGCTACTTTGACGAGTTGCTCGTCAGGATTGCAATACAGGAACCACGGGCAGTTCGTTGATAGCTCGGCAGCTCTTTCAGTCGCTCCAATGACAAATGGCGTCTCGCCGCCTTCCGTCGTGGCTATGAGCAAATCACCTTCGACAAATCCAAGCTCCTCAAGCTGCCGAGCACCGTACTCGGGATGGTCCTCGAAGGTCTCGATGGCCTTGATCAGGGCGAGATCGCCACCGGCCATAAAGGCTACGACACGTTCCGGGTCTGGCGACGGCAAAACGCCCATACGGCAGAAAATTTCGATACTGAGCGACAACCGGCCCGTGGCACCGCAGCCGCAGAGAAACACCCGACGGCCCGCATCGAACGTGGCGGCCACCGCCCGTGCCAGATCGGCCAACGGCGCGGCTTTAGCCTGCATCTGCCGCAGTGCGTGGATATCGACATGGTGCATCAGCTTGATTGCCTCACTCACGTCCTCATGCGCCATCTGCGAGAGCGAGGTGGTGAAAGCATGCTGCGCCTCGGTGTCAAGCGAGCCGAGCTGGTAGTCGGCGGACACTTTGAGGAATTCATTGGCGGCATTCATACAGGAGATTCGATTGGCAACAGCAGATGGACGTTCAGTAATGACACTTTCCCATCTTGCACGCTGCGCGGCGCGTTTCACTATGCATGCAAACTCGCATGACGGAATTCACTTTGTTCAGGCTGCCCGACGGACGGGCGTGGCTGGGAGAAGGCCCCTTCACCGCGCTAGCGGCTGCGCCGGTGGCGGGTGGGGCCTTCTACATCAATGACTTCGATTTGAGCGACCCGCTGCCGTGGAAAGTGCCGGCCAAACTGCACACCATCACCGCTGACAGCCTCGCGCAGAAGATCCACCTCAATGGTGCCCAAACTCCACAGATCAACTGGGCCAAACCGGCCACGGAATGGTTCAAAATGGCCTTTCGCCGCATTCGCCGCGAGGTTTTGGCCAAGCGCATTGAAAAAATGGTGCCCGTGCTCACCGAATCCGGCACGCTGACCTCCGGCGATCCAAGACGTCTGCTCGAAGCCATCATGAAGGCACCGGCCAACATGTGGGGTTATGCGCATGTGAAGGAGTCCGGCGGCTTTCTCGGCGCGACACCGGAACTGCTGTTTCAGGTGCACGGGCAAGACCTCGAAACGATGGCGCTGGCCGGAACTGCAAAGCCCGGCAATCAAGACGCCTTCATCACCGATGTGAAGGAGATTGAAGAGCATGAAATCGTCGTGCGCTACCTCACGGAGCAATTGCAAACCATGGGTGCCGTAAGCCGTCAGCCGCGCACCCTATGCCAGACCTCAGGTCTCGTGCATTTCCAGTCCCGTTTGAACGTGAAATTGCATGTGGCAGCCGATCCAGCACAGCTTGTGCCGCTGCTGCACCCCACTCCTGCAGTTGGTTGTCTGCCACGGAATGACGCCTCCATCGCGCGACTACGTGAATACCGGCAGCAATTGAAGGTGCCGGGATTTTTTGGCGCGCCGTTCGGTTTCGCAGAAGCCGATGGCACCACGCACGTCATCGTCGCCATACGTGGCATCTGCTGGGACGGCGACACCATCAGCCTGCCCTCCGGCTGCGGTATCGTCGGTGGCAGTGCCTTCGATCACGAATGGCGTGAACTACGGCTCAAACGCGAGGCCGTGCTTCGACTTCTGGCACTTCAGTCATGACGCAACCACAGCTCATTCAGCAAACTCTCCAAACGCTCGCCGATCTCGGTGTGCGCGAAGTCTGCGTTGCCGCCGGTGCGCGCAATGCGCCGCTGGTGGCGGCATTGCTCAACTGTCGCGGTGTGAAGATTTGGAATTTCTTTGAGGAACGCAGCGCGGCATTCTTTGCTCTTGGCCGCATCATGGCGGATCGCCAACCGGTCGCAGTCGTGACCACTTCGGGCACCGCAGCGGCAGAATTGTTGCCCGCCACGATTGAAGCGCACTATCAATGCCTGCCACTCGTGCTGGTGACGGCAGACCGCCCAAAAAGCTATCGCGGCAGCGGTGCACCGCAGGCAATTGAGCAGGCAGGCTTGTTTGGCTGTTATGCGGCAGCCTTGGGAGACTGGGATGGAACGAATGAGTCCTATGACACCCAGATGTCCTATGGACCGATGCATCTGAATGTGTCTTTCGACGAGCCGCTGGAGACGAATGTGCCTGGCCTTGATTTTTCTGCCGCAACCATGCCGCAAACGCCACAGTCAGTGCCACCTTGCTCCTTGGAGTGTGATCTGGTGCTCGCATCAGGCATGCATCCAGCAGAAGCGGCAGAGGCAGCGGCGTTTCTCGCACAGCTCGGTGCACCGATCATTGCTGAAGCGACCTCGAACCTGCACGGTTTTCGTGATTTGCAGCCGTTGCTTATTCCTGGCGGCGAACGGGCGCTGCAATCAGCCCGGCCAGCCCATGTGCTGCGCCTCGGCGCGGTGCCGTCATGGCGCTGGTGGCGGGATTTGGAATCACAGCCGAAAATCCATGTCACGAACCTCACACGGACGCAGTTCAGCGGACTGGCGCGCACGGAGAATGTCGAAACACTGGCCTGGGACAACATTCACAGCACGCAGTTTGCAGTCATTGATCCGCCCTGCGGCATTCTACGGTTTGAGCCAGAGTTCGAAAAATTCCCGGGGTCGGAACCGGGCTGGATGCGGCGGCTTGTGGAGGTGATCCCAGCAGGGTCACGCGTGTTTCTGGGCAACAGCCTGCCGATTCGTGAATTCAATCTGGCGCTGCAAACAGCGCAGCCAGGCGTGGAGTTTTTTGCGAATCGCGGTGCCAATGGCATCGACGGCCTAGTTTCGACGTTTCTTGGCACAAGCGCCGTTCACCACGGTGAATGCTGGCTGATTATCGGTGATTTAAGTACGCTGTATGATCTCGCCGCACCGTGGATCATCGCGCAAATGGCTCATCCAAAACTGCGTATCGTCATCATCAACAACGGTGGTGGCAAAATCTTCTCCCGTGTCGCCAGTATGCGTGCGTTGCCGGAAGCAGCCCGCAGTGTGATCGAAAACCGCCATGCGATGAACTTTGAGCCATGGGCACAACTCTGGGGCATGGAATATCTGCAAACAGAAGACCCGAGCGACCTAGCAGATTTGCTACCGGTGCCAATCGTGATCGAAATCAATCCAGACCCACTCCAAACGGAGGCGTTTTGGAAGGACTGGCAGCGACCCGTAATCAGGCCACGATAAAGTCGCGGAAAGCGTCGATGATGACAACGACGGAGCAGGCTCCGGCATCTGGGAAACCGATGCAACCTTCTCCAAGGGTCTTCGCACGGCCAAACTTCGCGATCATGGGCTTGCTTGCCTCTTTGCCGGCTTCGGTCGCAGCAGCCACGGCTTTGATCGCCTCGGGCAATGATTCTCCAGCGACTTCAGCTGCTTTGATCGCGGCGGGTTCCATGGCATCCACGCAGGTTTTGTCGCCAATCGCAGCACCACCACGTTGCTTTACACCATCCACGCCCGCTTTGAGGAATGCGGCGAGTCCAGCGGCATCAAAGGTATCTTTACCGTTCAGCGCCTTGCCGCCATTGCGGAAGAAGGTGCCAAAAATCGCGCCACTCGCGCCGCCCATGCTGCTCATCATCGCCATGCCGACGGTGGCGAAGGCTTTCTCGATGCTCTCGACTTCAGCAGCGTTGAGTTTTTCAATCGAAGCCCGCATGCCGCGCTCCATGCCCATGCCGTGGTCGCCATCACCGAGATTGCGATCCGCCTCGGACAGCATCGGCTCCGCAGCGATGATGCGCTCGCAAGCGAGAATGAGCATGGCTTTGACTTCGTCTTTGGATAGGTTGGCTTTGGGCATGGGACCGCGATTGTTGGCGCTTTGGCCGCGAAGTCAAATGCGAAGCCCAGCGGCCGAGGGCTAAACCTCGGCGCGCTTGTCTGCCTTGCGCAGCCGATTAGCCATCCCTCGCATGACATGGATGGCAAACATCGGCGTTTCATCGACCATGAAAAGAAAGTGATGCCGGCTGACCGGAAGCAGCGTGCAATCAGTGCGCGCAACCGCATCGGCGGTTCGCACGGAATCTTCGATCAGTGAGATTTCCCCGAAAAAACCGTCAGGCCCGACGGTTTCGACGACGACTCCATTGATCAAAATATCAACTTCGCCAGTTTGGACGACGAACATCTCCCCCGAATCATCGCCAGTGTTAAAAATAGCAGCCCCTTTGGCAAATGAGCGAACATTGACCGGAGTAGCGAATATTTGAGGTAGTTTCATGGCATTGGTGGTTAGAGCTTGGTATAGCCCACGCTTTCGCAGGGCAGGTCCCAGAATTTTTTTAACTCGGCGTCGAGTTTGGTGATGCTGAAACTTACACCGGCCATCTCTTGGCAGGTGACGATGTTATCAACGATGGTCTGGTGGATTTTAATGCCGCGTTGTTCGAGGATTGGCTTCGCGGCACGCAACAGGATGAGCAACTCCATCATGTGTGTGGAGCCGAGGCTATTGACGAAGAAGACAATTTCATCCCCGGCATTGAGCGCAAGGTCGTCGGCAAAGAGCAGATCGAGGATCTTCACCGCGAGTTCATCAGCGGTGCACATCGGGATCAATGCCACGCCTTTTTCGCCATGGATACCCATGCCGAGACCGATAATGTCGTCGGCGAGTTCAAAGGTAGGTTTGCCAGTGGCCGGAATACTGCCGGGCTTGGTGGAGACACCGACAGTGCGGGTGTTGTCGCAGGCTTTTTGCGTGATGCGGGCGAGTTCATCGAGCGAATCGACGCTCATGGCGGCACCGCCAGCGATCTTGGTGATCGGCACGAGTCCGGCCACACCACGACGCTTATGTTTCTCGCTTGGAGGCGCGGAACAGACATCGTCGGCAATGATGACGGTTTTCACGATGATGCCTTCATCAGCAGCGAGTTCCGCGCCAATGTCGAAATTCATGACGTCGCCGGCGTAGTTGCCGTAGAGAAAGAGCACCCCTTTACCGCGATTCACCGCCTGCGTGGCTTCGAGCACGATGTCAGGAGGCGGCGCAGCGAAGATTTCACCCACCGCAGCACCGTCGGCCATGCCTTTGCCAACAAGACCGTGATAAATCGGCTCATGACCTGCACCACCACCCACGAGCAGCGCCGGAGCATCCGGGCGCAGATCATTCATCACAATGGAACGCGTACCGACACGACGTGCCTTGCCATCATAGGCGATAACGAGTCCTTCAAAGAGTTCGTCGGCGCATTTAAGCGGGTTGTTGATGATTTTTTTGGCAGGATTAGCGTGGCTCATGGTCAGGGCGTGTGGGTTGGAACAGGACCGCCAGTTTTAGCGGTTCACCCATGACTGTCAAAGCCGATTGCCACCCCGGAGGGGGGCATCACTGGATGCCGTAGCCAACCAACAGCACCAGACGCGCAACAATCCAGATGCCAAAAGCGATGAGCAGATACTTCATGCCCTTGCGCACGTTGTGCAGCTTGGCCTCCAGAACCATGGACTTGGAGTGAATCTGTCCCAGCACGGAGCGCTTGACGCCGTCATTCGACTGCTTGCAGAACAGATCCGCATAATCATCACCGGGGATGGCGGCGATCTGTGCAGAAAAATAGAGGTTGGGGTGGCGGTTCCTATCCGAGATTTTGTTCACGGCGCGCGGGAAAGCGGCAGCAATGCCACGCCCGAAAGCACAGCTCATGCAGATGATGAACAGCAGGTATAAAAGCAGCACGCAGCCTTCGAACCAAGACATGTTGGCAAAGCTCTGGTTCTTCACACCGGTCCCCAAGTTCACCAACATGGCCATCAACACGGCAGAGGTGCTCAGGGTGATCTGCGCCTTGAGGTCCGCACGGTTGATCTGCTGCTCTATGTCCTGGTAAAGCATGTAGATCAGGCGCGTCACATCGACCTGCGTATCCTGCACCAGCATAGTCACTGTGCCGAGAAGAGAAGCAGCGGATGTGGCAGTGGTTTCAGGTTTGTGCATTTGCTTGATGATCCTATAAACAGTCCTTTTAATGGTGGCAAGCAGAGCCATGAATGTGCCAAAATAGTCACCGGACCTCACCGTCCCGCTAATGAGCTGTCCGGCGTCTGGAAGGCGTTTTCAATGATGTGGACGTGCGGCAGTTCACCTTCGGTCAGGATGACCTCCGCGATGTCGAAACGGAACTTGATGCGCGGATTCCCGAGTAAACGCAGCCAGTCCATGGCACCACGCTGAATGAGACGCTGCTTGTCAGGGCCGACGGCATCGGCAGGACGACCGAAGGCGGTGCTGGTGCGTGTTTTGACTTCCACAAACGAAAGCACATCGCGATGACGAGCGACAATGTCCACCTCACCACGATTCACGCCACGGTAGTTGCGATAAAGCACCCGACGACCATGCGAGGCGAGCCAGCGTGCGGCGATGAGTTCGCCCATGCGGCCAATTTCACCGCAATCCATCTTCCTCCAAGCTAAACGACGATGAAATAGACGAAGCGGCGAAGCTCGAAGCCAAAGTGCAATGGCACGCACACGTGCAGCGCCCGTTACCCGCCGCCGTAGCCAGCGCCACATGCTTTGCGAGCGAGAAAAGCCGCGTTTCATGCCAGTTCGAGTTCAACCTGCGCCACCGGCCGAAAGCTGCGCCGATGCTGCGGACATGGCCCATGTTTTTTCAACGCAGCGAGGTGCGCGGGTGTGGGATACCCCTTGTGTATTTCAAATCCATACTCTGGATGCTGCTGTGCGAGAGCGACCATGAAACGATCCCGCGTAACTTTGGCAATGATGCTAGCAGCAGCGATGGAATAGCTGAGTGAGTCCCCTTTGACCAATGCCACCTGATGCAGTGGGTATTGCTTCACCGGCTTGCCGTCGATGAGCACGGCATCGGGCGACGGCTGCAACGCGAGCGCAGCACGGCGCATGCCTTCCCATGTCGCTTGCAGGATGTTGATGCGATCGATTTCATCCGCAGCAATGCTCACGCAGTGCCAGTGGATGCTTGGATTGCCGGTGAGTTCATCGTAAAGCCGTTCACGCTTGCCTTCGGTGAGTTGCTTGGAATCGTTTAGCACTGCGTGGGTGAAATCCTCTGGCAGAATGACCGCGGCCACGCTCACCGGCCCCGCCAGCGGCCCACGTCCGGCTTCATCAATGCCAGCGATGAGACGAAAACCTGAGGCGCGCAGCGTGTTCTCATGGTCCAAAGTAGGCATAGCAGGAGAATGTTTAACTTTAGGACCGCTTCACGGCTTGATATCAATCGGCAACGTTATCTTTGCAGGTGCACCCGTCTCCGGCGCTTGCCAGCGCAACACTTCCTTGCCGGGAATGGCGGGATCGTTGGAGATAATGTACACGCGAAATTGAAGCGATGCTTTTTCCCCCTGCGGCACGGGCACAGGCTTGATGTTCAGCGTGATCTCATTGTGTCCATTGACGAGACCGCCGATGAGAATCTGCTGATCCAGTCCATCTTGAACCGAATCAAGGTCGAAGCCGTTCATGCTCACCGACGTCTGGTAGCCAAGCGATTGAAGCTTGTAACCAGCCTTGTAGTCGGGAATGCGGCACAGCGGCGGCGGGGGCGGCATATTGCCCGGCGGCGTGTAATCGGGATCATCAAGAAAATCGGGCCGCTTGCCTTCCTGCAATGCTTTGCGCACTTCAGGTGCGCTGTCCAAGCGGCTGATGCGATTGCTATCGTACTTCCAGACTCCGTTCTCACGATAGAACTTCAGCTTTAAAATGTTATCGAGCACCAAGTCCTTGTCTTGGCCCATGTTGATCTTGCCAAAATAGACCAGATGCGCGGTTAATCCCACAGCCTGTGCTTCAAGCAAACGCAGGCCATCAAGTGCGGGCGGCTGCACTTCAGACTTAAACACGGCGTCTGGAAACGGCTGACGTTCACTGACCACTGAATTACGAATCACTGTCTGACGATAACGGCTAATAGTCGCCGCCCATGTCTGCGCATCCCGGCGGATCATGGACTCACGCCATTTTAAATAGACGGGTTCCAACTCAGCACGCAATCCGTCATCACTGATCTGGCCGGACAATGATGGAGTAAGGTGCAACTGGCTGAAAACAAAGAACAGCAGGATGATCTGGCGCATGACGTGGGTGCTAAAGTCGCCAAACAAGTCCTCGTTTTGACTGAAAACAACCAGCGATCGCCATTTTATGACTGGCATCCTGCAAAAACTGCCGTGATAGTTTTGAACTGAACGTAAAACCATTTGCCCGTTTTAGCGGTTCTGGTAAACGTAAACTTTCCTCACCCCTAAAACATGGAGTCAATTAGCGAAGGCCAACCACGCATACCCCCGATCGACCGGAATCGGGAATTGCTGAAGACCGCCCGCGAGGAGACCTACAAGACCGTCGGGGGTGTGAATCTATCCGCCTACATTTGGGAGCCGGAGATGGACAAAGCGCCGCCGTATCCAAAGTCTGTGGCAGCGTTCTTTTTCAGCAGTGGCTGGGACAATGGCCAGGTAGCGCAGTTCGCCCCCCACTGCGTGTACTTCGCTTCTCGCGGCATGACCACCATCTGCTTTGATTACCGCGTCGCCACCCGTCATGGTACAGGACCGGTGGAAGCGATGGCTGACGCACGCTCTGCCATTCGCTGGATTCGCATGAACGCCGTCGAACTTGGCATCAATCCCGGCAAAATTGTCGGAGTAGGTGGTTCTGGTGGCGGCCATGCCATTGCCTCCGCAGCCATTCTCAACGGATTCGACGATACTGCCGACGCCCTCGACTGCAGCCCGGCACCCAACGCCATCGTGCTGTTCAATCCGGTGATGGACACCTATTCAAAGACTGCTTTTGGACGTGACCGCTGGCCAGATCAGGCTACCAGCAAAGCAGCCGACCTGATCCGGGGTATTAAACCCGGTCTGCCGCCCATGCTGATCATGCACGGCACAGGCGACCGCGTGGTGCCTTTCGGTGGCTCCTATGAATTTGCGCGCAAATCGAGCAAGAAGAAAAATTTCTGCCGCCTGATTGAATTCGAAGGCCAAGGCCACGGCTTCTTCAACTTCAATCTTTCCTTCGAGATGTACGAAGCCACCCTCATGGCGATGGACGAGTTGTTCGTCGAACTTGGCTTCCTCGAACCCGATCCCGAAGCGGGACTGGGTAAAGTGGTTTAAGCCACCGGTGAAAGCGGGCATGAAGAATTTCGACACTCGAATGACGAATTTCAGCCCCTACTCCGTTTCGTCATTCTGAACTCGTCATTCGTAAGCTTTCCCAACCACCGCCGTACCACCATGCTTCGCGCCCTACTCCTCGCCGCCTTCGCTTCCACTGCAAACGCCGCCACCTGGCCGCAGGACAGCAGCGACCTCAAAGCCGATCCCAAAGCTCAATATGGCACGCTCGAAAACGGCTTGCGCTATGTGATCCTACCACACGATGAGCCCCCCGGCCGCGCCAGCATCCGCCTTTACATGGATGTCGGCTCACTGATGGAGCAGGATGACCAACAGGGCATGGCACATTACCTTGAGCACATGGCGTTCAACGGCTCACGTCACTTCAAAGGCGGCGAGATGGTCGAGTACTTCCAGCGTCTCGGCATGGGCTTCGGTGCCGACACCAACGCACACACCTCGTTCAAGGAAACCGTGTACATGCTCGAACTGCCCAAAGTGGAGCCGAAGTTCATCGCCGAGGGCCTGCAACTCTTCCGCGATGATCTCGACGGCATGCTACTCGGTGAAGCCGAGATCGACAAAGAGCGCGGCATCATTCTCAGTGAAAAACTCAGCCGCGACTCGATCGAATACCGCACGATGCTCGAAGGCTACAAGTTCGCCCTACCCGACTCGATTCTGCCAAATCGCATGCCCATTGGCACCGAAGACATGATCAAGACGATGAAGCGCCCGCGCTTCGCCGACTTCTACGAGAAATGGTACACCCCGAAACGTGCGATGGTGGTCGCCGTCGGAGATTTCAAAGATGTCGCCGCCGTCAAAGCAGAGATCGAAAAGCAATTCGCCGATGCCAAACCTCGTCATGACGATGCCAAAGACCCTGATCTCGGCAAAATTACCAGCGGGCGTGGCCTCATTGCCAAACTGCACACCGAAATGCAGGCGGAAGCACTCACCATCTCGGTTGAAATTCCCAGCCCAGCCAAAAACAAGCCCGACAGCGCTGCCACACGTCGTGAAAAAACGATCCGTGACCTCGCAGACATGATGATCAACCAGCGCCTCTCCAAACTCGCGAAAGCCGAGGGTGCGCCATTCATCTCTGCTGAGAGCTACAGCTATGAATACCTCGAATTCGTTCTCGTGAACGGCATTCAGGCCCAATGTGACCCGAAAAACTGGCAGGCCACGCTCACACTGCTCGAAACCGAAATCCGCCGCGCCATCGAGCACGGCTTCACTGCGGCTGAATTTGAAGAAGCCAAGGCCACCATCCTCAAAGGTGCCAAACTGCGCGCTGATCAGGCCGACAGCCGCAAATCACGCGATCTCGCCAGCGGCCTTGTCAGCATTCTCGCCAGCAAGAAGGTCTTCACACATCCTGCTGACGATCTTGCCCGCGTTTCCACCGTGCTTGCCAGTTTGAAGCAGGAAGACAGCCACGCCGCTCTCGTGGCCGATTGGAAGGGCGATGACATTCAACTCTTCCTCGGTGGCAATTTGAAACTCGAAGGCGATGCCGAGAAACAAATCATCGCCGCATTCAAAGCCAGCCGCGCAAAACCCGTCGCCGCTCCGGCGAAAGAGGAGACCGCAGCCTTTGCCTACACTGACTTTGGTCCTGCGGGGAAAGTCACGCAGCGCACCGAGGTCAAAGACCTCGAAATCGTCCAGGCCGTGTTTGATAACAACGTCCGCTTCAACTTCAAGCACACCGAGTTTGAAAAAGGCACCATCCGCGTGCTCATCAACTTCGGCGGCGGCAAGCTGACTGTTCCCGCTGGCAAACCGGGCCTGCTGCCCTTCGCGCAAAGCACCTTCCAGCTTGGTGGCCTCGAAAAACATGGCGTCGATGACATCCGCCGCATCTTCGCCAGCCGCACCGTCGGCAGCGACTTCACCGTAGGCGATGAAGCCTTTTTGTTGTCCGGCAAAACCACGCCTGCCGACCTCGAGGCGCAGCTTCAGCTTCTCACCGCGCATCTCATCGCTCCTGGTTATCGCGATGAAGCCGCGCGTCAGTTTGAGAAGAACCTCGACCCGCTCTACACGCAGCTTCACCACACTGCCGAAGGCGTCATGAACAACGAAGTCGTCGCTTTCATGCACTCCGGTGATGCGCGCTGGGGGTTCCCGAAGATCGAAGAACTCAAGAAACGTTCGCTCGCTGAACTCAAGGAATGGCTCACACCTGCGCTCAAGGAAGATTATCTCGAAGTTAGCGTGCTCGGTGACATTGATGTGGATGCCGCTATCAACGCCGTGGCCAAAACACTCGGCGCTTTGCCCAAACGTGCCGCGAAAAAGCCTGCGTATGAAAAAGAACGCGCCGTCGCTTTCCCCAAGCCCGAGGCCAGCAAGTCGTTCCCATTTGAAACCGAGATTCCGAAGGCCATCGCCACGATTTACTGGCCCACGACAGACATGAGCAACATCCAACGCTCCCGCCGTCTCACCCTGCTCGGTGCCATTCTTGATGACCGCCTTCGCATCAAGGTGCGTGAAGAGCTTGGCGACACGTACAGCCCTGCCTGCTACCACGTTGGCAGCGACACTTTCACCGGCTACGGCTACATGACCACGATGATTGAGTGCAAACCAGAACTGGCGGCCTCGCTCACCAAACTTGTCGTCGAAATTGGCGACAAGCTTGCCGCCGGGCCAATTTCTGATGATGAATTTGACCGCGCAGTCAAACCGATGCTCGCGCAACTTGAGCAGATGCGCCGCGACAACCGCTACTGGTCCATGAACGTCCTGCGCTGCTCTCAAGAGCATCCCGAACGCCTCGATTGGTCGCGCAGTTTTGTCAGTGCCTTCGCCGGCATCAAAAAAGAGGAGATTCAGGCACTCGCTAAAGAATACCTCACTGCGAAACGTGCCGTGACCGCCGACATCATGCCGCAGGTGAAGAAGTAGCCGTCAAACGCTGCTTCAGCGCCCTCACGTCAGCGCTAACATCTTCCGCTAGCAAAAACGCTGACACGACGACAACTCGCCATGCTCCGGCGGTGATGATATCATCCAATCGCGACGCATTCACGCCGCCGATGCAGAAGATCGGCAGCGACACCCGACGATGGACTTCGGCGATGTCGCTCAAACCTATCGGCACATAGTCTGGTTTGGTTCCCGTAGCATACAATGGCCCAAACCCGATGTAATCAGCACCTTCCACCTGTGCATTCTCAGCTTGAGCCAGACTATGTGTCGATTTACCAACGAAACAGGCGGAACCAACAACCGCACGGGCTTTGGCAACCGCATCGTCATCCTGGCCGACATGAACGCCCTCGCTACCAACGAATGCGGCGACATCCAGATGGTCGTTGATCACGAGCGGCACGCCTTGTTCGCGAGTGATGGGCAGCATGAGCCGCGCCAGCCGCTCAACCTCGCTCTTGGCGATTTTTTTGGCCCGAAGCTGCAAGACATCCACGCCGCCCTCACACAAAGACTGCGTCATGCGCCAGACGTTTTCTGGCGACAAATAGCCGAGATCAACGATGCCGTAGAGCCGTGCGTCTTGAATGCGTTTCATGCAGCATTGCATTCGCTGTGGCGGCGGTCTTGGCAAGCGCAGTTTCCACTTGCCCGGCATGACCTCGGGGCCTATGCAAGCACATGGCGGGAGGCGTCCTTCGTGATGTTTCCCGTTTTCTTTATCCGTATGGCGTGCGAACGCCATGCACCGTTCGTAGATGCAGGGAAGGCCGTGAGAACCGGCCACAGTGGCGCTGCGGTATCGGGTTACAGACCTCCATTCGTGCTAAAACACGGAACAAAGCCAATCGGGAGCAATCCAGGGTGAAGGCGGGGGCGAGGATGCGGCAAACAACCGCGAAAAACCCGGAGTCCGAACATCTCGCTGCGAACGCATCACTCACGCCTCCATGTGGAGGGCCGTGAGTGCTTCATCGATCCAATGAAGTGCCGGTTCAGCTTTGCTGTGCCTGCATGCCTCCCCCGAGTAAACATGTTCATCCAGACCAACTCTGGTCGCTGGCGCTATGCCACGATCACGGCGGCATTCCTTGCCGCTTTCACCGCTCATGCAGCGGATCAAGCCATCCCCGAAGTCGTCATCACCGCGACTAAAACACCAACCGAATCCTGGCGCACCGCTGCCAGCGTTACCGTCATTGACCGCAAACAGATCGAGCAAAAGCAGTTTCGACTGCTGCCCGAGGCGCTTCGGCAGGTTCCCGGCCTCGTCATTGCGGATCGCGGCACCGCAGGCTCCGTGAACGGCATTTTCCTGCGCGGCACAAACAGCGACCAGACGCTCGTCGTCGTTGATGGTCGTCCCATGCCAGCCAACCTCGCTGGCCTCTACAACATCGAAACCATGGCACTCGACAACGTGGAGCGCATCGAAGTGCTGCGCGGGCCCGCCGCCAGTTTATATGGTGGTAAAACACTCGGTGGTGTGATCAACATCATCACACGTAGTGGACGCGGCATGACCAAGCCTGAGACCACTTTAATGTGGGAAGGCGGGAGCTTTGGCACCTCACGTGAAAGTCTTGGCACACGCGGCGCATCGGGCATCTATGACTGGAGCTTGGATCTCAGCCGTACCGATACGCAGGGCTACCGGCTCAACAGCCAGATGCAGTTGAACAACGCCGCAGGCAAATTCGGCGTTCAACTGGCCGACACCCTGCGCTTTGACCTCGATCTGCGTTACTACAACGCGGATGTCGGCGTGCCGAACAATGCCGCCACGAATGATCCTGACGGCCATATGCTGAGCGAATTCTGGAGCCTCTCCCCACGCTTAGTGTGGCAGACCACGGATCGCTGGACGCAGACACTGACCTATCAATTTGGTAACTTCCGCCAAGTTGCCACCAATATCGACCCCTTAGGCTTCGGCATCAATGGGAGGAGCACCTCCCGCAACCATTTCTTGGAATACCAGAGTGTATTTAAAGCCACCGACAAATGGACCATTACCGCTGGCGCCTGGCTGCAGGACATCGGCTACTCCCGCAGCAGCGACAACACTCCAGTAAGCGCTTACGACGTCGATCAGCATGAGACCAATTGGGCCGTGTTCCTGCAATCACAGGCGGAGATTTTGCCCGGTTGGAATTTGCTCGGAGGCATTCGTCGCGACACGTATTCTGACTTTACCGATGCCACCACGTGGCGCACCGGCACAAGCTGGCGCATGCCGTGGACGCAAACCGTGCTGCATGCCAATTACGGCACCGCCTTTGGCCCAGCGAGTCCGCAAAACCGTGAAGCCGCTTTGTTTGGTGACCCAACATTCATCAAACCGGAACAAAGCAAAGGAGTCGAATTCGGCATAGCGCAGCCGTTTGCGAACAACAAGGCATCAATCAGCCTGACATACTTTCGCAACAGCATACGCAATCTCATCGTGTTCGACCCGAATCTATTCGTGCTGCAACAGATCAATCAGGCGCGCACGCAAGGCCTAGAAACCGCTTTTCAATGGAATCCCTGCGACAGCTTCGGCTTCTATGCGCAATACACTTATCTCGACGCTGATGATCTCACCGCTGGCACACGCTTGATACGCAGACCGCGACATAAGCTCTCCGGCGATGTGTGGGTGAAGCCGTTAACCAAGCTGCGCCTCGGCCTCGGGGCGCTTTATATCATCGACCGCGAAGACGGCTTCGGAACTGCTCAGCGCAGCGTGGAGGACTATTTGCGTCTTCGATTGGCCGCCAACTATGAGCTCAGCAAGAACTGCGAAATCTTTGCCCGCATCGAAAACCTACTCGGTGAACGCTATCAGGAAGTGCTGGGATTTCCATCCATGCGCACCGGCGCCTATGCAGGAATACGGCTGCGTTTTTGACAGACCATGCTAAATCAACGGCGTGAGCAGTTCATCATCACGTCCTGAGAACCCATCCGCACTGCGCGAGCGTTTCATTCGCCGTGTCAGTGCGGACAGTCCTTTCTATCGGCTGTTCGATCACCTGCCTGACCTCGCGTTCTTTGCCAAGGACGCGCAGTTTCGTTTCATGTGTGCCAGCCAGCGCTTCATGGACCGCTTTGGTATCGCTGATGAGTCCGGCATCGTCGGCAAAAACGACTTTGATCTCTTCCCTGTCCGACTTGCAGAGAATTTCCGTCGTGACGATGAGGAAGTGCTTAGCAATGGCAAAGCAAAGCTCAACATCGTTGAATTATTCTTCACCGATCAAGGCATCCCTGACTGGTTCGTCACGAACAAACTGCCGTTGGTCGATGCCAAAGGCCGTGTCATCGGCATCATGGGCACTGTGCAGAGTTTCGAGGGCAAAAAACAAGTTCTCAAACCTTACCTGCAAATCGATCGTGCTCTCGCCTACATTCGCGAGCATTTCCGCACTGGGGTTTCCATCACTGAACTTGCCCAGATCGTGCATCTCTCACCACGGCAATTGCATCGCAAGTTCGTGGAAACTTTCGGTGCCAGTCCTCAGGCTTTCATCATGAAGCTGCGCATCCAGGCCGCCTGTGAGGCCTTGCAGAAGGAAGCTGCACAGATCAACGAAGTCGCTCGTGACCTAGGCTTCTGCGATCAAAGTTCTTTTACCCAACACTTCCACCGTCACATGGGCATGACGCCGCTCAACTACCTGCGTCAATTCCGGCTGCGCCGGACCTGAAAAATCCGGTTGCCGCAGCCACCAAGTCCGCTTAAAGACTGCGCCCCGGAAAATTCCGCGCGATTAGCTCAGTGGTAGAGCATTGCCTTCACACGGCAGGGGTCGCAGGTTCGAACCCTGCATCGCGCACCATCAAGTTTCACTTCGTTGATGTGGATTGAGGCGAGAAACCGAGGTCTTGAATGCCGCGAGCAGTTCATTTGCCCCACCATAACGGCCGGCGGCATACATTTCAGCCAAAGGCTTGAATCTCGAGGCCAAATCAGGGCGTGATTGGGCAACGCGTTGCGCATAGGCCAGCGGGCCTTCATTGATGGCACGAACGGGTAATCCAGCTTTGACAAGTCGCCGGCAGGCATGTTGCCAGGCACGCATCCACGGGTCCGCATGGCGTGCAGGACGCTGCAGCCACCAAAGCACAGGCAAAATCCCCAGGATCAGCACGGCACTCGTAGGAATGAGCAAAATGAGTTTACTCTGGCGCAATCCAAGACGTTCAAGCCAACCGCGCTGCGTTTCCTGGTTGTAGTCGATGACCTGCTTCTGCCATGCGTAGTTGATGCTATCCCACCATAAACGCATGTGCTGCCATGAGCGTCCCCAGAAGCTATTGCGCTGACGTTCCGCCTCCTCGGCGCCACCCGCGAGCAATGCGCGCAGATCAATATTCACGCGATCAGGGGCGAGCGCGGCGGTAGGATCGACGCGATACCAGCCATAGCGTTCCAGCCAAACCTCTGTCCATGCATGCACGTCGCTTTGCTTCACGATAAGGTAGCCGCCATTGTGATCAGAGAATTCGCCACCGAGATAGCCGATGACAATACGCGATGGCACGCCCGCCATGCGCATGAGCGTGGCAAAACTGGCGCTGAAGTGCTCGCAAAAGCCGGTGCGGCGGCGCAGAAAGAAGTCTTCGAGCGCGTCAGGGCCTGGATAGTCGCCAGGTTCCAGTGTGTAGCTAAATCCTTGGGTGCTGAGGTAATTAAGCGCGATCTGGACGATCTGTTCATCGTTCTGCGTCACCGATTCCCAGTAATCCGTGAGTTCCTTCAATTTGGGCGAGATTCGTTCAGGCAGTTGCAGTGCGGCCTCGCGATGACTTTCGAGCAGATCACGTCGAGTGGGCAATTCCAAGCGAGAACTGACCTCGATGCGCTCCGAACTTCGAATTGGCACCGGAGAAAGCAGGGTGTCATCAAATTCGGGAGACAAGGACATGCCGCGTGCACTGGCGCGTAATGGCAGATCGAGTGCAGGAATCCACGTTTTACCATGTGGCTCCAGATCAATAACCTGACGCAGATCTTTGCTTTTTGGAAGGCGCGACAGCGGTGTGTATGCCAAACGATCACTACGCGTCCAGCGCATGCCTTCACATTGCCAGAGCGTGAGGCAGCGCCAGTAACGGTTTTCATTTGGCGGTAGAGCGCCGTCTGGAAACCGCACGCGAAAAGCCACGGCTGAAATGAGTGCAAGGCGAGCGATACTTCCAGGATCGAGTGTGCTGTCGATACCGGTCTGACTGAAGCGGCTGCGCCCCAATGCAGAGCCGAGATCGAGCAAGCCGCGGGGAAACACAAAGAATAACGCCACCGCCAGCGGCAGTGCCTGTGCAAACAAGGCAGTGGTGACACGCACCGGCTCACGCACACCCGGCGAACTGCGGCGGAAACGCACCATGCATGCGGCGATCAGCAGCACCACGACTCCCACCCAAATGGAGCGTGAAAGATGATTCTCCAGCAGAAGGCCGCAGAACGCGAGAAACCAGCCGATGAGAGCCAGCACTTGGAACTCACGCGGCGTGCGGCTTTCCAACATCTTCGCACCCGCAAGCACGAGCAGCAGTGCGATCCCTGGTTCCATGCCATGCAGCTCTCCATAGTCGAAAAAAACAGCCGTGACGCCAACAGCGAGCACACCGATGCGAACTAGCACATGTGGCACATCAAGGCGTAACACACCGCGCCAGAGCAGGCACAACGCACATACCACGAGACCAGCGGTGGCAATGTACCCACGCAGCGGCAGGATCGCGAGCATCAGGGCCACACATAGAAACAACAATGGTCGCTGTGGTAAATGCGTGGATTGCTCAAAGCTGATGGTACTGGTTCCCTTGCCAGAACGCAGCTCACTCGAAGCCGAAAGCTTGACTTCGGAAGATGATTGCAGAGCAAGTGCATCAAGACAGTGCCGCTGATGCGCAGGGCCAAAACCAGCGGGGATAGTAAGCTGCGGCAGCCGCAGCTCATACGGCGTACCTTCGACCTCACACGTCTCCAGCCAGCGGGCGATTTGGCCTGAGCGTGCAGATTCTTCGAGCGTGATGGCCTGCCAATCGAGCACCACCACGCCCTGCACACTCGCACACCATGATTTGACCATCAGCGGACCGCCTCGTGCCATGGCTCGCCAGTCGATGTGACGCGGTGAATCGCCCGCGCGCCATTCGCGCAGACCAGCAAAATCATCACCACCGCTGTTTTGTGCACGAGCGGTAACAACGATCGCCGCATTGCCTTGCAGTGAATGATCTGGCGCAGGCAGTGGTAAATCACCCGCCGGACGCGGATGCACCCGCCTCATCCATGCTGTTTCCAATACACTCTCGGCAGTAAACAGCCCTAGTGGATACACGCTGCGCACCAGCAACCGTAATGCTCCACCTGTATGCTGTGTTGGCGGTGGGAGATCAACAAACACTGTGCCGCCAGATGGGACACGCTCCACGAACACCGATGTTTTTGCCCCGATGACGAGCACTTCCAGCCCGCAGGGCGAAATCGCTCCCGTGGCCCGCAGTTCCACCGGAATGCGTGTGGTTTCATCCTGTGCGGCAGGCCTAGCACCGACGAGACGTAAGCTCAAACCCCGCAGATTCGACCGCGCATGCAGCCACGAAAGCGCACCCATGGCACCGGTGAGTAGGGCGATGAAATGCGCAGCGCCATTCGACTGCGCCTCGGCCGCATACCACATGCCCGCCACGATGGCCAGTAGGGCCAGCGTGTGTCGGTTCCAGCGCACGCGCACTTTCATCGCATCACGGCACAGGTGTTTCGGCGATCAACTGTTGCGCCAATTCGGGGCCAGTCACGCCATCATCGGCATGTTCCAGTCGATGCCCCATGACGGCGATCCCTACGGCTTGGATATCCTCAGGCAACACCATCGCACGACCGCTAATTAAGGCCCACGCCCGTGCTGCGGCGAGCACCGCCAGTCCTGCACGCGGTGACAGACCACGGCCATGAATGCGGCTAGCAGCCAAGAGATCCTGCAAATAATCAAATAAGGCCGGTGAGGCATAAACGGCACGTGTCCACGTCTGCAACTGCTGCAATTCAAGCAGTGACATCGCGGGCTGCATCGCAAGCAGCAGCTCACGTCGCTCCTGTCCTTCCAACAATCTGCGTTCAGCCGTGCGATCCGGCACACCGAGCGCTAGACGCATCAAGAAGCGATCCAATTGCGACTCCGGCAGCATGAAGGTGCCTATTTGCGACGAAGGATTCTGGGTGGCGATCACAAAAAACGGCTCCGGCAGCGGATGCGTGGCACCATCAGCGGTCACCCGACCTTCCTCCATCGCTTCAAGCAAGGCAGACTGCGTTTTGGGCGTGGCGCGGTTGATCTCATCAGCGAGCAACACCTGGGTGAAGATCGGGCCACGATGAAAATGAAACGCGGCAGTCTCACGGTCATAGACCGAAGCACCCAGAATGTCGGCAGGCAGCAGATCGCTGGTGAATTGCACACGACGAAAGCCAAGGCCCAAAGCTTGCGCGAGCGACTGCGAAAGCATTGTCTTGCCGACACCGGGCTGATCTTCAAACAGCAAATGCCCACGCGCGAGCAGACACGTCACCGCAAGGCGCACGACGTCCTCTTTGCCCAAGATAATCTGCGACACGCGCTGAATGATGGTTTCGATCTGATCGGCTGCATGTTGAGCAGTGGCGGCGGGCAGCATGGCGTCGGCGGAGGTATGGGATGCACGGGAAGACATTGAGATGCGCTAATGTCAACGATTTGACGGTCAGAAAGCAAGCCTGATCCACACAGCAGCTTAAATCTGCTGGAGCTTGTTCCGCTCGTTCGGCGTGCCACAGACCGGGCAGATGGTAACAGCGATCTTACGTTTGGACTCACAAGCGTAGGCCGTGCCGCAGATGCGGCACTGAATCGCGATGCGCCGGCGATACACCTCGCGCCGACGCTCTTGCCAAAAGCTGTAAAACCACAGTGCGCAGACCGTCGTGACACCAACGGCCATGAAAAAGATCATCAAACCACCGAGCGGGATGGGAATCATGGCGTGGCGGCCACCTCCCAGCGAAAGGAGATTTCGCCCCACTCGATGCGTCGAATCGAGGAAGGCTCAAAGCGCAGGGCTATTATAGCAGCATGCAGTTGCTGCATGATTTCGGCATCCTCAGCGCTGCTGAGAGGCAATGCGGTGATGATTTGCCCGGAGGAGCCGATGGCTACCCGAAACTGCACTCGAGTCGGCTGTGTGAGCTTGATGCCGGGTATCTCCACACTAGCGGGGCCGCGCTTGGCTAGTGGCGGACTCATGATAGCACGCAACGTGGCGACTGGCGGCGCTGTGATTGTCCCGGTGGCACGTCGCGGCACCGGCGGCAGCACATCGGAAGCGGCGGTAAACAAACGCGGCTGCGGCATTGCTGCTGTGACAGGCACCATCTCACGCAACTCAATCTGATACCCTTCAAGCGAAGGTCGAAACGCAAGCAACGGACTTTCCAACGCAAGCGTGGTGTCATCCTCGCTCAACAATGCAAAGCTGCGATCCTGCGCCCGATGAATCAGCGCCAGTGCAGCCGGATCGTGTGGATCTAGCGAGATCACATGCTGCGGAGTGGTCGGCAACCGCTGCGCCACGGGATGAACGATGCGAAAGATGAAAAAGAACCCAGCCATGCCACCCATCAATAAAACCAGCGCCACCACCAAATGCCACGTGGAGTGATCCCGTGCACCCCAGGCAAAGATCAGTGATTCGTGCGTGTGTGGTTTGGTAGGCATCAACGTGAACACGTTAAGACTTCGGCGGCACGGTAGAATGAGCGATTTCGTAGCCAAGATCGAGCGCGATGTTGCCGATCTCGATCACGCGGCCAAACGGTGCCTGCTTGTCAGCGTGGATGATCGCACGACGCTCACCTTCGCGGTTCGCCTTGAGCTTATCCCGCAATTCGGCAGTCGTGATGCGAGTGCCGTCAAAGTAGAGTGCATTGTCCGTTCCTGCCGGCACCGTGATGATATGCGCACGATCAAAACCCGTGAGCCGCGAGTTCGACTGCGGATGCTCCACAGTGACGCCAGACTGCACGACGAAGCCACTGCTAAACAGAAAGCACACCAGCAACAGCAGAATCGTGTTCAGCAGTGGTGCGGTGTACAGCCAAGGGCTTTGCTTGGGCAGATTGCTTTCGAGCTTCATGGTTGCTGCTGCATGGTTCGCAATTTCGGCAGGCTATTGATGGTTGGGCTTGCCGGAATTGCGCTGCGAAAAGTCATCCCTTCATGCCACGCGTGCGCGTTTTCGTCATCGGAGTAGCCGCCTCTGCCTGACGAAATTCGACGATGTTGCCCGCGCTCTTGGCATCCTCGATCAGATTCACAATCTCGATGCCAGCACGTTCCAGATCATGCATCAAGGAACGAGCACGAGCCGTGAGAAAGGCATAGGACAGATACGCTGGAATCGCCACCACAAGGCCAAGAGCGGAGGTGATCAGGCTTTGATACACACCACGTGCGACATCCGCAGGAGTCGCCACTCCATTGGCGGAGGAAAGGCTCGTAAAACTGTCCAATAGGCCGATCACGGTGCCCAACAGACCGATAAGCGGTCCCGCATGCGCGATAGCGTTTAGGATACCGAGGAAGCGTTCCAGCCGTGGCACCTCAAGCTGCCCAGCTTCTTGTACAATCTCCTTGAGTTGCTCACGCGGGGCATGATGGCGCAGCAGCGCCGCATGAATCACCCGTCCAGCAGGCACCCGCGTCGCCACGCACTCTTGCAAGGCCTCAGCGAAGTTTTTGCGGCGAATCAAACTGGCCAAACCAGCCAGAAACTCCCCGATGTTCATGCTCGCACGATGAAAATAGGCCAATCGTTCGATGAAGATCGCTCCAGCGAAGCAGAGGCAACCAATCAGGAGCCAGACAAGCGGTCCGCCTTTCGAGATAAGATCAATCATGAGCTGGGAGTCAGAAAGTGGGTGAAAATGTTAGGCAGAACACGCCATAAAGGCAGACGCATAGTGCAAAGCATGTTTTATGCCGAGTAGGACGGCTTGTAAACACTGGAAATAAACCGGAAAACGGAGAGGAGGTCAAGCGGGCAGGAAGGGGCCAAGCGGGTGCGTTAAGCTTCCCCCCCGCTCAGCCATCACTTGCCTCTACACTACCCCCATAGCCTCTAGGCATGACATTCATACCAAAAGCCGTCACCTCCCGCTCTTGCTTCCCTTCCCCGATCTCGCTCCAATAGTCTCATGAACCCCTTCGATATTCAGGTCAATGGCTACGCTGGCACTGACTTCAACGGTGACGCTCTCACCGCCGAAGCCCTCCACCAGGCCTGTGAATGCCTCGTTGAGGATGGCTGCAAAAACATCCTCGCCACCTTCATCACCGATGAAATCCCCACCTTGGAGCGCCGTATCGGCAAGTTAGTCGAATTGCGCGAAAAAGACGAACTCGCCCGCCGCATCATCACCGGCATCCACATTGAGGGTCCGTTCATCAATCCCATCAAAGGCTACGTCGGTGCCCATCCGCCCCACGCGGTGAAACCGGCCAATGTGGACGACGCCAAACGCCTGCTCGCCGCTGCTGGCGGTCTCGCGAAGCTCGTCACCCTCGCTCCCGAGCACGATGAGGGCAGCAAAACCGCCGCATTCCTCGTCTCCCAAGGCGTCACCGTCTCCGCCGGGCATTGCGATCCTTCGCTCGACCAGCTCAACGCCGCCTGCGATGCCGGATTGAGCATGTTCACGCATCTCGGCAACGGCTGCCCTATCCAGATGCACCGCCACGACAACATCATCCAGCGCGCCCTCAGCTTGTATGAGCGCCTCTGGCTCTGCTTCATTCCGGACGGCGTCCACGTGCCGTTCTTCGTGCTGAAAAACTGGCTCGCCAGCATCGGCATCGACCGCACCATCTTCGTCACCGACGCCATCTCCGCCGCCCGCCTCGGCCCCGGCCGCTACACTCTCGCTGGCTGGGACATCCTCATCGGCGACGACCTCGTCGCCCGCTCCCCCGACGCCACCCATTTCGTCGGCAGCACCGTTACCGTCCCACGCATCAAAGCGAATGCGTCTGAGCAGCTCGGCATGAGCGAGGAGGATTTGAAGCGGGTGCTGGATGTGAATCCGCGGAAGGCGATGCAACTTTGAACCCAACGTTACAGCATACCCTTATGAAACGCCTATCCCTCATCCTCCTCGCCATCCCAGCCTTTGCCGCAGACACACGCGACGCCGTATTTCAGAAGAGCATCAAAGAAATGTTTCCGAAGCTGGTGGATATCCGGCGGGACATTCACATACATCCGGAATTGTCGAACGAGGAGGAACGGACGGCGAAACTGGTGGTGGATCGGTTGAAGGAGCTGGGATTCACGGACATCAAGACAGGCGTGGCGAAGCATGGCGTAGTGGCGATGCTCAAAGGCACGCAGGAGGGGCCGTGCGTGGCAGTGCGGGCAGACATGGATGCGCTACCGATCAAGGAGCTGCGCAGTGTGCCTTATCGTTCACAAAATCCGGGGGTGATGCATGCCTGCGGGCATGATGTGCATGTGACGTGTGCGCTGGGAGTGGCGGAACTGCTTTCGAAACACAAGGATCTGGTCAAAGGTAGCGTGAAGTTTCTGTTTCAACCAGCGGAAGAGGCGATGCCAGCCACGTTCAAGGGTGATTGGGGTGCGAAGCTGATGGTGGCTGAGGGTGTGATGGCGAATCCGAAACCGTCTGCGGTGTTTGGCCTGCACACGACGGCAAGTGTGCAACCGGTGGGCACCACGGACGATGACGTGCATTATTTGAAAGCAGGACAGATCGGTTATACCCCGGGCTTCGACAACGCGAACAGCGACCGCTTTCACATCGTGATCAATGGCAAGATGGCGCACGGTTCCGCGCCGCACAAAGGCGTGGATGCCATCGCGGTGGCAGCGGAGGCGATCATGGCGCTGCAAATGATCAAAAGCCGACAAACCAACACGAGGCAACCGCTCGTCATCAGCATCGGCATGATCAGCGGTGGGCAGCGAGAGAATATCATAGCCGACAAGGTCGAACTGGGTGGCACGGTACGGACTTACGACGGAAAATTTCGCGATGGTGTCATCGAGCAGATGCACCGTATCCTCAAAGGCATCACCGAGGCACACGGCGCCAGTTACGAGATGGGATACCGCAAGACGTACCCGAGCATCCTCAACGACCAAAAACTCGTCGATGCCACACTGCCGGTATTTCGCCGCATCGTTGGCGAAAAGAATGTGATTGAGCTGATTCCCGGCATGGGCGGCGAAGATTTCAGTTTCTTTGCCCAAGTCGTTCCTGGCTTTTTCTTTCGCCTAGGCGTGGCAAACGAAGAGAAAGGCATCACCTACGGCGCCCATACGCCAATGTATGATTGCGACGAGGAGAGCATCAAAACCGGCGTGGCAGTCATGGCAGCAGCATTGTGTGATTTTTTGGATGCGAAGAAATGACTTCAATAGCATTTCCACGTGATTAAAAACGTCACGCCAGTCCATTCACATCATCATTCGTGCCGCAGCGCCTCGACCGGATTCATCATGGCGGCACGACGGGCGGGGTAGATGCCGAAGGCAATGCCAGTGAGCACGGAGATGGAGAATGCGAGGACAGGAGACCACATTTTGATGACGGTGGTGACTCCGGCGAATTCCTGCACGGCAATGGGGATGGCTAAGCCGAGGACGACGCCAAGAATGCCACCAACACCTGCCAGCAACACGGTTTCTATGAGGAACTGCACGACAATGTCGGCCTGACGAGCGCCGAGGGCACGGCGGATGCCAATCTCACGAGTGCGCTCAGTCACGCTGGCTAACATGATGTTCATGATGCCGATGCCGCCAACGAGGAGAGAGATGGCGGCAATGCTACCAAGGACGATGCTGAAGATCTGCTTGGTCCGTTCTGCCTGCTTGAGGAGTTCGACCGGGACGATGATGCGCCAGTCTTCCTTTTTGTGGTTCGTGGACATGAGATGGCGAATAGCCTCGGCCCGGCTTTCGACCATTTTCACATCTTCAACACGAATGACGGCCTCGTGGAACTCGACTTTCTCAGCCTCGAAGCTGCCGGTGCGGAAGCGGAAGAAGGTTTCACCATACTGATCCATGAGCGTGGTGAAAGGGATCATGATTTGCGCCTGCGAGTCAGCCGAGGGAGCGCTGGCATCAGTGCCGATCATTTGGCCCTCATCCTGAATGATACCGATGACCTTGTAGTAGTAGCCTTTCACGCGCACGGACTTGCCAGTGGGCGTGGAGAGCGGGAAGAGTCGCGCGGCGACGGTTTGATTGATGACACAGACGGGGGTGCGGCCGTCCATTTCCATATCGGTGAAGAATCGCCCCTGAAGCATACGACGGTTGCGCATTTCGGGGTAGATCGGCAGCACGCCCATGACTTGGCCGTCGATGCTGCGATCAAGGTTCCAGATGTTTTCGCTGATATGACGACTGGGGACGACGATGCTGATGCCTGGCACCGTCTGGCGGATCTGCTGGATATCACGCGAGGTCAGGCCGTATTCGCTGATCATGCTGCGCGACTCGCCACTGGACCCCTGCCCGTCAGGTGGCTTGACGCTGTGTAGGATGATGTTCTGGCTGCCTAGCTTGCGAATTTGCTCCTGAGCCTCATGACTGGCACCTTCACCGATGGCGAGCATTGCCACCACAGATGCAACGCCGAACACGACGCCCAGCATAGTCAAAAACGAGCGCAGCTTGTGCAGCCAAATGGTCTTAATGCCCAGCGACAGCGTGCGCCACAAATGCTGTGGCGAAGCGACGAGACGAAGAACGGGATGCTGGGCGAGGAATGACATTCGGGGCAGAGTCATACGAACGCAGCCGTATGAAATTGCCACGATTACTCACCCGGCTGCTACGCCTGGCATCACCACGTCCTGCGGCATTTCCTCACGGGTAGCTCACCTGCACGCGGTAAAACTTCCGTGTTGAGGTCCCATCCGGGTCCGTCACGGTGCGGGTCTGGCCGTTGTCTTGAATGGTGGCACCGGTCAGCGCCTGCCAACTGCCCGCGCTCAGCGTGGCACTAAATTGCACCGTGTAGGTGCGGTCCGTCAGCCGGGGACTGATGGTAATCGTATGGGTGCCACTGCCGCCCACGTTCGTCACCAGACGTGAGGAGCGATCCGTCGGAATCAGCCCCGCCGTGTATTTGAGCAGATTGCTTTGGCCAGTGCCGCTCGCATCTGCCGTGGAGGCGGCCAGCGGGTTATTGGTGCCGAAGTAAAGCACCTGCCACGCATCAGGCAGGCCGTCGGCGGCATAGAGGCCGAGATCATCCGTGCCCACATTCACAATCGTCAGACCCAGCGTGCCATTCACACCACGATAACTCCCCTGCACCGCCGCCGCCGTGTTTTGATACACATTCGCCGCAGTAGTAAGACCACTGGCACTGATGCTGGTGATGGGGCCGCTGACCACACTCCAGTTCAAATCCGTGCCCAGCAGCACCGCCGTCGTCGCATCATCCAGCGTGGCCGTGGCGGCAAGCTGCCGCGTCGTGGTTTCATTCACCGTTGTCGGCGTGGCGGCGAGTTGCACGGCGGTCACTTCGGTAAGCTGGCCGATGTAGCCGTGCTTCGCCGTCTCGGCGGGCGCGGCCACGGTGGAGATGCCCACGACTCCGCCCACGCTGCCGTCATTCGAATAGCTGGCGCTGGTAGTGCGTTTGCCGCCAGCGTCGGAGATGCCGGTGGAGATTGTGTAGTTCGTGCTGGTGCGCGGGCCGGCGCGGAGCTGCAGCGCCAGCGCAAACGTCGAGAGCAAGAGAGCTTTGGCAGTCCTATCGTTGAGTCTACATTTCATAGCATGGTGATGGCTGAGCGTAGTAGCAGTTCGGGTAGCACGTTAATCATGGTTCCAAGGCCATCCAGAGGATGTCGAAGGGCAACGCTGCACCAGCTCGGGTGAATACGAGATCGGTGTTGTTGGAGGTCCATGCTACGGCAGGCTGGCCGTTGACTAGGCCAAAGGAAGTCGTCACAGTGGACAGCACGGGAAAGAACCCAGAAACGGCACCGAAGAATACTTGGCTGGACCAAACCGTGCCGCTCGCATCAAGAGAGCGAGTATAACCACCTCCCAAGATAGCCGGGGTATCATCGATCACGATCAGCGAAATCCCAACATTACTTGAGATACCCGTCTGAACCGCTGCGCCCCAACTAGCGCCGTTGGGATCATTCGCTCGCACAAACGCGGAGGACATGTTGTAGCCGATAATGGCGGGATTCCCATTCACGATTGCCATGGAGCCAGAAAGCCCGGAACCAACGACCACTGGCGCACCCCAAGTCGCGCCACTGGCGTCGTTTGCCCGCACATACTTGCCAGTGCCACTGCCTGGGTAGCTGATGGCCGGGTTGCCATTGACCATCAGAAGCGTACTGGGTTTGGCGGTGGCACTGTCGAGAGACACTAGGCCACCCCAAGCCGTCCCGCTTGGATCGGTGGCTCGGACATATTTCACGGTGTTGTTGGTCGCATCGAAGTAGCTGATGGCCGGGTTACCGCTGACCACGGTCAGCGAAGTGTATTGGCCGACATTGCCGGTGCTGTCGATGGTGACTGGCGTGCCCCATGTGGTTCCGTCGGCATCGGTGGCGCGTACGTATTTGAGGTCTAGGTTCGTCGAATCATAGTAGCTCATAGCTGGGTTGCCATTAACAACCGCGAGACAGATGTGGCTGCCTACATCGCCCGAGAAATCGAGCGTCACCGCCGTGCCCCAAGCGGTGCCATCGGCATCGGTAGCGCGCACATATTTGAGGTCGCGGTTAGGCGTAGCCTGATAGGCGATGGCTGGATTTCCATTCACCACGGCAAGCGAGGCGTATTGGCCAATGCCACTTGAACCAATGCCGCTGCCTGCATCCACAACGATTGGTGTCATAACGGTGAGCGGGGCAGTGGTGCCATTGGATACACGGGCTGCAAAATGATTCCCTGTGCGCCCGGTCAATGAGACGCGGCCCTTACTGGGAGTGGTGCCATCAGTGGCGTCCAGAGTGAGTGTGACATTCGGCACCGCTCCAAAAATCGGATTGAAGGGAACGGTGAAGATTACGCCGGCTGGGTCCACTTTCAAAGAAGTGCTTGCTACGCTTCCGGTACGGACTGGTTTCGCCAGCTTGTCCGGAGTGATAGTGCCATTAGCGAGCTGGGTGCTACCCACCGCCCCTGAAGCAATTTGCAGCGTTGTCACGGCCCCTGTTGCGATTTGAGAAGTTCCCACCGCTCCAGACGCGATCTTTGCGCTGGTGATCGCACCGTCGGCCACATTGCCAGCCATCATTGCATACCCCACCGCCGCAATACGCTGGTCGGGCGTGAGAAGTTGAAACCCGTTGGTACCGTCGTTGAACCACACCCTGAGGTGGACATCGCTGTTGGTGAAAACCGTGCCGGGTACGATGGTCATGTTGGGCAGCGTGGCATCGCCCAGAAGCACGGAGTAGAGGCCCTTCGTGACGGTGAGTGTCACCGCAGCCGTGGGCTGGCTGCCTGCGGTGCTCGTACCGTCATTGCTCCAGTAGGTGGTGCTGCCATTCGTGTTCACCAGCGCAAACTTGAACTGGCCGGAGCCGTCAAAATTCACCGTTCCCACCGCGACGCGGCCCTGGTAATTGATGAGGTTGGGCACCTGAGCGGATACTGAGTGGACTGCGATGAAGCAGGCGAAGGCAAATACGATATGGCGTAGATTATACATAAGGTTGGTAAGGTGCTCGTGAGCTTTGGCCCGCCTCTTACAAGCGTGACAGCAAGCGCTTGAAATGTCGAGCCAAAGCTCCGCGCGGCAGCTCACCCGCCCACCGTGATCTCTACGGTGTTGCTCCAGACGCCCACCTGATGGTCGCCGACGCGGTAGATGGCGCGGTATTTCCATTTCGTCGGCACGGCGGGCAGCGGGGTGGTGTCGGTGTAGTTCGGCGTGGTGTCGAAGGCCAGCACGCTCCAGCCGCTGCCACGGTCCACCTGGAGTTCCAGCATGTCGAGGAAGGCGCTGTTGCCACCCCAGCCCCAGCCGATCTGCACGGCGTTGCCGCTGAGGATGGCGTCGATGATCGGCTGAATGATGCTGAGGTCGGGGCCGGTCTGCTGCGGGCCTTCGATGCCGAGGGTCTGGCCGATGGCGTCGTTGTAGTTAGGATGGGCCTTGATGGCCTTCACCAGCGCGCGGAAGCGCACTTCAACACCGAGAGCCACGGCGGCCACGGCCGTGGGGAAAACCGGTGCTAGCGGCGCTCCGGCAGGCAGCGGCGTGCCGCCCTCGCGCAGCAGATTCTTCCAAGCCGTGAACTGCTGCGCCCCGCCCTGCATGATGCCCTGGCAGGCGACGATGTAGCCGAAGTAATCGGCATCCGCCGCCTGGGCGGTGACTTGTGCGGGAGTGACACCGAGCGTGGTGGCGTAAGCACCGATGCCGGTCTTGAAGGTTTGGAGTTGAGCGGCGAACAGGTCGTCGTTCTGGGCGATGTAGTCTGATTTAGCCATACGGTTTCGTTTAGGTTTCAGGGTTGGTTGGACGGTACTGCTTGGGGGAGGTGGCGTGTAGCCGGGATCGCCGGGCTCGAGGATTCCTGACCACGTCAGATTGGGCGAATCCCATGTGTAAGGCTGCCCGGTGGCTGGATCGACAGAGTCCCAAAACAACGGCTTCATGGCGGGGTGTGGGTGGTGTGATTGAACGCAGAGTCTGCCAGACCAGGGATGCCCCAAGAGGGCCAAAACCCACGGCTGGCGGCTGAAACCGCACACCGGAATGCTTTTCCGGTGCGGCTGGACGAGGTAACCGTGTGGCTGGACACTTTCCCAGCACGGCTGGACGCGCCATCCATGCGGTTAAATGAAAGCACGGGCGCGGCTGGCTCTTCCAGCCGTGTAGCTGAAGGATGTCACCGGTGTGGCTAAACGCTCTGACGGTGAGGTTCAATGTTCCAGCCGTGCGGCTGGAGGACCCCGGCGTGTGGCTGAAGGAGCCAGCCGTAAGTGAAAAGGCCGCTACCATACCGCCTCCCGGTTGGTCGGTGCGCCTTGAATCAACCGTCGTTTGTGCCTCAGACCACCATACGTGGAGCCGTGGAGCCGTGGAGCCGTGGAGCCGTGGAGCCGTGGAGCCGTGGAGCCGTGGAGCCGTGGAGCCGTGGAGCCGTGGAGCCGTGGAGCGTAAATGCAGGTGGCTTCATTGGCCGCGTTTGTAGCCGCAACCTCAAAATCCTACAAGAATGTTTTTCACACCGGCCATGCTACTCGCCAAAAGCAGTTCAAGCTCAATGCATTATCGCTCTCAACTTTCTGCATCCTTAGGCATTCGGCCAACACCAAAACCGAGGCCGTGAACATGATTGGTTCCCCATCCAGCCAGCCACCGCAGCGCATGCGAGATCATGCGCATTCATTCACATTGAACACCACGGACCGCGCCCATCACTCACCCGCTTGTGATCCGAGCACCATCTCTGTGGCCGGCACCTACCGGGATGGCACTTCATCCTACCCAACCAAACACTCAATCCGTGAGGCTAACGCCAAGCCATTGTTGCGCCAAGGGTTTCGTCGAAAGCATCCGCTGAATGCCTGTTTTCTCTTTTAACCTATAGCGGCTCTAAGCAGCTCAGTTCATCGCCTCACGAGCCGATTGGAACAGGTAATGCCCCCAGCCGAACTGCGTATCGCCGCTCCAATCAGGGTCATAATGCTGGCTTTTGAAGATGAAGCGCTCTGGATGCGGCATTAGGCCAAAAACTCGCCCCGTGTCGTCTTGCAGGCCAGCGATGCCATTCGTCGAACCATTGACATTCGTCTCATAAAGCAGCGCGGCGTGACCTGACTTTACGTATTTGGCGGCATCATCCCCTTCGGTGACCAGACGGCCTTCCGCATGAGCGATCGGCAGTTCAAAATTCACGGGCAGCTTGCTCAGGTAGGGACTCGCTTTGGCCGCGGTTTTCTTCAAACCGACCCAGCGGCAAATAAAACGACCACTGGCGTTGTGAATCAGGCTGCCCTTCGGCAGCAGATCGAGCTGTGTGAGGATTTGAAAGCCGTTGCAGATGCCCAGCGCGTAGCCGCCTTTATCCACAAACGCCTTGAGCTTGTCGCCCAGCTTTGATTTCGTGATGAGCTGCGCGATGCGGCCCGACATCACATAGTCGCCGTAGCTGAAACCGCCGGAGAACACGATCATTTGCGCGCGATCCAGTGCGGCAGGCTCCACGAGCACAATGGGCATCACCTCCGCTGTAAAACCCGCCGCCTCCAGCGCACGGGCAGTTTCGGCATCACAATTGGTTCCGGGGAATTTCAGGAGCAGGGCGTGTGGCATGGGCGGGAATTCGTTCCGCATCTAGGCGAAGCCGCCGCCTCATGCAACCGCTTTGCCCAGTTGCACACATCGAGGCATGCACTAGCTTTCCTGTACCATGTTCAAAGACCTCTTTTCCCCCACCAACACTTTCCTCTACGGCTTCGTGCTATGTGGCATTTTTCTCGTTCAGTCGCTGTATGGCCACTGGAAGACCAAGCGCGAGCTCAAGCGCTACAAAGGCATGCTCAGTGACAAACTCGAGCTCGACTCGAAGCAAACTCAAGACATCACCAAAGAGAAGACCGCCCTGAAGCAGGAAAACGAAAATCTGCGCATGCAGATCGCCCGCCTCAATGAGCGTCCTGACAACAAGATGCAGCGTGAACTGGAGATCCTCGCCCGTGCCGAGAAACAGATGACCATCAGCGCCCCCGGCTTCGCTCCAGCCTGGGAAATGGCCAAATCCGCCGCCCTTGGCCAGCTTGAGAACGAGGAGAAGGGCCAGTCCTTCCCGCAGAAGATCTTCCGCAAACTCATCGGCTCCGGCTCGGCGCAAACCAACGTCGCTTTGCCCGAATCCGCCGCCGCAGCGGCCAAAAATGGCGAGGCAACGGCCACCGCGGCCTGAACTTGAGCGCGAATGACCCGCACGGAGGCCTATCTCGCGCTCAACCTGCTGCCGCAGGTCGGTCCTGTGCGTGTTCGCAAGCTTTTACAGCACTTCGGCAGTCCTGAGCGCATCCTGACCGCGAAATCGTCCGAGATTCTCCAAGTCGATGGCTTTGGCCTCGCGCAGGCAGAATCCATCGCCGGCTGGGAATCACAGATCGACCTCAGTGGCGAACTGCAAAAAATCCGCGACCGCGAACTCACGCTCCTCACGCAAGAAGACGAACTCTACCCGCCGCTGCTGCGCGAAATCCACGATCCGCCTTTAGTGCTTTACGTCTGGGGCAATCTCACCAAACGTGATCACAACGCCCTCGGCGTCGTCGGTAGCCGACATGCCACGCATTACGGCCTCAGCGCCACCAAGAAGCTCAGTTTTCAGATCGCTTATGCCGGTTACGCCGTGATCAGCGGTCTAGCACGTGGCATCGACACCGCCGCGCATGAGGCCGCACTCGCGGCTAAAGGACGCACCATCGCAGTCATTGGCTCCGGCATTGGCAAACTGTATCCGCCCGAGAACATGGCCCTCGCCGAGCGCATCGCGCAAAACGGTGCGGTCATCAGCGAGTATCCCGTCGATCGCATCGCCGATAAACAAACCTTCCCCTATCGCAATCGAATCGTCGCTGGCTGGAGCTGCGGTTTGATCGTCGTCGAGGCCCCTGCCCGCAGCGGTTCCCTTATCACCGCACAACAGGCCACCGATCAAGGCCGCACGGTCTATGCCGTGCCTGGTCCCATCGACAAACCCACCTCCGCCGGTTGCAATCGCCTCATTCAACAAGGTGCCAAGCTCATCATGGATGGCGCCGACGTGCTCGATGATCTGATGACGCTGTTCCCCACCGCCCCCAGTGCCCCGAAGGTCGAAGAATCCCGGCCCGCTGTCACGCTCACGCTAGAAGAAGAAATTCTCTACAAGTCCATCGGCACCGACGAGTCTCACATCAACGACATCACCACCGCCTCAGGCCTCACCACCGCCACAGTCTCAGCCACACTGATGCGTCTCGAAATGAAACGCCTCATTCGCGCTCTGCCAGGACGCAGGTATGTGCGGTTGGTGTGAGTGACGCTCCCGATCACGCATCAATCAACTCCGCCCACTCCGTCATGTGTCGCTCCCACGTCAGTGGCAGAACCGTGGCGTGCGCCGCTTGGGACATGGCTGCGCGTTGGGTTTCGCCAAGATCGAGTGCTTCCTGTATACGCTGAGCGAGTTCGGCGGCTTGCTGCGGATGGTAGAGCATGAAGCCATTCTCGCCGTTTCGAATTTGATCAACGGCACCATCCATGACGGAGACGATACCAGGCGTGCCGCAGGCCATGCTTTGCAGTACGGTATTGGAAAAAGCGTCATACTGCGTGGGATGCACAAACCAGTCGGCGGACTGATACAGCTCTACGAGATTGCTGGTCACGGGGACAGCGCGAATGCGTGGGGCGATGCCAAGGCGCTTGATTTTTTCTCGCAAGGCGGGGCTGAGGCTTTTTCCGGCGATCCATAAGGTGGCGTCGATGGTTTGCATGGCCTCCAGTAGCGGCTCCAAACCACGGCGACGGTGGCTGAGTGAAACGAAGAGAAGCACGGGCTTCGTAGGATCGGTTTGCAGCTTGCGGCAGAGCAGTTCACGCACATTGGCGCGGTTCTCGGCTGGTTTGAAGAGCTGCGTCTCCACGGGCGGTGGGAGAATGCGGAAGCGGTCGCCATCGGTGCCGTAAATGCCCTGAAGTTGAGCCGCGACACGAGCAGAGCTGGTAACGAACTGCTTGGTCTCCTTGCCCGTGTAAAGCCGACGCTCCAAATGCAATTCATAGAGGTGCTTCAAGCTCCAGCGCTGCCAGAGTGGGAGAAGGTTGCCGTAGAGTCGGTGACAGCCGGTGCCGTTGCGGTGAATGTTCTGCAAGCAGGTGCGGCCAAATCCAATGGTCAGATCGACCTGCGCCTCAGCGGCGGCACGTTGAGCGAGACGATTGAAGTGCCACATGCGCATCGTGGCCGAGCCACGCAGGCGCGGCAGTAGCTCCCAGCGGCCCGGCATTGCCGCACCAATCTCGGGCGTGGTCAGCGAAGTAATGTAAGTGAGTTCATGCCCTGCAGCAGCGAGGCGCTTGGCAAATTCGATGATGAAGGTCTCCACAGCGGTGCTGCGGATGATTTGCGGATGGATCAGGGCCAGCTTCATTCTGCGCGCTTCGATTTGGCTTCGGCTTCGCTTTCGAACAGGCGGCTGTAGCGGTCAAACGTGAAGAACGCCGTCGCCCCGGCGATCCACAGGCCAGGAAAACCGTCGAGAAAACCGAACTTCAACACATAGGCCCGCACAAAGCGCCACCACGGCCGGAACAACGTGTGGAGCAGCGACCAGCGCTTGCCTTTGCTATGCTGCGTCTGCAAAAACACATCGGAGTAGCTGATGTGCTTGGTGAGGTAATGCTGAATGTTTTTGAACGAGTAATGCAGCAGATCGCCGTGCAGCGTGGTGCATTCACCTGCGACGACGAGTCGCTCATGCACTTGCCCACCGCCATCGGCCTGCCACTGGCTTTTGTCGCGGCGAAACAACCGCACTTTGCGGTCGGGATACCAATCACCATGATGAATCCAGCGCCCCATGAACCACACGAGGCGCGACATCCATGCACCGTCGAACTTTGCCTCATCGCCGTTGGCAAAGAAGCGCTGGATCGACTCGCGCAACTCGGGCGTAAGCTCCTCATCGCAGTCTAGCGCCAGAATCCATGGCTGAGAGCAGAGCGTGAGGCAGTGATTCTTCTGCGCCGTGTAGCCGAGCCAGGGCTGATGCACGAACTTCGCGCCAAACTCGGCGGCAATCTCTGCGGTGCGATCCGTGGAGCCGGAATCAACGATGACGATCTCCTGCGCGATCTCCGCCGCACTGGCGAGGCAGCGGCGCAGATTGGCCTCCTCGTTGTGCGAGATGATGGAAATCGAAAGCGGCAGCCGAGTCATGCGTGGCGCGACATTGGCGCATCCTGAGGACGTGCCAAGCAAGAATCAAACGACAGCCAGCGACACTGCCGCGTTGTGCCCACCCATGCCTGAGGCAAGTTTGATCACACGATCGCCCGAAGCAACCTTCATCGGCGATTCATTGAGCCGCAGTCCGCACTCTGGAGGCGTGAGGCCAGGTAGTACCGCTGGAAGCCAGCCTTCGGCCATGCAGGCCACCAATAGCGCCACATCCAGCAAGCCACTCGCACCCAGCGTGTGGCCGGTTTGCGGCTTGAGCGGCAGTAGAGGCACGTTCTTGCCTTCCAACGCACGCTTTAATGCCGGAGGTTCGACCCGCGCATGATTCAGCGTGCCCGTCGCGTGAGGACACAGCGCAACGATTTTGCCACGATCTCCCGCGTTTATTGCTCCACGCACACAATCCTCGATGCCGCCACCATCGTCGGGGATCATGAGCGCGTCATAGGCGTCACTGTTCGCAGTATAATGTTCGATGCGGCATAGCTTGGCTTTTCCATCTGCATCACGCTCCAACGTCAATGCCACGGCCGCTTCTCCTGGCAAAAAGCCGCTCGTGGCGCTAATGCCGGTTGTGGCGAAGGTATCATTGATGCCGTTCGTAGAAAGCAAACCCGTGTCACGGAAGTCTCGCAGCAATTCCGGCAATAGAGGCAGATCTACGGCTACCACGAGTGCTCTAGGAGCTAAACCACTGGCCACCGCCAGCCAAGCCATGCCCAAGGCATCAAGACCGGAGGAACAGCCATTGGAACACATCTGCCACGGGCCACGAATGCCTAGATCAATGCTCACCGCCGCAGCTATTTCACAATGCATCGTATTGCTGGCACTGAACTTGCGAACCGGTCTACGCCATGCATTGGAACCCATTATTTCTCCCACATTCCCTCGGCTACTGGCAGCAAAGAGCCAAGACTCACGCAGTGCCAGTGGCGACCAACCAGCACGCCGTACCGCTTCGCGCGCCACGGATATCGCCGCATTGCTGGCAGCACCGTAACGGCGTCCTTTCAGTAGTTCGCGTGCTGGCAGCATCCCGACTGGCAGCGTGGCAAATTCCGCCAGGCAAGTTTGTGGCTGCAAGACTCCACGCCGCTCCCGCAGCGCTGCAACACAGTCCGCAATTTTCACACCAAGCCCACAGGCCGTCTCCACGGCTGTGATGAACACAGATTCCATCATGATTCGACACAGCCGCAAAACTCACGCCATGCAACTCTCGTCATAATGCCGTTACATCACCCTCACAAAAAATAAACAAGCCAAAGATTGACACTCAAAGTAGTAACCCGCTATATTTTTATCCTCATGTTAAGGCAAATCATTGGACAACCCGAAGGGCAAAAGGAAGACAAGCGTTCCGAGGCATCCGCACCGGCTCCCGCAGCCGAGCGCGCACCCATTCTCTCTACCGCATCCGCTCCCGCTGCACAACCCACACGCACACACTCCGCACCCCCAGTCATGACCACTAGTAAAAACGTTCTCGCCAACGATGTCGAAATCAAAGGCTCCATCAAATTTTCCCACGATCTCATCATCGACGGCAAGATTGAAGGCGAAGTCATCTCTGAAGGTAGTCTCACCGTGGGTGAAAACGCCCTCATCAAAGGCGAGGTTAAAACCCGCTCCGTCATCATTTTCGGCAAGGTCGAAGGCAACATCACCGTCGCGGAACGTTGTGAACTCAAGAGCAACGCCATCCTCGTTGGTGACATCGCTGCCGGCACCCTCGCCATCGAAGAAGGTGCTACCTTCATGGGTCAATCCCAGGTCGGCAAGAAGTCCGATCCGAAGCCTGCCTTCGGCGGCGCCCCAAAACCACAACCTTAACCTGCCTCTAACCTAGTGTTTGGGCGGATCTTCGGCTCGAAGTCCAGCATCCTTCCCACACCACCTAAGAATCAAATCGAAGTGGTGTGTCCGTCTTGTGGCGCGGCTCAGTATGAGCCGCGCCTCGTCGTTTCCACGTTTTGCAAAAAATGCGGCGTTCACCTCACCATTCATAAACGCCGCGTCGTTGCTTCCGAGGTCAGTCGCTCTGGCGCAGGCATGGCAGCAGACGAATGGAGTGTAGATCAAGCGCCTGCGGCAACATCAGCGCCCCCAGGGACTGCGGCAGAGGTTAAACCTGAAATTAAGAGCGAGGGGCAACCTTCCACTGCTGAAACACTCTCTGCCACCGATGGATTCGGTGCTTTCCTACAGGCCCAGACACAATCCGCGACACCAGAAACTGTCCCGATCAATGCCGATGGTGAATCCATGACGGCAAGCATGCGTCGCCCGCAATCCAATTCGCCCCCGCCGACCCCGTCCCCGGCGCCACAAACGGCCAACTCGCTTCAAAAGATGAAGGAGCAAGGCATGTACCGAAATCAGTACTTCAAAGACGCCGAGTGCTTCGATTGCGGTCACAAATTCAAAACCGGCCGCTCCGCCAAATCCGCCAACTGTCCCGCCTGCGGTATCGCTTTCTCGCTCGAAGACGTGGAGATCAACATGACCTCCACTCAGCCCATCAAAACGCGTGGTGATGTCCTCGTCCGCAAACGTGGCCGTCTTTCTGCCAGCAGCGTGCATTGCCGTGATCTCGAATGCCACGGCATCATCGAGGCCAATGTGACGTGCACCGGAGACGCCACCTTCCGCACCACTGGAAGCATCATCGGTGAAATTCGCTGCCAGCGCTTTGTCGTCGAAAAAGGCGCGGATGTCGCATTCCTCAATTCGGTGCATGCCACCGAAGTTGAAGTCCAGGCACGCGTTACCGGCACCATCTTCAGCACCGGCCTCGTGCTCATCGGCGGTAACGGCTCCATCAACGGCGATGTCACCGCCCGCTCCGTTTCCATCGAACCTGGTGGTGAACTCAACGGCGCAATGAACATCGTGCGCGGTAAGAATCCGACTCCTGCACCGGGAGTCTGACTTCGCATGCGAGTATGAAACGCCGTGCACTTTTGCTTGTGCTGGCACTCGTCATTCTGAGTGTCGTGGCCTATCGCCTGGGGACACAGAATTCGTTCCATGAAGGCGCCTCTCAACTCATGCAAATGCTCACTCGCGATCATCTAACCCTGCCCTACCCCGCACCACCTTCAGCGGAGCAATGGCAGTCCATGAACGCCACTGATCGCCTCGCTGATGTCAATTCACGCCTGCTGCCAAAACTGCGCGACGAACTCGCCACCAAAAAGCTCCATCTCGGCCAACCAGCCTTCATCCGCATCTTCAAAGAAAGCCGCGAACTCGAACTCTGGCTCGAAAGCGGTGACGAGCGGTGGCAACTATTCCGCAATTATCCCATCGCCTGCTTTTCCGGCACGCTCGGCCCCAAAACCCGCGAAGGCGACATGCAGTCCCCCGAAGGCTTCTACACCGTCACGCCGCAGCAGCTCAATCCTATGAGCCGGTATCACCTCTCCTTCAACGTCGGTTACCCCAACGCCTACGATCTCGCGCATCAGCGCACCGGCAGTCTCATCATGGTCCATGGCGACACCTGTAGCATCGGTTGCTTCGCCATGACCGATCCGCTCATCGAGGAAATCTATCTCACCGTCGAAGGTGCGCTCAAAAACACCTCCACCGTTCCCATCCACATCTTCCCTTTTCGCATGACCGCTGAACGCATGCAGAAAGAACAAATCTCCCCACACATCAACTTTTGGCAGAACCTTCTTCCTGCCTACGACCGCTTCGAGAAAAACCACAGTATCCCGCCAATCACCGTGGAAAACGGTCTCTATCGCGTCCCCTGACTAACCTTCTAATTGATCTACTGTGAATTCATTGACTCTCACTACCGCCAAAACCTTCACTTGGACCACGCTCCCTGAAGCAGCCTCTCCGCAACAAGGCGAAGCCCTCGTCGCCATCCGCGCCATCGGCATCTGCGGCACCGACTTCAGTGGCTACCTCGGCAAGATGCCTTTCATCGAGTTCCCGCGCATCCTTGGGCATGAACTCGGTGTTGAAGTCCTCGCCGTGGGTGAAGGCGTCACGCATCTTCAAGTCGGCGACCGTTGCTCCGTCGAGCCTTACCTCAACTGCGGCGCCTGCCACTCCTGCCAACGCGGCAGCACCAACTGCTGCGAAACGCTGCAAGTCCTCGGCGTGCATTGCGACGGGGGCATGCGCGAGCGCATGATCCTGCCCGCGCACAAACTCCATCCCTGCAATGCCCTCGACTTCGAGCAGATCGCTCTCGTCGAAACCCTCGCCATCGGCTGTCATGCGGTGAATCGTGCCCAAGTCACCGCCTCCGACGACGTCCTCATCATCGGCGCTGGTCCCATCGGCCTCACCGTGCTCGAATTCGCCCGCGCTGCGAACTCCGCCATAACCATCCTCGAACTCAGCGCCGCACGTCGCGAGTTCGTCGCGCAAAACTACCCCGGCGTGAAAATCGTCGCGTCATTGCCGGATGAACCCGCCTTCCAGATCGTCTTCGACGCCACTGGCAATCCTGGCTCCATGGCCGCCACGCTGCGCTTCGCCCGCTTCACCGGCCGCATCGTCTATGTCGGCATCACCAAGGAACCCGTCCTCATCGACGACCCGCTCTTTCATCGCCGCGAATTGTCCCTCCTCGCCAGCCGCAACGCCGTCGCCTCCGACTTCCCACGCATTCTCGACATGATCCAGTCCGGCCAGATCAACACACGCCCCTGGATTAGCCACAGGTGCGAGTTCGGTGAACTGCCAGCGCAGATGGACGCCTGGCTACTGCCCGAATCCCGCGTCATCAAAGCCGTCGTTGCCTTGTGAGGCGGCACGCGCCATTCATTCAAAGCCGTCCGGTAAGTCCACTCTGAATTCACCACAGAGGACACTGAGAAACACAGAGCCTCTGCACTCTGATCTCTGTGAGCCTCTGTGCACTCTGTGGTTGACCTTCCCTCCATTCATTCGGCACTTCAGCTTTTCAAATTTCAGCTTTCTGCTTTTCCCCTTATGCCCACCCTCACCGTCCAGCCCCGCGCCCGCCTCTTCCACGGTCACCTCTGGGTTTACGCCACTGAAATTCAGAAACGTTTCGGCGATCCCAAGCCCGGCGACGTCGTCCATCTCCAAGACGTGCGCGGCAAGCCCCTCGGCAGCGCCATCTACAACCCGGTGTCGCAGATCTCCGCGCGTTTGTTCTCCTACCGCCGCCAGGATCTCGATCTCGACTTCTTCACGCGCCGCATCCAGCGCGCCATCAAGGTGCGCGAAGCCGCCAACGTCGATCTGAACCTCTGCCGCCTCGTCTGGAGCGAGTCCGACGGCCTCCCCGGCGTCATCATCGACCGCTACGGCGACTTCCTCGTGCTCCAGACGCTCACCCTCGCGATGGATCTGCGCAAAGACCTCATCATCCAGGCCCTCAACGACCTCTTGAAGCCACGCGGCATCGTCGAGCGCAACGAAGGCGCCGTGCGTAAGGCCGAAGGCATGGAACTCATCAAAGGCGTCATCAGCGGCGAGACGCCCGCGCCCTACGTCGTCCGTTATCAGGGCAGCGCCTTCCACGCCGACCTCCTCGAAGGCCAGAAGACCGGCCTCTACCTCGATCAGCTCGACAACTACCAGCTTGTCTCCGCTTTGGCCAAAGGCCGCCGCGTGCTCGACTGCTTCTCCAATCAAGGCGGCTTCGCCCAGGCCTGCGCCCTCGCCGGAGCCAGCGAAGTCACCGCCGTGGACATCAGCGAGTCCGCCACTGAGGTCGCGAAACAAAACGCCGCCATCTCCGGCACACAGATCAATTGCATCGCCGAAAACTGCTTCGACTTCCTCAAGCGCAACGAAGCCGCCGCCGCTCGCTACGACCTGATCATCCTCGATCCGCCCTCCTTCACCAAAACCAAAAGCTCCGTGCGCGATGCGCTACGCGGCTACAAGGAGATCCACCTCCGCGCCATGAAGATGCTCGAACCCGGCGGCATCTTCGCCACCTTCACCTGCTCCCACCACGTCAGCGCCGAGGAATTCCACAGCAGCATCACCGACGCCGCCGTCGATGCGAAGAAGACGCTCCGCCGCGTCACCACCTACACCCAGCGCCCGGACCATCCTATCCTCGCCACCATCCCCGAAACCGAATACCTCCGCGGCTACGCGTATGAGGTGGTGGCTTCGTGGTGATCAAAGAACGTGAAACAGGCTGCCAGATTATGCTGACAGCCTTCCACCTCGTCAGCCTCAATCCTTGGGCGAATAGAGCGCCACAAGCGCAGCGCCGATCGATTGGGAGAGCTCGCCCAGCGTCGCGGGCACGAGCTTGAGTTCGGCGCGTTGTTTGGGGAATAGGTAAGGCAGCGCCGCCTGGCGGATGCCGCCGAGGTAGCGGTCGCGGAACTCGGTCGTCGTGCTGTCGGGGTCCATGAGACCACCGCCGATGACCACGATGCCCGGATCGAGTGCCATCGACAGATTCGCCACATGAATGCCGAGCGCTTTGGCCTGGATGTCGAAAATCATGAGTGCGAGAGCATCTCCCTTTTGCGCCAGACCGCGCAGAGAGAGGCCCTTGTTCTTCGGCGACTCCGTGCTGGTGGAGAGTGGGTGATCGGGACACTTGGGCAGGAAGAATTCGAGGAATTGAGGCAAGCCGGAGATCGTGGAGTAGGCCTCGATGCAGCCCCAATCGCGACCACAGCCACAGCGGAACGCCGGCACTTCATCCAAGCCGTGGCCTAGGAGGTGACGTGGGATCGGCATGTGCCCGCCTTCCATACCAGCGAGGTGATCACCGCTGAGAGGCAGACCATGTGCATCAATGTAGGCCGCACCCAGGCCAGAGCCCGGCGCGAGTAGGAGCACGGTGGCTTTGGAATCACCACGCACACGAGCAGCCTCACCCACACCACCGAAGTCGCCATCGTTCCCTGCGAAGAGCGGGATCGAGCGCCCTGCGGCCTTGGCAATCGCCGCCGAGTAATCCGCATGAAAATTCCAACCTGTGAAGCTGTCGGGCAGATTGGAGGACTTATCGAGAACGCCATAGCTCTGGTAAGGCCCCGGCAGCGCCAGACCAGCAGCAGCGACGCGATCCCAGGTGAGACCGTTGTCCTTGAGGAATCCTTCGGCGCCTTCGACCCAACCAGCCACAACAGCAGCCGTACCGTTTTGCGAGTTCGTCGAGCTTTGGCGAAGCTGACGTGAAACAGGCTCACCGTTGGCGAACACGCCGCCGGTTTTGGAAGTCGTGGCTCCGGAGTCGGTGCCGAGATAAATGTCGCGGGTAGCAGATGGCATAGAGCGTGATACTTGGAGAGAAAAGGCGCTGTGGTCGAGGAGAATGCGTGAAGATGAGTTTGTTCTCTTCAAAGGGTGTCACGACAGCCAGAGTGAGCCAAGATTTGCTACCAAGGTGCATCACCCAACGACCACGCAGCGCCTATGGCACCGGCTCGCCGTAATGGTAGTGCCGGTTTTTGTCCGAGGCCTTTTCGGGATTGCTTGGGTCCACCACAAAGGTCGCTGCATCTGCGCCGGGAATGACGTTGCCACCCGAATACACCTGCTTGGCGTCCCTGGCATAGCCGAAGCCCTGCGATGACGGGCCGATCACTTCGAAGGTCTTTCCATCCGAGTCCGGCAGCGCGAGCGGAGGGCTGCCATTCGCATAGCAGAAGTAGGCATGCTTGCTGTCCTTGGCGAAGCGGTGCTTGAGCAGTTGAAACGTCGCGGCATCGCAGCCCTCCACCACCTGGCCTTGCCAGTAAACATGCTTGGCGTCTTTGGCGAACTCACCCGACTCGCCGCCAATGCCTTGGAAGGATGCCGCATCAGCACCCGCGAGGACCGCACTGCCGAAGTACACCTGCTTCGCATCTTTCGCATACCACGACTGCACCACCTGAAAGGTGGCACTGTCGGCGATCGGCGTCGCCTTCCTGCCCACATAGTAGTCGAGTTTGTCCTGCGCCCAGATGTGATGATCCTTCCAGCAGACATTCGCATCCACCACCTTGAAGCTGGCCATGTCACGCACATGAAGAGGCTCCGTCGAGAGATAGTAGTCCGCCTTGTCCCGCCCCAGTCCCTCCATGCCCGCGATTTCAAAGGTGGCAGGGTCCGCGCCTTGGATCACCGCGCCGCCGGTGTACACGCGCTTCGCATCCTTCGCCAGTTTGTCTTGCTGTCCCAGCATCTGAAACGTCGCTGCGTCCGCGTCCTCAATCCCTCGCCCCGCATGAAAGACGTGCGTGGCATTCTTCGCGTAGCCCTGAGGCTGCAGGATCTCAAAACCGGCCGCGTCCGACAGCTCCGCCTCCGACCACTTGCCGAAAAGGCCATCGCCCGTCCAACTGTTCCAGATCACCTTGTCGCCGCGAATTTCATAGCCCTCTTTCTTGCCACAACTGACAAGCAGCACTGGAAGCAGGAACCAAAACAGGCAGGCGCGGAGAGAAATTTTCATGGTCGCCAAAATAGCCCCCAGAAGCGCACTTTAACAAATAACGAAACCATCTTTTCGCCTGTGTGCACAAGGAGCCTAAAGGCAGGTGCGACAGACTCAGGCATGGGCGGGAAAGAACTTGCGAAGGAACGGCAGCGGTGTCCTCATCCTGGCACCCGCATCGGGTGCGGGAGCTTCCTCTAGCCCCTTCCTCATGCGCCTAACTGATCGAAACTCACCCACGACCATGAAACGTCGCCTCCTGCTCCGCGCTTCCTTCGTCATGCTCCTGCTGGGCATTGCCACCACACCGCTTCGCGCCGATTTTCCCCAGCAGCGCAAAGCCCTCGACGAACTCCAGGCCGCGAAGAAGGCCGACGATCCGATGCCTCTTCTTGAGTCCGCCAAAGAACGCATCACCAAGGCCAACAAGGGAAACAAGGGTGGAGATAAAGAAGACGTGATCGACAAAATCGACGAAGCCATCAAGGAACTGAAGGCCGGGAACAAGGACAAGATGGAGCAAAAGATCAACGCAGCCATCGCCAACCTCCATCAAGGCAAGGACAAGTCGAAAAAGCCGAAGTGAGGCCGCATGCCCCAGATTTTACCCCCATGAAATACTTCATCCTTCTTCTGCACGTGGTTTTGCTGTCGTCGTGCCAGACCACGGCGAATTACCGTGCGGGCAGTGTGGCCGAAGCTGGGGCCTATGCCAGGAAAGCGGTGGAGCTAGGCGTCATTCACAAGGGCGGCGAGGAAGCGCTTGTCGCGGAGAAATCGAAAGGCCGGCCCTTGGAAGGCAAATGGGATCCTCAAAAGATCGACGCCTTCCTGAACCAGTATGCGGCGGAACATCCACGCCTCGTGGCGATCAATCGCGCCGCCACCGAAGGGAAGATCAGTGAGAAGGAGCGCGAGATTCTGATCGCCGTGCTCAAAGGGCAGGAAGAACGGCAAGCCGAACAAGAGCTAGCCGAGAAGCAGCAGGCTGCGTACGAACTCGAGCAATCCGGTGCCATGATGAATCAGACCTCCTCGTTCCGGCAAAACTCGATGCTCATGCAAGCCACGCCCACCTCATCCTATTCTGGCTTCGGCACCGGCTTCGGTGGCAGAGCCTACTGAGGTTGGGTGTGTTCGTGCGGAGACATATTCCACGCTTGGCATTCCAAGGACGATCCGCTACTATCAATCATCATGGCTACCCAAGAACTCTTTGCTCAAGCCTCCCTCCTTCCTGCCGAGGAACGCCGTTTCTTGGCTGAAATCATCTGGGAGACGGTGGATGCGGATTTGCCGGCGCAGTGGGAGAACGACTCGACCATCGCCGCCGAGGTGGAGCGGCGCTTTGCGGCGTTCAAGGCCGGACGTGAGCGCGGATTGAGCCACGACGACGTGTTTGCGACTGCCAAGGCGCTCGTGGCATGAAGGTGGTGTATTCGGAGCACTTCCAAGCGGAGCTGTGCTGCGTCACCGGACGCTACACCGCCGAAAGCAAAGAACTGGGCCGCCGCTTTGTGCAGACTGTGGAAAATGCCTGCTTGGAAATTGCCGCCGATCCGTTGCGCTGGCGGGTGTTGGAAGGGCGAGTGCGCCGCTGCCTCGTCCACCGCTTCCCCTACATCATCTATTATCTGGTGGAGGACGATCTGCTTTATTTCGGAGCCTTGCTGCACAGCGCCCGGCACCCGGAGACGTATCGCACATCGTTCACGGACTTGTAAGCGAAACGGGCCTAACCGGGTGGTGAAGGTGCGCTGAACAGTTCTGCGAGGGGAAAGCTACCTCCTCATTCTAGAGCCAAGAGTTTTCTGGAGGGAAAGGAAGGTCCGGCGGGTCTGGAAAACTCTTTTCCACGGGGTGGTCCAACAACTCACCTGTCGGAAAACTCTTTTCTGAGGGGTGGGTGATCTGGTCACACGCTGGAAAACTCTTTTCCAGAGGGTGAACCGGATAGCCACCCCTCGGCGAACTCTTTTCTGCGGGGTAGGCAAAGGGGGCAGGCCGTGGAAAACTCTTTTCCAAGGAGTGATCCCAGAGATCACCTGCCGGAAAACTCTTGTCTGAGGAGTCGGTGATCTGGACACAGGCTGGAAAACTCTTGTCCGAGGTCGGGGGACATTCCCTTCGGCCTGGAAAAGAGTTTTCTGAAGCCACGGGAGACGGGAGATGCAGGTTTGAACCGCTGAGAGGACGCTCATCAGACGCTCATGAATCCAAAGGCAGAGGTTTGGCATCAGCGTCTGATCAGCGGTTCAAATCCGTCCGTTCACAGCAGCGCTCCGGCCGGAACGAGCACGCCGGGAGGTCGGGGGCGGTGGCGCGCACAGGCGGAGCGATTGGGACGTGGCTGCGAGGAGATTGCCTGTCGGTGGCCAATGCGCTGCACACTGAGTCCTTTTCCGCTCAGATCTTGATCGTTAAATTCAAAAAGCCCCGTTCTGACAAGATGCTCAACAGAATATAAAAAACCAAGATGAGGAAAAGTAACGATTTTATTTTAGCAACGGCTTGTTTCCGCGCTGCCTTATCATCCTGATTTATGGCTGGCAGGAGTTGGCTCAGAAAAGAGAAAACTGCACCCGCGATTAGTATATAGACAGCAGGCCTCACAAGACGCAACTCAGCGATCGTGAACGTTGCGATAACACCGCCTGCCACAGTCAGCCAGAATAACCAATGTGCCAAACCAACCTGTTCCGGAATCGTCAGGGTGAACGTGTTGACAACTTGAGTCCTCATCCACTCTGCAAATGCGGGACCCAGAAGAACGCCAAAAACGGCAATTAATGAAGCCAAGATCAAATGACCGGAGATATCTCCCCTCGCTTTCTCCAAGGCTTCTTTTGCTTGTTGTTTTTGATCCCCAAGAGCCTTGTTGTACCCTTCATTAAAGGAGTTTGTTTTTATTTGTTCGATCTGTTGTTGAGAGATCGAACTGCCTCCTCCTCCAGAAAAGACGCCACCGCCATCTTTCCCACAGGCGGCCAAAAATACTAATGGTAACACCACCCAAATGGCTCGCATGGTGCTGAACATCGAGTCATGCGTCCACATTTTCAATTACACGTCTTTTTTCTTTCCTGAGCGAATCCCAAAATAGACCGCTATAATAAGCAACAATGCTGCAACCACGTACCCTAGCGGGCCAGTCAGCGAATCGATGAATTTGTTGATGGGCTCAATAATCGGGAGTGACGCCATTTGGATCGCCTTTGCTCCCGCAAGCAGCAGGCCTGCAAGAATGATCGCTATCCAGACGATGATTGGAATTACCGCCAAATGCTGGGTGGAGCCGACCATGAGAATGTGAGCACACATAGCGAGGTAATTAGTGGGATGTTGCCGTAGTGAGGCAGGGATAAGGGTGGGCAAACGTTCCGTAAAGGCAAATTTGCCAGAGACTCCTGCACATTTACCCCACCGCCTCAACACACCGTCCGCACAGCGTCGGATGCTCGGCATGCGTGCCGACATCCAGGAGGTGCTTCCAGCAGCGGGCGCATTTGTGATGGTTGGATTCGGTCACGACGGCGGTGGGTTCGGTGATCAGTTCGCTGATCAATTTCCCGATGGAATCTTGTCCTGGGGCGGGTGGTCCTCCACGGCGGGTGATGTGGAGGTCGCTGAGGATGAGGAATTCGTGGAGGGTGGCGGGATCGCTGAAGACGGGATGAGTAAAACCTTCGGCGGGGAGGGTGAGGGCGACGGTGGCTTCGAGGTTGGAGCCGATCTTCTTTTCCTGGCGGGCTTTTTCGATGGCCTGCTGGATGACGCCGCGAACTTTGAGGAGTTCTTCGACGGCGGCGGTGGCTTCCGTGCCGGCGAAGGCGGGATTCGGCTGCGGGAAGACCTGCATGTGTACGCTGTCGCTGTGGCCGAGGTGTTCCCACGTTTCATCGGCGGTGAAGGCGAGGATTGGGGCGAGGAGCTTGCACAAGGTCTCGGTGATCTCGCGGATGGCGGCCTGGGTGGCGCGGCGGCGCGGGCTATTGGCGGCGTCGCAGTACATCCGGTCCTTGGTGATGTCGATGTAGAGGGCGCTGAGCTCGGTGGCGAAGAAGCTGTTCACCACGGTGAAGACTTTGCGGAAGTCGTAGGCGGCGTAGGCGGTGACGCACTCGGCGGTGACGGCGTGGAGGCGCTCCAAGATCCAGCGGTCGATGAGGGTGTAGGCAGCGCTGCCTGACGCACCCTTCGGTTCATCATGCAGATTGCCAAGCAACACGCGGAAGGTGTTGCGGATGCGGCGGTAGCTTTCGCCGGTCTGCTGGAAGAGTTCTTCGCTGAAGGGGACTTCGTTTTGGTAATCGACGCTGCTGACCCAGAGGCGGACCATGTCGCCGCCGTACTTGTTGTAGTAGTGGTCGGCGGTCATGGGCTTGGAGCTCTTGCCGGTGCCCTGGTCGCTCTTGCTGATCTTTTTGCCGCTGGTATCGACGACAAAGCCGTGGGTGATGACGCTCTTATACGGAGCGGCGTCGCGGGCGACGATGCTCATCATGAGGCTGCTCTGGAACCAGCCGCGATGCTGGTCGGTGGCCTCGATGTAGAGATCGGCGGGGCAATGCAGCTCAGGATGGCGGTCCAACACGCTGACGTGGCTGCAACCGGAGTCGATCCACACGTCGAGCGTGTCGTTGCCGCGTTTCGTGTCGGCAGGAAGCCCGACGGCCTCGGCCCACCAGGCGTCGTCTTGTTCGAACCAGAGATTGGTGCCCTGCTTCTCGACGATGTCGGCGACTTTGCCGATGATGTCGGTGCGCATGATGATCTCGCCTTTGGCATCATAAAAAACGGGGCAAGGCACGCCCCAGGTGCGCTGGCGGCTGATGCACCAGTCGGGCCGACCACTGACGGTGCCGTGGATACGATTGCGCGAGGACGCGGGCAGCCAGGTGACTTTGTCGATCTCGCTGAGGGCCTTTTCGCGGATGGCGTCGATCTTGATGAAGAACTGCTCGACGGCACGGAAGATGATGGGCGTCTTGGACCGCCAGCAGTGCGGATACTGGTGAATGTATTTTTCATTGCCAAGGATCGCGCCTTTGGCGGTGAGGATCTCGATGATGCCGTCGTTGCTGGAAAAGACGTGCTTGCCGACGAAGTCGGGCAATCCGCACTCGGCGGTGAATTTGCCCTCGGCATCGACGGGCGAAAGGATGTCGAGCCCGTGCTCGCGTCCGGCCTGGTAATCGTCCGCGCCGTGTCCGGGGGCGATGTGGACCGCGCCGGTGCCGGTGTCCATCGTTACAAAGTTAGCGGTAATGATGAGAGATTGTCGGTCCAAAAAAGGATGCTGAGCCTTCCATCCCGCCATTTCTTTTCCTTTTACTCGGATCACTTGGCCGTCAGGCGTTGCCATCATCGTTAGCGGAGTGGATTCCATGCCGGAATGCCACCCTTGGACGAACTGACGAACAGCTTCTTTGGCATATAGTTCCTCCGCAAAGAAGGCCCACTCAGTCGTGCCTTCCTTTGTTGGGATAGGAACCGCGACGTAGTCTGCTTCTGGATTAACTGCGATGGCGAGGTTCGCCGGAAGTGTCCATGGCGTGGTTGTCCAGATAACCATGTTCATTTTTCCAGCCATCGGCCCAGTAACGATCGGAAATTTCACATAGATCGCAGGCGAAGTTTTCTCCTTGTACTCGACCTCGGCCTCGGCGAGCGCGGTTTGCGCGCCGTAGCTCCACAGCACGGGACGCTTCATGCGATAGACGAGGCCTTTTTCGACGGCTTTGCCAAAGGTGCGCAGGATGCCGGACTCGTAGCCGGGATCGAGCGTGAGATACGGATTCTCCCAATCGCCGAAGACGCCGAGGCGCTTGAAGCTGGTGCGCTGGATGTCGATGTACTTGCGCGCCTCGGCCTCGGAGAGCGTGCGGATTTGAACCGGTGTGAGACCGGCGGCGGACTTCACGACTTTGAACTCGATGGGCAGCCCATGGCAATCCCAACCGGGGATGAACGGCGTGTGGAAGCCGGCCATGGTCTTCGACTTCACGATGAGGTCTTTGAGCACCTTGTTCAGCGCGGTGCCCATGTGGACGTCGCCATTCGCAAAGGGCGGGCCGTCATGCAGGATGAAGGTGGGCTTGCCTTTGCTCTGAGCGACGATGCGCTGGTAGAGCTTTCCCTCCTGCCACTTCGCGAGGCGCTGCGGCTCCCGCGTGACGAGATCGGCCTTCATGGGAAAGTCGGTCTTCGGCAGGAGGACGGTGTCTTTGTAGTTCTTGGCAGTGTCGGGGGCGCTCATGAGTGGAAAAAAGGAGGGCGAGGGTAGCGCGATGCGTGCGGGAGGCAAGGGCGGAGGGGGTAGAGGTGTGGATGGCAATTTCTGCCCACATCATGCATTTGCCCGTGAGGTATCGTCGCGTATCGCTCCCGCCTCATGTTTCGCCGTTTTCTAATCCTGTCCGCCCTCATCGCACCCTCGCTCTCCCCTGCCCTGGAAGTTCAGGTTTCCCCCACGCTCTCGCTTGCACAGGCCGTGCAGCAAGTGCGCGAGGCGCGCAAGGCCGGCGACGCTTCTCCTGCAACGATCGTTTTGCCGGAAGGCACCAGCGAACTTTTGCAGCCGATCCAACTCGAAGCGCAGGACTCGAATCTGACCATCACTGGCACTAAGAGCACACTCGTCGGCGCACCGCTCGTCACCACTTGGGGGCCGGTGGCAGGCAATATCTTCAAGGCGGATGTCTCCAAGCTGCTGCCGAAGGGTTTCATACCGAAGCAGCTCCTCTGCAACGGCGAACGGCAGATCCTGGCCCGCTATCCGAACTTCGATGCGAAGGACCCGCTCTACGGCGGCTGGGCATACGTCGCAGCATTTCCACCCAGTGGTGCGCCGGAAGGGCATCTATGGAAGCGCAGGCTCTATGTGAAACCCGAAGACGTGCGGAAGTGGGCTCACCCCGAGGACGTGGAGCTCGATATCTTCGCACAATACGGCTGGTGGAATTTCATCGAACCTGTGTCCTCGCTCGATCCGCAGACACGCATGCTCACGCTCAAGAAGGATTGCGGCTATGACCTGCATCCGCACAACCGCTACCACTTCCAAAACGCGCTCGAAGAACTGGATGCGCCCGGCGAGTGGTTTTACGATAAGCACAACGGCATGCTGTACTTCTGGCCGCCAAGTAATGCTGGCGCCTGGGAAGTCCGCCTGCCCACACTCGAAAGCTTCTTCAAAGTGAAGACGGGCGCGAAGAAGATCACCATTCGCGGCCTCACGCTCACCGGCTGCCACGGCAGTGCAATCGTGTTTGAACGTGCGGAAGATTGCCTCGTTGAAAAATGTATCATCACGCAGGTGGGTGCCTTCAACGGCAGCGGCATTGGCGTGAGCGATGGCAAAAACGTCCGCATTTCGCACTGCGAGATCAGCTTTACCGGCAGCAACGGCGTCAGCCTCAGTGGCGGAGATCGCAAAACGCTCACCGGCACCGGACACATCGCCGAAGACAACCACATTCATCACATGGGCGTTTTCAACAAGAACGCCTGTGGCATCAGCATGTATGGCGTGGACAACACCGCCGCACACAACCACATCCACGACGGCCCGCGCATGGGCGTGCAGATGAGCGGGAACAATCTCATCGTGGAATACAACCACCTGCATCACCTATGCATGGAGACGCAAGACGGCGGCGCGATTTACACCGGCGGACGCGACTGGATCAGCAGCCGCGGCAGCAAATGGCGCTACAATCTCATCCACGACATCGTCGGCTGCGGCCAGGAAGCGGGCGGCTTGAAGCATCCGTGGTTCACCTTCGGCCTCTACCCCGATGACAACAGCGGCGGCATCGACATCATCGGCAACATCGTCTTCCGCGTGGCACACACGCCCATCCACATGCACAACTCACGCGACTGCATCGTGGAGAACAACATCTTTGCCCTCGGCGGCAAGTTTCAGTTCGACCTCCACGGCTGGACCAAAGACCAGCGCTTCTACACCAGCCACATCGAGACTATGATCAAAGGCTATGAGTCTGTCGCCGGACTGCCCGCATGGAAAAGCATGCGCAACATGGACCTGCATCCGAAGGACGCCTTCCGCGACGACGGCACCATGATGAGCGGCAACAGCTTCCAGCGAAACATCATGTTCGGTGACACGCCCGGCGTGAAATACGGCGACATCCGCAACGCCACGCCGAAGTGGAACACGATTGATCATAACCTCGCTTGGAACGGCGGCCATCCCATCGTCACCGGCATCAATCAAGTCGGCCCCGACAAAGGTGCGCCACTCGTCATCGAGACATTCGACGCTGCCGAACCCGGCAAGACGCCCAAAGGCTGGGGCTTCAACCATCGCCCGAACAAAGACGTGCAACTCGTCGCTGCCGATGGTGCGCTGCGCGTCGATTGCGCTCTTGGCCAAGACCCGAAGAATCCGAAGAGCGTCTTCCACGGACCCGATGTGCCGATCAAGCCCGGTGCCGCCTATCGTGTAAAGCTCCGCGTCAAATCCACCGAACCCACGGCCAAACTCAGCCTCGCCTTTGCCTCCTTCAAGAACGGCGAAGGCTACTGGCAGGCCGGCAGCACCAGTCTCACCGCCACGAGTGAATGGAAGGAAGTCGAAGCCACCGGCCGCATGCTGCGCGTGAACGAAGCCGGCTGGAAACCCTGGATGACCGCCTTCTGGCTCCGCATCGACTGCCACGAGCCAAAAGGCCAAATCTTCTTCGACGATATCCGCATCACCGAAGCCGAACCGCTCGACGAATGGTCTGCTTGGCAAGGAGCTGGCTGGGACAAACACAGCCTCGTCGCTGATCCGCTATTTGTGGACTGGAAGAACGACGGCTTCCGACTGAAGCCTGATTCCCCCGCCTTCAAACTCGGTTTCAAACCGATTCCGGTGGAGGAGATCGGCATCAGGAAAGATTGAGAAGTCCATTTGCCGATCATTGTTTCCCATCTTCATTGTCATATGGCAACCATCACCAACGAAAAGCTCCTCGCACATACTCAGTGGCTCGACAGCGAAGGCAAAAGCGGGCGCAAGCTCGATGAAACGGGCATGAACCTCGCGAGCAACGTGCTGTCTGGCCTGAACATGGCGAAGGCGCAGTTTGTGGGCACCACGTTCACGAAAGCGGACCTCAGCGACACGAATCTATCCGGGGCTGATTTCAGCGGGGCTAATTTTGACAGCGCAAATCTCAGTGGTGTGGATTTGAGCGGCGCTGATCTCGGCGGCGTGTCCATGCGCAATGCGAACCTGACCAACACGAACGTGCGTGGCGCTGATCTTTCCGGCGCTAACCTTGAAGGCTCGAATCTGACCAACGCGGACTTCACCAATGCCGATTTAATCGCCGCGAACCTCACGGGGACGATTCAAACCGGCTTGATCATCACCGGCGCGAAGCTGGCGGATACGCAGGGATTGCAGGGCTGAGCTTGTACGACAGACACTCTTGTCTGTCGATGCTGGCGGTACACTGACCGACGGACAGGAGTGTCCGTCATACTTGATTCTTATCCGGCTCAGATCATGCCGAGTTTCATTTTGCCCTCGACGCTGATCATGCCCTGATTCCACGCGGGATCCCAAACGAGTTCGACGGCGGCGTCATCCATGTCCTCGATGGTCATGATGCGGCTCTGGGCATCTGCGGCGATGGTGGGGCCCATGCCACAACCGGGAGCAGTGAGGGTCATCTTCACGACGGCTTTGTTTTTTCCTTCGGCATCGGCCTCGACCTTGCAGTCATAGACGAGACCGAGATCGACGATGTTGACGGGAATTTCGGGGTCATAGACGTTCTTGAGCTGGTTCCAGACCTGGCCTTCGAGATCGCTGACCTCAGCGGGGATGTTGGAGGAACTGCCATCCTGCTCTTTTTTGGCCGCGTCGGGATCAATGCCGAGTGCATCGACATCCTTGGATTGAATGCGAGCGAGGCCAAAGTCGGTGGCGACGGTGTAGGTGCCTCCGAGCGACTGCGTGATGATGACCTTCATGCCAAGCGGCAGCTTGATGAGATCGCCGCTGGGGATTTGGACGGCTTCGACTTCGCGTTTGAGTTCGAGGGAGGAGTGCATGGGGAAAAGTTGGAGAGACGAGTTAGCTGGTGAGGATGATTTTGATTTTTCCATGGGTTTTGCCAGTGAGGTTCAGGGCATCAGCGAGCGTGCCTGATTGATCGGATTGAACGGAGGCGGCAGAGAGGGAAGTTTTTTGTTCGGCTTCAAGGGCAGCACGCAGGGCACCTTCGACCATCTGGCCGCAATGGATCTTCATGGGGGGCAACGGGCCAAGCGGTTTGCTGAGTTCTTCAGCAGACATCGAGAGCGCTTCCTCCTTCGTTTTGCCACGAATGAGTTCAGTAGCGATGCTGGCGACGGCGATGGCGGTCTGGCAACCGAAACTCTGGAAGCTGGCCTTGTCGATGACCTTCTGGCCGTCCTTATCTTTGTATTTGATCCACATCCGCACCATGTCGCCGCAATCGGGACTGCCGACGGTGCCGACTGCATCGGCATCGGGCATTTCACCGAGGTTCTGGGTGTCCGTAAGGGCTTGCTGGAGTGCGGCTTCGTCCATGATTGTGAATCAGTCTTCGAGTTCGATACGATAGCGCGGCAGCGATGGATCAATCTCCTGGCTGTAAGCGTCGATACCGCCAGCGAGGCATTTGGTTTCGCCAAAGCCGTGTCCGATGAAGTAAGCGGCGGCATCGAGCGAACGTGAACCGGTGTGATCGTAGAGCACCAGCGTCTGCGTCTTGTCGCCGCTGGTGAAGATCTCTTGCACGAGTTCCTGGGTGAGCAAGCGTGCGCCGGGGAGCTTCACGGCTTCATGTTCTTCACGGGTGCGGACGTCCAAAATGACAAGGTCGGTCTTGATGCGACGAAGCTGATCGAAATCGTGCGGGGAAATTTGCAGCGAAGCGTCGCCTTGATGGCTCTCCTGAATGTGCGCCACGGCTTCAGCCACGGGGATGTTTTCATTGCGTTCGCACACCTGCGCGAGCGTCTCGCCCGGCTGGAAGCCACAACTGCGGCAGCCGCCGATGTGGTAACGCGCAAACAAGGCCCGCTGGGCGCCAGGATAGGCCTGGAGCACCTGGCTCATGGTCATGTCGCCATTCAGGGGCGGTAGTTCAGCAGGGGGCATGGTAAGAAACAAATTATGGGCGGCAGGAAGCGGAAAGATGGGGCAAAGAGCGTGGCGTGCATCCTGAAGATCCCCTGCGACCACATCATGCCATAACGGTAAAACCACTCAATGCAAGCCACCAAGATCGAAGAGGCAGACCCGGTGCGTGGCCTCATGTTGTCATTCGACATTTCCGCATTCGTCATTCAGGGTTCGTAACCTGGCTTCCATTGAAATGAGGACCCGCTTTATCTTGTTGTTCTCTCAGGGCCTGATGTCTTTCCAGGCATCTGCCTTTGGACGAGGCTACGATCCCGCTTCTTTTCCCAGCTACGTCGGCATTCCATCGGAGGCAAAGCCATTGTTTGAGGCTCTCGCCAAGTCTGATCTCAATCATTATGAACTGGTGGACCTGGCCAAGGTTCCGGAGGCTGAGCCGGCCATGATCGAACTGATCCAGCGCATCCTTACTGATCCCGAGGGAAACCCGGAATTTCTGCATCCTGTGCTGCGGGCCACAGCGTTGCGGTCCGACCTCAGCGAGGCGCATCAGGCGTGGCTGCGCGGACTGCTGCGCTCGAAGCTGGGGCGCACGGAATCCTACATGGAGGTGATGTTCAAGATGTTCGCGCCTGAAATTCTCTCCAAGTATCCCGGCCCTGAAAACGAGCAATTGATGATCGATTACCTCAAGGACAAGAATGTGGTCGATGTAGTGCCTGGGGCTTTGGATGTGGGAAGCTCAAGAATTGCCATGGATTTCTTGGGCCGCAGCCTTGGTTCAGCCCGCTCCATCGAGCCACTGCGTGAATACGCCAAAATTTACCAGCCGCATCCTAGCGTCCGTGTGTATGATTATGAAGACGTGTTGGCAGCCATAAGCACGATTGAGGAACGGGAGAAGCAGCGTGCGTCATTACCGGCTCCCAAGTCTGCTGCGATGATCAATAAAACAGCTTCGACTGGCGATTCCAGCCAAGTCATTGAACCGAAAGCGTCTGAACACGACGGGAACCTCACGATAGGAGTCATCGTTGCTCTCTCCTTGCTGGCACTCGGCTGGCTTGCTTACCGGAAGTGGCGGAGGGCTTGATAATTCAGGCATGCCTGTTGCAAGCCAGTACGCGATCAGACGTTCCGACGCATGATGAGCAACCCCTCGATCCGCGTAGAAAGCATACGATTCTCTGGCTCGACATTCGTCATTCTGCATTCACCTTTGCCGCCATGTCCCACGCCAACGAACCTCGCATTCCTGTGCTGCCGACTCTGATGACGGCGGGCAATATTCTCTGTGGCTTCGTCGCCATCCTGCAAATCTTCGACGGGCGGCATCTGGCGATGAACCAGCACTACCACTACGCGATCGTGTTCATCTTGCTGGCCTGCCTGTTCGACGCGCTAGACGGCCGTGTAGCCCGCATGGGCGGCACGGAGAGCCCGTTTGGACGTGAATTGGACTCGCTGGCGGACATCGTCTCCTTCGGCGTGGCCCCTGCCCTGCTGGTGCATGACATCGTGCTCAAGGAAATCGACACACCGAAGGGCCTCGGCTGGCTGATCTCGTGCGTGTATCTCGTGTGTGGGGCAATGCGTCTGGCGCGGTTCAATTGCCTTGCAGCAGCGGACGTGAAAAGCAGCAGCAAGAGCTTCCGCGGCTGTCCCATTCCGGCAGCAGCAGGCGTAATCTCGTCGCTGACGCTGCTGATCATCTGGCTGGACAGCAATGAAAAGGAAATCGGTAACTGGAAGTATGCCTTGGCCGGATTGATGGCGCTGCTGTCTTACCTGATGGTGAGCAGTCTTGAATACCCGAGCTTCAAAGCGGTGAACTGGCGCACTAAGCGCTCATTCCACTGGGTGCTCATCAGCATCTTCGTCATCGCCTTCACAGTGATGAACTGGCACTGGATGCCAGCAGTTCTCTTCGTGAGCTACTTGCTCTATGGTTTAGTCCGCCCGTGGGTTTCGCGCAAATGGCGGCAGGAAATCGAGATCGAGGCCGAGTCGCCAGAGATCGATGCCGACAGCGAGACGCTGGCACTCAATGGCAGCGACGACCAGCCAACGCGCTCAAGCGATGGCACGGTGCAAATTTGAATTGAAACAAATTCGTTTCGCATCGTTCGGTACGCTCGTAATTGAGCCTTCACCGAACTTACCATGGCCGACTTTTATCAGCACGCTCGCGTGCCCACCCTTCATCACCTTGCCCACGCGGACAGTTCGTCGCGTGAGAACGAGATGCTGGCATGGGCAGCGGACAAGCCGGTGACACTGCTGCTACCGGCGCTCTATGCCGAATGCGAGCGCCCCGCGCTGCCACGCATTCTGGAGGAGGTGTCGCAAGCTGGGCACATCAGTGAAGTTATCCTGAGCATGAACGGCATGGACGCCGCTGAGCATGAGCGTGCGTTGCGACTCTGCCGGCAAAATTTGAAAGGTAAGAAGGCCCACCTGCTCTGGAATGACGGACCGCAGCTCTCTCGAGTGTATGAACGCATGGACGAGGCTGGACTGGCCGGGCCACACGCCGGCAAGGGCTCGAACATCTGGATGGGCATCGCCTACCTGCTTGCCCGCGGCTTTAACGGCATCATCGTCAGCCATGACACCGACATCGTGAACTACAGCCGAGATCTGCTCTGGCGGCTGTGCTATCCGCTGCTGCATCCGCGCATGGGCTATCGTTTTGCCAAAGGCTACTACAGCCGCGTGTCGGACCGGTTGTATGGCCGCGTGACACGCCTGCTGATTTTCCCGCTCATCCAAGCCTGCCGTGACGTGCTTGGCTCCAAGCCACTGATCGAGCATCTCGACAGTTACCGTTACCCGCTCTCTGGCGAATTTGCCGCAGACATGAGTGCGCTCAAAGGTTTCAGCCTGCCCGGCGGATGGGGGCTGGAAATCGCCATTCTATGTGAAGCCTATCGTCATCTTCATGGCGATCAGCAGTGCCAAGTCGATCTGGGCTTTCACTTCGAGCACCGCCATCGCAGCCTTTCACACGACGAAATCGGCGTGAATGAACCCGGACTTGTCAGCGCTGCTGCTGATGTGGCACGCTGCCTCGCCTATCAAGTGCTGCGCGAGGCTGAACCGCGGTCTGCTGAAGGCATGATGCGACTGATCATCGAACGCTATAGGCCGCGTGCAGCAGAGTGGCTGCAGCGCTACGAGCATGTGGCTCTGCTTAACGGCCTGCACCACGATCACGCAGAGGAAAGCGCCGCCGTCTCTGCCTTCGGTCATGCCTTGGACCGCCTCCTGCAAAGCCTTGGCGACGATGAACTGCGTGTGCCAGCCATGCGTGAATCACCTGCCAAAACGCTCACTAAAATACCCGGACTCGCAGAGGAACTCATTGCCAGCGCAGTGGTTATTTGAATGTCATCATTCACCACTCAATTCGAGTGGTGGCTCGGGACGGGATCGAACCGCCGACACTAGGATCTTCAATCCCATGCTCTACCAACTGAGCTACCGAGCCTCTGACTTCGAGGGCCGTTATTGGAGCATGCTTCAATGCTGGCGCAACGGGTTTTTCATGCTGCGCGTAGATTGAAAACAGTGGTTCATTTTCCCTTCGCTGAGATCGCGATCAGCGCCCAGCCGATCATGAGGCTCAATCCACCCAGCGGCGTGACGGCTCCCAGCCACTTCATGCCAGTGTAAGCAAGTACATACAGTGAACCGCTGAACAGGAAAATACCCGCCAGCACCATACGCCAGGCCCAGATCATCGCAGGTTTGCTGCTGGCGAACAATGTCAGCAGCAGAAGCACGACCGCATGTGGCAGATGATACTGCACCGCCGTCTCCCAATGAGCGAGTTCTCCTGCGGCTTTGAGTTGATCATGCAAACCGCCATGCGCACCCGAAGCGCCAAGGGCGATGGCGAGAAAGCCCATGAGTGCTGAGAGGCGGAGACGGAAAGGATCAGGCTGCATGATGGCGCCATGTTTAACCATATCACGGCTCAAATCCACCTCTGATCGAGCCGCATTGCTTGGCGTCAGTTCATAGCACAGACCTGAAGTCGTAGCAGCCAAAAACAAAGCCCCGCACAAGGCGGGGCTTTGAACACATCGAACTGGACAACTGATTGATTAACGCTTGGAGAACTGGAAGCGCTTGCGGGCACCTGGGCGACCGGGCTTCTTACGTTCCTTGGCGCGGGAGTCACGGGTGAGCAGGCCGTTCTTCTTGAGCACACCACGCAGCTCAGGATTCACTCCAATGAGCGCACGTGCGATACCAAGACGCACGGCACCGACTTGACCGGTGCTGCCGCCGCCACTGGCGTTTACTTTGAAATCATAGGTCTGACGGGAATTGGTCAGGGCCAACGGGAACAGAATCTGGTTCTGTAGGGCAACAGTCGGGAAATACTCCTCGAAGTCGCGGCCATTGACGGTGATGCTGCCGGAACCTTCGAGAATGAAGACGCGGGCGATGGCAGTCTTGCGGCGGCCGGTGGCGGTTTTGAGAGGTTTGCTCATGCGATGGATACGATGGGAAAAATTACGCGACGGCGAAGGCTTTTGGATTCTGTGCCTCGTGGGGATGCGCAGCACCAGAGTAAATCTTGAGCTTGCCCATGATCGCACGGCCAAGACGATTGTGCGGAACCATGCCCTTCACGGCACGTTCCACGAGAAGTTCAGGACGACGTGCACGCACGCGCTCAACGTTTTCAATCTTCTGATTGCCGACGTAGCCAGCTTTCGAGGTGTAAATCTTCTGCTGTTCCTTCTTGCCGCTGAGACGGACTTCGGCGGCGTTCAAAACGACAACAAAATCGCCGGTGTCCACATGCGGGGTGAAAGTGGGCTTGGTCTTACCGCGCAGGAGATTGGCGGCGGCAACGGCCACATCACCAAGAATCTGGTTCTTGGCGTCGATGACCCACCATGTGGGATTTTGTTCCTGGGCTTTGGCTGAAAACGTCTTCATTGAGTGCTGTGTACGAAAAACTTCCCGGCTGGGGAAGAGGGGCCGCGAAAGTAGGGGGAGACCCCAAAGTGTCAAGATCGAAAAACTAAGTTGTTCACAGTCACTGGCCAGCGCGCTTGGGATCACGCCGGGCGACACGTTTTTGAAGCGTGTCACAGTGGTGCTCGGGAAGGGACTCGAACCCTTAAGCCTTTCGGCACAAGATCCTTAGTCTTGCGCGTATACCAATTCCGCCACCCGAGCAGGTTCTGTTGAAACAGGGGCGCGAATATAGACACTTCACTTTTTATGCAACCGCTGTTTTGTCTTTTTGCATGCCGCATGCGCGATTCGTTCAAACTTCGATCAGTCTTGCCTTCGCCGCTCGTTTGGGATTGCCTCCACTCCATGCGTACTTCCCTGCTCTTCTGCCTGCTGCCTTCGATTGTGTTCGCCGCTTCGCCGTATCCCGAAAAAACACCGGCCACGCTCGGCAATAAGCTGCTAGACCGCTACTTCGCCGAGCAAACACGCGAGATCGCCTCCACCAACGGTGTCGGCCACATCGAAAGCGCGGACGATTGGAAAGCCAAGGCACCCGAATATCGCCGGCAGATGTTTGAGATGCTGGGGCTCGATCCCCTGCCGGAGAAAACACCGCTGCAGGCCGTGAAGACCGGTGAGGTGAAGGGCGAAGGCTACGTCGTCGAGAAGATGCACTTCCAGTCGATGCCCGGCTTGTATGTCACGGCGAATCTGTATCTGCCAGCCAAGGTGGAAAAGCCGCTGCCGACGATTCTGTATGTCTGCGGTCATGCAAACATCATGAAGGACGGCGTCAGCCTTGGCAACAAGGCCGGTTACGAACATCACGGCGTCTGGTTCGCGAAACACGGCTACGCCTGCCTCATCATCGACACCGTGCAACTCGGCGAGATCCGTGGCGAACATCACGGCACCTACAGCAAGGGCCGCTTCTGGTGGTGGTCGCGCGGTTACACGCCTGCGGGACTGGAAGCTTGGAGCTGCATCCGTGCGCTGGATTATCTCGAAACTCGCAAGGAGGTGGACAAGACCCGCTTCTGTGTCACTGGCCGCAGCGGCGGCGGTGCGTATTCGTGGTGGATCACCGCGCTGGATGAACGCATCAAAGTATCCGCACCCACCGCAGGCGTCACCGACATGCAAAACCAAGTCATTGATGGCTGTGTCGAGGGCCACTGCGACTGCATGTTCTTCGTGAACACCTACCGCTGGGATTTTGAGCGTATGGTCGCACTCGCAGCACCGCGTCCGTTGCTGATCGTGAACACGGACAAGGATACCATTTTCCCCATCGACGGCGTGTTCCGCATCTACCAGAACGTGCGCAAAATTTACTCGCTGCTCGGAGCCGAGGACAAGATCGGCCTGCAAGTGGCCGAAGGGCCGCACAAAGACCTGCAACCGCTGAACATGGGCGCGTTCCACTGGTTCGAGCGTCATCTCAAAGGCGCTGATCCGATGCAGGTCATCGACGAAGGCGCGAAGAAAACCATCGAACCTGCTTCGCTGCGTGTGTTCACTGAGCTGCCGAAAGACCAACTCAACACGAAGATCGACGAAACCTTCGTCACCCTGGCCAAAACACCTGCACCAGCCACGAATGAAGCCGATTGGAAGAAGCAGAACGACGCATGGATGAAGGCGCTCAAAGAAAAAGTCTTCGCTGGCTGGCCAAAGGAAATCGCCTCCGTCAATCCGCAGAAAGAGAACAGCGCTGAGGTCGATGGCATCCGCATGACGGCCTACGACTTCGAAAGCCAGTCGCCTTATCGTCTGCGCCTCTACATCGTGCATCGCGACGGCCTGCGTCCGCAGGATTTGGAACTCGTCGCGCTCAATGTGCTCGATGAACCCGGCTGGGATGAATTCTGCGCGGCCTATCATTCTCGCTTTGGCAAACTGATCGAAGTCTTTCCCGGCGCGGCAAAGGATGACACCGCCTTCGAGCAGGAGAAGAAGATGTTTACGACCTTCAAGTGGGGCATGGCCTACATCTGCCCGCGTGGCGTCGGCCCCACCGCCTGGACCGGCAGTGAGAAGGCTCAAACACAACGCCTGCGCCGCTTCTACCTGCTGGGCCAGACGCTCGACGGCATGCGCGTGTGGGACATCCGCCGCACGCTGCAAACCATCCGTGCCGTCCCAGGCTTCGAGGAAACACCGCTATGGATTCAGGCCCATCGCGACATGGCCGTCGATTCCCTCTATGCCTCATTGTTTGAAGACGGTGTGAAACGCCTCGACCTCCACGACATGCCCCTCACCCACAACGGTACCGTCGAGGGCGATGCCAAAGCCGTCGGCCCGGCAATGCTCAACGTGCTCAAAAATCTCGACATCCCCCAAGCCGCCGCCATGGCGGCGATGCGAGGCCGCGTCGTGATCTACTCCGACAAGAAGGACGCTTGGGATTATCCGGCATCGATCACGAAGAATCTCGGCAAGGAAAAGCAGTTTCAGATCAGGGAACCAGTGAAGCCGGAAGCTGCTAAGTAACTGGGTGCCAATTCAAAGTTGCTGACAAAGCGATTGGCTTGTGAATCATGTTCAATGCACGCTCAACTAACAATTCTGCCATCAAGATGAACTCTGAAGCTGCCATGTGGTTCATGAGCCACCTCGACGACTCTAGCGACGATGCTCCACCTGCAACTAAGAAGTGGCTGGAAGGGCTTGGCCTGCCCCTTGATCTACTCCGATTCATGCAATGGCATTGGACACAAGAAGGTTGTTTTGCTGGGCCGGTAAAGTTGAGATCGTCAGCCAAGCTACCAAAGGAACATAACTCAAAGATACTCACAGAACATCAACTGCTGCCCGTTGGCATAGGCCCGAACGGAGACACTTTCGCAATCGACTACTCATCTGAGAGCTGCCCTGTTGGTTTCATTACTCATGAGGAGTATGCAGGAAAGGGGGACCCACGTCCTTTTTTTCGGCCTGCAGCTCGTTCCCTCGAGAGCTTTCTATATCGGGTCATTGAGGGCAGATATGTCCCATGTGATTATTATGCCACTGGATACCATAACGAATTCCTTCGCGCAGAAGCCAGCCATGATCCATTTCCTCCATACCGCCCCATAAAAGCGGAACCATGAGCAACAAGCCATCGCTTGGCAGCTCTGACGTAGATGTCGATCACGGAGCGTATCGGATGTGCTACCAACCCTACGTCTCTGCGCTCGAATCAGCTTATAGTGCTCCGGCAGGACTCACCCCGCCCGTGTCACACGCTTCCAGAAGAAGTCCAACTCACGCGCAAGCACGCTCATCACCTGCGCGGGTGTGGCCTGCAAGGCACCGCTTTCGGATTCCTTGATGATGCGCTGCATGGCGTAGAGCGAGGCAACACTGGGGGTGTCGAGATGGATCGCATCCACATGCGCCTTCAACTCATCGGGGAAGGCGGTGCTGTGCTGGAGAATGGCCCAACTCTGCTGCTCGCGGGCGGTTTTGAATGTGGCGATCTTGAGCTTCTGTGCGGCATCGACTGCGTTGGCACCCTGCTCCGCCAGACGACCGGCGGCGAAACCGGCCAGCGTGCGCCAGTAGGAACCGTCAGCGAAATTGGCGAGACCAAAGACGATCTCCAAGCCTTGCAGCGACCAGCAGATCACAAAACGGCCCGTCATTCCAGGCAGTTCGTGCTCGCTGAAACGCACGAGCGGAAAACGCTTACCCGCCAGCCGAATCAGTTCGGCTAGTTTCGTGTAGTCCAACGGCAGTGAATCAGCCTCCGCCGACATTTGCAAGCGCAGCGCCTCGTAACGCCCAAGCAGGGCATCACGCTCGGCGTTCACCGGTGGCGTCACAACCCTAGTTGCAGCCGCCTGAGCAGGTCCAGCAACGAAGGAAGGCGTGGGTATGGCTTGATGGACTGCCATTTCCGGGGCGACTGCACTCATCACGCCAGCGAGCCGTTTCGCGACGACATGCGTACCATTTTCATCTGAGCTCAGAGCAGGCGCGCTTGGCTGCCGCAGTTTGCCGAGCATTTCACGTAAATTTTCGAATGCACCCGCCGAATTCGAAGAGAACTGCGCCTGCGCAACCGGTTCCAAATCGTGGGAAGCTTGAACCGCCATCTTTGCCGCAACTGGCAGAGGCAGGTGCGTGCCATTGGTGCCGTTTGTAGAGGGGAATGGCGCCTCATTCTCCTGCGGCAATGCACGCTCCGGTTCAGCCAGACCCTCGGCCATGAGCTTCATCTGCGCCGTCGTGGCAGAGTCAAAAATCATCGTCTCGCCCGGCGGCGCTTCTTCGGCAGGAATCGTTTCCGTCAACAGCGGCACCACGCCCGCTTCTTCTGGCTCAGTCATCATGGCCTGCGGCGAAATCGACGCCGGAGCCAATGGCGAAGCCAGCGTCTGCTGGTAGAAATCCCACTGCTTCGCCGCATGGCGCAGGAAAGCACGGGCAGACACCGAACCCAGCGGTCGGCCAAGGAAATAGCGCTTCACGTCCATGAACGACGTAAACTCACGCACATCATCCGCTGACACGCGTGCCTGCTGCAATCGCATCTTCAGCAGCATGGCGGCTTCGGTTTCACCAATGCCGCGCAGCAGCATCTGCGACGCAGTGAGGCGGTCCTCCATCGCACTCGGCAAATGATGGCCGAACGTCGCCTGCCACACGTCCTGGTTCAAACTCAACACCACATGCACGCCGTCCATCTCCGACATGTCGAGCAGCAGCGAGGCGATGCGCAGCCCGGCTTCGGGATTGCGATAATAAGCATCAAGGTGATCCACCAGCAGCACCACTGGCCGCCACAGGCCCAGCAGCCTCAGCCACGTCACCGGGCCTTCATTCGATTCATCCGCCGCCAGCGTGCGTAGCACCGCCATCTTCGACATGCCACCGTCCAGCGCGTGATTTAGCATCGCATCCACCCAGGATTCGAGGGCAGCAGGAATCGCCGGAACCCGCTTCATCGCCTGCTCGGTCATCGGCTTGCGCAATTGGGCTTCAAAACGCCGCACCCATTCGCCGATCAAACGTGCGTTACCATTCAGATCAAAAACTTCCACCGGATCGCCGTTCAGCACACGCAAGGCCTGCTCCGAATTCGCGCATGGCAACGTGCCGCTTTCGATCAAACGCCGCACCAGCATCGCGCATACACCCGCGCAGGCTTCACGCAGCCGAGTCCAGCCTTCACGTGGTGTGTCCGCACGCGCCATGGATTCCAGGCCGCGCACCGCCACGGCGGAAATGCCAATCTCATCTTCAAGACGAAACGCCAGAGGCACCAGCACCACCTGCCCACCCGCCGCCGCCGCAAGTCGGCCAAGCAGATGCGTCTTGCCATAACCCGCACGCGGCGCCGTGAGCAGCAGCAACGGCTGCCCACCCGCACGTCCCGTGCTGCTCTGACGTTCATCGATCGTCGAGGTCAACTGCCCCAGAATGTCCACGTTCAAGCCCGGCACCGACCGATTCTCCTCCACACCAAACGGACCGACACAGACATCGTCGGCGAACGGATTCATCCCATCCGCCTGTGGCATGGCCATGGGCAGTCCCAAAGCGGATGGCGGCGGTGTTGATGGTGTCGGTTCTGGACTTTCCACAATGAATCTGGTTTCAGTGTTCTGACTCAGGGCTATTTCAATGATATTTATGCCCAATCATACTCCGCAGAAAGTAAGTTTTTTGGTTTTGCCGTGATTCTTTGAGCGAAAAAGGCGAAGAGCGTGATTTGCGACGAAGCCTTGAATTCGTTCTAGCGAAATAGCTCCATAAACCCAGCCTTGCGGTCGGCTGCAAAAGCCCTAATCGCAATCAGGTTCGAGCGCAGGATCTTTTCAATGGCCTGGCTTGGCTGGTTGCCACAGCGCAACCAGATGATCTTGGGCGGATGCCCATGCAGAAGGCTCATATTCACGAAATCCACATCCTGAGTCACAATGACCAGGTCTTGTGCCTTGGCGTGCTGCCATAGCTGGGTGTCATCAGACTGATCCATACCGATGAGCCGGGCTTGAACCGATCCAGGGAAAACATCCGCCAACCGGGCACACAGCTTGTGGCTGAGGTTCTGATCCAGCAAAAGCTTCATGCTGCCATCGCCACAAATGAACCGCTTTCTTTGTCAGCGGCAAAGGCCAGACACGCACGAATATCTTCGTCCGTGATTTCAGGGAAATCGTCTTTGATCTCAGCCACGCTCATGCCGGATGCCAGCCAGCCGAGCACATCGCCCACACTGATCCGCAGGCCACGAATGCAGGGTTTGCCCCCGCGCTTTCCCGGCTCGATGGTGATGATCTTGGTGTAATCCATGCTGAAATGCTATCACACCCGGTCCAAACGTCATAGCTTCATTTTTGAACTCGCAAAGAACCGCCCTCCAGCCGCCGTTAAGCCTGCATCCTCATGAACCTCGCCCTCCGTCCCGCCACGCACGAAGCCCTGCAACGCTTTCGCCTGCGCCGCCAGCAGCTCTTGCAAACCCGTGCGCTGCTCTGTGGCATCGCGATTGCTCTCACGGCCTTCACCGTCATCGCCGTCCTCGATCGTGTGTGGTTCATGCCGGATGTGATTCGTCCTTGGCTCTCCCTACTCGTCTACGCCGGAGCCATTTTCGCGGCATGGAAAGTCGCGTGGCGTTTCATCGCGCAGGCCAGTGGCAAAGAAGGCACCGCCAAGCTGATCGAGTCCGCTGAACCCGCGCTGCATGAGCGCCTGCTCGCAGCCGTCGAACTCGCGGACCCTCGTGATGGCGTGAATGTGAAGGACTCCGTCGAATTCCGCGAGAAATTGCAGGACGATGTCGCCGCTACGGTCGAAGGCATCGACTGGACGAAGAAACTACCGACTCGCACGCTCAAGCCGTGGTTCATCGCCACAGGTGGTGTGCTGGGTGCCGTCTTCGTCCTCTGCCTCGTTCCCGGCCTGCACCTGCGCGGCTTCCTGGCTCGCGCAGCGCTGCCATTTGCCAACCTTGAACGCCCAGCCTCACTCAAGATTCGCATTCTGGAGCCCGTGAAGTCTGACGATCTCGCCCCAATAGGCTCCGAAGTGCCGCTGATCATCGAAACCGAAGGCGCGCGGCCGCAACTCGCGACGCTCGAATTTCAAACAGAAGGCTCCAAACCGCGCCGCACCGAACTTTCCAATGTCGGCACTACTCGCTTCGAAGGCGTTGTCCCTGTCGGCCAAAGCGATGTGCGCTACCGCGTTCACGCCGCTGATGCCATCACGCCTTGGCGCACGCTCAGCGCCCGTGCGCGTCCGCGCATTGTCGAATTCACCAAAACCATAGTGCCGCCGGCTTACTCCGGTTGGCAGGAAACCAAGCTCATCGAGGATCACGGCGATCTCGAAGCACTCGATGGCTCCACCATCAAACTCACGCTCAAAACCAACCAGCCCGTCTCGCAGAGCGACATCGTCATCAATCCCGACCTCACTGAAAAAATCACCGCTACGGCCAAACCCGACGCCAACGGCCTGCTCACCACCGACATCGCCATCAAAGCCGCGCACGGCTCATGGCAGATCGCTTTGAAGTCGCAGGAAACCGGCTTCACCAACGAGGAAAGCACGCCTTGGCGCATCACCACCATTCCTGATCTGCCGCCAACCGCGCAGATCAACGAACCCGGTGAGCAAATCGAACTGCTGCCCGATGAAGCCGTGCGCCTCGTCGGCATGGCCACCGATGATGTCGGCCTCGGGAGCGTAAAACTGGCGCACGCCATCAATGGCGCGAACTGGACCGAGCGTGATCTTCCTCTCACCAAACCCACCAAGGAGTCGCCCGTGCAGACCTTGCTGCCTCTGGCACCGCTTGGTGTAAAAAGTGGCGACGCCTTGCTCATCAAACTCATCGCCACTGATCTCAAAGGCCAGAAAGCCGAATCACCACCCGTGCGCGTGATCATTCTCGAACAAACCATTGATCCGCGACAACGTGCGTGGGCCGAGTCACAACGCCGCCTCGCGCAGAAGGCCGAACGTCTCAATGAACAAACGCACGACCTGCGCAAAGACCTCGATAAAGTACGCAAAACCGAGCGCGCTGCGCGCAAAGACCCGAATGCCGCGAAGAACGAGGCAGAAAACGCACTCGCCATTGCCCAGGAGAAATTTGAGCAGGTCAAAGCACAAGCGGACGACTTGTGGGAGGCCTTGAAGGATGCCTCACGCGATGCGCCGAACCAACTCGATGCCGCCGAAGCACAACTGCTCGGTGAGCGCCTCGCACAAATGCGCCGCGAGCAGTTGGCGGAATTGGAAAAGCTCAATAGCGACGCCATTGAAAATCCTGATCAGCTCAAACGTGCTGCCAGTGAAGCCTCTGCTAGCTCCAACAGCATCGCTGATGTTGCGCGCGCTTTTGCCGCTGAAGAAACAGCCAAAATCGCCGCACAAGAATCGCAGCAGCTTCAGCGGCAGTCAAAGATGCTCACGGAAAACGCCTTGCAGGCCAACCGCGATGCCGAGCAGCGGCCCAAATGGCAGGAGCAGCAGCGCGCACTCATGGCGCAGTCGAAAACACTGCAAAAAGACCTGCAGCAACTCGATGAAACCCAAAGCGGCCGCAATCGCGGTCAGTTGCAGGACATCGACAAAAAGCTCAACGAGACCGCCGCTGATCTTGCCAGCAGTTTAGACAAACCTGAGCAGACCAAGAGCCCTGAGCATCTCTACGGCGCCTCCGACAACCTCCGCAGTCGTTTGCAGCAGGCCGCTGACGTGAGCCGCAACATCGCCGAGCAGACGATGAACGAAGCCGCGCAACGCCGCGAACAGCTTGCACGTCAGGACAATCCCGCGCTCGCCAAACTCGAAGAAGCAAAAGGTGCCCTCGCCATGGCCGAGAACGCCACCCGCGATCCAAAGCAGAACAAACGCAATGACCGCGACGGCCTCACACCTGCTGAGAAAGCAGAGAAGCAACTCGCTGAAGCCGCGAAACAACTTCAGGACCAAGCCGAATTACGAGAGCAAAATCAACTCACGAACAATCAGGCCGCGCTCGATATGAATCGCGCCAGCCGTGCCGCGGATGAACTCGCACGTCAGACCGCCGAAGCAAACAAGCTTCCCGTGCCCTCGCACGAGGAAGCTGAAAAAGCACGCCGCAGCAACGCACCACCATCCCCCGCCACCAAGGCGATGACCAATTTGAAACAGCAGGCCGAACAGCTCGCGCAAGCCACGCGTGCGCTGGAAGCCGATGCGCTCGCGCAAGATGCCGCGCAGGCACTCGAAGCCGCACAAACCGAAGCGATGCAGCCGCAGAACCAGCAAGACCTCACGCAAACCGCCGCGCAGGCCAAAGCCGCTGCGGAAGCGCTCCAGCAAATCCCCGAGAAGATCAATCGTGCTCGCATTGCCGAAGCGATGCAAAAGACGGACCCACAGGCCGCGAATAACCTGCGTCAGGCCGCACAACAGGCCAGCGATGCCTCACGCAACGCTGCCGAGCAGAACAAAAACCTCGCTCGTGAAGCCGCGCAACAGCAGCCCGGCCAGCCGTTGAACAATCAACCCGCGCAGCAGGCCACCGCCGACGCGCAGAAGAAAGCCAATGAACTCGCCGCGCAGTTGCAGCCGCAGATCGACGCCGCTCGCGCTCAACTCGCCGCACTCACACCGGAAGTCAGCGAGATGATGAAGCGCGTCGCCGAAGACCTCACCAAAACACAAAAGGAAACGCAAACCGCCGCGAATGACGCGAAGGCCGAGAAGCCGGTCGAGAAAGTCGCCGAGAAAGCCCAGGAACTGCGCCCCGAAGCCGCCGCGAATGCCGAGAAGATGGCCGCACTGCAAGCCGCGCTGCGCCAGGAGGCCAACGCCGCCAACTTGGCGCAAAAACCCGAAGCGCAGCTTTCACGCACTGCGGATGTCGCGCTCGCGCAGATGCAGCAGAAGTCGCCGCAGATCGCGCAGAACTTGAAACAGGCAGCGCAGGCCACGCAGAGCAAGCCGCAGGCGCAAAACCTCCAGGCCGCCGCCGATGCACAGCAGCAGACCACGCAGGCTCTTCAGCAGCTCGCGCAGAACATGCAGAAGGCCGAACAAGGTGAGCAACTCACTGCGGCCGATCAGGCCGCCATGCAAAAGATGGAGCAGGAACTCGGTGTGCAAGAGCCGCTCGATGAAGCCTACCAGCGCGCGCAGGAACTTGCGGAGATGGCCAAGGACGCCGCACAGAATCCGCAGGCCGTGCTGGAAGCATTGGAGAAGGAGCTGCCGAAAAATCCGTCGATGAAAAAAGCGTTGGCCGAAACCGCGAAGAACACCGCGCAGCAGGCCGAGCAGGCCGTTGCTAAAGAAACGCAGCAGGCAGCGCAGAACGGCATGGCGCAGAAGCAGGCCGCGAATGATCTCTCCCGCGTCTCACGCCATCAGCAGCGCCTTGGCGACAAAGAAGCCGCGCAGCAGGTCGCACAGGCCAGCAATCAATTGCAGCAGGCCGCTCAAAAAGCCGAAGCTACTCAGGCCAATCCCGTGCCGAATCCACAAGCCGCGCAGCAAAGCCAGGCCAGCGCCGCTCAAGCTGCCAAAGCCGCCGAAGCCACCGCCAGCCAGACTGCGCCGCCGATGCTTGCTTCCCCGCTCGAACAATTGCAGGGCCAGATGCTCGCCCAGGCGCTCGATCAGCTCGATGCGCAGCTTCATCCGATGCAGAGCGCGCAACCCTCACAAAACGGCCAGCAACAACAGCAGCAGGCCGGTCAGCAACAAGGCCAGCAGGCGCAACAGAGTTTGAACGACGCACAGCAAGCCCAGCAACAAAGCATGGCCGATGCTCGCAATCAGGGCCAGACACCGGGCCAGAAGCCCAGCCAGCAGCAGATGGCGCAGAACAAACAGCAAGGCCAAAACTCGCAAGCCCAGTCCGCTGAAGGCGGCAATCAATCCACGCAGCTTCAAGACGGCGTCCTCGGCCAACTCACCGTCCTCGTGAACGGCGACTGGGGCCACCTCCCACAAAAAATGGCCGACGACCTCACCGAAGCCACCCGAAGCGAAGCCGCCCCCGAATACCGCGCCGCCATCGAGAGCTACTACAAGGCGATTGCGACGAAGGCAAAGCGGTGAGGCTCACCCCTACTATCCGCAACAAAACAGCCTCATATTACTGTTATCCGCTTGCCTTCGCTGCGGTATCTTTGGCAGTATGAATCCACGCATGTCGCACTGGCTTCTGAGCTTTCATCTCACGTTCGCAATCAACACTCTCGTGCTAGCCGAGACTTCCTTGCCTCACGGCGATGCGTCTTGGACATCAGACGAGGCCCGTGTCGTGCAGATGAAATTCGCCAGTCTGCGCGCAGAAGAATTTCTCCAGTGCTTGCTCAGCCCGATTGTGCCAGGGAATCCACCGCTTTGGCTTGAACGGGATTGCAGCACGATCATCGCCGATACTTTCCGCCTGCTTAGCGATGAACAAGCCTCTGTGCTCCTGCCTGTGCTGTGGAGATTGCAAGATGCCAAATCCCCACAGGCAACGCCATTCTTTGCCGCCGCCTGCTTCAGTGCCCTACCATATCCCAGTAAACATCCCGCATTCTCCACCCGCCTCCAACAAGAACTCAAAGCTCACGCCCTGATGCAGAGCATTGATGTGCAAGAGCGCAGCAAGCTCATTGATGTGATGGCCAGCCTATGGGCCAAGGAAGAGTGGCTGAAAGAGTTCCTCACGATTCTTGCAAAATCGCAGAAGGAAGAAGGAAATATAAGACATCTGGCAATCAACAGGCTGGCAGATTTATGGGGCAAAGGAGATTGGTTCCAAGAACTCCTTCTCTCCATCGCCAAGGCACCGCAGGAGAAAGTGTCATCGTGGTATATGATGGATTGCGAAGGTGTGCGTGAGCATGCCTTCAACAATCTGAGGGACATTTGGGGTAACGTGGACAGGCTCAAGAATCTGTTCATCTCCACAGTCACATCACCGCAGGAGATTAGCGAGGCGCGCGCTGCCGCCATTAGCACCCTGTGGCGCGCATGGCGCAACGAGGATTGGATCAAAGAACTGCTCCTCAGTCTTGCGAACGAACCACAAGAGAATACACGGATTCACACCACCCTTGTCGTCCGACTGGTGGAATTGATGGGCAAAGACGAAAGGCTCAAGCAACTGCTCATTACCACGACAAAAAAACCTCGAAAGGACGATCCTCATCCTCGTGCTTGGGTCATCTGGCAAGTGGAGGAAATATGGGGCAACGAAGATTGGGTTAAAGAATTGCTCATTCCTATTGCTAAGGCACCACAAGAACAAATAGACGTTCGCCTAGCAGCAATCAGAGTGATGGCGAAGGCTTGGGGCAAAGAGGAATGGCTCAATAAACTGCTCGCCTCGCTAGCCAAAGCGCCCCAAGAAAACATGACTCTGCGCCCCGAGGCCATCAGTCTGCTAGTGCAAGTCTGGGGCAAGGACGACTGGCTCAAAGCCCTGCTCATCTCCATTTTTCAGTCCCCACAGGAAAAGTGGGATATGCAGAGACCTGTCCTCAGCCACTTGGTGTCGATCTGGGGCAAAGAAGATTGGCTGAAAGAACTTCTCGTCTCCACAGCATCGGTGCCACAAGACTATTGGAACCTGCGCCTCCTAGCCATCGAGTTGCTGCTGAATACATGGGGCAAGGACGCCTGGCTCAAAGAGCTTCTCATTGCCATTGTTAAACAACCTCACAAAGACGCCAACACACGTGATCATCTCATCAGGAGAATGATCGCGGTCTGGGGAAAGGATCAAAAAATCAAAGATATGCCTACCGATCTCGCCAAGGCATCCAAAGAAGATATGCGCATGCGCGTGGAGGTTATCTGGATTTTAGTGGGTGAATGGGGAAAAGAAGACTGGATCAAAGAGTTACTGATTACCATCCTTAAGACGCCACAGAAGGATAGCGATGTGATTATGCATGCCAGAGGGACGCTGGGGCAATTCTGGCCGGAGATGAAGCTGGAATAGGTGTCGCACCGCAACATCGAGCCGCCTCATCCGTAATTCGCACATGACTTCACGTCGCACCTTCCTGACCACTGGCCTCAGTGCCCTCGCCGCGCGCGGTTTTGCGCAAACCTCCAGCGCTGCCGAGCCGATCATCGACATCCATCAGCACACGCATTATCACGACCGGCTGGACGAGCATCTGCTCGCGCATCAGAAGGCGATGGGCATCACGACCACGATCATTCTGCCCGGCGGCATTACATCTGGAGCCAGCGCACCAACATCCGCGTGGCCGACGACGGCACCGTGCCCATCGCAGGCCAGCGCATGCGCATCGCCGCCGCACCGCGCACACGTCTCGTCCACTGCCTGCACACCAACGGTTCCCTCACCGTCCTGACCAACTCACCCGACA
>CANIBP010000014.1 GCA_947466075.1 Verrucomicrobiaceae bacterium
GGTTGGCGGGAAAGAGATCTGGGAGGTCCATGAATGGAGGCCTCGTCACCGTGACTTCGGGATTCCATCCGTTTGCATCACCAAATGATGCCGTGAGGTTTGAGTAGGTCGCAGGGTTTGGGAGGTGCCTTGAGGTGCCTGCGCAATCTTGACGGAACTCCGCTTTCTGCGTAGTCCTGCTGCATGCCCATGAAACTGCCCAAAGGGGTGACTCCTCGAAAATTCGCCCGTGCTCTCCAAGAGTGGCGTGAACGCAAGGCGTTCAGCCAGCGGGATGCGGCGGAGTTCCTCGGCATCAGCAAGCGCACGCTGGAGAACTGGGAGCAGGAACGGGCCACGCCGCGTGGCTATGCCATCCAAATGCTCTTGAAGTTGATTTGTCCGGTGCAGGGCAAGTCGAGCAGGCAATCCATTCGGCAGCGGAAATCGTGAACTTGTTGCGCAACGAGGATGGGATCAAGCCGTTGTCCTTGGTTGAACACCAAAACGAGCCGCCAGAGCGCTCATCACGGCTACGGGGTCAAACAGATGCAGCCGGGGACTCGGGGCAATGTAGGGGATAAGCCGTTGCGCCACCCAGGTGTCGATTGTGCGGCTGCTCACGCCGAGTAACAGGGAGAGAGGCTTCTTCTTCAGCAGTGTAACAGGGGATGGAGGTGTTGGGTTCATGCAGAGATTCGCATGTCAAAGAGGGTTCTCCGGCAGGATTCCAAACCACTTTTCAGCTTCATCCTTCGTCACCAGTTCGCGGTAGTGCTTGAAGATGATCGTCGGAGAGTTCCCCGCCTCCAGAGCCACCTGCGCGGCGCTCTGCACCACGGCGATGCGGTAGCTGATGTAGGAGTGCCGCAGCGCGTTGTGCGGCCACGCTAATCCCAAGCTTTTGGCTAGCTTCCGCGCCTTCAAAAAGACGCATGCATCAGGAACCACCGGGCCGTTCCGGTCGATTTTTGCCAGCCAAGTCGCCAGATTGTCAGCGATCGGCACGATTCGACGCGAGGCCGTCTTGGCCTGCCCGGCCCGCAACTCGATGATCTTGCGCCCCAGATCCACCGCGCTCCAACTCAGGCGGGCAATCTCCGCGCCCCGCAGCCCGGCAAATCCGCCGATGGCAAGGACGGCAATCAGATCGTGCGGGGCTGCCCGCATGAGGCGCTCCATCTGCTCCGGAGTGAAAATGCCAACGTCCGTGTCGGCCTGTTTACCACGCTTCAAAGACTCCGCTGCGGTGGGTTCCTGCCGTGGCAGGTATCCGCGCCGCTTGGCAAAGCCGAAGAGTTCCTTCACCCGCTTGAGCCAGTTGTTGCGTGTGACCATGGAATGCCCGCCACGGCGCAGCCAGGAATCGATCATTGCTCCTGTCACCTTACTGATCTCCCCAGGAAACGAGCGGCCAAATTGACGCAGGTTGCCCTCCAGCAGCTTGAGGTAGTGAGCATTGATGCGATCATGGCGTTTGAGTTGCAGCAACTCCTCCACCACCCGAGGGACGATCACACCAGGCTCAAAACTGCGCGAACGTGCCGTGTAATCATCCACGGCCGTCAGCAGGGGGACCTCACCAAGTTTGCGGCGGCATTGCAGATATTCTTCCACCACCGTGACCAGAGGCAAGCCAAGAGGAGCAAGCATTGTCTGCGCCACCCGGAGGCTCTCACGATCCTGGGGCCGCAGGTCGTTGTCGCTGCTCATGCCTCGTTGGATGTTCAAGGCCACCATGCGGGCCTCGTCCTTGGCGGCATCCACACTGCCGAACGTGCGCCGCTCGCGTCGTCCGTTCATGTAATAGGCGATCGTGAACCGGGTGCTTCCTCGCGAGCTGCCCCGGTAGATGGGAACCGTCGCCGAACCTTGTTTGACCACTGCCACCGGTCTGCCTTTCGCCCGAGGTGTCCGGGCTAGAGTTGTCATGTTTTTGTCATGCATATCCTCGGTTGAAGTGTCAACCGAGACTCCCTGAACAGCATGGGAACCTGATAGAATAAGGGCTCCAAGGCGATTTGATGCCTTGTCCCCGCTGTCGTTTTTGGAAGGCCGTTGGGCTTTGGGTGCGGGCTAATGAGATGCTGAGTTATTGGAAACTTGCCGTTTCATCCACTGATGGCATGAATTCAACAGACCCATCCGCCTTGAGTTTGATAAAGAAACTCTGCTTTGCTTCCTGGAACTCATCACAACAAACCACATAGGTAACAATCAAAGGCTGATCGATCTCGGCTCGAGTCTTATGGTTTTCAGCATCAGTTTCAGGGCTGAACATCAAATATGACGGGTTTCTGTGATAAACAATGCAGGCATCGATGCCACGCGAGCTTCCAGGGCCAATCCTAATCCCCTGCAGTTTGGTTCCCTCCCATTTCAATTCGCAGGTATAACCCTTATCAACTCTTTCACCTGTGCGCTGATCGATAATTGAGTCGATGTATGCAAAACAGTTGGTTGCTGCTCGCCGAGCGTGGAGATTCACGATGTTAAGATGGTAATACGAGATCCATCCTTCTTTTGGGTCGTTGTCACGGCGGCCTATGTCACCAGCGAAGCGAAGATCTAGCCGCCCCCTGGAACTAATGGGCCATCCACGTTTTTGAATGAAGTCGGAAACACGTGCGGCCAGACTTTCAGGGCTTGTTTTCTCAAAATGTTCGAGGTTGCCCAATACCAAGCCGATGATCCCACCAAGAGCTTCGATTTTTTCTTCTTTTCCTTCTCGAAACGCAGCAAACGGCAGCCCCAAGTAGCATGCAATCGCAAACTCTTGATGGGTGAAAAGCGATCCGCGAAAAAGTTCTTTTCCTGACTGTGCATTTTCCGCGCTCGGAGATGAATCACCGCCAAGACCCCAGACAAGTCTCTCACGTTTAAAGTCGATGAAAACGTAGTAGTCGCTGTCTCGAAGCTCACGAAAAATGACCTGGACAACAGGGTGAGGCTCTTGTTCCCCCTTGGCAAAAAACACATCATAGCCAAGACCACCTTTGCGGTAATCGAGCGAATCTCGAACCGCTTGGCCGAACCTCAACTCGTCGAGGTCGGCTCTTTGGCCACAACTAAGAAAGAGCTTAGCGCGTCGCTTGGGATCAAATTCATGCTTCATTTGATTGAATCACTTCACCAACCTCACCAGCAGATCCTTGCTCTCGACGCTCTCGCCGATTTTGACGCAGATTTCGCTGACGGTGCCGGCACCGGGGGAGGCGACGGCGGCGAACATCTTCATGGCTTCGAGGGTGGCGATGGTGTCGCCTTCTTTGACCTTTTGACCGACGCTGACGGCGATGCTGGCGACCATGCCGGGCATGGGGGCACCGACTTGGGTCGGATCGGCGGGATCGGCCTTGGTTTTGGTGACGGCGTTCTTCGCGAGGGCCTTGTTGGTGACCGTCGTGTGGCGTGGATAGCCGTTGAGCTCAAAGATGGCGGTCTGCTGGCCGGTGGCGTCGGCCTCGGTCATGTTGAGGAGGCGGACGAAGAGGGTCTTGCCTTCCTCCAGGCTGATGTGGATCTCTTCCTTGTCCTGCAGGCCGTAATAATACGCGGGCGTGGGCAGGGCGGCGACGTCGCCATACGTTTTGCGGAAGTCGGCAAACTTCAGGAAGACATCGGGATACATGAGGTAGCTCCACACGTCGTCTTCGGTGGGCTTCTTCTTCATCTTCGTTTCAAGCTCGGCGCGCACGTCCTCAAGCTTGATCTTGGCGGCGTGGGTGCCGGGGCGGCCTTTGATGCGCTTACCGCCTTTTCCGACGATGGCATCGGCGAGCTTGTTCCACTTTTTGCGGCTGTCGGCGGCTTTGTTGGCCTCCATGCCGTAGAAGGGCTCGCCGAGCCAGCCTTCGAACATGCTGGTGACGTCCTTGCTCCACTTGGTGCCTTGCAGGTTGATGATGTCAGCGGGTTTCACACCACGCGCGACGCACTCGATAGCCAAATCGCCGACGACTTTGCTCGATGGCGTGACTTTGACGATGTCACCGCAGAGCTGGTTTACTTCCGCATACGCATGCGCGATCTCGGGCCAGCGAGGGCCTAGGCCCATGCCGATGGCCTGTTCCTTGAGATTGGTGTACTGGCCGCCGGGCATCTCGTGCAGATAGACTTCGGCGGTGCCGTAGGGTTCGCTGGTGTCGAACGGCTTGTAGAAGCTGCGCACCGCAGCCCAGTAGTCGCTGAACTCTTGCAGCGCTTCGCTGTCGAGTCCGGTGTCGCGCGGCGTGTTCTGCATCGCGGCAACGATGGAGTTCAAGTTTGGCTGCGACGTGCCGCCGGACATGGATGCGATGGCGGAATCGACGACATCAACACCTGCGACGGAGGCTTCGATAATGCTGGCGGCGTTTAGGCCGCTGGTGTCATGCGTGTGGAAGTGAATCGGAATGCCGACTTCATCCTTGAGTGCCTTTACCAGTTTTTTGGCGGCAAAGGGACGCACGAGGCCGGCCATGTCTTTGATGCAGAGCATGTGCGCACCCATCTTCTCCAGCTCCTTGGCGAGGCGGACGTAATATTGCAGGTCGTACTTGTCGCGTTTCGGATCGAGGATGTCGCCGGTGTAGCAGAGCGTGCCTTCGCAGATGCTCGTGGTGTCTTCACGCACCGCATCCATCGCGGCTTTGAGGTTTGGCAGGTAGTTGAGCGAATCAAAGATGCGGAAGATGTCCATACCGTTCTCGGCGGCATGTTTGATGAAGCCCTTCACCACATTGTCAGGGTAGTTCGTGTAACCGACAGCGTTCGAGCCACGGAAGAGCATCTGGAGCAGGATGTTCGGCACCTTGGCGCGGATCTGGCGGAGACGCTCCCACGGATCTTCGCGGAGGAAACGCATCGACACGTCAAAGGTCGCGCCGCCCCACATTTCGAGGGAGAAAAGGTTCGGCGTGCGGCGTGCCACGGCATCGGCCACAGCAAGCATATCAAAGGTGCGCATGCGCGTGGCGAGCAACGACTGATGCGCATCACGCATCGTCGTGTCGGTCAGAAGCAGACGCTTTTGCTTCGCGACCCAGTCTTTGCAGAACTTCTCCGGCCCCATCTCCGTGAGCAGTTGCTTCGTGCCTTTCGCAGGCTCGACGCGGTGGTCGCTCTTCGGAATGGGCGGCGCGGTGAAGGCTTTGTCGATCTTGTGGCCTTTCGCATGCGGATTGCCGTTCACGATGGTGTCGGCAAGGTAGCTGAGCAGCTTCGATGCACGGTCTTTGCGAGCGACGAACTTGAGCAAATCCGGATTGTTATCAATGAAGCGCGTGGTGGCCTGACCCGCCATGAACTCGGGGTGATGCACCACGTTCATGAGGAACGGGATGTTTGTCTTCACACCACGAATGCGGAACTCACGCAGGCCGCGATCCATGCGGTCGAGCGCCTGCTGATAGGTGCGGGCAAAGACGGTCATCTTCACCAGCATGGAGTCGTAATACGGCGTGATGACCGCGTTCGTGGCACCGAGAGCGCCATCGAGTCGGATGCCGAAGCCACCGGCACTGCGGTAGGTCAAAATTTTGCCAAAGTCAGGCGTGAAGCCGTTTTCCGGGTCTTCCGTGGTGATGCGGCACTGGATGGCGAAACCACTCTTCTCGATCTTGTCCTGCGCAGGCAGCGCCAGAGGCTCCGCGTGCATCGCATGACCTTGAGCGATCAAAATCTGGCTACGCACGATGTCGATGCCAGTGATCTCTTCGGTCACAGTGTGCTCCACTTGAATGCGTGGATTCATCTCGATGAAATACCACTCGCCCGATTCGTGATCGACGAGGAACTCGACGGTGCCTGCGTGCGTGTAGTTCACTTCACGGGCCAGTTTGACCGCCGCATCGCAAAGACCATCAATGATCTCCTGCTTCACGCCATAGCTCGGTGCCTGCTCGATGACCTTCTGGTGGCGGCGCTGCACAGAGCAGTCGCGTTCATGCAAATGGAGCACCGTGCCGTGTTTATCGGCCAGAATCTGCACTTCAATGTGTTTGGCCTTGCCGACGAATTTTTCGAGGAAGACGGCGCCATTACCGAAAGCACGCTCTGCCTCGGTTTGAGCCTCATCGAGCAGCTTTTCGAGGTCCTTGGCCTCACGCACGATGCGCATGCCGCGACCGCCACCACCGAAGGCCGCCTTGATGATCAGCGGAAAGCCGATCTTCTTCGCCGCTGCGATGGCTTCCTTACGATCACTCACCGGTTCGTCCGTGCCTTCGAGGATGGGCACCTTGATTCGACGCGCCACTTCGCGTGCCGCCGTCTTGTCGCCCATCATGTCCAGGATCTTCGCCTCAGGCCCGATGAAGATGATCCCCGCGTCCGCACAAGCCTGCGCAAACTTCGGATTCTCCGAGAGGAAGCCGTAACCAGGATGGATGGCGTCCACGCCCTTCTCCTTCGCCAGCGTGACGATGCCTTCGATGTCGAGATAGGCACCGAGCGGTCCTTTATCCTTGTTCAGCTCATAAGCCTCATCCGCCTTGAAGCGATGCGGACAAAAGCGGTCCTCCTGCGCATAAATGCCGACCGTTTTCAGTCCCAGCTCCGTCGCGGCACGCATGACGCGGATGGCGATTTCAGAGCGGTTCGCGACCATCAGCTTCTTGATGGGGCGGATCGTGACGGGAGCGGCGGATTTTTGAGGCATGGCGAGGGTTGGGCAAGATTCGCGCCCATAGTCTCGCGATTTCGTGGGGTGGCAAGATGGGACAGCAGTTTTCCCGCGCCTAATGTCAAGATTGGCCGCGAAATTGCTAAATATAACCAAGCTGGCATTGAGTTCCCGCCCGTACCAACATCCGCATGTCCATCCACGTCGCCCTTCACCACCGCACCAGTTACCGTTACGAACGCCCGATTTCCCTCGGCCCGCAGGTGGTGCGGCTGCGTCCGGCGCCCTATTCGCGCACTCGCATCCTCAGTTACTCGCTGAAGGTCACACCAGAGCAGCACTTCCTGAATTGGCAGCAGGACCCGCAGTCGAACTACCTCGCCCGGCTTGTTTTCGAGAAAAAAACCACAGAATTCACCGTCGAGGTCGATCTGGTGGCCGAAATGGCGGTTTTTAACCCCTTTGACTACTTTTTAGAGCCCGCTGCGGAGAATTTCCCTTTCGATTACGATGCGGCCTTGGACCAGGAGTTGGCACCGTTTCTTCGCTGCATCGACCTCACACCAAAATTTACGGATTACTACACCAGCGTGGAGAAAGAACTCCTGGCCATGAAGCCTTGGCCACCGCGCACGAACGATGTGCTGGTGGCGATCAATCAAAAGCTCTGGAAGGACATCAAATACAGCATCCGCATGGAGCCGGGCGTGCAGACGCCCGAGGAGACGCTCACTCTGGGCACCGGCTCATGCCGTGACTCCGCGTGGCTGATGGTGCAACTCCTGCGCCGCCTTGGCATCGCGGCACGTTTCGTCAGCGGCTACCTGATTCAGCTCAAGGCGGACGTGAAATCCCTCGACGGCCCAAGCGGCTCTGAGGTCGATTTCACCGACCTTCATGCCTGGTGCGAGGTTTATCTCCCTGGCGCAGGCTGGATCGGTCTCGATCCGACTTCCGGCCTATTTGCCGGTGAAGGCCACATCCCTCTCGCCGCCACGCCCGATCCGCAGAGTGCGGCACCGATCAGCGGCCTCGTCGAGCCATGTGAAACGAAGTTTGAGTTCGACATGAAGATCGAGCGCATCTTCGAGACACCGCGCGTGACGAAACCCTACACCGAGGAGCAATGGGCAGAGATCGCCGCACTGGGCCATGCTTTGGACAAAGAACTCGAAGAGAGCGATGTGCGCCTGACGATGGGTGGGGAGCCGACTTTTATTTCCATCGACGACATGGACGGTCCTGAGTGGAACACGACGGCTGTAGGACCGATGAAGGCCCGTCTATCCGATGAATTGATCAAGCGGCTCAAGGACCGCTTTGCCCCCGGTGCGTTCCTCCATTACGGCCAAGGCAAGTGGTATCCCGGTGAGTCGCTGCCGCGCTGGTCCTACGGCTGTTACTGGCGCAAAGACGGCCAGCCCGTCTGGGCGCATCCGCATTTGTTTGCCGACATGCAGACCGATTACGGTGCCAATGAAAACAGCTCCGCGCGTTTTGTTCATGCACTAGCGGAGCGTCTCGGCTGCGGTGGCAAGTGGGTGATGCCCACCTATGAAGTCACATTCTACTACCTCTGGCGCGAGCGCAGGCTGCCGGTTAACGTTGATCCGCTCAAATCCAATCTCAAAGACAAGGAAGAGCGCCAACGCTTGGCTCAAGTCTTCGAGCAAGGCCTAGGCAAAGTTGTGGGTCACGTGTTGCCGTTGAAGAGCGACTTCGAGCATGGCGGCACCGCATGGAGCACTGGGCCGTGGTTCCTGCGTGGAGAGCGCTGTTATTCATCCCGGGCGACTCTCCCATCGGCCTGCGTCTGCCTCTTGATTCGCAGCCTTGGGTCAAGGAAAGCAGTTATCCCTACCTGCACGAACAAGATCCGATGGAGGACCGCGATCCACTGCCATCACGTCAGCATTTTGTGCGTGGCATCAGCGGTGTGCCGCCCACGTTCTGGAAGAGACTTTCACAACAACGCGGTCAGATCGGTTTGGAACCCCTGCCAGACGACGAGTCATCGCAAACCATCGATCCCGCAGCACAACCGCCTGCTTTTGGCCAATCTGCTGACCAAATCGTGCGCACTGCGCTCTGCGTGGAGCCGCGCAACGGCAAGCTCTTCGTCTTCATGCCGCCGACGAAGACGCTGGAGGAGTATCTAAGCTGTCTAGGAGCTGTGGAAGATGTCGCACTGGCGCTTGACCAGCCGATTGTCATTGAAGGTTACGCGCCACCGTTTGACCCACGCGTTCATGTGCTCAAAGTCACGCCTGACCCTGGCGTGATCGAAGTGAACGTGCAGCCTTCGAAGAGCTGGGACGAAATGGTGAATATCACCGAGACGCTTTACGACGAAGCACGCCTCACCCGACTCGGCACCGAGAAATTCATGGTCGATGGTCGCCACACCGGCACCGGTGGTGGCAATCATATCGTCATGGGTGCGGAATCGCCGAAGGACAGCCCGTTCCTGCGCCGTCCCGACTTGCTGCGCAGTCTGGTGAGCTACTGGCAAAATCATCCTTCGCTGTCCTACATGTTCAGCGGCCTGTTTGTCGGCCCCACGAGTCAAAGTCCGCGTATCGATGAAGCGCGAAATGATTCGCTCTACGAACTCGAAGTCGCCTTCAAAGCCGCCCAAGATGCTGGCAACAACATCTCACCCTGGCTGGTGGATCGCCTATACCGCAACCTGCTGATCGACTCCACCGGCAGCACGCACCGCGCCGAGTTCTGCATCGACAAACTCTTCTCGCCCGACAGTTCGACCGGCCGTCTCGGCCTGCTGGAAATGCGTGCCTTCGAAATGCCTCCACATGCACGCATGAGCCTCGCTCAAGCATTGATGCTGCGCACGCTCATCGCCCGGTTCTGGAAGGAGCCTTATGAAAAACCACTTGTCCGCTGGGGCACCGACATCCACGACCGCTGGATGCTGCCGCACTTCACCTGGAGTGACTTCGAAGACGTGTGCGAAGACACGCGTCGCGCTGGCTACGAACTCAAGCCCGAATGGTTCGCTCCACATCACGAGTTCCGCTTCCCTCTCAGCGGCGACTTCTCCTCGCGCAACGTCCACGTCGAAATCCGGCAGGCGCTGGAACCGTGGCATGTGCTCGGTGAAGAAGGCGGTGCCGGTGGTGCGGTGCGCTTCGTTGACTCATCGCTCGAGCGCATTCAAATCAAGGCCATGGGTCTCACCGAAGGCCGCTATGCCATCTCCTGCAACGGCCGCACCGTGCCGCTACATCCGACCGGCACGAACGGCGAATTCATCGCCGGTGTGCGTTATCGCGCTTGGCAGCCGGGGAGCTGTTTGCAGCCCACCATCGGCGTGCATGCGCCGCTCACGCTCGATCTCGTCGATCTCTGGAACGAACGTTCCCTCGGCGGCTGCACCTACCACGTCGTGCATCCCGGTGGCCGCAGCTACGACACCTTCCCTGTTAACGGCTACGAAGCCGAAAGCCGCCGCCTCTCCCGCTTCTTCCGTCACGGCCACACACCAGGAAAGATGAAAGTAGCGCCAGCGGTTCCCAATCCCGAGTTCCCGTTCACGCTCGATTTGAGGCACTCTTAAAAGTAAAGAAACGGGATGCGTGCGAGTGAACGTTTCCTACTATCGTTAGCAGCGTCTTCGTTGTCACACCTGTCCACGCATTGATCTTCCAATCGCAAAGCTCCACACCTCACTCCGCCGCAACTCCACGGGTTGTGGCTCCGCGTGTGGACGCTCCTGATGCGACTAAGCATTACGACGAACTGCGCGACGGCGCAGGCAAGGTGCGGCCGCATTACGAGCAGGTCATCTCCGACCTGCAGCGTCGCGATGCCGCCGGAGTGAAGCGCATGTCCGACACCGCGCGACGTCTGCTGGCAGAACGTGGTGTGACCTTCAATGTGTATGATGACAAGGGCATGGACACGCCGTGGACGATGGACCCGGTGCCGTTTGTCATCTCCGCGCGCGAATGGGAGGGCATCGAGAAGGCGCTGATCCAGCGCGCGACATTGCTCAACGCGATCCTTAATGACAGCTACGGCCCTCAGCAACTGATTCGACGAGGAGACATGCCGGCGGCGATGGTGCTGGCGCAACCGGCCTATTTGCGGCCCTGCCACGGCATTAAAACGCCGAATGCGAAGCCGTTGCAGGTCTATGGTGCTGACATTGCACGTGCACCGGATGGTCGCTGGTGGGTGATTGCTGATCGTACACAGATTCCCACCGGCGCTGGCTACGCGCTGGAGAACCGCTTGATCACCTCGCGTCTGCTCCCGGATGTATTTCGTGATGCACGGGTGCGTCGTCTGGCCGGATTTTTCCGGCAGATGCAGCAATCTCTCGCGGCACTGGCCCCACGGCCTGCGGGTGAGCCGCGCGTCGTGTTACTCACGCCCGGACCGTATAATGAAACGTATTTCGAGCAGGCCTACCTCGCACGCTATCTCGGTTACACACTTGTTGAAGGGGAAGACCTCACTGTACGCGATGACCGCGTCTTTTTGAAGACGCTCAGCGGCTTGGAGCCCGTAGATGTGATCCTGCGGCGTGTGGACGATGATTTCTGTGATCCACTGGAGCTGCGCAACGACTCCATGCTCGGTGTTCCCGGCCTCGTGCGTGCCGTGCGTGCAGGTAATGTTTCGCTCGCCAACGCTCTGGGCTCCGGTCTGGCCGAAGCACCCGCAATGATGGCCTTCCTGCCGGGTTTGTGCCGCAAACTGCTCGGCGAAAACCTGCTCATGCCCTCCGTCGCGACCTGGTGGTGTGGCCAGGAACGTCCGCGTGGTGAAATGGAGAAAAATCTCGACCACCTGGTCATCAAAAGCGCGTTCCGTGCGCGTGGACGAGAAGTCCACTTCGGCGAGAAACTTTCGTCCGCCGAGCGTGCTGCTTTCATCGAGCGCATGCGCTTTGCGCCGGATCGCTGGGCGGCGCAGGAGAAGATCACCTTCTCGACGGCCCCGACATGGGAGGATGGCCGCCTTGTTCATAAGCCGATCAGTGTGCGCGTCTATCTCGTCGCGACGGCAGATGGCTACATGGTCATGCCAGGTGCTTTGACCCGTGTGGCTGCGAGCATTGATTCGCCGCTCGTTTCGATGCAGAAGGGCGGCAGCAGCAAGGACACCTGGATCCTTAGCGACGGTCCCGTAGAAAATGTCACGCTACTGACGACCACGCGCACGCCGGTGGAGCTTCGTCGTGTCGGTCACAATCTCGGCAGTCGTGTCGCTAATCATTTGTACTGGCTGGGTCGCTATGCAGAACGTGCGGAGTCCAGCGCCCGACTGCTTCGCTCCACATTGCTGCGTTGCTCACCAGAAAGTGGCATGAGTGAAACACCGCTGCTGCTGCCGCTGCTGGAAGCTCTGCGTAGTTTGCTGGTGCTGGATGACGTGGCTGATATAGCCTTGCTGGCTTCCCAGCAGGAGCAACTCGAAGCCCGGTTACTACAGGCGGTCTTTGATCCCGAGCATCCGTCCTCCATTCGCTCCAGTGTCACGCACATTCAGCGTATTGGCATTCTACTCCGTGATCGTATCTCCGTCGATACCTGGCGCGTTATTAGCCAGCTCAGCGATGCGCTGGACGCCTTCGATCATCCTCCGAGCATCTCGCCGATGTCCGACACGCTCAATGTGCTCACGCGTGTCATCCTCGAACTCGCCTCCTTCCACGGATTGGCCAAGGAAAACATGACGCGCGCTCAGGGCTGGATGTTCCTCGACACCGGCCACCGCATTGAACGTACTCTCTATATATGTGAGCTGCTGAGCGCCGGGTTGCGCTCCACGGATGCAGAAAATCCGAGCCTACTCGAAGCCATCCTTGAAGTGGGCGACAGCACCATCACCTACCGCAATCGCTACAGCCTGCTGCCGCAGCTTGCGGCCGTGTATGACCTGCTGATGCTCGATGAACTCAATCCACGTGGCTTACGCTTCCAATTTGAACGCATTGAGCGTCATTTCGAGCTACTGCCGCGTGAGCAAAATTCTGCGCTGCTCACTCCGGCGATGCGAGTGCTCCTGGAAAACAGCACCAAGCTGCAATTGTGTGATCCCACCGAGTTAGCACGCGTCGAGCCGGGCACTTGGTCGCAGACGCAGGTTGCGAAACTGCTCAATCAACTCATCGAAGCCATGCCGACGCTGAACGATGCGCTCACTGCCGGTTACTTTGCTCATTCCACCATCAGCAGCAGCGAATCCGCGCCGCTTGCCGAACCGACGCCCACGCGATGAACTACCGCATCACGCATCGCACCACGTATGAGTACAGTTCGCGGGTGGCAGTCTCGCACCACGCCGCACGTCTGCGCCCGCGCGACACTGAAACACAGCGCTGCCAGGATTTTAGCCTCAGCTTCGATCCAGAGCCCGATCTACTCACCGAGCACACCGACTCCTTCGGCAATCGTGTTTCCTGTTTCTCCATTCAAAAACTGCATGCATTTTTTGAGGTTACCTCACTCAGCTACGTGAAGTTGTCGCCGGTGTTACAGCCTGATCCGGCGCAAACACCACCCTGGGAGCAGGTGGCTGCCTTGTTTCGCGATCCGGTGCCCTTTGATCTCCTGGATCCCTGCCAGTTCGTGTTTCGCAGCCCGCTACTGGTTCATGAAATGCCGTTGCGTGAGTTTGCGCTGCCCAGTTTCAAGCCTGGCCGCGCGGTACTGGCTGCTACCGCCGATCTCTGCGCCCGTATCCATCTTGAGTTCGTGTTTGATCCAAAGGCAACCACGATCAGCACCCCGCTGGCCGAAGTGCTGGAAAAGAAACGCGGTGTCTGCCAGGACTTCGCCCATCTCGCCATAGCCAGCCTACGCGCGATGGGCCTGCCAGCCCGCTACGTCAGCGGCTATTTGCGCACGCATCCGCCAGCGGGAAAACCACGACTGGTGGGGGTCGATGCCTCGCACGCTTGGGCGGCTTGCTTCGTTCCCGGCTTCGGCTGGGTCGATTTCGATCCCACCAACGATTGTTTTACCTCGCTCGATCATATCACCGTTGCCATTGGCCGTGACTTTTCCGATGTCAGCCCCGTGCGTGGCATCATCACCGGCGGGGGGAAGCATAGCGTGGAGGTCGGTGTGGATGTGGAACCGCTGGGAGCGTGATTTACCCCCTCTAAAAAAGCCCGTGTGAACTCTGGCACAAGCCCTGCTATTATAAATCCCATGTCGTCTCTGTTTAACGACTACCAACCAGGTAGCTTCTTCGATGAAATGTTCTCCGCGCCGGACTCTGCGCGGAGTCATTATGCCGGAATCACGGGCAGCATAGGCACGCTCAGCCCTGCGGAATACGCCGCACGACAGCGCACTGCTGACACGGTCTTCCTCCGCCAAGGCGTGACTTTTACGGTCTATGGCGATGACCAAGGCACGGAGCGCATTTTCCCTTTTGACCTGATGCCCCGCATCATTCCCCACAAAGAATGGGAACGTGTGGAGTCCGGCCTGATCCAGCGCATTACCGCCCTGAATCTTTTCCTGAACGACGTCTATCACGAGCAAAAAATCATCACGGACGGCATCGTTCCGCGTGAACTCGTCGAGTCCGCTTCGCATTTCCGGCCGGAATTCAAAGGCGTCAAAGTTCCCCACGGTATTTACATCCACATCTGCGGCACGGACCTCGTGCGCGATGGCAAAGGCGAGTATTTTGTGCTCGAAGACAATGGCCGCTGCCCATCTGGTGCCTCCTACATGCTGGAGAACCGGAACGCGATGAAGCGCACCTTCCCCGGCTTGCTTCAGTCTTTGCCTGTGCGTCCTGTGGATGCCTATGGCTCGATGCTGCGCGAGACATTGGCTCATCTGGCCCCGCTGAGCGTCATTGACCCGAATATTGTCGTTCTCACGCCCGGCGTCTTCAATAGTGCTTACTTTGAGCATTGTTACCTGGCCAAACAAATGGGCGTGCCCATCGTTGAAGGTCGCGATTTGGTGCTGAAAAACGACCGCATCTTCATGCGCACCGCCAAGGGACTGCAGCAGGTACATGTCATCTACCGCCGTATTGACGATGACTTCCTTGATCCACTCGTTTTCCGTAAAGACTCGCTGCTCGGTGTTCCTGGCCTCGTGAAAGCTTATCAAAGCGGCCATGTGGCGCTGGCAAACTCCATCGGCACCGGCGTGGCAGATGACAAGGCGGTTTACGCGCTCGTGCCGAAGATGATCAAATACTACCTCGATCAGGATCCTATCCTGCCGAACGTGACCACCTACCTCGGTGTCGATCCCAAGGAATGTGAGTACATCCTCGCCAATCTGCCAAATCTCGTCGTCAAAGCCGTGAATGAATCCGGCGGCTATGGAATGCTCATGGGGCCGCACTCTACGAAGGAGGAACAGACCGAGTTTGCCGAGCGCATCCGCGCCAATCCGCGCAACTACATCGCTCAACCCGTGCTGCAACTCTCGCGGCATCCGGTGTTCCAAGGCGATCACTTCGAAGGTCGGCACATCGATCTACGGCCTTACGTGCTCTATGGCGACCGCATCCAAGTCGTTCCTGGTGGTCTGACCCGAGTCGCACTCAAGAAAGGCTCACTGGTCGTCAATTCCAGCCAAGGCGGAGGCAGCAAGGACACCTGGGTTCTCTGGGATGACGAATAACGAACACCCCATGAGTCATTTCTTCCACCTTCTGAATTTTTCTCCCCTTAAAAAGTCATGTTAAGCCGAGTCGCAGACAGCATTTATTGGATGGCACGCTACATGGAGCGCGCTGAAAACCTCTCCCGCCTGCTGCTCTCCACTCAAGACCTTCTGCTTGATGCCGGGGAAGAAGCCGCAGACGAATCTCAGTTCTGGGGTCCCATTTTGATGACCACCGGTGACGAGGAGCGCTACGACAAGGTTCACACCACTATCGAAGGCGAACTCGTGGCCCTCTTCCTGGCGCTGCGCACGGACAATCCCAATTCCATCCTCAACTGCGTCCGCGCTGCTCGTGAAAACGCCCGCACCGTGCGTGACCAGATCTCCGATGAACTTTGGGAGTGCATCAACGGCCTGCGGCTCTTCCTCGAATCTCCCGAAGCCGCCGCATTGCACCAAAATCAACGGGCCGCGTTTTATGAGAAGGTGCTCGTCGCTTCCTATCAATTTCAGGGTATCGCCGCTTCCACGACACCGCGTGATGAGAGTTGGCACTTCCTGCGTTTGGGCCTTTGCCTTGAACGCGCAGACAAAACGACGCGCCTGATCGACACCTGTTCCGCGATCTCGCTCGATATGCCGCCAAACCCGTTGGCGCGTCCGTTGCGTTGGGCCGCATTGTTGCGCTCCAGCTCTGCCTGGCATGCCTTCCAAGCCTACAGCAGCAACAAGCTCAACCCCGTCGATATCGTCGAGTATCTTCTACCGAATGACACCTTCCCGCGTTCCTTTGCCTGGTGCATCGAGGCCATGCACACCGCCCTCATCGCCCTCTGTGGCAATGGTCGGCTCGAAGAGATGAAAGTGCCCGTACGCCTCCTCGGCAGGCTGCGTGCCGACATCGCCTACATCACCATGGATGAAGTGCTCAAAGAAGGTCTGCACGAGTTCATTGACCGCTTGCAGTCCAAACTCAACGACATCGGTGCCTCCATTTTGCAGACCTTCGTTCTGTATGGAGACAGTGCTCCCGTCATCGGGGAAGCGTCCTTTTTAGCCTATCACCCCAAGGTAGAAGCAAACATGCAAATCCAGCAGTAGCCACCGCCGCAGTGATCCACCGACCACCGCCGCATGCGTTTCCGAGTCTTCCACCGCACGCGATACCTTTATCGCTCACCCGTGCGTGACAGTTACAATGAGGTGCGCCTCCGCCCTGCCACGGATGACAAGTCACGCCTCGAGTTTTTTCTGTTAAAAACGCATCCACCAGTGCGCTTGCAGCACTTCCGCGACAACTGGTTCAACTACGTCCATTTCTTCGATCTACCGGAGCCGCATTCCAGCCTCACCATTGAGGCGCAATCGACCATCAACACCACCAGTCCCTACCTGGATGGCAAACCACTCGGCGTCACGTTTACCACTCTCAAAACGGACTTGGACGACATGGCGCAACCTTTCCTCGGTAGCAGCAAGTACGTGGATCTCAGTCCCGAAGTCTGGCGTCTCGGCATCGACATCCGCGAAGATCGCAACGATGTTTTCGAGGTCGCCGAGGCCGTGATGCACCACATTTTCCGTGAGTGGAGCTACGCGCCCAATACGACGCACGCCGGTACACACATGAACGAAGTGATGCAGACCAAGTGTGGCGTCTGCCAGGATTTCGCCCACGTCATGATCGGCATCTGTCGCTCACTTTGCATCCCTACACGTTATGTGAGTGGGTATCTCTACAATGGTCCCGATTCTCACCTGCGTGGAGCCCAAGCTTCCCATGCGTGGTGTGAAATCCACCTCCCCGGTAAAGGCTGGTTCGGCCTTGATCCCACCAACGACACTCTTGCTGATGAACGACACATCAAAATCGCCACCGGCCGCGATTACCACGACGCCGCCCCAGTTCTAGGCCATTTCGACGGCCCGCCCGGTGCAACCTCCGCCTTGCAGGTCGAACTCGAAGTGCGGCGTATGAATGGTTGAGAAAGCTGACAGAGAACGTGGCTCTGTTTACAACCTCAGAAGCGCCCGTCGCGTGACTCAAAGTGCGTCGGTTTGCCCAGCGATTCACCGCCGCTTGAGACCCAGCTTGCGACCCATTCGGTGAGTTCTTCATCGCGGACGAAGGGGATGCCGAGTTCGACGAAGCTGCGGTAAGGATTGCTCAGCAGCGCATCGGGAGCCTCCTTGCCTTCGATTTGCACGGATTTGCCAAAAAGTTCACCGAAACTCTTGGCCACCTCGCGCACGCTGAGCGTGGCGGTGCCGGTAAGGTTCACGGTCCAGGCGGGGCTTTGCGCTTTGGCGAGACTGAGGAGCGAGAGCGCGTTCGCATCGCCTTGCCAGATGGTGTTGAAGTAACCCATGCGCACATCCACCGGCTCATCGTTCCAAACTTTCTGCGCGACATCGACCATCACGCCATAACGCAGATCGCAGGCGTAGTTCAAGCGGATGAGCGATACCGGCGTGCCACGTGTCTGGCTGAAGTGCTGGAAGATGCGCTCGCGGCCCAGACAGCTCATCGCGTATTCGCCGGCTGGATTCAAAGCATCCTCCTCCTTGCTGCCACCACGTTCAACGGGCACGAGGCCATAGACGTTGCCGGTGGAGAATGCGACGATACGGCTGCGATGGTAGCGCTCGCACACAAGGCCTGGTAGCCAAGCATTCATCGCCCAAGTCATCGGTTCCTGGCCAGTCGAGCCGAATTTCATGCCCGCCATGTAAATCACGTTCGCCACATGGGGCAGATAGGCCACGGCATTGGCTGCCAATAGGTCGCTGGCGATGACTTCGATGCCATGGCTCTGCAATTCCTCTGCTGAACCCGGGCTACTAAAACGCGACACGGCGATGATACGACGCCTCGTGCCAGCCTCATCGCTGGCGCGTTTCGCCATGCGTGCGAGCGACGGCCCCATCTTCCCTGCGGCTCCGAGAATGATGATGTCGCCCGGCAGCACGCGCATCAAATCCACCACGGCAGGCGTTGGGCGGCTGAGGCGTTCTTCGAGTTCTTCCAGATTTTCGGGCGGCATGAGCGGATATATGAACGGATTTCCTCTTCGGAAAAGTCTTTGCTTCACCGCATGGCTTGCCATCATGCGCGCTTCCACCGCCCATGCACCCGGACATCTCCCCCATCGCCGCCGGTCTCGGCATTGCCCCCGAGCACCTCATTCTTCACGGGCGTCATATGGCCAAGGTCAGTCTCCAGGCCCTGCAATCAAAGCCGCCGCGCGGGAAACTGATCCTCGTCTCCGCCATCACGCCGACACCAGCCGGCGAAGGCAAAACCACCGTCTCCATCGGTCTGTCGCAAGGATTGAAGAAGATCGGGCAGAGCGTCGCGCTCGCACTGCGTCAGCCGTCGATGGGGCCGGTCTTTGGTCGCAAAGGCGGCGCGACTGGCGGTGGCAAAAGCACCGTGCGGCCTGCGCATGCCATCAATCTGCACTTCACCGGCGACTTCCACGCCATCACCTGCGCGCACAACCTGCTCTCCGCCGTCATCGACAATCAGCTCTTCAATAACGAGGCACGCGTCAAACCAGACGGCGTGCTATGGAAGCGCGTCATGGACATGAACGACCGCGCACTGCGCAGCGTGCGCACCGCCGTGGGCAAACCAACCGAGCGCATCACCGGTTTCGACATCACCGCTGCGTCCGAGATCATGGCGATCATGTGCCTTGCTGAATCGCTCCATGATCTGCGCAAACGGCTCGAACGCATCGTTGTCGGCTTCACGCCGGAGGGCGAACCGGTCTTCGCCAAAGAATTCCGCGTCACCGGAGCCATGCTGGCACTGCTGCGAGAGGCGCTGATGCCCAACCTCGTGCAAAGCATCGAAGGCGTGCCCGCTTTCCTGCACGGCGGCCCGTTTGCGAACATCGCACACGGCTGCAACTCGGTCCTCGCCACACGCATGGCGCTCGCGCATGCCGATTATGCCGTCACGGAGGCCGGATTCGCCTTCGACCTTGGCGGCGAGAAGTTCATGCACATCAAGTGCCGCCAGGCCGGCCTCGCACCTGCGGCCATCGTCATCGTCGCCACCATTCGTGCATTGAAAATGCACGGTGGCGTGGCCTTGGATCAGCTCACGCAGACTGACGCCGCCGCACTGAGCCGTGGCTTGGAAAATCTCGCCGCGCATCTTGATAGCGCCGCGCAGTTCCAGCGTCCGGTCATCGTCGCCATCAACCGTTTCCACAGCGACGACGATGCCGAAATCGCTCTAGTTCATGAATTCTGCGCTGCACGAGGCGTCCCCAGCGCCACCGCAGATGTCTTCGCTCACGGCGGCGATGGTGCCGTGCAACTCGCCGAAAAAGTGTTCGCCGCTTTGCCGCAGGAATCGCAGCCGCTGCCATTCCTGTATCAACCTGACGACAGCGTCGAAACCAAGCTCACCGCCATCGCCACGAAGATCTACGGAGCTGACGGCGTGCTGCTCACCGACGAGGCCAAAGCCAAACTCGCGCTCTTTGCACGCAACGGCTTTGACAAGCTGCCACTGTGCATGGCGAAGACACAGGACAGCCTCTCCGACGACGCGAAGAAGCGCGGCCGCCCACGCGGTTTCACCATCACCGTGCGGGACTTCGAAATCGCCAATGGTGCCGGTTTCCTCGTCGCTTTGACCGGCACCATGATGCGCATGCCAGCGCTGCCAAAAGTTCCCGCCGCCGAGCGCATCCAAGTCACGGATGAGGGCGAGATGAGCGGCATCTAGCGATGTCTTGCCCCCGCCATGCGCACGCTTTAGCATTCCGTGCGCATGATTCTCGCCCGCACGCTCATTTTCGGTTTCCCTCTGCTCATCGCAGCGGTGGCGTGGTGGGCGGCGACTGAGTCGCAGCGCAGCCGGACGCGGCACAGTGATGGCATCGTAGTCATGCTGCCGCAGGGCGTGCCAACGCTGAATCCCTTCCTTCCAGCGACCGAGGTGGAACGGGAGATCATCGATCTCGTGCATGAGCCGCTGTTCCGCATTGGCCCTGACGGTGCTTTGCAGCCAGCGCTCGCTGAAATGTGGCGCTGGTCACAGGATGTGACCTGTTGGTTTGCCGATGATGTGACGGCCAAACGTGCGCAAGAACTGTTGCAGACGCAGATCGGCGAGACCAACCGCTGGGCGGAGTGGCATCTTACTTCAGTACGTGTGTTGGAGAACAGGCTCCTGCTGAATTTCAGTGATGCAAACGCTGCAGGTGTTCAGCAAGCGCTGAACGTCGTTGCCGCATTGGAGCTGCAGCCCATCGCGTTCTGGCGCATCGAGCGCCACACGCCTCTGCGCCAAGCCTGGGACAAGTTCATCGCTGGATCTTCACAGGCGCGGCAGATTCAGCGCGTGTGGTTCGATGGTGCGAACGCTTGCGAAATGGTCGTGGCGGGGCCGTCGCAACGACTGCTGGATGAAATGCATCGCTTCTTCGACACCAACACGAACGAACCAACCACGATGAATCCGCTGGCTGAAGTCGGTGCGCTGAGTGAACCGGTGCTCGATCTCGACATCCGCCCCGGGCAGATTTGGCACAATAACACGCCAGTCACGGCAGAGGATGCGCGAGCCACCATCGAATTCCTCCTCACACGCGACTGGCCGCTGCCGAATCGTGAGGCGCTGCGTCACATTCAATCACTCGAAGTCCAAAATAACGGTTCGCGTCTGCATGTGACCTATCGCAAGCGCTACGGGCCGGCATTGGGGGCTTTCGTAGATTTGCCTTTGTTACCTGCGATGTGGCTACAGGCTCATCCTGATGCTCAGGAGGCTGATTTCACCCGGCAAGCACCATCTGGAGCTGGAACTCATCGTATCGCCGTCCGTGATGCACGTTCGCTCATTCTCGTGCCGGTTAATCACGAGAAAACGACCGCACGTTTTCTGTTTAACTTCTCGGCCTCACCACTGATGACACAGGTCGGCGTGCGCACCCGCACGATCGATCTCGTCTGGCCTGCGTCAGTGGCGGATCACACGCATCTGACGCAATTGCGCTTCACGCCACCACGACAACGGCTCGTCGTGCTCTGGAACACGCGGCATGACATCTTGAAAAATGTGCGGCTGCGTGAAGCGCTGGCGCTGGCCACTGACAGTGACGATCTCATCCGCTCGCTGCCCGGGCGCCTCGGCCATGTGGATGCCAGTTTGTTTGCGTCCGGTCTCTGGTTCAGCACGCAGGCTAAACGCAGTCCTTTTCAACTCGAAGCCGCGCAGAAAATACTCACGGATGAAGGTTGGCTGCGTAATGTCGATGGCCTTGCGCGCAGTCCAGACCGTACCTTGCAGTTCACACTGCTCGTTCCTTCAAGCGATGCACTACATGCACAGACGGCGCAGCGACTCATCGCTCAGTGGGGAAAAATCGGGGCAAAGGTGACAATAGAAACGGTCGAGGACGCGCAAACGCTCGCGCAACGTCTTCACGAGCACCACTTCGATGCTGTTTTGCTGGATCAGCGCTTCGAGGTTTCCTGGGATCAGCTTCCTTGGTGGCATTCTTCACAGGCAGCATCAGGCGGCACCAATTTCTGCGGCATCAGCGATCCGCAGATCGATCTGCTGCTCGAAACGCTGGATGCGGAAGTTGAACCGGCTCATGTGCCAGCACGCGTGCGTGAGCTGGAGGCAAAACTACTGCCTTTGCATCCCATGCTGACGCTTTTTACTACGCATGATGAAGCCGCTGCCGTGCCTTCATTGCAAAATGTGAGGTCAACTGCGGAACCGACCGCCGGTTGGACGCTGCGTTCGTTGGCCATGCCACCGATGTGCGAGTTTAAAGCGCCGACAATCAATCTCAAAATGCGCACCGCTGAATAATGAACGCGCAGCACTTTTCGACACCACCCCGCTGGCTGCCATTGCGTCTACTCCTTGGCGGTGTGGTCGCTGCCCTGCTCCTCCTGCTCACGCAGCGGCGTAGTTTGAGCACGCTGTTCGCTTGGAATGTGCCTGCGCCCGGCCTGTGGGTGCGTTGTGGCTCGAGTTTGACCGTGCTCGTCATCGCCTTGCTGTTGGCAATGAGTATCGCCCTTGCGGCGGGACTGCTCGCGCGACGAATGGAGCCACGCGTGGAAATATTCACCGCCTTGGTGGGCCGTGCGCTCGCTTGTCTGCCGATTGCTGCGATCGCGTGGGGCTTTATCGGCGGTTGGATCGGTCATCTAGGCTGGCCGGTCGAAACGTTGCTTCCCGCGCAGCTTCCCGAGGCCGATGGCACCTGGCAGACCACGCTGGCACGCACGCTCTGGGAGTTTCTTGCTCCGGCGGCGGTGCTAGCTTTGCTATTGTGCGGTGAAATGATTGAATGTGTCATCACGGACGCCACCGCGACGGCAGATCTCGATTATTCACTTCGTGCACGCGGCGTTCCTCAAAGCTCTCGGCTTTGGGTGCATCATCTACGTCAGTTGCTGCCGCTGCTGCGTGTGCGCATGCAGTCGCTTTGCCTCATCGCACCGGTTTATCTTCTCATCGTCGAAGATGTGCTTCGTTTCATGGGCTGGGGTGGCTGGCTGGCCCAATCCATTCGCGCTGGTGATGTCAGCGGCATCGCTTTCGGTTTCATCACGGGCGGAGCAATGATGGCGCTGCTGTGCGTCTGCTTGTTCGTGTTGCGTGGCAGGCTGAAATCTTCCAGTAGCTTCATGCCTGCGCTCGCCTGGCATCCTTGGTTCCTTTGGGCGCTGGGAGTGATGACGCTGCCGAATATGTCAGTTTTGTGCTGGCTTATTCTCTGGCTCGCGGTGCTCGTTGCCGGCAGCGCCGCATGGCATCAGGCGTGGAACAGCATCGAAGATCAACTGCCCATCGATGCCGCACGCGTCCTCGGTGCTTCGGAAGGCATGATCTGGCTCAAGCACATCGCCCCGGTGCAATTCCGAATGCTCGCGGCGTGGATCTGCACCGTCTTTGCGCAGACACTACTGTGGATCGCCGTTGCCTGCGCAATTCAGCCGCGTTTGCTGGAGGAGTTGGTTGATCCGCTCGCACAATGGTGCCGTCCACTCGCGATTGTCTCGATGCAGGACGCCGCACAAACTCTCGCCGACCCTACGGCGTTATTGCACGCCGGTGGCAGCATCGCGCTTGTTGCCTTGTGTTTGATCCAAGTCAGCCGCATCGTACAACCTCGACCCACCTGAAGTCTCATGTCCGACGCCTCCATTAAAAAAGACGCCCCATTGCTGCGTATCCGCGATCTTCAGATCGAATTCGGCCGTCATGACGGGGAATCGGTGAAAGCCGTCAAAAGTATCAGCTTCACACTCAAGCAGGGTGAATCCATTGCGCTCGTCGGAGAGAGCGGTAGTGGCAAAAGTGCCACCGCGCTCGCTCTGGCACGCCTGCTGCCCGAACCGCCCGCCAGCATCTCCGCCAAGGAGATGTCGCTGAACGGTCATCACATTCTCGAGATGAACGAACGCGAGTTGCGCGCCATTCGTGGTAAAGAAATTGCTTATATCTTCCAGGAGCCGAGCACCTCCCTCAATCCTGTGCTCACCATCCGCACGCAGATCGGCGAAGCACTCGCGTTGCATCGTCCAGATGTCGCCAAAGCCGATCGCGACGACGAAATCGTGAAGTGGCTCGACAAAGTCGGCATCGTCGATTCGCGCAAGCGTCTGCGGGCCTATCCACATGAACTCAGCGGCGGCATGCAGCAACGCGTCATGATCGCCATGGCCCTGTGCACGCAGCCGAAGCTCCTCATTGCAGACGAACCGACCACCGCACTCGATGTCACCATTCAAAAGCAAATCATGGACCTCTTGGCCGAGTTACGCCGTGATCTCGACATGAGCATCATCCTCATCACGCACAATCTCGGCATCATCCGCAGCGTGGTGGACCGCGTCGCCGTCATGTTTCGCGGGGAGATCGTCGAAACCGGCCCGGTGGACGAGATTTTGCACAATCCGCAGCACGCCTACACCAAAGCGCTCCTTGCCTGTGTGCCACGTATGGGTGCCAAGCAGCCACGTCTCAAAGCCATCGACTACGCCACGCTCGCTTAACGTGGAATTGGTGCTTGCCTGCCAGGGCGGTTCCATCATAGCCTGTGTTGCATGAAAGCATTTCTCCTCATCTTCCTGGTGACTGCGTCGCTCAGCGCGCAGGTGATCAATCCCACCACCGGCAAGAAGTTTGAAACGCGTGATCTCAACGGCAGTGGTGGCAGCGGCGGGGTCAGTATCAATGCCGCCACCAAGCCCGCTTCTCCCACCAAGACCAAGCTTACTTCCTACTTTATCCTCGGCGAGCCGCGACAATGGAAGAGCAAGGACGGCAGGTCATTGCTGGGTGCCATCATCACTTTCGAGGAGTCGGTGATCGAATTCGATGCCGCCAATCCCGCCGCCGCTCGTGAAGCTGTCGAAAAAGCCCCGCCAGCCAAGATGCCTGAAAAGCCCACGCTCATCCGCGATGGCAAAGCACGCCTGATGGTGAACAAGAAGCCCGTGGAAGTGGCGCTCGAACTGCTCAGCGACGATGACCGCAAGTACGTCGAAGATTTGAACGCCAGACTGCCCAAGTGATTTCCCGCATCCTACCAACACCACCCAAGCTCAACCACTCATGAAAACATCGATTCCCGGCATCGCCACCTTACTCGTCGCAGTCTTGTTAACCGCATGTGCGGCCACCACGCCTCCAGCCAAAACCAGGCAACAACTCGAAGCGGAAGCTCGGGCGGGCAAGGTTCCCGACAACCTGAGTGATACGCGTCCCGAGATGCCCGGCATGGGCCCGCTGGGTATGCCGATGCGTTGACCTCCAGCACACGAGCAGGAGTGTCAGACACAAAAGGAGCCGACGGCGGCGTTAGAACCATAGCGGGTGGCAATTGGTGGTGCCCGCGTGGCTCAATCACCAGCCCTTACACACCCATGAATGTTACGCGCTCCCTGCTGTTCGCGCTGTGCAGTCTCACGACTGCACCAGCGCAGGATTTTTTCTCCGAGTTGTTCAATCCGCTTGTACCGTTTCCTCCGCTCAACCAACCGCAGCGTGACACGCAGTCGCAGAATGGCCCTTGGAACAACGATGTGCTCGTCTATCACGCCAAAGCTGACGGCAGCATCGAGAAGCTCGCCCAATTCAATCGTGCTGGCGTTCCAACGATCAATCGCATGAAGGACGGCAGGCTCATTGCGGCGCATCAGCACTTCCCAGAAAACGATCCGGCCTCCTTTGACAAAGTGGCGATTCATTTTTCCTCCGATGAAGGCAAAACGTGGACGGATGCGGTGGTGATGAAATTGAACGGCCTGCCCGAAGGCATGCGTTTCCCCTTTGATCCCACGCTCGTGCCGCTGCCGGATGGTCGCGTGCGGATGTATTTCACCTCGCTGCGTGGTCGTCAGTTCGATGAAGCCCTGCCACGCATCCACTCGGCGATTTCTAATGACGGCATCGAGTACACCTTTGAGACCGGCGTGCGTTTCAGCATCGAAGGACGTTCCGTGATCGACTGTGCCGTCGCGTTGCATCAAGGCGTGTTTCATCTCTACTCGCCCGACAACGGTAAGCAGCCCGAGCCCGGCCAACGTCCGAACAACGGTCCGCAGATGCAACCCAACGATGGCGTCGGTTATCACGCCACGAGCACAGACGGACTCAATTTCACCCGCCTCGATGATGTGAAAGTCGAAGGCCGCCGCCGCTGGCTCGGCAATGCGCACTCGGATGGCAAGGTGATCACCTTCTTCGGAACGGGCGAAGGCGTGTTCACCGCCACGAGCGCGGATGGTGCGAATTGGCAACTCGACGGCACTTTCCGGGTCATGGGAGCCGATCCTGGAGCGGTGGCGGCCAAAGACGGTGGTTGGATTCTCGCGGTGACGGGTCCGCCTCGAAATCAGCAGACAACGATTGCTCCCGAAAATCGCTGGTTGATCGAGTGGGCCGAGGAGATGCGGCTGTTCGAGCCGAGGCCTGCGAATTCCATGCCCAACGCTAATTTGGAGGGCAAAACTGCTGCCTCCACGGCCGAACAAATCAATCTCATGTGGAGCCGTGGGCAGGCCAAGGGCGAAGGCCCGGTGAAGTTGCAGAGCTTTCCGCTGCGGCTGGATGATATTGGTTACATCATCCCATTGGGAAACATGCAGAGCGGGCACACGACGCCGAGCGTCCATCTGTATCTCGTGCCCAAGGGTGCGGTGAACCAAGGTCAGGGTGGCAACCAGCGCAATGAACAGGGCCAGCGCATGGATGATCGCGACTTCAGCCAGCTCTACGATGTCGTCGCTGTTGCCGATGGCTTCGTCGTCATGCTGCAATGGCGGCCGAATCCTCAAGGTGGGCAGGCACAGTTTGATCCGACGGTGTTTGATCGTGCCGTCGATTTGAAGGTCTTCATCGAGCACTCGGCCCATGTCTGGAGCTACGTCGATCATCTGGTCAAAGTGGACGATTCAATCATGCAGCAGGTGCTAGGCGGTGTGCAGCCTGGACAGCCAGTGAACGTGCGCATTCCGGTCAAAGCCGGGCAGGTGATCGGCAAAGTGGGCAACCAGACCTTCGACTTCGCACTGATCGACACCAGCACCACGCGCCAAGGCTTCGTGAAGCCGGAACAATTCTTGAAACGTGATCCATGGAAGCCGCACACCGTCGATCCCTTCGACTACATCGACGAACCGCTGCGCGGCCTGATCCTCGCGAAAAACGCCCGCAAAGTGCCGCCGTTCGGCGGCCGCATCGACTACGACATTGATGGCAAACTCATTGGCAACTGGTATGAACAAGGCACCGGCGGTTACACCGGCCTCAACCGTCGCATCGACTACTGGGTGGGCCATCTCAGCATCGTCTATCATCACCTCGATCCAAAGATCGTGGTTGTCTCCATCGGCAACTACGACGGCCGTGCGCAACAGTTCTGGGTGAAAGGCAACCAGCCTGATCCTGCGACCATCGGCGAGAAGGACGGCATCGTGAAATACGAACTCATTCACGGCCAGCTCGGCAGCTCGGGCCAGATACAAGTGCGGCAGGATGGCGACCAAGTGAAAGGCGCCGTGCTCTGCCAGGTGCTGCCGGAGCGGAAGCTGAAATTTGAAGCGTTCCCCGGTAAACGTGGCGATGAGGTAGAAGACTTTACCGCTGCGGCACGCATTTACGAACGCTGAACGGCTTCTCAACCTCCACCCAGCGCATAACCGACGCCGCGCACGGTGCGGATGAGCTTCTTGTCGTGATCCTTGTCTATCTTTGAGCGCAGACGCTGGATGTACACCTCCACGAGGTTCGTTTCGGGGTCCATGTTGTAGCCCCAGACGTGCTCATAGATCTGCATGCGGCCAAACACGCGTCCGGGGCTGCGCATCAGGTGCTCCAGCAGTTCGAACTCGCGTGTGCTTAGCTCGATGTCCACGCTGGCGCGGCTGACTTTGCGTTCGAGCAAGTTGATGCAGAGATCTTCCACGCGCAGCAGGTGGCTGGCATCGCCCGCTTTGCGGCGCACGACGGTGCGCAGGCGCGCGGCCAGTTCCTCGACGAAGAACGGTTTCGTCATGTAATCATCCGCGCCGAGGTTCAGGCCCTCGATTTTTTCCGGCAGGGTCGTGCGTGCGGTGAGCAGGATGACCGGCACCGTGTTACGCTTCTCTCTCAGACCGCGCAGGATGCTCAGGCCGTCGCGGCCTGGCACCATGATGTCGAGCACCAGCGCGTCATACGGCACCGTGGTGGCCATTTCCCAGGCTTCATCGCCATCGCTGACCGCGTCCACTTGGATGCCCTGCTCCTCCAGCCCCTTTTTGGCAAAGGAGAGGAGCTTGGCCTGGTCTTCGACGAGGAGGATGCGCATGCGTGCGGATGATGCGATGCAAAGGCGGATTGTCCACCGGCACATGCGGCTGCGGCCGTTAGGATTTGCCGCAGAGAGGCGGAGGAGCAGAGGAGGCAGAGTTTTGAATCAACCACAGAGGTCACAGAGAGACACAGAGGATGACCAGAGTCTTTGCCATGAAACCTCTGTGCTTCTCTGTGACCTCTGTGGTGAAACAGCAGTATTCTCACTCCGCCATCTCTGCCGCTTTGCTCCTCTGCGGCAAATCTGTTGGTCGGTTGTTCATTTGTCAGCCGTGCTTGCCCTCACGGCAGAATTGCGGCTACTCTCCCGCGCATGGTTCGCATCTTGGCATTCTTTTCTTTTTTCACGCACGCGCCCGCTGTCGAGCCGCTGCCTGCGGAGCGCATTCAGGCCGCAGCAGCGTATTCCGCCGCGCACGGCGGTCATGCGCTGCTGATCAAACAGAACAGCAAGATCCTGCACGAGTCCTACACGAACGGCCATACGAAGCGCGAGCCGCATCGCATCTACAGCGGTACGAAGGCTTTCTGGTGCCTCACAGCCTTCGCGGCGGAGAAAGACGGTCTGTTCAAGCTGGACGACCGCGTGGCCGAAACGATCACCGAGTGGCAGGGTGACAAGCGCCGCAGCGAGATCACGATACGACAGCTTCTCGACTTCAGCAGCGGCATGGAGCCGCTCTTTGGCCTGCATGAAAACAGCTACAACGACCGCACCGCGTCGGCGCTGAAGGCCTCGCTTGTAGGTACCACCGGCAAGTCCTTCATCTACGGCCCGGCGGCCTTGCAGGTGTATCACGAGCTGCTCGCTCGGAAGCTGCGGGAGAAAAATCAGTCACCCACCCGCTATCTGGAGCGCAAGGTGCTCGGCCCGCTCGGCCTCGGCTCGCAGCGTTACCTGCCGGACCAGCACGGCTCGCCGTTGCTCGCCGCCGGCTTCATGCAAACCGCCCGCCAGTGGTCGGAACTCGGCGCTTGGCTGCTCAAGAACGAGGATATCCTGACTTCGCTCAAAACCAGCGACGCCAACCGCGCCTTCGGCTTCGGCTTCTGGAACAACCACGCCGCCGAATCTAAATCCGCCCGCGAGGTCGATGTGGAGTCCCTGCTCGACAAAAAATGGCACGAGCAGTCCTGGCGCAACGCCTGCCTTTGCCGCTCCGCTCCCGCCGATCTCATCGCCTGCATCGGCTCCTACGGCCAGCGCATCTACATCGTGCCGTCGCAGAAGCTCGTCATCGTGCGCTTGGCGAAGGACTCGAAGCCAAATGATGCGGAGATGCTGAGGTTGCTGTTTGCGCCATCTCAGCGTTGAGTCGCTGGTGCTTCCTCCACCACCGGAATCGCCTTGCGCACCATCATCTTCGAGACGCCGTAAATCAGCGTGCTCTGCTTCGGCCGCCATTGGTAACCGATGCCGAAGGGGATCATGGGGACTTCGTTGGTGCGATAGTACTCGGCGAGATCGGGCTGGTAGTGCTGCTTGAAGAGGGCGATCGGCCCCGGATACCAGCCGAAAGCTTTCACATCCCAGCTTTCGCGCGGGAAATCGCGCCAGGGGATGCCGGAGTCGTCCTGGGTCATCGTGTGGCAGTGCTGGAGGAGGTAATCGCGGATCGTGGTGAACTCGCTGAGATGCATGAGATACGAGGCGGACTTGGTGAAGCCGTTCATCATGCCGAGTCCATCGCAGAAGCGCAGGAAGGAGGCGTCCTGCTTGAGTGCCCAGCTCGCGATGTTCGTGGCGAAGTAGTAGAGCGTCTGCGGCTGGCCCTTGGTGCCGAGGAAGGTGATGCGCGCGCCGGGTGTTTTGGTTTCCTTGTCGGTCAGCACCTTGCCCTCGGCATCGAGCCAGATGTTTTCGACATTCTGAATATGGCAGCCGCAGCGGGCGAGGAAGACGTAGAGCACCGGCAGCGTGCCGGTGAGCTTCGTGGCCTGCAGATCCTTCTTCATGTCGGCGGTGATGAAGAAGCTGAAGCTGAGCGATGCGTTGATCGAGTGGCGTAGATTGCGCAGCGACGCACCGAGTTCGCCTTCGCTGAGCTTCGTCACATCCGGCGGCAGGCCCACGGGCTCGACGGCGGCCAGCACGTAAGTGGAGGCGTTCGGAAAAAAAGTGTGTGCGTGCAGGAAATCGGGACCGCTGAAGACATAAAGCAGCGGTGCGGTGTCGCTGACAGCTTCTGGCAGGCCCAGCGGTGCCCATTCGCGGATGGGACGGAGCTGGCGCTCTTCAGCATCGGCCCATTCGGCATCGAGTTCCTTCGCATGCGAGTTGAACTCGCCGCGTGCGGCCAGTTGCGCCAGCGGGGAGCCTTCCTGCGGCAGTCCGGCGAGGAAGCGCGCCTGATCATTCGGCGTGGGCGGCTCCGCAGTCGCGGTTTGAGCCAGCAGGAGCAGAGGAAAGAGGAGCTTGTTCATGCGGAGCGAGGAGTACGCGGCGAGATGAGATAAACGATCCATCCGAGCAGAATCAATGCCAGACCGTACAGCGAGGCCTCGCGCGTCACGGTATCGAGCATGAGAAAAATCATCATCCATAAGCTGATGGCTAAAAACAGCAGCGGTGTGAACGGATAGCCCCAGCAGCGGTAGGGACGCGGCAGATCGGGCTGGGTGAAACGTAGGACGATGAGACCTACCACGGTGGCAAAGGAACCGAGCTGGATGCTGAACTGCACTGCGGTGAGGACCGTGTTGAAGCTGGCCGTGAGCAGCAGCGTGATGACGATGGCAAGCTGCACAAACAGCCCGGTAACGGGCACGCCGCGCTCATCGCATGCCGCTAGTGGTGTGAGAATCTTCATGTCCTCGCCCATGGTGTGAAGCACGCGCGGCCCCAGCCACGTCATGGCACTGATGCTGGAGGCAAGACCCAGGCAGATGAGCGCCGACATGATTTTACCGCCAGTCATGCCAAAGAGATGCTCGGCTGCGACGTGGCCCACGTCGAGCTTGCCGGCCAGTTCGCTCATCGGCGCTGCAGTGAGAAAGGTCGCGTTCAAGGCCAGATAAAGGGCGGTGACGAGCAGTGTGCCCAGTGCGATGGCACGCGGCACATTGCGCTGCGGATTGCGGATATCGCCCACGATGTAAGTGGCCGCATTCCAGCCAGCGTAGGAATACATGACATAGACCAGACTCACCGCGAACGGGCGGCTGGCGATCAGCTTTGCATCATCCGCCACGGGCGTGAACCGCACCGGCTGCCCCGTCGCCAGCCAGTAACCTGCACCGATGAATACGCAGATGAGTGTCACCTTGAGCCACGTGGCGGTGTTTTGAAAACGTGCGGCCACATGAACGCCACCCACATGTACCAGCGTGATGACCCACACCATGACGAGCGACCACGTCGTGGCCGGCGCATGCGGAAAGATGCCAGAGAAATATTTACCGAAGGCCATCGCGGCCAGCGCGATCGGCGCGGCAAAACCCACGGTGATCGAGAGCCATCCCGAGAGAAAACCGACCGCCGGATGAAAAATGCGCGAGAGAAAATGATACTCGCCGCCGGAACGCGGTAGCGCCGCCGCCAGCTCGCCATAGCACACCGCCCCGCAGAACGCGCACACGCCGCCCACCAGCCAGAGCATCATGATCGTGAAGCCTGAGGGCAGATCACCTACTTGGAAGCCCAGCGAGGTGAAAACACCCGTGCCGATCATGTTTGCCACCACAACCGCCGTGGCGGTAATCAGTGAGATGCCCTGCGTGCGTGTGGTGCTCATGGGCGCGATGGCTACGCCCTCGGCGGCGGGGCGTCAACCACCCCGGCTGGCAAAAATAAATGCTTATTCATCTTGGCCCCTAGGGTGGTGTTAACCAGCCGGGCTTCTATGCGATGTGATTCAACCAACCGCATCCATGAAACTCGCTCCTCCCGCCCAAATCCGTCACAACGGCCACGCCCATGAGGCCAGACTGGCTGTTCCACCTGCTGAACTTGCCACCTTCGATTTCCACACCGTCACCTGGCAGGCGGACGGTTTCGGTTTTGACGCCACCACCGGCGAGTTCTTCACCGCCAGCCCCACAGCGCTGATCGTCATGCAATCGCTGAGCGAGAAGCTCAATCGCCAGCAGATCCTTGAGCGCATCACTTCGACCTTCGAAGTCGCCCGCAGCACCGCCGAGCGCGATTTGGAGTCCTTCCTCGCCGAACTCACGCATCTCGGACTCACCAAGGAAGTAAATTGAGAACTCTTCACCTTTTCATCCTCCCATGAACTCCTCCCCAATCATCGCCGTCACCGGTCTTCATCGCGGTGAAAATCCTCAGCCCGGTTCCGCAGTCATCCGCAGCCTGCGCCGCGTTTATCCGGAACTTCGCATCATCGGCCTCGTCTATGATTCACTCGAAAGCGGCCTCTTCAGCGAAGAAGACGCGCCTGATGCTGCTTTCACCATGTCCTATCCCGGTGCGGGTGTGGAGGCCTTTTGGCAGCGCCTTGATGCCATCCTCGAGATCGAGCGCTTTGACGTGCTGATTCCCTGCCTCGATGCCGAAATGGGTCCGCTGGTCGATTCGCCCGAAAAACTGCGCGAGCGCGGCATTCACGTCTGCCTGCCGACCGCCGCGAGCTTTCAGTGCCGCGACAAATCCAAGCTCTCAGAGCTTTGTGAACGCACGCATTGCCGCACGCCGCAAACCATCGCCGTGAACGATGTGAACTCACTGCACCAAGCCGCGGCGACTCTCGGTGGCAATGTGTTCGTCAAAGGCCGCTTCTATGAGGCAAAGCGCGCGCTAACTCCCGCAGCCCGTGAGGCTGCCTACTGGCACATGATCGAGCAATGGGGCGCTCCGGTGCTCGTGCAGGAAAATGTCGAGGGCGAGGAATACAATGTCATCGGTCTCGGCGACGGTCGCGGTCACATCCTCGGCTCCTGCTCCATGCGCAAGATGCTGCTCACCGCCAGCGGCAAAGGTTTCGGCGGCATGGTCGTGCGTGATCCGCAGCTCGACGCCATCGCGCAGTCACTCATCGCCGAACTGCGCTGGAACGGCCCTTTTGAACTCGAATTCGTCAAACCCGATGGTCCACGCGGCGAATACTGCCTCATCGAGATCAATCCCCGCTTCCCCGCCTGGTGTGATTTCCCCTCCACACTGAATTGCAATCTCCCAGCCGCCGCACTCGAACTCGCGCTCGGTTGGCAGCCGCGCGAACCTCTGCGTCGCCCAAGCCCGGGCAAGTTCTTCATCCGCCACGCCATCGACATGACCGGCGACATCCGCGACCTCGCCGCACTCACCACCACCGGCCAACTCATCCGTCAAGCCCACGAACCCATCGCACAACCCGCCTTCGCCCATAACGCCTAACCCTTCACCGCATCCTCCCATGCAAACGCTCCTCCCATACTCGCCTCCAACCATCACCCGCCATCTCAGCGGCCAAAACAGCGCGGCCAACCGGAATCGCAACGCGCACGGCTTTAACAACAACGTCTGCGAACGCATCGACGGTGTGCCTGTTGCTGATCTCGCCGCACGTTTCGGTTCCCCGCTGTTCGTCTTCTCCGAACGCACACTGCGTGATAAGATCCGCCGTGCTCGCGAAGCGTTTGAGAGCCGTTATCCGAACACCCGCTTCGCCTGGAGCTACAAAACAAACTACCTCAACGCCATCTGCCGCGTATTCCATAGCGAAGGCAGCATCGCTGAGGTGGTGAGCGAATTCGAATATGAAAAAGCTCGCCGCAATGGCGTCGCTGGCCGCGACATCATCTTCAATGGACCGCACAAGTCCCGCGCCGGTCTCGAACTCGCCGTCACGGAAGGTGCGATGATCCAAGTCGATAACTGGGACGAACTCCTGCTGCTCGACACCATTGCCAAAGAACAGAACCGCAGCATCGACATCGCCATCCGCTGCTGGCTCGACGCAGGCATCCAGCCCGTGTGGAGCAAGTTCGGCTTTGGCGTCGAAAACGGTGAAGCCTGGCGTGCCATCCGCCGCATCGCTGAGAGTAAAGGCCGCCTTCGCCTGCAAGGCCTGCACACGCACATCGGCACTTACATCCTCGAACCGAACGCCTACAAAGCCGCTGCTGAAAAACTTGTCACGCTCATGGAGCGTTGCCGCGAGAGCTACGGCTGGACGTTGCGCTATCTCAACCTCGGCGGCGGCTTCCCATCCCTCAGCACACTGCATTACGCCACTCAGCCCGCTGAGCAGTTCGTTCCACCCATCGAAAAATATGCAGAAGCAATCACCGGTGTGCTCAACACACTGCCACGTGACCGCCGCCCGCGTCTCTACCTCGAAAGCGGTCGAGCTCTCGTTGATGAAGCCGGTTATCTCATCACCAGCGTCGTCGCCGTGAAGCAAACCACCGCGTCAGGTCCCATCACACTCGCAGGTAAGGCCGCCAAAGCGCCTGCTTATGTGCATGAAACCAACAGCGCCGCCTACATCGTTGATGCCGGCATCAATTTGCTCTACAGCGGCAACTGGTATCGCTTTGACGTGAAGCCAGCCATAGCGATTCGCGAAGCCGCGCCGCAGCCCGTCAAACTTTATGGCTGCCTCTGCATGAACATCGACGTCATCCGCGAGCAAGTCTCGTTGCCCGCCATGACCACCGGCGATCACCTCGTCATGCATCCCGTCGGTGCCTACAACATCACGCAGAGCATGCAGTTCATCACTTATCGCCCCGCTGTCGTCATGATCGGCCTCGATGGCCGTGTCGATGTCATCCGCGAGAAAGAAGACCTCGATTACGTGCAGCGCCTCGAACGCGTGCCGGATCATCTGCTGACGAACACGCGTGCGGCTTGATCGGTCTCGAAACGTTTTCCACCCCAACACCATGAACCCGGAAGCCCCATCTACCCTCCCCATGATGGCTATGCTCGAAGAACCCACTGCCATTCCCTTGAGACGGCGTTTCGCCGCCGTCACAGCGGCCGTGCGTCATCTTCTCGTCAAACTCACGCCAATCACCGAGCCACTGCTCGAAGTCGCTCGTACTGCCAGTTCCATTTTCCTCTGCGGCAGTTGGAAAGCCGGTGCGCTGCTGTGTGCATCGTTGCTGCTCGTGCCGCGCTACTTCCTCTTCGCCATCAGCGCCACGCTGCTCGGCGGCTTGATCGCAAAGATCATGCATCTGCCCACCGCGATGCGGAAGGACGGTACGCTGCTCTACAACGTGCTACTCACTGGCCTTGCGGTCGCCTGGATCACGCGTAACACCACACTTCCGCCCACAGCCATCTACGGCATGCTCGGCGTCGCCACGGTTTACTCGCTGCTCCTCTCAGCAGCACTGTGGCATTGGTTTCCGCTCAAAGCAGGACTGCCACCGCTCAGTGTGGCCTTCGTCGTCGTCTTTGGCACGTTGCTCACATTCTTCCCACTCGCTGCCGCAGCATCCGCCGCATTGCCCTATGCACTTCCGGCAGATCCAGCGCTGCCGTTCATCGTGAATGCCTTCCTGCGCAGCATGGGCACCATTTTGTTCATGCCGAATGTGTGGGCAGGCCTCGCCGTTATGGCCGCGTTGCTTGTGTGGTCACGCGTCGCCATCGTCAATGCCATCGCCGGTTATGCAGGCGGCATTCTCGTCGTGAAAATGCTCGAAGCATGCGGCCTGCATTGGTTTGGCTGGTTCGCCGGTCATAACTACCTCCTCGCTGGCATGGCGCTCGGTGCCGTCTATTTCGTGCCGAGTTGGAGCAGCCTCGGATTGGCCTTTATCGGTGGCTCCGTCGCCGCATTGAACGTCGCAGCCGTGCAGCACTTCCTGCGCGGCTCAGGCTGGGAATACCTGCCACTGCCTTATTTGCTCACCATCTGGAGCATGCTCTGCTGCCTTCGGCTGCGTGAAAAAACCGGCTCGCTACTGCCGACCACCGGCACGCATGCCAACCCCGAAGCCGCTGCTACCGCACTCGCCATCGCGAATGCGCGATTCCCACATCGCAACGACACGCACGTCCTTCTACCCACCTCCCGCGAAGTCACTGTGACGCAAGGATTCGCCGACAAACTCAGCCATCGCGGCGACTGGCAGCACGCGCTTGACTTTGAAGTGCATGACGCCGCCGACAACGCCTGCCCTCCCGGCTGCGACGACGACTTCAGCCGCTACTACACGCAGGGCCTCGAAATCCGCGCTCCTGGCAGTGGCGAGATCATTCGCGTCATCGACGGCGTGCCCGACAACGCACCCGGCGGCTGCAACTTCGCGCAAAACTGGGGCAATCATCTCATTCTCCGTCTCGACTACGGTGGCATCATCAAGCTCGCGCACTTCATGAAGAACGGCATCCTCGTCAAAGCCGGACAACGCATCGGTGCAGGCGACTTGCTCGGCTACTGCGGCAACTCAGGCCGCAGTCCGGTCCCACACATTCATCTGCACACACAGGGCAGCACCGAAACCGGCGCACCCACCACACCCTTCTGTCTCACGAACTATTTCACGCGCACCGAAACCGGTGTGCGCTGGAACTTTGCCAGCGTGCCCAAAGTTGGAGCCCGCATTGCCCCCGCGACGGTCTCCACCACCGTGCTGGGCACGCTGGCCCATCTGACACCCGGTTTGTCCACCTATCGTGTCGGCGGCTCGTCCGAATCCATCACCGTGACTCTCGACGAAGCGGGCCGTTACCTCTTCCAAAGTGGCAAAGACAGCCTCACCGCCGTGCTCGGCCTCCACGCTCTTCAAATCACGCAGAGCAAGCTCAGCGGCCACTCGCAGCTCCTGCGTCTCCTTTCGTTCGCCATGCCCACCGTGCCCTTCGCTTATCAAAGCGGCATGAACTGGGAGGATTGTGTCGCTTTGCACGCAAAGTCACACGGTCGGGCATTGGCGGGCGCTTTTTCTCCCTACCTCGGTTATAAGACACAGCGCGTCGCCACTCGCTATACGCTGCATCCCACGCATCAGCGCCTGCAATTCACCACCACACTGTCCGACGCTTCCGCTGATCTCCCACACGAGATTGAGTTCACCCTCGAGCCCATTCGCGGCCTCACCAGCCTCACAGCCCACTTCAAATCTCACATCCTCAGTTTCACCCAGACTAGCTTCACGCCCACCCTGCCCAACGGCGATTCCTAACACTTTCTCCTCCCAACCATGAAACCACACATCCTCATACTCGCCCTTGCGTTCATCACGACCGCAAATGCCGCCGACAAACTCGCCGTCATCTCCGAAGCATGGCAGAAATCCCTCTCCGCTGAATCGAGCGGTGATTACGCTGCAGCAACTCAAAGTGTCTTTGCTTTCAAGAGTGCTGGTGGCGAAAGCTACCTCGCTGCCGTGCGCGCTGGGTGGCTCTGCGCTCAGGCTAAAGAGTATGAGAAAGCAGTGCAATATTATACCAGCGCCGCAAAACTCGAACCGCGTGCGCTGACACCTCATCTAGGCCTTATAAGTGTTTATCAGGCGCAGAGCAAAACGGAGGACATCCTGCGTGCCGCTCGTGCAGGCTTGAACATTGATCAGTTCAATCGCCCATTGCTGCTCATTGCTGGTGAAATCCTCTACAATCAAAAAGACTACCGTAAGTCTGAAGTTTACTTCGAGCGTGCGCATAAACTCCAACCTGAAGATCCCATTGCACTGAGTTGGTTGGGCTGGGCACATATCAGTCAAGGTCAGGCTAAACTCGCCGCGCCCACTTTCGAGAAGCTCATGCAAATCAATCCCGAAGGCTACTTTGTTCGTGACGGCTACGCTATCACGCATCCAGGTCCGCCCCCATCACCGCCGGGACAGCGTTGATAACGCTAGATCTCATGCTCACACCCGCCCAGATCCGCGCACGCGGCCAGCATCTCCACACCGCGCTCGATCACGTCATCGAGCAACGCGGTTGGAGCATGCCCAAGCGTCGCGCGCATCAGTGGCGCACTCTCAAAAGTCTCGTTCAGCACGCCTTCGATCACATCCCCCTCTATAAGCGTCTTTTCAAAGACTCCGATTTCATTCCCGAGATGCTCGATGACTGGGACGATCTTCCAAAGATCCCCATTCTCACGAAACAAGATCTACGCACTGCTACGGAGAACGATCTCATTGCCTCAAACAACCGCGATGACATACGCTGGCTCGCCTCTTCCGGCTCCACCGGTATCCCGGCCAAGATCGCTCGCACCGAATCATCCCTCTGGCACTACATGGCCAGCAACACCGCTCTCTTCTACGACTGGTGTCAAGGCGCACCGCTAGGCAACGGCCTCTATCTCGTCGATATGGCTCCAGATAGCATCGACTTCGCCGCCGCTGATCTTCTGCGCACCACCGTGCCGGATTCACGAATCTTTTCCGTCCATGATCCTGTTGCCAAACTCACGCGTGAACTCCTGAGCATCGTTCCTGAGTTCATCTCATCATATCCATCCACCTTGCGTGCCATCGCGCTCGAATTGAAAGCGCAAAACCGCGTCATCCAAAAAACACACCTCATTCATCTCACCTCCGAGATGCTTGATGCTCACACGCGCCAACTCCTCGGTTACATCTTTCCCAACGCACGCCTCATTGAGACCTACACCAGCACCGAAGGTGGCCTGGTGGCCTTTCAATGTCCGCACGATGCCCGCTGGCACATCGCCGAGACCAACGTTATCTGCGAGATCGTTGATGAATCCGGCCAACCTACCGACGAACTCGGCCACATCGTCATCACCGACCTCACCAACACCGCCACACCGATCATCCGCTATCGCGGCCTTGGCGACCTCGCACGCTGGGACCCCACGCCATGCCCCTGCGGCTCCAGTTTGCGCAGCATTCGCCAGATCGAAGGCCGCGCCGCCGCCATGCTGCGCGCCCGTAGCGGCACGTTGATTTCGCCTTACCTCATCACGAATGCCATCGAAGAAGTACCAGGTCTTGCACAGTATCAGGTCGTGCAAAAACAACCCGGCATGCTCGAAGTCCGCGTCGTCGCAGAAACCAATGCGCCACGTCAGCGCATCGAAAAAGGCGTCAAACACGCCCTCGAATCCGCTCTCGCCAACGATGCCGATTTGCAGGTCACCTTCGTCTCCAAGATTGCCGCGCCCGCAGGATCGCATAAAGTGGCTCTCGTGATCTCCGAACTTCCCCTCGCCGCATGAAACGCCTCCTCGACCACACCCTACGTGGTTACGGGCAGATGCTCGTGGCGAACAATCGCATCACCGGTGCGTGTGTGCTCATCGGCCTGTTCATTCTTTCCGTCGAAGCCGCCCTCATGAGCCTCGGCGGCGCGCTGCTCATCTCTGCACTCGCCAGTTGGCGTGCACAAGATGACACCGTGCTCAAAACCGGCCTCTTCAGCGTGAATGGCGCACTCCTCGGTGCCTTGTGGCTGCTTTTTCCCCAAGTCCCGCTTTGGGCTCAAGCACTCGCTACCGCACTCGGCTGCGCAGGCATGGCGTTCTTCTTCGTCCCCATTGCCGAGCGCATGCACGAGAAAAAATCGCCCTACGTGCTCTTCAGCCTGCCGTATGTCGCCGCTGCTTGGATCGCGATCATGGCGCTCATCTTCTTCGGCGTGCACGATGCCGAACTCACACGCGGCTGGCGTTCGCTGCTTACCAGCCGTTTTGAAAAAGCTGAAAAACACTTCCTCAACACCGAAGTGAGCACCGACATGGCTGAAGCCTATCGCTGCGCCGGTCTTGGTTGGAGCTTGTATCGCCGTGGCGATCAAACCGGCGCGCAAACCGCCTTCTCACGCGTCCTTTCCCTCAAAACCGGCGTCGCCGATGCCTATGATGGCCTCGGCTGGAGCCGTTTCCGTCAGGGCCGCTACGACGATGCCGCACTCGCCTTCCGCCGCGCAGTCGCGCTTGATTCCTTCTTCGCCGACTCATGGTCCGGCCTCGGTTGGTGCGCTATTCAGGACAACAAGCCCGAAGAAGCCCGCCGCCACTTCACCACCGCTGCTCTTTGCGCACCGCTGTTTGCCGATGCCTTCACCGGACTCGCCGCCACACTTCCCACTGGTGCCGCACAAAACTACGCCAAGTCGTGGAGCCAGTTTCTCACCGGCAACCTCAGCCTCACTGCACAGTTCACCTCATCGCGGGTGTTGCTCTGCTGGCTGTGGTTCTTCATCGGCATCGCCTGGCATTCACGCACCAGTGCGCTCATAGCCATCGCTGCTGTGGCTGTTTGCATGCTTGGTTCGCTTTGGCTGCCGGTGTTTGGTGACTCCGCCTTTGCGCTGAACATCGTCGTCATCTTCCTTGCCCTCGGCGGGCATTACCTGCGCCTCAATCTCAAAACGTTCGTGTGGACGCTGTTCGTCACTTTTGCCCTCGCACTTTTGTGGGAACCACTCAGTGAAGCACTGCTCCGTCTCGCTTTGCTGCCGCTTTGCCTGTCCTTCAATCTGGCCCTGCTCGGCAGCATCGCTTTCTTTGGCTGGCTGCATCGCAAAGGCTTGCGCGATGAACGCATTCCCATCGACTGGGCCGCTGGCACACCGGCACAGATTCGAGTCGCTCTCGTTCAAAAAGAAATCGCTGATGCCTGCTGGGAAAAGCTCAAGAAAGCGGATCCCGGCCAACCGCAGCCGAAGACTGAGCGCTCACTTCAGCTTCCGGCCAAAGTGGGTTTCAAAGTACACGCCGAGTGATTCCGCCAGCGCTTTGGCAAAACGGCGTTGGTTGGCCGGCGTGTCACGCACACCTAAACTCGGGCACTCCACCTGAATGGCGCTCACCGTGCCGCCGTCACGTGATCCATGCGCGGTGACATCATACGCGCCGCTGAAATAGGACGCCATGAAGCCGGGATGCGCTTTTGTTGCCGAGGGCAACGAACGAATGCCTCTCGCTTCCAACAGAGCGCCCAGACTCTGCGTTCCACGCAGCAGCTCGGCAAAGCTCTGTGGTGAGCGTTTATCGAGTTCGCGGATGCTGGTCTTCGCGATCAATGCGACATCGGCATTCAACTCGGCATCGCTGGCTTTTAATTGATCACTATTGACCAAATAGCCCAACTCCACGCGTGGATCGAGGTGCCGCTGACCGTGAATATCCAGCAGTAGGCCTAGACCATGTTTTTTCATCACACTGTCACAGGCTTTCTGTGCACCTTCATGGAACCGATGCCACGATGCTTCTGCCGTGGCATCGCCTTGCGCTGCTTCTTTGATCTCGCGATTGCAATCGACCTTCGAGCGATGCAGGCGGCAGAAAATCGCATGCGGCTTGCCCCCGTAGAGCTTCTGTAGTTCCTCGATGATCATCTCGGATAATTCCGCCGTGTTTGCATCCATCGCTACCACACCGTAGCGGCGTGCCAGGATGTTTTCTGGCTTCAAAGTGCCACCGTGAGGCACGGTGAGGATGATCGGCAGCGTGCCGCCGCGCACCTCGATCATTTGTTCGAGAGCGGGAGTTTGTGCGTGCAGCAGAGTGGCGGAAAAAAGCAGAAAAAGAGTGGTGCGCATAGCTGGTGGAAGTGAAAGACAGTTCCACGCCACTTGTCACGTTTTTTCTCGCTCATGATTCACCGCATCCTCCTCCCGCTGCTGTTCCTCAATTCCATCGGCATCGCCGGCAACTGGCCGGAATGGCGCGGTCCCTCTGCTCAAGGCCGAGCCAACGCTTCCGGCCTGCCTGAAACGTGGAGCGAGACGAGCCACGTCGCCTGGAAGACAGCTCTACCCGGCCGCGGACATTCCACGCCGGTGATGTGGGGAGATCAGATCTGGCTCACCACCGCCATCGAGAAAGCCGCGGCGCCAGATGAAGCCAAACGCCGCCTCGCATCGAACACCGGTGACCAGCCGCTCGTCGTTCTTTCCTCGGTAAGCCTGCGTGTTGTCTGCGTGGATCGCAACAGCGGCAAAATCCTGCACGACATCGAACTGTTGAACGTCAAAGACCCACAATGGGCACATCAGCTCAACAGCTATGCTTCGCCGACGCCTATCCTTGAAGAAGGCCGCCTCTACGCACACTTCGGCTCCTTTGGCACCGTCGCTCTCGATACAAAAACGCTGAAAGTGCTCTGGAAGAACGAAGAGCTGCATGTCATGCACGAAAACGGCCCTGGCTCCACCGCCGTGCTGCATGACGACAAATTGATCGCCCATTTCGATGGCAGCGATCAGCAGTTCATCGCCGCTTTCGACAAGAACACTGGCAAACTCGCATGGAAGACAGCCCGCAGCGGGGAGATGGACCCGCGTCCGCAGCAGCGCAAAGCCTACGGCACGCCGCTCGTTGTCACGATCAATGGGCAGCCACAAGTCGTCAGTTCCGCTGCCAACAACATCTACGGCTACGATCCGCTGACCGGCAAAGAGCTGTGGAAGATCCACTATGGCGAACTCGGCTTCTCCATGTCCACCGTGCCTGTCGCTGACGACCAGCAGATCTATTTCAGCACTGCCTTCGGCAAATCGGCCGTCATCGCGCTCAAATACGCCGGTGTGAAGACGCCGGAGGTCGCCTGGCGCAACAACAAGAACGCGCCGAAGATGTGCTCGCCTGTGCTGCACAACGGTTTGCTCTTTTACGTCGATGAAGGCGGCATCGTGAGCTGCGTGGATGTGAAAACCGGCGAAGCCTTCTACCGCGAACGCATTGGCGGCAAATTCAGCGCCTCGCCGATCCTCGCCGAAGGCAAACTCTACTTTAGCAGCCGCGAAGGTGTCGTCACCGTCATCGCAGCAGCCAAGGAATTCAAGATTCTCACCCAAAACACCCTCGACGGCTCGCTTATGGCCAGCCCCATCGCCGATGGCAACGCCCTGTTCCTCCGCACGGACAAGGCGCTGTATAAGATCGGGAAGTGATTACTTCAGCGCCGCACGCAGCACGGGCTCGAAGATCTCCGCCTGACGCAGGAAGCCGAGGTCGGTGCCGTGAGAGGCGTCGTTGGAACCTTCGGCATCGGTGCCGTAGAGTGCATCACCGCCGATGTAGTGAAGATTGGCAACGTTCTCGGCCTTGAGCTGCTCATAGGCTGCTTTGAGTGCAGCATGATTGTCGTCGTGGAATTTCGCTTTGGCGGGCGTGATCCAAGAATTCGTGTAGCGACGGTCTTCGACGAGAATGATAGGTGTGGTGGCGTGTTTGGAGCGCAGTTGCTTCACGAGCGGCACGCATTTGGCCGTGACATCGGCCGGGCCCATGTTGGGAAGACAATCGATCACGATGGCGGCAGCATCGAGTTCATTGATAAGATCACCCACGGCGGCGTCCATGCGGCCATTGCCGGAGAAACCGATGTTGATGACCGGACGATCCAAATGGCGACCCAAAATCGCCGTGTGAACCATGCCGGGGCGCGACGCGTTCGCACCGTGCGTGATCGAAGTGCCGTAGAACACGATGGGCTTCTCCCGTGGCTTCAGTCCTTCAAACTTCGCACCCGCAGGCACGCCGATTTCGAGTTTCTCGATGCCGTTGTAGAGCGGCAGGTAGGCGGCGAATTCGTGCTCACCGGGAGCGAGATCACTCACGATGACCTGCTCCACATGCTGTTTGTCCGGCTTGGTGCAGTAAACCCAGCGCCATTGGCCTTTTTCATCACGCGCATAAAGATCAAGGCCGCTCACACCCGTTGCGGGCATCGCTACTTTGGCCAATTCGGCTTTGGAAAGGTCATAGCGCGCGAAGATCGCCTTCGCGTCCGTCTTGAAGCGCACCATCATCCCCGCGCTGTCACGGCTGAGGCCCCACACGGCGGGCGTTACGGTCTTTTCCGCCTTTGCGGGCAGACGATCATACCAGCGCTTTCGCTCTTGATCTCCCCAGCCACGACCTTCCACACCCCAGGTTGTCACATCATGCCATTGCGCATCGGCGGGAACGACCGGGCCTTTCGGTTTGGGTGCAGGCGCGGGTGTTTGAGCGAGCAGCGCTGTGCTGACGAGAAGTGCGAGGAGGATGGCTGGTTTCATGGGCTTGGAGTAACGCTGTCTGCCGGATTCATTTTTACAGAAGATAACAAAGAGAACGAAGAAATATGGTTCTGAGCTTTGTTTTCTTCGTTATCTTCTGTTTCAAATCTAATCCATATGCACCCGCTTTATCTTGAAGCTGAACTCATCACCAAAACCGTCATTGGCGCGGCGATGGAAGTTCACCGTGACAAAGGTCCAGGGCTGCTGGAAAGCATCTACGAGCGCTGTTTCATCCATGAGTTGAAATTGCGTGGTTTGAAAGTGGAACAGCAGCGGCAGGTGCAAATCCGCTACAAAGACCTCGTGTTTGAGGATTCGCTTCGCTGCGATGTGATCGTAAATGGGTGCCTGCTGGTGGAACTGAAATCCGTCATGGATGTGCTGCCCATTCACAAGGCGCAGGGAATGAGCTACATGAAATTGCTCGATCTACCACTGGGCTTCGTCATCAACTTCAATGTGCAGATGCTCAAACAGGGCGTTCATCGACTAATGCTGCCTGGGGTGAATCAGCCGTAATGATTTGAACAGAAGATAACGGAGATAACAAAGTTTCCGGAATCTTCGTTTTCTTATCTTCTGTTCAAGTCTCCGGCCTCGCCGGAACTGCAAAAGCCTACTTTACGATCTCAAAACGGAATGTCGTCGTCTTCCATGCCTTCGGTGATCGGGCCTTCGCCGAAGTCGTCATTCTGCGGCTTGCTCTGAGCTGGGGCGCTGCGTTGTTGTGCAGGAGCGGGACGCTGGGCCGGACGGGCTGCGGGACGGTTGTAGCCGCCACCACCACCACCACTGGAGCCGCCTTCGTCATCGCCACCACCAGCGGGAGCACGATCACCACCCTGCGGGCTGCCGAGGAACTGCATCTGCTCACCCACCACGCGCATACGGGTGCGCTTCTGGCCGGTCTGCTTGTCCTCCCAAGAATCCATCTGCAAACGGCCCTCGATAAAGACCGGGCGGCCCTTGTGCAGGTATTTGCCAGCGAGTTCGGCCATCTTGGCCCAAAGAACCACATCAACAAAGGTCACTTCCTCCACCTTTTCGCCACTGTCAGAGGTGTAAACGCGGTTCACGGCGAGGCCGATGTCGCAGACGGCGCTACCCTTGGGCGTGTAACGCACTTCTGGGTCGCGGGTGAGATTGCCGATGAGCATGACTTTGTTGTAGGAGGCCATAATAAGGCATCTTTGCCGCCCGCCGTGCCGGAGGGCAATGATTTTTTGTCATCAACCGATGCCGTGGCATGCTGGAGGCGTGCTGGAACTCATCGACGGCTTTATTCAACATCTCGCCACGGAGCGCGGCCTATCCGTGAACTACCAGCTTCTCGTGCGCCGGTTTCTGGAGGCTTTTGCCTCTTGGTTCAAGATGAAGCACCAGTCGGAAAGTCCTGTGGCAGTGACCACTGAGCATTTAAGTGGGTTTCTCGCCCAGCGCAAAAAAGACGGCATCGCTGCGTCATCGGCGCGGATTGAACTCATCGCGTTGAAAATCTTCTTCCGCTGGCTCACTGCACGCAAGCACATCGCCTTTGATCCTGCTGACCCGATCTTGCCGCCACGTCAGGAGAAGCATCTGCCGGACTCGTTGAATGAAAACGATGTGCGGAAACTCATCGAGTCTGTGAACGGCACGAAGCCGTTGGACCGGCGTGACCGGGCGATCCTGGAGCTGTTTTATGCCAGCGGCGTGCGCTTGTCCGAGTTGATGAATGCGAAGTTGGAAAATCTGAGTCTGGAGGAAGGCTGGATTCGCGTGACGGGCAAAGGATCGAAGACCCGCCTTGCGCCTGTGGGTGTCGCCGCGCGTGAAGCCATCGCCGCTTGGCTCGAACATGGCCGCCCGGCACTCGTGAAGCCAAAAACCCAGAGCCATATCTTCATTTCCAAGCGCGGCACACTGCTCGCGACTTCACGTATCCAGCAGATCGTTAAAGAGCGTGCGGCGCTGTGCGGCATTGATCCGGCGCGCATGCATCCGCATCTGCTGCGTCACAGCTTTGCCACACATCTGCTGAACAACGGAGCTGATCTTCGCGTGATTCAGGAAATGCTCGGCCACGCGGACATTTCGACGACGCAGATCTACACGCATGTCGATCAGGCGCGGCTCAAAGAGGTGCATCGGCGGTTTCACCCGAGGGCGTGAGCCGTTGTCCGCTGGCTATTTTTTCGAGGACTTCATCCATGCCTTCAGAAGGTGAATGAGGCCAAGAGTAAAAAATGAGCACGAAAAAACCCAAGTCGATGTTCGCGTTGGTCTTGAATCAGCAAATGCCATGAGCAGTCGAACTCCCGACAAGCCAACATAAATGAGGCCAAAGTAGAGATTGTGATGAAACTTCATTATGCCGGATCGCCTTATCTTTTAGTAGGTTTACAATGGGCAGAGACTGGCCGCCACATCGCCCATGCGCGCATAGACCTCGCGTCCGGTCTTGCTGTGCTCGATCAAATCATCGGCGAAGCGGATTTTGCCCGGTTCGAAGATCGTGATGAAGCAGGAACCGCCGAAGCTGAAATAGCCTTTCTCATCGCCTTTCGCGATTGCGGTATCAGGCGTGTAAGTTTGCACAATGGAGCCGACGCAGGTGGCGCCGACTTCGAGAAGAAGCACGTCACCGAGCTTTGCGGTGCGTAAGATGGTGATCTCGCGTTTATTCTCCCAGTGAATGCTGGCCCGGCGGCGCAAAGCAATGGGGCTGACGGAATAAAGCGGGCCGTTGATCTGGCGCGAGGCCGAGGGCGTGCCATCGCACGGAAAATGAAAGCGGTGGTAGTCCACGGGACACAAGCGTGAGATGAGCATGCTGCCGTGAGCGAAGCGCTCCGCGAGCGCGGCATCGCGCAGCAGTGCGGCGAGATCAAAACGGGTGCCTTTGATGAAAAAATCGTCGCAGGCGGCGATGTCGGGCAGCACGAGATGACGGCCGTCGGCGGGAAAGGCGATTTCGTTTTCACCAGCTGCAATGGGACGCGCCTGGGGCTTGAGTTTGCGGTAGAAGAACTCGTTGAAGGTGCGGTATGAGTCGGGCGCGTCGGCGAATTCGCTGACGTCCACGCCATATGTTTCGAGGAATGGAGCGATCTTGGCCCGGCTGGCCGAAGCGTCCATGCGGCGGCCATACCAGCGTGAAAAGGCGGCTTTTTTGACCAGTGCATGCAGTGGCAGCGTGCCGAGGGTGCTCTCGTAGGTGAAGCGCAAAAAGCCCTCGCCATACACCGCTTCGGTCTCGATGCGCTGGGTAAGGCGGTTGAAAAAGGTGATGGATTCGGCGGGCATGGGAGTTATTCACATAGCGCCAAGCCAAGAAAACGCCACACGAACAAAGCTGGCGACAAAGCTGATTCGAGGCATAGTCGCGGCCCCTTTCCTGACCGACCGTATGACCGAACCTGAAGCCAGCACCGACAACCAGCCGCAGACAAACAGCGGACTGGTGGACCTTTCCGATCTGAAACTGATGCCGGCCTGGGTGGGCGAATTTGGCAAGGAAGAAAAGATCAAGCAGCGCTATGCCGATGCCGAAGACCGCCCAAAACGTGGAGGTCGTGATGATCGTCGTGGCGGTGGCGGCTTTGGCGATCGAGGTCGCACTGGCGGCCCGCCACCACGTCGTGATGGTCCTGGCGGCGGCGCACCTCCGCGTCGCGATGGCCCTAGTGGCTTCCGTCCGCGTGAAGGTGGCCCACCACGCCGTGATGGCGATGACCGCCGTGGTCCGCCACGTCGTTTTGGTGATCGTGATCGCAACGGCCCACCACAACGCGAGTGGGTGGAGATGCCACGCGACGTGCAGATCACGATTTTCCCAGAAGATAAGGCCGTCGATGCTCTCGCTGCGCATGTGCGCCAGACCGGTCATGCATTCAGCATGTTCGATGCCGCACGTCTTGTGCTCGCGGGTGGTGATCGCTTCATGGTGCGCTTCCGCTGTGCCGATGAGCGTGCCACGGGGTTGTTCAACGTGCCGGCGGACGGCAGCCTGTTCCTGACGCGTGATGAGGCCCTCACGCATGTGCTGCATAGCGCCGCGCAGGATGAATTTTATCGCGTCGAGGAAATCGAACTCGAAGCTCCGAAGGGCGAGTTCACCTCAGTGGCCGTGTGCGGCATGAGCGGCGAACTCATCGCCCCGCCGAGCCATCACAGCTACCAAACCGGCGTTATTCGTCTGCATCGCGAGCGTTTTTCCAATATGTCGATGGAGGACTTCAAACGTCGCATCCGTGTTGAGGCGAACCCCGAACTCGTCGCGAAGTGGAAGGAAAACATGAGCAAAGGCCGCCGATGGGTGTGCTTGAAAGGGGAAGTGCCGGAAGGCGGCGAACCGCTCGCGCTCAACTCCCGCGCTGACATGGAGGCGCATTTCCGCCGCACCTTTGGCAACGACGCTGTCATCGAAGTACGCGAGGCCACACTGCATGGCAACATCGACAAGCAGAAGCTTGCGCATGTGCTCTTCCTCATGCTGCGCCAGTCGGTGGATGCAGCGCGGAAGCATCTGTTTGAGATCTCGCAGAAGCTCGGTGCCGGTCTGGAACGTCGTGGCATGAAGCTCTTCAAGCGCCGTGCCGGCAAGCAGTTCGTTTGCCGCGTGAAGCCGAAGGCGATCGATGCTGGACTCATTTTTTCCGACCGCCTCACTCGTGTGGTGGAGCTGCTCAAAGCCAACCACGGCTTGCCATTGCAGAAGCTCGTGGAAGCCATCGTTCCGTCCCCTCCCAAGGATGAAGCTGCTGCACCCGATGCGCCGAAGCATCCCACCGAAGAACAGATCGCAGTCATCAAAGACATCCGCTGGCTCGCCAACGAAGGTTACGTCATCGAATACAGCGACGGCATGATCTTCCTCGGCGTCCAAGGTGAAGCCGCCGCGAAGAAAGAAGCGCCTGCCGCAAAAGCTTCCGCTGATGCCGCTGCGCCTGCTGCCGAAGCATCGGCCGAACCAGTGGAAGCTGCTGCTGAGGAGCCTGACGTCGAGGAGTCCTCTGAGGAAGTGGTGGCCGAAGAACCGGTCGCTGATGTTGCCGAGGAGTCGCCAGTCGTTGCCACGGCAGATGAAGAAGGCGAAGACTGATTTATGAAGCCTGCAGCCATCTTTCTCGCCGTCGTATTCAGCGCTTGGTCAGCCACCAGTCTGTTTGCGGCACGGCCTATCCTCTGCTGTGATTATGGTGGCGGTCGTGTCACCATTCTCTCTGCCACGGGAGAGATTGAATGGCAGGTGGAGGCCAAAAGTCCGCAGGATTGCTGGCAACTGCCGAATGGAAACATCCTCTTCGCCTATGTGGCTGGCGCCAAAGAGGTGACGCGTGATCAGAAAGTCGTCTGGGAATATAAGGCCCCCGAAAAAGTCGAGTGCCATGCCTGCCGGCCGCTGCCGGACGGCAACGTGCTCGTCGTCGAATGCGGCACCAGTCGTATCATTGAAGTCGATCGCGCGGGGGAAATCGCCAAGGAGATCAAACTCGTCACGAAGCCCGAGGTGAAGCTGCACAATCAGTTCCGCGGCACTCGCAAGACCGCTGACGGCCACTATCTCGTCTGTTTCAAAGGCGAGAGCAAAATCGTGGAGCTCGACAGCGAAGGCAAAGTGCTGCGCGAAGTTTCCGTCACCGGTGATCCGCATGAAGTGGTGCAACTGGCGAACAAAAACCTTCTCATCACATGCGGTGATGGTCACAAGGTCGTCGAGATCGATCCAGCGGGCAAAACGGTTTGGGAACTCAATGAAAACGACCTTCCAGGCAACACGCTGCGCCTCATGGCCGGTTGTCATCGCCTCCCGAATGGCAACACGATCTTCGCCAACTACCTCGGCCACGGCCACATTGGTGAGCAAGCGCAGTTTTTTGAGATCACGCCTGACAAGAAAGTCGTCTGGGCCTTCGAGGACAAAGGCCGCTTCAAGACCATCAATCAGGTCATGGCGCTGGATGACAAAGGCGATGTCACCAAAGGCGAAGTGTTGCGCTGAACGGCCCACAGCATCTTCACCGTCTGCACAGCCGCTTTGACGTGGTGAACGCGGAAAAGGTGCGCGCCGCGTGTCATGCCCGCAGCAATGCAGGCGACGGTGCCGGCATCGCGTTCGAGCGCGGGGATGCCCAGTACGTCGCCAATCACCGTTTTACGTGAAACGGGCAGCAAGATCGGCCGGTCGAAGCGATGCAGCGCTCGCAGATGCCGATAGATCGCCAGATTGTCATCACGCTGCTTCGCGAAGTCGATGCCGGGGTCGATCAGGATGTTTTTGTAAGGCAGACCGGCGCTTTCGGCGAGTTCGAGCTTCTGCGTGAAGAAATCGACGAGCGTTTCGATCACGTTTGGATACTGCACATGCGTGTGCGGCACCTTAGGCTGGCCGACGCTGTGCATGATGAGCAGGCTGGCATTATGTTCAGCGCAAAGCCGCGCATTCGTCGCATCTGGCAGCGCGCTGAGGTCATTGATGATGTCCCCGCCATGCGGCAAGACAGCGGCGATGACTTCACTGCGCCAGGTGTTGATGGAAAGAAGCGGCGCATTGAAATTCGCATGCAGTACGGGCCATTGCGCGATGAAGGGCAGCAGCCGGGCGATTTCCTCTTCCACTGAGATCGGTCCGCGATTCGTGCGCGCACTTTCAGCACCGATGTCGATGATATCCGCACCATCCAGAAGCTGCTGCTTCGCCTGAGCCAGCGCCAGCGTCGGATCGAGCGTGCCGTCGCCACAAAACGAGTCGTCGTTGATGTTCACGATGCCCATGACCATCGGGCGGCGTGGAAACTCGATGCGATGCTGTCGGGCGTGCCAGATCATAGTGGCCACGTCTCCGGCAGCGGCACTACTTTGCGCTGGCGCTTCACAAACCGCACGGTGGTCGTGTAACCAACACTGCGGACGAGATCGAGCGCTTGGTTGAAGTCCACGCCGACATCGGTGGGCACGTGGGCGTCGGAATTGATCACGATGGGCACCTTGGCGCTGAAGGCCATCTCCAGCATCTCGCGGGCGGGATAGATTTCGCGTACGTCCTTGCGCAGACCAGCGGTGCTGACTTCGAGGATGCCGTTGGTATCGACGAGGGCCTGGATCACCGGCGAGTAGTAGGGACGTAGATCACCCGCAGGGCGCAGGGCGAAGCGTTTGGCGAGATCGGGGTGCGCATGGAAGTCGAACTGCCTTGTGCGAATCATCTGCTCATAGAGTTTCCAATACATGCCCCACATGTGTTCGATGTCCGAGGCGGTCTTCCAGCGCGAGACGTGCTTCGGATCGTCCACCGCGATGCCGTCATGGATGTAATGCACGCTGCCAATGAGGTAATCCCACTCCGCCATGCCTGCGGTCTCGTCGATCCACTTCTCGCGGCCTTCGAGGTGGTCGCATTCGAGGGCGAGACGAATCGGAAAGTCCGGCAGCGCCTCGCGGGCCTCGTTCACCAGTTCAAAGTAGCGCGGCAAGTCGGACAGCGGCATGCGCCAGTCATCAAAGTGCTGTGGCATCGGGTTGTGATCCGACAGGCCGATCTCCGCAAGACCGATGCTCTGTGCATGCCGTGCGTAATCGACCGGATTCCCCTCGGCATGCAGGCAAAGCGGTGTGTGTGTGTGGTAATCGGTGAGCATGGGGCTTTTTCGCAGCATTGAGCGCTCTGGCAAGTTGATCGCGCTGCATTTCACGGCATGGGAAAGCATGCCCACACTGAAAGCCTTCATTTTTGATCTCGACGGCACTTTGATCGACTCGCTCGCGGACATCGCGGAGTCGATCAACCGCATGCTGGATGCGCGGGGTTATCCGCGCTGTGAGCAGGAGGTGTTCAAACAGATGGTGGGCGATGGCATGGAGAAACTCGTCGAGCGGGCGCTGCCAGAACACGCGAGAAGTGAAGAGCTGATCAAAATTTGCGTGGAGGAGTATCGCGCGCATTACGACACGCTGTGGAATGCGCAGACGCGGCCTTATGACGGCATCGTGGCGATGCTGGCAGAGCTGAAGGGTAGGGGATTAAAGCTGGGCGTGATCTCGAACAAGGCGCATCGCTTCACTGTGCCGATGACGGAGCATTTTTTTGGCACGGCGGTGTTTGACCATATTTTGGGCCAGCGTGCCGAGGTGCAGCGCAAGCCGGATGCGGCGGGTGCGCATGAGATGGCGGCGATTTTGGGCCTGCAGACGAATGAAATGGCCTATGTGGGTGATTCGGGCATCGACATGGAGTTTGCGAAGAATAGCAGTATGCAGGCCATCGGTGTGCGTTGGGGCTTTCGCAGCGAAGCGGAGCTCAAGGAGTGCGGCGCGGACGTGCTCATTTCGCACCCGGCGGAATTGTTCGATCTTCAGAGAAAATAATGTTCCACCGATAACTTGAGAGCGGGAAATAGGGCCATTAGTATCGGCCCGCTGTGAAATTCAAATCCCCCCTATCCTTGATGCGTGCCATTCTCGTTCTCGGCACGGTGTTGCTGGCCTCCTGCCAGTTGTTCCGCAAAAAGCCACCAGCTCCGCCGCCGGAGCCTGTGAAGGCTGAATGGAAATACCCCGGTGAATGGACGGGCGGCAGCAAGGCCATCACGAGCATGGTGATCAATGTGGATGCGCAGCGTGCCATGCTGTACCACGGTGATGAAGTGGTCGGCTGGACCTATGTGGCCAGTGGCATTCCTAGCTTCCCGACACCAACAGGCAGTTTCAAGGTGCTGGAGAAGATCAAAGACAAAGTCTCCAACTTGTATGGCAAGGGCTTCGATGCGGCCGGCAAGCTGGTAAACTCAGACTTCAAGCAGGGTAGAGATCTGCTGCCTGAGGGTGGACGTTTCGAAGCAGCGAAGATGACTTACTTCATGCGTCTGACGGGTGATGGCGTGGGCATGCACATTGGCCCGATTCCGAAGCCTGGCCGCCGCGCCTCGCATGGCTGCATACGACTGCCTTCGAAGATGGCACCGATCTTGTTTGAGCACACCTCGGTTGGCACTCCGGTGACGATCACCGGCAGCGGCCCGGAATATGCGACCTACCTCAAGCAGTCCGCTGAAAAGGCGAAAGCGAATGCTGCCAAACTGGCCGCATCCAAGAAGAAAGCGGAAGAGGCTGCTGCACAGGCCGCTGCGGCGACGACTCTCGCTCCTGATGATCCGAACGGCCCGAAAGGTGGCGTAGTGCCGTCTGCGGGTACCACGCCGGCCCCCACGCCGCCACCGCTTGGTGCGCCTCCGGGAACGCCAGCCACACCGCCGGAAGAAGTGAAGCCTGCGACACCGGCGAATCCACCTCCGGCGAACAATTGATTCATCAACCATGAAGGCGGGCAGCAATGCCCGCCTTTTTTATGACCATGTTGCCGCAAGGTTAATTGTGGTGCCATCGGGCGATATCAGCAGTGTTGATCGCGGATCCTTTGCCCGAAGGCTATGACTAGCGCTTAATCGAGCTGGACCTGCCTATCGCGCACTCGGTAAGAATGGTGAATACCTGAAGCAAAAAACGGCAAGCGACCGGTGAGATCGCTTGCCGTCGTTGAAGCTTTCGGGTTACACCTTGCTACCGGCAGCGGCTGCCGCAGCGATGGCTTGCTGAGCCTTCATTTGCTCAAGCTGGGCGTCCAACACTTGGCGCTTGAGGCTGGTGCCGGTCTTCTTCGCATACCACAGGACGAGTGGGGAGGCGATGAAGATGGAGGAGTAGGTGCCGAGTAGCACACCGATGGTGATCGGCATGGCGAACTCGAGCATGGCCGGATTGCCGAGGAAGAGCAGCACAATCATTGGGGCGAGTGCCGTGGGGCCGGTAAGGAGTGTGCGGGAGAGAGTTTTGCAAATGGCCTCGTTCATCATGTCACGCATGCTGCCGCCAGTGCCCTTCTGGATCGTTTCGCGGATACGGTCGAAGACGACGATGGTATCGTTGATGGAGTAACCGGCGATGGTAAGCAGCGCACCGACGTGGATAATGCTGAGTTCCTGACCAAAAAGCACGCACAGTCCTGGAACCATGAGCACGTCATGGAACAAGGCGATGATGGCACCAAGGGCGAAGGCGAACTCATAGCGCATCATCAGATACAGGAAGATCGCGATCAGGGCGGCGAACATGGCCCAGCAGGACTGCTTGGCGAGTTCGGAGCCGATCACGGAGCCGACGGTGGCGATGCTGGTGCCGAGAACGGTGTCGCTCTTCCACTTGCCGCCGATGGCGTTTTGGAGCACCGGGCCGCTTTTTTCCTCGCAACGGATGCTCAGATTGAGCGCACCAGTGGCGTCGCTTTTGCGCTGGATGTAGTAGCTGCCGATATCCTTGCCGTCCGGCTGCTTGAGACCTTTGAACAGGGCGTCGAACTCGGCGTCGGCGATATCCTTGCCTTTGGTCAGGGTCACATCCACACGGCTGCCACCGCGGAAGTCGATGCCGAACCCGGCACCGCCTCTGTAGGCGAGTGTGCCAAAGGAGATCGCGGTGACGACGAGCGAGGCGATGATGAACTTCGGAGCCGAGGACAGGATGTCGAAGATCTTGTCGGGGATGATTTTGGTCGTGTGAATCTTGTGCAGGATGTTCTTGTCCACCACCCACATGAAAATCACGCGGGTAACGATCAAGGCGCCGATCATCGAGGAAATCAGACCAATCATGAGCGTGACGGCGAAACCTTTGACCAGACCGCCGGAGATGACGAACAGGATGAGCGCGGAGATGAGTGTGGTGATGTTCGAGTCGGCGATGGCGGAGAAGGCCTTTTCATAGGCGGCCTCCAGTGCGGCACCGAGCGTCTTGCCCGCCTCCATTTCCTCACGCAAACGTTCATAGATGAGCACGTTCGCATCCACAGCCATGCCGATGGTCAGCACGACACCAGCGATACCCGGCATGGTCAGCGTGAAGCCGAACAAGGCCATGGAACCGAACAGAATAGCGATGTTGATGACGAGACCGATGATCGCCACGATGCCGGCGAGGCGGTAGATGAACAGCATGAAGCAGGTGGTGATGATGAGTGCGGCAATGCCGATCCACTTGCCCTGATCAATCGAGGACTGGCCGTAGGCGGAGGACACCGAGCTTTCGGCGAGAATTTTCATCGGGTTCTGCAAGGGATTGCTCAGCAAAGTGGCCAATGTGTCGGCCTCCTGCTGGCTGAAACCCTTGCCGCCACCGCCGGAGATTTCCGCCCTGCCGCCAAACTGCTTGGCGTTGAGTTGTGGTGCGGAGTGAATTCTGCCGTCCACGATGATGGCCATTTTGTTGCGGAAATGTACCGCCGCCAGATCGTCAAAGAGCTTGGCACCCTCGCTGTCGAATTGAAGCGCCACCTTGTTGCCTTCGGCATCGACCGTGCGGAAGGCTTTGGAAACGTACTTGCCCTCGATCTCCGCGGTGTCACGGACGAGTTCGGATTTGGAAATGACCGTGCCGTCTTTGGCAGTGATGGGATCGCTGTAGTCCATCTCGACCCAGCCGGGTTCTTTGATGCCGCCACGGGCCTTGATCTGTTCCAGCTTCGAAGCGCTGTCGGGATGCACCCGGCGGAACTCGAGGTGCGCCACGGTCTGGATGGTGTCGCGCACTCCTTTGATCTCTTCTTCGGTGATGCCGGGCATTTGGATCACGATGCGGTCTGCGCCTTCTGGCTGCATGGTGAGATCTTTCTGACCATCAGGATTCAGACGTTTTTCAAGAATCGCGATCGCCTGCTGCACATCGCTGCTGGTGACCAGTTTGGGCGTGCCGTCGTCATTCTTACCGGGAGCGAGTTGTACGATGAATTCACTGCCGCCCTGAAGGTCGATGCCGAGCTGAAGGCCCATCGTTTTCGCGGTGTAGATGGCCGAGAAGGCAGTGAGTGCGACGAGCAGCGTGCCGATCCAGCGCTTGGTCTTATGAACGGCGGTGCCGATATAGACCAGCAGCATCAACAGGATGGAGGCACCGACGAGGAAGGTGGCGAAGGGATTCATGAACAGGTTGGCAGGGGGTTGGGGAAATTAGGCGGATTTAGCTCAAGCCTCGGTTACTTCGACGACATCGGACTTTTTCGTCACAGCAGCGATCTTGGTGCGCTCGTACTCGACTTTGACGTTGTCGGCGATCTTGACCATCACCGTGCGATCTTTCACGCTGGTGATAATGCCATGCACACCGCTTTCCATGATGACATGGTCGCTCACGGTGACGCTGGCGATGAGCTTCTGGTGCTCCTTCATGCGCTTTTGCTGTGGGCGGAAGATGACGAAGTACATCACCACGATCATGAGGATGGGCAGCATCATAGGACTGCCGAGGAGGCCGCCTTGGGCTCCGGCGGGTGCGGCTTGGGCCAGAAGGAGGGCGTTATCGAGGGAGGTAGAGATCATGATTCGGAGGCAGCGGGGTGGGACGTATATTTCGCGACGACCTCTGCCCGGAACTCGGCGAAACAACCTTGTTCGATCGCTTGACGTGCCCTGGACGCGAGGGACGCGTAGAAATGCAGGTTATGGAGAGAAATCAACCGCAAACCCAGAATCTCCTGAGCCTGCACCAGATGCCGGATGTAGGCCCTGGAAAAGCCCCGGCACAGCGGGTGTGTGTCCTCGGCCAGGTCGCGGAAATCCTTCGCATGGCAGGCATTGCGCAGATTCATCATGCCCTCATGCGTGAACGCGGTGCCATTTCTAGCCAGTCGTGTGGGCAAAACGCAGTCAAACATGTCGATGCCACGCGCGATCAGTTCGATCATCTGCGGCGGAGTGCCTAGGCCCATGGCGTAGCGTGCTTGATTCGCCGGAAGCAATGGCGTCACCCATTCGGCGATGCGCATCATATCCTCTTCAGGTTCTCCCACGCTCAGCCCACCGATGGCGTAACCGTCAAAACCCATCGCCACGAGCTCTCGGGCCGATTTTTTGCGCAAATCCTCATACACACTGCCTTGCACGATGCCGAAGTGCTGCTGCGCACCGCCGCCAGTTTGTGGCCTGTGCTCATCAATCCATGCCCGGCAGCGTTTCGCCCAGCGCAGCGTCAGATCGAGACTCTTCTCGGCTTCTTTGGCCTCACACGGATACGGCGTGCATTCATCAAACAGCATCGCGATGTCCGACCCCAGCTTCGCCTGGATCTCCATCGACGTTTCCGGTCCGATGAACATTGGTGTGCCGTCGAGGTGGTTTTGGAAGTGACAGCCCTCCTCTTTAATCTTCCGCAGCTTCGCCAGTGAGAACACCTGAAAGCCGCCGCTATCAGTCAAAATCGGCCGGTCCCAGTTCGCGAACGCATGCAGCCCCCCTGCCGCCTGCATGATCTCCATTCCCGGTCGCACAAACAGGTGATACGTGTTCCCCAGGATGATCTGCGAATTCAACGCCTTCAATTCATCCGGATGCATGGCCTTCACCGTGCCCTGCGTCCCCACCGGCATGAACACTGGTGTCTCCACAACCCCATGCGGCGTCGTCAGCCGCCCGCGTCGAGCGCTGGAGGATGGATCGGTGGCAAGAAGCTCAAAGGACATGGGTAGGCCGGAAAAAGGGCGCGGAGTCTCGCCGATGTGCCTTCGGGACGCAACGTCGCCTTGCTCATTTCTCAATCCGCCCTACTCTCGCCGCCCTTATGCTCAGAGCCGGTATCGTTGGTCTTCCAAACGTTGGTAAATCCACCCTATTCAATGCTGTCACCCGCACCCGCAAGGCGGAGGCAGCGAACTATCCTTTCTGCACTATCGAGCCGAACACCGGCGTCGTGACCGTGCCGGATGAACGACTCGCCGTGCTTTCGAAGCTCTCTGGGTCATCGAAACTCGTCCCCGCCGCCATCGAGTTCGTGGACATCGCCGGTCTCGTCAAAGGCGCGAGTCAGGGCGAAGGTCTCGGCAACAAATTCCTCAGCCATATTCGCGAAGTGGATGCCATCGTGCATGTCGTGCGCTGCTTTGAAGACGGCGACATCACGCACGTCAGCGGCACGATCGACCCCGTGCGCGACATCGAGGTCATTAACACCGAGCTCATCCTCGCTGACATGGACGCCATCCAGCGCCGCAAGGACAAGGCCGAAAAGAATGCCAAAAGAGGCGAAAAAGACGCGAAGGCCGAACTCGCCCTCTGCGAGAAGCTGATCCCGCATTTCGATGCCGGAAAGCCTGCCGTGACGCTCGAAATGACCGATGATGAGCGCAAGCTGGTGAAATCCTTCTTCCTGCTCAGCTCCAAGCCCTGCATCTTCGCCTGCAACGTCGCTGAGAACGATCTTGCAACCGCTTCGAATGATCCTGACAACCATCCCTTCGTCGGCAAGGTGCGTGAATACGTGAAGCATGCCCACGAGGCCAGCGCCGTCGTCGTCAGCGCCGCCATCGAAAGCGAATTGATCGACCTCAGTGACGAGGAAGCCAAGGCCTACCTCGCCGACATCGGCGTGACGGACAGCGGCGTCTCCCGCCTGATTAAAGGCGTCTATGACCTCCTCGGCCTCCAGACTTACCTAACCACCGGCGAGAAGGAAACACGCGCCTGGACCATCGTTAAAGGCATGAAAGCCCCGCAGGCTGCGGGTGTTATCCATGGTGACTTCGAGCGTGGCTTCATCGCCGGTGAAATCGTCCACTACAACGACCTCGTCGAACTCGGCTCCAACGCGAAAGCCAAGGAAAAGGGCAAGTGGCGCATCGAAGGCAAAGAATACGTCATGCGCGACGGCGACGTCGTCGAGTGGCGCTTCAACGTGTGATCTGAGACGAGACGGCGTCTGCTCAGGGCTCTGCCCACACGCGGCCCTGTCCTGTGCGGAACGAACGTTCCAGACTGCCAAAGAGCGAGTTCAGCGATGCTTCTTCCTTGAGCACGAATTCGATGGTGTGTGCATGCGTCGATGCCGGGTAGTTTTTCACGACCTTGGGAGTTGTCAGTTCGGGCGAGACGCGGCCAGCGGCTTGCTCGAACATTCCCTTCGCTTTTTCCAAGGCCTGCGTGCCTGCGCCCAGCGTGCTGCTGCCGGTCTCTGGCTTGTAAGGCTCTAAGAAGTAAAAGCGGACGATCTGCGCAGAATTAAGCGTGAGATTGACCTCGACCACACGTGCTACGCCATCAGAGATGTATTCATGCTTTGAGAGCGCGATGATCGAATTGCAGCGCACGATGTAGTTGCCGCCTTTGAGTCTGGCGTCCCAGAGGCCGTCACGCGTGACTTGATCCTGCTGTCCTGCCTGTCCGGTGGGAGCTTGTGCGGGTGCCGACTGGGCTTGGAGTGATAGAGGTGCAAGAAGCAGCAAGGCGGCGATTAGCGTTTTCATAGTGACTTCATTGTGTGGCCTACCCGTGCCGCTGGCAAGAGCTGGAAATGCCGGATCGCTGTGACAGGAACGCACAACGCCTAAAGCCGCATCATCCATCCAAACTTCCCAAATCGTGCCGTATAGATACTGACTGAACGCCGCAAAAGCTGAACTCCTGAGCTCAAATTCTGAATCAAAGTCTCCTTCGCGCCCCGTTTAGCTTTTGAACCTGTTAACCTCTTACGTCCATGTTTACCTTCACCGACAAAGGCTCCGTCACCAATTGCGATGGCATTTCGCGGCGCGACTTCCTCTCCGCAGGGACTCTCAGCGCCATCGGCCTCACGATGCCAGGCTTCGCCAAACTGAAGGCGGAGGGCAAAGTGGACTCTAAGAAGAGCAACAAGGCCTGCATCATGATCTTCAACCTCGGTGCGCCGAGCCAGCAGGATCTTTGGGACATGAAGCCGGACGCGCCGAGCGAGATTCGCGGGCCGTTCAAGCCCATCCGCACGAAGAGCAATGCCTTCGAGATCTCCGAAATCCTGCCGCTGCACGCAAAGATCGCGGACAAGTTCAGCCTCGTCCGTTCCTGCTATCACACCGCCGCTGCGGTGCATGACACCGGACATCAGATGATGCAGACGGGTCGTCTTTTCACCGGTGGAGTGAATACACCGCACGTCGGCAGCGCGCTGGAGTTCCTGCAAGGCCGTCGCAGCGATCTGCCGGCCCACATCATTCTCCCTGAGTCGATGGGTCCCACGGGTGGCAACATGCCGCATGGCCAGGACGCCGGTTTCCTCGGCAAATCCTTCGATCCTTTCGTGCTGAACGCTGATCCGGCCGTGAAGGACTTCAAAGTGCCCGATTTGCTGCCGCCGAAGGAAATCAGCGAAGTGCGTCTCGAACGTCGCAAGCAAATGCGCGAGCTGGTGGACAGCAGCGTGCGGAATTTCGAATACAGCGAACAGGCGAAGCTCATGGACAGCAACTTTGAGTCCGCCTACCGCATCATGACCAGCACGCAGGCACGCGAGGCCTTCGATCTCACCAAGGAGCCGCTCAAAGTGCGCGAGCGTTATGGTTTGAACCGCTTCGGCCAGAGCTGCCTGCTCGCGCGTCGTCTCGTCGAGCGCGGCGTGCGTTTCGTCACCGTGAACACCTTCATCACCGTCTTTGGCGAGATCACTTGGGACATCCACGGCTCCAAACCCTTCACCAGCATCGAAGGCATGCGCGACATCGTCGCGCCGATGTATGACCAGGGCTACAGCGCCCTCATCGAGGATCTCTTCCAGCGCGGCATGCTCGACGACACCATGGTCACTTGCCTCGCCGAATTCGGCCGCACGCCGAAGATCAATCCCGCCGGTGGTCGCGACCACTGGCCGAATTGCTGGACCGTGAACTTCGCCGGCGGCGGCATCAAAGGCGGTCATGTTGTAGGCAAGTCCGACGACATCGGCGGCTACCCCACCGAGCGCCCCGTCGCCCCGAAGGAAATCGTCGCTACCATCTACCAAGCCCTCGGCGTCGATCTCCACACCGAACTCCCCGGCCCGCAAGGCAGACCCTACCCCGTCGTCGATTTCGGCACGCAGGCGATCAAGGAGCTGTTTGCGTAACCAATAGGAGGCGGGTGCCATCACTCGCCAACCTCCATCGCGTTTCATTCATGCTGTCTCGTCATCTTATCTTGCTTGCTCTTCTCACTTCGACGCTTCACGCCGCCGAAGCCCCGTCCTTCCGCAACACCATCCAGCCGATCCTCACACGTTGCGGTTGCGCGATGGGCGCCTGTCATGGTGCGGCAGCGGGGCAGGGCGGTTTCCGGCTTTCGCTGCGTGGTTTCGATGACGAAGGCGACTGGATCTCCATCACGCGCAGCGCAAATGGACGCAGGCTCACGCTCGAAGATCCGGCGCGCAGTTTGATCTTGCTGAAGACCGTCAAAGCGGTGCCGCACAAGGGCGACAAGCGCTTTGAGATGAATTCGGTGGAATACAAAGCCATTTCCGACTGGATCGCGGCGGGGGCACCAGGGCCGAAGGCGGATGATCCGCGCATCGTGTCGATCAGCCTCGCGCAGCCGCATCTCGTCACGCAGACGGGGAAGAGCATTCAGCTCAAAGTCACAGCGAAATTCAGCGATGGGCACAGCGAGGACGTGACGCGTTGGTCAAAGTACAATGCCACGAACGCAAGCGTGGCCACCGTCGATGACACCGGCCTCATCAAAACCACCGGCAGCGGTGAGGGCACCGTCAGCGCGTGGTATCTGAGCCAGCTCGCGCTTGCCACCATCACGATTCCAAACGCCAGCAACGTCGATCCCGCTGCCTTCGCCGCGCTGAAGCCGCGTAACTTCATCGACGAACTCACGCTGAAAAAACTATGCGAGTTGAACATCCCGCCCTCCGGCCGCGCCGAGGACCATGAGTTCATGCGTCGTGCGTTTCTCGACACCATCGGCGTTTTGCCCACGCTCGATGAAACTCGCGCCTTCCTCGCCGACAAAGCCGGTGACAAACGCGATCGCTTGATCGACGCACTGCTGCAGCGTCCCGAGTTCGTCGATTACTGGTCGCATCGTTGGAGCGATCTGCTTCTCGTGAATGGCGACAAACTCGCGCCCACCGCGATGTGGTCGTATTACAACTGGATCCGCCGTCATGTCGCCGCGAACACGCCATGGGACGCCATGGTGCGCGATCTTCTCACTGCCACCGGCAGCACGCTGGAAAACGGCGCGGGCAATTTCTTCGTCCTCAACGACGAACCCACCAAATGCGCTGAGACCGTCAGCATTGCCTTCCTTGGCACCTCCATCGGCTGCGCGAAGTGTCACAACCACCCGATGGAAAAGTGGACCAACGAACAGTATTACGGCTTCGCCAATCTCTTTGCCCGCGTCCGGAGCAAGAACGGCACGCAGGCCGACGAGCGCGTGTTGTTCTCCGACACGCAGGGAGATCTCGTCGCGCCGCTCACCGGCAAACCGCCGCCGCCGCGCCCACTTGATGTCACCACGCCGATCTCAGTGACTTCCACCGAAGATCGCCGCATCGTGCTCGCCAATTGGCTCACCGGTGCGGACAACAAACTCTTCCAACGCGCCATCGTGAACCGCGTGTGGGCCAATTTCTTCGGCGCAGGCCTCGTCGAAGCCGTCGATGACCTCCGCGTCACGAATGCTGCCAGCAATGAGCCGCTCTTTGCGGCCGCGTGCGATCACCTCGTGCAGCACAAATTCGATCTGAAGGCTCTCATGCGCACCATCCTGCAAAGCGAGACCTACCAGCGCAGCAGCATCACACTGCCCGAAAACATCCACGACCTGCGCTACGGCTCTCATTACGTCCCGCGCCGCCTGAAGGCCGAAATCCTGCTCGACACCATCAGCGAGGTCACCGCCGCGCCCACCACCTTCAAGATCGACAAACGCAACGCCAACCGCGGCACCAGTGAAAGTTACCCTATGGGCTTCCGTGCCCTGCAACTGCCCGACAGCAACATCGCCAGCTACTTCCTCAAAAGTTTCGGCCGCGCCGACCGCGTCGCCACCTGCGAATGCGAGCGCACCAACGAACCCAGCATGGCCCAGGCCCTCCACATCGCCAATGGTGAGACCTTCAATCAAAAGCTCGCCCAAAAAGACAACCGCCTCGACACCTTGCTCGCCAGCAAGCAACCCGACGCCAAGATCATCGAAGAAGCCTATCTGCTGACGCTCACTCGCGAACCCACCGAACGCGAACTCACCAAAGCCACCCAACTTCTCGCCACCGCCAAACCCGAAGACCGCCGTATCACCCTCGAAGACATCTTCTGGAGCCTGATGGGATCGAAGGAGTTTTTGTTTAATCACTAGCGCGGAGCGCGGATGCCCTGATCCGCCTCACTTCTTCCAACTGCCGACATGAGCCACTTGCCCATCGCTAACAACTTTAACCTCTCGCAGCACATCTGCGACGAGCGGGAGAAGATCGTTCAGACGATTGCTTGGCGAATGAAGCACAACAAGGCCGATGGCGAACGACGCGACGTGCTGCTGGTAAATCATGTTGCTGTCGATGGTGATCAAGGCATCGAATTCCAACTCGGCGAGTCTGAGCAAGCGACCATTCTTGATGCCGCTCCAGCCTTTGTCCTGAACCGTGGCCACATCGTGCGGTTGCAGATGGTTCCGCAGGCGTCGCGGCAAGTTTTCATCAAGCAGCAAGCGCATGTTCGGCGGCCATTGCAGTGGCTTTTGGAGCCCCAAGTTTCAAGAGCGCCTGCGCCTGCTCGCGGCTTACGGCAGGGAAGTCTTCGAGGAAGTCATCCATCGAATCCCCCGCATCCAAATAGGTCGAAAGTGTGCTCACCGGCACCCTGGTGCCAGTAAAGCAAGGCAATCCGCCAACCCTGTCCGGGTCCGTCCAAACAATCTGATCAACATTCATGAAGGCATTATCTCCTCTGCGAATCCTCTTTCAACTCCTGCTTTTGAGCATGGTGGCTACCGTCCACGCCCAAAGCGTCGATTACACGAAGCAAATCGTCCCATTCTTCGACACCTACTGCATTGACTGCCACAGCGCCGATGACGCGGATGGTGAATTCGTCTTGGACACCTTTGCAGCGCTGATGAAAGGTGGGAAGGAAGGTGCCGCCATCGTAGTGGGTAAGGGCAACGAGAGCATGCTGGTGAAGTTCCTCGAAGGGCGTTCGGGTCGCGGCGGGAAGAACGAATTCATGCCGCCGGGCAAGCGCGAGAAGCTGAAGGCGGAGGAGATCGCACTGATCAAAGCGTGGATCGATGCGGGTGCGAAAGGTCCGATCATCGCGGAAGGCAAACCGATGCCGAAGGAGGTCATCACGCCGAAAATCATGCCGACGGTGCCGCCGAAGCGCTCGATTCAGGCCGTGGCGTTTTCGCCGAAGGTGCAGCTCATTGCGGTGGGCCGATATGGCGAAGTGGAGCTGCTCAATCCCGTCACGCGGGCGGTGATTCGCAAGCTCACCGGCATTAAGGGCAAGGCCAACGCGGTCGCGTTTTCGCCGGATGGTGACGCCGTATATGCCGCAGGCGGCGAGGCGGGCATCGTGGGCGAAGTGAAGCGTTGGAAGACGAGCGACGGCGCCTTGCAGCAGTCGTTTGAAGGTCATCTCGATGCCGCGTATGCGCTCGCCGTGTCGCCCGATGGCAAATTGATCGCCACGGGAGCCTACGATCAAAAAATCCGCCTCTGGGACACGGCGACGGGCAAGGAAGTCGCCTTGCTCAAAGGTCACAACGGCGCAGTGAACGGCCTCTCGTTCCGTCCCGATGGCAAGGTGCTCGCCAGCGCCAGCGCGGACCGCACGGTGAAGCTGTGGAGCATCCCGACTGGCCAGCGCCTCGAGACGCTTTCGCAGCCGACGAAGGAGCAAACGAGCGCCGTCTTCAGCGCCGATGGCAAACAGCTTTTTGCCGCCGGTTCGGACAATCGCATCCGCCTTTGGAACATCAGCACCGATGCCAAGGAAGGCACGAACAAGATCGTCACCAGCCGCTTTGCGCATGAAGGCGGCATCCTGCGGCTCGCGCTGTCGCTCGACGGCAAACTGCTCGCCTCCACCTCGACCGACAAGTCGCTCAAGCTCTGGAGCACCGCCGATCTCACCGAAAAACTTCCGCTCGAAAAACAACCCGATTGGTCCTCCGCGCTCGCCTTTACCGACAAAGCGCAGCTCGTCGCCGGTCGCATTAATGGCAGCCTCAGCGTCTATGAATCGACCACTGGCAAGGCCGTGATGGCTCCTGTGCCTGCCAAGCCAGTCGCCGCGAAAAAAGCCGCAATGGCTGCCAAGCCAACGATCACCACCATCGCGCCACGCGGTTTGCACAACGGCATGGAGCAGCAGTTGATCATCACCGGCAAAGAACTCGCGAATGCCACGGTGCAGTTCGCCGATGCACGTCTCAAACCTGCCGTCGATGCCGCCGCCAGTTCGCCGACGAAGCTCGTCTTCAAAGTCAAAGTGCCCGCTGACCTGCCGCGTGGTGGTTATGAAGTCTCCGCCCGCACAGCGCAGGGCGAGACGGATAAAGTGAAACTCTTTGCCGATGACATCGCGCCCACGACCTCCACCGCCACTGATTTCAAAGCTGCGCCCGTCGTTGTCGCCAAACTGCCCGCGAGTCTTTGGGGCACGCTGATGGAGATCGGCCAGCACGACGCGTATCGCATCCACGCAAAGGCAGGCGAAGAACTGGTGATCGATCTTGCCGCCGCGCAGGTCGGCAGCACGGCGAAATCTCCGGCGCTGGAGATCATGGACATGAACCGCACCGTCCTCGCCGTGAATCGCGGTCTCGACAGCGGCAGCGATCCTTTCCTCGCTTGGAAAGCACCTGCCGATGGCGATTACATCGTGCTCGTGAGCAACACGACGATGGATGGCAGCGCGAATCATGTGTATCGCCTCACCATCGGCACCTTGCCGTATGTGACCGCGTGGTCGCCACTTGCCGCGCAGATTGGCCAGGACACCAAAGTCACGCTCATCGGCCATCATCTCGGCGACAAAGCCACTGTGATGATGAAGCCCGACAAAGAAGGCATGATCAACGTGCCGCTTGATGTGAAGGCGCTACGTTTTCGCTCCATGCCGGTGCTGCGGGTGAGCGGACTGACGCAGATCGAAGAGAAAGATGGCAATGACGACGTGAAGACGGCTCAGGTCGTGCCTTTGCCCGCCACGGTGAATGGCAGGCTCATGAAGCAAGCTGCCGCTGACACCGACCACTTCGCCTTCGACGCCAAAAAAGGCCAGACGTGGATCATCGAGACCGTTGCCGAACAAGCTGGCTCGCCTGCCGACACGAAACTCGACATCCTTCACACCGACGGCCAGCCCGTGCAACGCGTGCTGCTCCAGGCCGTGCGCGACAGCTACAACAACTTCCGCAGCGTCGATGCCAACAACCCAGACATCCGCCTGCAAAACTGGGAGGAGATGGAGCTCAACGAGTTCGCCTATTTCAATGGCGACGTGATGAAGATCTTCCGCATGCCACGCGGTCCTGATGGCGGCTGCTTCTTCTACACCTCCGGCGGCAAACGCAGCGCTTACTTTGACACCAGCGCCACCTCTCATTCGCTCGACGAACCCTGCTACATCGTCGAGCCACGAACCATCGGCAGTCAGATCGTGCCGAATGGACTGCCCGTTTTCACCTTGAACTACACCAACGACGACAGCGGTGACCGCAAGCTCGGCAGCGATTCGCGCCTCACCTTCACCGCGCCTGCCGATGGCCGTTACATCGTTAAAGTCACCGACACCCGTGGCTGGAGCAGCGAGCGTTTTGTTTATGCGCTCACCCTTCGCGAGCCGAAGCCCGATTTCAGCGTTAAACTCGCTGGAGTGAACCCCACCGTGATGCCCGGAGCCTCCGTCGGCTTTTCCTTCCGCGCGGATCGTGTCGATGGCTTCGATGATCCCATTCAGATCGACATCACCGGCCTACCGCAGGGGTATTTCGCCTCCTCGCCGATCCTCATCGAAGCCGGGCACGATTTGATCAGCGGATCACTCCACGCCGCGCCCGATGCGCAAGCGGACGCCGATTGGAGCAAGCTCAAGATCACCGCGAAGGGCAAAAGCATCACACACGACGCCGGAACCTTCGGCAAAGTCACGCTCGGTGCCGCACCGAAGTTCATCATCGTCATGGAGCCAGACAGCGGCGGCAAGCCGGTCATGCGCGAGATCAAAGACGAAACCAAGCCCCTCGAAATCACCCTTGCCCCCGGTCAAACCGTTAAGGCCTGGATTCGCGCCGTGCGCATGGGCAACGATGGCATCCTCAGTCTCGACGTGCATGGCCTGCCCCACGGCGCCATCGTCGATGACATCGGTCTCAACGGCGTGCAGATCCGCGAGAAAGAAAACGAGCGCCCCATCTTCTTCCGCGCCGCCAACTGGGTCAAAGACCAGGACAAACTCATCCACGCCGCCCTCAGCTCCGCCCGCAACGAACACGACAGCGCTGGTTTGCAGACTTGCTTTCCGATGTTGCTGAAGATCCGGAAGACGGCGGGTGTGGCGGTGAAATGACGAGAGACGCTTCATTGGTGCCGCGTTCAGTGCTGCACCATGAACCGCCGCCATTTCCTCCAGCAATCCCTCGCCGCTTCCGCTTACGTTTCTGCACCCGCCATCCTGAGAGCGAGGTCGCCGAACTCGATGTTTCAGGTGGCTTCCATCGGTGTTGGTGGGATGGGCGGCGTCACGATGATGAGCGTGCTGCAGCATTCCAAAGTGCGCCTTGTCGGCATGTGCGATGTGGATGCGAAGACGCTCGAACTGGCGCGTGGTGGCAACGCGACTCGTCGCAAAGAGTTGCAGGACCCCGATGCGGCGGCGCGGCTGGCAGATGCGACGGTGTTTCGTGATTATCGCGAGATGCTTTCCAAGCTGGGAGACAGCATCGACGCGGTGACGATTGGCACGCCGGATCACATGCATGCGTCGATGGCAGTGACGGCGTTGCGGGCGAAGAAGCATGTGTATTTGCAGAAGCCGCTCACGCATCATTTGCACGAGGCGCGGATTTTGAGCGCGGAGGCGGCGAAGGCCGGGGTGACGACGCAGATGGGCACGCAGGGGCACTCCAGCATCGAAACCTCGCTTGCGGTCGATCTCATCAAGAGCGGCGCCATCGGCAAGGTGAAGGAAGTCATCTGCTGGGAGAACAAGAAGGCCAACTGGTGGCCGAAAGTCACCGAACGCAAAGCCCAGGCCGATCCAGTGCCGGAGAACATCGACTGGAACCTGTGGCTCGGTGTCGCGAACGGGGTGCCGTTTCTCGATGGGGCGTATCATCCGTCCATGTGGCGCTCGTGGGTCGATTTTGGCGTCGGCATGATGGGGGACATGGGCTGCCACTACTTCGATGTGGTGTTTGCCTGCCTCGGTTTGCAGGCACCGAAGCGCGTGCGCTGCCTCGACGAAGGCAGCAAGGGCGATCTGTATGCGCAGAAGCGTCATTTGGAGCTCGAATTCCCCGGCACACCGCTCACGGCAGGAGACACGATCAAGATGACCTGGAGCGATGGCGGCTACGAGTATGACAAGCGCGTCATCAAGCCCAGCGTGCTCACGAAGGAAACGCCGAGCGGCATTTTCTTCATCGGCGAAAACGGCGGCATCTTCAAACCGCACAGCCAGCGCCCGTGGCTCGTGCCGGAGGAAAAATTCACCGGCCACACCTATCCGAAGACGCGCATCGCCAATCACTACACCGACTGGGTCGATGCGTGCATGAAGGGCGAGAAGGCAGCGACCGATCTCCCGACTTACGGCTGTCCCGTGACGGAGGCCGTGCTTCTCGGCGTCCTCGCCGAGCGCAATCCGGGTGATTGGATGGAATGGGACGCCACCGCAGGCAAGATCACCAACAAACCGGAGTTGAATGCCAAGCTCACGCGCAAGTACCGCGATGGCTGGAGTGTCGAGGGTTTGGGCTGATGATCGTCGGTGATGTTACTTAACATCCGCAAAGCAAGCGCAAAGATTGCCACAAGAACAGCATCGCAGACGTTGCGCTTATGCAATGCCGCCGTAGCATCCGGTGTCCATGAGCGCGCACGAGCACAAACCAGACTCACGTCTGAAGCAGGCGGAAAAGATCGCCACCCATCCCGAGCAGTACAAAGTCTGCGAAGGCTGTGGTTCCATCGTGGTGACGCGCGCCGTCACCTGCCCGAGCTGCCATGCCTACATGTTCGACAACGCGCCTGTGCGCGTGATCGCGCAGGCGAAAGAGCTGGCGCTGCGTGCCGCGAATTCGGTGCTGGCTTCGGACTTGTCGTAATTAGGGTTTGTTCGTCGGCATTTCGACAGAGATCTCCCCGCGCAGCAATTTGACGAGCATGCCTGTGAGCCATAGGTAGTGATCGTTTGGCAGACTGGGTTCGGCAAGGAATTGACTGTCACCCACAGGTGGCTGATTCATGGTTTTGAAAATCGCCGTGCCTTCGTCCAACTCATCAAACATGGCGACGTAGAGCATCTGCGCGTCGGCTTGTCTCGCGGCTACGGCTTGCGACCAGAGAAATTGGCCACCAAGACGCGGAATGGCATCGAACTTCGCTTCCTGGCCGCGTGACTTGGAGAGATTCTGCCAGCTAAAGCCGGGGAAGATCACGGGCAGATAGTCGAGCTTGCGCCCCGCGCACCAGGCAACGTCAGGTTTCAAGATTTTCTCGACTCGATTGGCTGCGTCCTGTGGCGTACCAAGTCTTCCCACGGCCCACGGGCTGACGATGTCGGCGCGGGCGATGAGTTCGTGGAGTTTGCGATCCTTGATGCAGTCGTGATCTAGTGTTCCCCAGTAGTACGGCACGCCGAGCATGATCGCGCAGCCGTCATCGCGCAGGAAAGTGATCAGACGCGACCATTCATCGAGCATTGGTGCACGGTCCTTGAAACCGAGGCCCCAGAGTGCGACGAGTGGCTTGCCGTGATGATGGAAGTAGGCAGAACCATCGCGTTCGAGGCGTTTCTCGGTGATGAGGCGCTTCCAGTCGTCGATCACAAGCTGGATGCCGTCCTCTTTGATGCCGCTGAGATCATACATCAGCGTCCAGCCGCGTCCGTTGGCTTTCGCGGCGGATTGGCAGTGTGCGAGCACTTGGTCCATCGGATCGCGGAAACGCTTGTCCCGCGTGGTGGTGGCAAAGCGCTGTAGGAAGGCACCGTCGATGCCGTAATCGCGCATCCATTTGAAATGGAGCTGGACGGCGGATTCGCGTATAGAGCTGAAGACTTCGGCTGTGCGTCCGTCGGCGTGCTTGAACGGTGTGGCGAAGCGATCGTGCGGAGGAATTTCGCTCACATCCGGCCACATCTCGATATGCGACTGTCCTGGCTCGAATTTTCCACCAGCGGCGTAGTGATGCCAGCCGTTGTTGCTGCCATCGCCCTCGCAGCGGAACCATCCCTGATAACCACAGACGACTTTGCCGGTGAGCGTGCTGGTATCGACCACCTGAGCGTGGATGCTCGTGGCGAGCAGAAATGGTAAGATGAGAAGCCGGATCATGACGGATGTTTTCGTTGACGGAGGCAGCGCGTCAAGGTGTGATGCTGGTGTATGAAACGACGCACTTTTGTGGGTTCGCTGGTCGCATGGCCGGTCTTTGCGGCCAGGCCGGAGCAATCGGAGGAGAAATCGATTCGCGGCATCGCGGAGGGGTTTCTTCGCGAACATGGCATCCAGGGCATGAGCATCGCGTATGGCCGTGAGGGCGTGATCGAATTCGAGCAGGGCTACGGTTTTGCCGATGATGAAGGCAAGGAGCTGATGACGCCAGAGCATCGCTTTCGCATCGCCAGCATCTCGAAGCCCATCACGGCCACGGCGGTGATGATGTGCGCTGAAAAGGGACTCCTGAAACTCGATGACAAGGTTTTCGCACCGCAGAGCATTCTTGGCGGCGATTGCAGTGAAGACGTGGCTGCGATCACGATTGATCATCTGCTCACGCACACTAGCGGCGGTTGGGCGAACGACAAGAATGATCCGATGTTCAAGAACGCGGCGATGAAGCACGACGAACTCATCGTCTGGGCGCTCACGAATCAAAAGCAGACGCACAAGCCTGGGGAGCACTTCGCGTATTCAAACTTCGGTTACTGCGTGCTGGGCCGCGTGCTCGAAAAGGTGACGAAGCAGCCCTACGAGACACTGATCACGCAGCAAGTGCTGTCAAAGTGCGGCATCACGAGCATGAAGATCGCTGGAAACACGTTGGCGGAGCGTCAGCCGAAGGAAGTGATGTATCTCACCGAAAAGCCCGGTGCTGCCTACGGCATGAATGTGGCACGTATGGACTCGCATGGCGGCTGGATTGCCACGGCGGGCGATCTGGTGCGTTTTGTATCGCAGTTGCCGAAGCTGCTCAAGGCAGAGTCGATTCGCACCATGACCACACATGGCGTGAGCGAAAGTTACGCTCGCGGCTGGAACGTGAACAAGGTGCCGAACTGGTGGCACGGCGGCTCATTGCCCGGCACGAGCACGATCATGGTTCACACCGCCAAAGGCCTTTGCTGGGCTGGTTTGCTCAATGGCCGCGTGGAAGGTGTCGGCCGGGCGCTGGACAAGGTGATGTGGCAGATGGGCGGTGTGGTGGCGGCATGGGGTCTGTGATTAAAGAATTCTGAACACGAGGTGCCTCACAGTTTATTAAAGTTCACATCATGTTCTTGCCGCTGTATTTTCAGACGTTGGTTTGTCCTTATAACGCTCCGTGAATCTCGTGGAGTGCAAAGTTGAAGGTTCGCAGAATGAAGATTGACGTATAAGACTGGCTGTAAATAATCGGTCTTATGCAATTAAAAAAGCCTTCTGAAAAAATGGCCTCACACATTTTATTGATCTTGGGGATCATGCTGCTCTCGGTTTCATTGTTGCCAAAGGAAACTCAAGCCGGTGAAATTCCAATCACCAAAGTCGTTGCTCCCGGCAAAATCTTCTCTCCAGAATGCACACTCTCAGAGTCCGAGACCGATGAGATGGTTATTGAACTCGCCAATGGTGAACTGCCGCCTGAAATCAAACTTCCCGTTACGCAGCCGATTTTGATTATGGCATTTTATGAGGATCCAGGCGGAGAAGATTTTGAGATTCGGCTGATTTTCCACGCATCCTCTGATGCAGCCGAAAAGCACTTTCGTGAGAACCACAAAACAGACAAAGCTAGGCCGTTGGTAGAAGTCGGGGAGATTGATGAGAAAAGCGCCAGTTCACCTTTTTATAAATTTAGCGCATTAGATCGGAGCTTTTTAGTCATTAGCCGAAGACACAATGTCACTGCTATGGTCAGCGATTTGGGCAATCTAAAAACTGATAAGCGACGTCTTGAGATTCTTGAAAAACAGATGGCTTACTTAGATTCTGTTGCCGAAGGCAACACTGCAAAAGCTAATGATTCCGAACGAAAGACGCTGCCGACTGCCACACGAACTTGGACCAGTAAAGACGGTAAGACAATCATTGGCAAAATCATCAGCGCCGATCAACAGGCAGGCACAGTTACATTGGAGCGCAGTGATGGGCAGAAATTTTCCGGGTTTCCTATTCAAAATCTATCCACCGAAGACCAAAACTACCTCCTTCAATTTACCGGCAAACCATGACGCCCCAGCAAAAAGCAGAATCCCTCGGCCTCGTTTTCACGAAGCAACCGCCCGCGTATTTGAACCTCTGCATTCGCAGTGGCAACCAGCTCATCACTTCTGGCCATGTGAGTGACTTGAAAGGCAAGCTAGGTGCGGGTGTCTCGACGGAGGATGGTTATAAGGCGGCGAAAAACTGTGCGGAGAAGGTGTTGCGCTCGGTTTGGGACACGCATGGCACGTTGGACGGCCTGAAGGTCATCAAGGTGCTCGGCTGCGTGAATTCAACGCTGGAATACAGCGACCAGCATCTGGTGATCAACGGCTGCTCCGACCTGCTGCACGAGATTTTCGGCAAAGAAGGCGATGGCTACCACGCACGCAGTGCCCTGGGCTTCGCGCAGCTTCCAACGGGTGCGGCGGTGGAGGTCGAGGCGATCTTTGAGATCAAGGCCTAGCGGGTTGTCTTTGAGGCGGGCGTGGGTATTCTCCGCGCCCCGCCAGACATGCCCCGCGTCCATATCAAAACCTACGGCTGCCAGATGAACGAGCGCGACACCGAGCAGGTGTCGCAGATGTTCGTCGAGCGCGGCTATACCATGACGGGGACGGACCTAGATGCGGATGTGGTATTGATCAATACGTGCTCCGTGCGCGATCAGGCGGAGCAGAAGGCGCTGGGCAAGATGGGCATGGTGCGGCGGCGCAAGGTGCCGCTGGTGACCGGCTTCATGGGCTGCATGGCGCAGAGCCGTGGCAGCGAGTTGGTGGACAAGGCGAAGGTAGATCTCGTGGTCGGCACGCAGAAGTATCACCGCGTCGTCGAGTATGTGGATGAGATCATCCGGGCCAAGGAAGCGAAGCAGATGGACGAGGAGCGTTTTTCCATCGTCGATGTGGATGAGGAGGAAGCCTCGCAGAACACGATTCGTGATCACACGCTGAAGGAAAAGCAGGCGAGCGCATTCGTGAGCATCATGCAGGGCTGCAACATGAAGTGTACCTTCTGCATCGTGCCCTACACGCGAGGCGAAGAGCGCGGCAGGCCCATCGCGGATATTGTGGAGGAGGTGCGGCGGTTGGCGGATCGCGGGGTGAAGGAAGTGACGTTGCTGGGGCAGATCGTGAATCTGTATGGCCGGCATGAATTTCCTGCTGTGGGTGGCAAAAGTCCTTTCGTGCAGCTTTTGGAGGCCGTGCATGAGGTGCCGGGCATCCAGCGCATTCGTTTCACGAGTCCGCACCCGATTGGCTACAAGAAGGATCTGATCGAGGCATTCACCTATCTGCCGAAACTCGCGGAGCATGTGCATCTGCCAGTGCAAAGCGGCAGCGATGCGATATTGAAGCGCATGCACCGGCCCTACACGACGGCGAAGTTCACGGAACTCGTGCAGCGCATCCGCGCGGCGCGGCCAGACATCGCGGTGACGACGGATGTGATTGTCGGCTTCCCCGGCGAGACGGAGGAGCACTATCAGGAGACGCGGAAGCTCTTTGAAGATATCCGTTTCGACAATGCCTTCGTGTTTCGTTACTCGAAACGTCGTGGCACACCGGCTGCGGAGATGGAAGAAGCCACCCAAGTGCCTGAGCGCGTCAAAGAGGAGCGCAATCAGGACCTGCTCTCGCTGGTGAACAGCATCGCGCTGCCGATGTATGACGCACTCGTCGGCAAAGAGGTGGAAATCCTCTGTGAAGGCCCAAGCAAGACGAATGAAGCGCGTCTCACGGGCCGCACGGGATCAAACCGCATCGTGGTCTTTGAAGGCAACCATGATCGGCATGTGGGCGAAATCTTCGATGTGCGCATCACTGAAGCTGCGAATTTCACCTTGTTTGGTGACCCGGTGTGAGTGGCCTGTCCCACTCCGCATGAAGCAGTCACACACAGCCCGTCGGCACTATCAGATCGACACTGTTGGGAAATCTATCAGTGAGTAAACTTCAACAGGATCAGGCTGGCCTTTCACGGGATGAATACCGGCGTTTTGATAGAGTTGGTGGCCTTCAGGCCAGTCTTTAAGAAACGGTGCACCCGCGAGCACGGGCACCTGCAATTTGCGAGTGAGGCTTTCGATGCGGAAGGTCACGTTCACCGCTTCGCCGACAGCTGTGTTGTTGCCGCGGCCCATCGCTCCGAGTGCCACATCACCGATATTCATACCGATATGACAGTGAACTTCGAGGTTCATGTTGTCTCGCAGCCATTTACGCTTTGGAGATTCGTGAGCTTCAGGACCGCTGAGAAGTTTGGCCGCCTCGGTGGCCTTGATGCGGGTTGAAATATCGTCACCCATCCAGTAGGCAAAGACACCGTCGCCAATGAATTTGTCGATGATGGCATCACGTGTCTTCAACACCTGCTCGCATTGGGCGTACCACTCGCGGAGCATGGCGGCGACTTCTTCGGCACTGAGTTGCGAGGAAATCGTGGTGAAATTGCGCAGGTCACCAACGAGCAGAGTCGCACGGAGCGTTTTGACTGGTAAAGCAATGGTGTGAAGCGACTGCGTGCTGACATTGCTGGATTCACTTGGGGGGCGTTCTTCCTCCTGGCTGTCGAAAATGAAGCTGCTGGTGCCAAATTGCACGCGATCACCATGCCGAAGCGCACGTGCGGTAGTCACGGCGACATCATTGACAAAACTTCCATTCGCACTGCCGAGGTCAGAGACCCAGAAAAGCTGGCCATCGCGCCTGATCGTAGCGTGTTGACGCGATACCCCGCCGTCCACCAAGCGAATGCTGGCGTCCGGGCTGCGGCCGATCAGGTTGAAGTCCTCGAGAACGATCTCGAGCTCTTTTTCCAGCGATTTAAGTGTGGCTCCCATGCGGGTGATTAACTGAATATCCTTTTGAAGCAATTTACGCACCCTAAGTCAAGCGCGGTCGTGTTCTAGCTACAAGGTTTTTCGCAGGTTCTTTCTTGGAGAAATTTTCTCGGTTTGAAAATCAATCCATTAATTCATTCTGAATTCAACTTGTGGCGACGATGCATTTGCCATTGCCATGGGTATCTTCACCATGCGCCATGCTTTCCCGAATTTTCCGCAGGCGAGTCTTAAGCGTTGTCTTTTCGGTCTTAATGACAACCGCTGGTGTGACGTGGGCCCACGTGGTCCCAAATATGACTATCGAGGCAGATTTTGGCACTGACCGCAGTTTCTCGCTCCGAATAAACGTCGATCCTCGCACTTTCCTAGCTGCCGACCCCACGACATTACCGCCCGTGCCTAGCTCGTGGTATCGAGAGCAGACGCCGGAGCAGATTGCCGTCACGCATCAAAAAGCACAAGAATACCTCTCCAACTCGCTTGGCGTACTTTTTGGAGGACAGAAAATAGCTCTGCCGGAATGCAAGATTCAGGCGATCGACGGTGCCGATAATACGCCGCTCAAGATAGAAACCCAGGAAGTCCATCTGCTTGCCACCGCCACCGGCAGAATCCCTGATACTGCGGACACCTTCCAAATCGAATTCGCCAAAGACGCAAATACCAGCCTGATTCTGTTACACACTCAGGCCGGGAAATCCGAATTGAGGCCACAAGTGATTTTCCCGGGTGAGACGAGTCGAGCGTTTCAACTTAAGGCCACTTTGCCTGAAAGTCCTAGTCCCGCCCCAATATCGCCGCCGCCGGCATCAAGTCCCGTTTTCACTCTCGTGGTTCTCTGCATCGCAGTCATCTTAGGCCTCGTGGCGAGACAGATGTTGAACCGCCATCGGCATCATCACCGCGCCCATCGCAAACCGGACTCTGGTGGATTGTGAACAACTAGACCTTGTTCAAAGCCTGCAAATCCTGTTAATCCTGTCCCTCCCGGCTGATGCCAAGCCGGGTGGTTTCGCACTCTCGAATGCCCGACTCCTTCGTCCATCTTCATCTGCACACCGAATACTCGCTGCTCGACGGCGCAGTGCGGATCGACGCACTCATGAAACGCGTGAAAGAGCTGGAGATGCCCGCTGTGGCCGTCACCGATCACGGCAATCTCTACGGTGCTATCGACTTTTACATGGCCGCAAAGAAGGCGAAGACCAAGGCTATTCTCGGCTGCGAGGCCTACCTCGCGCCCGGCTCGATGTTCGATAAAAATGAGGCCGCAGGCCGCAAGCGTTCATCGCATCTCACGCTTCTCGCCACGAGCAACGAAGGCTTTGATAATCTCTCCAAACTCATTACCAAAGGCCACCTTGAAGGCCAGTGGTACAAGCCCCGCGTCGATAAAGACGCCCTGCGTGAGCACGCGAAGGGCCTCATTTGCCTCAGCGGCTGCATCAACGGCGAGATCAATGAATTCCTGCTCTCAGAGCGCAAAGACGAGGCCGAAAAGAGTCTGCAGGAATTTCGCGACATTTTTGGTCCGGAGAATTTCTACCTCGAAATCCAGAATCACAACATGGAGGCGCAGCGCAAAAGCGCCCGCCAGATGATTGAGTGGGGTAAGCAATATGGCCTCAAGACCGTCGCCACCAACGACGTGCATTTCCTCAACCGCAATGATCACGAGTCGCATGACATCATGATCTGCATTGGCACCGGGGCGAGCATCTACGATCAGAACCGCATGACCTACTCACCGGAGGTCTATTTCAAGACCGCCGAGGAGATGCGTGCGCTTTTCGCTGAAGTGCCGGAGGCCTGCGATGCCACGCTGGAGATCGCCGAGCGCTGCGATGTCAAAATCCATCTCGATTCGACCTCCATCGACCGCTATCCGCAGTATCCAATGCCTGAAGGTGGCGATCGCAATGAGTACCTACGCAAGTTGACGATGGAAGGGCTTGAGCGTCGTTACGGCCGCGACCGTGCGCTCAATGACGAGGCGCTGCATGAGCGCATGGAGGTTGAACTTGCTCTGCTTAAGGAGAAAAACTTCACCAGCTACTTCCTCATCGTCTGGGACTTCATCAATTGGGCGCGTGAGCACGACATTCCCGTCGGTCCCGGTCGTGGTTCTGCCGCCGGATCGCTCGTCGCCTTCTGTCTCGCCATCACCGACATCGATCCGCTGCGTTTCGAACTCGTGTTCGAACGCTTCCTCAATCCAGAACGCGTCAGCCCGCCTGATATCGACATCGACTTTTGCCAAACACGTCGGCCAGAAGTCATTCAATACGTTCGCCAAAAATACGGCGACCTCAGCGTGAGCCACATCATTACCTTCGGCACTATGGGCGCGAAGTCCGTCATCCGCGATGTGGGTCGCGTGCTTGGTTGGAGCTATGGCGACTGTGACGCGTTGTCGAAGATGATTCCGAACGAGCTAAACATCGACCTCGAAGAGTCGGTAAAGAAGAATCCAGATCTCGCAGCGAAACTCGAAGCCGACACCAACGCACAGGAACTCTGGCGACACGCAACCTTCCTCGAAGGCCTCACGCGCGGCGTCGGTGTCCATGCTGCCGGTGTTGTCATCGGAGATCGCAGGCTCGACAACTTCATTGCTCTCACACGCGATAAAGAAGATTCCATCCTCTCGCAATACGCGATGAAGCCGCTCACCGAGTTGGGCATGTTGAAGATGGATTTCCTCGGCCTCAAAACGCTGACGGTGATCCACGAGGCCGAGTATTGGATCAATAAACGTGTCCCTGGCTTCAGGGTGGCCGATGCGCCACTCGAAGATACGAAGACCTTCGAACTCATCAAACGCGGCGAAACGGTCGCCGTGTTCCAGATGGAATCGGGTGGCATGGTCAACACCTGCAAGCAACTTGGCCCCGATACTATCGAGGAAATCATCGCTATTCTCGCGCTCTATCGTCCCGGCCCGATGCAGTTCATCCCTGACTACATCAAACGTAAAAAGGGCGAGGAAAAGGTCGAGTATCCGCATCCTCTGCTCGAAAAAATCGCCAAAGAGACCTACGGCATCTTGGTTTATCAAGAGCAGGTCATGCAGGCCGCCAACGTCCTCGCTGGCTTCTCGCTCGGCCAAGCTGACTTGCTCCGTCGTGCCATGGGCAAGAAGGACGCCGCCGAGATGGCCCGTCAGCGCCTCATCTTTGTCGAAGGCTGCCTCAAGACGAACAACATCTCCGATAAGCAAGCCAATGCTGTCTTCGACTTGCTCGAAAAATTTGCGCAATACGGCTTCAATAAATCGCATTCCGCCGCCTACGGAATCGTGACGTATCGCACGGCCTACTTAAAGGCGAATTACCCCGTCGAGTTCATGGCGGCGGTGCTCAGCTACGAAATCAGCAATCCCGACAAGATCGCCAACTTCGTCAGCGAGTGCTTTGAGATGGGTATCAAGGTGCTGCCGCCCGACATCAACAAATCGTCTCTCAAATTCGCCCCCGAACGCTTCGAGACCGAGGATGAAAATCCGAACGCGATTCGCTACGGTCTTAGCGCCATCAAAAACGTTGGCGAAGGTGCGATGGAAGCCGCGATCGAAGAGAGATCAAAGAACGGCTCCTTCACCAGCCTCGAGGATTTTGCCGCGCGCCTCGACAACCGTGCCGTGAACAAGAAGCTCATGGAAGCGCTCGTGAAATCGGGAGCCTTCGACTACACCGGCGAGCTGCGGGCCGTCATGTTTGCCAAATTAGAGCAGGTGCTCGCATCGGCCGCGTCGATGCAGAAGGATAAAAAATCCGGGCAAGGCGGCCTCTTTGATGACTTCGATCTTGCGAAGCCTAAATCGAAGAACAACGAACCTGAAACACCCTCCATCGTCTGGACTACCGATGAAGTGCTCGCCTTTGAAAAGGAACTGCTTGGTTTCTATGTCAGCGGTCATCCGCTCGACAGCTACCGCGGTCATTTCGACTCGGTGAAGCTCACGAAGATCGCGGCCATCGAGGAGATCGATACCAAGGAAAAAACCTGCACGATCACCATTGCCGGCATCATGAGCCAGCTAGAGGTACGATACTCGAAAAAGGACAATCGGCCCTTCGCCACTTTCAAGGTGGAAGACTTCACCGGTGTCCAGGAGATGATGTGCTGGAGCGACGACTATGAGAAGCTCAAGGAAGTGCTCGCCGATGGTGCTGTTATGGCCTGCCGGGTCCGCGTCAGCAAAGACCAGAAGACCGACGGCAACCGCGTCACTTGCAACGACGCCAAACCGCTCAAACCCAAAGCCGCGAAGCCACGCAGCGCCGGTGATCCCGTGCCTGACGCTCCAAAGCCACCTCCGCCGCCCAAACCAATCGTCCTGCGCCTCAACACACGTCAGCATGACGAAACTGACCTCGAGCGCATTCACGAAGTGCTCAGCCTATTCCCTGGCACTCTGCCCGTCTTCCTTGAGATCAGTCAGAATGGCCATAAGGCCCGCCTTGAAGTCGGTGACGAGCTTCGTGTGACCCCAGGTCCAGATCTGCGGCGTGCGCTGACGGTTTGGCTCTAGATCACTCCACCGGCACCGCCACCTTCTCGCCGAGAAACTTCGGCCGCGTGCCGAGCACGTTCACATCGAGCACCGCCTTCACACAGGCCAGTTTTTCGCGCAGAAACGTCTTCACTGACAGCGCCACCGGCACATCGGCCGCGTTCAGGCCCCAGGCCTCGATCCCATAGGCTTGTGCCAGGTAAATCGCCCGCGCATTGTGAAATCGTTGTGAAACAAAAATCACGCGCTGCTGCCCAAATACCTCCTTCGCCCGCACCACCGAGTCCAGCGTGCGGAATCCGGCATAATCGCAGATGATTTTCGCCTCTGGCACGCCCATCTGCTCCAACACCCGCTTCATCTCCGTGGGTTCATCATAGCCTTGCGTGCCATTGTCACCGCTGACGATTAGAGCCTTCACCTTGCCTGCTTTGAAAAGCGCCGATGCGGCCTCCATGCGTGGCAAAAAAAACATATTGGCTCTGCCATCTGCCAATCGTGCCGATGTGCCCAACACCACAGCCACGGGCATCTCGGGCACAGCATTCACCTCATTCACGCATCTATCTTCCGCTACCGCTCCGATGCGCCATCCACTGCCAGAGATCAAGCCAATGCCAAGCGCCGCCAATATGGCGAGCCACAGCCAGCAACGCTTCCAGTTCATCTTCATGCGCCATTTCTCCCCTCATTTCACTCAACCATCAATCCCGTAATCTGCCCTTGCCACTTCGCCTTGATCTCGCATCCTGATCCCACATGCGTCCCCAACAACCCATTGCCAGGCAGAATCGCCACTCCAGCTCCGACAATAAGGTGCGCATCTATGAGGAGGGCGACATCGCCACGCTGCTCGAAGGCAAGGAAAGTCCGCTCGTGCTCATCCTCGATTGCGTGCAGGACCCACACAATCTCGGTGCCTGCCTGCGCACCGCCGATGCCGCCGGTGTTTGCGCCGTGATCATGCCGAAGGACAAAACCGCACCCGTCAGTGAGACCGTTGTCCGCGTTGCTTGTGGCGGCGCGGAGAACATCCCACTCATTCGCGTGACCAATCTCGTACGTGCCATGGACAAGCTAAAAGAACTCGGCATCTGGCTCGTCGGCACCGCCGATGAAGCCACTCAGAGTCTCTATGACATCGATCTCAAAGGCGGCATCGGCATCGTCATGGGTGCCGAAGGCCCCGGCATGCGACGTCTTACCGGCGAACACTGTGATTTCCTCGTCAAGATCCCCATGGGTGGCAAAGTCGAATGCCTCAACGTCTCCGTCGCCACCGGCGTTTGCTTGTTCGAGTGCGTGCGGCAAAGGCAGCCAAAAAAGTGATCGAATACAGCTTCTATTTTGACCGCAGTCTTGGTGGAGGGCCTTTTCGGCGCTGCTGCGGATCTTCCGGTGTCGTGCCAATGACGATGTCCCACGTTGCCAGCAAGTCCTGGCTGTCCGTGCTCTTCGGTTTGAACTCACGGATTACCGAGAGTCGCTGCGCTTCATCGCGAATGCTGCGCAGAATGCCGTCCTTCTCATTTTGCGGTTCTCCTGCGACGTAGAGCTGCGTGGTCAGCATGCGTTTGCCGTTTTGCACCACGGCGAAATGATAATGCCGGGTGCGGCCGGTATAGATCGCCGGCTGGATCGTGCGAAAGCGGTATTCGCCCTTCGCATTCGTGGTGATCTTACCAAAACCCTGGAACTGCGGATCACGCTCCTTGCCGCGCTGCGTGCCCTGGCTGTGGATGTAGCTGCCGTTGATATCCGCCTGCCACAGCTCGATCACCGCATCGTTAATCGGCTTGCCATCGACATTGAGCAGACGACCGCCGATTTCCGTCACGATACCGCTCGCTGGTGCCTCGCCGCCGATGATCTGCGTCAAATCATTGTCCTGATCCAACGGCAGATGATCGGGGTAATAGGGCCCTTCCGTGGCCCGTGGCGTCAGCGTGAGCGCCTCGGCATAAATGTCACTCGTGATAATGCCGCCCGTGGTGAGCAGGAGGCTGCGCAGGAGTGTTCGGCGGCTCTGTGGGATGTGGAAGGGCTGTGTGAAAGTGTTCATGGCTATGGATAGCACCACAAACACCCCATCGGCGCTTTGGTTGCTTGTGACTACGGCACCTTTGGCTTCGCGTGCTGCACCGATAACGCACCGTCCTTGCCCTCGGGCCATTTGGCACCTTCGGCGATCCATTGGCGAATCGTGCTCACCTCGTCCTTCGGAATGCGGTGGCCAGTGGCGGGCATGGCCTTCTTGTCCTTCGGCGGTAGTGTAAGCGCGAGGTAAAGCATGCTCTTCTCCGGCGATCCAGGAACGATGGCCGGACCGGCTTTGCGCTTGCTGAAGGCGTGTTCGCGGTTTTGCAGATTGAGTTCGCCAAGCAGCGTTTCGGAGTTGTGACACTCGACGCAGCGGTCGGCGAGAATCGGTTTGATTTGCTTCACGAAATTCACCGGCGGCTCATCGGCGGCCTGGAGAACGGTGGTGAGGGAAAGGCAGGCGGCGAGGGCGGTGATATGTTTCATATTCATGGTTGAGCATCCTTGATACGCTCGTGCGCGTCAATCCTTCCCTTGGGACACACTGTGCGCATCTTGTTGCCTTCGCGGTTGCTCCTGCGGGTGCGCACCGCATCATGCACCCATGAGCATCGAACAAATCACCGCGCGCATCTGCGCGTTTCGCGACGCCCGGGACTGGATGCAGTTTCACAGTCCCAAGGAACTCGCCATCGCCATCACTGCGGAGGCGGGGGAGCTGTTGCAGCACTTCGTCTGGCAGCAGCCGGGCCAGGTCGAGCAGCGGGTGAAGGACAAAATGCCCGAACTGAAGGACGAGATGGCCGATGTGGGCATTCTGCTCTTTGAACTGGCCCAAAACCTTGGCGTCGATCTCGGCCAGGCGATGCTCGACAAGGTGGAGCGCAATGAAACGCGTTATCCCGTGGCGAAGGCACGCGGTTCCAACGCCAAATACAACGAGTTGTGAGCGACGCTGAGGTTCCAACACCACATCGCCGCCGTCCGCGTTACTCGGGCAAGAATCCAGTGCGTTTTGAGGACAAGTACAAGGAACTGAACCCGGAACTTCATGCCGAGACCATCGCGAAGGTGCGTGCGTCCGGCAAAACACCCGCCGGTCAACATGTGCCGATCCTTTTGAAGGAGATCATGCAAATCCTCGCCCCGCAGCCCGGCGAACGTGCCGTGGACTGCACGCTCGGTTACGGCGGACACGCCAGCGCGCTGCTGGAAGCCGTGCAGCCCGGCGGAACGTTGCTCGCGCTCGATCAAGACCCCATCGAGATCGTCCGCACCGAGGCACGGCTGCGTGCCAGCGGCTGTGAGAGCTACTCGCTCGTTGTGAAACGCATGAATTTCGCCGGCTTGCCGCGTGCGCTCGCCGAACTCGACTGGAGCAATGGTGTGGACGTGCTGCTGGCCGATCTCGGTTGCTCCTCGATGCAGTTCGACAATCCCGCCCGTGGTTTCAGCTTCAAACACAACGGCCCGCTCGACATGCGCATGAACCCGCAGCGCGGCATGGCAGCCCGTGATCTACTGCAAAAGCTCTCCGCTGCGAAGTTGAAGGTGATTCTCGAAGAAAACGCCGACGAACGTCACGCCGCGATGCTCGCCGATGCACTCGCAGGAATCGATCACGCCACCACACGCTCGCTGGCCGAGGCAGTGCGCCGTGCTTTGCCCCATCGCATGGATGAGGAAGAACGCGAAACCACCGTGCGTCGCGTGTTTCAGGCCCTGCGCATCGCCGTGAACGAAGAATTCACCGCGCTCGATACTTTCTTGCATCAATTGACGAACTGCCTGCGCCCTGGTGGCCGTGTGGCTATTTTAACCTTCCACTCCGGTGAAGATCGTCGCGTGAAGCATCTCTTCCGCGATGCCTTGCGCGGTGGCGTCTTCAGCGAAGCCAACGATGAGGTGATCCGCCCGTCATCGCAGGAGATGCGTGACAATCCGCGTGCGGCTCCAGCGAAGTTGAGGTGGGCGGTGAAGGTCTGAATTGACAGAAAGCTGGGAAACCAGCAAACTGGCTCCATGAAAATGACCCTCGACCTGCCTGGCGATCTCGTGCGTGAGATCAAGCTGCGCACCGTGCATGAAGGCGGCAAGCTCAAGGACACCATCGCCGAACTGCTGCGCAAAGGACTGCGAGACCGTCCGGCGAAAAACGGCGCCAGGCCTAGCCGGGTGAAGCTGCCGCTCGTCCAATGCCGCCGTGCCGCCGTCCTGACCCCGGACCAGGTGGCCGCCGCGCTGCTCAAACAAGAGACCGAGTGGCATCATGACGCTGCCTGACACGAATCTTTGGCTGGCGCTGGCGCTTTCCAAGCACACGCATCACGCCGCTGCCAGCGCCTGGCTCGATGGCGAGGACAAAGCCGACAGCATCTTGTTCTGCCGCTCCACCCAGCAGTCGTTGCTGCGGCTGCTGACCACGGCGGGCGTCATGTCGCTGTATGGCATTCCGCCTTTGAGCAACAAGGATGCCTGGGCGGTTTACGAGGCTTTCATCGCGGATGACCGCATCGTGTTTCAACCGGAGCCGCCGGGTGTGGGAACGATCTGGAAAAAGTTCGCCGCACGGCGCACCACCTCACCTAAACTCTGGATGGACGCCTACCTCGCCGCGTTTGCCATGACCTCAGGCGCACAACTGGTGACGACGGATAAGGCGTTCAGCCAGTTTCCCGGCCTCGATGTGCTGGTAATCCAGCCTGCCGCGTAAGACATGTCGGAACAGACGGTGGATTGCTTCGAGATGACCGAGCAAAGACCGTCTTCAGCTTCGTATCAGTGAGCCATGTTCCAACCGTCCTGCTTCATTCTTTTGTGTGTTCTGTGTTTTCCGTGGGTCACTCATGCCGCGCTGCAAGAAACCTGGGAGAGCGGTTACACCAAAGAGGATGCCATAGACGCACATGTGCTGGGGTATTGGAAGTTTGATGAGGAGGCGAAGGATGTGACGCTACATGGGGCGGTTTTGAACCCCAAGGGTAAGTTTGGCGGCGCGTTGGAGTCGTTTCCGGGGTTTCCGGTGCAGGACAAGCGGCATGCGGCGCTGGTTGCCGCGAATCCAAAGCTGTCTCCGAAGAGCGCGTTCACGCTGGAGATGTGGATCAGGCCGAAGGCGGAGTTTGAACCGAATCTGCGCTGTTTTCTGCTCGACAAGAAGTATGTCGATCACATGGACTACCAGTGGCAGATCGGCGATGCGGACAAAGGCGGGCTGCGACGCATGTGGGTGGTGCTGGGCTTCGGCGCGGAGTCGAAGACAATCACGTCGGCGGCGCTCAAACTGGTGACGGATGCATGGCAGCATGTGGCTTTCACGTATGATGGCGCGGGCGAGGGGAAGTTTTATGTAAACGGTGTGGCGGCGGGCGGGATGAAGTTGAACGGCTATGGGCCGGTCGTGTCGGGGACGAAGCCGTTGAGCATCGGGGATCGACTGGGCAGCAACTACGGCGGGTTTCCAGGGCTGATCGATGAGGTGCGCATCTGCGAAGGCGTGCGCAGTTTTGAGCAGGTGACGATGCAGATCGTGAGCAGCCGCAGTGTGTGGCGGCGCATGGAGCTGGCGAAAACGGTGGATGTGATCTGCACGAATCTGCGGCGCGAAACGATGCAGGCGGCGAAGCTGACGCTGAACTTCGGCGGCAAGGACGAGAATTTCATCGTGCCGGATCTGGCGGCGGGGAAGAGTTTCACGGCGAAGTACACGGTGAACACGGCGCTGAAACCGGAGCGCTATGTGATGCGCGCAAAGTTTTCGGTTGGCGACTATGCGACGGAGCAGACAACGGAGTTTGAAATCGTGCCGAGACTGGCGCCGCGCATGCCGGTGGTGATGTGGGGCGCGAATGCGGAGGAGATGGATCGATTGAAGGACATCGGCTTCACGCACTTCATCGGTCTGGGAGCGGATGCGGGCGAGATATGGACGCAGAAGAAGGTGGTGCCGCCGGGCAAGCCGGAAGTGATCGAGCGTAACCGTCGTCACCTCGATGAAGCCTTGGCGAAGGGACTGGAAGTGGTGGCGAGTTTGTCGCCGGCAAGTGTGCTGGAGAGTGATCCGAAAAATCTGCGCGTGGATCGTGCCGGGAAGCCGTATGCGCGGCAGGACATCGACGCCGCCATGCCGGAGTTCGCACCGTTTTTCCAAAGCGTGGGCATGAGCATGGCGAAAGCGTATGGCGATCATCCGGTGTTCACCTCGGCGCTGATCGACTCGGAAGTGCGTGATAACAATCAGGTAAGTTTCAATGCGGTGGATGTGGAGGGTTACCGGAAGTTCGCGAATGCGGAGATTCCTGCGGAGGCGGTGGCCAAGTGGGGCGTGGACTGGACGAAGCTGAAGGATTTTCCAGCGGATCGCGTGATTGCCGATGATCATCCCATTTTGAAATACTACCGCTGGTTCTGGACGGTAGGTGATGGCTGGAATGCGCTGCATACGTCGTTGAGCCGTGGCGTAAAGAGTGGCAGCAAGATATGGACGTTTTTTGATCCTGCAGTGCGTCAGCCAAGTATCAGCGGCGCGGGCGGTGGTGTGGATGTGATCTCGCACTGGACCTACACCTATCCTGATCCGCAGAAGATCGGGATGTGCGCGGACCAGCTTTTTGCGATGAGCGCGGCCACGGGTAAGAACCAGCGCGTGATGAAGATGACGCAGCTCATTTGGTATCGCTCACAAACAGCGCCAATTGGCAGCAAAGCGCCCGGCGATGTGGTGGCGTGGCAGGACCATGACCCGGAGGCGGCGTACATCACGATTGCACCGATGCATTTGAAGGAAGCGCTGTGGACGAAGGTCGCGCGGCCCATTCAAGGCATCATGTATCACGGCTGGCAGTCGCTGGTGCCGACGGACAGCACGGGCGCTTATCGCTACACGAATCCGAGCACGGTGCATGTGCTCAAGCAACTTGTACATGACGTGATCGAGCCGTTGGGGCCAACGCTGATGGCGATTCCTGATGAACGCAGCGAGGTGGCGTTCCTGGAGAGCTTTACATCACAGATGTTCGCACATCGCGGTGGTTACGGCTCCAACACCGACTGGGCGGCGGATGTTTGGCTCGCGCTCCAGCATGCGCATGTGCAGACGGACATTATGTATGAGGAGACGCTGCTCAAAAGCGGCCTGAGCGGTCGCAAGGTGCTGGTGATGCCCTATTGCGATGTGTTGACGAAGTCCGTGGTCACACGCATTCAGGACTGGCAGAAGAAGGGCGGCAAGATCGTGGCGGATGAGTTTCTGTGTCCGGCGTTGAAGGCGGATTTCACGCTGCCGAGTTTCAAACGCGTGAAAAGAGCCAACGAGGACAAGGCGCAGGTGTTGGAACTGGCAAAGACCGTTGGCGGCTTTGCGCTGCCGCAGAAGGTGATGTGCGACAATCCCGAGATCATTGTGCGTACGCGGAAGTTTGGTGATGCGACCTATGTCTTCGTCGTGAACGACAAACGTGAATACGGCGGCTATGTGGGCCAGCACGGCTTGGTGATGGAGAACGGCCTTCCATCAAGTGGCGCCCTGAGTTTGCAGGCGGATTCGGCGAATGTTTATGAGCTGACCGGCACACAGTTCATCGTGCCGAAGCGAAGTGAGGGTGGCGTAGTGAACTGGCCGGTGAATCTAGGGCCGTGTGATGGTCGCATCTTCATGGTGCTGCCGAAACCACTGATGAGCATCAAACTGGAGGTGCCTGAATCGGCGACGGTGGGCAATGCGGCGAAGATTTCTGTCAGTATTTCGACCACTCAGGATGCGCCGACGAAAGCCGTGATTCCAGTGCGCGTGGACATCAGCGATGCGAACGGCAAAACCACCGAGGGCAGCGGCTTCTACGCTGCGGAGAACGGCATTGTCGATCTACAGTTGAATCTGGCTCCGAATGAAGACCCTGGGACTTGGGAGATTCGAGTGAAGGAACTGGCCAGCGGGATGGAGGCAACGAAGTGGATGAGAGTAACCTCGAAGTGATCTCGCAAAATGGTGCGCGGAGAGGGATTCGAACCCCCGACCAACTCGGTGTAAACGAGCCGCTCTACCACTGAGCTATCCGTGCTTTATCGTTGATACTGAGGCGTTTGCGACGCTTTTCAGGATGCCACAAATCTCCGTTGATACTGATTTTGTATACTCGTAGTCTCCACGGCATGACAGCAGAGGAGAAAAGAGACCAAAAAGGACAGTGGATTCGGGTGGCACCATGTTTGTATCGCTACCGCAGCAGCGGCGTTTATTATGCCGTAGTGAGGCGCTCTGGCAAGTTGATCCGCCGGAGCCTTGAAACAAACGTCATCGAAGTCGCCAAACGGAAGCTGCGGGACTTCCTGGGCGAACAGGAGCACGCCGCTTCTGATGCGCACAAAACCTACCTCGATGTCCACATGAAGGAGTTCCTGGCAGGAAGGACCGGAGCCCCGAAAACCCTGAAACGCTACCGCCAGCTCACGGACCATGTGTGCGCGAACTGGCCCGGTGGTTCCCATCAGGTTCTCGCCAAGGTGGATCATAGCCAGTGCTCCAAATGGCTGAGCCAGTGGAATGGCAAGGTGGCGGCCTACAATCATGCCCGGCAGTGGTTGCTGGCCTTCTTTGACTTCGCGACCGCCAACCGCAAAATCCAGAGGTCACCGATGGACAAGCGCCTGGTCAAGGCCATGCGACGCCCGCAGGTGATCCGCAATGCGCCCACCCCTCAGGAGTTCGAGGCCATACTGACAGAGGTGCGGGCGCAACCCTTCACGGACCATGCGGATGATTCTGCGGATGTCCTGGAGTTCATGGGCCGGGCTGGTGTTGGGCAGGCGGAGACATCCGGCCTCAAGTGGGAGCACATCAACTTCAAGGACGAAACCATCAAGCTCTTCCGAGTCAAAACACAGACCTCATTCCAGATTCCCCTATTCGCCAAATTACGACCGTTGCTCGAAAGGCTCAGGGCGGAGAATCCCGATGCGTCTGCTTCTGAGAAAGTCTTCAAGATCAGCGATCCCAAAAAAGCGCTGGCCACGGCATGCAGGAATCTCAAGCTGCCCGCGTTTTCCGCCCGCTCATTCCGCCGGATGTTCATCATCGACGCCCTCAAGAAAGGCATTGCCGTGAAGCGCATCAGCCGATGGCAGGGACACAAGGATGGTGGCGTGCTTATATTGAAGACTTATTCCGAAGTGATCGAACAGGAGGACGACCGGGAAGCCGCGAACCTCTTGGCGTGATGCAAATCGACACCTTTGTCGCCTCCTCTGGTATCGCTTGCCTCATCCTCGATACATAAAGCCACTTCCGCCGTCCGCATCCTGACCGCATGGCGGAACTGCTGGCGTGACTCTATTTGGGCGTAAACTTTCTCACCTTCACCCCTCCCTTGCTGTAGCAGGTCTATCTGTTGGGTGTTCTGGCCCGTAGAGGTAGGCGAAGCTTTGCATGGGACGAAAAGCCATAGGATGTGAGTATCACATCGATATGCCCTGATTCCAAAACCGGGGGTGATACTAGGCGAACTGTGAGTAGTAGTCACAGTTCAGCTTTGCCTTTATTCCAAAACCGGGAGGTGATTTTGCCGTATTGTCGCTTCTCGTTAGTTCCAGATGATGACCATCTCAAAATCCTGTTCTAGTCCTGGTTGCGAAGCGACGAGTGGCGATGTCGCGTTCCAGTTGTATGACGGCATACCACTCTGCCCCGACCATTATCGACAAAAGATTAAGTGTGACCTCATGAACCAGTTCGAGGCATGGCATCAGGGAACTGACCCGCCTCAGCGATTCAAGTATCTGTTGGGCAGGGTATCCCATGAGGAGGATTGGCCCATGAAAGGGGGCAGCTACCTGAGCAGGGCAAGAATTCGCGACCGAGGTTACGCATTCGAGAAAACACCCTGTGGTTGCCGCTTTTGCATTACGCGTCATCCAGGAGCATTCAAAAACGGCTATGTGGAAAAGAAGGTTGTAGAAACCTGGAGCGCCGATCTGCAAGCTGAGACGCTCACATTGATCGCATGCAGGAATTGGACCGCTGAAGACCCGGACCTATAAAGGTTCCGCCTCCGCAACATCGAAAGGCAGGTTGAAATACCCGAACACCGCCTTGGTTCGTTCGAAGATCTGGCGCTCGCTCATTCCGGCACGTTCACACATCTCGTTCATCGGCACAAAACCACAGCTGATGAACTGCACCACCTCCAAGGGATTGATCTGCACCTGGACTTGTGGCTTTCCTGGACCTTGAGCGCATCCAGTGAATCAAGGCAGCACATCACCATCATCATGAGGTTCTCGGTGTGTGACGACACCAAGGGGGTCTCAAAAAAATGCTTGATCGTTTATCAAAGCAGCCTGTTCTCTAAAAATGCAGAAGCACAAATTGGAACTCCCAACAGCGCCACCAGTCACAGGACGAGTTCCGCAGCTACCCCAACGAGTCCAAATTATTGATGACACCAAGGATTCGGTTGCACAAAAGCCAGTCTCATTGCCACAAGCAAAAGAGATCGGTGTTGCTGTCGTTGGGCATGACAATCCAGAATTCGACGAAGCCACGGCTCAACGAATTGGTGATCTTCTGCAAGAGTTTATTGTTGGCTTGGACAGCAAAAAGAGGTTCGACGACGCCTTGGTCATCGCCAGACTGCATCGCAAGGTGCAGCCGCAAAATTTGACGGGCTACTATACTGAAGCGTTGATGCTTTTCAGCTTAGGCCGTTATGACGAGGCAAGGGGAGTCCTTTTGAATGCACCCGAAGCCGTGTGGGATTATCCACAGTTTCACCACAATATGGCGTGCATTGAGGTTGGCTTGGGGAAACTCCCCGCAGGGTTGGAGCATGCGACAGCGGCAGCGCGGCTGAACAAAAACGCGCTGCGTGAAATGCTCAAAGACCCAGATCTCAAACCAATCTGGGTGCCCCTCAAACAAAACACGAAGGATATTCGATAACGGCTGCCTAGTGGTATCCAAGCCGGAGCGAAAATAATGTGCCCATTTCCGTTTTTCTCGACATGCTGGCAGAATGGACTCCCACAGTTTGATCGAAGACAATTTGCCTCTTGCCGAATTGATCGCGCTGGAATATGCGAATATTCCTGGCAGCAGCGTGGATGACGCAAGGTCTGAGGCCCACATGGCATTGATGCGGGCTGCCGATGCTTACGATTCAGAAAAAGGTGAGTTCATAAATTTTGCGTCTCGGGTGATGAGGAACGCGCTCAATTCCTTGTATGCCAAGCAACTGCGATATGCACGCATATTCCCCAAGTCCCTGGAAGACCCGGTCGATTGGAGCAAGCTCAGAATGGCCAGAGGAACCAATGGCAGTTCTGACCAACTCCAACCGAGTGATCCCAAACAGGATGTGCTCAAAGAGGTTCGCAGACAGGAAACTTTGGCGGCTTTGGGTGCTGTTTTGAATCTGCTTTCTCCTCGCGAGCGTTTGCTGGTGGACGCGCTTAGAAATGGAAGCAGCTATGCAGAGATTGGCGAAAATTTGGGGGTAACCAAGCAGGCAGCTCACAAAGCTGTGAAATCAGGCATTGCCAAGCTGCGTGAGGGGCTTGCAAGGATGGGGTATCGCGGACTTGCCTCCGATGGGCACTTGGATTCGGGCGAAAAAAACAATGCACGCCAGAGCGGTTGACGTTTTTACGGCTGGTTTGTATAAAGAATTAAACCGCTCCCCCCTCAACAATCGAAACTGTGAATCCGCAGCAAGACAGCTCACAAAACCTATATCTTGTCCATCACGCGGGGCAGGTTCAAGGGCCGTTCGACCTCGATTTCGTTGAAGCGATGGTGATGTCGGGTGTTTACGCGCCCACCGTCATGATTCAGAAGGTTGGAACCAATTCGCAAGTTGCGTTTCCTCAGGTGATTCGATCCAAGTCAGGATTGCCCCCACTCAGTCAAGGAGCCGCCCGTGCAGTCCAAAAAGAAACGAGCAGTGCTGTGCTTGCGCCAGCAACACGCATTCCAGAATCCAGACATCAATCCACACCACAGACTGGCATAACCGACTCAAAGCCGCTGAGCATTGAGGCAAAACTTGCATGGGTCATTTGCATAACCGCTGGTCTGTTTCTCTTCTGGGTTTTTGAAGAGGTCTCCTCAAAAAGAACATCTCCACCAAAACAAACTGCGGCTGCTCCCTCAGCTGATAATTCGTGGAGCCAGAATCAGCCTCAACAGACGGTGCCACCACAAACCAAACCGGTGATTTCACAGCCTGTTTACACTCCTCCTGCTCCAATCTACACGCCCCCCGCTCCACTGACATACACCCCACCTCCTTCACCACTATCCTCTGGGTTTCCTACAACTTCATACCCGAGGTCACCTTCAGTCGCGACACCGGGAACCGCATCAGAAGAATCGACTCAAATTTATCGTGACGCCTCCGGGCGCATGTTCCGCGTTCCAAACTCGGCCTACTACGGGCTGCTCTCAAAGAAAACGGCGCTGGAATCGGAAAAAACAGCTTTGGACCAAGCTGAGACTGAACTCAGTGCTCTTGGCGCTGACATTGATCGCTCACGTCGCTACCTGGACCGCACCAGCCAATATTCGATTGATTCGTTTAATCAAAAAGTGAATCGGGTCAACGAAATGAGCAATCGCCTTCAGGATGCAACGGATGCCTATAATCGGGGAGTGGATGCCTTTAACACCGAGTTGGCGAGGGTCGGCACACCCATCTACTAACAGCTCATGGCAATTCTCTCCGAAGGCCAAAACATTCGCGATACCTACGAGGTCGAAAGATTTCTGGGCGAAGGTGCCTTTGCGGAGGTTTTCCGCGTGCGGCACCGCTTTCTGGGAAGACAGGCGATGAAAGTGTTCAAGGGCGCTGGTATGACCTTGCCCGACATTGAGGACATGCTCGGGGAGGCGATCATGCTGTCGAAGATCGGCCATCCAAATATCGTTCGTGTGTTCGATGCCAATACCGTTGAAACTCCCAAGGGACTTTATGGCTACTTCACCATGGAAAACGTTCCGGGCGGTAGCCTGGATAAATTCTGGCAATCGCATGGTACGGAATTTGTCCCGTTGGCAACAACGGTCGATATAATCAAGCAGGTTTGTCGTGGGCTTTCGGTGGCTCACCGTGAACAACCGCCCATTGTGCATCGCGACATCAAGCCACAGAACATACTGGTCGGTTACGAGACGGATGGATTGCGAGCGCGTGTCAGCGACTTTGGCTTGGCGAAGCGGGTCAATCCACTAACTCTGCTTGCGACTGCCGCTGGCACGATCAGTTTTAAACCGCCAGAGGCGTTTACAGAAAGCAAAGGTGACTCTTGTGCTGCCGATGTCTGGGCCATCGGCACCACGCTCTACCTGCTGCTCACCGACCAGTTGCCCTACAAGTACCCTACAGATCTGGGATGGGGCAGCAAAGACCTGTTCAAAGAAGAGATTCGCCCAGCTTCGGAATTGAATGCCGATGTGAATGCCGCTTTGGATGCCATCATCACGCGATCATTGAGCTTCAGGCCGGCGGACAGATTTCAAAATGCCATGGAAATGCTTGATGCGTTGGAGCGCTGGAGGCCGGGGCATGGCACCGCTTCTTCCAAACAACTTGCAGCCGATGTGTCCAAAGCCGCATTGGGCACCGCTCACTCATCACCCAATCAGGTGATGGCAGAGCAGATGGCCCTTCAGTCCATTGAACTCAAAAAGCAGGGGCGTCTCTCAGCTGCGGCAGATGTGATGGAGGAAGCCTTCAACAAGTGGCCTGATCTTCGTCAAAAATACGCCCCGCAAGTGCGTCTCTGGCGGTGCGGCATTTCCATGTAAGTCCAATTTTATGAGTCAGCCCACAGGAACAAATGAATGCGCACCCCTTTTGGAGGCTTGCACACTCGAACTGTACCAGAAGAACATTTTCCGAATCACCGGGTTGCCAGTCGATGCCACCCCCAAAGAGGTTGCTAAGCAGGCTCAAAGATTACAGATGATGATGGAGGAGGGCATGGAAGGAACTGCGGCCGGTGCCAAAGCCGCTTTCCCTTTGGCCCCACCACCGACCACTGAGCAGATACGTGATGCCTTGGCGCGGATGAAGGAACCTGAGCATCGACTGGTGGATGAATTCTTTTGGTATTGGCCCGAAAAGTTTGGCTCCAGCAAGGAAGACATCTCCATTCAAGCTTTACTCGCCGGAGACGCACAGAAGGCCATCGAGGTTTGGGGGGAACGAGAAAGTGAGGGGTCTTTCGCAGCTCAGCATAATCTAGCCATCATGTTTCACATGTTTGCGGTCGATTGGACCAATCACCATGTGGCATATGAACTTGACGCTGGACGCGATGAGACAATCATGAGCTACTGGCGTGATTCCTTCGAGCGCTGGGAGGCGTTGGTCGATTCGGATGAACTCTGGGAAGTGCTCAAAGATCGAGTACGCTCTCTCGAAGATGAGGCGCTGACCACGGGATTTGTGCGCAGAATGCGTCGGCTGCTCCCACAAGCATTGGATCGGGTCAATGCTGAGGCTGCTCTAAAGTTTGCGGAGCAGGGCCGAATGGATTGGGCAAAATTCCATGTGGACTTCATGCGGCAGACCAACCAGGGACAAGATGACGTGGAAAGCACAGCAGAACTGGTGTTGACACCCATACGAAAACGAGTTGATCAACAACTAAAGTCAGCTCAAACGCAGTCTGAAAGAAAACCCGATCAAGGCACGCAACTCGCCTCTGATCTCATGATCGCGTCAACACCTCTGATGGGTATTTATGATCTCTTTCATGGCGATGAAGCACACCAACGAAATGATCTTTTCGACAGTGTTGCGGAGACTGTGGCAAATTTGCTGGTCGCACATCAAAAGGCTACAGGAGACAATCAAACCTTTGTGGAATTGTTGAAACAGGCCCTCCAGTTCGCCTCCGGCATGCACATTCGAGAGCGCTTGATGAGAAATATCGCGATTGGCGAGAACAACCTTGCTGGTGAGCAACTTGAGCCAATCTTCAACTCTCTTCGCACAATCAAAGAAAGCTCTCTCGGTCCGGCACAAAAACTACAGCAAGTTCAGCGAACAATCATGACGCAACTGCCGTCATGGGCGTCAACCCTGGGGCCAAGCTCCGAGACTTACAACAATCTTGTCAATACTGTTGCCATCACTTTGCGCGAAATATCAATCGCGGCTCATAACGATGGAAGCGATTCAGCAACGGCGGCGGCAGCCATCAATTTGGCATTAAAATTAGCAACCGATCCCGATCTCAAAAAGCGTATGATGGATGATCGGAGCACGCTAGAGAAGATTTTTAACGAGCAAAAGCAGTGGGATAGAACGATCAAAATTAGATCCGATGAGTTTGAGGTGACTCAGAGTTTTGTGCGCTACAACGGAACTCAAATTGCCGCCGCAAACATTACCGGGCTTCGGTTCGGAATTTTTACCCAGGTCGTAAATGGGATTGCAAGCACATCATATTTAATTGGCGTTCGCGGGCGAGATGATTCGATTTCGGTAGAATGTAAGCGGTTTTTTCGGAGTGACGCGCAGGCCCAAGCAGACTTCACTTCAATACTCGAATCTCTGTATCATCAAATTCTCCCGAATTACGTAACGATGCTTGCAGAATATATCACGTCAGGAAAGCGAACGGTTCAAGTTGGACCCCTGTTGCTTACAAAGACCGGTGTGAGTTGCGAAACGGGTTCGTTGTGGTGGAAAAAAGAACTTCTAATTCCTTATCGGAACTTTGGCTTCAATGATTACCAAGGGCATGTCCATGTATCTGCTGAACACCCTGAGAAAATTCATTTTGCACTGAGTCGCAGAGACGTTTGGAATGCCGTAATCATTGAAAAGTTAGTTGAAATTATAAATCTTATCCAAGCTGGTGGCACCAAATAAACTCAAACTACCATTCCACTATGAACGTCCCTGATTCGCTCTCAATACCGCAGGTTCAAATGCCTGATCCCCGTCAATTTGCGAATGATCTGATTCAGGCGGCGGTTGCAGCCACGAATTCCAATCGAAAAGATCCAAGCAGCGATCTCAATGAACAGGGCCTTGTGAAAGCTTTGATAGCTGTCGCTAACCAAAGTTGGCGTATGGGTAGCGCCTTGATTGATGCTGAAACATCAGAGCCGAAAGCAAACCTTACACCCCAAGACATACGTAAACTTTCCAACGCCTTGGACGCAATACGTGAATGCATTCAAGGACTTGGTCTCAAGGTGATTGATCGAACAGGTGAAGCCTTTGATTCGGGTTTGCCCGATCAGGTGGTGACTGAAGAACCTCAAGAAGCCATTAGCAAAGAACGGATCATTCGCACGATTAGACCCACCATCATGTGGAACCAGACGATGGTTCAACGGGGCGAGATCGACATTGCCGTACCAACATCCAAGAAATAACAATCATAACAGCATGAGCAGAAGCACCATTGACTTTGGAATTGATCTTGGAACTACGAATAGCGCCATCGCTGTTCTGAACGGAATTGAACCTCAGATCATCAAGAATTCGGACGACCAAGATGTAACCCCTTCAGCGGTTTTTATCAACAAACAGGGGCTGGCATTTGTTGGAACGAGGGCGAAAAATGCGTTGGCCAGCGAGCGCAATCATGGAGATGCTTATGTCGAGTTTAAACGACAGATGGGGACGCCTCACCTTTATGATTTTGCTTCAAGCGGGCAGCGCAGAAAACCAGAAGAATTGTCTGCTGAAGTATTGAAAGCGATGCGTGCCTCTGGTGAGGCTAAGACCGGAGAGGTGATTCAGTCAGCGGTGATCACGGTGCCTGCGGCGTTCGAACTGCACCAATGTGATGCCACTCGACGTGCTGCTGAGTTGGCTGGTTTCACTGCAAGTCCGCTTCTCACCGAGCCAGTAGCCGCAGCTCTGGCTTACGGCTTCCAGATCGATTCTGAGAAGGCGTATTGGCTGGTTTATGATTTTGGTGGAGGGACTTTTGACGCCGCCTTGATCAAGGCGAATGAAGGGATGATCAATGTGGTGCATCATGGTGGCGACAATTTTCTTGGTGGCTCCGATATTGATTGGTCCGTGGTGGAAAAACTTGTTATCCCGCAGCTCACAAAAAACTTCAACCTGCCGGGCTTTGCTCGTGGATCAGAGCGTTGGGGGACAGAGATGAAGCGCCTCAAGCACGCGGTTGAGACGGCGCGCATCGAGCTTTCCATCAAGGACAAGACAACTTTGAGTGGAGGGATCGCCTTTGAAGATGCCACGGGAAACACCATCGAATGCGATGAGATTGTGCTGAGCCGTAACGATATTATTGCTGTTGCTGAACCAATCATTATGCGGTCAGTAGAAATTTGTTGTCGAGTGCTCAAGGAAAAAAATCTTAGCACGCAGGCCGTGCAAAAAGTGATTGTGGTAGGGGGGCCAACCAAGGCCCCCTACTTCCGAGAAATGCTCAACGCAGGCTTGGGCATCCCCATCGACTTTAGCCAAGATCCGTTGACTGTAGTTGCTCGCGGAGCTGCTGTTTTCGCAGGCACTCAAAAAGTGGACTCAAAACTACAGAAGAAAGCGGCGGCAGGAGAATTTCAGGTCAATATTTCAGATAGTTACAAGCCGGTGGGGCACGAAATTGATCCCTTGATCGCCGGCAAAGTGATGAATCCAACTGGAGAACCTATAGTTGGATTCACGCTTGAGTTTGTTAATCGCGATACCAAGTGGCGCAGTGGACAAATTCCGCTGAACGCAGAGGGTGCTTTTATGGCAAATTTGCTGGCTGAGAAGGGTTCGCGAAACACGTTTCACATCGAAATTGCAGACCGCCACGGCACGATACAAAAAGCCGTGCCTGACCATGTAGTTTACACGATTGGAGCCGTGATCGAAGAGCAGCCATTACTCAAATCCATCGGCTTAGGTCTTGCGGATGGAACCGTTGAGTGGTTTTTCAAGGCTGGTTCTGGTCTTCCGCAGAAAAAACGAGGAGGAAAAGCATACAGGACCACGATTGCCTTGAAAACAGGACAACCAGGCGAGCCAGTTCGCATTCCAGTTTTTGAAGGTGAGAATGAACTTGCGATGCGAAATCGGGAAGTTGGAGCACTAGAGATTGATTCGTCAATGGTGCGTCGCGACCTCCTGGCAGGGGCAGAGGTCGAAGTGACACTGAAAGTCACTGAATCCCGAACAATTAAACTGGAAGCCTATTTTCCGCTCTTGGACGAAGAATTCAAAAAGGATCTGAAGATCGAAAAGCAGGAGGCTGATGCGACGTTGATTGCTGCAACGCTGAGGGAAGAGAAGGCGAGGCTCGAAGAGCTTAAACAAAAAGCCGAACAAGCTGGAGATGCGGCCGTCCTCGATGAGTTAGAGAAACTGGAATCTGATCGGGAACTTGTTGATGCCGTGCGCGCAGCCAAAGGAGATCCTGCAGCCGCAGAGAAGGCGCAAAAGAGGCTTTTGGATCTGCAGCTTCAACTCGATGCTGCACAGGAAAAGTTGAAATGGCCCACGCTTATCGCGGAAGCCAAGGAGCTTCAGGGAGAGCTTCAAGAACTGGCCTCAAGACATGGAAATAGCGGCCAGAAAGACAAAGCAGAGGACTGGTCTGATGCTGTGGAATCAATCATCGCGAAGAAACAGACAGATCGGCTAGCGAAAAAAATTGAGGAGGGCCATTCCATTTATGCACAAATTCTATTTTCAATCCCTGCTTACTGGGTGGGCCAGTTTCAACGTATGGAAGGTGAGAAGCACAAATTTAGGGACTCAGATGCAGCAGAACGTTTGTTTGAGCGTGGTAGGAGCTATCTCCAGCAAAACAATGTGGAGGGACTTACCGATGTTGTGAGGAAACTTTGGAATCTCCTTCCCAAAGATGAAGCCGAGAAAGCACAAAGCGGAATTGGGTCAACCATTCTCTGATTTCGACCATGTCGAGTTTGCCAGACCAGCCCCAAACCGCGGTCAGCCGCATCGTAGAGCGTTTTGAGGACCGTCTGCGAATCGCACGTGCTATGGAGATGGCTTCAAGCAAACGCCTGCTGGAAGCTGAGGCGCTATTGTGTCCCGGAGGCATGATGCCACAATCAGCGGACGGGCTGGACCTCCTGGCTCGAATCTATGTGCAACAGGGGCGTTTTGATCTTGCGAGGCGGCGTTGGGAGGAAGCTTTGAAGTTGGGTGGACGCCTAGTTGAATTTGAGAATTGTCTCAAAGTTCTCGATGCTTACACAGGGCAGGTTTTTCGACGCCGTCTAATGATCTGGAAAATCACGCTGGTCTTATTGATAGCAACGCTGCTGATCTGTGTAGGAGTTCATCTAAATCTTCTGTCTGCTCAGCCAAAGTGATCGACTGCCATGAGTTCCAAATCGCTACGCCATTCCGACTCCCTACTGATTGCTTGGCGGTTGGCTGAGCTTGAGGCGGCTAACCTTCACTGTGCCGAGTTGGAGCCTGAACACTATTTTCTGGCTCTTCTCAAACTGGTGGAATTGGATGTGGCAGCCATCCTGGCCGAGAACACGACGCTCTCCGATCAGCTTATCCAACAGGAAGTTTGTTCAGTCCTAAAATTAGCTTCCTGCCTTGCAACGGCGGGTTTGGAAACAACTCAAATCAGGCGTCGATTGCGAAGGGCTCTCCCTCGTGGTTCCAAGTCAGAGAAGGTGGACACACATCTCAGGCGGAGTGGACTTTCGCGGGAGGTCTTTGCCGAAGCCGATCAGGTGGCGGCACAAACGACGTGTGAAATGATCGAGCCACTGCACCTGCTTGCTGGCATTGTGATGGTTTCCGGTCCCTGGCTGCTGAGCGTTTTGGATCAAGCGGGTATTGCGGCGGGAGATTTCTCCGAAGCGGTGCTGACTGCACTGCAAGGAGCTGCGGTGGAACAGGCAGGCCCCAGCGAAGCAAAGCCTCCACAAGCACATCACCAGCCAGACAAACAACTGAACAAGCGAAAGCCTGCGAACAATCTGGTGGATAGACTGGGGCGCGACCTGACTGCACTAGCTCGGCAGGGAGAACTATCGCCGGTGATTGGTAGAAAGGAGGAGATGCGCTCTCTGATTCAGACGCTGCTACGGAGCCGGAAAAACAATGCCATTCTCATCGGTGAAGCTGGAGTGGGAAAGACAGGGGTCGTCGAAGGTCTGGCCCAACGAATTGCCAAGGGGGAGGTGCCTCCCGAGTTTGCTAGAAAGCGCATCATCGAGATTTCGATGGGGAGCCTTGTTGCCGGAACCAATCTGAGGGGTGACATGGAGGCACGCCTGCAAGTCCTGATTGCTGAGGCGAAACGTGATCCTGATCTAATCCTCTTTATCGACGAAATCCACCTGATGGCTGGAGCTGGGCAGGGATCTGGGGCCATGGATGCTGCCAATTTGCTGAAGCCAGCCCTAGCCCGTGGCGAAGTGTGTGTCATTGGAGCGACAACAACGCAGGAATATCGCAAGCATATTGAAGTTGATCCTGCTCTAGCGCGGCGGTTTGAAGTGATTGAAGTCTTGGAGCCAGATCGCACCGAAACGATTGCCATCCTCCAAGGATTAAGATCCAACATAGAAGCCCATCACGGTGTTAAAATTGAAGATGGGGCAATGGATGCGGCGGTGGATTTGACCGTGCGCTATCTTCCCGCGCATCGTTTGCCAGACAAGGCAATTGATGTCTTGGATCAGGCCTGCGCCCAAGCCAGGCTACGGTCATTGTCAGGTGATTTTAGAGCGCTGTTTAAAGCTGGACTTTCAATCACACGGAAGGATGTGGCTGCTGCTGTGGCGCACCGTTGCAAGGTGCCAGTGGGTGAACTGACCGAAGACGATTCGGCACGACTGCTGCGGCTGGAAGCCGATCTCGAAAAGCGGGTGAAGGGGCAACGTCGAGCCATTGAGGCGGTGAGCGAGGCGATTCGTCTGGCGCGGTCTGGCCTCAAGCAAGGAGGAAGACCCATCGGAGTGTTTTTGTTTGCTGGCCCCAGTGGCACAGGAAAGACTGAGCTCGCCAAGGCACTGGCCGAATGTTTGTTTGGAAATGAGAAGCAGCTCATTCGGATCGATATGTCTGAGCTTATGGAGGCGCACAGCGTATCAAAACTGATTGGGGCACCGCCCGGATTCATCGGCCATGACCAAGGCGGACAGCTCACGGAGCAAGTCAGAAGCCAGCCCTACAGCGTGGTTTTACTGGATGAAGTGGAGAAGGCGCACCCGAAGATTTTGGATATTTTCCTCCAAATTTTCGATAATGGATTCATCACCGATTCCCACGGTGTTCGCTGCGATTTTCGTGAGACGATCATCATTCTCACTTCGAACGTTGGAGCCGTCGGGAAAAAGGCTGCAATCGGATTCCAAAAAGAGGGCAAAGAGGCAGCTCCAGATAAGGAACTCAGCCAAACCATCCTTGCCGAGGCAAGAAAACTTTTTCGCCCAGAATTCATCAACCGTTTAACAGACATCGTGGCCTTTCAGCCGCTCGGTCACGATGAAGTGAAGCAGGTTCTCGCGTTGACTATCGCTCGCCTAAACGGACGCCTGAAGGACAAAAACATCGTCCTCGAACTCACCCCTACAGCAGAAGCCATGCTCATTGCTCAGGGGTATAGCGAGGAATATGGAGCACGTCATCTCGAACGCACAGTGGAACGCTTGATCTCAAAGCCCCTTGCCGAATTGATCTTGGCCGACAAAGCTGCAGCAGGTTCTCACATATTATGCAATGAGCAGGATGGCCGCATTTTCATGCAGCACTCGGCTGGGTCCCGATAACGTCCAAGTATGTCTGAGAAGCGCAAAATACTAATGCCGGAAGCCCCTCCAGATTGGAAGGCAACGACGATAAGTGACAGTGCCAAAAAAAGTGGTGCAGATGCTCCCACACAGTCATTTTCAACAAAGCCAGCTACAAAATCAATACCACCGCCGCTGCCGAAGTCGCAAAACGATAAAAATGCGAATAATAAGCCACCAGAAAGCCTCGTCTCAGTACCACCGCCGTTACCCTCAGCAACTCCAAGCAGAGAAAACAAAAGTATTCCGCCGGAGTTGTTGGACGTTACGAACCGAGAGTTCACCGTAAAGATGGGCGGTTTTTTCTTTGGTGATAAGTACCGGCTCACTGTGAAGGACTCCACACTCTCCTTTGTAAATCTCAAGAGTGGATTTGAAATCACTTTCGACCCTGCCAATGAGTTTCATGATTTTACGCTTAGGAATCCTTGGACCTCAGGCTCTGATGAGCATGTTATAATTGAAACAAAAAAGCGTGAGCGATTTGCTTTCACAATTCCTGTTAAGGCATGGCCGACGCTTCGGGATTGGTGGAAACGAATGAAGCCGTAACATTATCGCGCTATAAGCTCTTCAGTGCTGCATTATAACGACAAGTAGGAATACACAGAACACGAAGTTGGCGTGGCCTAAAATTTGGAGTTCGATCAGTACCGATTCCGTGAAGCGCAAAATAACTAGGGCGAAGCTCCGCCACCTCTTGAAGGTGACGGAGCCATGAGTGTAAACGTCATGGTAACGACCGTGGGATCGAGCTTGGAACGGGGTGCGTGGGGTAGCAGGGATGTCCCACGTTATGGACAACCAACTCACGATTTTGAAACGGGACGCACGCGGCCGTGTGCGCAGCACGGCTGAGGCGCGGGCGGAA